>CACYQB010000043.1 GCA_902776435.1 uncultured Bacteroidales bacterium | reverse complement strand
AATGCATCATTGGTTCAAATAACTCTTGTTTTTCTTGTACGGTGTTCTTGTTTAACCTATATTTGCTAAATGTAAATGTATTAACTGAATAAAACATATAATCGTGAAGAACGGAATCTTTTCATTTTTTGTGGCTATTATTTCGTTGTTGACGGTAAATGGCCAAGTGACGTTTACCGGCGTAGGGGCGTACCCTGTTATTGAGGTTACACCAGCGACGGGCACGGGGTTAGACAAGATATATGTAGTCCATAACACCAATGGGGTTGGGATGACCTATCACTCGACGTCGGGTGAGCGGGCTGTATGGTATAGTTATGATTCGCGAGGAGCTGACTATGCTGAGGAGATTACTGGCATTAGCTGTGACAGCTCAACCACCTCACTCAGTCAGGTCTTGCCCAACTCGGGCTATATCATCGTGGACGGCAGCGAACGCTACTGTTGTTGGGTAGTTAACTATGCCGACTATAATCTGGAACTCAATGACATGTTCATCAGTAATGATGAGCCGTGCTCGTTGATTAGTTTCAGGGTGGATGGTTACGGGCCCAAGATACCTTACACATCCATTAATGGACAAACTCAAGTGTTGGATCGGGAAATCAATTTGGCTTACCACACGCTAGTGTGGGATGAATGTGATGCACAGTGGTATGAATTTGAGGTGATTGAAAGTTTCGAGTGCCTTGACGATGTCCTTGCCATCGAACCGCCGTTGTGTAACACCGTCTTCGCTCTAACGGGTGACCGTTTCCTTCAAGCGTGGGGGCTTGAGAATGCCATTGAGAGCGAGTATTACCAAACACAGGCTGTGGATTGCCGCTCAACTGCCGAACAGGATTATAGTGTGTATGATTATAGTGATGACTTGGGCGGCTGGGCGCCATGCCATATTGTGTTCTCAGGTTATCCTACCGACGCTGTCGTTTATCGTGCCTGGGAAATGGCCACCGATGCTGAATTTGAGAACGTCATCAAGCGGTTCAACCAAGATGAGGTGGATTATACCTTCATGGATGCGGGAACTTATTATATGCGCTATATGGTCACTAATGAAGATGGTTCCTGCAATGCCTACGGCAACTCCCATGTGATTAAAGTGAAATCTTTCCCCATTCGGGGTGATATCAACGGAGATCGTGAGGTCAATATTGCTGATATCAATTCCGTAATCGACATTATTCTTGGCAGTGACGTTAGTGATTATGTTCGCTCTCGAGCTGATGTGAACAGCGATGGTGAGGTCAATATCGCCGACATCAATGTCATCATCGACATCATTTTGAAAGGGCAACCAGCCGTCAGCACCAAAGATTGGGTGGATCTGGGACTGCCCAGCGGAACGTTGTGGGCAACATGCAACGTGGGAGCCAACTGCCCCGAGGAGTATGGTGACTACTTCGCCTGGGGCGAGACCTTTTCCAAGGATTATTATGACTAGACGACCTACAAGTGGTGCATCGGGGGTATGGACGGTATAACTAAGTATAGTTACGGTGTCAATGGCTTTGCTGATTTCAAAAGCGAGCTGGAACCTGAAGATGATGTTGCCTATGTGCACTGGGGACCTTCGTGGCGCATGCCGACCTTGGCTCAGCAAGACGAGTTGCGAGAGCATTGCACATGGACTTGGACAACGCTGAACGGCGTGAATGGCTGTTTAGTGACAGGCCCTAACGGGAACAGCATCTTTTTGCCCGCTGCCGGCTACCGCTGGCGCGAGATGCTCCTCGGAGTGGGCGAGGACAGCGACGGCATCAATTGGTCGCGTTCGCTCAATCTGGAACTCTCCGAAGTCGCCTACTGTCTGTACTTCAATTCGGATAACTCGGGCAGGAGCTGCAACGATCGCAGCCTCGGATTAACCGTCCGCGCTGTGCGTGTGACGCAAAATTAGCTTAACGCCCGTCTCTTCAAGGCATATGCGGTTGATTTACCTTTAAGGAGAATCAACCGCTTGTTATTATGATTTAGTGATTTTTCGTCCCTATAGCATACTGGAAAGGGAGGGAGCCTTTCTCCGCTGCGCTGCGAAAGCGACCTGAAGGTCGATGGCGAACCCTGTGTGTTCTCATCTGCAGCGCCTGTCACGTAAAATGAAAAAAGAAGCCCATAAAGGACTTCTTTTTCATTTTGCGGAAAGGGAGGGATTCTCCACCATGAAATTTGCTTGGTAACGACCCTTGATAATCAGTGAGTTAGCATTTTGGAAAGGTGCCAAATTTTACTATTACCGTCCGAAAATCGTCCGAGTTTAATTGCCACTTAACTGCTTGATATAAACAGAGTTTAACGCTTCAAGAAGCTTAATTCTTTCTTCTTTTTCTCTGATAATTTCGTCTTTGAGGCGGAGAAACTCGTCCCGTTTAGCTACCTCGTGCTTGAGAGCCTGAATGCTTGAAAGCTCCGTGCTGGTGGGTAGAAGATCAGTCATGCTCTCCCTTATAAATAATGTGTCAATGGACACGCCGAAGAAATCCGCCACCTGCTCCAGGCGGTTTGCTGTCGGGTTGCCATTGATGACAGTCTTAAGGGAGTTTTTTTTAGGATCCAGGCCGAGCGCAGAAAGAAGGGCAGAATTATTTTGCCCACGCTCGTCTAGTAACTCTTTGATTTTTTTGCCGTTATACATAAGTCTTGAATTATAGCCTAAATATTTTGCAAATTTAATGGCAGTTTATTGCCATTT
>CACYQB010000042.1 GCA_902776435.1 uncultured Bacteroidales bacterium | reverse complement strand
TTTTTACGCGTTCATCTTTTATAACGTGAGTTCGACGAATATACTTTAGAATAAAGTAAGCTGTCTGTCATTTGACATATCAACGGTCTGTACTCGTATGGAAGGTTTCTTTGGGAAGTAGCAGTATGCAGTATACCTCCCAGAAGGTTGACTACGAAATTGCCAAAACTTCTATGTCTCGAATGCTCAACTTGAGCAATGTTCTTCAGTTCGTCATTCACGGTCTCTATTATAGCCCTCTTCCTGAGAAGCAGTTTGTCGGATACGGACATCTATGCTCCCTTCATGTTGCTCTTCAGTTTCGTTATAAGTTGTCTGCCATCCATAAAGAGCCTTTCGAAAAGACGCTTGCCAATGTATCCCTTGTCGCCAACGAGTTTTCCATATATGAATTCTACAAAAGCTTTATACTCAAGAGGTTTTCTGTCATCCACATCACCTGGTGTTATCATAAAGTTGAGCAATTCTCCCTTCTCATTTCTATTGTTTGTAATTCTTTGTATTTCAACACTATAAAGTTACAACAATTTTCGCTAATCACCAAATTTTCAAGCACTTATATTTCGTCGAACTCACGTTATTTTAATAACTGGATGGAAAAGGGGATGTTTTTCTTGCAAAAAGGTCCAAAAGAAGTAACTTTGCACGTAAAAAACAACACAATAACAGGGATAAACATGCGACGACCCGGACTTAAAGCTTTGCGCACAACCATCTACACGCTCTCAGGCATCAACTACAATGTCGACGAAGGCCTGCTAGTGCATCTCTCCGAACTTCTTAGAAACGAGGAAGAACGGCTCAAACAGCGACGCTTGGACAAGATGAGCGACGAGGAACTGGCTGCTGCTGACAGAGTGCCACCACGGCGACTGCGTATTTTCCGGCGGATGGAAGTATAATCCCAGGAAAGAAAAGCATTGACGTTTTCATCAAGGCCATTTTGGAGTCCCAAGCCACATTCGAGGAACTGTCTCCAATACATGTCAAGAAGAAACCTCTCGTCATCAAGCGAACCGCATGACGGAAGATGAAAGGCTACTGCATACTCTGCGAGGACAACTGCATCTATCGCGGATGCAGAACGGAAGAAATGGTGAACATCCTTGAACGTATCGATGAACTGCGTGCAATGTACTGGGAAATAGAACGATACTGATCCTCTTCCTTTCCCCACTTAATAGAGAATGGAAGAGGGTCGGCATCTCTTTATTCTTGTGCTTCAGAATAAATGTCCAAATTAACTATCAGGCAGTTATACAAGCACACAACAGAATATTCCCATTGCATTCAAAGTGAATATTACTGACTTCGAGACAGAGCATTCAAAAGGTCAGATCAGACCAGTATGGGTTATGGTCAGAGAGATGTTCACCGACATGAGGATACTCGATGTGCGAACGCTCGACATGAATATTGGGCGTCAAGAAGATGAAATCGATTTTTTCGGCATCTTTGGGTAGCTGCTTACAGAAGCCATGAAAGGTATAGGCAGCGCCATCATGATTGAGCGTCATGTGATAAGCATCGTTCATCTTAAACTCGTTGGTCACCATCGTAGTGTACGCCTCGTCATCCTCGGTGATATTGAAGTCGCCAGTCACCACGGCTGGACGGTTGCCAACAATCTGCTGAATCTTCTGCATGATGAGCTTGGCACTCTCTTTGCGAGCCGTCACACCGACATGGTCGAAATGTGTGTTGACGGCCATGAAGATCTTTCCTGTAGCCTTGTCGCGCAACTTAGCATAGCTGGCTATACGCTCAAGAGCCGCATCCCAGCCCTTCGAGCCAGCTACGTCTGGTGTTTCACTGAGCCAAAAGTTGCCTTTCTCCAACGCTTCGTACTTATCCTTCAGAAAGAAGATTGGGCTGTATTCTCCCTTCGTTGCACCATCGGTGCGACCCACACCCACGTAATCATACTCGGGCAGGCGCTCAAGCAAGTCCTCAAGCTGAGGATGCAGCACTTCCTGCATGCCGATGACATCTATATGGTTCGCCTTGATGTAGCCAGCAACGCGATCGCGACGGATATTCCATCCGTTGCCCGCCTTATCGTCTCCAGTATTTTTTAGGCGGATATTGAAGGTGCCCCAACGGACACTAGCAGTTTTCTGCTTCTCAACCGAGAAGCCAATTAACGGTACAAGCATGGCTAATACCAAAAGCAATTTCTTTCTCATAGTAAACATTAATTTTATTATATATTGTCCTAATTTTGCACAAAGATACACATTTTCGGGAGAAAGCATCTGAATTCTCAACTCTCAATACACCTCATCGTGCTTGATCACGTCAGGTCAATCATCTTGTGTTCCATCCCACTGCAGAAGCACCCAGTACGGCTGCACTGCTGCCCTCCAGTGAACTCACCAGAAAATTGACCTTGCCTTTATAGAGATTGAGCACATGCCGTTCATAACTCTCGCGGATAGGCTTCAATAGCAAATCGCCCGCCTTGGTCAAACCACCGAAGAACACAAAGGCCTCAGGACTAGAGAATGCTGCAAAGTTGGCACAGGCTTCCCCCAGCATATTGCCTGTGAACTCATAGATTTCCTTAGACAGTTCGTCGCCTTTGTCTGCGCAGATGGCAACATCAAGCGAGGTGATGTTCTCCAACTTCAGGTCACGCAGCAAAGAGGGCCGTTTGGTAGCAGACAGAAGTTCACGAGCTGAACGGGCCACTCCCGTTGCAGAGCAGTAGGTTTCCAAACACCCCATTCTCCCACAGCCGCAAAGGCGCCCGTTCTCGGGTCGCATGATGATATGGCCCAGTTCACCGGCAAATCTGTTATCATGATAAAATTCTTCAGGCCGCGAGCTATGCCGTATGTCATTTCGCCAATAGCAGCAGCATTGGCATCGTTGGTCAGCGCTACTGGTATGCCCAGAGCCTCGCTGAACATGTCAGCCAACGGCACGACGACATTGTGTGCCCAAGGCAGATTGGGTGCATACTCAATAGTACCCTTATAATAATTGCCATTTGGCGCGCCGATACCCATTGACCTGATGGTTTCAATGCCCCCGACATCTTTGATAATGACCTTAAGTGTCTCCACTGCAGCCTTGACGTAGTCTTCGGCATTACGGAAACCTGTCGTCTTGATGGCTGTCGTTGCCTTGATGTCGCCACGTACATCTACGATTCCAAATACGGAGTTTGTGCCTCCAAGATCCAATCCAATAACGTATGGCTTCATTGTCTTTTCATTCATCAATCTGTATTTTTTGATTATCAATATGTACTTCCAGGAATTTCATCTTGCCGCTAACATTTATAACGCGGTTCTTGGCTGGTATAAGGATTGTTTCTCCCGCAGCAAACGGACTCTGCTCATTGGCTGTCGCCAGTTGGCCTTCACCCTTCAGCCCTATCAATATGACGAAACTATCTTTGATAGCAGCCTCAACCGAAACGGTCTGATCTATGTCATAAACACTGGTGGTGAAATAAGGGCAGTCCACCAGTTTTACGGGCTTGTTTTTATGTTGTGTATAATGAGTGCGGTAGTCCGGATATACGCTGTAGTCAATGGATTCGGCAGCTTCCATGGTGTGCAGTTGTCGACAGTTACCGTCCTTATCGCAGCGATTGAAGTCGTAAATGCGATAAGTCACATCACTTGTCTGCTGAATCTCAGCCAGGAAACATCCCGCCCCAATAGCGTGGATGCGCCCGGCAGGCAGGAAGAATACATTGTCCTCCGCCACCTGATACTGAGCTAAAGCATCGCAGATGCTGTAATCTGCCACCATCATTTTGTATTGTTCCGGAGTGATGCGCTGTTTCAGCCCACTATAGAGCGTGGCATCAGGGGCCGACTCCATCAGGTACCACATCTCAGTCTTGCCCCGGGTCTTGCCCTGACGGCGTGCCGTCTCGTCATCGGGATGCACCTGTATTGACAGGTTCTCTCGAGCATCAATGAACTTAATGAGTAACGGGAATTCATTGCCAAAACGCTCATGGTTCTTTCGTCCCAGCAATGACGGTCCGTATACAGACACCAGTTGGTTCAGCGTCATGTCCGGCATGCCTACGACAGTTGTCTCATTACCAGCGACGCCTGAAAGTTCCCAACTTTCCCCGACATTGGTCAATGCCAAGTCCATTCCCTTGAACGGAATGATTTTCTCACCTCCCCAAAGCGTCTGTTTGAGGATAGGCCGGAAACGTAGTATTTCTTTCATGTCTATACTGTTTTTACAAAATAAGCACAATAGGTCAGATAGGCTATCTCTGCAGCAATGACTAAAAGGCCGCCAATGAGTCCGGCATAGTCGCTGGCCAGGCCCACCAGAAACGATACCGTCCCGCCAGCAACAGCCATAATCATTAACCCGCTAATCTCATTGCCCTTGGCGGGATGACGCTTCAAGGCCATTCCATAGATAATGGGGAACACGCAGGAACAGCAGAAGCCAATGCCTCCAATACAAATGAAGTCAAATATCTCATCCTCGACAAATGCCAGTAACAGTGCAAATGCCAGACAGCCAAGAATGTTGAGACGAAGATAGTTGATTTCAGCAATTTTTGTCATTAGAAACACCCCAATGAATGCGCCTGCCGTGCGGCAAATGAAGTAGACCTGCGGAGCCAAACCTGCCATTTCCTTGGAGTAAGCGAAGCGTGAAATCATTACTTTCGACGAGATGAAATTGGTAGAAACATCTGTGCCAACGGCAAAGAAGATGCCTAAGAAAAGCAACAGAATGGTCTTGTCGCTCAAAAGCGACAGCGTTTCTCCTATGATCGATGTCTGCCCACGATGTTCTCGCTCAATAGGAGTAGCCAGCAACCATAAACCAGATACCAGCGTAATGCCTCCCATCAGCGGGAAACACAGATACCACTCGCCTTCATTTCCGCCTCCCAGCCAGTTTACAGCCGCCAAAACGATGAATGGGCCTGCAAACGATGAAATGGCCTTGACCACCTGGCCGGCGGTGAGACTGCTGATGAGCAGCCGCTCGTCGGTCACAACATTCTGCAACAATGGGTTAAGCGACACCTGCAACATCACATTGCCTATGCCCAGCAGGGCATAGGCTGCAAGCGTCGTAACACTGTCATAATGCAGCAACGGAATCGCCATACCGACAACGGTGACGGTCATAGACGTCAGCACTGTGTTTTTGCGCCCGATGCGGTTCATCATCAGGCCAAAAGGAACGCCGAGCAGGAAAAACCACACGAACACCACTGAGGGTATCAGGCCGGCCATCGTTGCCGACCATCCATAAGCCGATGCGGCATAGTCGCTTGATATGCCGACAATGTCGCAGAAACCCATGACGAAAAACCCGAATAGAACGGGCAATGTTTTTGCTAATAATTTCTTTTCTACCATATTTTTTATTAACAACATTTTGATAATGCAAATATACATTATAACATATATAATTATAGTCCTCGTTTTTGCCATTCTTTTCCTGTTTGTCTACAATTTTGGCATTATCTAATACATATTTATGAAAAACATTGTGTACATTTGCACGTGAAATAAAAATTATATCGTTTATGAAGAAACTGATTTTGCAATTATTATCAACAGCGATGATGCTGGGCATGTGCCTTACTACATTTGCCCAACAGTCATACCTCACAGCCGACGGCGTGGCGGTATTCATCCCCAAAGATTATGACGCCGCCCAACATCTGCCGTCACCTATTTTCCTGCGCGAGCTGGTGCCCACGGACACAGTTCCCGCTACGTGGCAACTACGCCCGCAGTTCAGCATCGAGAAGAGCCCGTCTGCGCATCAGTGCCTTCCCTGTAACGAATCAATAATCACAAAACTATAAATAATAATGAAAAGCAAAATTCTATTAGCAGCCAGTATCTGTTGCTCCCTCTGGGCACAGGCCAAAAACAACTATGCCGACTACGTGAGTACGCTCGTTGGCACTGACTCCAATTTCGAATTATCAACGGGTAATACCTATCCCGCCACG
>CACYQB010000041.1 GCA_902776435.1 uncultured Bacteroidales bacterium | reverse complement strand
TTTGAAAATGAATATATAAGGAATTAAAAACTATCTACATACAGGTAAACATTGCAGTAACTCACCTGCAGACCTGCGGCCATGGCCATGTCTGCGGCCAGTTCGCTGGCCTCGGCCTCGCTGCGGGCATCCACCTCGAAGGTGTGGCTCTCATTGTCGAAGTCCACCACCTCGACCATGTAATTATTGTAATTGGATGAGCGGTAACCCTTTTTACTCACGCGGCTCTCAGCTTGTTCGGGAGAACCCAGGAATGATATGTTGTAAGAAGCTGTCATAATGATGAAATTTTTTAAATGTTAATAATCATTGTACTTGTTGTCGCGTATAACCTTTTTACGGTGCTACTCAAGTAAGGGCTGCTAGTGATACGCCTGCAAGGCTTGACCGAAAAAATCCATCCGCAGGACTGGCCAAATTTTATGCGCAGCGTCAAATTTTGTGGATTATTTCGAGGCAACTTTGCCTGGCCTTGCAATGTCACATCAGAAAATCATCATGGCGGCTTCCCATATCAATTCCTCTCCCGACATGTAGAGAGGCAAAATCAAAGACAAAGCAAGGAGGGATCGCCACGCCAGGGGCGTTTCCCTCCTTACCGCTGAAAAAGCCTCGGAACGCTTTTTGCGTATCCGAGGCATAATATTCTTAATAGACGTTGATGCTTTATTTCTTCGTCAATGTTTATGTTGTTTGTTACCAAATGTCGGCGCGTTCATCAGGAGCGATATATATCTTGCTTCCTTCAGGAATGTCGAATGCCTCATAGAAGTGCGTCATCGAGCCAAGAGCGCGAGTGGCGCGGGCTTCGTGTGGCGAATGCACGTCTTCTTTGATTTGTAATTCAAGGGCCTTGTCACGAATATTGCAACGCCATACTGTGGTGTAGCTGATGAAGAAGCGTTGTGCTGGCGTAAATCCGTCGATGATCTTGCCCGCTTTGGCCTCGTCGGTCATTTGGTAGGCATCCCAAGCCACATTGAGGCCGCCCAAGTCTGCGATATTCTCGTCAAGGGTTTGCTCTCCGTTAATGTGGTAGCCACGGAGTTCGAATTCATTGAACAACTTAACAAGTTGCTTGGCGCGTTCGGTGAACTGGGCATCGTCCTCGTCGGTCCACCAGTTGTTAAGATTGCCTTTTTCGTCGAATAGACGCCCTGAGTTGTCGAACCCGTGGGTCATCTCATGAGCGATTGCCTGGCCGATGGCACCGTAGTTGACGGCATCATCAGCATCCATGTTGAAGAATGGAGGTTGCAGGACACCAGCCGGGAACGTTAATCTGTTCATGTCTGGGTTATAACGGGCGTTAATGGTTTGAGGTTCCATGTCCCATTCCTCTTTATCAACGGGCTTGCCGACCTTAGCGATATCTAAATCCCTCTCGAATCGTCTTGCTCGGCGTACGTTCTGGAAATAGGATTCAGGAGTTACTTCAAAATTGCTGTAGTCTAACCACTTGTCGGGATATCCGATATTCACTTCGAAACAATAGAGTTTTCGGAGGGCATTAGCCTTGGTCTCATCACTCATCCAATCGAGGTTTTTAATGCGTTCTCCAAGAGCTATACGCAAGTTTTCGACAAGGTTCATCACACGCGCTTTTGCTTCGGCGGGGAAATACTTCTCCACATAGAGTTGTCCGATGGCCTCGCCTAAATGATTAGAGGTTTTGTCAAGCACACGACGCCAACGAGGCTCCTGTATCTCTACACCATAAAGGAATTTGTCGAAGAAGTTGAAATCTTCGGTAACCAGGTCATCGCTAAGTTGGGGGGCGCTGTTGGTGATGACCTTCCATTTCAAGTAGTCCTTAATGGTGTTGAAGTCGGTGCTGTTGATAATGCCGTCGAGGGCTGTGATGAAATCGGGCGATGCGACATTGAGACTGTCAAATGCCGGAGCTCCAATAGCATCAAAGTAGGTGTCCCAGTCGAAGATCGGTGTGGAGGCCTGCAGCTCCCCACGGCTCATGATATGATAGAGGTTGTTGGGATCTTGGCAATCCTCTATGGGTAGTGAGCATTTTGCAAGTTCGGTCTCGAAGGCGAGAACATGCTGGGCTTTTTGGGCTGCAAGTGCAGCATCTATGCCAGTAAGTTGGAACATTTTAGTAATGTGCTCTACATATTTGTCGCGAATTTCCTGAATTTCTTCGACGAGATATAAATCTCGAACGGGCAGGCTAATGCCGCCTTGGAAAACCAACATGATGTTCCTGTCGGCATTTTTAAAATCGGTATAGCTGCCTGAAACGAAGAAGGGCTTGAAACCGACATTGTGGAGTTGTCCGGTAAGCTTGGCAAGTTGCGACTTGTCGCTCATCCGGTCAATCATGTCGAAGTAGGGAATCAACTCGCTGTATCCGCGCTCGTTGATGGCCACGGAGTCCATGCCCGAGTTGTAGAAATCGCGAATCTTCTGTGCCACGCTTCCTTGCACGGCGGTTTTGTCATGAGTCACCTCTTCAATAATCTCTTTGAGCTGCAACTTCGTACGGTTGCCAACCTCTGAAAACACATCATAATAAGAAGCATCTTCGGGAATCGGATTGTTCTTCAGCCAATTGCCATTGCAATAGCGATAAAAGTCCTCTGCAGGGTCGACTGTGATGTCCATATTGCTCAGTTCAATGGCTGGAACCACTTCTTTTTTCGTTTGCGCTACAGTCTTCTGTCCGCCGGCTGCTACCATTACGCATAAAAGTGTTATGGCGATATTAATATGTCAAAATTGAGTTATTTGTCCATTAGACGTATTAAGCACACCAAAAAGTTGCAATACAGCGAAAAATATTTCCATTGTTATGATTGCTATAATCAGCGGAAACATATAGAAAAATACTAATTTCCGCTGGTTATAGACACTTTTTGTCGCTATTTTCAGCGGAAACATATTAATAAACACCAGTTTCCGCTGATTATAGCTTTTCTATTATCAAGCCATTTAGGCGCAATCAGTGTAACAGCATGCTCCGTTTTTCTTTTGCAACGGCTGTTACTGTAACAGTGGTTGCAAAATTGTTGGGCGCGAATAAGCTGCAATCTCTTGAACGGGTTTGCAGCGGAATTGAACGGGTATCGGCCAGAATATGGCTGGCCATTCATTCATCATGTTTACACGGTGACTCGTTGCCTCAACCACATGCCGAAAAAGCGGTCATATACAATGTAGCTGCCGTGGTACTGGTAAATCAGTTGCTGGTCGGTCAGCGCAGTGAGCGCGGTTTTGATGCTGCTCAATGCGGGCAAGCGGTATTTCTTCTTGAACTCGTTGGCCATCGGGGCCTTCACTTGGCGCTCGCGGGCGATGGCAAGCAGCAGTGCACATTGATTGTTGGTCAAGGACGAGTAATAGTTCTCAAAAGCGGTCTCATTCTCATCAATCAACTCCTCAATGGCCTGGTCAACCTCTGCCTGGCTGATGATATCGACAGCATGATTAGCATAGATGCGGTTCATGATGGCCTGCAGGTACCACGTCTGCCCATCCAGCTTCTCGTACATGTAGTGGAACACTGGTGCCGGCAGAGACATTTCTTGTCGCTCAAATAATCTGGCCGAGAATTCGTAGTAGGCAGTCTCTTCAATCTCACCCAGGTTGATGATTTGTGAGCTCTGGAAGAAGGGACGTTTCGCTGAAATGAACATCTCATTCATCATGTGCTGCTGGCTACCAGCGAAGATGAAATAGACGTTGGGCATGAACTGGATATAGGATCGCAGCAACGCTTCGGTATTGGCCCCGGTGTAGTTGGTGATCTGCTGGAATTCGTCAATGGCGATGTAACACCGTTTACCCGATTGCTGCAAGTATTCAAAGATGCGGCGCAACGATTGTTCCTCCTGATGGACTGCGATGTCGAGTGAGAACGTAGGCATACCGGTTTGCGCATCAAAGGTCACCGTCGGTCTGAAGTTGCTGAAGAATTCTGAGACTTTTCGCAAGGCAGTTTGAGTCGGGGAATCCAGTTTGTCCAATACGTTTTGGGCAAGCAATTGCACGAATTGCTCCAAACTCTTGGTGGCCATGATATCGATGTAAAAGCAGCACACATCAGGTTGCTGCTCCTTGATTTGGGCAAACACATGGTGGATGAGGCCAGTTTTACCGATCCTGCGAGGGGCTATCAGTGTGATGTTGCGCTCATTATTGAGGCCCGTCATAACTTTCTGGGTCTCTTCCTGGCGGTCACAAAAGTACTCTGCACCCTTGTATCCATAGGTTACAAACGGATTGTTTATCAGTTTCATATTGTCGCTTCATATTTTACGCAGCGCAAATTACGTAATTTTCTTGGACAACACCAAACTTTCCCACGAGAAAAGTGACATTCAATCAAATTTCCGTACGAAAAAATAAGATGAAGTGTAATAGCATGCTCTTTTTTTTTGCTGAGTGAACAGATTTACTCGGAATTGAACCTTGTAATGAGCGACATTATGACTTTGTGTAGAATGAATCGGAATTTATAGGTTTCTAATCAATGACAAATCACCACTTGACAAGGCTTCAAAATTTGCCTCAATCTTCTCGATGTCCCAATCCCACCATTTCAGTTGTAGCAGATAGGCGATGAACTCATCGTCAAAACGCATCCTTGTGACTCGGCAGGGATTCCCTACCGCAACAGCATAAGGAGGAATGTCTGAGGCCACCACCGAGTTGGCTCCGATAATGGCTCCATCACCGATATGAACGCCTGGCATAATGGTTACATGCTGGCCAATCCAGACGTCATTGCCCACAACGGTATCGCCTTTCAGCGGCAATTCGTCTTTCACCGGTGCGATGGCACTTCCCCAGTCACCACCAATAACGTAAAACGGATAAGTCGTCACGCCGTCCATCCTGTGATTGGCACCATTCATCACAAACTCCACACCCTTGGCGATAGCGCAGAATTTGCCAATAATTAGCCGATCACCTATGAAGTCGTAGAAATGAGTGACATGCTTCTCAAACTGGTCAGCACCATCCACATCATCGTAATAAGTGTAGTCACCGATGATGATACGAGGGTTCTTCACCACGTTCTTGATGAAGCAAAGGCTTGGAATCTTCGGATTCGGGAAAGCCTCATTGGGATTGGGTCTGCTTTTTATCTCCATAAACTCCATTTCATGGCATTTAGGGCTTCGCCTCAGCATAGCTCAAGTAAACTTGGCTCTGCCTTCGGCTTCGGCCTAAATTCCGATTTGTCTGTTTGTCTTTTCGAAATCTATTTCTTGCTCTGCCTGAACAGCCAGTCGCGTACTGCGGCTATCTTATAGCCATAGTCGAATGATGCCATGTGCTCCATGCCCTTGCCCGATTCGGGGAGCACGCTGCCAGCCTCCCACTTGATGAAGTTGATGTTGCCGCCACGGGCAATCAGTTCTTCTGCCAGTTTCTCCTGTTCCGATGACGGCAGTTTTGCACTCCAACTTGCAGAATCAACCCTTGCATTGTTCTCCTTCAGCACCTTTGCCAGGTCTCTCATGCCACCGGATGCTTTCTGGTCGCCGCCAGCCACGATATAGAAGAAATGCTTCTTGCCGAAGTCCTTCATCTTCGAGGTGTCCCACTGGCTGCTGACGAACAATGAGGCGGCAAAGAGGTCGGGATGCGTGATGTTGAAGTAGAATGACATCATGCCTCCCATCGACTGACCTGTAGTGTAGAGACGGTTGGTGTCAACATTATATTCCTTGCAAACAGACTGTAGCAGTCGGATAGTCATTTCCACTTCATCAGTCGTACTCCAGTCATCCTGGACGGCCCATTCCGTGTATTGGGGAACCAATACAAACGACGGATGCAACTGTTGGTCACGGTCTGAGGCAAACTCCAACGCTCCATATCCCTGAGTGAGCGGAGCCGTCACGTCCTTACCTACGGTACTGGCATCAGCCATAAACAGCACCAGCGGATAACTCGCCTTTCCATCATAGCCTTCAGGGACAAGCAGGTTATAGGCCATCGTCTTACCCGTCTTGGCATCCTCGAAAGTGAGTTGTTTGAACTTCTTCAACGTCTCATTCTTCAATGCAACAAACGTGCTGTCAGAATCTTTGTTGATACTCATGCCACCACCTTGACGCGGCCCTCTTTCTCCGCCCTTCTTCTGGGCACAAGCAGTCAGAAACATTATTCCTACTGCCAATAAAAACATTACTTTCTTCATATTATCATGGAGTGTTTCGAGTCGCGGCTCTGGTCTCTGCCAAGACCTTTCAAATGAATATTACACTGTTCTTGTTTGTTAAATCCGAAAATGTGGTGAATTAGTCCGACGGGCATAAGCCTTACGAGACCTCAATCCATCTCTTGCAGCCAATCGGTAAGCACCTCGCAATACTCCTCATGAGCATCCACGAAACACATATGGCGGGAATGGCGGAACACATGCCAACGGCTGTGAGGAATGTGCTCGTAGAGCGAGGCGGCGACAACTGGCGTACAGATATCCTGCGTACCACTACAAATCAGTGTCGGCTGGGATATCTGGCTCAGCTGGTCGGTATATTCAAAATCTTTCAGGCTGCCTAGCGGCTGATACTCATTGGGGCCCCAACCATAGAGGTAAGCCTCTAAACCAGCACGCTTCGGACGTCTGAGACACTCTGGCGAGTGTTCATCGACGCTGGTCACGTAAAGCTCAAAATAGTGCTCGTTGGCACGCAAGTAGTCTGGATCATTCCATTTCCCTGTAGCTTCTGCACGTCTGATGGCCTCCTGATCTTCGGCCGACATATACTTGATGAGCCGATGCTGTTCACTGGCCCACAGCGAACTGGAAGCATGACCAGACGAGAGAATCAGCGACTTGATGCCAGCAGGCTTCTGATCTATCGCATACGCAATAGCCTGCATGGCGCCCCACGACTGTCCGAGAAGGTGAACGGCG
>CACYQB010000040.1 GCA_902776435.1 uncultured Bacteroidales bacterium | reverse complement strand
GTATCTCCAAAATCTCATAATCCGTTCTTCGTTTTACTGTTCTCATTTTAGTCCTGATTTTATCTGACATTTTTGTCAAACTATTTCAGGACGATACAATTATTAATTCTGTTGTTTTGGTTGTTTTTTGTTGTTATTGTTGTTTGACTAAGAATGCGGATGCTTCCCTAAAGCCTAAAACCTAAAACCTAAAGCCTATTTTTGCGGTTTTCCGTTTTTTCCACGTTTTCCACATGCGTGCGGATGCCTCACTAATCTCTAATCTCTAATCACTAAACTGCGAGCAAAGCGAGCATAACTAAAACTATTTTATTACCTTTGCGAGGATTAAACAAGATTTTAGTGTATATGAAAAAGATTTTTTCTACCGTTTTGATTGCCCTTATAGGTCTGATGGCTACTGCCGCATCTGGCCAGGGTAATAACGAGATTATTCTCCACGCCTGGTCGTGGTCGTTCAACACCATCCGTGAGCACCTGCCCGAGATCAAGGATGCGGGCTACACGATTGTGCAGACGTCGCCCATCAACGAGTGCGTCGTGGGCGAAGGCGGCGGTCGCCAGCTCTTCGGGCACGGCAAGTGGTATTACCACTACCAGCCGACGGACTGGACCATCGGCAACTACCAGCTGGGTACGCGCGACGAGTTCAAGGCGATGTGTGCCGAGGCCAAGCGTCTGGGCCTTCGCGTCATCGTGGATGTGCTTCCCAACCACACCGTGATCGACCGCTCTCAGATCAATGCCCGCCTGGACAGCGCCGTGCATGGCCGCGAGAACCTGTTCCATGCCAACGGCCTGTGGCCCATCAAGGACTACAGCGACCGCTACCAGTGCACGACGGGCGAGATGGGAACGCTGCCCGATGTGAACACCGAGAACCCCGATTTCCAGTATTACTACATGCAATATGTCAACGACGTGCTGGCCTGCGGTGCGAGTGGTTTCCGCTACGATACGGCCAAGCACATCGGTCTGCCCGGTGAGATGCGTGATCCCAAGTCGCCCGAGAATGACTTCTGGGACGTGGCGATGGGCCGTAAGGCCGTCAAGGGCCTTAGGCTGGCCGTGCCGCGTGAGCAGCTCTTCATCTATGGCGAGGTGCTGCAAGACCGCAACGTACCCGAGCAGGGCTATGCCGAGTATATGGACTTGACCGCCAGCAACTACGGCTGGGTGCTGCGCAACGTGCTCAACAAGCATGATGCCCGTGCCGACAATCTGCTGACCTGGCACCACTCGGTGGATCCCGCCCATCTCGTTACCTGGGTGGAGTCGCACGACACCTATTGCAACGAACACGCCTCGGCCGGCATGAGCGACGAGCTCATCCGCCTGGGATGGGTATTCCTGACCGCACGCCAGTATGGTACGCCGTTGTTCTACTCACGTCCTCACGGCAGCACCCGCGAGAACTATTGGGGCGACAACGAGATCGGCAAGGTGGGTAACGATGAGTTCAAGCATCCTGTGGTGAAGGCCGTGAACGAGTTCCGCCACCGCATGGTCAACCAGCCCGAGAACATCATCTATAGCGAGAACGGCAAGCAGATTATCGTTGAGCGCGGCAACAAGGCTGCCGTGGTCATCAACCTCGACGAGCAGCCCAGCCAGGTGGCTATCCCTGTGACCCTGAACAACGGCAAGTACCGCGACGCCGTGACCAAGCTGCGCTTCCAGGTCAAGAAAGGCGTCCTCAAGGCCAACCTCGCACCGATGACCGCCTACGTGCTTTACAAGTAATTTAGAAACTACGAATTCACCATCAGTGTTTTTTATTTCACGTGAGTTAGACGAAATTTCCCCCTCTAAGATTAGAGGGGGCCAGGGGGCGTTGATGATAGCCAAGCCGGACATCAGCCGCAGAAACACGAACGCCCCTGCCCTATCGGGCACCCCCTCTTAACCAAGAGGGGGAATTGAACATCCGCATGGATTCGGAAATAATCAGGTGGTTCAGGGTTGTTTTTTAAATTCATGTTGTTGATTGTTGTTCATGTTGTTTGAAAAAAACCGACGGACGTTGTTTGAAAATTCCTCGTTGTTTGATCAGAAAGAAAGCTGACGCCAGCAAAAAACTAAGGACTAAGGACTAAAAACTAGAAACTATTTATTATATTTGCAGCCGTAATCAAACTACAATTCTTTTTATAACCTGTAAGACATTAACAGAAAGAAAATGAACGAGATTGAAAAACTGAATCCGACGTGCATCTGGCGCAACTTCTATGCGCTGACACAGATTCCCCGTCCCTCGGGACATGTTGAGAAAATCCAGCAATACCTGCTCGACTTCGCCAAGAAAATCGGCGTTGAGGCCTTCCAGGACCCCGCCGGCAACATCGTGATGCGCAAGCCCGCCACCCCGGGTATGGAAAACCGCAAGTGCATCACCATGCAGGCCCACATGGACATGGTGCCCCAGAAGACGCCCGAGTCAAAGCACAACTTTGAGAAGGATCCCATTGAGCCCTACATCGACGGCGACTGGATCAAGGCCCGCGGCACCACCCTGGGTGCTGACGACGGTCTGGGCGTGGCAGCCATCATGGCAGTCATGGAGGACAACACCCTCAAGCACGGTCCCATCGAGGGCCTAATCACCAAGGACGAGGAGACGGGCATGTATGGCGCCAACGACCTGCCCAAGGGACAGATGAAGGGCGACATCCTGTTCAACCTCGACAGCGAGACCTGGGGCAAGTTCGTCATCGGTAGCGCCGGCGGTATCGACGTTACCTGCACGCGCAAGTATAACGAGGTGAAGACCGCCAGCGGCGACACCGCCGTGCGCATCACCCTCAAGGGCCTGAAGGGCGGACACAGCGGCCTCGAGATCCATGAGGGCCGTGCCAACGCCAACAAGCTAATGGCCCGCCTGCTGCAACTGGCCATCGTGGACCACAAGGCACGCCTGGTGAGCTGGCATGGAGGCAACATGCGCAACGCCATCCCCTTCAAGGCCGAAACCGTGGTTGTCGTGCCCGAGGATAACCTGAAGGGTCTGAAGAAACTCGTCAAGACCATGAAGGCCCAGTTCGAGAGCGAGTTCAAACTCATCGAGGACAATGTGGACCTCAGCGTCAAAGCCATCGACCGTCCCAAGATGAAGATGGCTCTCGACGACCAGACGACCATCCTGCGCGCCCTGTACGCCTGCCATGACGGCGTGGTGCGCTACATCCCCGCTTATCCCAACGTGGTAGAGACCTCGAGCAACCTCGCCATCATCGACATCGAGGACGGCAAGGCAGCCGTGAAGATCCTGGCCCGCTCGGCCCGTGAGGACATGAAGGAGTATATCGTGAAGATGCTGATGACCTGCTTCCACCTCGCCGACTTCAAGGTAGAGACCGGCGGTGACTACATCGGCTGGGATCCCAACCCCGACAGCGAGGCCCTGCACATGCTGCTCGACCTGTACAAGCAGCTGTTCAACGAGGACGGCATCATCCAGGTGGACCATGCCGGTCTGGAGTGCTCCATCATCCTGGGCAAGTACCCCCACATGGACGTTGTGAGCTTCGGTCCCACCCTGCGCAGCCCGCACACCACCATCGAGCGTGCCTACATCCCCGCAGCCGAGCCCTTCTGGCGTCTGCTTGTCAAGGCCCTCGAGGAGGCTCCCGTCAAGAAGTAAGTTAGTATTTTTTTCATAATTCAAATTACCGCAGGCCGCCCACACAGCCCCTGCGGTAATTTGTTTTTATGGCCTATACTCCACAAAAACCAGAATTTCCCGATTTTTGTTGCCCACAAGTCACAAAATTAAAATTTTTCACCATTTTGTGACTTATACTCCACAAAAATCACTTACCTTTGCGATATGATATCTTAAAAAGACTCGCTATGAATATCATTAACCGTCCAGATTACACTGATAAAGTATTGCGCCTTTTTGGCAAAGGACTTATCATCGCACTCACTGGCCAGCGACGCGTTGGCAAGAGTTTCATTATGAAGCAGGTCATAAACCTGCTATCAACTGATGAAAGCAATAACATTATCTATGTGGATAAAGAAGATGAGAAATTCAGCTCCATCATCACCCACACCGAATTGACCCAATATGTTGAGGAACATCTGTTAAAAGACAAGACCAATTACCTGTTCATTGATGAGGTTCAGAACATCAAGGAATTTGAACTCACCTTGAGAAGTTTACACTCGCGGGAGGCTTGTGAAATTGTCATCACCGGGAGCAACGCCAAAATGCTATCCAGCGAGTTGAGCACATATCTGTCGGGACGTTGTGTGGAATATTCTATCCAAAGTCTTGATTACACTGAATTCATTGAATTCCATCAGTTGCTCGACAATGACCAATCACTCATCAGTTATCTCACCTATGGTGGTATGCCGCAGTTATACCGTATCGGCCTTCAAGAAAAGGACCTTGTCACCGATTATCTGCACAACGTCTACAATACCATCATTCTCAAGGACATCGTTGAACGAGAAGACATCCGCAACGTGCCCCTGCTGAAAAATCTGGTGCGCTTTGTCAGCGACAATGTAGGCAAGCCCGTCTCGGCAACAAATATTGTCAACTACCTCAAAAGCCAGCGCGTGGACTCGTCCACCAAGGTCATTATCAACTATCTAGAATACCTGTGTAATGCCTTCATCATTCACCGCGTCAATCGTTATGACATTCATGGTAAACGCCTCTTTGAGGTCAATGACAAGTATTACTTTGAGGATATCGGCATCCGCAATTCATTGGTTCAGGGTGGCTTGGCACAAAGCATGGAAAAAGTCATCGAAAACGCAGTTTATCTGCACTTGATCAGGTTAGGGTACAATGTCACAGTCGGCTACCTTCAAAAGACAGAAATTGACTTTGTTGCGACCAAGGGAGAGCAGACAATCTATGTCCAAGCGACCTATCTGCTGGCCAACAAGGAAACAGTGACCCGTGAATTTGGCAATCTGGCCCTCATCAAAGACAACTTCCCCAAGTACGTCGTCTCAATGGATTCACTCTACAACGGAACCAATTACCATGGTATTCACCACATGCATCTGCGTGGAATCCCACCCTGAGCAGTATGAGGTTGTCATAGGTCTTCAGGTTCAAGCGTTGATGCTCTTTATAGAAGTCAGTATCAATGGCGCGTTGCTGATACTCTCGCACGCCTAACCGGATGGGAGGCAAATAGGTGAACGAGACATTGATCCTGTCGTGCCAGAAGGTCTTAAACAATGAGACCGCCCACATGTCCTGCTCCTGCTGCTCATATCCTTGAAGCAATGGCACTTTGCGCAATGAGCGTGAATAATCCACCTCAAGTCTCGTCTTGAGCGGGTTGATATAATAGGACAAGTTACTGCTGAAGCTCAGATTGTTAGCATGGTTTTTATAAGTATCCCAACTGATGTTCATATGAGAGTACTGCAATGAATTGCTCCATGTGATGTATTTATTGATGTTCCAGTCGTGCATGATCGCGAATGCGAGTGCGGAGTGTCTCGAGCTCACGAAAGACTGCTGATACAGCCCATCCTCGTGACAATAATAGTCGCTGATAGCATGCTTGGAGGACTGATAAACACCCGCCAAAATGAGATTCTGCCACAGCACCGCCTGCAGATTCACTTCGTGTTTCAAACTGGGTTTCAGCCCAGGATTCCCCTGAAAGACCATCCTCTCGTCCAGGTTGTAACCGATGGGCGATAACTGATACAGTTTTGGGTATTCCATCCTTGTGGAGTAGTCGGCGCTGATCTGCACATTCTGTGAAGGGACAAAATTCAGCGATGCTGCAGGTAGAAGTCGATTGTATGTATTGGAAGTAACCTTGTCACTAATATGGATAGACTCGAAGGCCAGTCCTACTCGTCCACTCAACTTGTCGTTCAACGTGTAATCGAGATAGGAGAACACATTGTGCCTGTTCTCA
>CACYQB010000039.1 GCA_902776435.1 uncultured Bacteroidales bacterium | reverse complement strand
GAAATTCTGCTATAGGACATACGTGTGGGGTGACCGTGCATTCAACAGTTATGACAGCGCCTATGTGAAGAGTACCGGCAAGAACTGGAAACTCATCCTGAAGAGCAACAACTGGATAGACTCCTACATCGGTCATCCTGTCAAAGACGTGGACCAGATCATGAACAGCAATCTGGTGTCCAACATCGGTCTGTCGTTGTCGTTCATGGCAAGGTGCAGTCGGGGGTATATAGTGCCTGGCTGTCCCCGCGCTGCTCGTTGAAGAATGCGCCGCACCTCTTCCACGTGTTTTTCTTTATCGTGATCCAGCAGCGGTAACTCATTCCGTTGGGGCTGAAATATGGGCACACACGGAACAGCTCATAGCCCATCCGATGCAGCTCGGCTACCGTTTCATAGTACCTGACAAACCGGGCGTGAATATCTGCTTCTGTCATTGTTGAAATACGCGCTTAAATTAATCGTAGATGCGCCACATTAAATGATTCTGTCGCTTTTTAAGGTCTTTTCATTTGTCTCCTTTATGCGCCGTTTTACTTGAATATTACTTGAATATAATGAGTTGGGCTTTGGGGATAATTGGGGGCTGTAAAGCCGTGTTGGTGAAGATGTTATTTGTGTTCTGTTTTTCCTAAAAGATGTTTGGTTTCTAACCACTTACTATAATAATGACGCTTTTATTTTTAAACATGAGATAATAATTAAAAAAAAGCGTTAAATTTGCGACTGTTTTTGGAAAAGTAAGCTTTATTTTGGTGGCTTAACTGAAATTTAGCGGGTTGTGAACAGAGTAGAAAATCTGCTGGTAATCAACAACCTGAAAGATTGTTTAAGTTCTAGATGTTGCTTGTTGATTAGTAATACTGGAACAGATGGTAAGTAGCAAGACATATTTACAAAAATTACTAGTAATAAACGAACCTTTTATTTATGGAAGGTATGAGACTGAAGTCACTATTTTTGGGATGTTTGTTGGTGATGTTTTTGGTATCACCAACAACTCAAGCGCATGCCCAGCGGGTGTTAACACTCGATGAGTGCCGTGCCATGGCTCTGGAGAACAACAAGCAGATGCAGGTGTCGCGGGTTAAGCAGAGTATTGCTGAGAATCAGCGCAAGTCGGCAAGGACGAAGTACCTGCCGCGGGTGAGTGCCCTCGGAGCATATGAGTACACCAGCCGCGGGATTTCTCTTCTCAACAAGGAGCAGAAAGCACTGCTCAACAACTTGGGCGAAGTGTTTACCTCGGCCATTGAGAATGAGGTGAGCAAGTTGCCTTTAGACCCCGCCAAACTCAAGGAGTTGGCTGAAATGGCCGCCCCCTACGTCAGTGCTACCCAGGGAACAATCGACCACTTGGGGCAATCGCTGAATGAGGCGCTCCAGTCCAATAATCACAATACCTTTGCCGGTGCCATCACGTTGACACAACCCCTCTACATGGGTGGAGCCATCAAAACATTGAACCGCGTTGCCGACATCAAAGAGGAACTGGCCGCCAACACGCTCGAGGCGCGCAGGCAGGCCACACTCTATGACATCGACAATGTCTATTGGCAGGTGGTATCGCTGCGCCACAAGCAGGATTTGGCCGAGTCCTACCTCAACCTGGTCAAGAAACTTGACCACGATGTCGAGAAGATGACCGAAGCCGGCCTGACAACACGCAGCGACAAACTGAGTGTACAGGTACGCGTCAATGAAGCCGAGATGGCTCTTGCCAAAGTCATGGACGGCCTGTCGTTGACCAAGATGCTCCTGTGCCAACTGTGCGGACTGCCGATTGACGAGCCCATCGAGTTAGCCGATGAGAAAGCCGACGAGATTGCTGCACCGGCCGCTATACCCTTGACAACTAACATCGACAACCGCCCCGAGCTACGCTTGCTCCAAAATGCCATTGACCTGACTCATCAAGAGGTCAATCTGCTCAAGGCAGAGAACCGTCCTCAGGTATTATTCAACGGCGGATATGCTGTGACCAACCCCAATGCCTTCAACGGCATCCAGCATCGCTTTGGTGGTTTCTGGCATGTGGGACTGCAAGTGCGCATCCCCATTTGGAATTGGGGTGATGTGAAGCACAAGGTTCAGGCGGCCCAAGAGGCGACAACGGTTGCCAACCTCGAACTCGAGGACGCACGCGAGAAGATTGAGTTGCAGGTCAGCCAGAACCGTTTCCGCGTCAGCGAGGCCAACAAGAATCTGGCGCTCGCCAAGTCCAACATCGCTAGTGCCGAGGAGAATCTGCGCATGGCCAAACGCGGCTTTGAGGAGGGCGTAATCACGCCCACGACCGTCATGGAGGCCCAGTCGGCCTGGCTCATGGCACAAACCCAGAAAATTGATGCCGAAATCGAATTACAGCTCAGTAACACCGACCTGCTCAAGGCATTAGGCATCCTGAAATAACCCGTCACTAAATTAAAAACAATCAAACAATATTATATTATGTCAGCTAAAAGTCAACATACCAATATTTTGTTAGCAGTCCTCGGATTTGCCACCGTGGTCCTCATTGTCGCTCTCATCGGTCACCTGGCCCTGCAACGCGACCCCGAGGAAATCCAGGGCGAAATGGAAGTCGAGGAATACCGTGTGTCGGGTAAAGTGCCGGGACGTATCCTTGCTCTCCTGGCCAAGGAAGGTGACTTTGTACACGCAGGCGACACGCTCGCCATTATCGAGGCTCCCGAGGTGAATGCCAAGATGGTGCAGGCCCAGAGCGCTGCCGACGCCGCAACGGCCATCGCACAGATGACACAGAACGGTGCCCGCAAGGAGCAGATTCAAGCTGCCGCCCAGATCCTGGAGCAGGCAAAGGCCGGTCTTGAAATTGCCGAGAAGTCCTACAATCGCATGAAGAAACTCCATGAGGAGGAAGTCATCAGCGCCCAGAAGTTTGACGAGGCCGAGGCCATGTACAAATCGGCACAGGCACAGGTCAAGACTGCACAGAGCAATTATCAGATGGCCGTGAACGGTGCCCGTGACGAGGAGCGCCGTGCAGCTGCGGCCACCGCAGGTCAGGCCCGTGGTGCCGTGCAGGAGGTGCAAGGCTACGTGCGCGAAACCATTCAGAGGGCCCAGATGGCCGGTGAAGTCACCGACGTCTATCCCAAGGTGGGTGAACTCGTTGGCACCGGCACTCCCATCATGAGCATCGCCATGATGGACGACCAGTGGGCCACGTTCAACATCCGCGAGGACCAATTGAAGGGCATGAAGGTGGGTCAGGAGATCACGGTCAGGATACCCGCTCTCGACATCGAGGCCAAGATGAAGATCACATCGATGAAGGACAAGGGCTCGTTTGCCGTGTGGAAGTCCACTAAGGCCAGCGGCCAGTATGATCAGAAGACCTTCGAGGTGAAGGCTCGTCCTTCCCAGGCGATTGATGGCATCCGTCCGGGCATGTCGGTAATCCTTAAGAATAAGTGAGAAGTTAGTTAGGAGTTAGGAGTTAGAAGTGATTTTCCCTTATCCTTTAAACTTTAACCTTTAAACAGTGAGCAAGTTGAGAACTTGCGAACATTATGAAGTATATTTCTCAATTCTTCGACATCGTGCTGCGCGAGCTCAACATCATCGTGCGCAAGAACCGTATCTACGGCTTCTGCATGGTGGTGTTCCCCGTGCTGCTGGTGGTGTTTTTCACCACGATGCTCGATGACGGGCTGCCCCAGGACCTGCCCATCGGCGTGGTGGACCATGACAACAGCGCTACCTCGCGCAGTCTCATCCGCAACCTCGATGCCATGCAGAACTCGCGGGTGGTGTATCGCTTTGCATCGGTCACCGAAGCCCGCAACGCCATGCAAGAAGGCAAGGTCTTTGCCTATCTGTACATCCCCGAGGGCACGGCGGCCAAGCTCATGGCAGGTCGACAGCCCGATATCTCGTACTACTACACCATGACGTGTATGACGGCGGGATCGATGGCATCCAAGGACTTGAAAACCATCAGCATGCTGGGCTCTGCGGCAGTGGGCCAAGCGACATTGAGTGCTAAGGGCGCAACTAAGGAACAGATACGCACGGCACTACAGGCCGTGACGATTGACGCACACATGATCGCCAACCCTCAGGGCAGTTACAACTACAGCCTGACCACGGTCTTTGTGCCAGGCATCCTGATGCTTTTCATGGCGCTGCTGTCGGCCTACGCGCTCGGAATGGAGATGAAGTTTGACTCGGGCAAGGAATGGCTCGCTCGCGCTGGCAACAACATCCTCGTGGCCATCCTCGGCAAGTACATCGTCCATGCGCTAGTGTTCCTGCTTGTGATATTCTCCTACCAGTATTATATCTTCAACGTGCTTCACTTCCCGCACTTGGGCGGCGTGTGGAGCATCGTGCGGCTCACCCTCTTGCAGGTCGCTGCCTCGATTGGCTTTGGCATCTTCGCTTTCGGACTTATGCCCTCGCTGCGCATGTCGATGAGTATCAGTTCGCTGTGGATGGTGCTCGGCATCTCGATGTGCGGCTCGGCGTTCCCTGTCGCAGGCATGGATCCCCCATTGCAGGCCATGTCTTGGCTATTCCCTTTGCGCCACTACTGGATGCTCTATCAGGCAACAGTGCTCAACGGCTTCCCCGTCATTGACGTCTGGTTCCATCTCGTGGCACTCGTGGCCTTCACGCTGCTGCCATGGTTCGTACTCCGTAAAGTCAAAATCGCAATGCTCAACTATGTCTATATTCCGTAAACTCAAGGAACATATCACCGACGTGCTATACGTATGGCGTCAGGAGATGAAACAGGTCATAAGGGACGAGGGCGTGCTCATGTTCCTCGTCATCGTGCCGCTGGGCTACCCGTTGCTCTACTCCTGGATCTACAACAACGAGACGCTGCACGAGACACCGGTAGTGGTCGTTGACCAGTCACACTCGGCCCTCTCGCGCCAGTTCATCAACGACTGTGACGCCACCCCTGACGTCGATGTGAAATATTACGCCGCCAATCTCGACGAAGCCCGTGCACTCGTCAGCCGCCAGCTCGCCAAGGGCATCTACCTCATCCCGTCAGACTTCGCCACTTGCATCAACCGTGGAGAGCAGGCGACCGTCAGCGTTTATTGCGACATGTCGCTCATGCTCGCCTACAAGGCCGTTTATCAGACTGCCATGGTCGAGGCGGGACGCCTCAGCGCTGGCCTGAAGATCAAGAAGGCCGGCAACTACACCGATCACGAGAATTCCATCACTGCGCAGCCTCTTATTGCTCACGATGTGGCGATGTTCAACCCATCGGGCGGCTACGGATCCTGCGTCCTGCCCGCAGTGCTCATGCTCCTGCTGCAGCAGGCGTTAGCGCTGGGCATCGGCATGTCGGCGGGTACGGCCCGTGAGCGCAATCGCAACGGCCAACTCATCCCCGACGATGATCCCCACTACCGTGGCGCCTACCGCGTCGTCTGGGGCAAGGCACTCTGTTATGGCATGATCGGTGCCGTGGCAGCCGCCTACTTGTCGATGGCTGTTCCCCGCATGTTCTCATTCCCGCAGCTGGCCGACGGCAAGACGTTGCTGGCAATGTTGCTGCCCTATACGATGGCATGCATCTTCTTCGGCATGACCGTTTCTTGCCTGGTGCGTTACCGTGAGAACGTCATGTTGCTGATGGTCTTTGTCTCGATTCCGTTGCTGTTCCTCACCGGCGTGTCATGGCCGCAGTCCAGCATCCCTGGTGCATGGCAGGGTGTATCCTGGCTCTTCCCCAGCACCTTTGGTGTACGTGCTTTCATCCGTGTCAATTCCATGGGTGCCTCCGTCAGCCAGATCCTGCCCGAGATCCGCATCCTCTGGATTCAGGCTGCCGCTTATCTGGGCATGGCTTGCATCGTGTATGCTTACCAGAAGCGCCTCGCCCGCAAGCACGTTAAGACCGTAACCAATTCAACCGACCTCATTGAGCCCGATAATCAATAAAACTGTTCACATCTCCTTAGATGCCTGGAGCACAGACTACTATAGGTAGCACTGCCGTCTGCGCATCGGCTTATTGATCCGTCCGAATTTCTTCAGCGAATTCTAATATTTCTAATATTCACATTCTTATTGACAAGTTTTCATGATGATGAAAAAAACCATTCTTATTAGTTGTCTGCTGTTGTTATGGGCAATGTCACTGCGCGCGCAGCGCATCCAAGTGGTGGATGGCGATGGAACGCCAATCCCCTATGTAACAGTTACAACCACCCAAGGCAAATTCATTGCAAGTACCGATATTGACGGTTGGATTGAGAGTGTAGGCGAGAACACCACCATCCACCTGTCGCAAGTGGCCTATAAGCCCCTAACAATCGCCGTGGCTGACATCACAGACGGCCGAATCACCCTTGACGAGGCCGGTTATGACCTGCCCGAGGTCGTGGTAAAGCCCAAGGATCTACTCTATTGCCAGACCTACTTCCGTGATGTCTATATCGATGACGATGGTCCCATCTACTACCGCGCCGGCGTCATTGACAACGCCTATGATATCGCAAAGAAAGAGGTGTCCGCTAAGACACACCACCTTTCAAGGGCGCAAAGCGGTTTCTGGAAAACCCTCTACAGCAGCACATCTGGGCAGTATGACCAATTCTCAAGATTGCCCGAAGAATCATATTATGATAAAATACGCAGACTGCAACAGAAGGGCACTATCACCCTGACCGACGCTGGCAATGGGCGACAGATCATTGCCGACAGCATTTGCCAACTGGGTTACATCCACTGGGATGCAGAGCAGCGCACCCGCACAGTGTCTTTCAATTTAAGTACCTACCGTAATCACATCAAGAACAAGGAAAAACAGGAAAAAGCCGCTAAAAAGGGTAAAACGTTTGTCCCCGACACCGTCAAACAACAGCGCACTTCGACAACTATTTATCAGGTCTATCGCACCGACTCGGTCGGAAACTCAAGAACCGACGACTTCGTGATGTCACAGCTCACCGTTATTGGAAGGCACAGGCATTCAGGCACCGAATACCTCATCCAAGTGCAGTCCTATGCCACCGATTACGCCTACATCGACAAAAAAGAATACAAGCAACAGCGCAAGGACAACGAGGTGGACATGAACATCGACGAACTGCGCCGATTCGAGAAAGTCAACAAGATTCCCCCACTGGCTCCGAACATCCAAGAACAGATCAACAAATTCATCGATAAAGACTAAACCCGTAGTATGCCCACTACGCGCAACTAACGTGGCGTAACAATGCGTCTAAACAGTTTATCGCGAATTGCCACAACCTGTGGTTCATCGAGCGGGCATTCCGCATGAACAAGACCGACCTGCGCATCCGCCCGTCATTCTTTAGCGACTTCTAAACAAGAATTCATTTATTCTCATTATCTTTGCAGTCGATAATGAGACGTTGTATTCTGATATTGTCACTCGTGCTCACCGCCACGATGCTGTCCTGGGGACAGACATCGGGGCCGCTTGTCCAGTCTGGTCAAGACACCATCCAGAACCTTAATAAACTGCAGCAATTTAAGGAGCGCATGA
>CACYQB010000038.1 GCA_902776435.1 uncultured Bacteroidales bacterium | reverse complement strand
AACCTGTTTATCGTTACATGATGTAGCGGCCAGCATCATGACAGCGGCCAGCATAGCAAGCTTGGTGTAGTTCTTAATGAAGTTCATTTCAAACGTTGTTTTTGACTTTTTCTTTTTTATTGTGGTTAGTTATAAAATTCCTTGTCACGCGCACAGGTGATGCCGCGCTTACGCATCTCGGGATTGTCATGGATGTGGGTATTGGGGAAACGGCCGCCCTTGACGAAGAAAATCTTCACGCCCAGCAGCACCACCGCCAGCCCCACAATTGCCAATGTCAATAGTAACGTAGCCATCATCTGCGTTTTTTGCAAAAAGACCTGCAAATTTAGTGATACTTTGCGACTTGAGGCACGATAATCAACAATTATTTTGTCCAAAATGCTATTTCACGGGCTTGATTTAACAAAAATTCAAAGCGCTAAAGATTAACTAACACTTCCGCCCCACCCCCCTATGTGCATTTCAAGGGGAAAAATGAGTAACTTTGTAGTCCCATCTTTTGTCCCGTTTGTTGCGTTGTCAACGCAACAGACAAAACATCGCAACAAACAAGGCAACGCAACAGACAAGAACCGATCATCACTCATTACCAATGAAAAAAGAGACCTACAAAGCACAGCGACCCTTTGCCGGGGAGAAGAAGCCCTCCATGCTTCGTCGCTGCGTGGGTCATGATTACACAAGCCGGCAGATTTACATGATCACGATGGTCACCGAGGGGCGGCGCCAGCTATTCGGGCAAGTGGTGGGCAAGAGCGATGCGCCAGCTGGTAGCAACGATACGCCCCGCATCGAGCTGTCGCCACTCGGGCAGCGCGTGAGCGACGAGTGGTGGACGGCCTCACAGCACCATCCAGAGGTCAAAGTCCTCGCCCTGCAGATGATGCCAGACCACCTGCACGGCATCCTGTTTGTTCAAAAACAGCTGGAGAGACCCCTGGGCATGCTCCTGCGTGGCTTCAAGCAGAGCTGCAACCGCCACTACCGCGAGCAGGTGCTCGGCATTGCTCATCCAGTCCCGTCTGTTGCGTTGTCAACGCAACAAACACAACTCAAGAAAAACCACCGCAACGAGGACCGCTCCCACGGCATGCTGTTTGCCCGTGGCTATAACGACAAACTGCTGCTGCGTGAAGGCCAACTGGAAACCTGGATTCATTACCTCAATGACAACCCCCGCCGCCTGTTGATGAAACATGAGCACCCTGACCTGTTCCGTGTCCAGCGCAACGTCGAGGCCGCCGGAATGACCTTCTCGGCCATCGGCAACCGCTTCCTGCTCGACCGCCCCATGCGCCTGCAGGTGCAAATGTCACGCCGCCTGAGTGAAGCCGAAATCCAAGAACAGGTCGCACACTTCCTGACACAGGCCCGACAAGGGGCCGTGCTTGTGTCGCCCGCCATATCGCCTGGAGAGAAAGCCGTCATGCGGGCCGCATTCAACGAGGGATTCCCACTCATCTACCTGCAAGAGAACGGATTTACAGACCTGGCAAAGCCCGATGGCAAGCGAATGGAGGCCTGTGCCCGCGGCCAACTGCTCATCCTCGCCCCATGGGAACACCACAACGAACGGTTGACCATCCGTCGAGACCAATGCCTCAAACTCAACGACATCGCCCGCCTGCTCACGGTTATTCCTTGAATAAGCAAAAAAACCGCAATCGTCATGCAGTCTTTTCGTCAAATATGGCATCATAACAATAAAGGACAACTTTATTGGATGGACATGGAGCGTCTCATCGGGGCAGCTCTGGCTGGTGACCAACAGGCTATCGCCAAGCTCTATAATGCGTATTCCCACAAGGTGTTGGGGATATGCCATAACATTGTGGGCAATCGTGCCGTGGCCGAGGAATTGTCCCATGATGCCTTTGTGCTCGCTTTCTCCAAACTGGAACATCTGCGAAACCCTGAACGGTTTGACGCTTGGTTGTCAAGCATTGCGGCCAACGTGGCATTGCGCTACAAGCAGCGCCATCATGTGCAGGCCACTGTTCCTGTTGATGACATGCCAGATGAGACTTGGATTGCCGATGAGCCAGCAGATATGCCGACGATGGCCGAAATCATGGCAGCGGTAAACGCCCTGCCCAACGGTTATGGCAAGGTGTTCAAAATGTCGGTCATGCAGGACATGTCGCACAAGGAAATCGGTGAAATCCTGGGCATTGCTGCCCATTCTTCATCATCACAACTGGCACGCGCCAAGAAGATGTTGCAGCAATCGTTGGCCAAGTATTGGGCTATCATCCTGCTTGCGCTGCTCACGCCTCTTGCGTTGCTACTCTTACGCCAACCCAAGACCATCGACGAGCAACAGCCAAAGACGGCTGAGACAAATGAGCCGGCTGTCACTGAAGGCAATTCACAAGCGACCGAGCCCGACAAACAGCATCGCAAAGAAAATCGCAACATGGCCGTTACTGTCCCCGAGAGATACGAGCAGCCCAATGTGAGCACCACAGACACGGCTCAGCATGAGGAAATTCCAAGACAGATTGTCGACACTGCAACGGTTCCTGTAGAAAACACTCTTCCTCATCTTAAACTGAATGGCGACATCCATTTTGCAAACGTCGGTCATGGTACTACTATCCAGCCAAAAAAAGACGGCTTCAAGCGCTGGTCAGCCGATTTGGCTTATACTGGCCAACCCTCACCAGAGGCAGACAGGATGAAACCTCACAACTTCATTGTTCCCAATTATATTGCGCCATCAGTTCCTGGAGAACCTGACCCAACAATGCCAATTGATAACTGGAGCGATTATATCGCTTATCTCGATGAGGTCAACAATATCTTTGGTGAGTTGAATGAGAAGGAACTCATCATGAGGAAGATTGCAACGAGTAATGAGCCGCTTAATGACGGCCAAATCGTGCGCAAGACTCACCACAGTCTGCCGTTGACTTATTCCTTGTCCTTGAGGTATCAAGCCAACAAGCGGATCGGGCTAGAGAGCGGCCTCCAGTACACCAGACTCAACTCGTTGTTCCAGACGGGAGAGGGCATCAACCGCATCGACGAGAAACAGCGCATCGATTACCTGGGCGTGCCTTTGAAGGTGTCCTATAGGATTTGGAGCGGTAAGCATGTCGGCATCTATACCTCGGCTGGCGTGACGCTGGAGATTCCTGTCAAGTCAACAGTCACGACAGAGTATTTATTGAACAACCAGCCAGAACTGCGAGACAGCCATCACTTGGATGTGCCGCTGCAATGGTCAACGGGCATTGGCATCGGTATTCAGTACAATATCACGCCCACCATCGGCATCTTTGCAGAGCCTGGCGTGCAGTACTACATTCCTGACGGCAGCGGCTTCGAGACCTACCGCACACAGCATCCGTTCACCATCACAATTCCCGCAGGCTTGCGATTCACGTGGTAGTTAAAAACAGCAGAATGATGCAGTCTTTTATCGGTTTGTGGTATCATAGATTATAGAACAATATTATAATCTTTAATAACCTAAAATATTAACTGCTATGATGAAAAGAAGCATTATTTTAGTGGCCCTTGCCTTGATGGCGGTATCACAGGTTGCGGCAAACGAGTACATGTATACGCCTTTTGTACGCGAAGGCGTAAAATGGGTTTACTATTATGTCAATGAGGATGGTTTCTACCCTGCTGACCCCATATTGGGAAAAGGCAAAGTATATATGAACCTTGAATTCAAGGGCGATACCGTCATCAACGGACTCACCTACAAAGCCATGCACAAGTACCACGGTGATGTCATTAACGCCAATAATGACACAGTGCCTATCTACATGCGTGAGGCCGACAAGATCGTATACGCAATAGTGCCTGATGGCAAAATGTATCCCGATTGCCCTATCGGCAACTCTTTTTCATCCGATATTTATGACCTCATCAGTGAAGGACAGGAGTTTATTTTATACGATTTCAATGATCCCGTAGCCTATTGGGATAGACTTGTAAACCAATCAGGTTATGATGACCAGTATCAGCATTGCTACACCGACACAATAGCACTTGGCACTCATCTGGCCAAGCAATATGTTGGTAGCCTATGTGGGGGCGATTTCCGCATTATTGAGGGAGTGGGCATCGATGCCTTTTCAAGTTACACACTTGATTTCTTCATGGTGTTGCCAACGGGTTACGGTACCTATTTTGGCCTGAGCCATGTTGTCGAAGGCGGTGAAATAGTCTATAAGGGACAGAAGTTTGACGAGAGCATTTTGGAAAACAAGCGTGGCGATGTCAATGGGGATGGTAACGTCAACATTTCTGACGTCACAACCTTGATTGATCTCTTGCTGAATCGTTAAAATCACGGTCTTGTTACAATTCCCTATGCAGTCCATGATGGTCTGGCGGCATCTACACTTGTAGAGAACCAAACCATCATGGATTTATAATGTACAAACTGACTGACTACCTCTACAATGGGCTATTGTATGTCAACAATGTGTCCAGGCCACGTCACAAAAGGCTAAGCCAACTGATGCTCTATGCCACAACATCTTGCCAGTCACATTGCAAGCACTGCAACATCTGGCAGAAAAAGCGTGAACACCTGTCGCTCGATGACATCAAGCGCGTCATGCAGAGCCGTTGCATCACGAGCAGGACGACCGTCGGGCTTGAAGGAGGCGAATTCATCCTGCATCCTCAAGCTAATGAAATCTTAGAATGGTTCCATGAGCACCACCCGAATTACACGTTGCTGACTAATGGCCTCGCTCCTCAACGGGTTATCGATGCCGTTAGGCACTACCGTCCACGCCACCTTTATGTCTCACTCGATGGGGAAAAGGATACTTACAAGAGGATGCGCGGCTGCGACGGTTATGACAAGGTGATTGAGGTCGTTGAGACATTGAAGGACGAGGTACCACTGTCGCTCATGTTCTGCCTGTCGCCGTGGAACACGTTCAAGGATATGGAGCACGTCATCAATGTGGCCTTGCATTACGGCATTGACGTGCGCATCGGCATCTATGGCACAATGGCATTCTTTGACACTACGAGCGAGTTGCTCACGATGAACGACTACACAGAGCAGATACCGAGCAATATCCACAAGACCCAGGAGAATTATGATTTTGTCGCTCTCTATGACCAGTGGCGACGTGGCAACCTGCGGTTACGTTGCCAGAGCATCATGAGCAGTCTCGTCATACACAGCAACGGGGACGTGCCGCTATGTCAGAATCTTGACGTCAAGTTGGGCAACATCCACAATCAGTCGCTGGATGATATTTTCAACGGCAATCAGGCCTGTGAAACCCAATGCCGGTATTCCACGCAGTGCAACGGATGCTGGATTAACTTCCATCGCAAATATGACATCATCCTCATGCGCAACCTCGAGCGACTTTTGCCCAAGCGGCTCATTGAACAATTCTATGGTCCGTATCAATGGACTGACGACACCCAAATGACCTATCATAAATTGTTGAAATCATGATACAGCTACTCATCAACCGCTATAAGCGGATGCGCACCGAGCGCTATCTCAACGAGACCTACCAATGCCAATATGCCTTTGTTGGAATGGGACAGCACAGCCTGACGAACCTCTATCCAGTGCTTCACTACCTGCAAGTGCCGTTGAAATATATCTGCGTAACCAGTGAACGCAAGGCACAGCTCATTGAGCGCAAATTTAAAGGGATAAAAGCCACAACCAGGCTTGATGACGTCCTTAATGATAAAGACGTGAAAGGTGTGCTGGTTGCCGCATCGCCCAGCGCTCATTTCTCTATTGCCTCCCGTGTCTTGCAAAGCGGCAAGTCGCTGTTTATCGAGAAACCGCCTTGCCAATCAGTCGCCCAACTCAAGGCACTCATCGCCATGCAGCAGGCCAGCGGGTCAGGGGTAGCGATGGTGGGGTTGCAGCAACGCTATGCTCCAGCAGTCCAGACACTCCTGCGCCGATTGAAGGGTGAACGACTACTCAACTATGACCTGCACTATCTCACAGGGGCTTATCCCGAGGGCGATGCCTTGCTCGACTTGTACATCCACCCGCTGGACTTGGCCACATGGCTGTTTGGTAAGGGCGAAATCGTTTCCTATTTAGAGATTGATGAACATTCCTATATCCTGATGCTTCGCCACCAGGACATAGTTGGAACGATAGAGCTATCCACCTGCCACTCCTGGCAAGACGCGCGACAGTCACTCACTGTCCACACCCGCTCAGGCAGCTATCATCTGGCACAATGCGAAGAGTTGAGTTTTGTTCCCAAACAGACTGCCATCGCAGGCATCCCTATGGAGAAACTCTTCCCTCTCTGCCAATCGGTCAAGTATTTATATCGACACCATAACTTCTCGCCCATCCTTGCCAATAACTCCATTTACACTCAGGGCTTTTTTCAAGAGGTTTCTACCTTTATCAACGCCGTCGAAGGTAAGAAGGCGAATGTCCTTACCGACCTTCAATCCGTAAAGCCAACACTAAAATTGATAGATGACATCATGGGATAATGGCTTATGGTCAATTAGTGGATTAGTCCAGGATGCGAGGTTCGGGAATTTCCTTGCCGCGACAGAAGCGGACGGCGATGTGGCGGTCGTCGCCCAGGTAGATGAAACGTTCGAGGCGTTGGGGCACTGTGTAGTTGCCGTAGTTGAGGTCGCTGTCGTCAATAACGAGGGCATCGAACTCGTAGCCTGGCTCAAAGCTGCCCACGCGTCCGAAGAAGCTGCCTGCCGACTTGGTGGCAATCCAGAAGGCCTCGGAGAGCGAGAGGAAGCGATCGTTCTTGTACTTCTGGTAGTAAAGTTTGCTTACCTGAATGGCATAGACCATCACACGCATGATGCTCATGTCATGGCCTCCGCTGATGTCGCTGCCCAAGCCCACCCTGATGCCCTTTTCGAGGAGGGTGCGGATGGGCGCGATTCTGGTTATCAGGTTGATGTTCGAAGTGGGGCAATGCGCCACCATCACGTTGCGACGGCTCATCAGTTCCAGCTCTTCGCCTTCACTGAAGACGCAGTGCGCCATGATGGTTGGTGTCTGACCGAACAGGCCGTAGCGGTCATAAGCGTCGCCATAGAAGCGGCTCTCGGGCTCCAACTCCCGCACCAGGGCGATTTCACCCAGGTTCTCAGACAAGTGAGACTGCACGGGCACCTGATACTTTTGTGCCTGTTCGCCGCAAGCCCGCAGCATGGCAGGCGAACACGAAGGTATGAAACGTGGCGTGATGATGGGTCTGACGAGACCGTCGGGGTCGTTCCACTCGGCGATGAGCGCCTCGTTCCCTGCCACGGCGTCATCGACACTCTCCAGCAACTCGTCGATGGAGTTGCGGTCCATATTGACCTTGCCGACCAATGCGCCCATGCCAGCCTCGCGGAACAATTCCATAAGCAGGCGCGTGCTCTCAAGATGGGTAGTGGCGAAGGTTGCGGTGCGCATCGTGCCATAGCGCCACAGGTCGTGCACAAAGCGACTGTACATGCGCCTGGCATAGCGCGTGTCACAATATTTTGCCTCTTCGGGGAAGGTATAGTTGTTGAGCCACTCCAGCAGTGCCAAGTCCATGGAGATGCCCTGATTGCGGTACTGCCCGGCATGCACGTGCATGTCGTTCATGGCCGGAATGAGCAGGCAGTCGCCGTAGTCAATCACCTCTTCGGGCTGCTGGCCAAAGGCGTCTGCGCTACTGGCCACGTCTACGACGCGCCCATTTTCCACGCCCACATAACCGTTTTCAATAACTTCAAAGCGGTCCTTCTCGCGGGTGAAAATTATGTTAGCCTTGTATAGTTTCATAATGACTATTTATATGGATATAGATTCTGATGTATTGCTTGTTGCAAAGATAACTAATTTTTAAATTCAAGGGATTTTTTATTAACAATTAAGTGAGGATTCAAGAAAAAGTTGTAACTTAGCGGTTGCAAACCAAGCGCTTTGAAAACAATTCAATTAACTACTTAATAACTAACAATTTAACCGTAATTTTACAATGCAAGTAAAAGATCTGAATCCGCAGGCAGTGTGGTCTATCTTTGACGAGATCACCAAGGTGCCCCGCCCCAGTGGCAATGACGAAGGTAAGTTAGACAAGATCCGCGCATGGCTCGTGGACTTCGCCAAGAAGCACAATCTGGAGTACAAAATTGACAAGACCGGCAACGTGGCCATCTTCAGGCCCGCCGCTCCTGGCTACGAGAAGTGCAAGGGCATCGTGCTGCAAGGTCACATGGATATGGTAGCCGAGAAAAGTCCCGGCTCGACCCACAACTTTGACACCGACCCCATCGAGACCATCATTGATGGCGAATGGGTACGCGCTAACAACACCACCCTGGGTGCCGACGACGGTATGGGCCTGGCTATCGCCCTGGCTGCTGTTATCGAGCCGACGCTGCAGTGCGGTCCCCTGGAGGCTCTCGCCACCGTTGACGAGGAGACTGGCCTGACCGGTGCCAGCAACATCGAAGCCGACATGCTCGTGGGTGACTACCTGCTCAACCTCGATGAGGAGGAGGATGGCGTGATCACTATGGGCTGCGCCGGTGGTCTGGTGAGCATCTTCAAGTTCAACTACAAGCCTGAAGCCGCTCCCAAGGATCTCACCTACTTCGAGATCAAGTTTGAGCACTTCCATGGCGGTCACAGCGGTGCCGACATCCACTTGGGCTTCGCCACCACGACCAAGCTGAGCAGCCGTCTGCTGTGGAACATCGGCGAGGAAATGGACTATGTGCTGGCCAAGATCGACGCCGGTAACCTGCACAACGCAATCGCTCACGCCGCTACCCTCGTTATCGGTATCAAGCCCGAGGACAAGGAGAAGCTGAGCGTCGTGCTCAACACCTTCATCGCCGAAGTGAAGAACGAGTACAAGCGCACCGAGCCCAAGATGGAAATCACCTGCAAGAGCGTTGACGCTCCCGAGACCATCATCGA
>CACYQB010000037.1 GCA_902776435.1 uncultured Bacteroidales bacterium | reverse complement strand
AGGTCGTGCCCTGGCCACCAACCAGGCTGTTACAGCCAGCGAACATGCGACCTGAATATAACAACGAAGCATTGCTCCATTCATCACCCACATAGATGGTCTGCAAATGTTCACAGTTTGCAAACATGCGTGTCATTTGATTCACCTTGGCCGTGTTGAAAGTGCTCAAGTCAAGGCGTGTCAGGCTATGACAATTTTCGAACATACCGTACATTTTATCCACGTTGGCGGTGTTGAAACCGCTCAAGTCAATGCTTGGCAATGAATTGCAGCCATCGAACATCTGATCCATATCGGTAACCTCAATCGTGTTCAGGTATTGAATGCCCATGATAGACTTAAGATATGGCATATCATAAAACCACCCATTGGTGCTCGTCGGGCGGTAATTGGCGAACGAGGGGTCAATGACTACCTTGGTCACATAAGGATAATCCCAATGCCACATGGGTATACCTGGCTCGTGACCCTCGATGGTGTAGATACCGCCCGGGCGACTGCCAATCTTGTTGTCGTAGTAGAAAGTTAACGTCGTGTTCTCCGGCGTGTGGCAGACATAGGCCACGGTACCCGAAGCAGTGAAATAGCCCGGGTTGCTGGGGCCGCCGTCGGCGTGCGCATAGGTCTTGTCCGTCGGGTTGGATTCGTTATATACCGTGCCCATGCCGCCCACCAGGCTGGTGGTGTTATGGAACATATCTTTGGAATAAGTCACTGCGGCTGTGTTCCAGCGCTCACCCACAATGATGGTTTGCAGACTGGTGCAGCCATCGAACATGCTACCCATATCGGTTACATTGGACGTGTTGAGACCGTTCAGGTTAAGACTTGTCAAGGCAGTGCAGCCATCGAACATGCGACTCATATTGGTTACCTTGGACGTGTTGAGACCGTTCAGGTCAAGACTTGTCAATTGTGTACAATTAGCAAACATTTCACCCATATCGGTCACCTCGCTGGTGTTCAGGTATCTCATGCCCGTGATAGACTGAAGATTCTGCATATAGTAAAACCATCCATGGGTGGTCGTCGGGCGGTAATTAGCGAACGAGCGGTCAAAGACTGCCTTGGTCACAGGAAGAAGCGCCAAAGACCACGTGGGTAAATGGCCTGGCTCGTCTTGCAGTAAGAAGGTGTAGTCCGGGCGACTGCCGCGCTCGTTGTCGTAGTAAAAAGTGAACGTCTTGTTCTCAGACGTGTAGCAAGCATAGGCCTCTTTGGCACTGGCGCCAAGGGCGCACATCATGGCCGCCATCAGGACAACCATGCGAAAAAGTAGTTTATTGCTCATAGTCATATCAGGTTTTATTGGTTAAATAAAATATTGTAGTCGGTTCAGAGTATCTTGCGAGATTCTCACCACAAAGGTAATCAATTATTTCCAATTTTCATCATCTGTTTGCCCATTTCAAGCTGTTCACGTTCGATTATAATACCTAGCATCAAATTAGTTAAATTCGTGAAATTCGCATTAGCCCCGCAGGGTTCAGAGGCACATCTTTATTTTTCCTTTTTTTTAACGGGACACAAATGCCCATGAATAGAAAAAGTCCCTCACGCCCTGGATGAGCATGAGGGAAATACTTTAGGTTTTGATGAAGTTTTAATTCCTGGAACCAGACAACAGGTAGTCAATCAGGGCGGTAACGTCGCTGATGGTCACGTTGCCGTCACCATTCACATCGCCGACGTTGGTAGTCTCCTCCTCGATGATACCGCCCTTGAAGATGTTGGTCGTCCAGCCAGCATCGATGTAGGCCTGACGTTTGCCACGAGGCACGGTAAGTATGCAATTATTGGGCAGGCCTTGGATGTTGACAATAGTAATCTCAAACGGCTCTTGCATGTGAGCGACAATGGAAGTAAGACTGTCGCAATGGAATAGGCTGGTTGCTCCCATGCTTTCCAGTCCTGCCGGCAACTCCAGCTTCTTTATCCCGTTATTATGGAAGAAAGCATTGTCACCAATAGCTTTCACGCTCTCGGGTATCACGGTGTTTTTGCAACTTGCAATAAGCGTATTGGTCGCGGTCTTGATGATTGCGTCGCAACCTTCGCGGGAATCGTAATACAGGTTCCCTTCATCAACAGCAATACTGATAAGATCATGACACTTCGACACAACCTCCTTATAAATGGTTGCTTTCAGATTAGCCGGAATGAACAAGGTCTTGAGGGGCGTACCTGAAAATACATTATAGCCTAACATCAATGTGCCTTTTTCGGGAAGCGTTATGTGCCGTAGGCTGGTGTTCATGAATGCGCCTGAATTTATCCACAAGAGGCTATCGGGAAGAACCACGTGCTCGAGTGCAGCACAATCGCGGAAACTCCATGCTTCAATCGCCGTAACACTTTTGGGAATCACTACGCTCTTCAATGCCGAGTCTCCATAGAAAGCATACTGAGGTATCCTGGTCAGCCCCGTGAAGTACTGCAGTTCATCAAATGAGGTGATCTCGGTATTGCCTCTGAATGTTTCGCCCATGGCTGCGGTGGTGACGGCCGCAGCCTCGGCCATTGAAATTTCGCCATCCTCGTTCGTGTCCCAGTTATCCACACAGATAGCCTTCACAGCGGGGTCGGCAAAGTCAATGATTCCTCCAACCTCTTCGTAGATGATAGTGTAGGTTGCCGATTTTTTGTCGAGTTCCATCTCGTACTCTGTGGGATTGACACTTTGGAATTGCGAAGTGATGTCGATGTCGTCCTTATAGACTTTGAACGTTTCACCTGGCTTGAGTTCAAGATACATATACATATCGGTAGTCAGCTGTTCCTTGGGGATGGTTGTTTCAGAAGTTCCTTCGTTGAAAAAGAAATCATAGACGCCGTCATCCCACCTGATCCATGTATCGCTGTCGCCTCCGCCATATCGCAAGAACTTGAATGTGGCGTTTGGCTCTTCCTCTTTCCAATAGACATAAACATAGGCGATTTTCTCGGTCGGAACGGTGAAGCTGACCTTGTAGTTCCCGTTCGAGGGTTCAGGTGCGGCAATGGTTTGCTCGGTGTCGCCTGCCAGCATCACCACCTTGTCCAGCACGTGTGTGGCGGGAAGTGTCAAGGTGAGCGTTTCGCCACTCGATGCACCCGAGACGGTACCCAAGGGCCCGGAAATGGTGCCGGACATTGGAGTATTATTGCCACCAATGGAGTAGGAGAAGTCGGGCGACTCGTTCACCTGAATGAAATTCATAGTATTGGTTTTCCAAGTGAAAGTCAAGTCGATTGTCACGTCTGATTGAGCATCTTTGATGCTGAAATAGTCCATGTCGTTGAACGAATACATAGTCATCTCGGTGCCATTGTACTTAAACTGGCAATCCACATTCTCCTTGTTGTAGCGGGCAACCAGCACATAACTTTGATACTTGTTGATGTTGTACTGGTGAGGACTTGAATAGTTCAGGAGGGTCAGGTTGCTCAGATCGTAGTTGGCATCCTCAAACGAATCGTAGTTATCGAGACTATATACCGCCACATCCTCGTATTGGTTTGACTGAGAGAATGTGATATTCGTCGTCAATGTCAATGGTATCGGAGTGTAATTGACGCTGTAGAAACTGTTCCATGGGCTCGTTTGTAGAAGCTCGGCAATCTGGCTTTCATTCTTGTCACTCACATAGACGTTGATCATGTAAGGGGCATTCACGAAATACTGCTCCCAATTGCCCTCGAAGGGATAGCTGCGCTCGTTGAATCTCAGGGTATTGAATCCAACGATCCCCCCTTTGAATTTTACGGGTGTATCCCATTTCGTCACCGAACCTTCAAACGTCAAGGACCTGATGTCCAGTTCATCGGTGTCCACGTCGGCGTTAGCACCAATTCCTACCACATTATATTGCTGGTTATTGAATTCAATATAAGCAGGAATGGTTTTTGTCTTAAAGGTATTGTTGGGGGCATAAAACCTATAAATGGTAGCATAATACTCTTCCATCCAATATCCGCCCATGCCATTAGGATAATAGGAATGATACAGCTTGTATACCGCATTCCCGTCGTCATAAGAGCCAACTTGGTCAACCACTTGCCCTAAGGCACTTGCAGCCATGCCCACCACCAGCAGGCACGACGCTAATAATCGTTTTAATAGGGTATTCATATCAATTACATAGTTAAAAGTTTATATATACAATCGTTTTATCGTTTCAAAGTTAATGAAAAGTCTGGATTCAACCAAATCATCTGAAGAGACCCATGTAAAACTACTGGAAACAATAAATACAAATCACCGCATGCACGACTTGTACGCAAATTTCGCCAAAAATCTTGATATTTGCCCAACCATGCTCCAGTCAAGGATTAGCCAGGCTTTGCAAAGACCACTAGCACATATATTTCGTAGTGCTGGCGGTTATTTTTGCTTGGGTTATAATGCCACTGTGATAAAGAAACCAAATCCCTCACGCCCGCGATGAGCATGAGGGATATAACTTAGGTTTTGATGATGTTTAATTCCAGGTACCAGACAACAGGTAGTCAATCAGGACGGTGACGTCGGCGATGCTCACGCCATTGTCATGGTTGCAGTCGGCGGCGTCAGTATTGATGGCCGACGCGTCGCCGCTGAGCAGGTAGTCGATCAGTGCGGTCACATCAGAGATGTTCACTTCGCCGTCACCGTTTATGTCGCCACGCAACGTAGTGCAGATGATAGCCACATTGTCCACCGCGAAGTAGTCGCCCGGTCTATTGACGCTGAGGTCCTTGGTGTAGCTCCATTCCAGCGTGCATTCCCCTGCGGGCAAGTAAACGGAATAGGTTTCCCAGCGAGCGTTCTGATACTCGCCGTAAGCGATTTGCTCCACGCCGTTGATGCTGAAAGAGCATCTGTCATGCAGCGTTGATGTGCCTTCGCCCCAGGCCTTGAAGTCAAACTTCAGAATATCGCCCTCGACAGCGTTTACCGTCGCCGTCATCACCGAGGAGCTGTTTGCCACGCCCGCGTTGCCTGACTGGGCATACATGCGGCTACCCTCCTGTATAACTGTCCAGGGATAATCCCCCGTGGACTCGAAGTGGATGTCGCCGCCCTCGACGTTCAATGCTTCGTCAAACAATTCAGGAGCGGTGAAATAGCCCGGATTGCTGGAACCGCCGTCGATGTGGGCATAAGCCTTGTCCACATGGTTGCCATCGTAGGTCGTTCCCTTGCCGCCCACCAATTTGGTGCAATAATAGAACATATAATCGGAACTCGTCACGGCTGCCGTGCTCCAGCCGTCGCCCACATAGATGGTTTTCAGGTTAGTGCAATCAAAAAACATCCATTTCATATTGGTCACCTTGGCAGTGTTGAAACTGCTCAAGTCAAGGCTCGTCAAGGCTGAGCAATTTTCGAACATCCTGTTCATTGTGGTCACGTTGGCAGTATTGAAGTTGCTTACGTCGAGGCTCGTTAAACTGTTGCAATCACTAAACATGATACCCATATTGGTCACATTAGCCGTGTTGAAACTGCTCACCTCAAGATCCGTTAAGGCACTGCACCCCAAGAACATGCTTTCCATGTTGGTCACGTTGGACGTATTGAAATTTCTTAAGTCTAGACTCGTCAAGCCACAGCAATTACTGAACATGTCACCCATACTAGTCACGTTGTCTGTAATGAAGTTGCTCACGTTGAGGCTTGTCAAAAGTTTACAATTTCGGAACATGTATCTCATATCGGTCACATTAGCGGTGTTGAAATTGCTCACATTAAGACTTGTTAGAGATTCACAATGGTCGAACATGCCATACATATCATTTACAACAGTCGTATTAAAGTGGCTCAAGTCAAGGCTCATCAAAGATTCACAATTATAGAACATACATCGCATATCAGACACATTGGCCGTGTTGAAGGAACTCAGGTCAAGATTCTTCAAAGAAGAACAACCACCGAACATCCAACCCATATTGGTCACCTCACTAGTGTTTAAGTAGGCGATTCCGGTGATGGATTGAAGATTCTCCATATCACAAAACCAGCTGTATGTGGTCGTCGGGGTGGCAATGACGAATGGGGATTTAAAGACCACTCGGGTCACACTGGTGTAGGTGCCATCCAAGTACCACCCAGGGGAGCTGTAGCCAGTGTTCAAGTCATAGGTCGTGCCAGTGCGGGTGCTACGCTGGTTATCGTAGTAGAACGTCAGCGTCGTGTTCGACGGCGTGTAGTTGGCATAGGCCTCGACAGCAGCCTGCATGCCCAGGGCGCACATCATCGCCGCCACGAGGGCGGCGAGTCTAAAGAGTAGTTTCTTGCTCATAGTTATCGGGATTTATTGGTTAATATTATTGGTTAATATTATTGTTTGCTGTTTGGTATTACTTGCGAGGTTTGACTCACAAAGGTAATCAACTTTTTTCAATTCTCATCATCGGTTTGCCCATTTCCCATATCCCGTAGTCACCTTACATATACTGAGATTTAACTAACACTTTTATTAACAACTAATTACAATAACGATGACATGATGAGACAACTTTTGAAAATTATTGACAACCTGGCCCATTTCATCGCCGTGACCGACATCGGTAAACAGATCAGCGAGCACCTGACCTCAAAAAAGCAACCAACAACACAAAAAAAAGAAACGCAACCGACTGATTTCTCAGCGATTGCGCTTTCTTCTGGTGATCCCTACAGGATTCAAAATATAGAATTCTATGAAATTTAGAAATACTCAAAACACAATGATTATCAACGCATTATGAAAGTTAATAATTCTAAATAGTATTATAAAATTCCATTCAAATGCATTTTGGTGGGGCAATTTTTAGTAATTTTGCCCCACGCATTTAACAAGATGATGGCATGGAAAGAATAACGATTTTGCTCAAATCGAAAAAAAAGAGCGGGAACATAAAGATACGTTTCAGGTTACGTGATGGGCGTGATGTAGACATCACCCATCGCACCAGTATTGTAGCCGACATAGCATTACTCCGCAAGCAATTTACCGAGGATGGAACGTTGAAACCTCGTGTCTCAGTGTATGACCAGGAACTGTTGACTGCGATAACGGAACGGAAAGATGCGATGCGCGAGGCTTACCATAGTATGAGGGAGAATGGCCTTATGCTCACATCGGAGGTGTTGACGAGGGAGGTAGAGCGTATTTTGATCGCAAAAGGCAATTCCACCAAGAAATCCCAACCAATTCTGGTAAGAAGGATGGCAGACGTTTTCTCAGAATGGATTAACGGACAATATGAGAGCGGAGTCTTTGGAATGGGGAGGAAAAAACATTATGAAGTTTTGCAGAGGGAACTTTGCCGCTTCCTCAAAATGAGACGAATGAATGACATCACTGTCAAGGAATTCGACGCCTCGATATTGCAAAAATTCTCCATATGGCTCCGGGATGAATGGCTATTTGTCGAAAAATATCCAAAACTCTATAAGAGTTTGGATGATAGACGCATACCCAGTGAACCAAGAAGCGGCAACACCATTGCAGCCAAAATGAAGCTTTTGAGGAGCTTCTTCAGGGCTCAGGAGTTTATTGGCGAAGTGGAGAAAACGCCCTTCAACATGATGGATGGTAGCCGTCGTAAGGCAATGATGCGGGAAAAGTATGATACACCAGTGTCACTTACCAAAGAGGAGCTAAAGAAGATCATCGGGGCGGATGTTCCTCAGTTGATGTCAGAGGTACGCGACATCTTCGTCTTGCATTGTTATATTGGTTGCAGGGTGAATGACCTGAAGATGATGACGTGGGATAATGTGGCCGTGGCAGATGGTGTGCCTTACATACATTATATGCCACAAAAGACAGCACTCCAGCAGGAAGATGAATTGGCTACGCCATTGATGCAGACAGCTTTGGAGATTCTGAGAAAATATGATTTCAAGTTCCCCCTCTTGAGAAACCTCTGGGGTAAAGACGGCTACAACCATAAAATTAAGAAGTTGCTGGAACATTGCGATGTCAATCGAAAAAGTCCTGTTCGAGACATTGAGACTGGGATGACCAAATATGTGCCCATCTATGAACTGGCATCCACCAAACTGGCAAGAAAGACTTTTGTCAATCTGATGGCCTCATGCCAAGTGGATTTGTATGCTGCCGGGCTACACAAGCGCGGCAGCGACGCTGTGGAGAGGTATGCGCATATAGACTTAAAAGAGCGTTTTCGGCTTATGTGTTTCGCCTTTGGTGAACCCGAGTATGAGGTGGATGACAATTTGGCCATTATCGAGCGAGAAACAGTCGACAAGGTGCAAGCGATCCTTGACGGGCTGAATGGTGACGAGATGGAAAGGCTTTTGCAAATGCTTAAGGAAAAGAAACCAGACTAAAAGAGTGGCAATATGATATAGTTGACGTTGTGTTGAAGTCTATAAGACTCATAATCTGGTGGTCGTAGACTTAAGCCTTATCTGGTTCGCTCTGAAAATCAAGCACTTATAAGTACAAATATTTTACAAGTGCATTATTAGTTCGCAAAACATTCTTCACTATAATCCAGTAATATCATTAATACCAGTAAACTCCTTTCTCATTAGGCGAAAACAACTATTGGCATTTCTGTTTTTATCGCTTTGTTTATCCACTATTATCCAACGACCTTCTTCTCTGCCACCTTCACGGACTATAATTCTTTGTTCTTGAAGATACTCTATGCCTCGCTTGATGGTTCTTGTCGTAACACCAGTCTTTAGTGACATTTCGTTTGTTGTCACAAAAGCATCTTCTTCTATTAGTTGCAGAATAAACTTCTGTCTTTCAGACAGCTGTTTAGTGACATCTTTGGTGCCACCTTGAGTGCCACCTTTGGTGTCACCTTGAGTATCACCTTGAGTATCACTCTTTGTAGGTTTTATAAAAGTGACTACAACAAAACACTGTGAATTAACCATATTGTTGACGTAACGCCTCGTTTCTAACAAGCCTCCATGATGCGTTTCACACCCGAGCTCCAGTTCTCTATATAGGTTGTGCTCTACAGAACATTGGCAATAAGCGGATTGTAAGGATATAAAATGTGAGGCTCGCAGATGTTCTCCGGCGTAATCTGTGGAGGCAAGATACCAGGATTCTCAATTTCCATTTCAATTCGGTCGTCGTAGAGGGCGATGCCTATTGTCAGATTATACCGCTCATATTGACGATGACAAAGTGCATTCAATACGGCTTCACGGTATCATGCCTCTCGCGTCAAGCAGCAGTGCCAACATATCAAATACGAAACTAGGAGGGATCGCCACCCGGGCGTTTCTCTCCTTACCGCTGACAAAAAGCCTCGGAACGCGATTGCTTCCGAGGCCATGACAAAATTAAAAAATCATTCCGATGCTACGGGAATGAGGTATCTTATTGATCAAACACACTCGGAATATCCTCTGCAACTCCAGCGGGACAGATGTAATAATGCTCGTATAAAGGAACATCTTTATAATGATGTAGGAGATTA
>CACYQB010000036.1 GCA_902776435.1 uncultured Bacteroidales bacterium | reverse complement strand
TCAACGACTTCTGGCGCGTGATGGGACTCATCTTTTTTGATGACCGTGATGCCTTTTGGAATGAGAAGGATAAACGTTTCAACCTCAAGGCCATCCAATCGTTTCTCGAACGCGAGGGTATTGCATTGTGGGATACCGCGATGGCTGTGCGACGCTTGAAGGACAACGCCAGCGACAAGTTCCTGGAGATTGTCGAGCCCATAGACCTGTGTGGCCTGCTTGATGCTCACCCTACCATCACAGAGGTCATCACCACGGGTGAGAAAGCCACAGGCGTCATCGCAATGCAAGCTGGCATCGATGTGCCCGCCATCGGGCAACCTGTGAATTGCCACATTGGCACCCACACCTTTACATTATTGCGGATGCCTTCAACGTCGCGTGCCTATCCTTTAGCCCTCAGCAAGAAGGCGGAAGCCTACCGATGGATTTTCGAGTCAGATTCAAAAACGCGCAAATAACCGGGATTGTTAATAACTTTTTCGGCCAAAAATTTGGCCATGGGCGGCAAAGGATGTACCTTTGTGTAATGTTTTCTATAATTGAACATATTGAATACTTGATGACGCGCTATGATTGCGTGGTGATACCCCAGTGGGGTGCTTTCATCGCCAATTACAGTGCTGCGCATTATGACGAGGAAAAATCCTGCTGGCAACGGCCTCGGCGCACCATCGGTTTTAATGCCAATGTGAGTCACAATGACGGCTTGTTGGCCCAATCGCTCGTCCGCCGTGAGGGGATGAGTTACGACGAAGCTATGGCATTCATTGCTGACAGTGTGACCACGTTCCGCCAACAGTTGTCGATGGACAGCGAGGTGTCGATGGGCCGACTGGGCTACTTCAGGAGCAGCGGAGGACGATATGTGGAGTTCGTGCCTTTCCATCACGATAATGCCTGCGACTTGTATTATGGCCTTGCCGACATGGAGCTTAAGACAGTAGAAACACTTGAGAGCCAAACTGTCGCTGCAGATAGTGATGCCGCATTTGTTCCCAAGGAGCGCAACTTCTTCTCCCGCAAGGCCACCCAAATCGCAGCATCGATTGCGGTGCTGATTGGTCTGGGCGTATTGCTCTCGACCCCCGTTATCGTTGACCGCAACCATCACAAGGCTAGCATAGCCCCAGAGGTTACGGCTCCTCAGTCACAGCAACTGGGATCGGCCATCGTATCCAGTGAGGATGCTCAGGGCTTCCAAGTTATTGACAACAACGCTAAATTTGCAGGGGTGGGCAACACCGAGGGCAAATACTATATGGTCATCAGCACACTGCGCAACCAGCAAGAGTTAGATGCCTTTAAGAACAAGTATCCCGCTCTTATGCCTTACATGAAGATACTGGACCACAAGGGTTTGATGTGTGTATATGTCGCCCGCAGCGACGATTACAGCCAGTTAATGAGTCTGCGAGACAAACTGCCTGAGAAGCTGCGCGACGTCTGGATTTACAACTGATGCAGGCAGCATCAGGCAAGTGTAACGCCTGCCGCCACGGAGCATCAGCATTACCGCATCATCCTTTTCAATGATATAGTGCACGTCATCCCAATGGATGGCGTGCTTTTTCATGCGTTCATCAGTAAAGTCGAGGGTGATACCATTCTCGTCCAGGGTTACGGTTTTCTCCATGATTGACCAGCGAGCCTCGGGCGAAAATCCGTAGTAGAAATAGAGCAAGGCCAACACCATGGGCATGATGATGAACAGCACCATCATCGCCACGATGATGAACCTCACGTCAATCCAAATGGCTAAAATTGCACATACCGCCAGGGGCATCGCCATCCACAACCAGTAATCGACAAGAAACATCGCGAACAGATGTCTTATGTATTGGCCAGAGGAAACGCTGCAATTCCCGATAGTCATTATATTGAACGGATGAAACGGATAAACGGATGAAACGGAATCTCAGTTGTTATCGTTTCTTCTTGGGACGATTGTACAGCGCACGGCGGCGGGCGATTTCCTCATAGCCGCGCTGGTAGGCCTTGCGGTTTTTTAAGGCGAGCTTCTGGCAATAGCCCGTTCCCTCGTTATTGTACAGTTTGGAGAGGTTCAGGTACTGCTTGCCGTTGCCGCGCATGACAGGGAAGACATCCTCCTTGCGCTTGTTCACCTTGTCGCACTGCACCGAGTGGTTATCGGCGGTGGTGCCTGTCAGTTCGGGCGCCACGCCATCCTCGCCGACCCACACGGGATAGACCTCGGCACAAGGAGGATAGCCCAAGGCGATCCACATCGTCGTCAATCGCGGATTTTCACCCGGCACGATACCCTCGATGACCACGCTGGCACTGGAGATGCGGCGCGGGATAAAGTCCTGATCCACAATCCACGTGTCACCGCTGCGGGTGTAGTCTTTGCCGATCAGCGAGTTATAGAACGTGCGCGACAGTTCCTCGGTGAACACAGCCGGAGTGATATCCTGGGCTTCGATGTGGGGTGCGAGCAGCGTCTTCTCATTCTTCTCACGCACATAGCCCATGCCCTTGTCCTTGACGCCGCTGTAAGAGTAGTTGGTGCGCGTCAAGATGCCTTCAGGAGCGTCGGCCAAGTCAAATTTCACATATTTGTAATTTCCGGTCTCGAAGTAGGCGCCATTGCCCAGGGCATCGATGACGCCGAAGTTGGCCTCCACGCCGAGGGGCTTGGGCAGCGTCTGCAGCAAGCCCTCGAAGTCATCCACGGTCTTGCAGCGTTCCAGGGCATATCGCATGAGTTCGCCCTCACGGTCCATGTTCTTCACGCCGTCGTTGCCGTTCAAGTTATAGGATGCCGTGTTCATGATGGCGAAGCCTGCCTCGTTGAAGCCCATCCATGCCGCTGTGTCCTGCAGGTCGCGCGCGTCGAACAGGGCGACGAACTCCATCAGGCCGTCGTGGGCCACGATGCGCTCCACGCGGTTGTTCAGGTCGTTGGTGTCACGGTTTTTCCACATCAGCGGCCGTCCGTTAGCGGTCAACTTGCCACTCACGATGGCCGACGTGCACGCATCAGCGACTACAATCACGCCCATCAAGGCCACAAGGGCTATCAGTAATCTCTTTTTCATATCTGCTTTGAGTTTTAGTTATGTTTGAGTTGCAAAGATAATAAAAAGATTTTACAACTCAAGACATTAGACCGTGGTATTTGGTCTTGAGTTTACTCCGTCGCATCGGCGTGGTCGCTCTTGAACGCCTGTATATAACTGTCCAGTTTCCCTTTCAGGCCGATGGCCTCGGCGATGCGGCGTTTCTTGTTGTAGAACGAGTGGGAGTCGTTGTAACCCATGCATGCCATGATGACCGTCGTCGGCAGGTCGCAGCAGCACAGGCTCAGGAAGCGCACGTCGGTCTCGTTGAGAGACGGGCACGCTGCCAGCGTGTGGGTGATGATGCCGCCGCAGGTGCTGTCGGCATAGGCGCGGATTCCAGTCCAGAACGATAGGTCGGGTTGACTAACGCTATAGCTTTTCTTGAAGTGTTCTACAAACTTGCGCGGATTCTGGCCAACCCGTTGATAGTGCATCTCCACCAACTGGGTGAAGGTGTCGATCTGGTGACGGATGGTCTGCTTCAGGTCTTCGCTCATCTCCTCATTCTTAGCCAGTTGTGCCGCCAGCCGCGCCGTGTCCCCATGCAGGCGCTCGATGGTGTCCTGGCTCTCCTGCAGCAGCCGTTTGCGTTGAGCGGACTTGCGCGAAACCATCATCAGCGCTATCGCCAGCACACTGAGCAACAGCAAGGCTCCCAGCAGGGAGATCTGCCAATTGGTTCTATATTTCAAGGCTTTGAACTTCAGCGCTTCATTATCGTACTTCAATTCCAATTCCCGCAACTGGCGCTGCATATCATTAACCACGATAGAGTCTGCCATTTCATTTGCTCGATCGTAATAATACTTAAACTGATTGATATCGCCTCTGCTTTTGGCAACCTCAGCACAACATTGTTCATAGAGAACTAGATCTCCTTCGAGCATCTGATTGAGGTCTATCTGATTTAGATAAAAATATGCCGAATCCAGTTTGTTCAGTTTGGCCATCGCACATGCGGCTGTCATCATTAATCTATTGAAGTTATCTGACTTATCTTGATTTTGGATGAGCGCCATGATACTATTTTTTGCATTCTCAATGTCACCCTCATCATTGCTAAAAACCAGCATAGTTGCTATATCTATTTGATAATGCCTCTCTAAACCAACCGCATTGATCGTTCTTGCCAGTTCAATAGCACGCCCCAGATAAGGAAGCACGCTATCCTTATTTGTTTTGACATAGGAGGACCCTATGTGTCCTAAACAAGTAGCCATATAGAAAGTGTCCGTCACATGGGTAAAATAATCCAACGCTTCTTTAAACAGCATGACATCAGCACTATCAGCAACATAGTTATTCCGATAAATGCATCCCAGCCTCAGTCTGATGTATCCCTGATTGAAGAGGTCATCTGGAGCAACTATACTTTTCGCCTCTTGATAATAATTCAACGCCGCCTTTGGATCGCCCAACTCCTCCATCACGGCACCCTTGTAGATACAGGCACGGGTAAGTTTCTCACGTTCGTTGTCATGGTGCCTATAGTAGTCCAGGGCGGTGTTGATGGTACTGTCGCTGGTCGCCATGACATAACAGCGGTAACGCGCTTGCGTCAGCAGCAAGGCAAAGTAAGCCTAGTCGCCCGCAGTGACCAGGTCGGCACTGTTCATGTTTTTCAACAGGGCCAAAGCGCTGTCAGGGTCATGGTGCATGATGCTATCGACAACCACCAGCCGGGAGTCATAGGGCTGTTGTTTCTCACACCCGCCCACCATCATGGCTAAGACGAGCAACGTCATCAGAGGTAAGGAAATGATTATTCGCTTCGCTTTCATAGTCGGCAAAGTTAATCAAAAATCCAGTAAAACGATCCTGAAAACACCAATTTTAAGCACCTCAAAACAGCGTGTTACATGGGTGTTACATTTTAATTTCGCAATCATCTGATAATCAGATATTTAAAAAATCAGATGTTACATCGTGAAACTTGGTTTTACGGCACATATCCGCTAACTTTGCATGCAATAAAACCATTTGTTATCATAATATTTTTTGTATCATGAAACGTATAATAATTTCTTTTGTCTTACTGCTTTTCGTGGGTAACCTGTTAGCAGATAATAATCAAACTGCAATCATTTTGGGCCATAAAGGCACTGGGCATAGTGAGATCTTTGACCCAGCCGACAAGCCCGAAGCGTATTACGACGTCGATAATCAAGAGATTATCCTTGTTGCGGACGGCTTCGTCAGCTACTACGATGTGAACATCATTTCGTTGTCAACCATGTCACTCGTCCTCTATGAGAGGGTTGACGGCTATGGCGACACCATCGATGTCTCTTCGCTCCCCGATGACGACTACAAAATCGTCATCACTACCCCTTATAACAATGTCTATGAGGGCTACTTCACTAATTACTAAAAATGCCCCATTTAGTCGATTTCATCGACTAAATGGTATAAAAACCACAACATTTATAAACTATAAACATTTAGATTATGAAGAAAATTTTTATCCTGGCAGTTATCTGCCTGCTGGCAAGTGCCAGCCCAGTGAGAGCACAGTTAACCATCTTCCCCAGTGGAAGAGCAGAGGTCGGAGTCAATCCCTTTGATCCGAGCTCAATCAACCCAAATTACCTGCAGTGGCTTGACACGGTCACCGTCTTGAAAATCTTCGGCAACTATGGCGACCAGGCTGCAGGTGGTCACATGACCTTCGGCGACACCTATCTCTATAATACCCCCAATGTGCTCCTAGGTGAGCTCGGTTATAACGACTGCGACCAGATGTGGCTGCACGGCAAGAACGGTACTTATGTCACAGCAGGAACGATGGCTACCGATACCGTCATGTATTATGACCCCTTGAGATCGACAGCAGTGCAGTTTAACCATGACGTGCACACCAGCGGCGTGTTTGTCCAGTCGGACGAGCGTTTTAAGGAGGATATTGAGCCTATAGAGAATGTGTTGTCCTCTCTTGAAGGCCTCAGGGCTGTTTCCTACATCTTGAAGAATGAAAATGCCGCCAAATGCCTCTCGGATTTATCGTCTATGCCCCAATTAACCGAAAAAGACAGCAGGGACAAGGCTTTCTTCGAGCAGTATTACGGCGAGTTGGCCAAGGGAAGTGAACGCTACGGCTTTCTGGCCCAAAATGTCCAGGAGATCTTCCCCGAGCTGGTGCACACCGACAAGTCGGGCTACATGTATGTAGATTACATAGGCCTGATTCCTATTCTGGTGCAGTCCATCAACGAGTTGCAGGCAAGGCTTGACGCCGTGGAGGGCAATAAACAGGAAGTCCCTGCATTGGCCGCTCCCGTGGCAGGCCAGAGTGAAATCGAGGCCAGCTTGAGCTCCGCCAAACTTTACCAGAACGCTCCCAACCCCTGGAGCAGCGAGACCGTCATCCGTTACAGCCTGCCCCAGAACATTGCCAGCGCAACGATTTATGTCTATGACATGCAGGGCCTGCAGCTCAAGAGCATCCCCGCCCAGGGCCGCGGTGAGAGCCAGGTGACCCTCACTGCCCGTGACCTCAAGGCAGGCATGTACCTGTATGCCCTCGTGGCCGACGGCCAGCTGATTGACAGCAAGCAGATGATATTGACCAAATAAAACGGCTGCCTTATGAAGAAAACAGTATCAATGAAACTCATGGCGGCCCTTGTGATGCTGCTGGCACCCCTGTTGATGGGTGCTACGGAGCACATCACCTACACCGCCACCTATGGCGGGAGCCCAACGTTAGGCACCCGCACCTTGGGCGGTGTGACCTACACGACCGTCAAGTATGGTGATCTCTATAACATAGGCTCGCCAGGTAACCCCTCACTGCCAGTCGATTACATCATGTTTTCGGTGCCCTGCAACGCCAAGAATTTCAGTATTACGGCTACACCAGTCACAGGTGATCCTATCGCAATTGACTACCCAATACTTCCCATCCAAGCAAGTGTTTTACAAGTCACAACTCCAGATAATACTATCTACAACTCAAATGCTTATCCCTCTACTGTGGCTTCGTTTGTTGATGATGGAATGATTGCGGGAGAAAATCACGTGGTAAAAGTAGCTATTATTCCATTTATATGTGAATGCTCAAATAGTGGAATTTCTTTGTTGCCTATTAATTCAGTCAACTTGACGTTATTTTATGACGTGAGCGATGATCTGCCCATCAGACCAATAATAAGACGACTTTCAGATTCAAGAGAAGAAGGATATGAGATAACTGAAACCATGGTTGTCAACCCTGAAGATGTCCGGAGCAACTGTGCTTTAAGGTTATTACCACAATTATTGGCTTCATTCCCTATGTCCCCCAGAGATGTAGCGCCAACACATTATGATTATCTGATCATTACTAAGCCAGAGTTTCTAAAACCTTTAAGAAGACTTGTAGCTCTTAAAAATCAAAAAGGAATGAATGTAAAAATTGTCACTATAGATGAAGCTCTTGACGAACTCGATTCATATCCACCTTTGCCTGATGCAAATTATATAGCGGATGAATGTAATGACCTGCGACAGTACTTAAGGCAACATTATGTAAATAATGGTACCAATTATGTGTTGCTTGCTGGAACAGAAGTCCCATATAACTCAACGTATAATGGACAATCTGATTACCTTTATAGTGATTTAAATGAAGAGGGAACAGGAAGATTGTCATATGGCGCAATGTATGTGGGCAGGCTTTTAGGACATGATCCCCAAGAGTTTGACAATTATACTGAAAAATTAATGAGGTATGAATTAAATCCCGGGAATAGCGATAATATCTATTTGCAAAATGCATTATTCATAGAGACTTTCGAATGTGCTTCGTATGGTCTTTCGAATCATGGTCATTTCCCTTATTGCACAGAGTTGACTGCCGCAACCTATCCTAGTGAGTATTCAGGTAATGATGTGATTGAAATGATTGAAAACAATCCATATGGCTTTATGAGTACATTCAACATGGCTTACCCATCGGTGTCCAGGATTTATTACGATTATTCGACTGAGACATCGCATTACCTTTGGGCTTTAGACACAGCAAGAGTCGCAACATATATCTATGATAGCGAGGTGGGTAATGGCTTGAACCGGATGAATAACAAACTTTATCCAATGATTTACATGTCCGGATGGGGTCAAACTATGCCATACGTTACTGTACCTGGATATAATGTGAGTTACAATCTTGGGGAATCATTCACAATGGGAAAAGATTATGGTGGTCCGGCTTATTTTGGCTACACTAAAGAGACGGATGTGTATAATGCATCGATTCTTGCAGATCGTCTATTTAACTACTTACTCAACGCTGATGCTCTAGGAAGAGCCGAAATCTATACAAAATGGCATCTTGATTCGCGTTATCAGGAGGATGTAATTTTGCACCATGGTCTTCTTGGTGATCCCGCAATACGCATGTGGACTTCAATTCCGCAACAGTATTCAAATATTACGGTTAACAGAACTGACAATGGTATAACAATATCTGGGATTGATACAAATAGAACTACTGTGGCTTACCATAGCAATGACGGATCAACTGGTTGCGTTCTAACTGACTCGCCATCAGTCACCTTCACAGATGCTTCACCTAACAGCACAATTATGCTTTTTAGGAATACCCATATTCCTTATATTGCACCTCTAGTCCTTCAGAACACAACATTAGAGAATTCGCAATATGTGATCGCCAGTGATGTGACGGCTGGAAAATCGGTGGATAGCGGCAGAACAAACGGGGATGTGACCGTTGCAGAAGGCATAGAATATGAGATTGAGGCATCTGGAAAAGTCACCTTGGCTGGCGGTTTCAATGTTGAAAAAGGTGCATTGTTCTCTGTCCATAAATCAACATTTAAATAATAAATCAAAACAATTATCAATTATGAAGAAAACAATTTTAATGGTGCTGTTTGCTTTGTTGGGCATGTCACAAGTAGCGGCGCAGGAGTACGAGTATGTTCCGTTCTTGCGTGAGGGCGTCAAATGGGTCTATACTACAACGGATAATCTCTCTCGATCATATTATCACACTCTCGAATTGAAGGGAGATATGGAAATCAACGGTAAAACCTACAAAGCCATGCACAAGTACAGCGGTGAGGAAATCAACTGGAAGGAGGACACCATTCCCGTTTACCTGCGTGAAGAGGGCAAGATTGTCTATGGCATTGTACCCGACGGTAAAACTTATGCTGACTGTCCTGTTGGGAATGATTCTGATCAGGAGATGATGCGAAAATTGGCGGCAGGAGAGGAATTTGTCCTGTTTGATTTCAAGGAACCTGTCAAGTTTATCGAAGGCTGGATAGGGTTGCCTGATGAAATACATCACCAAGTCATTGAAGACATAACGACGATTGCCGGAAGGAATGCCAAACGCTATACTTCTATGTGTTTAGTCTCTACGATTAGTCCTCGCATTTTTTGTTTGATTGAGGGGATTGGCTATGACGGGTTGTCTAAAGGCACATATCCCCTATCTGTAAGGTCGTTGAACCAGATTGATTATCGTGTCAGCTTAAGCCACGTAATTGAAAATGGCGAAATAATATACACGTCTGAGTATTTCAATATCAATCACGGATTAAAGGAAGGCCTCCTTCCCATTGGCCGCGAGGGCGTGAAGTGGGTCAATGAGCGTGTGGTCATCGATCACGGTGTAGTGACCAAGTCCTACTACACCTATGAGTTCAAGGGAACGAATTTCCGCAATCAGCCAATCTGCTATCGATACACGGGTGACGTCCTTGATGAAGAGAGTGCTGAAATTGCCGCAGTTTTAGTATGGGAACAGCCCATGTTGAATGTATGCTACAACTACGCTTTCAATGATAACAGGCCATATGAGGCAGTACTGGAAGAAGGTCGCAACTTAATGAATTTCGACTTTTGGTTCCCTGAATTCTACGGGATCTACCACTTCAACAAGGATTATTCCGACATTGATTTCACCAGTACTGTTAACTATTATATAACCCATCAGAAAGAGGATTTCCTGAATCGTGAGAATTTCATCGAAATCGATCCATTGGTGATTGAGGGCATGGAGTGCAGACGCTTCGCATATATCGGTGAGGACGGCGAGCCCCTGGCCTATATCACCGAGGGCATCGGCTTTGACAGCCGCGACATGGGCGACCTGCTGACACCCTTCACCCGCAAGCCCGACCCCACAGCAGACCACCAGGAGTACTGGGGCCTGAGCCACGTCATCAAGGACGGCGAAATCATCTACAAGGGCATGCGCTTTGACGAGAGCCTGTTTGGAGGCATCGCTGGCGATGTGAACGGTGACGGCCAACTGACCATCGCGGACGTGACCTCGTTGATTGACCTGCTGTTGCAGGGAAATCCCTCCTTCAAGCAGTCCGCCGACCTGGACGGTAGCGGCTCGCTCACCATCCGCGACGTGACCGCATTGATCGACTTATTGCTATCGGATAAATAATTAATTCAAATGACATGGATTTTGTGAGTGCCGCCATTGCGGCACGATTCTCCCCAAGACGGGAGAAGTTGCTTGGTGA
>CACYQB010000035.1 GCA_902776435.1 uncultured Bacteroidales bacterium | reverse complement strand
AAGCCTGCTACGCCTGGCAAAGTTGACTTGAAGAAATAACTCTGTTCATAGCATAATATTTTAAAGGTTAGCTATCCGTTGACTATCAGCATCTGTTGTTGGGAAACGGATAGTTTTTTGTCGGAATAACTCAATGAATAATTAATATAATGTGATTATGAAGAAATTAGTTTACATGTTTGCAATCGCCCTGATGCTGGGCGCATGCCAGAACAACAAGACCAACGCTGATGGTGAGGCTACCGCTACTGATTCGGCCGCCAAAACCACCCTTGTAGCCTATTTCTCGGCTAGCGAGGTGCGTGCAACCGAACGTGTGGCCAAGAACCTTGCCGAGGCCACCGATGCTGACCTGTTTGAGATTGTTCCATCTATGGCCTACACCACCGAGGACCTCGACTGGAAAGACGAGCAGAGCCGTTCCACCATCGAGATGAAGGACAGCACCTCACGTCCCGAGGTAATCAGTAAGGTCGAGAACATGGATCAGTACACCACCATCTATGTGGGCTTCCCCATTTGGTGGTACACCGCTCCGCGCATCATCAACACCTTCCTGGAGCAGTATGACCTCACAGGCAAGTCCATTATTCCGTTTGCCACCTCGGGCGGCAGCGACATGGGCAAGAGCGGCGAGGACCTGAAGAAGGCCAGCGCCCCCAATGCCAACTGGATTCTCCCTGGCAAGGTGCTCAACGGCAATCCTCCCGTCGACAGCCTCAAGGCCTGGGTTGAGACCCTGCCCTTGACTAAGTAAGAAAATTGAACTGCTTCAAGCCCGTTCTGCGGGTCTAGAAGACTGGAAAGACAAGAATGCGGGCGGCTCCTGAGATGGGGCCGCCCGCTGTTCTTAGGGTAGGGTAGAGTGGAGAGTGTGGAGAGGTTTACCCGAAGTTGTCGTAGTGGATCGACGAGGGATCGACGCCCAGGGAGTCGAGCACCTCGTTGACCGTCTGACTCATCATGCCGGGACCGCACATGTAGTACTCGCAGTCCTCGGGGGCCTCGTGGTTGGCCAGATAGGTGTCGCGCATCACGGGAGCGACAAAGCCTGCAGTGTATTTCACGCCAGCCTCGTCGGCAACAGGATCGGGACGGTCCAGTGCCAGGTGGAAGTGGAAGTTGGGGAAGTCCTTCTCCAACTGCAGGAAGTCCTCCAGGTAGAAGACCTCGCTCAACGAGCGCGCGCCATAGAAGTAGTGCATCTCGCGGTCACGGCAGTTGAGCGTGCGCGTCATGTGCAGAATCTGTGCACGCAGGGGGGCCATACCGGCGCCACCGCCCACCCAGATCATCTCCTTCTTGCTGTCGAAGATGGGGTGGAAGTCGCCATAGGGGCCACTCATGATGACCTTGTCACCAGGCTTGAGCGTGAAGATGTAGCTCGAAGCGATACCCGGCATCACGTCCATAAAGCCTGTAGCGGGTTTCGGCTTGAACGGAGGCGTGGCGATGCGCACGGTGAGCATGAAGCGGTCACCCTCGGCGGGATAGTTCGCCATCGAGTAGGCACGCACGGTAGCCTCGTCGTTGCGGCACTTGAGGCCGAACAGGCCGAATTTCTCCCACGTGGGCAGGTACTCACCCAGCGATTCCTTGTCGATGTCCTTGTCGTAGTCCATCTCGTACTCGGGAATCCTGATCTGAGCATAACTGCCGGGGATGAAGTCCATGTGCTCGCCAGGGGGCAGAGCCACGATAAACTCCTTGATGAACGACGACACGAGCTTGTTGCTCACAACCGTACACTCGTATTCCTTAACCGACAGGACGCTGTCAGGCACCTGGATGGACATGCTGTCCTTCACCTTGACCTGGCAGCCCAGGCGCCAGTGTTCCATCTGCTCCTTGCGGGAGAAGTGGGGCACCTCGGTGGGCAGAATCTGGCCACCGCCTTCGGTCACCTGTACCTTGCACTGGCCGCAACTGCCCTTACCACCGCAGGCACTCGAGAGCATCACGCCGTTCTCGTGCAGGGTGTTGAGCAGGGTGTTACCGCTGTTGACTTCCAGCTCCTTGGTTCCGTTATTGATGTTGATTTTCACTTTGCCCGACGGCACCAGGTAGTGCTTGGCGACGAGCAGCAGGATGACGAGCAACAAGGTGAGCACCAGGAACACCAGTGCGCTCGACAATACCGTTAATCCAGTTGAATTCATAATCAGTATCATAGCCTTGTTCCTCCTTATCCTAATTTAATGCCCAGGAAACTCATGAAGGCGATGCCCATGAGACCAGTAATGATGAATGCGATGCCCACGCCGCGCAGGGGCTTGGGAATGTCGCTGTAAGCAAGTTTCTCACGAATGGCGGCAATGCCCACGATGGCGAGCAGCCAGCCGATACCCGAACCGGCGCCATAAATCATTGCCGTGCCTGCAGAGCCGAAGTCACGCTGCTGCATGAACAACGAGGCACCCAGGATGGCGCAGTTTACAGCGATGAGCGGCAAGAAGATACCCAACGACGCGTAGAGCGACGGGGAGAATTTCTCAACGGCCATCTCAACTAATTGGGTTGCCGAAGCAATCACGGCGATAAACAGGATCAGACCCAGAAAACTCAGGTCAACGCCTGCCAGTTGAGGGCTGAGCCACTGCAATGCGCCCTCTTGCAGGACGTACTTGTTGAGTAGGTAGTTGATGGGAAGCGTCACCACCAGCATGAAGGTGACCGCAATACCCAGACCGAAAGCCGTCTTCACGTTCTTGGAAACTGCCAGGAACGAGCACATGCCCAGGAAGTAGGCAAATATCATGTTGTCGATAAATATCGACTTGATAAACAGATTAAGTTCTTCCATTGTTCTTGTGGATTTAATGGTTAAACATGCTCATTAGTTCTCCTGCAGTTCCTTGTTGCGTGCACGGTGAACCCAGATGATGCAACCCACGGTGATCAGCGCCATGGGAGGCAGAATCATCAAGCCATTGTCCATATAGCCGTGGTCGTAGCACCACTGCGGAATCACTTGGAAACCGAACAGCGAGCCTGAACCCAGCAACTCGCGGAAGAACGCCACGATCAGCAGGACGATGGTATAGCCCAGTCCGTTGCCGACACCGTCCAGGAACGAGGGCCAGGGGCTGTTGTGCATCGCAAACGCCTCCAGACGGCCCATCAAGATGCAGTTGGTGATGATCAGACCGATGAACACCGACAGCTTCTTGCTCACGTCATAGTTGTAGGCGATGAGAATCTGTTGTACAATAATTACCAGCGCGGCGACCACCACCAGCTGCACGATGATGCGGATGTTGGTGGGAACAGTCTTGCGCAGGAACGAGATAATCACGTTGCTGAACGCCAGCACGGCAATCACCGAGATGCCCATCACGATGGCGGGCTCCAGACTGGCGGTGACGGCAAGCGCGGAGCAGATACCCAAAATCTGCACCAAGACAGGATTGTCCTTGGACAGTGGGTTGAAAAATGCTTCTTTATTTTTCTTGGATAACATAATCGTGGATGGTTTTATTCGGGTTGATTGTCATTGGTTTCATTCTCGGCGGCAGCAGGCGCTTCCGTACCATGCATTTTCTTGAGGAATGCCTCATAGGGGGCCATACAGTCGGCCATCATGTCACTCACACCGCGGCTGGTGATGGTGGCACCCGTCAAGGCGTCGATCTGCTCAGCGCCGTTGGTTGCCTTCTGTCCCTTCTTGAGCACGGCCACGCTCTTGAAATCGCCGTCAACAAACAGGTGCTTGTCAACAAACAAGTCCTGGAAGGACTGCTCGGTGATGCGGGCACCCAGACCCGGCGTCTCGCCCTCGTGCGAGAAGTTGGCGCCGTAGATGGTGTTACCGTCATCGTTCACGGCAATGTAGCCCCAGATGGGACCCCACAAACCTGCACCATAGACAGGCAACACATACTTGATGCTGCCGTCGTCGGTCTTGCACTTCATGATGGGCAACTGGCGCTCGGCAAGCTTCACATTCTTCTTCATATCAACGTTGAACGCCACATTGGCGGCACTGTCCACAATGTTGCCCTCGGCGTCAACCAGCAGGTCTTGGATGACGTATTTCTCGTACACTTCCTTGACCTGGGAATCATCGGGCGAGGCGATGTGCAGAGCGCTCAGGATCTGCTTGCGTGTGTCGTTGGCGATGTTCTCGTTCTGCTTGGGCTTGAGTGCCATGTAGATGAACGCCAGCAAGGTGCCCACGAGAAGCACCATAACGGCAGCGTACAGGATCTGATAAGTATTACTGTTCTTGTTCATGACTTACCCTCCTTTATTCTTTAGCAGCGGCACGGCGGGCGCGGCGCTTGATGTTAGACGAAACCACGCAGTGGTCAATCAACGGGGCGAAGGCGTTCATCAGCAGGATGGCAAGCATCATGCCCTCGGGGTAACCACTGTTGTAAACACGGATCAGGATGGCAAACACACCGATCAGCAGGCCGTAGATGTATTGGCCCACGTTGGTGCGGGCTCCCGTGACGGGGTCGGTTGCCATGAATACGGCGCCAAATGCGAAGCCGCCCAGACACAACTGCGTCATCGGGTCAAGCATCGAGGCGGGATAGGTGGCACTGGGCAACGCGTGTGCCAGTGCAGCCATACCCAGACCGCCGACGAATACCGAGCACATGATGCGCCACGAAGCGATGCCCGTGAGCAGCAGGATGGCGGCGCCAATCAGGATGGCAATCATCGAGGTCTCGCCAGGTGAACCGGGGATGAAACCGATAAAGGCATCCATGCAACTGATGGGCTTGCCCAGGATGTCGGTCATTTGCAGACTGTCTCCCACATTGGTGGCAACCTGTCCCAGCGGCGTGGCTCCCGTGAAAGTGTCGGCCAGCGTGCCGTCACCCAAACCGAAGGCGCTGTCCACCTTAACAAACGCCTCGTCACCGCTCATGCGTGACGGATAGGCAAAGAAGAGGAATGCGCGGGTAATAAGGGCCACGTTGAAGATGTTCATGCCAGTACCGCCGAACACCTCTTTAGCAAAAATGACGGCAAACGCAGTGGCGACAGCTGTCATCCACAGCGGGGTATTGATGGGGACAATCAGGGGGATAAGGATGCCTGTTACCAGGAAGCCCTCCTGAATCTCCTTGTGATGAATCTGTGCGCTGATAAACTCGATGCCCAGACCCACGCCATAGCTGACGACGATAATCGGCAGCATGGCCAGCAGGCCGAACAGGAACATCGTGAACCAGCCCGTGTGGGCTTGTCCGATGGCCAGGTAATGCTGGTAGCCGATATTGTACATGCCGAACAGCAGTGCCGGAAGCAGAGCAACCACTACGGTAATCATGGTGCGCTTCAGGTCATTGCCATCGTGGATGTGGGCGCCCAACCGCGATGTGGTGTTGGGTGTGAACAAGAAAGTCTCCATGCCGTCATAGACCGACTCTAACTTGGCGAACTTGCCGCCAGGCCGGAACGAGGGCTCAATCTTGTTCATGAAATTCCTTAATGCTTTCATATCTGATGATATTGTTGAATAGCGATATTAATTGATTCTTTCTTGTGAATGCTTGTCGATGTCTCAAGTTCAAGGCGTCATATCTCTAACCCCTAAACTCTAACCCCTAAACTTCACTTCTCACATCATTGAGAAGTGAATGTCACGACATCTCGGCACGCAGTTTGTCTAGGCCCACGCGGACGATGTGCTGCAACTCTAACTTGGAGGTGTCGGCAAACTCGGCAAGGGCAAAGTCCTCGGGCGCGATCTCATAGATGCCCAGCTGCTCCATCTTGTCGATGTCACCACTGATGATGGCCTTGATGAGGAACTCACCATAGATGTCCATCGGCAACATGGCGTCATACTCGCCTGTGCGGACGATGGCTCGCTCACCACCCTTGATGCGGCTGTCCATGCTGACGGGCTTCGACAGGCCGCCAAGCCATGTAGTGAACGTGCGGTAGATCGAGAAGCGTTTGGGATTGAGCGATGCCCAGCCCATGAATTCGTCGGGCTTGTTGTTCTCGGGGATGATGGTGACGTGGCGGTAAGGGGCGCGGAGCCATTGGCTGGCTTCCACCTTCACGCCGGTAAGCACGTTGCCGCTGATGATACGGCTCTTGGCCACATTCGTCAACTCGTTCTTGAGCACGGTTTCCAGGTCAGCGCCCATCACGGTCTGTACGTAGCGCGGCTGCTGCACCATCTCTCCGTCAACGGCAACCACCGTGTCGTGGCTCACCTTGCCGGTAGAGAACAACTCGCCGATGCGTGCCAGCGTGATGATATCCATAGTCCACACCGTCTCGCCCTTGTTGACGGGAACAGTGTTGGCGGCCTGGATACCGACATTGCCGGCAGGGTGGGGCCCCACAAAGGTGGTGACCTCAGCACCCGGGGCTTCGAGGTCTTGACCCTCACGGATGCCGATGTAAACCTTACCGTCGGTCATGCCGTTGAGCACCTCAACACCCTTGGCAATGTACTTGCGCTTGTCGCCTAAGACGATGCCCAGGTCAGGTGCAAGGGGAGCCGAGTCAAAGGCTGTGACAAACACGTCGCGGGGACGGACACCGGGAACGGGAACCACATCATAGGGACGCTGCCTCATCATCGCCCACAGTCCAGAGCCCAGCAAAACCTCCTCGGCAGGACGCTTGAGGTCGTGCGTCAGGGCTTCACTGTTCTGGTCGGGTGAGATGATAATAGCGTCGATGTGGCGACGCTCGCCGCGGCGAACCTCTTTGATAGTACCGCTCACGGGTGCAACAACCTTGATGGCCTCATAATTCTTGTCGTGATAGAGGGGCTCGCCAGCAATGACATGCTCTCCCTCTTTCTTTTCCATGCGGGGGATTACCCCATGGAAATCGTCGGGGACCACGGCAACACTCTGTGGCAGGCTCGCGGTGACAATCGTGCCGTCGCTGATGGCGCCCACAAGGTGTATGTCGAATCCCTTCTTGAGTCTTACTGTTGCCATAAAATTAATATTATTGTTTGGTTATATTAATATATAATGTGGGCACAAAGATAGTGAATGTCAAGCGTAATGACAAGCAAAAAGCCTTTTTTTGTTAGGAATCTCGCCAGGGGCGTTTATTTTTCGTGTTGACCTATGACGCCCAATATCGAGAAAATGGCCCCACCAGAAGCCGATTATGCTTCACTCATCACCATGGTGAAACCTGGATTTGTCCGCCCTGCCATACCATTATCAGACGGTCTGATTCGACATTTCTTGTCCTTCCTCAGGTGGCAAAATGCGTTTGTTAATAAAAAAACGTGAAAAAAAGTGCTCCAATGTGCGGTGTTTTCAAATATTTGTGATAAATTTGCGTTAATTTTTTAAGCAAAATGGCTTCGTTTAAGAGCCTTTATGGCCGCCATCGAACGTGAAATTTATTGTGTTTCAACTGCTTGCGATAATCAATCGTGAGACGTTTGAAACGCAAAGACCATGATTTGAGATCAAGAACTTTAATAACTAAATAACTAATTTTATTAACTCATTTTTTTAAACTAATTTAAATTATGGCTGAACAAACAAACATTCAGAAGCCACAGGCCGCTCCCAAGAAAGAGGTGAGCAGCAAAGTTAGTGGTATCAAGAGCGCATCGCTCGTCATTCTCGTTTGCTTTATCTTAGCAGTTCTTTTCTACCTTTTCGTACTGGGCAATCCTGGCAACTTTAAGGATGTCGTGAACAAGGAAGGTCCCCTCAACCTGCTGGGTACTGTGTATAAGGGCGGTGTTGTTGTGCCCGTGCTTATCACCTGCTTCCTTACTGTGATCGTTCTTTGCGTTGAGCGTTGGATCGCTCTGGGCAAGGCTAAGGGTAAAGGTAACACCACCAAGTTTGTCGAGGACGTTAAGGCTGCTCTGCGCAACCATGACCTCGGTAAGGCTGAGGACCTCTGCCGCAAGCAGAAAGGTACTGTTGGCGCTGTTGTTTATGCAACCCTCCAGAAGTACAAAGAGATGGAGAGGGACACCGTCCTGAGCAAGGAGCAGAAGGTCGCTTCTATCCAGGCTACCCTCGAGGAGGCTACCGCTCTCGAGATGCCCGCCCTGCAGCAGAACCTGCCCGTGCTGGCAACCCTGACCACCCTCGGTACCCTGATCGGTCTGTTCGGTACTGTGCTTGGTATGATCAAGTCGTTCCAGGCTCTGTCCGCTTCGGGTGCTCCTGACTCAACTGAGCTGTCAACCGGTATTTCTGAGGCACTTGTGAACACCGCTCTCGGTATCGCAACCGCTGCCCTCGCTCTGATCGGTTACAACTTCTACACCAACAAGATCGATAACATGACCTATGCTATCGACGAGCTTGGCTTCGCAACTGTTTCTACCTTCTCCGCTACTCACTAATTATTGGTTAGCAGCTGATTAATTAATCGTTTTTAAACAAACAGATTAAGGTAATTTAGAAATATGGGAAAAGTCAAAATTAAAAAGAAAGAGACGCGCATCGACATGACCGCTATGTCCGATGTGACGGTGCTTCTGTTGACTTTCTTCATGTTGACTTCTACATTCCTTCAGAAGGAACCCGTGACAGTGATCACGCCCCCCTCTGTTTCTGAGGAAAAGGTTCCTGATGCTAACCTGTTGTCAGTGCTTGTCAGCCCCGAGGGCAAGGTTTACCTTGAAGTACTCGGTAGCAAGGACTCGACAATGAAGAGCGAGACGGTTCGCGCCGACTTACTTAAGAATATGGTCGCCGAGTACAAGAGGACTCATCCCAGTGCAAACCTCGCGTTTACCAACAAGGAGATCGAGACCTTCTCTAAGCTGAACGCTTTCGGTGTACCTATCACTAAGATGAAAGAATGGTTGAACTTGGAACCTGACCAGAGAGACAAAGCGCTCGAGAGTGGTCCTGGCATTCCAATCAACATGAATGAAGATCCAAACAATCCCAACGAGTTCCAGATGTGGGTAAGGGCCGCCTATAACTCGGTGAACCCCGAACTCCAGGAAACGATGGTTAAAGGACGTGGTATTGCAATCAAGGCCGACCAGACAACGCCTTACAGCGTGGTGAACGTGGTGATGGATAACCTCCAGACCATGAAGATGAACAAGTTCACCCTGATGACGGCCCTTAAAACTGAGGAGGATTAAGATATGGCAATTAAAACAAAAAGTCGTCAGAAAAAATTCGATACCCGTATCGACTTCACTCCTATGGTTGACATGAACATGTTGTTGATCACCTTCTTTATGTTGTGTACCACCATGATCAAGAGCCAGACGCTCCAGATCGCGTTGCCCACCAACGAGAAGGTTGAAAAAGAACAGCAGAATAAGGTAAAGCAGTCCGAGGCTGTTACCATCATCATCGATGGTAAGCTTGACGATAAGGGTCTCTCTGATCCCAACGAGGGAATGCTTTTCTACTACGACGGTATGCCCGAAACCGCTAATCTTGCTCAGGGCGAAAGCAACATGAAGCAGATTGAGTTCGGTGCCAAGACCGGCGGTGCTTATCCCGCAATCCGCGAGATTCTACAAGAACGCAACAAGGAAGTTGTTCTCAAAATTGCTGACCTGAAGAAGGACTGGAAGGAAATGAAGTTCTCTAAGAATGAGGAAGTCAATGACTCCATCTATCAGGAGATGGCTAAGAAGATCCGCAACGACTCCACCCTGAAGCGTCCGGTTGTGATTATTAAGGCTACGCCTAACGCCAGCTATGCTCACGTTGTGAGCGTGCTCGACGAGATGCAGATCAATAACATCAGCCGCTACCAGATCGACCGCATCAATGAGGTTGACTCGGCTATGATGATTATGGTCCAGGCTAAGAACCTTAAGAAGTGATGTCAGATTAATGGATTTGTTTAATCTTTAAAGTAAAAAGAAACAATTATGGCAAAAGAAGTTGATCTTTCATCGCGTGAATGGTGTGACCTTGTGTTTGAAGGAAAGAATAAGGACTTCGGTGCTTATGTCATCCGTACAGACTCCCCCAAGCGTCACAATAAAGCTGTCCTGTGGACCATCATCGGCGCCATCATCTTCGGTCTGCTCGCCTTCGGTTTCGTGAAGGCCAACCAGTACCTCGAGGAGAGAAGACTTGCCGAGCAAGGTGAACAGGAAGAGGTGCTCATCGACATGTCACAAGACGCCGAGGAGCCCGAACCCGAGAATGAACGTGTAGAACAACCCAAGCCCGAAGTGCTCCCCGAGGAGGTTCTGAAGTCGGTTAAGGTAACCGAGCTCCAGATCGTCGAGGACGACAAGGTGAAGAAGGAGGACGAGATCAAGACTCAGGATGAGCTGAAGGAGACCGAGACCGCCTTCGGTCAGAAGGATAACGAGAAAGGTACTGAGGACCGTAACGTTACCAAGACCTTGAAGGACGAGGTTGTCGTTGAGAAGAAGGAAGAAAAACCCAAGGAGGAGAAGAAAGAAGAAATCTTCCGTTCGGTTGAGCAGATGCCCCAGTTCCCCGGTGGTGAAGCTGCTCTGATGAAGTACCTCCAGTCACACATCAACTACCCGCCCATGGCCGCCGAGAACAATGTTCAGGGTCGTGTCGTTGTGCAGTTCGTCGTTGACAAGACTGGTAAGGTCGGTGAGGTTAAGGTTGTCCGCTCAGTGGATAAGGATCTCGACAAGGAGGCCGTTCGCGTCTGCAAGTCGCTGCCCAAGTTCACCCCCGGTCGCCAGAATGGTCAGGCTGTGTCCGTATGGTACACGCTGCCCGTTACCTTCAAACTCCAGGGTACCAACTAATCAACGTTCGGTTAATCCCGTATAGTAAAATGAGGGTGTGTCAATATTCTGACACATCCTCTTTTTTCGTAACATACTGTAAAGACATTATGGCAAAGCCTCTGCTTTCCCAAGCAGAGGCTTTGTTCTGTTAACATTCATTGGTGTCAGGAAAAGCACACAACGCTGTAAACGGTGCTTCAACATCAATAAAATGGAGTCATTTCAATACCCAAAATTCCGAATTACCCCCAAATGACCTTTTTGTTTTATAAAGTATTGATAATCAACACACTGTGTTTGAAAGTATGACCATCAAATGCACGCTGTTTTTCAATGATCTATAGTAATTTTGCTAGCGAGAGTTAGCCCGTTTTATTAGCCTTAATAATGATTTGATTTATTATGGTTACAGTAGGTGAAATCGATTTTAAAACAGATAAGCGTGAGTATCTGAAAAGGTATCACTACTGAATAAACACTGATTAATGGGCATTTGTTAAACTTTTAAAATTAAAGTATTATGGCAAGAGAAGTAAATCTATCATCGCGTGAGTGGTGTGACCTGGTGTTTGAAGGCAAGAATAAGGACTTCGGTGCTTATGTCATCCGAACTGATTCATCCAGGCGTCACAACAAAGCTGTCCTGTGGACCCTTATCGGTTCCATTATCTTCGGTCTGCTCGCCTTCGGTTATGTGAAGGCTAACCAGTACCTCGAGGAGAGAAGACTTGCCGATCAGGCAGGGCAGGAAGGTGTGTTCATCGACATTACTCCAGATGCCGAAGAACCTGAACCCGAGCAGGAAATCCTCGAACAGGAGAAGCCTGAGGTAATTGAAGAGGCCCTCAGCTCGGTTAGGGTAACCGAACTCCAGATCGTTGACGACGAAAAAGTGAGACCTGAAGATGAAATTCTGTCTCAGGATGAGAAGGAGGCTACAGACAAGGTCTTTGGACAAACCAATGTTGACAATGGCCAAGATGACCGAATGAATTTTCAAACGGCAGTGAATGAGGTTGTTGTTGAGAAACCGGTCGAGGAGCCCAAGGAGGTGAAGACGGAGCAAGTCTTCATCACAGTAGAGCAGATGCCCCAGTTCCCTGGTGGCGATGCCGAACTGATGAGATACCTCCAGTCTCACATGAACTATCCGCCCATGGCCGCCGAGAACAATGTACAAGGTCGCGTCGTAGTCCAGTTCGTCGTTGACAAGACTGGCAGGGTGGGTGAAGTGAAGGTTGTCCGCTCAGTGGATAGGGATCTCGACAAGGAGGCCGTTCGCGTCTGCAAGTCGTTGCCCAAGTTCACTCCCGGTCGCCAGAATGGCCAGGCTGTGTCCGTATGGTACACGCTGCCCGTCACCTTCAAACTCCAGGGCACTAACTAATCGGTAACGATTCGATTAGAACCTAAAAAAGCAAGCGGCGTCGCAATTGCGGCACCGCTTGCTTTATGAATTCCCTCGACCCACCCTCGGTGGTGGTCAGTGGTCAACTGGCGGTAATGCTAAATGCCCGATGCTTCGTGCCACGTGCCGGCGTGCTGGACTTGCTCCGTGATTGCCTTGTGGGGCAAGTGCCGTCGTCCCGGGCGGCGATCAGGAATAGAGGTTTCAGTTCGCCCCACTGAGTCACAACCTACAATCCGTAAATGCTGGAATCACATCAGTTCTGTTGCAAAGTTGATGGACTGTATCTCAATGTCAAGTGTGCGAAGCTGTGAGGACAGTTTATCAAGCTGCTTTCCCATCGCTTTAACGTCAATGGTGGTGACATACTTGATCTCGCTGCGGGAATAACGTTCGCTCGATGAGGACGCATTGTTAAACACTTCACGCAGGATCTGAACCCTTTTAGTCAGAACATCACGTTCGGCCATCAGCTGGGTCAGCGTCTTCTTGCCACTGGTGGCATGCATGTTGGTCAGGTTAATGCGGTAGATGAGGTCTTGGAGTTGCTTGAGGCAGCTGTCAAGCTCTTTCAGTAAATCTTTAGGCTCTTCAGCAGGCTCTTCTCCTTCCTGCACTCTCACGTTGTTGTTGATGCGCACCTTGAGCTGATCGATGCGTGTCTGTAATTCCTTGCGGATACTCAATGCTTCGGCTAGTTTCATAATATATCGTTTTGCTTGGTTCTCGTTTTGCAAAGATAGTGATTATTCCGCCAACTATCAGTCCTATTCAATAAAAAAGTCCGTCACCCGATTGGGTGGCGGACTTCAGAATTATAAGGTATAGTCCTTACTTGTTTACCTGGAAGCGGTTCCAACCGTCCTTGAGGTGAGCAACCACCTGGTTGGCGGCAGCAAGACCTGCGTTGATGTTAGCCTCGGCGGTCTGGGCACCCATCTTCTTCGGGGTGAACAGCACGCGCTCGGGATACTTGGCCTCAAGTTCCTCAGCGTTAGCGGGCTTTACGTCTGCAACATAGCGGAAGTCGGGACGACTCTCCATAGCCTCGGCCAGACCAGCCTCGTCAATGACCTCCTTGCGGGCGGCATTGATCAGGACACCATTCTTGGGCAGCATCTCGATGAGGCGCTTGCCAACAGAACCGCGGGTCTCGTCGGTGGCGGGGATGTGCAGGCTCACGTACTGGTTCTCGCTATAGAGCTCCTCGACGCTGTGAACGGGGTGGATGCCGTCGGCCTCCATCACTTCGTCCTTCACCCAGGGGTCAAGGGCGCTGATCTTCATGCCGAAGCCCTTGGCGATGCGTGCTACGCAACGGCCAACAGCGCCATAAGCATGAATACCCAGGGTCTTGCCCAGCAACTCGGTGCCGCTGGTGCCATTATAGCGGTTGCGGATCAGAGTAACGAGCATACCCATTACCAGCTCGGCAACAGCGTTGCTGTTCTGGCCGGGAGTGTTCATCACGCACACGCCGTGGGCGGTAGCCTCGGCCAGATCGATGTTGTCATAACCTGCACCGGCGCGAACAACCACCTTCAACTGGGGAGCTGCGTCAAACACTTCCTTGTCCACCTTGTCACTGCGAACGATCAGGCCAGCGCAGTCGGCAATAGCCTTGATCATATCGTCACGGGTGCCTTTCTCAACGAGTACCAGTTCATGGCCGGCGCCTTCAATCACTTCGCGGATGCCCTGAACAGCTACGGGAGCAAAGGGCTTCTCGGTTGCAACTAAAATCTTCATGATGAATGTATCGAAATCAGTCTATTGATGAAATTAATGGTTGTTCTCAAATTCCTTCATTGCGGCAACGAGCACCTTCACGCTCTCCAGGGGAAGTGCGTTGTAGAGAGATGCGCGGTAGCCACCCACTGAGCGGTGACCCTTGATGCCGACGATGCCCTTGGTGCCTGCGAAGTCCAGGAAGTCCTTCTCCAGTTCCTTGTACTCGGGCTTCATCACGAAGCAAACGTTCATGATAGAACGGTCCTCGGGAGCAACGGTGCCGACAAACATCTTGCTTGAGTCGATGGCGTCATACAGGTATGCGGCCTTCTCCTCGTCGATGCGCTGCAACTCCTTCACACCACCCAGTTCCTTGTACCACTTCAGGGTCTGCAGGGCTGCGTAGATGGGGAATACGGGAGGAGTGTTGAACATCGAACCCTTGTCAACATGAGTCTTGTAGTTCACCATGGTGGGCAGAACGCGGTTAACCTGGCCCAGAACGTCTTCCTTAACGATAACGAAGGTGACACCGGCGGGAGCAATGTTCTTCTGTGCGCCACCATAGATCAGGTCATACTTCGATACGTCAACGGGACGTGAGAAGATGTCGGATGACATATCGGCAACCATGCGAACGGGCACGTCATAGTCCTCGCGGATCTCGGTACCGTAGATGGTGTTGTTGGTCGTGATGTGGAAGTAGTCAACATCGGTGGGAACCTTGTAGCCCTTGGGGATGTAGGTGTAGTTGTCCTCCTTGGAAGAGCCGACAACCTCAACGTCACCAATCAGCTTGGCCTCCTTGATGGCCTTGTTGGCCCATGTACCCGTGTCAAGGTAAGCGGCCTTGGTCTTCAACAGGTTCATGGGAACCATGTAGAACTGGGTGCTGGCACCACCGCCCAGGAACAATACCTTGTAACCCTCGGGGATATCGAGCAGCTCCTTGAACAGAGCCTCGGCTTCGTCAACCACAGCCTGGAACTCCTTGCTGCGGTGGGAAATCTCAAGAATCGACAGGCCGGTGCCTGCAAAGTCACGAATAGCGTCAACGCACTTGTCCAGCGTGTACTGGCTCAGGATTGACGGTCCAGCATAAAAATTATGTTTCTTCATAA
>CACYQB010000034.1 GCA_902776435.1 uncultured Bacteroidales bacterium | reverse complement strand
GTTGTTAATGGACAAGCCGTTTCCCACATAATCATTTTTGAGTTTGATGTCAATGACATATTTATAGCCGGCAATAACGTATCTGCCAGGCAATTCATGGATGATTTCTATCTCCTTGACCCTTTTAGGATCAATTGCCCTGACATAATCAAAGTTACGCTCCTGCCCGTCAACTACCACGAGGACCCTCTCGTCATTCTTAACGCTGATTTTGGATTTCAACTGATCGAACTTCACACCAGGCAGCAAGTTCATTATATCGAATACATTGGTAACGCCCTTACGATGGTTTTCAGTGATTTTAAACACATCGCTTTTAGGCTTGTGCTTGATCAGGCTCTCGGTAAATACTAGCTCAGGGAGCGTGACTTCCATGATAGAGTCTGGCTCATTCTGCCCGAAAACTTCTACGCTCAGGCTCACAAACATTAAGTATAAAAATAGTCTTTTCATGATGTTAAGTTTAGTTATATTAGTTATATATTCTTTTACTCGATCTCCGGGCGGTACTCGAGGATGTCGCCGGGGGTGCAGTCCAGGATGCGGCAGATGGCGTCGAGCGTCGAGAAACGCACGGCTTTAGCCTTGCCTGTTTTGAGGATTGAGAGATTGGCCATGGTGATGCCCACGCGTTTGCTCAGTTCGTTGAGCGACATCTTGCGGCGGGCCATCATCACATCAAGATTCACGATAATCATAGCGCACAAGGGTTTTAGATGGTTAACTTCTGTTCCTCGGCAGCGTCGTAAGCCACCTTGTAGAGCATGGCGACGATGACAGCCACAATTGCATAGACAAACGGCGTGTCGGTCAGCATCCATTCGTGCTGGTCGGTGGCCGAACAGGCAAAGTTCATGTTGTCGCTGATAAACGAGTGGATGGGCAGCACCACAGCCATGATCCATAGCAGCACCACATTGGCACGGTTGAAAATCGTGCCTCCCTTGAGATGCTTGAGGATGTTGAACACAAATGCAGCCATCAGTCCCGCCATAGTGAGAATCATGATACGGTTGATGACAAACATGGTCAACTTGAGGCCCATATTCGGCGAGCCCCAGTTAATCACCCCTTTACCGCTGCCCGTTGTCAGAACATTGTAAGTCTGAATAGCGTAGAACGCCACCCACAGGGCGATGCAGATGAGCGAAAAAACGCACACAATTTTCAAAGCGTTGTTAGATGTTTTTTTCATAATACACAAGTTCTTTTGATTAATAATTCCGATGTAAAGATATATCAATTTATTGTAAAACAATAAATAAATTATGATATTTAAGATATTTTATCCCTTTAACGAGAAATTCTTTCGATGCAAAAATAAAGGGGATTTCTTATGCCTGCAATACCCAAAAGGGTATTTTTTTGGATTTATGCAGGATAATATGTAATTTTGTCCTTTCAAAATATCACATTTATGGCACGGGTAGAAGATTTTTTTATTATGGACAACGCGGTGACGGGGATCACAGACGAGGATTACCGTAACATCCAGGACGTAGTGGACTCGGTGGATGCGTTATCGCACATGACCTACAAGAGTGTCTATATCATCGACTACTTCAAGAAGAACTTCCTGTATGTCAGTGAGAACCCGTTGTTCTTGTGCGGTTTGTCGGCCAGCGAGGTCAAAGAAATCGGCTACAAGTTCTATATCGACAATGTGCCGCAAGATGATGTGGAACGCCTGTTGAAAATCAATGCTGCCGGCTTTTATTTCTCCAAGGACATCCCTGCAGCCGAGAAGCATTTCTATACGTTGTCCTACAATTTCAGGGTCATCAACACGGTTTCCAAGAAGGTGCAAACCATTAACCACCAGTTGGCACCGCTCAAGATGTTGCCCGACGGCACCATCTGGCTCGCGATGTGTGTCGTTTCCATTCCTATCCATTCCAATGACGATTCAATCATCATGCAGGACAACCGCACTAATGAGCGGTGGAATTATGACCTGGAGAATGACGTATGGAAAAAGGTGCCGCAAACTAAGCTCACCGAACAAGAGGCTCAGGTCATCAAGCTATCTGCGATGGGTTTCACGACCCAGGAAATTGCAGACCAGATTTACAAGTCGTACGATACAATCAAGAGCTACCGCAAGCGAATTCTTGAGAAACTAGGTGTTGATAACATCGCACAGGCCATCAACTACGCCACGGCCAACCGCCTCATCGACTGAATATTAATGAGAGTTTACTTCAATTAAAGAAGGGAACGCAACAGCGTCCCCTTCCAATCATATACACTGGCACCATCAACGGAGGGATTTGAACATGCGGTTGATGCACTTCTGTTTCTGTTCCAGGTTGGGATGAACATAGAGATCGAGCGTCGTGCCGATGTTGGCGTGGCCCAATATGACGCTCACGGTCTTGTAGTCGCAATGGCTCTCGATGCAGCGCGTGGCAAAGCTGTGGCGCAAGCCGTGGAACTTGATGACAGGGATATCGAGTTGCTTGAGCAAGCGCGTGTAATAGTTGCGGTAGGTGCGTGGCTCAGTGGGCTGGCGGTCGTTCGTAAGGATGTAGAACGAGCGGTTTACCACCTTCATCAGCGGCACAAGCAACTTGTAGAGTTCCGGTGAAAGCGGTATCTCTCGGCGCGAGTTCTGCGTCTTGGGTGTCGAGATGATCACCTCGGTATGGCGTTGGCCGCCATCCACGATATAGATGCGCTCAATGGTCTTGCTCACCTTGACGACCCGTTTGGCGAGGTCGATGTCCTGCCATGTCAGGGCACAGACCTCACCGATGCGCATACCTGTTGACAGGCACAACAGTATGCCCAGGTTTCGGAAGGTGAAGTTTTCCCGCACATGGTCGAGCAGTCGTTTCTGGTTGGCGATGGTCAGCACCTCCACCTCCTGTTTGTCCTGGGCGGTGGGAAACTTGATGTCCCATTCTTCGTGAGCGAAGAAATGGAGTTTAACGCCGTAGCGGTACACCATCTTCAGGACGATGAGCAAGTCCTGTACGGTCTTGCGGCTCAATGTCTGGAGTTTCGTAATGACGAACTCCTGGACATCCTGCTCAACGATGCTTGTTTTCTCGCCGAAGGTCGGGAAAAGATGATTCTCCAGGATCAGCGAGTAAGCCGAAATGGTGGACAGTTTGACAAACTTCATTTTGTCAGTTTTCCACAGCTCGGCGATTTGACGAAATGTTTTCTTTTCTGCCATAATAATGATTTGATTTAGTTAAATAATTAAGGAAATAAAAACCATATAAAGATAGCGGCAGAATGGATTTCGTCGAAGTGCCCCCTTTGCGATTCCCAGAGTTCTCTGGGGAGTGGAATCGCACTTCAATTGGTGACAAGTTCGAGTTGTACTCGGGGAACACCCCAAGCCGGTTGGAGAAAGACCAATTTGTAGGCAAAATTAATTGGATAACAAGTGGAGAGCTAAAGAATCATTATATTGCTGCGACTAATGAAACAATCACGGAAGAAGCAGCCGCTAATAATAATTTACGATTACTTCCAATTGGAACGTTTGTGATAGCTATATATGGCTTAGAGGCTGCTGGGGTTCGCTCAACAGGTTCGATTACAACCGAAGCATCTACGATTAGTCAGGCGTGCATGGCATTTTTACCCAAAGGGGAAATATCCAATGAGTTTCTCTATTCATGGTATATGAAGCATGGTAACATAATTGGACTTCGATATGCTCAAGGAACAAAGCAACAAAACTTATCTTACGATATAATAGAACGATTCAAGATTTCTTATCCCAATGTGCTTGAGCAAAGAAAATTGGAAAAATTCATTTCCTTGCTTGACCGCCGCATTGCGATACAAAGCGGGCTGATAAACAAACTTGAGTCCTTAATCGGTGGAATTAGACGTAAACTTTTCGATGAACAACAAAATTGTAAACTTTGTAGATTGGGTGATTTCCTTGTAGAATACTCTGAACGAAATATGAATCGTAACTTAACTTCTGTCGCAGTTGGTAAGTATGGTATTAGAAAGCGAGAGGATATCTACTCACGAGAGTTATCAAAAGACTACTCTAAAAACAAGGTAATCAAGAAAAACACCTTAACAATCGGAATGGGTTCAAGTCAAATCGATATAGGTGTTTTACTTGAGGATGTGGAATATTGCGTTTCTCCAGCATACACAACATATAAAATCCATGGGATAAATTCAGCATATTTGCAGGAGTATTTGATTCTTATAAATCCTATCTTGAGCTTCAAGTATATGGTAACCAGTGTCCGCCAGGGTAAATCTGTTAATAAAGACGAGCTAATGAAACATAAGATTTCAGTATGTTCATTATCTGATCAACAGAAAATACAACTGGCAATCGCTGCATTTTATAAAAAACTTGGCATTGAGCAACAAGTATTAGATTTATATATCAAGCAGAAACAATATCTACTTTCACAAATGTTTATATGAACATTTGCTGTAACAGGTACTGCTTCTGAATTATAAGCAGGTCAAGGTATTGTTCCTCTAATGAAATCTTGTCGGCAAATCGTGAAATACGGTTGGCGATATATTCTTGTTGCTCAATAGATGGAACGGAAATAGGTATATTGCAAAGTCCCTCCCATGATAAACAAAGGCGTACACTGCCTTCTAACCTTTTTTGCATTTCGCAATCAAAATACCTTGTGGCAAAAAAGTGTTCCAGATATTGAGGTAACAGTTGTGCCTTAGTATGGAAGCATATATACATAGGGCTTACTATTCCCTTTTCAAACGATGTGAGCCGAGCAATTGATCCAACATTTATTCGAGCTGGGTTGTATGCAAAGTCGTCACGACTTACTACTTTGTAATTTGAAGTGTCCTCGCTTGCGACCATCCTGTCTTCAAATTGTTCTGATTGCTCAATGAAGCCTAATCGATTATTCACTGAAAGTACCGAATAATCATTGTAAGCACGATTGCGAGTGGAAACTTGAGTAACCATTTCACCAATCTTATTGTTGGCATTCTGCTGGCTATATAGACGTTCAATAATCGCGGCCTTTAGTTTTTGCAAATCCTCAATCAGCCCGCTTTGTACTTCAATGCGTTTATCAATGGCATTGAGCAGTTGGGCAATACGATCCTGCTCTTTTGCTGATGGAACAAACAGAGACACCTTACTTAAACCATCTTGACCGATGTTGAAATGTTGTGCACCTGCACCTTTAACGATAATACGTTTTCTTACGCTCGGGCTAGAAAGCAAGTATCGGAAGAACAAAGGATTGTAGTCGCCAATCCTTTTCCCTCGAATAACGAAGCCGCCAAATAAAGCGGGTTTCTCATCAAGATACACATTAGCTCGGCCAACATCTTCTAATGTTTCAGAACTTCTTTGAAAAAGTATATCACCATAGTTGACTCCGAAGTCTCTCAAATCGTCATCTTTTGCTTCAACAGAACTGATTATTTTGTCATAGGTGATATAGCGATTGTTCAGAATGTCCATGACAGAAATAAATTTGGTTCCTGACCCAAATCGCTTTACATCAGGATTTAATCCATTCTTGAATTCAAAGAAGTCTGTCGTCAAATGTTTTTCCCACTCCCCAGAAAACTCTGGGAAGCGCAAAGGGGGCACGTTAGGGCGATTATTTTGTTTGTCTTGTGTCATATCATTATCAGCGTTGAAAAAAACTCATTAAGGATTGACGTCTCCTTTGGCAATAACTTTTGGCTTGTTTTCCTGTTGATACTCCCTTGCTATAGCAATTGCACGTTTTAATTTGTCGGCAAGCAGTTTCTTGTCGGGCAGTTGAGTGTAATACTGAGCGACTTTGATGGAGCTGTTCTCGTCAAGCATCAGATACTCGATGTGCTCGGTATTGCCCTCGGAACACAGGATAAGCCCGATTGGAGATTCTTCGTCAGGCCGACGGTCATTTTTATTGAGATAGCGCAGATAAAGCAGCATCTGTCCCTCATATTCAGGTTTGAACTTTCCCAGTTTGAGGTCAATAGCCACAAGGCGTTTCAGCCCACGGTGGTAAAACAGCAAGTCGATATAGTAATCCACCGCGTCAACAGTGATGCGTTTTTGACGGTCAAGGAAAGCGAAGTCAGTGCCCAGTTCCTTAATGAACAGCTGGATCTGTGATATGATTGCCGATTCCAGGTCGTTTTCGCTGAAAGCATCGGGCAAACCAAGCATATCAAGGAAATAACTGCTGCGGAACACCATGTCTGGCAGGATCTGATTGGTCTCACCAACTTGGGCAAGCTCATTGCGGATAACGTCCTCAGGTTTGCGGCTAATAGCCGTGCGCTCGTAGAGCTGACTGTCAATTTTTTCCTCAAGCGTCCTGGTGTTCCAGTGCTCAATATGGCTCATTTCCATGTAGAAATGACGAGCCAATTCATCGTTGACGCCCATCAAAGTACGTATATGGGTCCAGGACAATTGTGTACGCAATGCGTACATGATTTGTTCTTCAGAGAAAACGTACGCGCTGCGTACACAATGTTTCAGTTTCTCTTCTCCCCAGCCTTTGCCATACCTTTGCGTGAGTCTTTCAGAGAGCGTTTTATAAATGTAAGATCCATATTCAGCACGCTGGTTGTGCAAGATGTCTTCCTTGATGCGTTTGCCAATGCTCCAATTCATTTTGACAGCCTCGGCATTAGCGTAGGTCGCAAGCCGTTGTCTGGCCGAGTCAATGATCAGGCACACGTCATCAAACAGCGTCTGCTCTTGCCGTGCGGGGGCGGCATCGGATACGGTGGTGGGCTTTTGTTCTTTTTCCATCATCAAAATCTGTTTACACAATACCTAATTCTTTGAGATAGCCCTCAATTTCCTTGTCCAGCTCAGCCCGTTCCGCTTCAAGTTTCTTGATGTCGGCCATGACAGCCTGGATGTCGATCGGTTCCTCCTCCTCGAAGGTATCGACATAGCGAGGAATATTGAGGTTGTAGTCATTCTCACGCACTTCATCGAGCGAAGCCAGGTGGCTATAACGCTCAATTTCCTTTCGTTCCCGATAGGTCGAAACGATCTTCTCGATATGCTCGGGACGCAGTTTGTTTTGCGTCTTCACCTTCTCGAACTCCTTGCTTGCATCGATAAAGAGGATGTTGTCATCTTCTTCGCGGCACTTCTTCAGCACGAGGATGCAGGTAGGGATGCTCGTGCCATAGAAGATATTGGCCGGTAGTCCAATGATCGCATCGATGTAGTTCTTCGTCTCTATCAGGAACTGGCGGATCTTGCCCTCGGCATTACCACGGAACAGCACGCCATGTGGTGCGACACAGGCCATGGTGCCCCCCTCGTTGAGGTGGTGTACCATGTGCAGGATAAAGGCATAGTCCGCCTTCGACTTGGGAGCGAGTACGCCCGCCTTGCTAAAGCGGTCATCGCTCAAGAACTTCGTATCGGCACTCCATGTTGCGCTGAATGGCGGGTTTGCCACCACCGCGTCAAACTGCCGGTCTTCGAAAGCGTCAGCTTCGAGCGTGTCCCCATTCTCGATAGAGAAGTTGCTGAACTTGATGCCATGCAGCAGCATGTTCATTCGTGCCAGGTTGAACGTCGTCGGGTTCTTTTCCTGCCCGAAGATGTCCTCAGCCCGTCCATTGCGTGCGGCACGAATCAGCAACGAGCCAGAGCCGCAAGTCGGGTCATACACATTGCGCAAGCGAGCCGTTCCCGTTGTCACGATGTCGGCGAGGATTTGGCTCACCTCCTGGGGTGTGTAGAACTCTCCAGCCTTTTTGCCTGCCCCTGCCGCGAACTGCGAAATCATATATTCGTAGGCGTCGCCCAGGATATCTATTTCGCTGGCTTCATCCAGTCCGAAGTCGATGTCGTCCAGCGCCAGCAGCACATTACTGATGAGCGTGTTCTTGTCATCGGCAGTCTTACCGAGTTTCGGCGAAGCCAGGTCAATGTCGCTGAACAGGCCACCGAAGTCCTCCTCACTCTCTTGTCCGAGCGTGCTGTCCTCGATGCGCTTCAAAGAGCGTTCCAGCGTAGGCAGGATGTTCTCCTTGAACTTGATGCTCTCTATGATGGACGAGAACAGGAACGGCGGTTCAACGAAGTAGCCGATATTCTCCAGGCACTCCGTCTTGACGTCATCCTTCAGTTCCTCGGCATCAGCGTCGCTGCGTTTCCACAATTCTCTGAAAGTCACCTTGTCATCGGCAAGGATCTCGTCGGCAAACTTCTCGATTTTCTCCGACAGGTATTTGTAGAAAATAAAGCCCAAGGAGAAGTACATGAATTCGCCAGCGCTCATGTTTCCCCTCAGTGTGTTGGCAACCGTCCACAGCTGGTTGCGCAGTTTCTGTTGAAGTTCTTCGCTCATATCGTGTTTATTTGTTTAGTCCCAGTTAAAGATATCAATGATGTTGAGCAGGCGGTCAATGATGCGATTGACCGTCCTGCGGGTCTTTGAGAGTCCCAGGTGTTTCTCTTTGACGGCTTTCTGAATGATCTCGGGCTTTGGTTTTCTCAGGAAGTCATATTCGCTCAAGAAGGTGTCGAACACCTCGACAGGAATATCCTCCTCTTGGGCCAGGTCCTTGATGGCGCGGTCGCGCTCATCCTTGACGTAGGCATTCAGCTTTGACTCCAGATCCATCGTGCCGTCGGCTTTGGCTTGCTCAAAGCCGTCACGGTCATTATCCACATTCTGCTGGATAAATCCGTCGATGAGTTTAGCCTTGTTGCGCATTTCAGCATCCTTAATCATCGTGTCGATGATGTGTCGGCGGCGTTCAGGATAATCCTCGTCCGACGGGTTGAGCTCGGCAATGAGCTGCAGGATATAAGCCACATTGATGATGTCGCTGTGAAGGAGTTCCAGGCAGAAGTCAATGTCCTCGATGGTCTGCTGTTCCTCATCCGACGGTTCTGCGGCCACTTGGGCATCCATGTTGCCCAGTGCCATATCCAGGTACTTGCTGCGATAGTCCATGAACTCCTGTTCAGGCATCGCCAGTTCCTCATCGTCCTCGTCAAACTCGTTGTACACCTGCATTTCGGCGTGCTTTTTCAGGATTTCCCGGAAAGCGATGATGAAGTCACGCTTGTCGTTCTCATCGATGAGCTGGTCTATCCCCTGTACGGTGGGGTAGGTCACCTTGAACTGCTCGACCAGATCGTTGTACTCTTGCCTCACGACTTCAAACGGAGGCCGCACGATGGTTCCCAATTCCTCGGGGCTCGTTGTGCTGCTGAACAGCTTGATGGCGTCATCCACCTTCTCTTTGAGGTCACGGAAGCAGACGATCTTGCCAAAACGCTTCTTCTCGTTCAACACGCGGTTGGTGCGGCTGAACGCCTGCAGCAAGCCGTGATACTCCATGTTCTTGTCCACATAAAGCGTGTTGAGTTTCTTGCTGTCAAAGCCCGTAAGGAACATGCCCACCACAAGAAGCAGGTCGAGCGGTTTCATCGACGGATCCTTCTTCTTCATACGGCGGTTGATATCATCGTAGTATGCACTGAAATTCTCGATTGAGAAAGCCGTGCCGTACCTGGCGTTGTAGTCGTCCATGATGGCCTGCAGCTCGTCCCCTTGCGTGGCGTTGTCAGCAAAGCCCGCATTCATGCCGGTGTTGTCATCATCCTGGTCGGGATTCTGGGCAAAGGTGAACACCGCGCCGATAGAAATCTTCGGGTCAAGGGTCTTGAAAATCTTGTAGTACTGGATGAGTTGCGGCACCGACTGAACGGCGAATATCGCATCAAACTCACCGTCGATCGTTGACTTGTTGAAGTTGTTCAGTATGAACTGTGCAACCTCCTTCATGCGGTCTTCATTGGCCGTGTTCAGATCCAAGTTACCCGTATAGTATTCCACCAGGAATCCAAGCACATTCTCATCAGCGATGGCATCCTTGATGAGATATTTGTGCAGACACTCGCCAAAGATCTCTTTGGTCGTATGCTGATTGACTGCATTTTCTGCAAAGATGGGAGTACCCGTAAAGCCGAAGCATTGGCTATTCTGGAAGAAGTTGACAATGTTTTTGTGGCTCTCGCCGAAGTGGCTGCGGTGGCACTCGTCAAAAATCATGACGATGCGTTGGTCCTGGCAGTCCTGTATTTTCTTGTTGTAGCGGTCACGGGTGACGGCCACATTAAGTTTCTGGATTGTCGTGATGATGATTTTGCTGTTGCTGCCCAGACGCTTGATCAATTCACGGGTGCTGTCGGTGCTATCGACGGCACCAGGCTCAAACGCCTCATACTCGCTTTGCGTCTGCGTGTCGAGGTCGTGCCTGTCAACGACGAACATCACCTTGTCAACGCCGTCCACTTCGCTCACGAGTTGCGCGGCCTTAAAGGATGTGAGTGTTTTGCCGGCCCCCGTTGTATGCCAGATGTAACCGTTCTTGTTCGTGTTCTGCACCCTGTCAAGGATTTCCTCCACAGCATAGTACTGATAGGGGCGCAGCACCATCAGACACTTGTCGCCCTCATGCAGCACGATGTATTTACTGATCATCTTGCCGATGGTGCAGCGGTCAAAGAACATCGCAGCAAAGAGGTTCAGGTCATTGAACGCATTGTTCTCCTTGTCCGTCCAGTTGAACGTGAACTTGTAGCCCTGGTTCGGGTTGTTGGCGAAGTAACGTGTGTTGACGCCATTCGAAATCACGAAGATCTGGATATAGTCAAACAAGCCGTGGAACGAAGTCTTGTGATAACGCTGTATCTGGTTGTATGCTTGTTTCAACTCAATGCCGCGTTTCTTCAATTCAATTTGGACAAGCGGCAATCCATTGATGAGGATGGTGACATCATATCGGCATTTCTTGCGGCCCTCAACCGTTATCTGGTTGCTCACCTGGAACTCGTTCTGGCACCACTGCTGACGGTTCAGGAACTCGACCCAGATGCGTTTGCCGTCCTCGGTGTCGAGCGGGAACAGGTCACGCAGTTTCTTCGCTTTGTCGAAACGCGAGCCACCCTCAAGGTAAATGAGGATTCGGTCAAACTCTGTATCCGTGAAATGTTCGCGTCCGAATTTCGCCAGTTCTTTTCGGTTGTGCTTTTCCAATTGAGCCTTGAAGTTGGCGTGAAGATTCGTTTCCTCTGAAATCTTCACGTATTCATAACTCATATCCTGCAGGGCTTTAATCAGCCCTTGTTCCAATGCCGCTTCGCTTTGTGTCGCCATATAGATAAGGGATTTAGAATCCTTAATGATACGCAAAATTACCAATTTTTCATGTAATAACGATCAACAGGCGTTCAAAAATGAGAATTTGATGACAATTAAAGAGTGCAAGCCTTTGGGCACCTAACTGATGGTTGTAGGAAACCATAGCACAGGGTACAACAAGTGGCTCACGCAGCAAAGGTAGTGCAAAGGTGTGCCAAATACCTGGCACTGGAAACAGGAAAAAGGTTAAAACGAGTCATTTTCCTAAAATGGTTGACAGGTTTTAAGGGCGGTAAACTAAATTGGGTGACACTATTTTTATGGTACGCCTAAATCGGTTGACAGATTGGTGGTATCATTGTCTTGGTTATTGTAAATAAAAAGTGGCGCGAACCACATCACACCATCTATTGGGGTACGTAGGTGGAACCTTACTGTCGGTGTTTAGCAGTTCACGCCATAAGGGTGAACCACTATACGACCTTGACAGTAATCTTGAAAGTTTCCTACGTTTTCAATAGATCAGGCTGTATAATGTTCATCTAGACTTGCAATGTGTCAATCGTTGCTGATGACACCGCAAAGATAATGACATTTTTTCAAATGGCATTGTAATACCGTGAAAAATCAGTCATTCAGAGGATGTTTGGTCGAGAGAATCAGCCACGCGCGGAACTTGTAGCCGTCTGGTGAGAACAGGCTGGGGTAGCGTTTGAGGTCGCTGCTATTCTCATTCATCTCGTAGCGGATACAAGTCTCGTCATCCACGAGATAAGACATGCCGACTCTGCCGTTCCACAACTTGAACTTGGTGAAAGGCTTGAGCATCCCGTTTTCGTCAAGAACGAGCTTTGCCAGGCTGCCAGCGAGTTCGAGACAGATTTTGCCGTCATACTTCGACACCTCGAAGTCGAACACATCGAGGGGCAAAGAAAGCATAGACTCTTCATCGCTCAGACTAGGCACATCGGGAATGAAAACTGTAGAGTACAGACGACCGAGATGTTTCTCCCATTGAGGGAGATCCTCAATAGGAACATCGAGCGGAGCGACGAACTGGTGGGCGTTTGTGATGTAGTAAAGACCTGGGACGTCCGTTTCTCCTGTGATCTCGACCTTACCGATGAGTGCGTTGACAGGAAGCCAACTTCTATTCGGTATGTTACCGAATTTCTTTTGGTTGATGTACTCCTGCCACCATTCAATCGGGTTGTCGGCATCACTTTCTGACTCTTCGATGGCATAGACGTATGCCACACACGGGAAACGCTTTGGTCGCCATTTAAGCCTGACGACAGGCAATAGCCCAAAGCTACTCATCGTTGCGTAGGGCTGATGTGAAAATACTAAATGTACCATAAGGCCTTAAGTATTTATTTGGTTAAACATTCCTGCTACAGGTGATGTGACACAAGGCAGGCAAAAGTCAACCAAATTGCAAAATAACCTACGGCCTGTGCAATTAGCTGACATTGTCGGCTTAATTTATCTTAAAAAATTCGGTATTTTTTGGAAAACAGCGATTTAAGATCTATGAGATTCAGTGCAAAAACTATGCCATTTAGAGCACCCCACTGGAGTAAATACCGAAGGTATCGCGGTACGGGAACTTTTCACAGCCGATGTAGAGGGTGTCGAAAGCATCGGTGCCATCGGTACGGTGCTGAAGCAGATCTTCCTCGGTCTCGGCGAGTTTCTCGCCGCCCTTATCCTTGCGAAATCCGTTGCGGCCACGAACGACTCCAGCCGTCTGGATGGCGAGAATCAGGTCATCATTATTTTGGCGGTTGAACATCGGCATGAGCCGTTGTTTACCGGCAAAGCCCTGGTTGATGAGCAGGTATTTCTCGTCATGCCGCATTGGGTTTCCGAGGTTGATGTCCTCGACCTGCCAGCCATGCCGTTCGAACTCATGGCACACCACCCAATGGAAGTCCTGTTCGTTGACGGCATAGTTGCCACCGAGAGCAGTACTGTCGTAATAATAAAAGACTATCTTGCATTCGTGATGGACGTAGTAGCGGCAGAAGTCATCAATGAGCGCAGGGATTTTACGCTCGAACTTCGTGTAGAAGCTCTTAATCACATTTAGTCGACGTCCGCTTGGTTGGCCTGCCACAATCCAGTTGATATTGGCGTTGTAGTCCATGCCAATACAGATTGGGGCGTAAGGGTTCAAGTCCTTGTCGGCACGGCAATCCAACTGGCTTTCATTGAAGTCATAGCCAAGACTGTCGAGGTACTCGAAGTCGCTGGCGTTATACTTGTGGGCCTCACGCATGGACGAATAGAATCCGTCTTTGGCAATGCCGATGCGTTGACAAAGGATGGATGTCTGAAACGTCTTGGGTGTGAGGTCGCGCTTCATCTGCTTGATGTACGACTCGCCGAGCAGCTGCAGGTTCTCGATCGAGGAGTACTCCTTGTAATAGACGGCCACAGAGCGCATCTTGTTGAGATTCCTGTCCAACTGCCTGAGGTAGTTGCGCAGGTATTTCGGCATGGGCTCGCCTTTGGCGTTAAGTTCACGGATGCGCTCCTTCGTCTTCCATATCTCATAGATAGTGCCCTTGATCGTCTCGATGAGGTCAGCATCCATCTTGTCCTGATAATGGAGGAACCACGAGCCTTTCTGCGTCTGCGGCATATCACTGAGTATCATTACTGAGTGATTGAACGAGTGGTGCCCGAAGTAGGACTTGATACCTCCATTGGCAGGCAGCGTCTCGTCCTTGAGTCGCTCGTAATCGATGAACTTGGCTTCGTCGATCAGGAGCCACGAAAGGGTCAACGAGTTGCTAGAGCCAGGTCGGTCCTGCGAAATGATTATAGCGCAGGAGCCGTTGTAGAAGGTGATGACATGTTCATACTCAGCAGGCTCGATGATTGGCTTGCCGAAGGATTTAGGCGGCTTGCGCCCAATGACGTAGTGAATGCCATTCACGAAACCCCATCGTTTCCATGCCGCCAACAGGCCCGGGATGGTGTTCGTTAGACCGTGCTTGTAGGTGGGCACTACAATACCGCCAGTGCTGCCGGGCATGCGCTGCATGTTGCGCAGCACAAATGGCGAGGCGATCGAATCCGTCTTGCCGGTTCGTCGCCCCGCCACGATGACGGTGGTATTGGCCCCAATCAACTGTGTCAGGCGTTGGGGGGTGTTAAAGTATATTTTCTTCTCCATCGGCTTTATCGTCAAACTGGGTGGTGGGTGGGAATAGTGTGGACTCCTCCAGATCAGCCTCTTCAAACTCGACATCCTCGATGTCAATGTTCTCAGCCTGGTATTTGTGCAGCAGTTCCTGAATGCGCTCCTGGAGCCTTGGCATCGGCTTGATGCCCAGCACCGACGGGTCGTCGGTAGCGGTGAAAGGCTGCACCACGATAAGGTCATAAGGGACCGCCTGCTCGTCCTCCAAGTCCACACGGTTGTATTTGGCATAGGAAGATGCCGCTTTCTCCATCGTCTTCGTGTCCTTGCGTTTCTTGGCCATCTGGTAGGTCTCAAGGATCATCTCGTTGTACCGATAGCGATGGAAGTCACGGCTGGCCTGTGCCAGGTGAGGCAGCAGCGCCTTGATGACACCGAGATCCCGGTAAGCAAGCGACTTGTGTATGCCATAGCGGCTCACCGCGTTCTCAATGAACTGACGGTCCTTAGCGTCAGGGTTTGCGATGAACCAATTATACTCTTCACGGATGCGCAGGATGCGTGCAACAACGTCATCAGTGTAGCGTTGCTGCAGCTCGTCCTGCGCCGTGAACAGGTCGATGCGGCATATTTCAAGCGTCTCGAGCTGTGCCATAGTTACTCGTCATCTTCCATATCCAGCAGGTTGCGGTGGGCATTCTCGATGGCCAGCGGCGAGCCGACCTGCGCCAGCATCATCTCCTGATGGTGGAGTTTCACTTTCGATGCCGCTTTGCCACGGAGGTAACGCTGGCTTACCTCGGTGGTGCGGTCAGCGATATCTGAGCGGAGAACTTCGGCAGGT
>CACYQB010000033.1 GCA_902776435.1 uncultured Bacteroidales bacterium | reverse complement strand
TTAACGAATTTATTTTTTTGGCATCCGCCATCCTATTTCAAACAACAATAACAACCTTTTTACTACTAATACAACCTATTTTTATTATGAAAACAAGAAATACAAGAAGTACAATATTATGATAATCAACAAATTGTGTTTCTTGTGCTTCTTGTCTTCTTTTTCTAACGGCGAATTGTGCGGAGGGCATACGACCCCCTAACGCATTTCCATGATTGCTCGCAAGGGCTCGCAAGAAATTAAAAAAAAATTTTAATTAATAATTTTGTTTGATTTCTCGTGCGAAGCACGATCCTTAGGTTACAGGCGCCCCCTAAAGCCTAAGACCTAAAACCTCTTTTTTGTGGGTTAGAAGCCTTTCCAGGTTTGGAGCCAGAAGTCGTGGGCCATCATTTGCCAGCGGTAGGCGGCGGCGCCGAGGCAGTCGGTGGTGTAGTCGTTGAGGTATTGGGTGGCTTGCTTGCCGTCCTGGGCGTTGAGGTCCTGCCAGGTCTTTTCTACCACGGGGAGTTCGCGCAGGCCTTTCTCGAGGAAGTGGTCACGGACGGGCTCGAGTGTCTTGCGGAAGGCGCCCCAACGGAGCGAGGCGAGGCGGTTGGCCTTGCGGAACTGCCACAGGACGGTGTTGTCGTCTTCGGCGCTGTGTCCACAGACCTTCATCGTAGCGGGCAGGTCGGTATTGCCGCAGAAGACGGGGAACCTGGGGCTCTGGCCCGGGTTGTCAAAGGCGATCCATGCCACGCCACCCACCTCGTCGGGGAGCCAGGAGCGCAGCTGGATGACGGTGCTATAGGAGCACCAGGGCACGCTGACGGTGCGCGTCCACTTCATCGCCGAGTCACCCATAGCATAGAACATCGCCAACTGCTCATTGGTAATCCAGGGGTTGGCGACGGGCGAGACGATGCTGTCCGGCTCATTCTCGACAAGGTTGCCCTGCTTATCCTTGCGCTTGGGGTTGGGAATCTTGTGGCGGGCACTCAAGTCGAGTGCTGTGCCCTCATAGTAGCTGCCCAGCAGACGCGAAACGTCCTGGACGCTGACCTTCTTGTCCGGCTTGATGCTCAGGGGCAGGTTCTCGATGGTGTCGGTCAGGTTGAGCGACGGGGCGAGTTGCTGCATGATGTAGAGTTCGCGGATGCTGTAGTTCTTGACCTGCTTGAGATAGTTGGTGCCACTGTAAGCCTTCCAGAAGCAGAAAGGTTCCTTGCCGTCCCAGAGTTTCAACTTGCGTGCCACATCGTACACATTGTCCGATGCCATATAGTGGTCAGGATCGTTCAGGTCAAGGTAGCCAATGCGCGAGATGTTGGCCGAAACGGTGATCTCGTCATCGGGGATGCGCACGGCAGCCCACACGCCGCCGACTTTCTTGGGCCCCTCGCCGAAGACCTCAAAGATCCAAGCCTCCTGCTTGTCGGCAATGGTGAGGCACTCGCCACTGTCGCCGTAGCCGTATTTCTTGACCAGTTCTCCCATCAGGCGGATGGCGTCACGGGCGGTCGTGCAGCGCTCCAGTGCGATGCGTGCCAGTTCCTCAATCATGAAGATGCCGGCCTTGTTCTGCAAGGTGTCGCGTCCACTGATGGTTGTTTCGCCCATGGCCAGCTGTTTCTCGTTGAGGCAGGGATAGGCGGTGTCAAGGAAACGGTAGGTGTGGCGCACCTGGGGGATGGTGCCCGTCTGCGTCATGCCCGTCACGTCGGCAGGGGAATTGGTATGGAAGCGGTTGCGATAGACAGCGGTGACCGTATCGCGGTCATAGTCGCGCGCGGGCGTCATCGTCATCCACGTGCGGTAACGCGCGTCACAAGTGTGGGAGGTGATGACAGAGCCGTCGGTCGAGGCGAGTTTGCCGACCATGATGCTGGTGCAAGACTCGGTCATGCGCTCGGCATCCTGGGCGTTGCTGTTCACACTGAGAGCCATCATCAGGACGGCAAGAAAGATCGGGAACTTCATATTTGATAATAGATGTCTGATATCTCACGCTAAGACGCTAAGACGCTAATAATTTTATATTTGCTCGCAAGAGGCTCGCAAAAGACATAAAAAACTTAGCTACTTGGCGGCTTGACGTAAAGTTTGTTATTTGATATGGTGCAAAGGTACGGAATATTTTGGAGATTTTGGTGAAGGGGGATGAAAAAAGGCAGCCCTGCGGTGTGCAGAGCTGCCAAATTTCTTACCTCAATCGGTAATGAAGAGCGTGATTACTTCACGATGTACTTCTTGCCGTTGTGGATGTAGATACCACGCTCGGTGGGAGCGTTCACGCGGATACCCTCGATGGTGTACCATGCGCCGTTGTCGTTGTTAACGGTGATCTCCTCAACAGCGGTGTGCTTCTTGTAGATCTCGAACATGCCGAACGAGGTGTTCTCCATACCATTGTAGTACTCGCTCTCGAGCAGCTCAACGAATACCTCATAGATGCCGATCTCGGTGGGAGCCTCGGTCAAGATTTCGCCAGTAGCGGTGTTCACGTAGGTGATGATGTAGTCGTTGTCACCAACGAGAACCTCTACAGTAGCGCCGTGGGGCAGACCGTCGTACTCAACGTTACCGGGAAGGATAACCTGAATCTCAGGATCACCCAAGAGGATCTCGAACTCTACAGTCTTGATGCCGATGGTGTTATCGTAATAGTCACCAAAGATCTGATAGAAGTATTGGCCCGGATCAACGAACTGGCCGTCGAGACCAACCTCGAATGATTCGCCACCATCAACAGATACGTTATAGATCTGCGGCTCGCCATTGTACTGACGATCCTCGAAGCCCTCGACGTCTAACGAGCGAACATCTACCCAGCTGAGGCCATTCATGTCAACATAGTTGCCCAAGCCATCGGTGAAGCGCAGGTCAAGCACGTGGAGCGTGATGTTTTCAAGATCGAAGCGCATGATGAAGTCCAGGTCGAAGTTCTCACCCGAGATGAGGGGCTCCTCGATGCGGAACCACTCGCCACCATCTACCTGATACTCGATGTAACCGACCTGGCCATAGGGGTGCTCATAGTAACCCCAAACGTGAGCGGGGTGACCGGTACCCAGGTCATTCCAAGCATCAATATTTTCGGCCTCAACCTCATACTCGAAGCGGTCATCACCAGGAACGAAAGGCTCCTCGTAGTCAATCTCACCAACGCTGATTACCCAAGACAACTCGATGGTCTGACCCGGCTGGATCTCCTTACCCCTCCAGCAGAAGCCCAAACCGCAGTCATAGTTGCCGTTCTCCTGCATGTAGTTAGAGATATTGGTGTCGTAGTTACCAACAATCTGGTTGTTGCTGTAGTTGTTGCGGTACTGACCGAACCAATAGTCACTTCTGGGGGTTGCACCAGTAACACCTTCGCCAAAGAGGGCGCACAACAGCGGAGTGCCCGGGGCATTACTATATTTCATCTTAATACCGTACACATAGTCCTGCTTGTTTTTCAGGCGCTCCAGGGGAGCAGCGTCGTTGTCACCAATCATGATGTCGCCCCAAACGCCGGCATTAACGGTCACGGGCACATCGTTAGTGTTGGTCAGGGTGTAAATGATCCTGGCTGCCACCTCGCCCTGAGGTTCAAGACTTGTGTTGAAGGTTACACCATGGGAGGTGGTACCCGTAGCAGCGTTGACCTGAACGGCATCGTAGCCCTCTACCTGGAATGCTGCAAGGAAACCTGCACCAGCCCTCTGGGGATAACCAAAGAACCAGCCATTGGCCTCATAGGTTGATGAATAGTACTGGTCATTAATCTCACCCAGGATGCTGACACCAACAATGTTGCCAGGGCCTGCTGCAGTACGTTGAGTGATGCTGTAATAAATCGAGGTGTTGCCCAACTGCGTGAACTCCGAGGGGAGGTTGTCGAAGATGGCAGAACGCATCGGCTCCTTCTCATCCTGGGCATTCATTGCGAATGCGCCAGCGATCAAGAGCAACATAAGTAAAGTAAGCTTCTTCATAATCATTAAGTTTTAATGTGTTAGTAAAGTTAATAAATTTATACTAATGTATTCAGTGTCATTTAGTTTTCAATTCTTGTCATCCATCCTGACTGGCTTCACGTAATGGTGACAGCCCAAAAGTACAATAAAAAAACAAATAATTCAAAGTAAAAGTGTTAATAATTTATAATTTGATAGCAATTTTACGATGAAAGTAAAAAAGAATAACTCAAAGCCTCGCCATTCGGCAAAAATGGAACCCTTAACGCAAACGTGAGTTCGACGAAAATAAAGTGCTGATACTCAGTTTCCCCTCTTGGTTAAGAGGGGAACTCCTCCCCCCAGGCGGGGGAGGAGGCACGAAGTGCCGGAGGAGGGGGAGTGGGCGGGGACGTTCGTGATACAGCGATAAATCACCTTAATCGGCAGAATCAACGCCCCCCGGCCCCCTCTAATCTTAGAGGGGGAGTTGCTAACACGCTGATTGACAATTAATAATTTCGTCGAACTCACGTTAACGCAAGAGAACCTCCACGATGGTGTCAACCCCGTTTGGAACCGTGGGGAGCTGGATAGTAATGCCGTCACCAGCAACCGTATAGCGCAGCTTCGTCTTGTCGGCGAAGAAGCGAACCTGCTTGACGCGCTTTCCGGCCAGGGGCAGATACAGGGCGTTGTCCTGGAGGTTGAGGATATGGACATAGAGGGTGTTGTCGCGCTGAGTGGTCACTCCCCAGTCATGGGGCGGAATCATGCCGCCACGGGTGCCATAGATGCTCTCGCCGTTGACGCGCATCCATTCGCCCAGAGCATGGAGGCGCTCAACGGCCTCGACGGGCAGGCAGCCATCGGGACGCGGCCCCACGTTGATGAGAAGGTTGCCGTTGCGCCCCGCTGCACGCACGAGGGTGCGGATAATCTCGTCACCGCTCTTGTAATCCTTGTCGGTGATGCGGTAACCCCAGGCGCGGTTCATCGTCATGCAGGTCTCCAGCGGCAGTTGGCTGATGCCGTTCTCGCCCGAGTAACCCGCGGTGTTCTCACCGGGGACATCCTGCTCAAAAATCTGGATATCCTCGCCAGGGAAAGGCACCTCGTGGTGGTTGTTGCCGATGAGGCAGGCGGGCTGCAGGCGGTGGATGAGGGCATACTGCTCGTCAAGCTGCCAGTCAAACGGCACAGGGTCGGTGTCGTGTTCCCACTTGCCATCGAACCAGATGGCGCCCACAGGGCCATAATTGGTCAACAGCTCGGTCAGCTGGTCGTTCATGAATTTGTAGTACTGAGGCCAGTTGGAGGTTGCGGGATCGTGGGGCAAATCATTCTGGTGCCGCCCCAAGGGATAGTCCAGGCGGTGCCAGTCCAGGTGGGAATAGTAAAAGTGCAGCTTGATGCCGTGCCGCTGGCAGGCGTCGGCCAGTTCCTTGAGAACATCGCGCTTGAATGGGGTGGCATCAACGATGTTGTAGTCGCTGGCATTGCTCTTGAACATCGAGAAGCCGTCATGGTGGCGCGAGGTGATGGTGATGTAGCGGGCTCCGGCATCCTTGATGGCACGCACCCACTCATCGGCATCAAACCGTGAGGGATAGAAGCCCGCGGGCAACTGGGCATACTCGTCGCGGTCGATGCGCTTGTTGTGCATCACCCACTCGCCGTCGGCCAGCATGGAATAGACGCCCCAGTGGATGAAGACACCCAGCTTGTTGTCCTGAAACTCCTGTCGCGCCTTGAGGTTTTCCTCGCTGGGCACATAAGTTGACTGTTGGGAAACTGCCGATAGCCATGCTACGGCCAACAGAATCATCGTTGAAATCGATCTTTTTATCATCATGACGAATTGTATTTATTGTGAGCTCAATGAAATTAAACACTAAGAATCAGCGCGTTAGCGTCTCCACCTCTTGGATAAGAAGGGGCCCGGGGGCGTCGATGCCACCTTAGGCATGCACTGCCACAGTATCATCAACGCCCCTGCCCTTCGGGCACCCCCTCTAGTCTTAGAGGGGGAGATGTGTATCAGTGAACATTTTCATCGAGGTCACGTTGTTTATTGTTGTACTTGTTGTTTTCTTTTTCTGAACCGGCGGCGGACTTTGACGATGAGCCACGTGAGCAGCAGCAATAAGATGACCAAAGCAGCGATGGCTGCGCCGACATACCACGGTGCCTTGTCAAGCAAGTCGCTGAAAACGGGTGATATATACTCACTCATGAGCGGGGCAATCAGACGCCGCTGCTCGGACAAGGGGTCATTGAGCAACTTGATGGTGTCGCCCAGCACCATTGTGGCGCGCTGAGTCGCCTCATAGGCCGGCCAATAATGCGTTGGCGTGCTGGGATTGCCCGTAGTGGCGAAGTTCACCCACATCTGCTGCACCTCGGCGGCAAGAGCGGGGTTGTGGTCATCGCCCATCTTGATTTGGCGACCCGTGTTGAGGACATAAGCCACCTCAGAGCCGTGGCAGGCACCATAGATGGGATCCTTCAAGGCCTTGGTCCAGTAATACATATAGGTTCTGCCGCCCGCTGCCGCATGCCGCTGTGCCATCTCGATGGCCGGGCCACGGAACATCAGGTCGTTTAACAACTCGGCGACAGGCCAAGGGTTATCCTTGGGGACGATGTCGATGAAGCGGTTGGCGTTCTCGCGCTGGAGACTGTCGAGTGACATAGAGATGTATCGGTACCACAGTTGAGTCGCCATGTCGAAGTTCTCCTCACCGCCCATGGCGTCAATCCAGTAACGGGTTTCATCACTATTGGAGCCGATGAGCATGTCGATGCCTGCATTGAAGCCGTTAAAGCGGCTGTAGGGATCCTCGGGGATGACTGTGCCATCACGTTCAGGAAAGCGGAAGAACTCACCCACCTCATCATTGAGGGCGATGATGTCCTCGGTGGAGAGGGCCTGCAGCTCGGCTACGGTTTTGGCTCCCGTGGCATCGAGCACACGCTTGGTCAGGCTCTGGCAGTCCTCCCGGCTGCTGGTGAAGGCTACGCTGCCGCTCTGGGCAATGATGCGGTGGAATAGACCCTGGGCCTCGTTGATACTGGCAAGCAGGGACACACTACCCGCTCCCGCCGAATGGCCGACAAGAGTCACATTGCCGGGGTCACCACCAAAGGCAGCGATGTTGCGTTTCACCCACCTCAAAGCTTCCACCTGGTCAAGGAGGCCTAGGAGACCACTGCAGGCAAACGCCTGTCCGTCAGGCAACGAGGAAAGGTCCAGAAAGCCCAACAGGCCCAAGCGGTAGTTGATGGAGACCATGACGACCTCGGGATGGGCTTTGACAAACTTGTCGCCCCAGTCACGCGGATTGGCTGTGCCGTTGCACACATAAGAGCCACCATGGACCCAAACCATCACGGGCCGTCGTGCAGTGCGCATCCCGTCGGCAGCGGTCCAGATGTTGAGCGTCAAGCAGTCCTCGCCCTGCGGATAGAGGGAGGCGGCGTTATGCTGGCTGCGGCTCTGGATGGAGGTGTGGCCAAAGTATTTCGCTTCCCTCACGAGGCGGCTGTCGGGTTCAGGCTTGGCGACCTGCCAGCGGCGGTCACCAGTGGGTTGTAAGGCATAGGGGACACCCTTGAACGCCAGCAGGTTACTATCGCGATGCCCTACAAAAATGCCATTATCCACCTCGACCGCCAGTGAGTCAGGATAAGCGCCGTTGATGACCTTGTTCTCGCCATAGAGCGCTGCCATCTCCTGCTCCAGCGCCGACGGCTCGGCAGGCTGCTCGGTCTGCTTGGTGCCACAGGCGGCCAGCAACATCAACAGGATGTATAAAGTAGTCCGTTTCATATCTCTGTTCCCATTTTTCTTGACCGCAAAGATAATGAATCCCTCGCATAAAACAAAAAATACGGCACACACGACCTACAAGCGCAAGAAAATGTGTACCTTTGCAAAAAATCAAAAAAACTGAACTATAATATGGGACTGTTCAAGAAATTATTCTCTCGCGAGAAGAAAGAGACGCTCGATAAGGGCCTGGAGAAAACCAAACAAGGCGTGTTTGAGAAAATCAAGCATGCCGTAGCCGGCAAATCGACCGTTGACGATGACGTGCTCGACAACCTGGAGGAAGTGTTTGTCACCAGCGACGTGGGCGTCGATACCACCGTCAAGATCATCAACCGACTGCAGGAACGCGTGGCACGCGACAAGTATGTGGGCACCGAGGAGTTAAACGAGCTGCTGTGTGACGAAATCTCGCAGATGCTCGCCGACAACAATAACGCCGAACTCGAGGACTTCACCGTTCCCGAGAACAGCAAGCCCTATGTCATCATGGTCGTGGGCGTGAACGGCGTGGGCAAGACAACGACCATCGGCAAGCTCGCCTACCAGTTCAAACAGGCGGGCAACAAAGTCGTGCTGGGCGCTGCCGACACCTACCGTGCCGCTGCCGACGAACAGTTGGAGATTTGGGGCAACCGCGTGGGTGTTCCCGTGATCAAGCACAAGATGGGCACCGACCCCGCCGCTGTGGCATACGACGCCGTGCAAAGCGCCGTGGCCCAGAATGCCGACGTGGTCATCATCGACACAGCAGGCCGCCTGCACAACAACGTGAGTCTGATGAACCAGTTGACCAAGATCAAGAACACCATGCGCAAGGTATTGCCCGACGCTCCTCAGGAGGTGCTGCTCGTGCTGGATGGCTCAACAGGCCAGAACGCCTTTGAACAAGCCAAGCAGTTCTCGGCCGCTACCGAGGTCAACGCCCTGGCCATCACTAAGCTCGATGGCACAGCCAAGGGCGGCGTGGTCATCGGCGTGAGCGACCAGTTCCAGATTCCCGTGAAGTATATCGGCCTGGGCGAGCAGATGACCGACCTGCAGATCTTCAACAAGCGGGAGTTTGTGAAATCGCTGTTCGGGGTGACGAAGGAGTGACGGAGGTAACGGATAATACGGATTGAACGGGGGATCATGAGGAAGAATAAGATTGACATCGTTTCGCTGGGCTGTTCTAAGAATCTGGTGGATAGCGAGCACCTCATGCGCCAGTTTCAAGCGGCGGGTTACCGCGTTGCCCACAACGCGAGCCGCATCGACGGGGAAACCGTGGTAGTGAACACCTGCGGCTTCATTGCTGACGCCCAACGGGAGTCGATTGATACCATCCTGCGCCTGGGCGAGGCTAAACGTCAAGGCAAAATCCGAAACCTCGTGGTCATGGGATGTCTGGCCGAACGATTTCGCGCCGACCTCATCGAAGCGTTGCCCGAAGTGGACCGTTTCTACGGCAAGTTTGACTGGAAAGGCATGTTGTCCGACCTGGGGCATGCCTACCGTGACGACCTGTCCAACGAACGTTGCCTGACCACCCCACCCCATTACTGCTACATGAAGATTTCGGAGGGCTGCAACCGGTTTTGCGCCTTCTGTGCCATTCCGCTCATCACGGGGCGCCACACGTCGGTGCCGATGCCGCTGTTGCTCGACGAGACGAAGCGACTGGCCGAGAGCGGCGTGAAGGAGTTCAACATCATCGCCCAGGATCTTTCCTCCTATGGCATGGACCTGGAAGGGCGCATGATGCTACCGGAACTCATTGACCGCATGGCCGACATCGAAGGCGTGGAATGGATCAGACTGCACTACGCCTACCCCACCCAATTCCCCTATGACATCCTGCCCGTGATGGCGAGCCGCGCCAACGTGTGCAGTTATCTGGACATCGCCCTGCAGCACATCAGCGACAAGGTGCTGACCAACATGCGACGTCATATCAGCCGCCAGGAGACACTCGACTTGATAGAACGCCTGCGCCGTGAGGTGCCAGGCATCAACATCCGCACCACCCTGATGGTGGGCTTCCCTGGCGAGGGAGAAAAGGAATTTGAAGAACTGATGGATTTCGTGCGCGAGGCACGCTTCGAACGCATGGGCGCGTTTGCCTACAGCGAGGAGAACGGCACATGGGCTGCCGAACACCTGAGCGATGATACGCCCCAAGAAGTGAAACAGGAGCGCCTGCAACAGCTGATGGCCTTGCAAGAAGTCATCTCACTCGACATCCAGGAGCAGAAGGTGGGTCAGACCCTGCGCGTTATCGTGGACCGCGAGGAAGATGACTACTACATTGGGCGCACCGAGTGGGACAGCCCTGAGGTGGATCCCGAAGTGCTTATCGCCAAGGACAAGCCGCTTGCCATTGGCGAATTTGCCCAAGTGCGCATCACTGAGGCCTTGCCTTTTGAACTGATGGGCACCAGCTTATAACCTATCAGACAACACCCTCCTTTAAAACGTTAGCAGTTGATTACTGCCAGCGCAATCGTTTGCACACTTTTTTGCAAAAAATGTCTTATTTAATGATGTATAATAGAAATAAGTTTGTAATTTTGAGCGGCTAAAAAAGTTTCAGGTATCAAGAACAAACCAACTTTAATTCATATTGTTTAACTTAATAACCAATTAACAAGCATGAAAAAATTAACGTTAATTTTATCAATGATGATTGCCCTCATTGGCTTTAACGCTAATGCGGCAATGTACATCGTCGGTACATCCCCTATGGGCAACGGATGGAACCCCAACGATGGTATTGCAATGACCGACAATCTTGACGGTACGTACACGTATGATGTTACCATTGACGGCGACGTCTGGTTCTGCTTTGCAGAGGCCCTTACTCCTGGTAACAGTAACCAAGATTGGAGCGTATTCAATGGTCAGTATCGTTATGGTCCTACTGGTGGTGTTGACCAGACGGTCACCGCTACGGAATGGACTACGACACAGAAACAAGGCAACGGAAATGGTTCTTACAAGTTCCATGGATCTGGCGATAAGTACACCGTAACTTTCGACGAAACGAACCATAAGTTCAAGATTGATGGTTATGTTGAGCCTATCGTTTATGAGTCATTCACTGTTGCTGGTAACAATGCTGACATCTTTGGCGAGGAATGGAATGTTACACTCACGCAGAATGACATGACCTTGGATGAGACCGACGGTCTCTACAAGCTTGTTAAACAAAATGTTGAGATTGAGGCTAGCACCTTGTATTACAAGGTTGCAGCCAATCACAGTTGGGGTGAAAGCTGGGGTAATCCTTCTGGCCCCGAAGGCAACCAGGACTACGTTTTCACCGAGAACGGTACTTATGACCTGACGTTTAAGTTCAACTTTGAGACCAAGGAAGTTAGCCTTGACGCCGTGAAGGTACAGGATGGTCCCGCAATTGATCCCTACACTGGCAACCTCTATATTGTAGGTCAGGTGAACGATAATGGCTGGAATCCTTCTACAGGCATTGCTATGCTGACTGAAGACGAAGACACTTTCACCTTGGCTAATGCACAGATTATTGATTCTGGTGATGGTTATGGCTACTTCAGCTTCATGGCTGTGCTTGGCTCAAATAGTGATAGCTGGCCTGCTAATGGTTATCGCATTGGCGCTGCCGAGGATGGCACTGTCGCTGTTCTTGACCAGTTTGTGGACATGGGCGGCTTCGGCACAGTTGGTGCCTTCAAGGTAGAGCCTGGTTATTACAACATCACCGTTGTGCTGAGTGGTGGCGAGAATGGTCGGCTGAAACTGACCGAGCCCACCGTAGATGACGTTTACATCATTGGTGACGTAAACGAAATTGGTTGGAACGCTACCGATGGTGTGAAGATGACCTACAACGAGGGCATCTACACTGCTACTATCACCACTCAGAATCAGGGCGACCTGGGCGTTGCTTACTTTGGCTTCACCAAGAAGCTTGCTGATCCCGAGAGCGAGAGCGAGAACATCTGGGACGACATTGCTTCCTTTGTAATGACTGAGGAACTGCTTGGTCAGGAGTGCGATCTTGCTACCGATGGCAGCTTTGAGTCTATCGCTATGCCCGAGGGTACCTGGACTGTTACCATTGACCTCGTGAACCACAAGTTCACCATCACTGGTGAATGGCCTGACACTCCTGGTCCCCAGCCCTCTGTTCGTGGTGACGTGAACAAGGATGGTAACGTAAGGATTGATGACGTTACTGCCCTAATCGACTACCTGCTGAGCGGCAATGGTGACGACCTCGATCTTGTTGCTGCTGATTGCAACAAGGACGGCGACATCAGGATTGACGACGTTACTTCATTGATCGACTTCCTGTTGGGTGGCAGCTGGCCCGTTGAAGAGATGGTTTACACCGTTGTAGGTCCCGAAGCTGTATTTGGCAGCGAGTGGAACACTAACGACAATGCCAACAACATGGTTAAGGGCGCTAACGGTGAGTACACCTGGAGCAAGAGTGGCGTTAGCCTGTATGGCAACTTCGAATTCAAGGTTGTGGGCAACCACGACTACGCCATCTATGAGTGGCCCATCGGCATGAACAACTGGGTGGCTAACGTAGCCGAGGAAGGTGTTTATGACATCGTCATCACTTTCAAACCCGATGCTCCCGATGCTGAACGCATCACCTGCGACCTGACCAAGACTGGTGACGTTGCTCCCGTTGAGCACGTTTACACCGTAGCGGGTGCACCCTCCTCACTTTTTGGCACCGAATGGGATCCCGCAAACGAGAGCAACAACATGGTCAAGGGCGCTGACGGCAAATATACCTGGAAATATGAAGGTTATGTAGCATCTGGAGCTACAGAAGTCGCCTTTAAGGTTGTACAAGACCACGCTTGGACCTATGCATGGCCCTCAAGCAACTATGAAACTCTCATTGGGACTGAGGGTGCTCCCCTTTCAGTTTACATTGTTACAATCACCTTCGATCCTAATGCTGCTGATGCGGACAAGGTTCAGTTCTACCTCCAAGAGGTACAAAACCCGTAATAATCTTTTTAAATCATCTTAACTAAAAAAAGCGGAGTCCCGATACTCGGGGCTCCGTTTTTTTGCCTCTGCAGGCTTTTATGCCGCGCGCGACGAGATTAGCAGGTGTAGTCGACGCAGGCGCGAAGCTGCTTGACGTCCTTGATGATGGCGGCAGCGGCCATGTGGGCCGGATGCTTGGCATAGACAGCCACGTCGGCCATGGTGGGAACGATGGCAGTGAGGACGATGTCCCAGTCCTCGGCAGGGTTCTCGTTGAGGGCGACCTCGATGCTCTGGAGGACGTCGATCTGGTTGGGGAGCGCATCCAGCGCGGCCTTGAAGCGCAGGGCGGTCTCGCGACGCACGTCAGCGTCGCCCTGCAGTTTAAACATGACAATGTGCTTTACCATTATTTTTAGTTTTTAGATGGCCGCGACGGAATCGCGGCATAGTAACCTGGTTTACCTTCTATACAAAAAGACACTGGCCTTGTGGAGAGGGCCAGTGTCTTCATCGTTATCATGTTGTTTTATTATTCAGCGGCGGGAGCCTCTTCGGCAGCAGCCTCACCCTCAACGGGAGCCTCTTCAGCACCTTCCTCAGCAGCCTTAGCGGCAGCGAGGGCAGCCTGGTGGGCAGCCTCCTCGGCCTTGCGTGCAGCACGCTCAGCAGCGAGTTCCTCGGCGTTCTCGGCGATCACCTCAAAGGGGATCTCAACAGCAACTTCCTTGTGCAGGCGTACGATACCGGTGTACTTACCGGGGGTCTTGATGCTCTCATGCACGCTGACGATCTTGCGGTCAACATTGTGACCAGCAGCGAGCAGAGCCTCGTGAACCTGAGCGGCGCCAACACTACCGTAGATGGTGCCGGTGGGGCTAACCTTAACGGGGATGGTGAGGGATACGCCCTCAAATGCCTTGGCAGCCTCTTCGGCATCAGCCTTCACCTTAGCGAGCTTGTGAGCCTGCTGACGCAGGTTCTCGGCATGCACCTTGAGTGCGCTGGGGGTAGCCAGGACGGCCTTGCCCTGAGGAATGAGATAGTTGCGGCCATAGCCGTTCTTCACTTCCACGACGTCGTTCTTGAAACCAAGATTGACGATATCTTCTTTCAAAATAATCTTCATAATTGTTTCCTCCTTTTTGTAATCGTGTTGTTTATTTCATCAAGTCGGTCACATAGGGCAGCAATGCCAGATGACGGGCACGCTTAACAGCCTTAGCCACGCGGCGCTGGAACTTCAGCGAAGTACCGGTGATGCGGCGGGGCAGGATTTTGCCTTGCTCGTTGAGGAACTTCTTCAAGAATTCGGGATCCTTGTAGTCGATGTACTTAATACCGCTGCGTTTGAAACGGCAGTATTTCTTCTTGCGGGTGTCAACTGACAGCGGAGTCAGATAACGGATTTCGCCCTGGTTATTGGGCCTCATTTGTTCTTGTGCCATTGTTTTTACTTCCTTAATTAAGTTTTACTCTAATTGGTTTTTCTCATGCCTCGGCAGCGGGAGCTTCCTCAGCCTTGGGAGCCTCCTCCACTACGGGAGCAGCCTCGACCTGTGCAGCCTCCTGAGCGGCGCGCTCTTCCTGCTTGGCCTTGCGCACGGCGCGACGCTTAACAGCGTACTCGGCAGCGTACTTGTCCAGACGGAAGGTGAGGAAACGGATCACCTTCTCATCGCGACGGAAAGCGGTTTCCAGCTTGTCAACGATGGTGGCTTCGCCCTCAAACTCAATCAGGGTGTAAAAACCAGTGTTCTTGTTCTCGATGGGATAAGCGAGCTTGCGCAATCCCCAGTTCTCTTCGTTCTCGATGTTGCCACCATTGTCGGTGAGCACCTTCTTGAACTTTTCTACCGTTTCCTTCATCTGATCATCAGACAAAACGGGAGTCAAAATGAAAACGGTTTCGTACTTGTTCATAAATCGTTAAAAATAAGTTGATTAATAAATGTTTCGCTAAAAAGCGGGGCAAAGTTACAAAACTTTTCCCAAACAGCAATGCTTTAGGCTGAATTTTCTGATTTTTTTAGTTTTTGCCGCTGTCTTTAATGACGGCCAAGGGCCAGATTAATGACGCGGATGTATTCCTGCTCCGGGTAAAGGCCAATGACCTCCTTGGGTTCACCCTGCATGGGGCAGATGAGCAGATAGGGGATACTGCGGACCTGAAAAACCGCGGCTATTTCGGGGTTTTTCTCGACGTTGATGCGGTAGAAATCGACTGATCCTTGATAATGGTGGGCGATATCGCGCAGAATGGGTTCCAGCCGGCGGCACGGGCGGCACCAGTCGGCATAAAAGTCCACCACAACGGGGCGCTCACTCTTCATGACCCAATCACGGGCGTTCCAGTCGGCAATCACGTCCTTGAACCCGGCCTGGTCAATGGAATGGACGGTATAGACGGTGTCTACGAGCTGAGAGTAGTCGTAATCACGAGATGCCTGTGCGCTGGCGGCCATCGCCACCAACGCCAGACACATTGAAAGCAAAATTTTCTTCATATCACCTCGTTACTGATGGGCGCGGCGCAACAGGTCGTTGACGGTCTTTACAGGGTTAAACGTGTCGATGGGCACCTCGATAAAGATGGTGTTCCAGTTGCTCATCGAGCCATTCCACAGGCCGGGAAGCTCCAGAGCCTTGATGTCCACACCATCCTTGCTCTTAATGCTGATAAAGCCAGTCTCGGGATCGACGAACTTGCACAGGTCAAACTTGATGCCCTTGTAATCCTTGATGTAGCACACCAGGTCAACAGGGTTGAAGTGGGTGCCGCTCTTCATCATCTCGACGGCAGCGGGATCATCGGGATTGATCTGGGCCGACTCGAGAATCTGAGGCGAAGCCGAGCCATCAGCGTTATAGGCCAAGTAGGGGCCTCCTCCAGGCTCACCCTCATTGGGCACCACGCCACACACGCGGATGGGCCTGTTGAACTTATCGTGCAACCATGCGGCAAGAGCGGCATCGTCCATGTCATCGGTCTTCTTGTCGATGATGCACAGGGTCTGCTGGGCATAGCGGAGCATCGCCTTGAGGTCGGCATTCTTGACCTTACCCTTATCGAGCATCTCGAGGTATTTCTTCAACTGGCGCTGTACCTGGACAAGGTAGCCGCCAATGACCTTCTTGAAACGGGTGCTCACACTGCGCAGGCGCAAGGGCACGACGTTGTCCACGTTCTTGATGAACACGACATCGGCTTCCCGCTCATTGAGGTTCTCGAGCAAAGCGCCATGGCCCGCTGGGCGGAAAAGCAGATTGCCGTTAGCGTCACGGTAGGGCGTGTTGTCCATATTAACCGCGATAGTGTCGGTCGAAGCCTTCTGCTCGCTTAGGGTGATGTCATACTTCACGCCCCACACTTTCTCCATCAGGGGGACCTTAGCCTTGATCAACTTCTCGAAGCCGGAACGGTGCTCGGGGGATACGGTGAAGTGGATGCGCACGTTGCGGTTGCTGTCGGCGGCATACTGGGCGCCCTCTTCGAGGTGTTCCTCCAACGGAGTGTGCACGGTACCTGCTGCGGCGCGGTGGAAACGGAGCAGTCCCTTAGGCAAGGAACCATAGTTCATACCATCGGACAAAAGCAGCGCCTTGAGCACATCGGCATAGCGCCCGGCCTCAACGAGCTCGCTCACGTTATTCTTATACAGGTTGACGCAAGTCTTGTTGAGTTGGGGATAGAACGCAAACTGAGTCACATTCTCAAAGAACTGCTTCTCGAAGTCGGTCTCAGGGACGGCCTTGCCCTCGTTGATGAAGGCAAACAGGTTCTTGAACATGCGGCTTGCGGCACCCGACGCGGGCTGGAATTTCTCGATGATGGCGCCACCATCCTGGAATTCCTTCCAGACCTTGATGCACTGTGACTGTTGCTTGGCATCCAGACGGGTGATGCCATTTCCCACTGTTGCCACGGCTTCAAGCTTGAGCCAGGGGAATCCCGTCTCGAAACGCTTGAGCTGAGCTTCGATGACCGGCATGGAAATGCCTTTGGCGGCCATCAGTTGTTGGTCTTTCTCGTTAAACATATCGATATGGTTTTAAAATTTTTTCCAAAATTACATTTTTAAAGAGGTTCCTGCAAGCAAATTGATATAAAAAGACTAAATTTGCATGGTATTTTTTTAAAATTGCCGGCAATAACCATTCAGGTCATGACACAAGAGTACTTCACAACCGAGGAACGCATACTGCTGCCACAGCTTGTCAAGGAGTTAAATGACAAGTTGGGCAATCAACTGACATGCAAGGACATCAACACCGTGCATGGCCTTATCGAACGGGGCATCCGCGAGGCTGGCATCTTCAAGCGGGACCGCTATGGCCTCAATCCCGTGGTGCGTCACCTGCGCACGGCGCTCACGCTGTGTGACAGCATCGCCCCAGACCGCACGATGGTCATCGCCACGATGATTTACAACCTGTGCCGCGGTGACTATCTGGACGTGGACCGCATCAGAGCCCTGTTTGACGACGATATCGCCCGCGTGGTTCATGGCTTGCTGCATGTGGCGCCGCTCTACAAGAAACAGGCCGCCGTCGAGAACGAGAATTTCCACAAGCTGCTCTTGTCGTTTGCCGAGGACGTGCGCGTCATCCTCATCATGACTGTGGACCGCCTGGCACTGATGCGCGCCATCAACCACCATCCCAACGAGAAGTTTGTCCATGACATCGCCAGTGAATCCCGCTACCTGTATGCTCCGCTGGCCCACAAGTTGGGCCTGTATGCCATCAAGACCGAGTTGGAGGACACCTCGCTCAAATACCTAGACCGCAAGACCTTCTCCCAGATCGCTGAACGCTTGAACGAGACCAAGCGGGAACGGGAACGGTATATTCAGGAATTCATCAAACCCATCGACGAGAGACTCAAGCAGGAAGGCCTCAAGTTTGATCTCAAAGGGCGCACCAAGTCCATCAACAGTATCTGGCAGAAGATGCAGAAACAGGGAGTGGACCTCGGTGGCATCTATGACCTGTTTGCCATCCGCATCATCCTGGACACCACGCCCAAGGACGAGAAGCGCGCCTGCTGGCTGGCCTACTCCATCGTCACCGATATCTACAAGGCTAACCCGTCCCGCTTCAAGGACTGGATCACCATCCCCAAGAGCAACGGCTATGAGTCGCTGCACATCACCGTCTATGGCCCAGGTGACAAGTGGGTAGAAGTACAGATACGCTCCCGTCGCATGGATGAGACTGCCGAGCGCGGTGTGGCCGCTCACTGGCGCTACAAGGGCATCAAGAGCGACGGCGACGTGGACCGATGGATGAACGAGGTGCGCGAAATGCTCGAGGCCAGTGGGCAAGAGGGCCAAATGAACCTGATGCGCAACATGGACACCAACCTGTATAACAACGAGGTGTTCGTCTTTACGCCTAAGGGAGACCTCTTCCGCCTGCCACAGGGCGCCACCATCCTCGACTTTGCTTTCCATATCCATTCCCGTGTGGGCTGCACTTGCATGGGCGGCAAAGTTGATGGTAAGAACCAGAAAATCAACTATCGCCTCAAGAGTGGCGACACAGTAGAAATCATCACCTCGTCAACCCAGACGCCACGCCTCGACTGGCTCAATATCGCCGTCACCAGCCGTGCCCGCAACAAAATCAAGAATGCCATCAACGAGCGCCGCGCCCGTCAGGCACAGTTGGCCCGGGAGACACTGCAACGGCGCTTCAAGAACCGCAAGATAGAGCCCGACGACTCCATCCTGGCCCGACTGATCAAGAAAATGGGGCACAAGACCACAACCGAGTTCTATGCCGCGATCCAGGAAGGCGAAATCGACGTAAACACTGTCGTCGAGCAGTATGAGGCCATCGTCGCCAAGCAGAACGAGGCCTCCGCTACCCGCGGCACCGCCGAGGAGTTTGTACTGCAGCAGCCCGCCGAGCGCAAAGAGGCATTCAATGACGACATTCTGGTGATTGGCGAAGGCGTCAAGGGCATCAACTACAAGTTGGCGAAGTGTTGCAATCCCATCTTCGGTGACCGCGTCGAGGGGTTCATCGCCAGCGATGGCGCCATCAAGATACACCGCACCGACTGCAAAAACCTGCGTCACCTCAAGGAGCGCTACCCTTATCGCATCATCCGCACCCGCTGGACGGGTAAGGCCGGCAGCCAGTTCGTCGTCACCCTGCACGTGCTGGGCAAAGACGACCTAGGTATCGTCACGTCGATCACTTCGGTCATCAACAAAACCGACAACTGCCTGCTGCGCAGCATCTCGGTTCAAGCCGAGGGAGGCCTCTTTGAAGGCTATATCACCGTGAACATCAGCCACATTGACCTGCTGGATGACCTAACCAAGAAAATACTCAATGTCAAGGGCGTCAAGGAGGTTACCCGCCTGTAGAACCAGAAATCGGAGGAATGATGGACAGTCAGGGCCAACTAAAGATAAGAAACTATTCACTGTTCACTAAAAAAGTATTACCTTTGCAGGCATCATGAACGTTGTATCGATAGACAAGCCGACCATCAACCAGATGCCCATCGTCTCGTTCCCGGGACGCATACACACCATATATACAGCCTCACAGGTCCCGAGCGCCGTTCTGGCACTGCGCTCGGCAGCCATCGTCGGATTTGACACCGAGACCCGCCCGTCGTTCAAGCGAGGCGAGCGCCACAAGGTCTCACTGCTGCAGCTCTCCAGCGACAGCGATGCCTTCCTCTTCCGCTTGAATCACTTCGGCATCCCTACCCCACTCAAGGAATTCCTCGAGGACAAAGACATCATCAAAGTGGGCCTATCGACCACCGACGATTTCCACCAGCTGGCACGCGTGTGTGACATCCATCCGGCAGGATTCATTGAATTGCAGCAGATGGTCAAACAATTTGGCATCGCCGACATGAGCCTTCAGAAAATCTATGCCATTATTTTCCAGCAGAAAATCAGCAAAGGGCAACAGCTATCCAACTGGGAGGCCCCTCAACTCTCTGAGGCCCAGAAACGCTATGCGGCCATCGATGCATGGGCCTGCCTGCGCATCTACCGCCACCTGCATGACGGACAATTCCTGCCCCAGGAATCACCCTATTACCACGAACTTATCGAGCAAGAATAACACTGTTTTCAAAAAAATCGTGCCACAACGCTTGTTTGGCACGGAATTTGTTGTACCTTTGCAGCCCGTTTACTACGGACACATACTATTGGGGCTGACTGGCTTTGACAGCGTGTAGAGGTGGTAAGCAAGCATGCAGAGCGATAATGGCATGGCTCTTAAATCTCAGTCATTGACTCAATTAAATGGCGAAAACAACTACGCTCTCGCTGCCTAACCGAAGCACAGTAAGTTCGGCTTTATCGCTGCCCAAGGGGCAGTGACGAGACATCACCCAACTGCCCTCGCGCCGAGGCGGGTTGAAACGGTGGTGCAGGAATATCGGCGATAGGACAAGGCAAGCCTCGGGCCAAGTCCGAAATTTAGAGGATAAGCCACCGGTTGGTCGTCTTGGGCCTGCCAGCGGTCGAAAACCAAGCCAAGACTAAGCATGTAGAAACCTTATTAGTTCCACGTTTGGACGAGGGTTCAAACCCCTCCAGCTCCACAGAGCACGAGTAACTATCTGGATATTAGATGGTTACTCGTTGTTTTTTGTTGGAACGTCTGGCTCCAAATGATATTTACTGATAATATATGATGCTCAATGATAATGAACCCCAAAAGTTTTGTGTCTAACTTTTGGGGTTCATTTCATAATGGCATATCTTCAATGATTTCCTTTCTAATTACGGGTTATTGCCATTCAAAGGTGATGCCGACGTTGGTCTCGATATGCGTCACAGGACTAATTGAGGTTGCGCCGAGGAGAACGTCAATCAATTTGGTCACATCAGATATGTTTATTTGACCGTCTAAGTTGACATCGGCTGATGCATTTTCTTCAATCCCGCCCAGGAGGGTGTCGATGAGAGCGGTCACGTCGGCGATGGTGATTTGGCTATCTCCGTCCACATCGCCTGGCATCACCATGTTTCTTAACTCAAAATAGGCGCGGCAGGCGTTCACCTGTGCTTGCTCGCTAGTGGGGAAGCACAGGGCATTGCCGTATAAGTAAAGCTTGTTCATCACATAGCCTTCCTTATAGATCACCTCAGGCGAATAGGTGCCAGTGAAATCGACATAGATTGTCGAGGTGTTGGCTATGGCGTTATTGATGGTCACGTTGTTGAAGACAGGGTTCTCAATATCTGTTCCCTCTGCCCACCTGACAATATAGGGCTTTCCTGCCTCAATGCTTACAGCTGGGGCAAAGCTTATTGTCAGTTCTCTCGTTTCCTCGTTAAATGCACTGTTGTCGAGCGCCATTATCACGGCACCGGCCAGCGGGCTCTCAGCGATTTGCTCTGCTGTGAGCGAGAATGGCAGGAACAGGGTATTCCATGAGCCGTCATTGTGAAGCGTACGACCCATAAGCGTGACGCTCTGCGCTTTCTTACCATTATTCTGGTAGAGGACCTCTGAGTTGTCAGCATCGTCTGCCAAAATAAGATTAATACCCGTATAGCGGGCCGTAAGGCTGACATCGGCACCGTCAGCATCCTCACCGCCACCAATTACAGCGCCCCAGCCGTCGCCGAAGGCATGAACTTCGCCACCAGTAACGGTCAGAGAGCCACCGTAAGGAGAGTAGAAAGCACTTTGTTCGCCGCTGCCGATACTCAAATTGTGGTGGTTTTTTGGGTTGTTTGGTTGGTGGTTGAGGAAAAAGTTGTAACTTTGCGGCGCAAATTGGATATTAAAGGCTGCGACTCAATAGCACTCGAGTAAGTTCGGCCGTGTATTCGACCTGCACTTTAATTGATGGTAATCGGGTGGCTTAGGGCCATCGCGATGCAAGGGAATCCGGTGAAAGTCCGGAACTGTACCTGCAGCTGTAATCCCCTCAAACACAGGGTTTGCTTACTGAATGTCACTGGCTGAGAACAAGGCTGGGAAGGCAAAGCAGACTGGGGAAAAGTCAGAAGACCTGCCATCGTTGAAAAACAATAGTACGTTCACTCAGGAACAGGTGTGACGGAAAGCAAATGAAGAAAAGAAAAAGACTGACGGCAGCAGTGCTGGCTTTATGCACGTTTGCAGCTGTCAATGGACAGAATGACATCTGGCGGCAGGATAGTCTGCCCGAGGTGGTGGTAACGGGTACTGGCACGCAGCACCTGCTGAAGGACGCGCCCGTACAGACCGAGGTAATCACCAGTAAAATGTTGCGCAACTACGCGGGCAAGAGCATCGAGGACATCCTGGGTGGCCTCACGGCCTCGTTTGCCTTTAATCAGGATGATATGGGTTCCCAAATGCAACTGAATGGCTTGGGTAACTCCTACATTCTCATTCTGATTGACGGCAAGCGCATCCATGGCGATGTGGGCGGTCAGAATGACCTGTCGCTTATCGACCCGCAGAATATCGATAAAATCGAGATCGTGAAGGGCGCTTCGAGTGCGCTCTACGGCTCGGACGCCATTGCCGGTGTGGTCAACATCATCACCAAGAAGCACCGCGAGGAGGGCCTGTTGATTGAGAATACTACCCGCGTGGGCAGTTATGGTGACGTGCGCCAGCACAATGGCTTGGCGTTGAATTATGGCAAGTTCAGCAGTTACACCAACTTCCAGTTGCAGCACAGCGACGGCTGGCAGAACACCACGGTAGAGCATACCGAAGGCTCTGAACCTCCCATCACCGACTCCCGCAACAAGACCGTGAACCGTCACACCAACTGGCAAATCGCCGAGCGCCTGACCTACCAGCCGATCAAGAATCTGGAACTCTATGCCGAAGGAAGCACCTACTGGAAACGCATCTACCGCGTGAGCGGCCGCCATCCCCACTATGACGTGAAGACCTGGGACATGGAGTACCACAACGGTTCGACATCGGTCGGCGGCAAGTGGAACCGTTCAAAGACCGATTATATCTCGCTGGATGTGGACTGGCACCGCCACGCGTACTATTACTACTACACGGCCACGACGCTTGTCGAGGACTACGAGAAGAGTGCCGGCACCCCCTACTATCCCTACTTCCCTTATCTCCCTGACCAAAAGGAATTGCAGAGTGACCAGCAACGCACGATGGCTGCGCTGAAGGGTGTGTTCACATTGCCCTATGAGAACATCCTGAGCACCGGCATGGAATTCCGCTATGACTGGCTCCACGCCCCCACACGCGTTAAAGGCGGCAAGGCAAGCGACTGGACAGCGGCCGTGTATGTGCAGGACGAATTTAACCTCATCCACAACGTGAACATCACCGCAGGCCTGCGTTTGAACCAAAACGAGCAATTCGGCACGAAACTGACGCCCAAGGTATCGGCCATGTGGAAGCCCGGTAACGCATGGCGACTGCGCGCCACTTGGAGCCAGGGTTTCAAGACACCCGCCATCCGCGAGTTGTTCTACCGCTACGTGCGCCAGATGAGCGGCACCTACCTCTACCTAGGCAACACCGATCTCAAGCCGCAATCGAGCAACTATTTCTCGCTGAGCGGCGAGTATGGCTGGCGAGGTCTGAATATCACCGCTACGGGTTATTACAATAAAGTGAAGGACATGATTGCCCTGGTGACGATTCCCAACTATCAGGCCCCTGACGAGTACATCATCCAGTATGACCCTGTGAAGACCCGCCAATACCAGAACATTGAGGACGCCAAGACCTATGGCGTTGACGTGAATGTCAATTACCAGTGGCGCGAGTTCGCCTTCGGCTTGGGCTACAGTTACCTTGACACCGATGCCCACCAATATGACACCAACCACGACGTGATGCGCAAAGTCACCATCGACGGTATGGCCCACCACAAGGGCAACTGGTTTGCCACATGGGGGCACCGCTTCTCCAACGACTATCGTTTGGGCGTAGGCCTCTACGGCCGCATGTCGAGCACCCGCTATTATCAGGACGACGGCAATGGCAAGGGCTACCAGACCTGGCGACTGTCCACCACCCATGACTTGGGCCACTTCAAGGCGACCACCTGGCGTATCGAGGCCGGTGTGGATAACATCTTCAACTACTGCGACCGCACGCCTCACGGGCTGCATCTAGGTACGACAACTCCGGGCCGCACGGGTTATGTGTCACTGACCATCCGCTTCAACCAAGGAAAGAAACTTTCTAATAAGTATAAGTCTAACATTTCAAAACAACAAAACAATGATGAAGATTAAATCTTTATTGATTGCCATGATGGCAATCTGCCTGACGATGGGCTTTACCTCTTGCAGCGATGACAAGGACGATCCCATCGAGAACAATTACACCATTTACCAGAAAGCCGTTACCCAAACCGTTAAGTCTCAGAAGAAGAGCGACAAGGTTATCCTGCTGGTTGCCTTTGGCTCGACCTGGGAGCAGGCTTACAACGCATTTGATGCCACAGTTGAGGCCTACAAGAAAGCCTTCCCCGGTTATGATGTATTCTTGTCATTCTCATCAGCCATCTGCATCAACCGCGCTGCTGCCGGTGAGAACGTTGATCCCCGCAACTTCTATGCTCCTCCCTTCTGGCTCAACGCATTTGCCGAGGTTGAGTACATGGAAATCGTTGTACAATCGCTGCAGGTTATTCCCGGTGAGGAATATACCCGCGTAATCAATTACATCAAGGACTTCGCCAACAATGCCAACGGTGACATCAGCGACAAGTACCTGTCGATTGTTGACCTCAAGTTAGGTGTGCCCCTGCTGCAGGATGCCGAAAGCGACGTTAATCTCGTTGCCAGCGAATTGAACAAACTCTATAAAGACAAGGCTAATGATGGTGTCGTTGCCTTTATGGGCCATGGTAACCCTGACTCCTATGACACCTATAAGGCCAACGTGCGCTACACCCAGCTCGAGGAGGCCCTCCAGCAGTACAACAAGAACTACTTCGTGGGCACTGTTGACATGATGGACAACTTCAAGACCGATGTCTATGAGCGCATGCTTGCTGCCGGCATTACCAGCGGTAAGGTATATTGCCACCCGCTGATGTCGATCGACGGTGACCACGGCCACAACGATATGGCAGGTGACGATGACGACAACTGGGACGGCGAGAAGTTCACCCCCAACGACGAGGGTGAGGTTGAGGACACCTCCTGGAAGATGTACTTCCACCACCTGGGCTATGAGTGCAACAACTCGACCATGATCGAGAAAGGTCTGCTGGAACTCCCCACCATCCGTCAAGTGTGGATGAACCACACCACCGACGCTATCAACGGTGATCCTCTGGACTTCTATCACAGCAAGAATCCCGAGTAAATTCAATTCAAAACTACGAATTACGCGAATTTTACTAATTAGCTTCGCGGTGAAGCGTTCGTTCAATTTGCGTAATTCGTAGTTTAAATGTAAACACACATGACTAAGAGAATAATATTGATTACCGCGGCGCTCCTCACGTGGAGTGCCACATTTTCACAAATCCACAAGATGGAACGCAGCGACTCATCGACGATGAGCCGCTCTTATACCTTGAATCCCGTGGTCGTGACCGGTTCTGGTCACCACCAGCGCCTGAAATCCACCGCCACGCCAGTCCATGTGCTCAGCCGCCAGGAAATCAAGGAGCAAGGCATCACCACGTTTGACGGTGCACTGACCCGCATGATGCCGCAGGTGTCGATGGCACCCAACTCGATGGGCACGTTCCTGCGCTTGAATGGCTTGGGAAATAAGTACATCCTTATCTTGATTAACGGTCAAAAGTTGACGGGCGACATCTCCAACAATGTGGACCTAAACCGCATCAACATGGCGCGCGTGAAACGCATCGAGGTGCTCGATGGTGCAGCATCGTCGCTCTACGGCTCGGACGCCATTGCCGGTGTCATCAACATTATCACCGACCAGCCTACACGCGATCTGGTGAGTGTGACCAGTGACACGCGCGTGTCCGGTCATGGCCAACTGACCGAGAACATTGCCCTGGATATCTACAAAAACGGATTCGGTTCCTATACCTCATTTTCGCGTGATCGTGCCGACAGTTACCGCATCAACGATGTGGAATATGTCAAGGGCTCGGAAACCGAGACACAACCGACCATTGCCCCGTTCTTCACGGGCTACCGTGCAAACCTCGTGGGACAAAAGTTCACCTATGCCCCCAATGAGCATCTCGCACTGAATGCCGGCATCGACTACTCTTATAAGATCACCGACCGTCCCAACACCCGCAAAGACATCACCGGAGGCAACGACTATGAGATGCGCTACAAGGGTCTGCGCTGGAACGTGGGCGGTATCTACAAGTTCACGAGCCGCAACTCGTTGCAGGCCGATTTCACGGTTGACCGTTTCCGCTACGGCAAGCAGTATGACGTGGCCACCAAGACCTACGCTATCGACGACTACGTGCAGTCCAAAAAGCAGCGCTCGATGGAAGGCCAGTTGAAAGCCATTCTGGGTCTGATGAAAAACTCCACCACTATCTTTGGTGCCGACTGGCGTAAAGATTACTTGACCGCCACCTCAGGCGACATCAACCAGAATGTCTATACGGCAGCCGGTTTTGCACAGCACGAGATGACTTTCTTTGACCGCTTGACCGCCACGGTGGGCCTGCGCCTTACCTATCATGAGACCTTCAACTGGCACCTCACACCCAAGGCTACGCTGATGTATGCTCCAGGCAACTTCCGCCTTCGTGCCACCTATTCGGCCGGCTTCCGCGCGCCAGGTCTTGACGAGTTGTATTACCATTACTTCTCGGTCAACCGCGGCAAAGCACAAATCATCTTCGGCAACAAGGAACTCAAACCCGAGAAGAGCAACTATTTCTCGCTCAACGCCGAGTACCGCACCAACCTGATTGCAGTGAGTGTGACGGGATTCATGAACCGCATCAACGACATGGTCATCAGGGAGAACATCGACGTGGACGCCGCCTCGCTGGCTATGCTACAAGCCGAATTTCCCGAGATGACCGATGACCAGGCACAGAAACTGGAGCGCTACTCGCTGTACAAGAACAGTGACAAGGGCGACGTCAAGGGCGTGCAGGTTAACGTATCGGCCAACCTCTTCAACGGCTTTAATCTGTCGGCCAACTACGTTTACACCTATGCCCGAACCTGCAGCGGAGACCAATGGACACCGCTGGAGCGCAGCATCCGCAACGCCGCCACCGTTGCTGCCAACTATTACCACAGTTGGGGTAACTACGGCCTCAACGTGAACGTGAACGGAAGGCTACAATCCAAGACCTATTATCCCGACTATGAGGATGCCCCAGGCTATGGTATTTGGAACCTGAACACAACCCACTCGTTTGACGGGTTGAAGCACCTTTATCTGGAGCCGAGCATCGGTATTGACAACATCTTTAACAAAGTGGACCGCCGTATTGACTCCTCCAACCGCAAGTATGCCCTGTACTCACCGGGACGCATGCTTGTCATTGGGCTGAAATTGAAAATCAAGTAACCTTATATTGTAATTCACATGGAGGATTGTCGGGAGACAATGCCTCCATTTTTTTGTTTCGTCAAAGCGGTACATCTCAACTCAAACTCACGACAAGACGTAAAGTTTTTTATTATTGCTAGCTGTTTTTCATTCCGGCCGATAAAGAAAAGAAGACAAGAAAGACAACAAGGACAATTTTATATTTATTTGATAATCAATAAATTTGTGTTTCTTGTGTTTCTTGTCTTCAATATTGCACCTCGATGGATAGTATAGTATTTATTGTACTTATTATTTTCCTTTTTTCCATGCGCAGGGGCCTCACGACAAGACGCTAAGTTTTATCATCGCCCCTATAGCCGCTGCCATGGCAGTGGCTGCAGGTGCCATGCAGGTGGCCGCCATCAAGAAGCAGCAGCAGGCGAGCCAGGCCCGGAATGGGTGGCGAGTCAGAAACTGGTCGCTTCACCCGTTGCCCGTCCTCTGATCGAGGCTCTGGACTACGCGCAGCGCACCAACACGATCGGCTCGCTCCGCAGTGCCGACGTGTGCATAAATTGGGCTGCGGCTCGGCAAAGTGCAAGCGAGTTTGCCTCTGCGCTCGCCTTGCACCAATTTTCAAGGTCAATCACCGCGCCGATGGCTCTGGCCCAAAGCCAACCGCAGGTGATAGTCCATGAGAGCAAAGACTTGAAGGATATCATCGCCCGTCTCAACGAGCGATTGGACGAGCCCTTCGTCACCGTCAACACCGTGACCGGCGACAAGGGCATCAAGCAGGCGCAGGACGAGTACCAGCGCCTTATGAACAATAAATCACCGAAATCTAAAAGAAAATGATGTGTTTAGGCATGATTTTTGCTACCTTTGCAGCATTAAAAACTACGAAAACCAGTAAGAATGTTTATGAAACTACTATCAAAAATTTCTATTCTATTGATTGCTGTCCTGTTAGGATTCACATCATGCGGTGACGATGAGCCTTTTGATTCAAGTAAGCTTGAAGGCGTTTGGAAAAAGGTGATTGATGACAGAATTATGGATGGTGGGATGGAATTGTATCAATTCTTCCCAGAAACCTCATATTCTGGACGTATCGAAAAGTCTGTCTCAAATTGGCCCGATGAAGGGTGGACTGTAACCGACCTCAACTACAGGGTCGGAGAAACAGGACACATGAATATCTTTACAGGGAAAACCCATGATGGGAAATCCCAAATCTATCTTGAGGTTGATATTAAAATAAACAAATCTGAAATGATATGGTACAAGACCGATTCAGATGAAGAAATAGCACGTTTCAAGAAAGAGAATGTATATGAGTCGTAGCCTATAAATTCCATTTTATCGGTACGTCTTTTCAAGGCATACGCGGTTGAGCAACTTATACCAAAATTATAAAAGTCTGAGCAAACACCAGCGCCTCATGAACACCAATGCGAGTAAACGAGCGCAATGTCATGCTTGCATGAATATTGCCGAGCGTCAGCATTGAAGACGAAGTCAATAAATCACCGAAATCTAAGAGAAAATAGCAGAATTATGTTTACCTTTGCAAGATCAAACACCTTTATTCAATGAGAGTATTCCTTATATCATACTTGTCGATATGTCTCTCACGGGTTGCGAATGATGACATGCCAGAGGGTTTCCGCTGTGCATTGCCATATGTAAAGAAAATGATTGAAATGTTGAATACCATTAAGAATTCAGACAGATGAAGAAACTTCCTTTTGTCATATTTGTTTTCATAATGCTTTGTGCGTTATGTTCAAGTGTGTGCAGCTATAAAAGTGTTGAAAAGGGGATAACACGAGATGTAAACAATGCACTGAAGCTTACTCTTGCCGAGATGCCGACAGACGTGATCAATGCCGATACTATCCGCTGTTATCGTAGTCATCTCACCATCGCCGAACTAAAAAACACTGCCAGCATTGCCATGACATCCGTGAGCAGGGCTGGCCGACAGGAAACTCAGATGGTGGCACAGGCTAATTGCGACGTTTTGACCATACTTGCGCTTTCTGACCAGCGGGCATCCGGGGCATTGTTGTTTGCCGGCCTTCTATGGATGATGTGCAGCCTGTGGTATATGCGCAGGGTTAAGCCTGAGATGATTGCAGAAGCACTGAGTTATGGTGGCATTGTATTTGCCAACGACAAATTCATTACCGCAAAAGGTGAACCCATTCATTTTACTCCGATGCAGCACTGCCTTATGGAGATGTTTATGATGACAGAATCTCATTCACTCTCCAAGCAAGAAATCTGTGACCGCCTGTGGCCCAAGAAACCCAATGCCAGCGATACGCTTTACACGCTTATCAAACGAGTGAAACCCATCTTAGAAGCCTATAGTAACCTGAAAATTGAGTCGGACAGAGGTAGAAGCTACGCACTGAAACTCAAATAGATAGGTCGTTGTCAGGCAAATGTCAGGCAAATGTCAGGTAAGAATTTCTGACACTCTTCTGATTCGGTAATACCTTTGCATCGAAAATCAAAAAAAATGTTCGATGCAAATGAAACAATTATTTTTATTTTTCGTTATCCTTTGTCTTTGTCCTTTCCAGGCGTTTACTCAGAATGAGGACAAGACTGTCACTCTTGATGAAGTCATTGTCAACGCTCCCAAGGTTGTAAGCAAGGCTGACGGCCAGATGATTTATCCTACAGATGCCCAGAAGGATGCCTCAAACAATGGTTTTGGCCTCCTGCAGAAACTCTCGTTGCCCAACCTCCGTATTGATAATGTGGCACATTCTGTAACTGCAATTGATGGCAGAGGCGGTGTACAACTTAGAATCAATGGCATCATCGTCGGCAAAGAGGAAATGTTGGCGCTTGACCCCAAACTCATCAGCAAGATTGACTTCGTTGATAATCCTGGTGTGCGTTATGGGGAAGACGTGGCCTACGTCATCAACATCATCACCAAGCGCGATGACACTGGTTATACGTTAGGCGCTGACGTCACTCCCACGCTCACTTCTTGGCAAGGTGATGGAACGGTGTATGGTAAATGGAACCACAAGAAAAGTGAGTTTACTCTTTCCTACAATTTTAGCGGTCATCAATTGAAAGGAATAAAGGCAACTGAGTTGGCAGAATACACCCTGAATAATGATGACATCTATGCTATAGAGCGTGATGATGTAGAGACGCTCAGAAAAGCCCGCAGCCATGACGTGAAGCTGACCTACAACCTGGCGGATTCCACAGCATACGTCTTTCAGGCATCCTTGAGTGAGAGTCTGAATAAAACTCCAGGCAATTATTCGGTCAAAGACATCATTGATGGCACAAACCGATATCGATCAACCAACAAAGAGAGCGGCAAGTCCAACTCACCTGTCCTCGACTTGTACTTCTTCCGCCAACTCACTCCGCGTCAGTCAGTCACGGCAAATGCTGTTGGCACATACATAGCCACCAAGAGCAGCAATTACTACGATGAGGGAGCTCCTTATCAATATGATGTAAATGGCAAGACCGTCTCTGCTTTATCTGAAATAATCTACGAAAACCGACTGAACCCATTCACGTTATCTGCTGGTGTGAACTATCGCTATAAATACACAAATAATGATTATACGGGCGATGCCTTTGCCCTGACAGAGTTGAATCAGAATAGTGTCTATGCGTTCAGCGAGATAAAAGGTTGGCTCAAGGGTTTACGCTATTCTCTTGGTTTGGGAACAAGCTACATCCACTACAATCAAAATGAGCACAACTATGACTTCTGGACATTCCGCCCCAAGGCGACGCTGGCTTATGGTATCATGAATGGGATGCAACTAAACTACACCTTTGAGATGAAAGACCGTGCTTCGCGCATTGCCATGATCAGCGATGCAACAATTCAGACAAACAGCATGGAATATATTGTGGGTAACCCCAGCCTCAAGCCGTCCCGTGACACAGAACATACATTGCGTCTGTCGTATAACGATGAACGCTGGAGTGCATTTGCCGAAGGGTTCTACCGCCATTGCAATAAACCCAATATGGCGCACTACGAGCGCACCGCTGATGACAAGTTCATCTATACACAGATAAATCAGAAAGCTATTAACGTATTGAATACAATGGCATACGCAAGTTATTGGATTACACCTGAGAAGCTACAAATTTATGCAAACGGAGGAATGATGCGTTGCTTCAACTATGGCTTTGACTATACGCATTGCTATACATCGTGGTTCTATTCGGCAGGTGTCACAGCTTATCTCGGAAAATTCACTTTATTGGCTTTTGCGGACAATGGCTTTCGATTCTTAGAGGGAGAGACAAAGGCATATAACGGAGCTAATACAATCTTACAATGCTCCTACAACTATGGGGATTGGCAATTCTCACTCACATGGTCTAATCCTTTCATCAATAGCTACAAGTCCACAGAAAGCGAGATCCTGAACCGCAATCTTTACAAGCACATGGTGCACTACAGTAGAGATGGTGGAAACAGTCTGTCACTTAACATTTCATGGCGATTGAGCAAAGGCCGGGAGCATCAGTCGGCAGATAAAACCATCAATCTAAGTGATACTGATAATGGAATCATAACCCGATGAGGGGAAGAAATAGCTAGTTTCACGCAAGGGAAAAAAAACGGTTCCGTCTTTTCTCAGCATAAAGCGGTTGATTTACCTTTGCATTAAGTAAATCAACCGCTATTTTATGATACTGACGATAAACGGAAAGCAGGCAGCGCTGAAGAAGGGGTCTTCGATAGAGTACGTATCGGAGAACCGCATCTTCACCGACGCCGACGACTACAGCATGGAGATTGAACTGCCCCTGGCCGACTGTCCCCAGAACCTCGACATCTTCGGCATGATCACCCGAAAACCAGCCGTAGGTGACGGTCCAGGAGAGCGAGGACTTAAAGGCGACTATCGCTCAAAAACAAGTTCAGGTAGCATAATAATTGCATTTGGCCAACGTTAATTAGTAGTAATATTAAAATTAGAGCCATGATAAGTAAGTTAAAGTATTTAGGATTTATCCTACTATTATTCTCATTGTTCTCCCTTGCATCTTGCAGCAACGAAGACGATGTTGTGAAGCGGTTGACGAACAAACAAAAGGAGACCTATGCGCAGAATATTTCGGGCGAATATCCTGGCCAGTACGTCATTATATACAAAAACAAAGATTGTATCGAAGGCAAAGACGAGGCGGGTCGACCTATAACGGTTGCTCATAGTGAAGCCTTCGGTGACGTGCAAGTTGATGTGTCTGACAATAAGATGCTGCATGTATTCTTTCAAGACTTCCCCGTTTCGCTGATTTCAAAGGTCGTGGATGCGGATGAAGGGCTGAGCCATGCACTCGCCGGAGCCTCCCCACAGGCCATCACTGCACGCTATGGCTTCGACTACGACACGGACTTTTTGCACATCAAATGGGCTTTCATCCCCAATGTCATGCTGCTGAACTTAAACTACGGCGATACCGATCACCATATCCGCATAGAGTTTAATAACAACAGTCAGACTTACAAGTTTACGGAGAACGAACTGAAACAGCCGAAAGCATTCGGCTCACTTGCTGAAAACGGCATCGCTCTGCAACTGGAAGCTATCTATGACGGTTCCACTCTCATACAGCGCTTCGGCTATGAGAATGGGAACTATATGCATATTCTCTTCAAAACTGATTAATAAAAAACAGAGAAATCGGAATTTAACGACGTATAAAGATATGAGACAACTTCTTTCAACCTTTTTTCTATTGCTCCTGAGTGCTGCCTTATATGCTCAGGAACACAGCTTTGAGTTTATTTCCAATCACATATATCTGAATGCAGAGGTGAACGGGAAAACTGCACACCTTGTTTTTGACACAGGTTCTGCCGATGTGTATCTGGACAGCACATGGCTTGCCGAGAGCGGAGTCAAATATTCCCAGATGGGAAAGGCAATGGTGCGAGGCGCGGGGAACGAGACCAAACCAACCGTACTTATTTTTTCCGGAGTAAATATCTCGCTGGAAGGAAAGCAGTATTCCCCACAAATGGTGCCCATCATTGATCTGCGCGCCATTCTTGGCAATAAGGCCGATGGCATCTTGGGGCTTGGTCAGTGGAAGGGAAAATTCATCACCATTGATTACAAACGCAGTAAACTCACAGTGTCGGACAGGCTGACATCATCGCAGACTAAGAACTACTCCCGAATTCCGATACAAACAGATCCCAAACATCCCGGACGAATTCTTTTGCCCTTTGAGGTTACTGTTTCTTCAGGCAATACAATACCCGGCAAGGCTCTTCTGGACCTTGGTTCTGGCGGTGGCCTTGTGTTCACCAGCAAGGCAGCTGGAAAGTTTGGACTGGATAAAATCCAAGATAAAACCCCGTTCCACTTTAAACATGGGGGTGTTGGCGGTGAGTCTGCCGGCTATGAATTCGGCATTGAGCAACTTAAGGTAGGCGATATTACCGTACCAAAGCAGAAAGTCCGTTATAGCACCGACACCTCGGGTGCCATGGCGAGTGATGTGTACTCTGCCATCATTGGTAATGATATTTGGCACCATTTCACGCTGATTATCGACCTGCGAGAGTCTGTGTTATATCTGAAGGAGGAAAGTTAAATTCCAATTTATCGAACAGACAGATAGATAATGGTCAAATCATACAAGGTGACTTTGAGAAGAAACTGAAGCTTCAATTCGCTCCTGGCATAAAAGCCGGATTCCCATCTCCAGCTGAAGACTACAGCCATGA
>CACYQB010000032.1 GCA_902776435.1 uncultured Bacteroidales bacterium | reverse complement strand
ATATGTTTTATTCAGTTAATACATTTACATTTAGCAAATATAGGTTAAACAAGAACACCGTACAAGAAAAACAAGAGTTATTTGAACCAATGATGCATTTTTCACCAAAAAGTGTCCAAAATTTTTACGTTTTCTCTGCCAATATCTGTCGTTAAACACGCAATCAATCTGCTTTTTCGGAGATTTTGACAATATTGTTGTATAATATTTAGTTAGCAACTATTTTTCAGTTACATTTGCAGCATTATGAATACAATGAGTTATAAGGGCTATTTAGGCTCAGTCGCTTTTAGCGAACAGGATGGTGTTTTCTACGGCAAGGTGGAAGGCATCAACGGTTTGGTGAACTTTGAGGGCGAGAGCGTCAAGGAACTGACCGAAGCATTTCATGAGGCCGTGGATGATTACCTCGCTTATTGCGCCGATGAGGGCATTGAACCGGATAAGAGTTATTCAGGCGCTCTGAATGTGAGGTTGACACCAGCCATCCACCGCAGAATCGCTATGCTTGCCAAACAAGCTGGGCTCACCATCAATGCCTTTATCCGAAAGACGCTTGAAGAGAAAGCAGAATCAGAAATGGTCGTATAACAATCGAACGCGAAATAAAGATTAATTAACTGTCTATAAGTTGCTTATAAGCTATTTTTCAGGGACAGTATAGGGACACTAATCATGGATTTTCCCTCTTTTACGAAAATGTAAGTTTTTGTGTATCAGATGGGTAATATTTCAGATTTTCAAGTATTTAATCCCTCCCTTTCCGCAAAATGTAGAAGAAGTCCTTTATGGGCTTCTTTTTTCATTTCTACTGGGCAGTTGGCTGACCAATAAGATGAGTATGATCTATGCGAGTTAACTTACATTTGTGGTAAAAACATGCGTTCCTCGAGAAAAGACATCACATTGCAGTTTTCTTACTGAAGAAGTTGTCTGCTGAGGCGTAAATTACACTGACACAGAAATTACTCTTCATTACGACAGTCTCAACTGCTTAGAGATGTAATCAACTATCGGCATTAATAAGCATGAGAACACATAGCATGCAGTAACCCAAACCAAATAAACCAAAGCAGGCCACTGCAAAATCATCGAACCTTCAGGGAAAATAATGTTGTCAATAAATCCCTGAGCGAACCACATAATCATCGATTTCTTGCCTAATTCAACAAAAACCCTCTCGAATACCGCATTAAAATCAAGATGCAGAACTAACCACACGACCAAGGCGGCATGGAAAGGATTCAAGATAGATGAATGGATGAAACCTCTAAAGACGAATGATGCAACGATAAGAAGTATTAACAGCAGATTCTTTCCTTGTAACCAAGGCAAAGTTATCTGTTGTCCAGATGTCACACGCCTTGCGAGAACAGCACCTATAGTCAAGCCAAACAGGGTTTGAGCCCATAGAACAATGTGATAAACCAGATAATGCCATTGTAACCATGAATCAAAATAACGGCTGATCAAAAAAGACGTGCCAAAATATAATATCATGCTTATTATCAAAGACAACACATTATCTAACCGATCTATTATCTTAAAGACCCATTTAGACGATAATGACATGAAAATATAAGGTAAGAGGAACCATGTGAATAGACTATAATCCCATCTCCAACCCAAAAGATTCATGATGACCATTTCGGGCGGCATTGAATACAACCCAGGGAACATCACCGAACTAACGCCAAATACCAGTATCAGCAAGACAAGCCAGAATGCTAAATAAAGCTTCAGGGTGCGCTTGAACAGATATGTCCACGTTAACCGGCCCTTAAGATATGCTATGTACAAGCCATAACCGCTTACTATCAAAAAATAATGAATAGGATGAGACGCTGTTATCAAATCAACGGCAAAGACATTGTCTAATCCTTGTATTCCAACTATATTATCTAGATGATATATCAACATGAATAATATAGCAAATCCTTTTATAATTGCCGATTGTTCTCGAGTCATAAGTTTAGTATCATTATTAAAATGCTTGTCTTTGACGTGAAGTAGAAGAGGACGCTATAACACATATCTGTTCGTGTTGCAGGAAAATGCCCCAAGATAAGAAATGACTTATCTCTTCCAATTGCAAAGATATAGCTTTTGGTTCTAAATGAACAGCTACCACTATCAGTTATCACGTTTAATTTTGCAAAAGTACACATTAACTGCAGATTGAATTCTATTTTAGGACCAGGACAGTTGTTAATAGTTGTTAAGAAGAGGAAAAGTTGCATGTTTAGGGAGAATGAATTATCTTTGCAGTGAAAAAGTATACAGGATGTATTTATATTTGTGATATCGTTTTCAGCCCTTACCTTCTGAATATCAAAGATACATTCATGAAACTGATATTGATAATTATTCTATCATATTATTAACCAATTAACTAAACAATGTACTTTATGAAAAAAAGTTTAAGACTTCTGTCGGCAATGGTGATGGCACTCGCCATGTTCATGCCAGCCCATGCCGTTAACCAATTAACCGTATTTGAAGGCGATGAGTACAACTACGCACCAATTGACAACTCTTATCTTGACGAGGTAGGCACCCGTGGGCAGGTTATCTATCCTGCGGCCAGTCTTGCCGAGATGAACAGTGAGGTCATCAACTCAATCAAGTTCTACACTTCAGAGCCCACTACCAAAAGTGGCGGCAGCATTGATATCCTGATTGGTGAGACGACTAGGACTTCATTTGCTGGCAACGACTATGTCGAGGGACTGACCAAGGTTGCCACAATCTCGATGACAGAAGGGGTCACCGAGGTTAATATTGTTTTTGACACGCCATATTTATATCATGGCGGAAACTTAGTTGTCGAGGCTATTGTCACCCAAGCTACTATGTACATGTTCATCCCTTACGTAGGCGACAGACCCTTGGAGTGCACCGCGATTTCACGTGGCAACGTTAGCAGGTTCTTGCCAAAGACCACGTTTGACTATGGTGTCGCAGCTGATTATGCAGCCAAGGTTAATCCCAATGAGTTGACCTTCAACACGATCCGCGCCGAACGCGAAGACGTGCAGACCGTTGTTCTCAAGAACATCGGCCAGAATGGTTTCACTCCCGCCCTGAGCACTGCAGCCCCCTTCAATGTTGACCAACCCAATGCAATACTCATGCCGGACGAGAGCCTCGAAATTCCAGTAACATTTGCACCCACTGCTGAGGGCAGCTACACTGGCACGCTTACCATCGACTGCGGACAAGCCGGCATTCTGGAGGTCGCTCTTAACGGTACAGCCCTTGAAGCAGCTGATGAACTCATCATTGGCGACGAGACTGACTATGCGAGCTTCGTGCCCATCTATGGTGCAGATATCGACCTTGTAGGCACCCAGGGCCAGATGATTTATCCTGCCGACATGCTCTCCGACATGGTTGGTGGCAACATCATTGGTCTGAAGTTCTTCACCAAGGATAAGGTGCAAATGAAAGGTGGCGTTATCCAATTGTCACTCAAGATTGTTGATCAGACCGTCTTTAGCGAGGCCGTACCTGCCACCGAACTGACTGCAGTAGCAACTGTAAGTCCCGAATTGAATGGCACAGACCTGGAATTTGTCTTTAATGAGCCCTACAAGTACAATGGTGGCAATCTGCTCGTTGAATGCCTTGTTACCGAAGCTGGAGTCACCAATTACAGCCCCACCTACTTCTACGGCACCCCAAAAGAAGAGAATGTATCATTGTACACATCATGGGACATCAATGAATGGGCCACTGAGTTTGTTCCCTTCATGCCCAAGGTTGATTTCACCTACCAGAAGGGTGAAACTCCCGAGGTGATCCGCGGCGATGTGAACATGGACAAGAATGTCACCATTGCTGACGTTACGGCTCTCATCGATTATCTGCTGAGTCAGAACGCAACCGGAATCAGCATTGACGCTGCCGACTGCAACCTTGACCGTGATGTAACGATCAGCGACGTGACTTGCCTCATCGATTTCCTGTTGGGTCAAAGCTGGCCTTAATCGTCTACCCCTATACCCATTAGACCAATGGCAGGCATCTAATAACGTGCCTGCCATTGGTTTATTATTACATGATAATTATTGATGCCTTTGAGCCTTTCGTGAGAATCTTTATCACTTGAATTATTTTTTCGAACTCATTATAATGAAATGTGGGAAAAACTGATTATCTTTGCAGTTAATAGTGATTAAACTTAAAAAAAGAGATAATTATGGCAGACAAAACACCTACTCCGCATATCGGCGCCAAATATGGCGAGATTGCACCCACTGTGATTATGGCTGGCGACCCCTTGCGCGCCAAGTTGATGGCAGAACGCTATCTTGAAAACCCAGTGCTGTATAACCAAGTGCGCGGCATGTTGGGCTACACTGGCACGTATAATGGAAAACGCATTTCGGTCCAAGGCCACGGTATGGGCATTCCCTCGATCGGCATCTATTCCTATGAGTTGTTCAACTTCTACGACGTGAAAACGATTATCCGCGTGGGTTCGGCCGGCTCGATGCATCCCGACCTGCATATCGGTGACCTGGTGATGGCAATGGGAGCCTGCACCAATAGCGCATACGCAATGCAGTTCCACCTGCCTGGCATCTATGCCCCGATTGCCGACTTCGGTCTGCTGCGTTCAGCTGTTGAGAAAGCCGAGGAATTAGGATACCGTTACAAAGTGGGCAATGTATATTCATCAGACACTTTCTATGATGACAGCCCCGATACTGACCAGTGGCAGAAGATGGGCGTGCTTGCCGTTGAGATGGAAGCTCCCGCTCTGTACATGAATGCAGCCCGCAGCGGCGCCCGTGCCTTGTGCTTGTGCACCATCAGCGATTCACTCGTTACTGGCGAGGTAACTACAGCCGAAGAACGTCAGAACAACTTCACCCAGATGATGGATGTAGCGTTCGGCATTATTTGATTCAGTTTATTCATTTATGATTTTCGCTGACAAACAGCTGTTAAAATCCACATAACAAACGATCAATCATGGCAATGCTATCTAGGATCACCGAACTGTTTGAAATCGACTATCCTGTGATTTCAGGCGGTATGGTGTGGTGCAGCGGTTGGGAACTTGCAGCCGCTGTGAGTAACGCAGGCGGTTTGGGACTCATCGGCGCCGGCTCAATGGAACCCGATGTGCTGCGTGAGCATATCATCAAGTGTCGCGAAGCTACAAGCTACAATTTCGGTGTGAATGTGCCACTGATGCGTCCCCAAGCGGCAGAATTGATGGAAGTTATCGCCGAGCAGAAGGTTCCCATCGTGTTCACCTCGGCGGGTAGCCCCAAGAAATGGACTGGCTGGCTTCATGACCACAAAATTAAAGTTGCCCATGTGGTTTCGTCATCTGCTTTTGCAGCAAAATGTGAAGCAGCAGGCGTTGACGCCGTAGTTGCCGAAGGTTTTGAGGCTGGCGGCCACAACGGCAAGGAGGAGACTACAACCATGTGCCTGATTCCTGCAGTGCGCCGCGCCACTAACCTACCCCTTATCGCTGCAGGCGGCATCGCCACCGGCGATGCCATGTTGGCAGCGGAGTCGATGGGAGCGGATGGTGTGCAAGTCGGCACCTTGTTTGCTCTGACTCAGGAGAGTTCAGCGCACGAAAATTTCAAACGCCTGTGCCTCAATCTTGACGAAGGCAGCACACTGCTCCACTTCAGGAAACTCTCACCCACCCGACTGGTCAAAAATGCTTTCCAGAACGCAGTGCAGGAAGCTGAGAACCGAGGCGCCACCGAAGAAGAACTGCTCGAGATCATCGGTATCGGCAAAACAAAAATCGGTATCTTCGAAGGCGATGTGGAAAACGGTGAGCTGGAAATCGGTCAGGCAGCCAGCCTGCTGAAAGGCCGAGAGATTGAACCCGTTGAAATTGTGATGGGGCGCTTTGTAAGCGAATACTACTCAGCGCGTAAACAGCTCATCAACCAAGCAATGGAAGAGCAAATTTCAAGAAGAACTTTAATGTAATACAAAATTTAAATACTTACTTTAAAAATATAAAAGCAAAATATTATGTCACAATGGTTTGAATGCAAAGTAAAATATGACCGCATGATGGAAAACGGAGTCATGAAAACCGTTTCGGAGCCCTATCTGGTTGACGCCCTGTCATTTACCGAGGCAGAGGCCCGCATTACTGACAAGATGCAACCCTACATCAGCGGTGAATTCAAAGTGGATGCCGTGAAACGCGTCAACTTGAGTGACATTTTTTATAATGAAGGAGGAGACCGCTGGTATAAGGTAAAGACCAACTTCATCACAATCGATGAGAAAACCGCTGTTGAGAAACGCACTGCCAGCTATCAACTGGTGCAAGCCAGCGACTTCAAGGGAGCATTAGCGACCTTTATGGAGGGCATGAACGACACGATGGCCGACTTTGAGATCGCGTCTATCACCGAGACTCCACTCATGGACGTATTTCCTGTTGACCTAGAGGAAACCCGTGCCGACCGCGAAGCACGCCAAAAGGCACAAAACCAGCAGAAAGGTTAATCAGCATCATGGCTAGCATTAAAGATAATCTTAAGAGAGTCACCGCTGAGCTACCTGAAGGCGTGCGCCTTGTCGCTGTGTCAAAGTTCCATCCCGTTGAGGAACTTGCCGAAGCCTATGAAGCCGGGCAACGCCTCTTCGGCGAGAACCGTGCCCAAGAGCTGGTAGCGAAAGCGCCCCTGCTGCCCAAAGACATCCGCTGGCACTTCATCGGCCATCTGCAGAAAAACAAGGTACGCTCCATCATGCCCCACGTGTCAGTGATTGAAAGCGTGGACAGCGTGGAACTGCTGCGACTCATCGAGAAGGAGGCCTCCCGCATCGACAGAACCGTGGATGTGCTGCTGCAACTGCATGTGGCTCAGGAAGAAACCAAGAGCGGATTCAGTGTTGAAGAGGTACTACAAGCCGGAGAGGCTGGAGAACTCACCGAGAATCTCCCGCACGTTCATGTCTGTGGCGTGATGGCCATGGCTTCGCTCACCGATGACATGGAGCAGGTCGCACAAGAATTCGACCTTGTTCGCCGCACTTACATCATGCTGAAAGACGGCTGCTTTGACGAGAGCGAATACTTTAATGAACTCAGCATGGGCATGAGTGACGACTGGCAAGTTGCCGTCAAGTACGGCGCGACCCTGGTGCGTATCGGAACTGCCATTTTCGGCCCAAGGGTTTATTGATTTCAAGAAAAAAGCGCTTTAAAGTACGGCATTTTGAAAAAATGTCGTATTTTTGCCAAGAATTATCACAAAACAACAATTAATAACCAATTAATAAATTCAAAATGACAACAGAAAAGAAAAACGGAGCATTGGTGTCAATTATCGCCATGATGTTCCTTTTTGCCATGATCGCTTTTGTAACGAACATGGCTGCGCCATTTGGCACGATATGGGATGACCATTACAGTTGGGCAGGAATGATGGGCAACATGATGAACTTTGCTGCTTATCTCTTCATGGGTATCCCTGCTGGTATCCTCATCACCAAAATCGGTTATAAGAAGACAGCTCTGGTAGCCCTTGCCCTCGGCTTTATAGGCATGGCCATCCAGTACATTTCAAGCACCATGAGCGCGACCGATATCACAACCTACTGCATCTATCTGTTAGGTGCATTCATCTGTGGTTTCTGCGTGTGCATCCTGAACACCGTTGTAAACCCGATGCTCAACCAGTTGGGTGGCGGAGGTAACCGAGGTAACCAGTTGATCCAGACTGGTGGCTCGCTCAACTCCCTGGCTGCTACTTTGACTCCCTTGCTGGTCGGCATGTTAATCGGCGAGACGACCGAAAAGACCAGTCTTGTGGTCGTTCAGCCGTTGCTGTTCATTGCCATGGGCATTTTCCTGCTTTCGTTCCTGATCATTTACTTCACCAAGTTGCAAGAGCCCAAGACCGAATCCCAAAAGGTGATGGAAGGTGTAAAGGGTGCCATGAGCTACCGCCACCTGGTACTGGGTATTATTGCGATATTCTTCTATGTGGGAATCGAGGTTGGCATCCCTGGCCAGCTGTTATTCTACCTGACCGAGCCTGTTGCTGAGGGCGGCGTGCTGGGTAGCGCACCTGTTGCGGGAGCCATTGCCGGCATCTACTGGCTATTGATGCTCGTGGGCCGCTTTAGCAGTTCGTTGATTTCGGGCAAGGTTTCTCCCCGCGCACAGCTCATCTTCACGTCATCTCTGGCCATCATCCTCCTGCTGGCTGCCATCTTCATGCCTGAGTCGATGAAGATGCCGTTGGAAGGTGCAGAGGTACCTATTAAGGTATTACTTATCATCCTTTGTGGTATCTGCACGTCAGTCATGTGGGGTGTAATTTTCAACCTCGCAACCGAAGGCCTCGGCAAATTCACAGCTGCCGCATCCGGTCTGTTCATGACCATGGTTGTCGGTGGTGGCGTCATGCCTCTCATCCAGAACTTCATGGCCGACGAGGTCGGTGACATCCAGAGTTACTGGTTAGTCATTGCAATGCTCGGCTACCTGTTGTTCTATGCTCTGATTGGCAGCAAACCCAGCAAGACCGAAGAATAAGCCTTAACTGCTGATTATCAATCGCATCATTGTGGTCATACCCTGTGGTATGGCCACAATATTTTTTATTATTGATAAAAAACCTCTTGCTGAATCTTCGCCATATCAAAATAAAGTCGTATATTTGTAGATTGGAAAGAACTTAAAAACCTCAATAGTCGCTACAATTATGATTGACTCCAAATTAATGACTCGCGCAGCGGACAACATCCGCATTCTGGCTGCTTCGATGGTCGAGCAGGCGAAATCAGGACATCCCGGAGGCGCCATGGGCGGCGCAGACTTTGTTAACGTCCTGTTTACCAAATATCTTGTCACGGACCCTGACAATCCCTCATGGTTTGCCCGCGACCGTTTCTTCTTAGATCCAGGTCACATGTCCCCCATGCTCTATAGTGTACTGCATCTTGCCGGTCGCTATACTACCGACGACCTCAAGGCTTTCCGTTCTTGGGGTAGCATTACACCTGGACACCCTGAACTGGATGTGGAACATGGCGTGGAAAACACCAGCGGCCCGTTAGGCCAGGGTCACGTGATGGCCGTTGGCTGCGCCATTGCCGAGCGCTTCATCGCCACTCATTACAGTGAGGCATTTGCCCACAAGACTTACGCCTTCATTAGCGACGGCGGAATCCAGGAGGGCATTTCTCAGGAGGCCGCACGCATTGCAGGCTATTTGGGGCTGAACAACCTTATCATGTTCTACGACAGCAACACGGTACAACTCTCAACCGACTGCGACGCTGTTAGCAACGAAGATACGGCAATGAAGTACCGAGCCTGGAACTGGAACGTGATTGAGTGTGACGGCACTGACCCCGTCGCACTTGCTGAAGCGCTAGACAAAGCCATCGCGGAGAAAGAACGTCCCACCATCATTATCGGTCACACCATTATGGGACGCGGTGCTGTCACCGCCGAAGGTGAGAACTTCGAGGGCAAGTGCAGCACCCACGGCAACCCATTGAGCAAATCGGGAGCCGATTATGGCAAGACCATAGAGCACCTGGGAGGCAATCCGGAAAATCCATGGATCGTTTTCCCCGAGGTGGCTGAACTGTATCAACAACGTGTAGAAGAACAGCGCAAATTGGTTGCAGAGCGACAGCGTGCCATCGACGCATGGGCTGAGCAGAATCCCGATGCCATGCAACGTCTGAAAGATTACATTGACGGGAAAGTGCCAGAAGTGGACTATGCCGCTATAACCCATAAACCAAATATCGCCACCCGCGCTGCATCGGCCAACGTGCTTGCAGCCCTTGCCGAGAAAGTGGAGAATATGATCGTGTCATCGGCCGACCTAGCCAACAGCGATAAGACTGACGCCTTCCTCAAAGCCCGTGGCGCCTTCAAGACCCACGACTTTAAGGGAGCCTTCTTGCACGCCGGCGTTTCGGAACTGGCCATGGCAGCCATCATCAACGGCATTGCCTTGCATGGCGGCATGATTGCTGCATGCGGCACGTTCTTCGTATTCAGTGACTATATCAAACCAGCAGCCCGCTTATCAGCCTTGATGGAGTTACCCGTGAAATTCATCTGGACCCACGACGCCTTCCGCGTGGGCGAGGACGGCCCAACCCATGAGCCCGTAGAACAAGAGGCACAAATCCGCTTGATGGAAGAACTCAAGAACCACCACGGCCGCAACAGTATGCTCGTGTTGCGCCCCGCTGATGCTGCAGAGACCTCTGTTGCATGGAAGATGGCTATGGAGAACAACCTCACGCCCACTGCCCTCATCCTTTCCCGACAGAACATTGATGACCTGCCCTCGGCATCAGGCAACCGCTATGCTGATGCACTAGGCGCAGAACGTGGCGGCTATATCGTCATCAAACAGGACAAGCCTGACATCACCCTCGTGGGTAACGGATCTGAAGTTTCCACACTAGTCGCCGCTGCCGATATCATCAAGGAGCACGGCATCAAGGCTCAGGTAGTTTCGTTGCCCTCCATCGGCCTGTTCCTCGACCAAGATGCCGATTATTGCAACAGTGTCATCCCCGCTGAAGTGCCCACCTTCGGCCTCACTTCAGGTCTGCCGAGCACCCTGCGCCGCGTGCTTCCCACGGGTCCGATTTACGGCCTGGACCATTTTGGTGCATCAGCACCTTATAAGATTCTTGATGAAAAGTTCGGGTTCACTCCCGAAAGTGTCGCTTCGTGCATTTTGGCCATGCTGAAATAATTTCTTGAAAATTGTTGAAATTTTTGATGAAATATTTCCTTGAATTCAAAAAAAAGCTTAATTTTGCAGGATTAAAGAGCAATCTTTTCACACTTTATATTGCAAATTAAACAGTTTAACATATCAAATACTAAGTAATTATGAAGAAATTGACTTTATTAGTACTTCTGTGTGTGTCGTATCTGGTACCGGCCATGACAAGTGCGCAAGAGGTTACCTATGTGGAGGATCCTTCACAGGGTTATCTGTTCAACCGCATGAAAGACAACTGGTTTATCCAGGCTGACGGTGGTGTCGGCATGATGATGTCCCCCTATGACAAGCACGAGAAGTTTGGCCATCGCTTGGGTGCAAAGGCCGACTTGTTTATTGGTAAATGGTGGACTCCCATTTTAGGTCTCCGTTTCGGTGTTGACTTCGAGCAGATCAAGGGTGCAACCTGGACCGGCAACTATGCCGCTCTCGGTTACCGTAACTGGCCTCGCCAGCTCGATGGTGGCGCATTCGTTCCCCAGCACTTCAACAACTTTGGTTTGGTTGGTGATGTGATGTTCAACCTGACCAACTGGATCGTAGGTTACAAGCCCCATCGTTTCTATAACGCTATTTTCTATGTGGGTGCTGCCGCTAACTGGGTATATACACGTGATGGTGCCCGTCCCGTATCTGATGGCAAGTGGAAATATGGTGCAAACGATGACCCCGATCACTGCCGTAACTATAGCATTCAGGCTGGTTTGATGAATAGCTTTGCTATCACCAAGAAACTCGACTTCAACCTGGATTTGCGCTTCGACTTCATGCAGGAGCATATCGACGGTGCTGGTATGGGTTACAGGACCTGGAATGAGTATCCTGGTGTCCTCCTCGGTCTGACCTACAAGCTTGGTAAGAGCGAGTGGAATGCTCCCGTTACCGCCGTTTGCCCGGAATACAGGTACACCGATGCTGAGGGTGACGCTCTGGTTGCTAACCTGAACGATGCCAACCGCAAGATTGCTGATCTCGAGAATCAGCTGCGCAAGTGTCTGGAAGAGAAGCCTGCTGTAGATCCTAACCGTGCTGCCGAAGCTCCCCTTGCAACTGTTTACTTCCCCATCAACCGCACCGAGGTTCTGGGCGTACAGCGCAATGTTGTTGAAGCCGTTGCAGAGGTTATGAAGAACGAGAATCGCAACTACCTGCTCACCGGTTGGGCTGACAACTACACTGGTAACGACCAGATCAATGTTCGCCTGCGTAAAGGCCGTGTAGCCACCGTTAAGAACGAACTCGTTAAGAGGGGTGTTGCTGACAACCGTCTGGAGACTGAAATCAACAATGGCGAGTTGACCAACTATGGTCCCAAGGCCGCTTCGCTCGACCGCGCCGTTACCATCCACCGCAAGTAATTTCTCTTCACGAGAATCCATGCTACGATAAAAGGTGTTCCACTTCTCTAGGGGTGGGACATCTTTTTTATGCATTTTTCACATTATAAAATATAATACAGCTGCATGGCGCAAGCATCAGGCAAAGACTCATTGTTGAAGCTCATTCGTGAGCGGCAACCGCTGTCATTAAGGCAGCAGTTGCAACTGACGTGCACATTGAGCCTGCCAGCCGTCCTTGCCAACGCTTCGGCAATGGTGATGAATTTCATCGATGCAGCTATGGTAGGTCAATTGGGGGCTGACGATTCAGCATCCGTAGGACTGATGGGTACAACCTCATGGCTGTTTGAGGGCGTACTAAGTGCCTTTGCCGCTGGATATGCCGTGCAAGTTGCGCACTTGCTGGGCGCAAAGCGCAATGCCGATGCCCGTCAAACAGTGCGACAAGCAATCGTGGTTTGCCTTAGCTTTAGCCTCCTTCTTGCCGGGATTGGATTATTGCTATGCAGGCCTCTGCCGGTATGGCTTGGCGCCGAACCGCACATCAGGGAGCATGCGACCATCTACTTCGGCACCTTTATGCTCTTTGTCCCGTTCTTCATGATCGACATTGTGGCAAGCTCCATGCTTCGCAGTAGCGGTAACATGCGCATTCCGAGCATTCTGAATATCCTGATGTGTGTATTGGATGTGATTTTCAACTTTTTCCTTATTTTTCCCACCCGAGAGATCCTCATTCTGGGCCAGCATCTGACTATTCCCGGCGCTGGACTCGGTGTGATGGGTGCCGCCCTGGGCACAGCAAGTGCCGGACTGGTGATTTCTCTGTTGATGGCCTATTATCTCGTGTTCCGTTCCAATGAACTCAGGCTCACCCTGGACCGCGGTTCATTCAAGCCCACATGGAACACATTCACTAAAGCCATCAAGATCTCCACCCCCATGGGCCTGCAACACATCATGATGTGCAGTGCCTCGATAGTCATCACCGGCATCGTGGCGCCATTGGGCAGTATTGCCCTTGCCGCCAACTCCTTTGGAATCACTGCCGAGAGCCTGTGCTATATGTCTGGTTATGGCATAGCCGATGCTGCCACCACACTCATCGGTCAAAGTTTGGGCGCAGGGCGCAAGCGTCTAACCCGCAGTTTCGCATGGATCACCGTCTTGTCGGGAATGACCATCATGGGAATGATGGCCGTACTCATGTACGTATTTGCGCCTGAACTTATGGGCATCATGTCTCCCGTGCCCGAAGTTGTCGAATTGGGTGCCCGTTGCCTACGCGTCGAGGCATGGGCAGAGCCACTGTTCGCAGCGGCAATCATCAGTTATGGCGTGTTTGTGGGCGCTGGCTACACCCTCGTGCCCTGCGGTATCAATTTGGTAAGTATGTGGATTGTGAGACTTGGACTCTCAGCCCTTCTTGTAACATCTATGGGGCTGTACGGAGTATGGTTAGCAATGGCGATTGAACTCTGCTTTAGGGGAACAGTTTATCTGCTGTGGCTCTCTTCCAAGCGCTGGATGAAAAAGGCCGTAATTAGTTAATCAGCGGGTTTACGCTTAAACTTCTCGGCAATAATAACGCCTGCCAAGATCAACACACAGCCGATATAAGCTATCGCATTTGTGCGTTCGCCGAACCAAATGGCAGCTGAAATCATTGAAATAATAGGACTCAAGTAGAAATAATTACTGGCACGAACTGCGCCAATGCGCTTGACTGTAATACCCCAGATAAAATAGGCCGCCATCGAGCAAATCAAGCCCAAGTAGAGCAGATTGCCCCACACCTCAGGCTGTTTAAAGGTCTGCCAGTCAATCTGAGACTCTTCCATTAACAGCAACGGCAAAGCCGATAAAATGCCATAGAAGAACAACTTGCGCGTGATAAACAAGGTCGTATAGTTGCGGTTCAATTTCTTGAGAGCCATAGAATAGAAGGCCCACACAAATGCAGCCAACAGCGCCAACAGGTCGCCCAAGATGCTATCGCCCCACACCAAACCATTCTTCAACGCCAGCATTACCGAACCGACAAAGGCAATCACCATGCCGACGAATGTCATCCAGGTGATACGCTCGTCTCGGTAGAAGATGGCACCCATCAAGGCCGTAGTCAAGGGAGCCGTGCTAACCAGCACGGCCACATCGCTGATGAGTGTGAGTTCCAATGCGGTGTTCTCGGCAATGAAGTAGGCCGATCCACCTGCGACACCACACACCACAAACAACAATTCATCACGCCAACCAGTATATCGCACCTTAAATCCACTGATAACAAGCAGAGACAAGTATGCAATAGTGAAACGAGCCACAAAGATCTCGGTCGGTGTTAATCCAGCATCAAGCAGAACGCGGGTGTTGAGGAACGAAATACCCCACACCAGAATCATGGCGAAAGCCGCCACATGATACCAAAACTCGCTATGTCCTTTACTGGTTTGTCCCATGAGAATTATGGTGCAAAGGTACAACTAAGTTTTGAAAAAACACTACCTTTGCAGCCATGAATCAAAAGGAATTCTTAAATAGCATCTTAACAGGCGAAGAATCCCGAACAATTATACGCGAGCGGATGTTGGTGGCACTGAGTGGAGGCCCCGACTCGGTAGCATTGTTGCGTGCGCTACTGGCTACAGGAAAATATAACTGTCATGCGGCTCACTGCAATTTCCACTTGCGTGGAGAGGAGTCGATGCGGGACGAGCGCTTCGTGCGTGACCTGTGCCAGCGACTTGACGTTCCTTTATCGGTTAAGGATTTTGACGTGGCAGCGTGGCAGCAAGAACACGGCGGATCAGTCGAAATGGCTTGCCGCGAGTTGCGTTATGACTGGTTAGAGAAGGAGAGGGAACGGCTCAGATGCTCCCGCATTGCCGTTGCCCATCATGCTGATGACCAGGTAGAAACCTTTTTCCTCAACCTGATGCGAGGCACAGGATTAAAAGGGCTGGCTGGAATGCGACGCATGAATGGCTACATCTGGCGACCTATGCTGAACGTAACCCGAGCCCAAGTGCTTGAATACCTTGACAGCATCGGCCAGGACTATGTGTCCGACAGTACGAACGCCCAGAACGATTATCGCCGCAACCGCCTGCGCAACATCGTCTTGCCCTTCATCGAGCAGGAGTATCCCGACGCCAGAGCACGCATCCTCAAAGCCATGCAGAACCTCTCTAATGATTCTGGATTGCTGGAATGGCTGGTGGACGATCTCAGTCTGGATTGGAGTTCGATGGATATTGAAGACTTCATCGACCACCCATATCCAGCTACCCTACTCTACCACCGCATCCACGAACTAGGCTTCAACCGTACACAATGCCAACAAGCTATAGAAGCGGCAAAAAAAGAGCATTACGGACGACAATTCGCAGCGGGCAACTATCTGCTTGTCGTGAACAGAGAAACCTTGTCGGTCATCGAACAAAATGAGGAGCCGTATGACGATGAGATTCCGTTTGACGTGACAGCTGGCACCAATAGCCCGATTCAGATCGACTCATACCGAGGCAGCACCCCATTCTCGCCGCGCATGTGTTGCAGCGGACTTCGTGTTGCATTCAACACTCAACTGCTTGACTGTAAGCGCATCGTGCTCCGTCACTGGAGGAAAGGAGACCGATTCCGGCCATTCGGCATGAAAGGCACAAAACTCGTGAGCGACCTTTTCAACGACATGAAAATGGACTATTTCGACAAGAAACGAGCCTGGCTACTTGAGGCCGATGGCGAAATCATCTGGGTCGTCGGACTCCGCTCTTGCGCACTCTATCCCGTCCCCATCGGCAGTGAGGATTATTTCATTCTCACCAAGCAAATACCGTAACTAAGATTGACTTCACATAAATAAATTCAAAAAATTGCCGAAAAATTTGCATAAAAAGAATTTTGGCAGTACCTTTGCACCCCAAATGAGCGAGTTGCGTAAGTGTGCGACTTGCTTTCGGAGAGATGGCAGAGTGGTCGATTGCGGCGGTCTTGAAAACCGTTGAGGCTAACTACCTCCAGGGGTTCGAATCCCTTTCTCTCCGCATTTTTTTGCCCTTTTGTGAGGCAAATGCAGGATGGTCCTGTAGCTCAGCTGGATAGAGCAACAGCCTTCTAAGCTGTGGGTCCCGGGTTCGAATCCCGGCGGGATCACGCTTCCA
>CACYQB010000031.1 GCA_902776435.1 uncultured Bacteroidales bacterium | reverse complement strand
ATAGTTTGAATTGTCGGCATAGAGGGTCGCCAACCGTAGCTTGGCAAAGGCTTTGTTTTCCAGGTCACCATCTTTGGCCGCATTCTCGGCATCCTTATAAGACGCTATCGCCTTTTCGGCATCGCCCATCATCTGATAGACACAGCCCTGATAGAGTAGGGCGCGGGTGTATTTCTCGCGGTCACCATGATGCTCATAGTAGTCCACTGCCACGTTGATCACGGCGTCGGTCGTGTCGTCGATATAGTTCTTGTAATGCGATTGGGTGAGCAGCAGGCTGTAATAGGCCCGTTCAGCCTGGTTGAACTCGCCCGGATGGAGAGAATCCAAACGGTGCTGCGCTAGTTCATACTGGCGAGCCTTTGACAGCAACGAGTCGATACCAGCCAATTCGCGCATAGTGGCGGTATCACCGCCCCCGTTGCAGCAGGCCAGAGCCAAAGCAAGAATAACTATTAATGCGGTAAAAGAGATATTTCTTGTATTCATAATCCAGTTAACATGGCTCCAATTCGTAGCAATTGAACGCGGATGCCTAATTAGTTCAATTAGCGTAATTCGTAGTTTTCTTCTCGCAAATTTACTTCATTTTTGGGCAAAAATTTCAGCCTTAATGGGTCGAATTATGCCAAAATGAACTTTTTATTTTTCGTGCATCTGATAATCAATGGTTTATGACTGTCAAAATGAAGTCACAATGAAGCCCGTTTTTCACGAAAAATCCAATTATTTGCAGTAACTTTGCAGTGACCAGTTACCACGATGTGACCGCCACATCACGATACAGAGCATAAACCCCCAAATGGGTATTGTGAGCCTTTAAATCGGAGAGTAATTTTGCAACGAACAAATAATCAAAATGGTCATGACGATGAGAAAAAGAACAACTCTAATCAGTGCGATATTGCTGTTACTGATGCTTGGCACTGCCCTTGAAGCCGGGGGCTTTGTAGTGGATGGCATCGCTTATGGATACACCAGGTTTGAAGACATGACCACGTTGCGCGTGGTCAAGAAATCTGGAGGTTATAGCGGCGACATCGAGATCCCGCATGTGGCCCATTATGGCGGCACCGATTATCTTGTCACAGAAGTTGGCGCCGAGGCCTTCCGCAACTGCACTGGCTTGAATAGTGTGTCTCTGAGTTCGAATATGACATACATCGGCGATTATGCTTTTGCCGGATGTACCAACCTGACAACCGTCACTATATCTGGACTGTCAAACATTAGCAGAATGGGCAATGGCGTGTTTGAAAACTGCCGCTCATTGTCAAGCTTTAATGTGCCAGGAGTGGCAAGTATCGGCGACCGTTGTTTTTATGGTGCAGGTTTGACAAGCATCAATCTGCCCTGGACTGTCAATAGCATTGGTAATGAGGCTTTCAGTGAATGTGACAGTCTGGTCGAGATTGCCATCGGGGATAATATCACTCAATTGGGCCAAGCGGCCTTCAAAGGGTGCGACCGTCTGGAAAAAGTCACTTTTTCCAATAAGAACAACATCACGTCTATTGAGTCAAACACCTTTGAGGACTGCTCACAGATAAGACAAATTGTCTTTCCGACCAGCTTGAAAACAATTGGGGATTATGCCTTTAAAGGTTGCACCGCTATGGAACGTATAGTGCTGCCCGACTCTGTCATGGCCATTGGCAAGTATGTCTTTAACGGCTGCAGCAATCTCGCCAGTGTCACATTGGGTTGCAAAGTGACCTCCATTGGCAACCAGATGACGTTCGGCGGCTGCGATCAGCTGACGAGGCTAACCTGTTTAGCGTCGGTGCCGCCCACGATAGGCGATGAAGGAGGCGCTCTCGGGAGTGACTTTTTCTCCCGCGTAACGCTGAATGTATTGCCCGATGCGATAGAAGCCTATCAGTCGGCCACATTTTGGAAACTTTTCTCAAGCATCGAGGGAAACGGCCCCAGTGATGGATATAATTTTGCGGTTGACGGCATTTACTACACTATAGAGAATGGCCAGGCCATCGTCATCAACAACGGAACGACCGGCTGCTATAGCGGCAGCATCGTGATTCCTGAAGAAGTCACCTATCAGGGTATCACCTTCCCCGTCACAGTTATCGGCAATAATGCCTTCAGAAAATGTCATGGCCTGTCCCACGTGACATTGCCTAACACGATAAGTTCGATTGGCGATAATGCTTTTTTTGAGTGCTACGGCTTGCATGAGATTGACCTGCCGTCCTCGCTCACCGAAATTGGGGCATACGCATTTGCCTTATGCTTCAACATCAGCAGTGTGACCATTCCCGACTCGGTAACGGTCATCAAGGAGTATGCTTTCGATGCCTGCAGCATGAGCACGCTGACTATCGGCAAATCGGTTACAACGATCGGCAACAGTGCGTTCGTTTTCTGTGATGGGATTCGCACACTGATATGGAACGCCAAGCGATGTTCCTCGATAGGCTCAATGCACACATTCGACATCTACAATGTCCAGATTGGCGACGAAGTGGAAGTGATTCCCGATTATTTCGTGTACGGTTCAAAAATCACTCAAGTCACTGTTCCTAACTCGGTGACCACTATCGGTACCTCGGCTTTCAATGGATGCAGTAGGCTCACCAGCGCAACACTCGGCAGCGGCGTCACTAACATCGGCAAGAGCCTATTTTATGGTTGCGATCAGATGACCGAGCTGACGTCTCTAGCCTTCATGCCTCCAGGCTTCAGCGATACCGATTTTGGGCTGTTCAAAGAAATGGACGATTATGCCCGCGTGACATTGCACGTGCCTGCAATATCGGTCAATGCATACCAGACGGCGGTCATCTGGAGCAATTTCTCACAAATTCTTGGCGATGCGCCAGGAGAAATCCCCGGTGATGTCAACGGAGACGGCGAGATCAACGTTGCCGATGTAAACACGGTGATTGATGTCATCATCAATGGTGGTAGCCATGGTCACAGCCACGCTCCCTCCAATGAGAGCGAGGCTGGCAGCGAGGACTGGAGCGACATTATCGACGTGAACGGCGACGGCGAAATCAACATCGCCGATGCCAACGTCATCATCGACTATATCCTCTGCCTCCAGTGACAATTCCTCTTTTCTTGGACAACAAGAACAACTAAATCATAAAATGCTATGAACACGACTAAAACTAAATCTTATTTTTCGTCTCGCCTGGCGAGAACACTCCTGTTGCTTGTATTGTTCCTTGGCTTCCAGTCGGTTAATGCGTTGACTTTTGAGTACGGCCAGTTCACCTACGTCACTAATAGCGACACCACTGTTCGATTAGCCTTCCGGGGAGTGTCGAATCAATATCATGTTACTGGCCATCTTGAGATCCCATCGGTCGTGTATCACGATGGTGTCGGATACCAAGTGAGCGAAATTGACGATATCGCCTTGTGCAACAACGCCATCACGTCGCTTGTTGTTCCTGGGACAGTCAAGAGAATCGGCAGGAATGCCTTTATTAACTGCCCAATCACTGAGCTCACCCTTGAGGAAGGAGTCCAATTGATTGACGGTGGGGCTTTTGCCAGTTGTGTGAAGTTGGATACTTTGACGCTTCCAAGCAGTATCACTACAATAAATGCAGGCTTTATGGGGTGTAAAGGCTTGAAAACTGTGTATATTAAAGGTGCAACTGACATTGGTTCGCTCTCGTTTTATTACTGTACTGATCTCGAGCATGTTACACTAGGTAAAGATGTCCGTAAGATTACCTATAATGCATTCGCCAACTGTCCGAAAATCACAGATGTTATCATCGAAGATGGAGACACGCAACTGGCATGTGATTCTGAATCTTTTGGCAATTCTCCTATATCAAATTTGTACATCGGTCGAGACATAACTTGCGCATTACCTTCCATTTACAGGAACACTCTCGAGCATGTGACCTTGGGGCCTAAAATGACCTTTATTGTGTCGGGTATGTTTGAAGGGTGGACAAAATTGACGAGCCTGGTAATACCGAGCAGGGTGAAGACAATCCACAACGCTGCATTTAAAGATTGTACGGGATTGAAAGAACTAGTCATTGGGGACGGAGTTGAGACAATCGGTCGTAGCGCATTCAGTGGTTGCACTGCATTGTCATCACTGACGATGGGAAAGAACATAATAACCATTAACGAGTGGGCGTTCTATAATTGCAGCAGCCTCAGATCCAGTGACTTGCAATTCGGTGATAGCTTAAAGTTCATTTACGCTTACGCTTTCACTAATTGTACTGGCTTGACTGAATTCACCATCCCCAAGAGTGTAGAAAGAGTCGGTGCTCGCGTGTTTAAGGGATGCTCTCATCTGAAAAAGGTGGTCATCGAGGACTCTTCCAAGGCTTTATGCATGGAATCTGATGCCTCGATTAGCGAGACGACAGAATTTGAAGGTTGTCCACTCAAGGAAATCCATCAAGGACGCGACCAATATCTATATTGGGAATCAGGGCCAGATGTCATTCCTTATTATTGGACCATGGCAGATTGCCCATTTAGTCGCTTCAGTTCAATCAAGAAGGTAACGATTGGGAATCATGTAAAGATGATACCTGATTACTACTATTTTGGAACAGGCATCGCTACTGTCGTGATTCCCAATAGCGTAAAAGAAATCAGGCATCAAGCATTCTCTTGCCCTAATCTTAAAGCAGTTATGCTGGGTAAAGGGGTGAATATCATAGGTGATTATGCATTGAGTTCCCCCACGATGGTTGCAGTTTATTGTCCTAAAATGGCTCCGCCAACATTAGGAAGAACTGTATTCAGCACAACAACCACAAATGAAGGCATCTTATATGTTCCGACAGGTTCCAAAGCAGCTTATCAATCGGCTGATGGTTGGAAAGATTTCAAGAACATCGTGGAAATCAGTGATGCTGAATTTAATGAGGTCATCAACCATCTAGAAGAGATGTACGGCTATGTGGCAGGTGATGCAAATGGCGATAGGGAAGTGAACATCTCTGACGTGAACACCATTGTCGATGCCATCCTTGACGGCAAGCAGGAAATCAACTATGATATGAATGACGACTTTGAAATCAACATCGCCGACATCAACGTCATCATCAACTACATTTTGGGCAGTCAGTAAGTGTGGCTGGACTAAATGCTGATATACAGACGATAAGAAAAACACCCAAATGGGTATTGCGAGAAAAGAAAGGGCATTCATATTTTTGCGCTGGTATTAACTAAAACAATATACACTATGAAGAAGATTACTGGTTTATCACTTATTCTGTTGTTGGTAATGTGGCTCATTCCTTTGAATGTTCAGGCCGATAACACAGCCGGTGATGTCAACAATGATGGCGAAGTCAACATTGCTGATGTAAACACCGTTATCAACTTTATCCTAGGTGACACAAGCCGCCATGGTGTTGATGTCAACAATGATGGCGAAGTCAACATCGCTGACGTAAATGCCATCATTGGCATTATCTTGAAAGGCACATCTGCAACAGAAGAACATGAGTACGTTGACTTGGGCCTTCCCAGCGGCACGCTATGGGCGACTTGTAATGTCGGTGCCAGTGCACCCGAAGAATACGGTGATTATTTCGCCTGGGGAGAGATAGAACCCAAGACGAGCTACACAAATGAAAACCACAAATGGGAGGATGAGTATCGCTTCATCAAGTACAATTTTGACGACAACATGACGGAACTGGATCTTGAAGATGATGCTGCTTACATGAATTGGGGCTCTTCGTGGCGCATGCCATCAAGGGAGCAGATTGATGAACTTCTCCATTCCGTAGTGGATGAATATGTACAAAGAAATGGCGTGAATGGCATCTTGCTAACTGGTCCGAATGGAAACACCTTATTCTTGCCTGCTGCGGGTTGCAATTATTATCAATCTCTCTCCGTGGGCAAGTGCGGATACTATTGGTCCCGTACGCTCGGACCTAAAGAAACGGGTATAGGCTCGGCACACATCCTAGCATTCAGTGATATAGGGGCACACCTTGCAACCCCCCAATGGCTACGCCCCAGTGGCAATACTGTTCGCGCTGTACGAGTATCGCAGAATTAGTGTAGCCTCGTCTTTTCAAGACATACGCGGTTGATTTACCTTTGTAAGATGAAAATTAAGATGAAAACTAAGATGAAAACATCTATTGGTATCACGTTCTTCAAGTGGCGAATAGTATCGCTGCTTATAATGTGTTTATCGGTTTTCTTGCTGGTTGTGGCACAAACCGATAGCACTCGGTGGACAGTATCCCAAGGCCAATGGAGAGTGCTAATCAATTTGAATGCCTATGACATTGCCTGGTCCTATTTACCCAACATTAAAACAACCGACGTATCGTCTTTGGATATTTTGAACATTGGCTCTAGTATTGAAATGGCTTACCGTGACAATCGCACACTGCGATTGATGGCACATGTGGGAATAATTGGTAATAATCAGTTCTCTTTTGCTGAAACTTTCCCTCCATACCCGCCAACGCGTATAGTCATCGAGAACGGCAGAAAAATCCTGAAGCCATAAAATAATTACAATCAGACATGAGGATGCTTCATGATGAAGGAGTCCAAGTGCATAGGTGTTTCCTGAAACGCATTGATGCATCCTCATTTTCCTAATGTTAAGTTTATCAAAAACTTTTGAATAAATTAGGCTTCGTCTCAACAAATCTCAAATAAATTTGGTTTTGTGTTCGACTTGCACTAATTTTGAATAAATTAGGCTTCGTCTCAACAAATCTCAAATAAATTTGGTTTTGTGTTCGACTTGCACTAATTTTCTATACCTTTGCCACTGGACTTTAAAACGATAGGACTATGAAACGAATCACGACATTGCAATTGCTGGGCGTCATGCTCATGGCACTGGGCACGGCATTGCCGGCAAGTGCCCTGAAATTTATGGAAGACAGCATCTGCTACACGACGATGTGGGATAAGCCAGGGGAGTTGGCGGTGATCTCGATGGGAAACTATGACTCCCAATTGGAGTACACCTACTACCATGGCGACCTGGTGATTCCCGCAAGTGTCACCCATGACAGCGTGACCTATAGCGTGACGCGCATCAATTATGATGCCTTTGAGGACTGTTATAATTTGACATCGGTGACGATACCCGCTACGGTGAATGACATCATGGGGCAGGGCACATTTTACGGTACCGACCGACTGCGCGGCTTTTATGTTGACGAGGATAATGCCTGGTACTGCGACATTGACGGCGTGCTGCTGAGCAAGGACAAGACTGTACTCTATATCTTTCCTAATGCTTATGCCTCCTCGACCTATGAGGTGCCCGACGGCGTGACGACGATTGATGACGGAGCGTTCAATAAGTGTAAGGGAATCACTACGGTCACGTTCCCGTCAAGCCTCACGTCTATCGGTTATTCGGCCTTCAGTTATTGCGATGGACTTGTTGAGATTACGGTCCCGCCCAGCGTGACCTCGATTGAGAGATACGCGTTTTCTCATTGTACTCATATACAGCGTGCCGACCTGCAATGCCCCATCATCGGCCAGGAGATGATGGCGGGATGTAGTGCATTGACCGAGGTGACGCTGGGTGACGGTGTGGTCAGTATTGGCGCTAATGCATTTAACAGGTGCACATCGTTGAAGAGTATCAATGTGCCAGCCAGCGTGACCAGCATTGGCAGGGGAGTGTTTAACAATTGCGACTCGCTCTCGACGGCGACCATCGACTGCCCGACGGTGGGCCACGGAATGTTCTATAGTTGCCGTGGCTTGAAAGAGGTCAATCTGCTCAGCCACGTCCGGCAGATTAAAGGTCTTGCCTTCATGGATTGCCGTGCGCTGGAAACACTCAACATCGAGCCTGGCTTGACAACAATAGGCGACTCGACGTTTATGGGTTGCTTTGAACTGAAGGCGCTGGATTTGCCGTCAACGGTGCAGACGGTGGGTACCCATGCATTTGATTTATGCGGCAAGATGACAAGCCTCTCGCTCAACGAGGGCTTGACGTCGCTGGGTTATTTTACGTTCCACGATTGCTCATCGCTCAAGGAGATCACCTTCCCCTCAACGCTGACCAATATCACCACCACGGCGTTTGTGGGCTGCACGGGGCTTGAGGCGTTTCATGTGGCAGAAAGCAACCCGGCATTCAGCGAGAAGGACGGCGTGGTCTTCAACAAGGCCGGCGACAAGCTATGCTTTTATCCTAGTGCCCATGGCGACGAATATCAGATTCCCGAAGGCACCGTCACGGTGGACCGAGATGCCTTCAACGGTTGCAGCGGTCTGAAACAGGTCACATTCCCGTCATCGCTCACAACCATTGAGTATAATGCGTTCAATCATTGCACTGGACTTACGGCTATCGACTTGCCCGACAACGTGACATCGCTGGGCGGTTCTGCGTTCATGCGTTGCGAGGCACTTGAATCAGTCCACTTTGGCCGTGGTATCACTAGAATTTATGGCAGTGTGTTTGCCGCCTGTGGCCTGAAGAGTGTAGAGATACCCTCGACGGTGACCACGTTGGGCTGGGGAGCCTTTGATAACTGCACCCAGTTGACCGAGGTAAAGTTCCAGAAGCCGTGCCACATCAGCACCATTGGCCATAACACCTTCTTTAATTGTACCAGCCTGACGCATTTTGAAATTCCTGAAAACGTCAAAACCATTGAAGACTGGGTGTTCTCGTTTTGCACCAATATGCATTCCATCACCATGCCATCGACACTGACATCGATAGACAGGACCGCCTTTTCCTGGTGCGATCAACTGGACACCGTCATCTGCATGCGGCGCACGCCATTCACCATCGAAGACATGACTTTCGAAACGGCCAGACATGCCACGCTCATGGTGCACCGTGGCAGCATCAAGAAATACCGCAATGCCAACATTTGGAAGCAGTTTAAACGCATTGTGGCGCTGGATGGAGATTATGACGTGAACGGCGACAACACCGTCAACATCGGTGATGTGAATGCCGTCGTGGATTATATCTTTGGCAACGATGCCGACCGTGATATTGGCGACATCAATAATGACGGCGAGGTCAACATCGCCGACATCAACGCCATCATCAATATGATTTTAACTCAAGACTAGATATGTACATGACAATGAAACTGATGACCCTGCTGCTGGCGTGTTGCTTGGCTCTACTTTGCTCATGCGACCCTGGCTCAGCTTATTATTTTACTGTCCAAAACATGATGAATGATACGGTATCTGTCAATTTGCATTTGGATCGAGCAAGCATTGATTGTGTGAAATTTGGAGGTGATAAAATATATTCTCACGATCAACAGAAGTGGCAAGATGATTTGACTGTAGTCTTGCACAAAAAGCAAAAACTGTCCGTTAAGATTGGCAATCGTATTGGAAAAACAGCAGCCCCAATGGATGAGATCACTCCTCTGTGGAAATTTATCCAGTCCATCAAGATCGGGGAAAATGCTTTGAAACCCGAGAAATGGAATAATGAAGTCGTATGGAATCGCAGTGTCAGTGGTCCTGGTGGTCGCGGCAGTTGGAAAGGTGAAAACATCTTTTATGACCTAAAGGTTGATTCTGACGTAGAATAATAACTGAAACGAGATATTTGATGAACATGAAAAAGAAACTGATGACCCTGCTGCTGGCGATGCTGGCATGCATGACTGTGAGTGCTCAAGATACAGTGATTGACGAAACCTGTCCGCCCCAATTTCCAGGCGGCGATGCAGCGTTGATCAACTTCCTCAATGCAAACATCGTTTATCCACCACAAGCGGCCCAGGATAAAGTTGAAGGAAAAGTCGTTGTACAGTTTACGGTAAAGAAGACGGGAAAAATTGATAATGTCAAAGTCCTTCGTTCGGTGCGCAAGGACCTGGATGACGAGGCCGTCAGGGTTGTCAAGATGATGCCCGACTTCATCCCGGCTAAGCAAGATGGGGAAGTTACCGACATGCCGTACACGATACCAGTGTCCTTCAAGCTGTTCGATGAGATGGAGCCGCTCACGGTGAGTGAAGGTTCCGATGTGCCCGAGGATTTCCAGCCGCCGATGTTCCCTGGAGGCGAGAGAGCCCTGATGGAGTTCCTTAAAGAGAATGTCAAATACCCGCCGATGGCTGCCAAAAGAAAGACCCAAGGCAGAGTCGTTATGACTTTTGTCGTTGACAAGACGGGTAAAGTGACTGAAATCAAGGTCGCCAAATCGGTGGATATTTATTTGGACACCGAAGCCATCCGCGTCTGCAAGTTGCTTCCCGATTTCATCCCTGCCCGCCAGAATGGTGAGCCCGTGAGCGTATGGTTCACCCTCCCCATCACATTCAAGCTGTAAAAGCATGGCTGTAGCTGATTGAAATGATGCTGCACATGAACACAACTAAGAAACTGAAATTGGAACTGATATGAAGAGAATTGGATTATCCTTGATGATACTGACTTGTGTGATGGCTTTCGCACAGGAAGAAGTAGTTGACTATCTCCATGTTGGAAAAACGCTCAAGTTTCAAGGCAAGAAGTTTGAGCTCAAGTGGTGTCAACATCCCATTGAGGCATATTATCTTCAGGAATGGCTGCCCAAGGGGGAGACGTTTGACAATTATGAGCAGATGTTGACGGTCTCGCTAGCCTTCACTGAGGTATTAACAGTTCGTGATGCTGTTGAGGCCAAGGTCCAGGAACTTGAAGAGCGCAAAAAGTCAGACAAATGCTGCAATTATCTCGTCTATGAGAACGACGGAGAGTATGTCATTGATTTCTTGGTAAGCGATGGGGCAGACGGCAAGCTGAATTGTGTAGAGGTTGACATCCATCACTACAAACCAGTAACCGTCAATGGAAAGAAAGCAATACAGCTCAATTTCTATTCGCGCAGGGCATACGGTGACGACATAATCCCCTTCTTGGAATCACTCAAGGATAAAAAAGATGACTGAATCAACGAACTGACACAGATGAAGATCGTCTGTAAAATGAAATAGCATTACAATTATCAAAGAAGTAAACAGAACTGCGCTATGAAACAGTTACTATTGTTTATCATCTTGACTGCGGGCATTACAGGCCATCTTGCTGCCCAAGCCTCTTGGTATGAGCGATACCGCGAATGCATCAATGACAGCAGCCTTGAATACACCAGGCAAGTCATTGAGCAATGGGAGCAGGCAGAGCCTGAATCTGCTGATGTATATGCTGCTTGGTTCAACTATTATTACAAGATGAGCCGGGATGAGGTCATGCAGATGACGCCCATCCCTCCAGAAGATGGCAGGCAAGCTTTGGAATTTGAAGACAGCACGGGTGCACCAATATACATGTATGAGGTACAGGTGTTTGACGATTCACTTTTAGCAATTGCCCATGAGAAAATAGACAGGGCTATCAGCCTCTATCCTGATAGGTTGGATCTTCCATTCGGTAAACTCGCCGTACTCTTCAGACTGGAGGATTACGACAGTGCCATGCCTGTGCTCCATCAGGTGATAGAGCGTTCCCACCTCAACGGCAACCGTTGGACTTGGACTCTTAACACTCCTGTAGGTGAGGATGGCGAAACGATGTTCAAGTCGAGCATGCAAGATTATTTCAGCAGGCTATTTGACGCAGAACTTGACGATAAGGCGATGCAACTAGTGGAATGGCTGTTGCAATACTATCCCGATGAAGTCATGTTTCGTAGCGATAAGGCATCACTACTCGCCTTAACAGGCAACAATGACCAGGCATTACCCCTGTTCCTCTCTATCCACAAGGACTACCCCGATGACAACATCGTGACCTCAAACATCGCCTATATCTATAAGACGATGGGAGATAAAGAGAATGCACTGAAGTACTATCGCCTATTGTCCGAATGCGGTGACGAAGAGATGGAAGAACTGGCCCGTCAAGCCATCAGTGAATTGACCGAATAATGACAAAGAACGAAAAAAGCATACTGCGATTTGGGCTATATTTCATGGTGTTAGGCATCCTTTGTTCTTGCTTGATTCCGATTTATTTATCCAATCCATTTGAAGATAGTGGCTTGGATCTTGCGGTGCCTTTTTTCGTGATCCTGATTTGTGCGCCGAGGCTATTTTATGACAAGATCTGGGCAAGCCTATTGCTCATGACTTGTGCCATTTTGACAACATTATGGCTGTTATATTTCACAGTAGTGGCTGTCTTACAGACTATTGCCAATCTAGATGTCTTCGACGGATTCATTTTCAGTTTCTTGATTATTGTCACATTTATAGCGCTGCTGAGCTGTTACCTGTGCTATCGCCTCTTCAAGTTACTTTTTAAGACAAAACCATCATTATGAAGAAGTCAACAAAAAGAATATGTTTAATCATCTTGATTGCCGTTTTGGCTTTAATCGAGTGCTTGTTCTGCCATGGCATTGCCCTCGAGAGGAATTATCTAGTGGATCTCCCCGAGGATCACCCAGCTATAAAGGTGATTTACCGTGATTTGACGATTCTCGAGATTTTCATGTTCATCAATCTGGGCATTGCAGTAGTATCACTAATTCTACTTTGGAGAAAACCAAGGAAGAATGTCGTTTAATCGACCAGCAAAACTCGGAATGCGAGGAACAATTAGAATGCTTAATCTATCTGAACTGATGAAGATAAATAATTGTTGAAGAATTAATTAAGAACAATATGGAACTGAGTATAGCTATAGCAATTATTGTGATGGTCGTTTTCGTTTACTTATACCAGAAAAAGAAACGAAAAGAGCAACAGATGGGTAATGAATTGGAGAATCTTATCGATGCTGGCGACTGGCAAGGAGTGTGCCGCATATTGATGAAGCAACTGATCTTATGGGGTGCCGCTTTGCTGGTAATCATTCTCGTCTTGGTTTTTTCCTTTTTCTATGAAGACAAGTTTCGTTATTCCTCACTTGTTGTATTGGTTCCCGTAGCTTGGCGTTTTATCTTGTTGGTAAGGCTTTACTATTTATCAAGGCATAATGCAAAAGTGTTGCAAATAATCGATGAAAACACAGCATTCAACGAGGAGCTAATTGCCGAAGCGGAGGCTCTGCTGAAGAATTACAATACCTGTCGCATCAGCGCTGATGCCACGCCGCAATCCATCATGCAGACATGGTTAGATGCTTATGAGAGAGGTAAATTAGAGGGATTCCACCCTGTGCTGTTAGAAATTGATGAGAATCTTATTGATAGTCTTGAGGAGGTTATTAACGATGTCGATAGTTACGGCCAGCGACAAAATATGCTTCTCAACGATTCTTTAATAGATGCAAAGGAATTCTTGCGGCTGGAATTAGAAGACCTGAAGGAAAGCTATGTATCTGATGGTGGTTTGGAAGAATGGGAAGAGAATGTTGTTGGACTTGATCTGCAATTTGAAGCGTTGCATGACTTCAACTTTAATTGTGAGATTATCTTGCTCGTTGAGGTTCCAGTCCAACAGCCATGGCAGATATTTGCCTATATTCCATTTGGTGGATGGAATAGTTGCCCCGAAGATGCAGAACACATGGCAGTAGCCAAATACTGGCACGAAAAATATGATGCCGTGGTGGCTCACATCTCGTCGGACACCTTAGAATACTATGTGCCACAACCTGTTTCTGGCGATAGCATGTCGCTTGCCGAAGAACAGATGGGCTACTGCCCTGATCTCCTTCAGAACGACATCAACTTAACAACCCTCGCAAGAATGAACCCGGCATCCAATGTATGGAGTTTTTGGTGGGATTAAGTTTCTTCTTGCGTAAAAAGCGTCTTTGCAACATAAACAATAAGAATGATGGAGACAATTAAAACACTTTTAAAATGTTGTTTGACATTTATTGTAATGTTAATCGGGGCATACTGTGCAATATTTGCCTTTGATTCGTCTTCATGGTTAACCATTCTGAGCATATTGGTACCTGTCATCTTGTGTGTAGGTGCAATACTATATCTCATTTGGAAAAAGAACTGACCTCTAAAGGCAATGAACGCAGCTAAAGAAAAGAGCATTCGTCGAATTGGGACTTATTTCCTGGTGTTAGGGGTGATAAGTGCCCTTTATGGCATAGCATTTCACACGGGCATCGTCATACCGATATGTATTATTCTGATGTGTATTCCAAGGTTGATTTGTGATAAGAAGTGGGCTGTTGTTTCACTTATGATTTCTTCTATCTTGATGATAATAGCGCTATTTTATTTTTTAGACATCCCATTTCTGTTGTCTAAAGAATATACGATGGATGTGAAACTGGACGAAATAATTATCGATGGCATTTTGATAGTCATAGCACTGCTGAACTGTTATCTGTGCTATCGCCTCTTCAAGTTACTTTTCAAGACTCAATAGATGGATATCATGTGGAAAATAGGGGAATGCTTGTTGCGCTGGGGAACACTGGCTTATTGCTCGGTTTTTCCTGCCGTGTCTCGCTCCTATAACAGCAAAACATATCCGTGCCCCATCGAGCAGAAATATCATGAAAGCGGGCCTTATCAAGTCATCGTTCATTCAATTGATGGCATTTATGTTTTTGTTCCAGATAGCGCACACAACGTGCCGCTGCCGACAGTGGTTATGGTCAACGGTACGGGTTTGAAAGCCCTGCATTACCGCCCGGTGTTCGAGCACCTGGCTTCATGGGGATTTATCGTCATTGGCAATAATGACAGCAATGCGTGGAATGGTCGATCAGCTTTAGTCTCGCTTGATAAAGCACTTTCCCAAAACTCGATGGAGAGCAGTCCTCTATATCAACGCATTGACCTACACCGAATCGGCGTGGTCGGTCATTCCCAGGGTGCCATGGGCGCTATCAATGTGGCAACAGAAGATGGCCGTTTCAAGGTGCTATATGCTGCAAGTTGCCCACAAAAGAGCCTTGCAAAGAAACTGGGCTGGGGCTATTCCATGAAGACGATCTCTATCCCGACGATGCTGGTAGCCGGAACTGGTTGGATTGACCGCCACATTTCACCACTCGAGTCTTTACTCCACTTGGCCGAAGAACTCCCAGATACAACACCAATGTTGTTGGGCCGCCTGAAAGGTATTGAACATCGTTTTGTCCTTCACGAGGGGGATGCTTATATGACCTCATGGCTCCGATGCTTCCTTGCAGATGATGTCGATGCTGCAGCCGCATTGACGAATAACAACTCAGAAATTTTCAACAATCCTCGCTGGCAGGATGTAAACACTCATATATGAACAACAAATTTAAAATAGTGGTGTTGGCGATAACGGCCTTAGTGGCGATTGTCACCTATATCAATCCCGTGTTTCCACGAGAGCAATTCCTGCAACAGGCTGGCACTGTCCTATTGGTCGCACTACTGCTATGCGATTTGCGTAAACGCTGGTTCAGCAACCTGGCATTTCTAGGCGTTGCGTTATTCTTGATTTTGCACCTGCTAGGAGCCAGGTACATCTATTCCTATGTGCCTTATCAAGAGTGGCTGCAATGCTTGGGCGATTGGGAATGGTTGCATACGTCTCGTAACCACTATGATCGTCTGGTTCACTTGCTGTTTGGCGTGTTCCTATTTCCTGCATTAGTAGAATTCTCTCGTCGCAGAGTTACCTCGCGTCAAGTGATGGCAGTGCTAGTGGCATGGTTGTTGGTACAGGCCGGAAGTCTGATATACGAGCTATTTGAATGGGGACTCACGCTGGTGCTTTCACCCGAGGATGCCGAAGGTTACAACGGACAGCAGGGTGACCTTTGGGATGCCCACAAAGACATGGCGCTTGCCATGTTAGGTTCAACCGTCGCCGCAGGTTATTACATCGTTCGCAGTAGCCTCAAGCGAGGCAAACTATTTGCAGAATGAGGAAAACTATCTAACTTTGCTAACATAAACAGAGGAGCAGAATGATTAAGTATATCTATTATCGCTTGTGTGACAAGCATCATGAAAAAGGGAAACGGAAGAATGTCAGTTCATGGTATGCTTCCCGATTTGCGGGTACAGTATATTTCATGATGCTTTGGCCATTCACATTGTTTTTCTCTATTCTCATGCTGAGCAGCAATGTATTCACCTTTTTTCTTGGTTTCATTCCTTTTATTGTATTGGAATTATACCTGAGCGATCGATTTGAGAAAAGGATGCAAACCTATAAACCGCCCAAACGATACAAAGCCTTGAATCACGTTTCTGTCTATTGGCTCACTATACCGACTGCGTTAATCATCACAGCATATTTTTTTGCTGTTTTAGTATTATTGATGAAATATGTCATTGTGCCATATGATCTTGAAGGCTGGCTCTACAATCATCTGTTTCCTAGTTAAACCTAAAGTAAGACACATTACTCTTAGAGTATATTCTACATTATTCAATGTTTTTTCAAGGTAAGGAGGGAAACGCCCGTGATGGGCGATCCCTCCTTTGCTGTCTTTATGCACGGCCCTCTGCTTGATGCAAAGTTAGTGCGAGCCACTGCGACTACAAGACCGTGAGCGTCATATTGGGCCACGCCAACATCGGCACGACGCTCGATCTCTATGTCCATCCCAATCTGGAACAGAAGCAGAAGTGCATCAACCGCATGTTCAAATCCCTCCGTTGATGATAGTACATCGAGCATGAGGTTTAAGCCTCCCGTTCCGCAGGTGGGCGAGAAGATCGCCCACCGATCGGAACCGGCGCCGGACGCCCCCTCGAGGGGGAACGCCCGGCTTATATCATGAAGGCTCCAATTTCTAAAACAAAAGATTGTAAAGCCAACCATTGAGGTTTAATGGCTCTATCACGTAAAGGAACAATAGCACGCTTCCGCCTAAGCCCCATAGAAACATTAGCAAAAAAAATGGAACAGATAAGCAATAAAGAGGGATGCTATCTAATCTCTTGAATCGTTCTGGAGGTGTATATTTCTTCATTCTTTTCTGAAAGCGTTCACTCAAATACATGATAGCCAAAATTACAATGAAAGATGAAGAAACTAAAATAAAAGTCCAATTATTATCACTATCCATGAGCGCTCCACCCAAGAACGCAACCGGCGTAAGTAGAAGAACAAAAAATGCATTTGCCCAACCATAAGGAGGGCCCCATAAAAAGTGTTTTCCACTTTCCCAATTCTTACATTTCCGATAATAAATGTATTTAATCATTTGGATTGTATTCGAAATACTCAGTGGCAGTAACACCTGATGTTGGTTTGAATTTCAATCCATAGGGATGTGAAAGAGGACTACTCAAAGTTAACGATTTATTTGTTAAGTTCGAATAATTAAAATTGATACTTCCCACATTGAACGTATTAATAAAGACGGGTGTAGTGATATCAAAATCACAATTAATTCTTCCGCTCTTATTGTCGTTCCGTTTTGTTATCCGATATAAGGCCCTACCAGCAATATACCATGTGTTATGAGTGTGAAGATATTGAATCATTGTTCCATCTTCTTTAAACTCAAATACGATTCCATCAGTTTCTGAAAAAACTCCGTATGGAGATACCAGAACATTATTTACTAAATCATCCAAATTTATTAATTCCCACTGTCCTACTAATGAGCCTTCGTTTTCAGGCTCATCTTTACCACAAGATGTTAATACTATAGCAATGCTTAAAGGGATGATTGAGACTAAAACAATAGCAAAGAATGCAATCTTAAATCTTGATGTATTCATTGTAGTATTCATTTAAATGTTAAACTTTTTTATGTTGCAAATTTACAATTTCTTTTTGACTAATAAGTCCCAAAACGCTGTCTTCTACTGAATTTAGCATTTAATCTACCTTTGCCACGCGCTGCAAAGAGAACTGGTCAAGTCACATCGTTTTGATCATTCTGTTCTGCTACATCGTTTTCGTCATCACTGGTCAGGACCCAATCATATTTCTTCACCCATCGCCAAATGGTGACGCGTGAGAGGTTGGTCATGTTCTGTATCTGAGGTTTGGACAACCCGATACGCATCAAGTAACATACCTGCATCTGTTGTTCGGTGAAATTACCTAATTTAGCCAACAGCCTCTCCTTGAATGATGGGTAAAGTTCATCAACTGCATGATAGAGCTGTTTCCAGTCAGTGGATGTCATGTTTTTCTTGCCCGCTGAAGATTGCCTGATAGCATAAATGACATCTTCGGCTTTGCCTTCCAGTTCAGACTGATGGAGCATCTGGATAACGGTCTTGTTTTGGTCCATCTTCTCCGACAACTGTTGCTCTCTTTCTTTCAAGGCTTCTTCATATTCCGACAATTCGGCATTAACTCGTTCAAGTTCGTTTTTCACGTCGCTGAGTTCATCAGTCGTTTTCTCTAATGACGTCCTCAATTCTTCCAGGTTCTTTTCTTTCTGTTCAACATCCCTGCGCAGTTGCTTCTCATCACTTGATACTTGTTGCAGTTCTGTCGAAAGATTAAGCACTTCCTTCAGATGCTTGCTGCGTCTTCTGACATAAAGCATATAACCGATACTTGCCAGCAGTATTGCCGCCAACGCTACAATGATGAGCGTGTTCTTGTACCTTTCTTTCTCGTCTTTCAGGCTTTGCTCTTTCTGTTGGTCTAAGTGATACTGAAACTGATTGTTCACCGTTGCTGCCAGTTCCTGGCGTTTCCCGAAGTCCAATGAATCGCTCAGGGCCATATAAACTGCTGCATATTGGTTTTCGTTTTGCACGTCACCACGCCTTTTATAAATCCGATGCAAAAGCCTTGACGCGTCATATTGATTATAGATGTCAGTGCCTTTATCCAACACCAGATTACAGTAAACGATGGCCGAATCAGTTTTGCCGCATAAATTGTAATACTGGGCAAATGCCATGCACGGGAAATCGGAAAACTCTTCAAATGGGTCAGTTTCTATCATCGAAAAGCACTTCCTGGCTTTGGGCAACAGCTCCATACAGGAATAGTCATTTAGCAGATACAGCAGATTGCTCTGATGGCTTGAGATGTCTTTTGAACGGATGATTTCATCCAAGACGGCGTCAAAGGCTTTTTCGGCCTCCTGTTGTTTCTCCTGTGCAAGATATGCCGTGCCAAGGTGCAAGTATGGTAGAATAACGTCTTTATGCATCTGCTTGGAAATCTCAAGTTCTGCCTGTGCCATCTTGACCGCAGCATCATAATTATTTACCTTGTAGTAGAGGTCATTAAGATTGGAGTAGGCGTTACGCATCATCAGCGAATCGCAATCACTTCCTTCATTTTGTGCATATTCTAATGATTTGAGGAAGTATTCCATGGAACGCGGCGCGTCTTGCAAATCACGATAAACGCTACCGGCGTAGTAGGTTACTTCTTGTTTCTCAGGCAAGGAACCTTTCTCCTCAAAATAGTCGAGCAGTTTCTTTATCATCAAGTCTGAGTTCGCTGTGTTGAATGCTTTGTCATTCAGCCTGATGCGTAATAAATCATACTTGTTCCTGACATAATCGTTCTGCTCTCGGATTTCGATCTCCAGAGAATCAAGCATGGCAAGAGCATGGCTGGGATCTTCATCCCCAATCTTTTTAATCTTCTCATAGTCTCCCAAAGCACGTTTGTCAGAACATGAGAATAACATGCACAAGCAGGTTGCACAAAGAATTTGGATAAAAAATAGCTTGGTACTCATATTGAAGTTCGTTTCTAGGGCACAAAATTAGGTAGAATAATGCGAACAACCAAGCAACAATTGTTTCTCTGTGTTTCTCAACATCATGAATGCTGCTTTTGTGAAACACATCAATATTTGATATTATAAAATACTGGAATTGAGTTCGTTAATTACTACTCCAAGAGTGGATGAAATCAAAAAACACATAGAGAAACACAATGAAACAACAGATATTTCTCATTGCCGAAATCCCAATATACCTTTGCGTTGAGTAAATAGATTGTCTAACAGCTAAACGAGGTAAAAATATGAGACGCTTGCGTTCCATATTGGTGATACTGGTTGCATTTTGCCTTGGCTCCATCGATGGGGATAGCCATCAAGCTGAGAACAACCAAAGAGGTTCGCCAACAGCGATGGCGATCCGCTTAGAGTCAGCACCGATTGATTTCTGGTCATAAAAGTGCTATTGGAATCGCTGAATTCATGTCACTATCGTTAGCAAAAACCATATTAGTAATCATACATTAAACCATATGAAACTAAGAGTTAATGTTTTTGCATACTGCCTCCTTGTCTTTCAGCTTTTGTCTGGATTTGAGATAAGTGCCACAACTTTTGTAAATACCTACCAGGGCAAGATTGTGGATGATATTGGCAACCCAATTCCTTTTGCAACAGTTGTGGCTATTTCTCCAAGCGATAGCACATACGTGATTGGAACTATGACTGATGACATGGGGCAGTTCGCATTTGAAACAGACATCCGACCCTTGTTGCTGAAGATTACATACATTGGTTTTCTAACGAAATGGATTAACCCAACAAGCAATGATATGGGGATCATCTGCTTGCAGCCCGAAACGACGAAACTCGATGAGGTGGTCGTAACAGCGAAAAAGGCAAAAGTGACGAGAGACGGATTGAATTATTCGATCTCAAACCTTTCGGGCACTCATATTGGCGATGCCGGCACACTATATGATATGCTTGGATGGACACCAGGTATTATTACTTATGACATCAACAACATCAAGGCCGGTGGATCGACAAGTGTTGGAGCCATTTACGTCAACGAGCAGAAAGTGACAGATAGAAACATCCTTCTTTCCATACCATCCAATCAGGTGTCCAAGATAGAAGTGATCCGTGACCTTGGCGTAAGATATTCAGCGGAGTCTGGCGCCGTGATAAAGATAACGCTGAAAAAACAACTCAAAGACTATATGGGCGTATCGGTAACCAACAACCTTGAAATCCGGCGCCGTGTATCTGATGATGGGTGGGTCAATCTCAGTGGGAAGTACGGTAAATTCTCGTTCTCAGGTTCGCTTGTGGGGCAA
>CACYQB010000030.1 GCA_902776435.1 uncultured Bacteroidales bacterium | reverse complement strand
ATAGTTTGAATTGTCGGCATAGAGGGTCGCCAACCGTAGCTTGGCAAAGGCTTTGTTTTCCAGGTCACCATCTTTGGCCGCATTCTCGGCATCCTTATAGGACGCTATCGCCTTTTCGGCATCGCCCATCATCTGATAGACACAGCCCTGATAGAGCAGGGCGCGGGTGTATTTCTCACGGTCGCCGTGGTGCTCATAGTAGTCCACCGCCTCGTTGATCACGGCATCGGTCGTGTCGTCGATATAGTTCTTGTAGTGCGATTGGGTGAGCAGCAGGCTATAGTAGGCCCGCTCGGCCTGGTTCATGCCGTCGGGATGGAGAGAATCCAAACGGTGCTGTGCCAAATCATACTGGCGAGCCTTTGACAACAGCGAGTCGATGGCCGATAGCTCACGCATGGTGGCAGTATCCGAGCCCCCGTTGCAGCAGGTCAACCCCAGCGCGAGAACAACTATCGCAATAATGATATTTCCCTGTTTCATATTTCTTGTGGTTACTATGTCAATTCTGCCACTGTGCATCACGCTAAGCCGCTAAGGCGCCAAGCCGTTTTATTTTGCTCTAAATGATTATAAAAAAACTTAGCGACTTCGCGCCTTAGCGTGAGGTTCGTAGTTCAGTTATTGGTTAAATTGGCTTCGCCGAGCTAAAGGTTCGTAGTAATTGAACGCGGATGCCAAATTAGTAAAATTCGCGTAATTTGTAGTTTTCTACTCGCAAAATTACTTTATTTTTTTGCAACAATTTCAGCCTCAACGGGCCGAATTATGCCAAAATGAACTTTTTATTTTTCGGGCATCTGATAATCAATGGTTTATGACTATCAAAATGAAGTCACAATGAAGCCCGTTTTTCACCAAGAATCCAATTATTTGCAGTAACTTTGCAGTAACCGATTACCACGTTGTGACCGCCACATCATGATACAGAGCATAAACACCCAAATGGGTATTGATGGGAAGAACCGCATTCGGTACTTCTGCCACGACAAAGAATATTAACAATAAATTAAATAACGCTATGAATTCGATTAAAACTAAATCTTCGATGTCGCCACTCTGGGCGAGAATCTCTGTGCTAATGGCGCTGCTCATGAGCAGTCTGTCTACGATGGCCCATGACTTTGAAGTTGATGGTATTTATTACAAGATCAATGGCAACCAGGCCGCCGTGACCTTCAAAGGATCATATTATGATACATTTGAAAATGAGTATTCAGGCTCTGTCGTCATCCCGGCCACCGTCACCTACAATGGAACTACCTACCCGGTAACTGCTATCGGTGCCGAAGCGTTCTTGAAATGTACTGGCCTGACCAGTATCGACATCCCCAATTCGGTAACTGAGATTGGTGAATGTGCGTTTGATGGCTGCACTGGGCTGACCAGCATCGACATCCCCAACTCGATAACTGAGATCGGTTCCAGGGCGTTCGAGGCCTGCACGGGGCTGACCAGCGTCGTCATCCCCAACTCGGTAACTTCTATCGGTCTCAGGGCGTTCGGAAGCTGCTCGGACCTGACCAACATCGTCATTTCTAACTCTGTAACTTCTATCGAGGGTTGGACGTTCGATGGCTGCACAAGACTGACCAGCTTCGTCATCCCCAACTCGGTAACTGAGATCGGCGAATCTGCGTTCAGAGACTGCAGGGGTCTGACCAGCATTGTCATCCCTGACTCGGTAATTTCTATCGGCCCCAGGGCGTTCAGTGGATGCTCGGGGCTGACCAGCATCGTCATCCCCAACTCGGTAACTGAGATCTGCGAATCTACGTTCTTTGGCTGCAGCGGGCTGACCAGCATCGACATCCCCAACTCAGTAACTGCTATCGGCGAATATGCGTTCTGTTACTGCAATAAGTTGACCAACATCGACATTCCTAACTCGGTAACTGTTATCGGTTCCTCGGCGTTCGCTGGCTGCACTGGTCTGACCACTATCGACATCCCTAACTCGATAACTTCTATCGAGAATTGGACATTCGCTAACTGCACTGGTCTGACCACTATCGTCATCCCCAACTCGCTAACGGCTATCGGTGACTATGCGTTCGTTAGATGTACTAAGTTGACCAACATCGACATCCCTAACTCGGTAACTGTTATTGGTTCCTCGGCGTTCAAGTCCTGCGCTGGTCTGACCAGCATCGTCATCCCCAACTCGGTAACTTCTATCGGCGAATCTACGTTCTATGGCTGCAGTGGTCTGACCAGCGTCGACATCCCCAACTCGCTAACTGCTATCGGTAACAGGGCGTTCGAGGACTGCACTGGTCTGACTAGCATCGTCATCCCCAACTCGGTAACTGCTATCGGTAACAGGGCGTTCTTTCACTGCTCGGGCCTGACCAGTATCGTCATCTCTAACTCGGTAACTGCTATCGATGATTGGACGTTTTATGGCTGCAGTGGTCTGACCAGCATCGTCATTCCCAACTCGGTAACTGAAATCAGTTACCAGGCGTTCTATGGCTGCACCGGGCTGACCAGCATCGTCATTCCCAACTCGGTAACTGAGATCAGTTACCAGGCGTTCTATGGCTGCACCGGGCTGACCAGCATCGTCATTTCCAACTCGGTAACTGAGATCGGTTATGGGGCGTTCGCTAACTGCACTGGTCTGACTAGCATCGTCATCCCCAACTCGGTAACTGTGATCGGTGCCGAGGCGTTCATGGCATGCACTGGCCTGACCAGCATCGTCATCCCCAACTCAGTAACTTATATCGTTTACGGGGCGTTCAGAGACTGCAGAAGTCTGACCAGCATCGTCATCCCCAACTCGGTAACTTATATCGGTTACGAGGCGTTCTATGGCTGCACCGGGCTGACGGATGTGTATTGCTACATTGCTGACCTCTCGAGAGTATCGACCTGGTATGATCAATTCTATTTAGATGATGGTGATTACTCTGGTCGTACGCTTCATGTGCGGCAGGGGACGGCTGATGCCTACCGGGCTGACGAGAACTGGTATCCGTATTTCGGACAGATTGTGGAAGATATAATTATGGGAGACGTGAATGGAGATGGCGAGGTCAACATTGCCGACGCCAACAGCGTGATCCACATCATCATCGACGGCGGTGGCAGCGGACACGGCCATTCTCCCGGCGGCAGCGGCATTGACTGGCCCAACTCTGCTGACGTTAACGGTGACGGCGAGGTCAACATCGCCGACATCAATGCCGTCATCAACATAATCTTGTCAGGCAAATAACCATCGAGAACTGTAAGAAAATCCTCATCGAGTAGTGAGATAGTTTCGATTTTTCTAGTGTTTATTTCTGGCATTATTTTGCTGAAGAAAAAAATGATAAACTGAAAACGATGACATCATGAAGAGATTGCTAGTTATCATCTTGCTGATTGCGTGTGCCACGCTGGTGAGCCATGCCTATATAGTCATTGACGGCGTGCATTACAGCACATATTGGGCTGGCAGTGTTCAGGAGGCTGTAGTCGTTTTCGGCGACCCTGATGACCCCAACAATGAGAACAACTATGCCGGCTTGGTCCACGCCAATATCCGCGACAGCGTCTCCTTTGACGGCATCACCAAGTTGCCCGTAACCAGGATAGGGTTTACAGCTTTCCAGTGGGCGCCCGACCTTGAAGAGGTCACTATCCCCAATACGGTAAAGACCATCGCCGAGGCAGCATTCAACCTGTGTCCCAAATTGCGCAGCATCACTGTCCCCAACAGCGTTGTCACCATCGAGGAATGGGGCATTGCACACAACGAGTCGCTCAAGGATCTGCACCTGGGCAGTGGAGCGGTCAACTTGGACGACTATGCCATCGTGGGCAATACCGCTCTCGAGGTTATCACCGTTGACGAGAATAACCCAGTCTATGACTCAAGGAATAACTGTAATGGCATCATCACCACGGTGAACAACAGCATGGTCCATGACCGGCACATTCTGTTCACTGCCTGCTCACGTACAGTCTTACCCCGTGAGGTGACATGGATTGCTCGCGGTGCCTATCAAGATCAAGGCATCACCATGGTTATTCTGCCTGCCCAGATCACCAATCTTGAGCATTCATGTTTTGAAGGGTGTGAATATCTGACCGAGATTTACAACTTCAGCCATGATCCGCAAGGCTGCATGAGTACCACCTTTGAAGACTACCATTACGAGAACTGCACATTGTATGTCCCCAGGGGCACTAAAGAAATCTACGAGCAGGTACCCGTCTGGGGGTCTTTCAGGCATATTGAGGAGTTTGATGCCACCACGATTATCCCCGGTGACGTGGACGGCGATGGCGAGATTACCGTTGCCGATGCTAACGCCACCATCGAGGTCATCATCAATGGAGGCAGCAGCCATGGCCACACCCGAGTACCCAACCCTGACGGTGGCGGTTGGATTAACCTTGCCGACGTCAACGGCGACGGAGAGGTCAACATCGCCGACATCAACGTTATCATCAACATGATCTTTTTAGGACAATAGTCATCGAGAACGGCAGGAAGATACTTGTCGAGTGATGAGAAGCGGCGAGGGTCGGAAGGTTTTTGTCTGGTTGTGATAAGGATAAAAAAAATCCCCGACTCACGCCGCGGATCATTTTGAAAAAAATCTAATTAACCTCTAATACCATTAACATAAACCTTAAAACTAAATCTTAACCTTCATAACAATAATCTCATGCCTCACGGCATCGATTTTCTTGCTTTGATGAAAAATCGAGTGCAAAGATAAGGCCAAATATGTTATTAAACATAATTTTCGAACAAGAAAATGCATTTAGTTAACTATTTTTAACATACAGACACTTATTTTCAATATAATTCGATGGTTTTCAGCATCTGCTCTTCACTGAATTACCAAGCCGCCAGATCTGCTGGATTTCAACAGACCTGGCGGCTCGGTAAACTTGCTATCGCTAATGGTTACTTGTGGTTAGCAAGCAAGAGATACTGATAAGGTTGCATCGTGATGTGATGTGAGAGGGGCATCTCCTCTCCTGTCATCAGATTGACAACACTCTTGTTGGCCCACATGCCGGGCAGCTCGACCTTGTGAGCGGCATCGCGCACGTTTACAATTACGAGCACATTGTCGTTGTTAAGCACGCGGTCCACAATCAGGACGTTGTTCTCATCGTCATCAAAGGGCACCACCTTGCCGCTACTGCGCAGGGCGGGATGCTCATTATATATACTGATGAGCTTCTTGTACTCGTCCCTCATGCCGGGATTGGCGTTCCAGTTCACAGGCACATACTTGAAGAAGTTGATGGGCTCGGGATATCCCACCTCCTGGGAGCCGTACACGAGCATGCCACCATGCAGCATCGTTGTGGCCACGAATGCCGCCATCGATGCCTTGGCACCACCATACTGCTTCACGGGCGAGTACTTGGTAGCCTCATCATGATTGGTGGTGAAGCGCAATTTGAACTTGCCGGGGCCCAAGTCTTTGTACTCGTTCTTATCTACAGTCAAGAGTTTGCTGACACGAGCCTCGCCTTTCATCACCTCATCGATGGCTCTCATAAATTCCCATGCATAGTTCAGGTCAAAGCCTGCGGTGAAGTTCTCGGGGTTAGTGCCCTCGGCGAGCATGATCAGGTTGCGGGGCTTGGCCGATTCACGCAGGGTGTTGATACAGTCGGTCCAGAAGTCAACAGGCACCTGGTCGGCGACATCACAGCGGAAACCGTCAACGCCCACGCTATCTACCCAGAAACGCATCGCATCAATCATTGCGGCACGCATTTCCTTGTTGTCATAGTTTAGGTCGGCAACATCGGTCCAGTCAGTGCCGGGAGGAAAGATGATATTGCCTGTCGAGTCATGGGTGTACCAGTCGGGATGCTCCTTGAGCCACACGTTGTCCCACGCGGTGTGGTTAGCCACCCAGTCCAGAATAACGCCCATGCCACGTTCATGGCAGGACTCTACCAGCAAGTGGAGGTCATCAACAGTGCCATACTCGGGTGCCACGGCCTTATAATCCTTCACGGAATAAGGTGAGTTTTTACTCTTCTCCTGTCCAATAGGATAAATGGGCATGATCCACAACATGTTCACTCCTAAATCCTGAATGGAATCCAGTCGAGAGATGATGGCCTGGAAAGAGTTGGATGGTGCAAAAACTCGAGGATTCACCTGATACATCACGACATCGGCTACCTCAGGTACATTAAATTCATCGGCAATGGGTATCGCGTGGTGATCCTTGGGCTTGCAAGCAATCATCAAGACAGTCACTGCCGTCAACAAAGTCAAGAATAATAATAACTTTTTCATCTCATTAATATTTTAATAGTTGTTAGTTTCTGTTCTTACTCAAGAGTTACAATTATTTGCCCAAGCCTTGCTTGAAGAGTTCAAACTCGTCGGCGCTCACCTCGGTAATCGACAAGGTGATATTCTCCTCATCATTCTTGTCGATAGCGAACACAAGCACATGGCCATCAACGGTATAGCCCGTCTCAATGGCCTGGGTCTCGCTGTTGACACGCCAGGGCACTGCCATGCGGGCATTACTTCCCTTAAGGGCGTTTTTTATCGCAAGTTTGGCCATCTCCACATCCTTGACCGCGGTGGAAAACATGGTGCAAGACGATTCAGTAGCCGCAGTCTGGGTGAAATCGTACTTCTCACTCAGCCACAAGGCCACGTCAGTATAGTGGTAGTTGCTCTCGACAGGTTTTGGTGCGGCAGCTTGTTTGCGGGCGGCCTCCTGGTCGCGGCGTTCCTGCTCACGTTCTTTGCGGGCTTCCTCGCGACGCTGTTTTTCCTCTTCCTTCTTGAGCCGTTTTTCTTCTTCCTTTTTCTTCTTTTCTTCGGCCTTTTTCTTCTTCTCGGCCTCCTTCATGGCGCGTGCTTCCTCACGGCGTTTCTCCTGAGCACGCCTCAAGCGGGCACGCTCAGCCTGCTCCTCGGCCGCTTTCTTCTCGCGTTCCTCTTGCCGGCGCTGCTTTTCGCTCATGACGGGAGCAGCCTCTTCTTCCTCGTCACCATCGAGGGTTGCAACAGCATCCTCCTCGTTAGCGCTGGCATCCTGTTCGGGATCAACCACTTGACGGCGTTCATGACGGGCACTGCGCTTGGTGGCTTTAGTGCCTGAAGATTTTGAGGAAGCCTTGGATTCCGTTTTCTTGTTCTTTCCCAAAGACTTGTAATAGCCAGCCGTCTCGGTCACGCTCACGTAGTAGGTACCATCTTCTAGCGCCCTACGCTTAACGCTGAAACGGAATTTGTTCTTCTCGTAGCGGAATTCCTTCCAGTAGGTAGCCGTGGTCATATTCCAGTCACTCACTGCCTTAATGTCGTCATAACTGGCCATCAAGCGGTCAATCATGTCGCGCACCTTCTTGCTGTTCAGACCCTCAGGGCTGTTCAAGAAATAGGCTACTTCGCCCTTGGCACGTTGTTGCTCCATCTCTGAAGCACTAGGCATATAGTAATACTCAAAGTAGTTGCGTCCCACGAAGGTCTCGGCCACTACCTCATCGAGATACCATTCCCACTCGGGCGTCTGTTGGGTGAGCTGTGCCGATGCCACAAACGCGATGCTCGCCAGCAGGCTGAATATGATTTTCTTTAATCTCATAGGCCCAAATTCAATTTGGTTGTAGGTCACAAAGTTATATGAAATTTTGAATTAATCCACATATTTTCGCCAAAAAAACGAATATCCAAGAGTTTATTGCCCCAATAAAACGAAAAATGAAAACTAATCATTAACTTTGCACCCATCACAAAACTAAAATCACTATGAAACTGAGACTACTGTTACTGACCATGATAGCAGTGCTGGCGATAGTGCCAGCCACTGCCGATGTGCATGAACGTTACACCACCGTGGTGAGCGATGCCACCTCGACCTTTACCACCAAGCGTCCGCCCGTTGAGGAGCGCCTGTTCTCGAGCATGATCATCGAGAAGCGCATCAAGGAAGTGCTCAAACTGATCAAGGGCAACCCTAAACTTGCATGGATGTTTGAGAACTGCTTCCCTAACACGCTCGACAGCACGGTGCATTTCCGCCTGGACGAGAATGGCGAGGACGACACGTTTGTCTATACGGGCGACATCCACGCGATGTGGCTGCGCGACAGCGGTGCACAGGTATGGCCCTACGTCAAGTATGCCAAGAAGGATGAGAAATTGCGCCACATGCTGCGCGGTGTGATTCTGCGGCAGTTGAAGTGCATTGTCCTGGACCCCTATGCCAACGCCTTTAACGACGGGCCGACAGGCAGCCAGTGGGAAAACGACTTGACCGACATGAAACCCGAACTGCATGAACGCAAGTATGAAATCGACTCGCTGTGCTACCCTATCAGGCTGGCCTACGAGTACTGGCTCATCACGGGTGACGACAGCATCTTCGGTGACCTGTGGACCGAGGCCGTTCAAGCCGTGCTGCGCACCTTTAAGGAACAGCAGCGAAAAGGCGGAGACAAGGGCCCTTACAAATTCATGCGCCGCGACATCGATGCCAAGTCGTCGCTCACATGGTATGGCTGGGGACCTCCCGTTAACCCCGTTGGACTGATCGTGTCATGCTTCCGCCCCAGTGACGACGCCACTGTGCTGCCGTTCCTGGTTCCCAGCAATTTCATGGCAGTCAGTTCATTGCGCAAGGCTGGAGAAATCCTTCAAAAAGTGAACCATAACGACGCGCTTTCCCAGCAGTGCCGCGACCTGGCTCAAGAGGTGGAAGATGCCCTGCACAAGTATGCCATCGTAGACCATCCCAAATACGGCAAAATCTATGCCTACGAGGTGGATGGCTGGGGAGGACGCGTGCTTGCCGATGATGCCAATGTGCCCAGCCTGCTGGCAATGGGCTATCTGGGCGACGTGCCCATGGACGACCCTATCTACCGCAACACGCGCCGCTTTGTCTGGAGCGAGGACAATCCCTGCTTCTTCAAGGGCAAGGCGGGCGAGGGCATCGGCGGCGCCCACACAGCCTATAACCTCATCTGGCCCATGAGCATCATGATGAAGGCCTTCACAGCCGACAATGACGAGGAAATCACCTATTGCCTGCGCCAACTGCTCACAACCGATGCCGGCACGGGGTTCATGCACGAGTCTTTCCACAAGGATGATGCCGCCCGCTACACCCGCGCCTGGTTCGCATGGCAGAACACCCTGTTCGGCGAACTGGTAATCCACCTCATTGACAATGGCAAGACCGACCTGCTCGTCCATTGTCTGGATTAGTCTTTAGCGACTGCCAGCCATCAATGTGAAATTTTTCGAAAAAAACATTTACAATCCCTATCAAATATTAAAATGGTAGGGATTCTCGTTTTATAATGTGCAAATACACTACCTTTGCGCCCACATTTTTAAAATTATCATGTTTATCTCATGCGAGAATACAGACACCTTACAGACCAACAAATCGATGCCTTGAAGAAAAATGATTGTTGGGCTCAAGACTGGAATGACATACAAGTTACTGATGATTTTGACGTTAAGCGCTGCCACCGCGTGCAATTCTACGGATGGGCACGCCTGGGCAGTAGCGAGGGCACAATCGAGATCACCGAGGGATTTGTCAAGAACTGTGGTATCTACAATGCCACCTTGCGCAACGTTACCATCGGTGACGGATGCCTCATCGAGAACATCGGCAACTACCTGAATAAAGTAAACATCGGTGACAGTTGCTACATCTCCAATGTAAGCACCATCGATACCAAGGGCGAGCCCAATTACGGTCAAGGACACACCATTGCCGTGCTCAACGAGGTGGGCGACGGCAACCTATTACTGCTCAATGAATTGAATAGCCAACTTGCTGCCTTCATGGTCAAGCATGGTGACAACAAGCCCTTGATGGAGGCCATCAAGGGGATGGTCGCCAAGTCCGTAGCCGCCTCACGGCCGGAATGCTGCACCATCGGCAACAAGGTGAGTGTGGTCAATACGGGCGTTATCATTAATACCGTCATCGATGACGGTTGCCAAATCTGCGGCGTGTCGCGGTTGTGTAACTGCACCATCAGCAGCACGATCGAGAACCCGATCATCATCCGTACGGGCGTCATCTGCGAGAACACCATCATCAGCGGCGGATCACGCATCAACGGCAGTGTCAAACTGACCGACTGCTTTGTCGGTGAGTCCTGCCATCTGGAAAATGGCTTCACGGCTGCCAGCAGCGTCTTCTTTGCCAACAGTTATATGTCCAACGGCGAGGCCTGCGCCGCCTTCTGCGGCCCGTTTACGGTGAGCCACCACAAGAGTTCGCTGCTCATCGGCGCCATGTTCTCATTCTATAATGCGGGTTCGGCAACCAACTTCAGCAACCATGCCTACAAGATGGGTCCCATGCACTACGGTGCTCTGGAACGCGGTTGCAAGACCGCGAGTGGTGCCTATCTGCTGCTGCCCGCCAATATTGGCTCGTTCAGCGTGCTGTTTGGCAAGTTGATGTATCATCCCGACACACGCGACCTGCCTTTCTCCTACCTCATCGCCTACGGCGACACGATGTACCTCAAGCCCGGCCGCAACTTCGCCACCGTGGGCCTGTACCGTGATATCCGCAAGTGGCCCAAGCGTGACAAGCGCTACCGTGGCGAGCACCGCAGCGTGGTCAACTTCGACTGGCTCAGCCCGTTCACCATCAGCGAGGTGCTGAGGGGCAAAAAGATTTTGGAAAACCTGCGTGCCGCCAGCGGCGACAACGTGAGCACCTATAACTACCACGAGTATGTCATCAAGGCTCCCTTGCTCCACAAGGGCATCAAGTATTATGACATGGCATTGCGCATCTACATGGGCGCCGTGCTCAAGCGCCATAAACCCGTTGCTCCCATCTCAACAAACGGCGAGGGCAACTGGATAGACCTGATGGGACTGCTCATGCCCCAAAGCGCCGAGGAACAGATCATTGAGGACATCATGAATGGTCGCCTTGACTCCATCGAGGCCATCAATGCCCGCTTCAAGGAAATCCATGCCAACTACAACGAACTGCGATGGTCATGGAGTTACCGCATCATCCTTGACTACTACGGCATTGACGAATTGACCGACGAGGCCGTGGAACGCATACACCAGGACTATATCACAGCCCGCCGCGAGTGGATTGCCCTTATCCGCCAGGACGCCGAGAACGAATACACCCTGGGCGACATCGACCGCGACGTCCTCGACGACTTCGTCAACCTCCTAGACCGCGAAGTAGACTTCGAAAACCAAAAATTGTACATGTAATAAAAAGTTTAAAGTTTAAAGTTTAAAGTTTAAAGATGATGGAAGTTTTTCAGTTTGAGAAGCTTATTGCATGGCAGAAAGCAAAGGAGTTGAGTCTTGCTGTTTATTCTCTTGCTGCTAAGTTTCCACAATGTGAACAGTACGCTCTCACTAGCCAAATAAGACGAGCTGTGATTTCCATTCCTTCAAATATTGCCGAAGGGACAGGACGAGCTTCAATAAAAGAGAAAAATCATTTTCTTGAAATTGCGTTTGGCTCTTTGACTGAAACTTGATTGTCAACTGCTAATAGCATCCGAATTAGGGTATATTACTGCAGATGAGTTGAATGCTTTGAAGCCTTTATTCAAAGAGATATCACGTCTAATGAGCGGACTACGTAAAATATATGAATCGAATCTTTAAACTTTAAACCTTAAACTTTAAACTTCAAGGGGCCGCGCCAACTGGTGCGACCCCTTGAAAGTAGCGGGACTGAGAATTGAACTCAGGACCTCCGGGTTATGAATCCGACGCTCTAACCGACTGAGCTATCCCGCCATCTTGCTTGAAAAGCGACTGCAAAGGTACAACCATTTCCCCAACTGACCAAATTTTTTTCGAAAAAAGTGACTTCCATTTTTTCAGAGGCCATTATTTATTGAGCGGAACAGGCACATTCACAGGAAAAATACTACCTTTGTGAAACTGCAAAAAACAGCTGTATAATGAAGGTGAATTGGCTCCCATGGCTCTTGCTCATTACGGGCTTGACGGTTGCGCTGCAAGCTGCGGCACAACTGCGGGTCAACGTGTTTGACACCGACATTGCAGCAGGGCAGTATTACCGGATTCCCGCTATCGTACAACTCAATGACGGACGCTTGTTAGCCATTGCCGACGACAGGCACGGGAGCGACTACGACATCGGAGGCAACTCGGGTATCGACATCGTGGGCCGAACGAGCTTCGACGGAGGCAAGACGTGGGGCGAAACCATCCTGATTGCCGATGGTGACGGACAGCGCGAAGGCTTTCACGACAGCCATGGTGACGCCGCTGCGGTGGCGGACCGTGAAACGGGCAGAATCCTGATCCTATGCGCCTCGGGCAAACAGGGTTTCCTCTCCTCTACGCTTCAGGAACCATTGCGAGTGGGACGTTACATCAGTGACGACGGCGGCAAGACATGGAGCGAGAGCGACGTGACGAGCGACATTTACGGTATCTTTGCCAGCTGTCCCGAGGTCAATAGCCTGTTCTTCTCCAGCGGCCGTATCTGCCAGAGCAAGCATATCAAGGCAGGGACACATTACCGCATCTACTCGGCTATCGACGCCCCGATGGGTGTGGGTTGTCTGGTCCTTTACAGCGACGATTTTGGCCTATCGTGGCATGCCCTGGGCGGTCCTGTGGCAAGGCCAACGTCAACACCCTGGGGCGATGAAGCCAAGGTCGAGGAATTGCCCGATGGCAATGTATTGCTCAGCTGCCGTTCCAAGCAAACCGCCACTAGCGGAAGATTGTTCAACATCTACAATTACAAGACCTGCACATGGGGCGAAATGGCTGTCAGCAATGACCCTGAACTGGGCACTTACAGCGAGGACTGCTCCTGTAACGGGGAATTACTTATCGTACCTGTCTCCCGCACGAGCGACAACCGGCAAATGCACCTCGCGTTGCAATCGGTGCCACGCGGCAAGGGACGCCAGAGGGTGAGCATTTACTACAAGCCGTTGCTCGACCCTAGCGATTACGACTCGCCCGCCGATTTTTCATGGGGCTGGAAATGCTATCAGGCAACAGGTAATTATTCAGCCTACTCCACGATGATTGCCACCGCCAGCGGCGATATCGCCTTTTTCCTTGAGGACTGCAACGACAACCAGAGCACCTCGGCCTACGACCTGATTTTCCAAACCCTCCCGATAGAAACAATAACCAACGGCAGATACACTGCCATTATAAAATAATGATTATGAACAATATCAACATACCGGTGCTCGCGGCACCGCTGCAAGGAGTGACTGATAACGTGTGGCGCATGGCGCAGCACAGCGTGTTTGGCGGCGTGGAGGCCTATTATGCGCCCTTCATGCGTGTAGAGCATGGCGAGGTGCGTCGCAAGGACCTGCGTGATGTGGACCCCGATCGCAATGTGGGCATTACGCTCATTCCTCAGATTCTCGCCTGCCAGCCCGACCATGCCCTGATGATGGTCGATGCCCTCAAGCAGATGGGTTACCGCCGCATCGACATCAACATGGGATGCCCATTCCCGCCCATCGCCCTGCACCGCAAGGGCTCAGGCATGCTGGCCTATCCCGAACTGGCTGAGGAACTTTTCAAGGCTCTCGCCCAGGTCGAGGACGTGGAGTATAGTGTGAAGATGCGCATCGGTTGGGACAAGAACGACCAGTGGCGTGACATCCTGCCCATGATGGAGATCATCAGGCCCGTCAGCATCGCTATCCATCCCCGCACGGGCAAGCAGCAATATAAGGGTGACTTGGATATGGAGCAATTCGAGGCCCTGCTGGCCGCCTCGCCTTGGCCCGTGATTTACAACGGCAGTCTGCGCACCATCGAGGACATTGAGCAAATCACCCAGCGCTACCCAACCCTGGCCGCCGTGATGGTGGGCAGCGGACTGGCCGCCAACCCAGGCATGTTTGCCCCAGATGCGACACCCGACGATTTCCACCGTTTCCATGACATGCTAGTAGATGGTTACACCGAGCAGCTCAACGGCGGTGAGGCCCAACTGGTGCGTCACCTGCAAGACATCTGGCAGACCTTCCTGCCCGGCACCAGCCACAAACTCTTCAAGGCCATCCGCAAGTCCCGCACCCTCGACCAGTACCAGAATGCCGCTGCTGCAGCCCTCGCCGACGTCGAGAACGCCCTCAACCCCACCCCCGAGGACTCCGAAGAGCAATAACCCACCTCACCTGTTGCAACAAAATATATTTTGTGAAAGGGACTGTGTCATAATATGCCTCTAGTTTTTAATCGGCCTAACGGCCGAGAAATTAAACAAAATTTTTATAAAAATTAAACGAAACAACATTTTTATTTAATTTATTAATAATTTTGTTTAAATTTCTCGCGCGAAGCGCGATTCAATTTGCGACAAATGAATTATGGCACACCCTCACTGGGGGTTATGTGGTTGAGTCTTATTCGACTGGACGAGTCGGTTCTTCTACATAGCCAGGCATTGGGGGCAGTTCGATGGGAGGCGGCAGCGGGGTGCGGTTCTGCGTCATCTTTGCAATCTTCTGAACAGCGAAATAGATCAAAACCACGCCGGCCACACCGATGATGACACTAGTTCCAACGGGAATTGCACCTGTTTCCTCATAGGAGGTCCCTGCCAGGGTCCAGTCGAGCACAGTTGAGGTCGTATTGTTGAGAACATGGATAAGGATGCAAGGCCACAGGCTGCGGGTATAGTAATACACACAACCCATTGCGCATCCCAGAACGAGAGCGGCTCCTCCCTGAATCAAATTACCATGGGCGACGGCAAAGATGATAGCCGAAACCAAAATGGCAACCCAAGGTTTCCACGACTTTTCCAACAAGCGGCGCAGAATGGCACCACGGAACACCACCTCTTCAAGAATCGGCCCAACCAAGCAGATGCACAGGGCACCGATAGGATTTTTACCAATAGATCTGATTTCCTCTATAAGACCCGGATCCCAGTCATAGGCACTGGTATATTCAGCTATCGTCGTGTTCAGCAACATGCAGCCGACACAAATCACAGCAGCCCACAAGTAGAGTTTCGTGTTTGAGAACGAGTCACCAAAATCGTAGTCGTACTTGAAATTCAAACGAGCATATTTCATTTTCCAGAAAACAAACAGCGGCAACAGTTCGGAACCCAAAAAGATGATGGACAAAAACCATGGATCAGACTCAATATTCTCAATGTTGCCTGTACCACCAGCAATCATTGACACACAAAAGGCGGGCAGCGCCAATATGATGGCTCCCGCCACTTGCAGAATCAGCCAAAAAATCAAATATTTGAATACAGCTTTCATAATCGTTATCTTTTAGATTGGTTTATAATACTTTTTGCCTATTAGACGCAGCTGGGGCGGAAAAAACTACATCCATCAGATAAAAAACATCTTTAATTCTGATAAATCCGCTAGAGGGCAACCTTCAGGAAGCGCTACACCATGACGAGGCTCAACAAGCAACCCGTTAAAAAATTTGCTCCGCTCATGATTATTCACTACATTTGCGCTACTATAACAAACTCATTCAACCATTCATCATGATGAAACTCAATCTGATTACCTTTGCTTCCTCGCTGGCCACAAGCGAGTCGATTTTCACCGACCATCACGAACTGCTCGACGCCATTGCCGAGAAACATGACGTGCAGTATATTTTTCCTGAGGAGTTGGACAAGCCTTTGCCCGAAGGCGCCACGATGGTGCTCGTGGGCAGCGGCGGTGTCGAGGAAATGGTCAAAGCCAGTATCGACCGCTTGCCGCCGTATGTCGTGCTCATTGCCGACGGGCTGAAAAATTCGCTCGCCGCCTCGCTCGAGATCCTGTCGTGGATGCGCTTGAATGGCCTTCATGGTCGCGTGCTGCATGGCCCCGTCAGTTTCATCATGCAGGGCATCGAGGAGTATGGCAAGGCCTATGAGGCCATCGACAAATTGAATGGCACATGCGTGGGTGTCATCGGCAAGCCCTCGGGATGGCTCATCGCCAGCAATGTGGATTATCAGGCCATGCGTGAGCGATGGGGCGTGACAATGGTAGATATTCCCCTCGACGAGGTGGTCAAGGGCTACGAGGCCGTCTCCAATGCTGACGTCCGGGACATTACCGACGAATTCATGCGTAATGCCGTCGGCATCAAGGAGCCGTCCCGCGACGAGGTCGTCAAGGCCATGAGACTGTACCGCTCTATCAAAAGTATTGTGGATCTTTACCACCTGGATGCTTTTACACTCAACTGCTTTGACCTCATTCCCACGACGCACACCACGGGCTGCGTGGCACTGGCCTTACTCAACCAGGAAGGCATTCCCGCGGGCTGCGAGGGCGATGAGCAGACCCTGCTGACCATGCTTGCCGTACAAGCCGCCACGGGCGAGATGACCTTCATGGCCAATCCGTCAAAAATTCTGGACAATGCCGCCCACGAGATAGTGCTGGCCCACTGCACCATCGCTCCCGCGATGACCGACCGCTACATCGTGCGTGACCACTACGAGTCGCTGAGCGGTGTCGCCGTCGAGGGTATCTTCGACCCGATGGACATGACTATAGTAAAATGCGGCGGCAAGCAGATGGAGCGCTATTTCATCAGCCGGGCCCAACTGCTGGAGTGCACCTCCAACCCCAACATGTGCCGCACCCAGCTGCACCTGCGCCTCGACGAACCCCTGGACTACTTCCTGGAACGCAGCATCGGCAACCACCACGTCATCGTCCGCGGCGACCACAGGCAACGCCTAGAATCCGTCCTCCGCATGCTAGGCGCCACCCCTATATAAACGCTATCCCTCACGCTAAGCCGCAAAGGCGCTAAGTCTCTTCAAACAACTTGAACAACATTGAACAACTAAGACAACGCTATTTGACTCGTCCTAAAATTTTTTGACAGATTGTTCTTTATTTTCCTATCAAGACGGGTAATGCTGAGCCGTCATTGTTGGTGCTAAAGTCTGTTGGGGGCT
>CACYQB010000029.1 GCA_902776435.1 uncultured Bacteroidales bacterium | reverse complement strand
AAATAAAAATTTAATTTGTTTAATTTTAATACTAAATTTTGTTTAATTTCTCGGCCGTTAGGCCGATTAAAACCCAGAGGCCTATTATGACACAGCTTCGCCGGGGGCGTCGATGATACTTAAGGCAGGCACCATTGCGGTAGCATCAACGCCCCTGCCCTTCGGGCACCCCCTCTAGTCTTAGAGGGGGAGTTGCTAACGCGCTGATTCTTAGCGAACAATTTTATCGAGTTTACGATAATTAGCGCGGGACGAAGCCAACGCCTATACCTACTTCGGCCAATCCAAATCCATAGCCCATAAAAAGGCAAGCCCCCACACGCGTTGGGAGCCTGCTCTTATCATGTTTAATAAATATCAGAATCAATTAGTCACCTTCGCCACTCAACAGGAGGTCGATCAGAGCGGTCACGTCGGCGATGGTCACACCAGTGTCATCGTTCACATTAGCGTTAACAGGGCTGTAGTTCTCGGTCTCAACATAAGGGTCGCCACCCAGTAGAGCGTCAATCAAAGCGGTCACGTCATCGATCTTCACATAACCGTCCTTGTTCACGTCACCTTTCTTAAATGCTCCTGCCACTGTCACGATAACCTTGGTAAAGCGTGCTTGCATGTTGATATTAAAGTCAACAAAATAGGCATTGCCTTCCCATACGCCATCATCTCCACTAGTGGTAAACGTGCCATCGATACCCTCGGCCAGCGACAGATGTTTGGCAGCGTAACCGAATAAGCCATAGAACTCTATCTTGATAATCGGAGCTCCAACTGACGTGAAATTAAGAGCGGAAGAGTCATTCGGTCCATAGATAGCGTAATGGCCAGCGCTACTGATCATACCGTCACCAACATACATGGTCACCGGACCTTTGACGACACTGAAGTGACCACGATGTTGCACCGTACCATCGCCAAAATCAACTTTAGGATCGAAGATCATCTCGCTTGTCTCAGCAACCAGTTTGGTGTAGGTCGCGCTCACGACCTCGCTCTCTACGTCACCCACCTTAGCCTTAGCCCAGATGGTGATGTCGTCGGTAACGGGGATGGCACCCTCATACTGGCTCCACAACTCGTTGTCCAAGCTGTAGAAAATCTTGGCATTCGGGGTAGCGCAAGCCAGAGTCACATCAATGCGGTCGCTGAAAGTGCCACCAGCAGGAGTAAAGACGGGAGCCTCGACAGTCTGAACGACCTTGGTGAAAGTCACGGTCACATATTCACTCATCTCGGTGCCCTTGGTCGAAACAGCGGTATAAGTCTTTGTCTCGGTCACATAGAACTCGCCATTGTAGTGGTTCCATACGCCCTGCTCTTCTTCGGTTCCTTCCCAATAGAATATGCTGGCGTTCTCGGTGGGACAGGTCAAAGTCACAGCCAAACTGCCGGTAAACTCACCGCCATTGGGGTGGAATACAGGAGGAACCAGCTCGGTAACGACTTCCTCGGCAAGGGTAACGACAATCTTGGTGCAACGGGATTGTGAAGCGTTATGCAAGACAACCCTGTCTGCATCGCCTTGCCAAATGCCCACGTTGCTTCCCGAGTGTGATGAATAACCATCGCCGTAGAACTGGTCAGGACCGTAGTTATAGCCATAGGATGCTGAGCAAGTGAACTCAATCTTCTTGATATTACCCTCAGTAGAGGTAATGGTGGTTGTGCTACCGCCACCGAAACGATAAGGATTTGCCAAGAAGGCTCCCGAAGTGCATGAGATTATCACGCCATCACGAGACATCTGGTCAAGTGCGTTAGCCGATGTGTTTGTGCCAACTGTTTCGCCCGGAATAAAAGTCACAGTCGTGTCTGCCCACGCCGACATCGTCAACAAAGCGACAAAAAGGAGTGATAAAAATTTCTTCATAAAGCAGAATGTATTAATAAAGTTAATGATATGTGAATAACAAATGGGGGTTCCAGTGGATAAACATCGAAGAAATGGAATGCATCTATTCATTTCATCCGCAAATATACAACATTAATCTTGAAAAGAATCACAATCCACACAGAATCTTGCAAATGTTAGAAACAATTCTAACATTGTCAGTTAAGAGACCTTGAAGCATAGGATGTCAACGACAGCATTCATGTCGGCGATGGTAATCTCGCCGTCACCATTCACGTCGGCAGCGGTGACAGGAACCTCCTTGCCCGTAATGATGTCGATAACCGCATTCACGTCAGCGATGTCCACATCGCCGTCGCTGTTAACGTCTCCGGGCATCGAGTTTTCCACAATCTGCCCGAAATAGGGATACCAGCTCTCGTCGGCTCGATAGGCAGCAGCCGTACCATAGGGCACATACAGCATACGGCTTGAATAGTCACCATCGAATTTAAAGGCTTCTCTTTCTACCGACACACTCGAGAGGTCGGTAATGTAACTATACACATCCATCAAGTCATTGCAGCGATCGAACGCCCATGTACCAATGCGGGTGACTGATTTGGGAATCGTTATACTCTTCAGACTATAACACTCGAAAAAGGCCATTGTGCCGATGGTCGTGACGGAATTAGGGAAGTTCACATTCGACAAGCTGCTGCAGCCCTCAAACGCATAGTTGCTGATTGTGGTGACGGAATTGGGGATATACACGTTCACCAAGCCGCTACAGCTAGAGAATGCCCCAAAACCGATTTCAGTGACAGCTTTGGGGATGATCACACTCGTCAGGCCCGTGCAACCAGAGAACACTTCTTTACCGATGGTGGTAAGGGCGTCTGAAATGGTCAGGTTCGCCAGACCGCTGCAGCCATAGAATGCATTGCCACCGATGGTGGTGACTGAATTGGGGATAGTGATGGTGGTCAAGCCAGTGCATAAAAAGAACGCTCTGTAGTCGATTTCAGTGACTGATTCGGGGATGATTATACTCGTCAGGCCCGTGCAGCCCGAGAAAGCAAAGCTGCCGATTCTTGTGACCGAACCGGGGATGACCGTGTTTTTACAACCTGCAATCAATGAATTGCTTGACGTCTCAATAATGGCATTACAGTTGTCGCGGGAATCATATGCTATGTTTCCGCTTTCCACGATGAAACACGTAAGGTTTTCGCAGCCATCAAAAGCACTTTCGCTAATGCTGGTGACATGCCTGGGGATGACCATGCTTGCCAAGCCCGCGCAGCCATCAAACGCAAATTTGCCGATGGAAATGATGGAGCCGGGAAGGGTCATGTCCGTCAAGCTGCTGCAGCCCGAAAACGCCATGTTGCCGATGGAGCTTAGCGTGCTGGGAAGGGTCACATTTGCTAAACTGCTGCAGCCATCGAACGTATACTCACCGATGGCAGTAAGGGCGTTAGGGAGGGTGATGCCCGACAGGTCACTGCAGCCATAAAATGCATGGCTGCCGATGGAGGTGACAGAGTTGGGAATGGTCAAGCTTGTCAAAGCACTGCAGCGATCAAACGCTCCACTACCGATGGTGGTAACCGAATTGGGGATATCCACACTCGACAGGCCTGTACAATTCTGAAACGCCCCACTACCGATTGAAGTGACGGAGTTGGGAAAGGTCATGCTTGTCAGGCCCGTGCAATTCTCAAACGCATAGTTGCCAATGGTGGTAACAGAGTTAGGAATAGTAAGGCTTGTCAAGCCACTGCAGTTATCGAACGCGTAATCAGTAATACTTAACGTACCGTCTTTTATTGTGATGCTTGTGCCATCGGGCATCGTGCCTTTGTAACAGTAAGCAACAGAGCCGGCATACACAAGTCCGTCGGGCCGGTTGTTGTACCACGGAGTTTCCTCAAACGCCCGAAAACCGACGCTGGTGACAGAATTAGGGATATTCACGCTACTCAGGTTACGGCAATACCAGAACGCCTCCTGGCCAATCGAGGTAACCGAATTGGGGATGTCTACGCTAGTCAAGCTGTAACAGTCCCAGAACGCCCCTTCACCGATGGAGGTGACGGAGTTGGGGATAATCACCTTCGTCAACCCGCTGCAATCATGGAATGCGCACTCAGCAATACTTATCGTGCCGTCATTTATTACGATGATTGTACCAACAGGCATCGTGCCCTTGTAACGATAAGCGACCAAGCCTGCATACACAAGCCCGTCGTGCTGGTTGTTGTACCAAGGGGTCTCATCAAATGCCCGGTAGCCGATGGAGGTGACACTATTGGGGATGCTCACACTTGCCAAGGCACTACACTCATAGAAGGCCGCTCCGCCGATTGAGGTAACGGAGCTGGGGATAGTCACACTCGTCAGGCTGCTGCAACCAGAGAACACCATCTCGCCGATTGTAGAAACAGCGTTGGGGATGGTCACATTCCTCAGACTGCTGCAGTTCCAGAAGGCACGTTCTCCGATAGTGGTGACGGAGTTGGGGATGCTCACACTTGTCAAGCCACTGCAATCCCTGAACGCCGCTTCGCCGATGGTAGTGACGGAACTGGGGATGGTCACGCTCGTCAACTCTTTGCAGTTCCAGAAGGCCCAATTACCGATGGCGGTGACTGTAAAGGTGATGTTCTTGTGGGTGACTGTGGCGGGGATAGTCACATCTCCATGATATTCAGGATCAGTTTGATGTCTTGTGGACACTTCAACGGTATTGATGCCCGTGATGGTGTAGTCCACGCCGCCATATTTGAAACTATAGGCGGTAGCGGTGGCGGGCAACAGCAGCGCCAGCAGCAACAGGTTGGAAATGATCAAATTTTTCATTTTCGTTATGGTTTTAATAGTTCTTGTTTATGGATGTCGCAAAATAATTGGCTTCTTCATTTTTTGATCGGACTATCGCACGGTCTATATATCGAAATATAGTAATGACACATCCTCAATCGGGGAGAGAGGTGCTATTTTTGGGATTCGAGAACAGCACGGACAAGGAAACCGTAGGAGCGGAGCGGCGTGGCATCCCTCTGCCAGCCGTCCGAATTGAATTCCAGGCTGTGGGCGGCGGGCGAGAGGCCGAGGCTGAGTGACCAATAGCAGCCATACGAATTCACAGACTGGAGAGAATCCTCCCAACGATACCCTCCGGCTGGAAGGAAGATAGTCTTTCCGTTGGGACCGGTTACCAACTGACCGTTCACGCCGTTACTTTGGGACCACTGCCAAGTGCAACTGTGGCGGAGTTCCCAGATCTGCTCTAACGTCGGCATGCGCCCACCTGGATAATGTACACAGGCCGCATCGTCGACTGGATCCAACATAGTCTTGCCGTCCCTATCTCCATATTGACTTTCGTAGCAGTACTTCGTCAAATAAAATTGGCCACTGACATCAGAACTGTTCCACTTGTAGGTGTCCCACGTATAGACCTCCTTGGGCTCGATCTCACCCCATGCGAAGTAGTCGCCGTAGTCCTCGGGGCTGCTGGCGCCCACATTGCGTGTCGCCCACAGTGTGCCGCTGGGCAGACCCAGGTCAACATAGTCATCCTCCGAGATCTCGGTGTTAACGGCACGGGCGTGAACTGGAATTACGCTTTGACCTCCATCGAGTGCCGGGCTCTTGAAGGTGAGGTTACTGTCGTAGAAACCTTGAGCGGTCACCGTGAACATCACTGTCACTGTGCAGCGGGAGTTGCCTGGCACCTCGATGGTGATGCTCGAAGCACTGCCCTCGTCCTGCTTTAGCGAGAACGGAGCATCCACTGTTGCCGTCAAGGTCATGGCCTCCATGTTGTTATTAACGATGGTCAGTTCTCCTGTGCCGGTTTCTCCGACGGGCACTCTACCCAAATCGAGACTGGGTTGCACGATATACAGATCGGCTCGCGAGATACGCACAGCACGAACTGCAAACCCGTGTTCGCGCGCATAGTCATAGCGGAGAAACCATCCATCAGAACGGAAGCCCATAGCGCGGGCATGCGAGGAATAGTTGGCGGGGAGAGAGAGCGACCAGTAGTACCCGTTCGAACCCGCGCCGTTGTTGGACGGGCCACCGGCCCAACTACCGGAGGCGGGCAAGAAGATGGCATTCCCATTAGGTCCGGTTACCAACTGACCGTTCACACCGTAGCGTTGGGTCCACTGCCAAGTGCAGTTGTCACAGAGTTCCTGAAACTGCTCCATCGTCGGGATGCGCCCATTGGGATAATGCGCCCAGGCAGCATCGTCTTCAGGATTCAGTTTGGCCAAATTGTCGAAAAAGTCGTTATAACCATAATTGCTCTGGACACAGTACTTCGTAAACCCATGGTCAATGCTGTCGCTCATATACCACTTGTAGGTATCCAGATTGTACTCTTCTATGGTCTTGGGCTCGGTCTCGCCCCAAGCGAAGTAGTCGCCGTAGTCCTCGGGGCTGCTGGCGCCCACATTGCGCGTTGCCCACAGTGTGCCGCTGGGCAGACCCAGGTCAACGAAATCAGGCTCGGGTTGCACACATCCACCCAGTATGATGTCTATAATGGCATTGATGTCGGCAATGGTAACCTCGTCATCGCTGTTCACGTCGGCGGCATGGAAATCACCGTTTCCACTCAGGATGATATCTACGGCGGCATTCACGTCTGCGATATTCACCTCGTCGTCGTTATTCACGTCGCCCTGAAGCCTGCCAAAGACTGTAAAGACATAGGTGTCACCATAGGCCTCACAAGTGCCGGCCGCGTTAGTAACCCTGTAGCGAACATAGTAGGTGCCTCCATCGTTAAAGGTATAATCCACCTCATCCTGATTGAATTGCAGGATGATATTTTCAAAGTCGGGGTCGGTTGCTACCTCCCAGACGCTATGGGCCACCCCATCGGAGGAATAACCTGTGAAAAACAGATATATTGGCGCCTTCCCGCTAAGTTCACCACTATTCAAATCGTAGATCAAACCTAAACAGTCCATTATAGAACGACAATCCACAGCCTGAGTTAAGAAGTAATCGCTCTCGATAGTCTGGCTGATTCCCCAATACTTCAGGAAGCGATCGCCAGAGAGCACAAAAGAGGTGTTGCACAGCGGAGGCACAATCTTGACACCCTGATCCAGGGCAGGAAAACTCTCGAAGATTTCATGCTCTTGCCAATCATAGTCATCACACACCAGTGTGTGGTAAGTCAGCCTGATGTCGCGATCGACCATCTGCGGGGTGCCATTTACTGTATAGTAAGGGATGGCATCACCATTGCCGTCGATGTTAAACGAGAGCAGATCGCACGGGGTATCGTTGTTGACGGACATGTCATTCATCTCCAGGAAGTAGTCGGCATAGTTGACCACCCAGCAATAATAGGTGTCATTGCCTTCCACGATTTTGTAGCCTGTATTGGGGATGACCTGGCCGAGCGTGGACGTTGAATCGTTCCAGCCGATGCCGGGGATCTCCTCGGCATTGTCACTTCCTGCAGAACCAAAGCTGTACCATACCGGTTGTTCACCCGATGCCGAGTGGTAGCTCATTCCCACCCCATCGGTATCATAGACGACATAAATCATGTTCAGACCAGAAGCCGCATTGGGAGCCATCTCAATGACCGGGAATTCCTCCACGCCGGTAAACACCAACCTGCCGTCGCCAATCTTCAGGTCCTCTACAATCTGCCCGAAAAAATTAGACCATGCCCATTCATTCTGATAAGCATTAGCCGTCCCAAAGGGCACATGAAGCGTGCGACCCGAATAGTCGCCATCATGAGCATACCCATTAGAATAATCGAAAGTAAATACATCAATCGACAAGCTCGAGGGATCGGTGATGTAGCAGTACACATCCATCAAGGCATAGCAATTCATAAACGCACTCCGGCCGATGGTTGTCACACAACCGGGAATCGTCACGCTCGTCAAGCCTTCGCAGCAATAGAACGCTCCGTAACCGATAGCGGTGATGGAGTTGGGGATGATCGTATTGTTACAACCTTGCATCAATGTATTGCTTGCCGTCTCGATGAGCGCGTTGCAATTGTCGCGGGAGTCGTATGCCGTGTTGCCGCTTTCCACGACGATGGCCGTTAAACCGTTGCAAGCGTTAAACGCCGATTTACCGATGGAGGTGACCGACTTGGGGATGAACAAGCTCGTCAAGCTATGGCAGCTAAGAAAAGCCTGATCGCCGATGGTGGTCACAGAATTGCCAAGGTTCAAGTTCGCGAGGCTGCTACAGCCACTGAACGCCCATTCACCGATGGTGGTGACGGCATCACCGATGGTCACGCTCGTCAGGTTCTCGCACTCGTCGAAAGCCGACTCCCCAATGACCGTAACCGAGTTAGGGATATCCACACTCGTCAGGCCATTGCAACAACGGAAAGCTTCCTCACCGATGGCGGTGACCGAGCCCGGGATGTTAATACTCGTCAAGCCGCTGCAACCGCTAAACCCGTAGTTGCCGATGGCGGTGACCGAATTAGGGATGACAGTATTCTGGCAGCCCGCAATCAAGGTATTACTTGCCGTCTCGATGATGGCATTACAACCATCACGGGAATCATATATTGTGTTTCCGCTTTCCACGGTGAGGCTCGTCAAGCTATCGCAGAAACCGAACGCACTAGCGCCGATGGACGTGACAGAGCTCGGAATGGTCATGCTCGTCAGGCTGCGGCAAGCACAGAACGCTTCCTCGCCCAGGGTGGTGACGGAGTTGGGGATGGTCACGCTCGTCAAACCGATGCAGTCATAGAACGCATCTGTGCCGATGGACGTGACAGAGCTCGGGATGACAACGCTCGTCATGTTTTCAGAACGACCGAAGGCCCACTCACCGATGGCGGTGACCGGGTAGGTGATGCCATCGAAGGTGACCACTTCGGGGATGACCACATCTCCAGTGTAATATTGAGGAGGGTAATCATAATCATTGAAGCCGAAAGTCACAGTGGCTTCGTTGCCGTTGATATTGTAGTAGATGCCGTCAACCATGAAGTCAACGGCGGCTGCACTGGCCGGTAACAGCAGCGCCAGCAGCAACAGGGTTGATATAATCAAGTTTTTCATATTCGTTAGAGTATCTAACGTGAGTTCGAAAAGACAATTCCCAGACAGCACGGGGGGCTAATGCTACGGCAACCGCACAGCGCGCACGACACACCCATGACAACGGTATGTGCCAAAAGTGCCTACCCACCCTGACGAATTGCATTCCGAGCCGCAGGCTATGTTCGGACCGCTGTTGGGATAGAGCTCACAAGTCAAATAATCGCCGACTATACCCTCTAGAGTGAGCGAACCGTCTTTACGTTGGCCTGCATAGGGTAAGAACAACTTATTCCCATTGGGCCCAGTGACCACATGACACTTCACCCCGTTTATCGTTGTTCTGTCCCAATTGCATTTTACCCTCAGCTCGCTGAATTGACTATTCGTCGGCATGCGCCACAATGAACCCAGGTTTACTGATGCGGCATCATCTTCAGGATCCAGTACGGTTTTGCCATCAACCGTGCCATATTCGCTTTCAGTGCAGTACTTCGTCAACATGTGGTCACTGCCGTTGCACCACTTGTAGGTCTCCCACGAATAGATCTCCTTGGGTTCGGTCTCACCCCAGGCGAAATAGTCGCCGTATTCCTCAGGACTGCTGGCACCCACGTTTGTCGTTGCCCACAACAGGCCGCTGGGCAGACCCAAGTCAACGTACCCCTGCTCAATATAGTCGCTTGAGATGGTACGAGCAAAGGCTTGGACAACGTTCTGACCTCCATCGAAGGCCGGGCTCTGGAAAGTGACGTTTCCGCTGAACTCGCCTAGAGAGGTTGCTGTGAACATTACCGTCACCATGACGCGTGAATTGCCTGGAACCACGACGGTTATGCTCGAGGCACTGCCATTTCCCTGTTTGAATGCGAAAGGCGCATCGGCCGTAGCTGCCACAGTCTTTGATTCATTACTGTTATTGACGATGGTCAATATGCCTGTACATGTATTTCCGATGGTCATCCAACCCATGTCTAGGATGTGCTGTTCGATGTAGAGTTCAGGAATGTTTGTTTCCACACGCACGGCTCGGACACTGTGACCGCGGTTGCGGCTGAAGGATACCCAGGTGTCCCAATCATTCTGATAGAGGTACATGGTGTAAGCGCCTGAAGAATTGCTGCTACTGAGTGTGCGCGTCCAATAATAGCCGAAGTACCCCTTGCCGCTGGACGAATAATCGTTGCAATACCCCCCAGCAGGCAAGAACAGGGTGTTCCCGTTGCGCCCAGTGACCAGAAAACCATTCACGCCGTTCATTTGAGTCCATTGCCAAGTGCACTCTTTGCTCAACTCGTTCCGTTGAGTCTCGGTTGGCATACACCATGACGGACCCCAGTTCACGCTGGCGGCATCGTCCTCTGAATCCAGCTCAGTCTTGCCATCAACCGTGCCATACTCACTTTTTGTGCAGTATTTCGTTATCGAGTACGAGCCACCGTCGCACCACTTGTAATTGTACCATGTATAAGCATTCTTGGGCTCGGTCTCGCCCCAAGCGAAGTAGTCGCCGTAGCCCTCGGGACTGGTGGCACCGATATTACAAGTCGCCCACAGCGTGCCGCTGGGCAGACCCAAATCAACATATTCGTGCCCTGAGAAGACTTTAGCTTTGACCGGGATAACGCTTTGGCCTCCATCAAGTAATGGATTCTGGAAAGTGACGTTGCCGTTGAATTCGCCCACCTCGGTCGCAGTAAGCATCACGGTCACCTGGTAGGTGGTGTTGGCTGGCACGACGATGGTCATGCTCGAAGCACTACCCTCTTCCTGTTTTAATGAGAATGGCTCATCGACCGAGACGGCCAAGGTCTGGTCTTCTGAAGTATAATTGACGATAGTCAGTTCACCTTTGTGCGTCTCATCAATGCACATAGCACCCAAGTCTAGGCTCTGCTGCACAATGTAAAGTCTTGAGTCATCAGCAGGCAACGAGCGCACGGCACGGACAGATAACCCGTCGCAGCGGCTGTTGTACCAGATTTCCTCGTGCCACGAATCAACGAACAGGATATAGGCTTGGTTCTGTTGAGCAGCTTCGATAATGAGTTTATCGCGGGTACATAGTGTGCTGGACCAATAATAAGCACATATACCATTGTAATAGAGATGATCTGAGTAACCGCCCGAAGCCGGCAAGAAGATGGAGTTACCATTCGGGCCAATGGCCAGACGGCCGTACACGCCGTTCATCTCCTTCCACTGCCAGTCACAGTATTCCTCCAGTTCCTGCAACTGTTCCAATGTCGGCATGCGCCACGCCGAGCCCCAGTTCGCAGTGGCCGCATCGTCCTCAGAATCCAGCTCGGTCTTGCCGTCAACCGTGCCATAATAGCTGTTTGTGCAGTACTTGGTCAACGTGTTACGAGTGCCGTCGCACCACATGTAATTGTCCCAATCATAATAATCCTTGGGTGCGGTCTCGCCCCAGGCGAAGTAATCGCCGTATCCCTCGGGAACGCTTGCCCCGATATTGCAGGTTGCCCACAGCGTGCCGCTGGGCAGTCCCAGGTCAACGTACTCATGTTCTTCAACCACAGCAGGATTAAGGATGATGTCAATGACAACATTGACGTCGGCGATGCTGACTTCTCCGTCTCGATTCACGTCGGCAGCCGCACTATAGCCAGTGCCGTCCAGGAGGATGTCAATGACCGCGTTGATATCGGCTATTGTGACCTCAAGGTCGCCGTTTACGTCTCCATAGATACCTTGAGCATGGGCTACAGCAGGAGCCATCAGCACTCCCAGCAACAGAACGAATGATAGCAAAACTCTCTTCATAATATTATCGATATTAGTTGGTTATTTTTTTCAATGGGCAAAAATAATAAAAAATTATTAATTATCAAGTGTATTTACACAATAACTGAGACGCGGGCTATCAAACCGAAGAAATGAAATCGAGATCAATCTGTCTTCCCTCATTTTTACTAGAGATGCCCGACCTAAAGGCGTCATCATAAGAACCGTCCCTTTTTTCAAGAAATACATCCTGTGCTACAAAAATATGCCCAAAATAACTACCCGGAAAGCTTTTTTCAACAAAAAAAGCCGATTATCGGCAAGAAAGCCTAAAAGTGTAAAAATATTTGACAGCAACCGTCCCAGATCAGCCCTCATAGGATATGCCAATAGATAGTGATTGGGTGCGCCACTTCATTGTGACACACCCAATTGCAGAAAAAAACTGTGAAAATGCGATGAAAATAAACTGCTGATTCTCAGTTCTCCTCTTGGATAAGGGGGTGTCGATGCCAACAAAAACGAGCACCGCCACAATATCATCAACGCCCCTTCCCTTTGGTCACCCCCCAAGAAGATTAAATTTGCGCTCGTTGAATTCCGCCGACGGGTTGACACTTTTTATTTGATTTCTCGGGCTATCGCCCGATTCCCTTTCAGGCTTGGGTTTTTCCATGACAAAAATGGGGAGAGGTAACACGAATATGGAATAAAAAAAGTAACTTTGCAACCATAATAGAGGGCTGCGTTGGGTGGTCATAATGGGTTCTACTCCTTATGCGGCTCTATAGGAAAATTCATAGAACTCACTAACAAACTGACAGACAAAGAAATGAAACGAGACCTTATCGTTATCGTTTTAGCCTTACTGGCTACGGCATTGTTGAGCAGTTGCGACGACCCGGAGATTGCCTATACCGAGGACTCGCTCGACGTGCCCTACCTCTTCTCAGAAGGCTATCAGGACACTATCCAGTACCCCTACGATCTTGCTACACCTCCATCCGACTGGCTCTCCATGATTAAGGATGACACTAAGGTGTGCAAACTGAGCATCCCTGGCACGCACGACTCCATGACCGGAATGGGTTTCTACCAGCCCATGCTGATGAGCGTCTCTAACATCACCGCAATCAGCCAGCTTTGTACCTTTGACGAGCAGATGAACCATGGCATCCGATTCTTCGACTTGCGCCCAGTGGTATCAATCGACACCCTCGCCACCACCCCTGCCGAACGGCAAATCCTTAGACTCGCACACGGTTTCACCGAAATCAATGTGACGTTTGAGGAGTCGCTCGACTGGATGAAGGAGTTCCTCGCCAAACACCCCTCCGAGTTCTTCATCATCAAGATCCAGGCCGACAATGGTATGGAAAGTCAGCAAAACTGGACTGTGCTCCTCCACGAACTTCTCGACAAGCCTAAGTATGACGGCCTCTTTGTCGAGAGTTGGCGGCCCGACATCACCGTGGGCGAGATGCGAGGAAAGGTATTGATTTTCAGCCGATACAACCTCGTTCCGCTGAACGAAGCATTCCACTACCCCATCGCCTACTGCGACTGGCCCGATGAGGACCCCGATGTCAACGAAGAAATCGACCCCGTGGCTCAACGTTCATGCGCCATCTACAATATGGAAGACCTTTCCATCAAGGCTACGCTCTACAAGCAAGACTACTACAAGACGACCACCGAGAAGCGCATGGAGACAAAGAAGAAAACTGTCATCGACATGATGCACAGTGCGCGTGAAGCAACGGCGGGCGACCAGGACATCTGGATTGTGAACCACTGCTCAGCCTACACCGAGGTGTCGCCCCGTGGCTATATCACCAACGCCACCAATCTGCACCCGCTGGTGATTAACGACCTGCTCAACAACGAGGGCACCGTCGGCATCATGCCCATGGATATGGCTTGCCACGACTATGTGCACGCCATCGTCAACGGTGGCACGCCTTACACCAGCGACTACCTCTACGGATTCCGCCCCCTCACGCAGTCACTCACCAACCTCCTCATCAAATCGAATAAAACATTCTTCAAATAGAGCGCCCTATGAAAATCAAGATATTCACCCTTGCAATTCTCTCCGTTGTCCTTAGCGCGATGAACGTCTGCGCTCAAAGCGAAACGGATAAAAACGACAAACTATACACCCCCGACGGATTGTTCAACCACCTGTCAATCGGCGTCCACACAGGACTCGCCGGCTCAGGCATCGACGTCACCATGCCCGTGCACCGGCTCGTTACCGTGCGCACCGGTTACTCCGGACTCCACTTCGGCGACATCAAGTTCAAATCCATCAACACCGCCGAAGAACTCGCAGGCTATGCTCTCGTCGAGGACGATGCCGTGCGCAGGGCTCAGATGGCCGACAAGATAGAGCTCGCCGCCAAGCCCAACTTCTGGAACGCATTCCTGCTCGCCGAGGTTCACCCTTTCCCCAACGAGAGTTTCCATTTCACCGCAGGTCTCTACTTCGGCAGCAAGAACTTCCTCCACTTCCGCAACACCAACGAGGGTGCCCTCGATTTCCTCCACGATGCCAACAACAAGGTTCTAGACTACAACCGCGCCTTCAACACCAACTTCAGCCCCATCGGACTCAAATTCGGTGACTACATCTTCACCGCCGACGAGAATGGCAACATCGATGTGATGATGAAGACCAACGTTGTAAAGCCCTACCTTGGAGTCGGTGTCGGCAAGCACATCGCCCAGCAACACCGCCTCAGCTTCGCCCTCGACCTCGGCCTCATCTTCTGGGGTTCGCCCAAATTCTTACTCAACAACGGCAAGGAAATCAAATCATCCGGCCGAGAAGCAGGCATTACCCAAGTCCTCTCGTGGCTCAAAGCCTGGCCCAACCTGCAGCTGAAAGTCGCCTACAAAATCTTCTAAGCCCCCGCCACACTGCCCCCACAGGCAAACTACAGAGCGGCACCATCATTGGCGCCGAAACTTAGAATCGCCCATACGGCCAAGAAATGGATCATATCCACAAATTTCACGAATGATTTTGAGCCATTTCCCAGATTTCACGGGTGCCATCAGCTGGGACGCGTTCTTTTGATAGCCAAAGCGAAGCGACGCCATCCAAAGAACCGTCCCAATGATGCACCACCCTAGCATCCACCACCTCCCCAAAAGCTTCATCAAAACAACCGTCCTTATTCTTAATGCGATACCCGCACAGCACGAATAACGTGGCCATAGTAGCGGCTTATGTCTTCTGAGTCCCAATACTGCGAATCGAAGTAGAGACAATAGGTGCGGTCTGGGAGATAAGAATAAAGCGAGCGTGACCAATAGTTGCCGTAAGTACCCACATACTCAAGTGAACTGCCGTCATAGTATCCTGCGGCAGGCAAGAACATGGTGTTCCCGTTGGGTCCGGTAACCAAATGGCCAATCACGCCATTACTTTGTGTCCACTGCCACGAACAAGAATTGACAAGTTCAACGACCTGATCAAGCGACGGCATGCGCCACAATGTGCCCCAGTTCACGCAGGCAGCATCGTCCTCGGGCTCCAACTCGGTTTGGTTGTCTACAGGGCCAAACTCACTCCTTGTATTGTACTTTGAAATGTACCGATATCCGTTCTCGTCAAAGTACCACCACTTGTAGTTCTCGAATCTGTATTCCTCCTTAGGAGCAGTCTCTCCCCAAGCGAAGTAGTCTCCATATTCCTCTGGGTAACTTGCACCCACGTTACACGTTGCCCACAGCGTGCCACTGGGCAAACCCAGATCCACGTACTCGTGACTATCATCAGACCAAGAGCCCTTTAACAGATAATCTATTAAGCAGGTCACATCGGATATACTTACTTGACCATCAAAATTCACATCACCACGAAGATACTCTTGTGCATTGGAGATCAAAGAGGACAACATCAACAATGATATAACGAGAAATGAGTTGAACTTTTTCATATTTTTTCAAGACTTATAGATTATAGACTACAAATATATAACAGCTATATATCAGCTTTTGTGATTAATCGGTTTTTCGTGCCAACAATTCAACAAACTCAAACCTTTATCCTATAAACATCCAGAATCAGAAGAAATAGCCGCAGGCTTTCTCTAATACTTGAATATTGGGGGGGGCGAAGAGCTTGAAGTTGCTGAAATCGCGGAAGTGCGAGAGCTCCTTCAGTCGAATGACAGAGGAGTAATACTCGCGGGAGAATCAGCGGCGCCGCTTGCAATCAGAACATATCAATTAGTATAATTCGCGTAATTGACTTCGCCGAGTTAAAGGTTCGCATTAGTCCCACAGGGAGCAAGCCAACGGCCAGGCACAATGAATTTCATCTAATGATTTACGACGAAAAATTACACTTTTCTAAAGGAACTATGGTGCAATATTGCCATTTTTCTAGACGAACTTTACTTTAGAGCACCGTTAGTTTCACATAAACTACATCACAACCATCCCTATTTCCCCACTTGAGAGCACGGGTGCCATCAGCTGGGACGTGTTCTTTTGATAGCCAAAGCGAAGCGACGCCATCCAAAGAACCGTCCCAATGATGCACCACCCCCGCATCCGCCACCACCCCATAAACGACATCAAAACAACCGTCCCTGTTTTCCCTAAAAGCACGGGTGCCATCAGCTGGGACGCGTTCTTTTGATAGCCAAAGCGAAGCGACGCCATCACAAAGAACCGTCCCAATGATGCACCACCCTCGCATCCACCACCACCCCATAAACAACTTCAAAACAACCCTCCTCATTTTCCATATTGGCGCTGAAACTATGAATCGCCCTATCGGCCGATAAATTGAACATATCCACAAATTTCACGAATCATATCGAACCATTTTCCTTGGGTGAAATGCTCTATTTCTTGGTCTCGACGCGGAATGTGGAGATCAACGATGTCAGTCGTTAGATGTCAATCATAATCAAAGCGGTTTTGCGATTCTACTTCGCAAAGCTACTTTGATTGGGCGGTGCATCAAAAGACAAGGTTTTGAGCATGAAAAAAGCCACCCGAAGGTAAAAAAATTAATAAATATTAACAAATTTCTGTTGAATTCTTTCTTTCAATGTTACCATAAAGAAAGTGGGCAAGTTTGCCCATCGAAACTTTTAATAACTATTTAATTTCAGAAATATGGCAAGAAGACGAGTACCCTTCGCTCCTAGTTTGAAAATTGATTTGGACGGAAATCTGATTTCCGAGAAGAAAGAGAAAGACGTCAATGAGTTGACGCTGTTGCAAACCATTGAGCGCGTGGTGGAATTGTCCAAGGACAGCGAACTGGATGATGAATTCCTGGAGAGCGCTGAGCCTGAACTGACCCTATTGTCGTCACGACTTGGCGTGACCCCTGTGCAGGCTGTGCTGTTTTCTATCTGCCTGAACTGCGGTCCCTACCGCATCAATTATGACGACCTGGCTTCTCATCTCGATATAGGCAATGTGCGGGTGCTGAGTTACGGAAAGGACCTTGACGCGCTGGTGCGACGCCGCCTGCTCCGCTACCGCGATGTAATGGACGGGGATAGTGTCGGCGTCCCCCGTGATGTGCTCAAGGCCTTGAAAAATGACGAGGTTCCCGAGTTGCCCAGGATTAAGGGGCTCGATGTGTTTGAATTCTTCGAGGCGGTGAACCGCATCTTCAACGACCTGACTGATGATGCCGCCACCTTCTATGAGGCGCGGCAGGAACTCGAGGACCTTGTCGACGCCAATCCCAAGTTGGAGTTTGTCAAGCGCCTTCGCGCACTCAAGCTCAGAGGAGTCAACTGGATGATTCTTTTCTTCTTCATCCACCTCTGTGTCAATAAGGACTATAACCGCATCCGCAGCGGCGAACTGAGCCTGCTCTTCACACGACAGAGCCAATTCAGCGAGACGCGCAGTGCGCTGCAGAGCGGTAACCATCCATTGATGGAGAAGAAACTCATCGAACACTTCTGTGAAGACGGCATCGCCGACCCCACAACCTTCTGCCTCACCAGTTCGGCCAAGAGCAACCTGTTATGCGAGCTCAATCTCAAGACCAGCGATGTCAGAATTGCCGATTTGCGCAATCCTGCCGACCTCACTCCCAAGGAGATGTTCTATCCTGCCGAAGTCGGGAAGCAGGTGGTGGAACTCTCGTCGTTCCTCTCGCAGGAGAAATACGGCGAGATTCACGAGCGGATGCAGCAGCAGGGTTTCCGCCAGGGCTTTGCGTGCCTGTTCTACGGCGGCCCCGGCACGGGCAAGACCGAGACCGTCTATCAGTTGGCGCGCCGCACGGGTCGCCCCATTATGACGGTCGATGTGCCGCAAATCAAGAGCAAGTGGGTGGGCGAAAGCGAAAAGAACCTCAAGGCGTTGTTTGAACGCTACCGTGGCGCGGTGAACCGCTGCGAGGTGGCGCCCATCCTGTTCTTCAACGAGGCCGATGCCATCATCAGCAAGCGCAAGAGCGGTGCCGAGTATGCGGTGGACAAGATGGAGAACACCCTCCAGAACATCCTGCTGCAGGAGATGGAGAACCTTGACGGCATCCTCATCGCCACGACTAACCTCGAGGGTAATCTTGACAGCGCATTCGAGCGTCGCTTCCTCTACAAAATCAAGTTCGAGACGCCCGATGCCACAGTACGTGCCAAGATTTGGCAAGAGATGATTAAAGACCTTACCGAGGCCGAGGCCGGGCATCTGGCCAAGATTTTCGACTTCAGCGGAGGTCAGATTGAGAACGTCGCCCGTAAGTATGCCATTAGCAGCATCCTCTATGGTGCGGGTGCCAAGCCCCGTCTGGAGCAGTTGGTGGACTACTGCAAGAGCGAGCAGTTGGCGAGCAAGTTGAGATTTGATTATGGAACGAAAATATAAATACAAACAAGAGAACATTGACGTTGACGGGATGTTGCCGTTTGAGGACTTTTCGTCAGCATTTACAGAAAGCTACTCCGAAAAATACGGGTGTGTGGTAAAGGGGTATGCTGACTCTGCGAACAACAACATCATTTTGGAGGGGTCGTTCAATCGCCTGCTCCAGCAGATGGATAGCAAGGATTTCGCAATCATCTCCGCTTACCGCAAAGAGAAAACCAAGAAAGAGAACATCTTGCGCAACCGCAAGCTGCGTGGGATGCTCAACGATAAGAAGATGGGTGTTCATCTGTTGGTCGGTCATTGGCAGGAAGCACCCGAAGGGGGCAACCACAAGGACGCAAAGAAAAGTGAACTCACGGAAGTTGTTGAGCGTTCCTATTTCATTGCCCGCCCCGCAGATATGTCATACAGTGAATTCAGGCACATCATCATTGACCTGCTTACCATTGATGGCTTGGCGCAGGACTGCGGCATCATTCACAACAACGGTGGCGACTACAATGTAATCTACCCAAGCGGAACGGTTGAGAAAATCGGCAGCGACATCACTATGGACAAGGTGGGGCAGGTTTATTCACATTATGTGAAGAAAAGCGATAGCAATCAGCGGTTTGCGAATGTTTGCCGACAACGGGTTGGAATACCCCCGCATTAATGACTGATAAGCAAATCAAGTGAATGTTCAACCTTTAAAACGGAGTTCATAAGATGAGATTAATTGCGCCAAGCAGGGCCGAAAACCTGTTGCTGAAAGCCAAACTGCGTGACGAAGCCTATACCAAGTGGCTCAATAGCGATGCCGGGCAGGAAATGCAGAGCCGAGTGGCACGCTGGTTTGAAAACAATATGTGCAGGAGTACCAGTAACCAAGAAGCCAGATACACCTATGGCGAAATGCTCGATGTGCAGTTGGGCGGGCGGTTTGACATCGTGTATGTAATGCTCAAAGAGACGGACATCGCCGATCCGTATGACCGGCTGTTTGCCGCCCACAGGCTGCTTGAAATAATCAAACTGTATGATGAATCACATTAACGGAAGGAGGACAATTATGGAAACATTAGGAAGCGTTTTGATGGGACAAGAATCTCCTATGGCGAAATGCTTGACACCACTTCTGGCAACCGCTATGACATCGTTTATCTGTTCCTGAACGAGACAGGCATCACCGATCCCTATGACCGATGTTTCGTTGTGCGCACACTTTTGGAAGAAATGGAAAAATACGACCTCATTGATTGATGTCATAGAGTTAGCTCGCGTGCCGCCGATGAGCGGTTTACGAGTAAACGGGCAAGGATGCTAAATTCTACGGAACGCGCACGGCACGGACAGTGTGACCGACATCGCGGGGGCCGTAGACAAACCAGTCCATGTAATTCGATTCGAAAACCGGATAGAAAGCTTCGAACGGGAAATTCGGGCCTAACGTGCGCGTCCATGAGCAGCCCCAAATGCCCACACCGATGTTCTCCCCATTGTTAATACATTGCCCTGCGGCAGGCAGGAACAAAGTGTTCCCGTTGGGACCGGTAACCAACCGCCCGTTAACACCATTGACTTGCGTCCACTGCCAAGTGCAATAGTCGCATAATTCCCCTGTCTGATTCACCGTCGGCATGCGCCACGAGGGACCCCAGTTGACGTATGCCGCATCATCCTCGGGATCCAACTCGTCCTTGTTGTCAACAAAGCCGTTATAGCCACAGGTACTGTCGTTGCAATACTTCGTCAAAGTGTACATGTCACCGTTACACCACTTGTAGTTGCTCCAGTCATAGTAATCCTTGGGAGCAGTCTCGCCCCAGGCGAAGTAGTCGCCAAATTCCTCGGGAGCGTTGGCTCCCACATTGCACGTCGCCCACAGCGTGCCGCTGGGCAGGCCCAGGTCAACCCACTCGTGGTCATCGGGAGGAGATACGGGCTCATCAGGCCATGTCCCGCTCAACAGGTAGTCGATCAGACAAGTGACATCTGAGATGCTGACATTTCCATCTTGGCTCACATCGCCACGAGGATAATCCTGTGAATTGGCAGTGAATGAGACAAGCATCAACAATAATACTGCTAATAATGAGCTAAACTTCGTCATAACGTTATCGATTTAGTTGGTTAATTATACTTTATATCCTGCAAAATTAGTGGTTTATAAGAAATAATCAAAATAATTGTAAAGCGATTGAGACGAAAAAAAGGCGAGACCAGCACCTCTTCGGTGCCAGCCTCGTTGCTTCTTTTCCAGACTTGCTGTCGGTTTGATTATGCCGTCATTAGGGCACGGTCTCCCCGACAGGTAATAACGCCTGGATGATTGGGGAACAAAAGAAAACGAAAAGCCAAACGACTCATTACAAGTCATTTGGCTTTCCTTTTGTTTTTTTAAGACGCTACTTGACTCCCAAGAATTACATCAAAAAGAACCGTCCCTATTTTACCCTCTTGACAGCACGGGTGCCATCAGCTGGGACGCGTTCTTTTGATAGCCAAAGCGAAGCGAAAGATGGTGCAAGCCGAATGCCACAATGCTTGCATTAATGGCTAAGGCGCAGCCCATCTTGCACGAAGTGACCCCATCACAAAGAACCGTCCCAATGATGCACCACCCTCGCATCCACCTCCCCAAAAATACCATAAAAACAACCTTTCCTACACTTTTCTAGAGGAACTTTGATGCATTATTGCCATTTTTCTAGACGAACTTTGCCTTTAGCGTTTTATCATGTACAAAACCTTTCCTATTATCGGATGTAGTCCTCGGCGGCGAGCACGCCTGTACGGGTGCGGGTGGCCGGGCCGATGGCGAGCGTGAGCGACGAGGTCGCCCCGTCGACCATGCTGCGTGCCATGAGCTGCAGGATGACGTTGCTGTGGTCATCGACGTTGCGCTGCTGGATGTCGTAGAGGAAACGGAACTGCCTTTCGTTTCCTTCCAGAAGCGGATGATGTTGTACTCGGTCTCGCTTGTTGCGGTGGCCAGCAGGTCGGCGATGGCCTGTAGGATGGAGCCGACGGTCTCGGGCGAGATGCTTTCTTTACATAATCTGCTCACGTTCGGCAATGCTCAAACAAGTTTGGCAATGCTCTCACTTAATCGCAGATTTCTCGGTCTCGACGCGGAATGCGGAGATCAATGATGTCAATTGTTGGATGTCAATCATAAATCAAAGCGGTTTTGCGATTTTACTTCGCAAAGCTACTTTGATTGGGCGGTACACTAAAAGACAGCGTTTTTACGTTATATTTCATATAATAGACAGGACTTCACAAAATGGGAAACGATAAGGATACACTCAAGAAAGTTGGTTTGACTAGTGGGCAACTATTGCCTATGATTCTTGCAAGTATTATCATCATTACTCTTCTGAGGGTTGATGATGGACTTTTTGGGGTAGCATTAGTTTTGGGTTTGTTTTGGTGGCTCATTCTACCTGTCACAATATGGGCATTGGTTGTTTTTGTCAGGTCAGTAAAGATGAGAACCAAATTGGAGAAAATCGTCTTTGCATGGGGTTGTGTTCTCCTTGTGTTGACGGGGATTTTAATCTTTTCTCCGTTCAATAAAGAGAAGCCCTGCAATCCTGACATCATGGCAGAATACTGCAATGAGCATGAGCAGGAAATGAGAGAACTGATCGCCTATGCTAACCAAAGCCTGGAACCTGGTAAAAGGATGGAACTAGAATTTGAAAAAGGCAAGGTTTCCAGATTTCACATATTCGCTAATGATAAAGACTCTATTTGGTCTACCCATTGGGATCCAGCCAATACAGATTCTCTCATGCAGATCGTTGGACTTGATGAAGGCGAATTTGACAACATCCGTCAGCGACTCAAAGATATGGAATGTATTTCTATCGAAGCCCACACCACACATGAGGACTATGCGACCATTGGTTTTCGTCGAGTGGGTTTTGGCATGTACTCTTTTGTCATTTATAATCGCCCCATGACGCCTAAAGAAATCAAGAAATACACCGAAGATCTCATGTTTATCCCCTATAATGACCACGTAGTTTTCCAATTCGGTGGAGGCGTGTTCGGAATTCAGACATTCGTGCCTGACATGAAAGAGGATTTCATGAAACGGCATCCAGTCGAATGAATCATCTAAACAATATGTATTGCAGGTGTATCAATAATGAGCGGATTGATAAAGCATTCATAGTTGGGAATCTATATCAATACACTGTGAATGACAAGGATTGGGTTACAGTCTATGACCCTTACACGAATATGTCGACTGGACTGATTGAACCCCATACAATCCCTGTCGATGACTTTGTATTGTCTTTTCAAGCATTAGACTGAAAACAGACATAGCTTTGGTCAAAAAAATAGCTCACCGAGGTCATCGGTGAGCCCATGAATTATACCATAATCGTTTGTTATGCCTTCTTCAGATTACTCTTCTTTCTTCTTTTTTAATTTACTATTCTCTGTTGTTATGATAATGGCCCCGTTCAATTTTCCATAATTAGGATAAACTGACGTGGCAATGTTTCCAGGCAGGGTATTAAAACCTTCCAATTTGCCAAAGTCTATACCGTTTTTTCTAAGAGTCTTTTCAATTAATACTTGAGCTGGTTCTGAAATATCTTCAGCGTCAACAACGATATTGTCATAGATCACTCCATCCACGACCCACAAAACTTTGGGCATTTCATCAGGAGGAATAGATTGAGCACAGATCGTACCCCTGTGGCGGCTGGAGTCCGATGGCACCTGGACTATAACGGTATCTCTAAACACTTGAGGAGACATAGCATCAGCTGCCAAAGTTTTGATTTGAGCCAATATAGCAATTGC
>CACYQB010000028.1 GCA_902776435.1 uncultured Bacteroidales bacterium | reverse complement strand
AGACATTATCGAGTCGGGCCGCACCGACTTTATCTCGGCCCTGCAAGGTCGTGTGTCGGGTATGAGCGTCGTTAGTTCGGGTGGTGCCCCTGGTGCCTCGACCACGGTAGTGCTGCGCAGTGCCACGTCACTGAGTGGTAACAACCAGCCGTTGTACGTCATCGACGGTATCCCCATGAACAACACCTCGTTCAACCCCACCAGTGGCCTGGCTGTTGAAGACGGTGGTAGCGCTGGTCTGACACCCCGCTCGACCGACTACTCGTCACGTGGTAACGACTTCAACCCCGAGGACATCGAGTCGATGACCGTGCTGAAGGGTGCTGCCGCTGCCGCTCTGTATGGTAGTGACGCGTCTAACGGTGCCATCATCATCACCACCAAGAAAGGCCGCTCGGGCCGCGCTCGCGTGACCTACAGCAACCAGATCACCTGGTCCAAAGCCTATGGTTGGCCCAAGATTCAGGACAAGTACATCAATGGTGCCTACGGTGCTGCCAACTTCTACTACACCAGCCGCTACGGTTCGCTGTACGATCACTCCCTGCCGTTCTATGACAACACGGCAGCCGTGCTGCAAACCGGTTTCATGCATCGTCACAACCTGTCGATGGAGGCTGGTAACGACAAGATGTCTGTCCGCGCCAGTGCTTCATTCTTTGACCAGGATGGTGTTATCAAGACCACAAGCCTGAAGCGTACCAACCTGTCGCTGGCTGGCCGCGCCGAGCTCACCAAGTGGTTGTCGATGGAAGGCAGCATGCAGTATGTGAACGCCAAGAACGACAAGGCCCTGCGTGGTCTGTATGGTCCCGTCCGCTACAGCTATCGCTGGCCCAGCGTTGATGACATGAGCCAATATCTGGCCGAGGATGGTGCCCACATGAAGTATCCCGCATTCTACACCGACACCGACCTGCTGAACCCGCTGTTCGGCTTGAAGAAGAACCTGATGCACGATGAAACCGACCGTATCATCAGCGCCTTCTCGCTGAACTTCACGCCGATCCGTCACACTTACCTGCGCTTGCAGATGGGTTGGGACGTGAGCACCTCGACCTATGAAACCGGTACTCACCCCTACTATACTTCATCTGCCAACCAGAGTGTCGATGACAGCAACAACAGTGGTACTTATAACATCACCAAGTATAACACCAACGACCCGACGCTCAACGTCCTCGCTGGCTATAACAACAGCTGGATGGACAATAAGTTCTCGCTGGGTGTCCAGGCCGGTTACCACCAGCTCGAGAACGGCGTGACCAGCCTGTCGTCCTACGGTACTAACTTCAAGGTGATTGACTTCTACAGCATCAACAACTGTACCGAGAGCACCGTGACCAGCAAGAAGCGCTCTACCAAGCGCCGCGTGCAGGCTATCTCAGGTCAGTTGGAGCTGGGCTTCAGAAATATGATCTTCTTGACCGGACGCTTCCGTAACGACTGGTCTTCGACACTGCCCAAGAATAACAACAGCTACTTCTATCCCGCTGGCGAGCTTTCAATCGTGCTCAGCGAGATGGGCTTCATGAAGCACATCGGCTTCATCAATTACCTGAAACTGCGTGGCGCTATCGCCCAGGTCGGTAAGGACGCTCCCGTGCTCTCGATTGATCCCGAGCTCGAGCCCACTGGCCTGACCGGTGGCGGTTACAAGTATGGCTACACCGGTCCCAACCGTAACCTCAAGCCTGAGATGACCACCTCCTACGAGGCTGGTGTTGAGGCCCGCTTCTGGAATGACCGTATCAATGCCGACTTCACCTGGTTCCGCACCCACTGCGCCGACCAGATTGTGACTGGTTTCCGCATGAGTTATGCTACCGGCTTCGTGCTGAACAACATGAACGTGGGTACATTTAACACGTGGGGCTGGGAAGGCCACGTCGATGTTGACGTAGTCCGCACCCCGGATGTCCGCTGGAATGTGGGCTTGAACATGTCCCACACCAACAGTGAGGTAGTTTATCTGCCCGAGAACCTGACCGAGTTCTACAATGCATATACCTGGAACTCAGGTAACATCCGCAACGGTGTGATGAAGGGACATCCCATCAGCACCGTGACCGGTCGCGCCTATGAGCGCAACGAGGCTGGTCAGATCCTGATTGACCCGACCACCGGTCTGCCCCGCACCAGTGCCGTCTGGAGCATCCTGGGTAATCGTGAGCCCAAGCTGCGCTTCGGTATCACCACCTCATTGAGCGTGAAGAACTGGCGCCTGAGTGCCATGTTCCAGGGCCGCTACCATGCCGACGTTGTCAACGCTACCATGCGCGACATGTTGGGCACCGGTCTGAACTGGCTGTCTGTTGACATGCGTGAGAAGGGCTTCGTCATATTTGACGGCGTGCTCTACGACGGCAAGCAGGAGACTGACAATCCCACCAAGAACACCATCGCTGTTAACCTGGGCGAGTATGGCTCATACACCTACACTGGTGGTGATGAGGACTGGATCCAGCACAAGATCAACTACATCCGCTGCCAGGAATTGCGTCTGGCTTACATCTTCCCGCACAGCTGGCTGAACAAGGTGACCAAGGGTACCGTTCAGAATGCCAGCATCTATGCATCGGCCAACGACTTGTTCACCATCACCAACTACACGGGTACCGACGTTGCCGGTAACACGCTGTCGGCTGCTGCCGGTGGTACTGGTGGTGAAGGTTACGACTGCTGGTCGCTGCCCACTCCGCGTAGCTACTCGGTAGGTCTGAGCGTGACCTTCGGCAGCAATGACGAGGCTCCCAAGCCCGCCTACGTGAACACGACGGCCCTGAATGACCAGATCAATGACCTGCGCGCACAACTCACTAATGCCGAGAACAACTTCAACGGTCGCCTGGCTCAGATGCAGAACGACCTCGACGCCGCTAACCGCGCCCTGGCCAACTGCAAGAATGACCTGAATGCCGCCAAGAACGTCGCTCCCAAGGTGGTTGACAACAGCAAGCAGTACATGAACGTCCTGGTTCACTTCCCCGTGAACAAGACCGCTGTCAGCGCCGACCAGCGTCCCAACGTTGAGCGCGTTGCCGCTTACCTGAAGAGCCATCCCGAGGCAACCTGCACCATCAAGGGTTATGCTTCGCCCGAGGGCAACCAGGAGAACAACATCAAGCTCGCTAACGGCCGTGCCGCCAGCGTGAAGGACATGCTCGTTAACAAGTATGGTATCGCTGCCAACCGCATCAACGCTGCTGGCCAGGGTATCAGCAACATGTTTGACGAATTGAGTTGGAACCGTGTTTCGATCTGCGAAATCATCGTGAAGTAGTTATTAATTGAGTTTTAAGTTGTAAGTTTTAAGTTGTAAGTAATATTACCTAATCACATTAAGATTCCAGGCGATACATATCATACTTAAAACTAACAACTAACAACTAAAAACTTAAAAACATATGAAATCATTCAAATCAATTATATTGTGTGCGCTGGCTTGCTTGGCTATGGGACTGACATCCTGTGATGACTACCTGGATGTGAACAAGAACACCGACGCCCCCGACTATGTGGAGGGCTACCTCTACCTCGCCGGTATTCAGCAAGCTTATCAGGGCATTTACTGGGATATCCGTGCCATTGGACCGCTCACCCAGATGATGGGTACCTCGAGCTACACCAACTTTGCCAACCACTACTACACCGCTGCCAGTGATGCCGGTGGTGAGGCTTGGCGCATGGTGTACTGGAACCAGGGTATGAACCTGGAGAACATGATCAACCAGAGTGTTGCAGCCGAGAACTGGACACTGGCAGGCATCGGCTTGGCAATGAAGGCATTCTCGTGGGACCTGTTGACCAAGATCAACGGCGAGGCTCCCATGAAGCAAGCCTTTGAGGCAGGACGTCTCTCCCACGAGTATGATTACCAGTATGACATCTATCCCCAAGTGCGCGAGTGGGCCTATAAAGCCATCGAGTACCTCCAGATGGAAGATAATTCGGCCTATGGTAACCGCATCAAGAACAACGACTTCATCTATGGTGGCGACAAGGACAAGTGGATCAAATTTGCCTATGCCGTTATTGTCCGCAACCTGGCCTCGTTGAGCAACAAGAAGGACTTCCAGGAGAAATACTTTGCTGAGTTCATGGACGCCTTCCACAAGTCTTTTGCCAGCAACGATGACAATGCTACGCTGAAGATTGCCGGTGGTGGCGCCGATGCTGCCGAGAGCGGCTACAACAACTTCTGGGGAACCTACCGTGGCAACCTTGTTTACAGCTACTTCCAGCACGACTACGCCGTGCAGCTGTTCACGGGTACCATCCGCAAGTATGACGAGCAGGGCAACTATATCCAGACCGAGGATACCCTGCCCCTGAACAAGCAGCACTATCCCTACCAGTTGCTCGACAAGCAGATCACCAGCGACACGCTGCCCGATGCCGGTCACTTCGACCCGCGCCGCCTTGTGAAGCTGGCTACGACCGACAGCAGCAACTATGCTACTATCGCCGACCGCGAGGTGCTCCGCAGCCTCTATTATGTGGGTTCAGGCTTTACGGGTGCTACTGGCCCCATCGGCACTGCTCCCTCGTTCTGGGGCCGCAATGCAACCAGCAACACCACCTATGACGGTGCTGGCCACTGGCTCTACTACGACAACGCTCCTTACATCATGGCTACCTATGCCGAGCTGCTGTTTGACGTAGCCGAGATACAGTTCAAGTATGGCAGCAAGGCCGATGCCTTTGAGGTTTGGAAACAGGCCATGGCAGCCGATATGGACTTCACCGCAAGCTATATCGTTCCTGGCACCCTGAACGGCAACTACCGTCAAGGTGACCGCGTGACCAAGGCCACCTTCAACACCCTGGCACAGGAATACCTGAATGGTCCCTACGTGGGTGGTCTGTCACAGAGCGACTTCTCGCTCTCACACATCATGATGCAGAAGTACCTCGCCCTCTATCCTTGGGGCGCTCCCGAGGCATGGGTTGACCTGCGCAAGTACTTCTATGACATCCAGTACACTGGCGATTATCCCAAGTACCTCAATGGCTGGGACAAGACGACACTTGACCAGAAACGCGATGAGGATCCTACCAAGGTTTACAAGGGATTCTGGCTACAACCCGCTCAGGTACAGGGTCGCAAGAGCGCCTTTAACAAGGACAACAACGGTTCGCCTTGCTTCCGCCTGCGCCCGCGTTACAACTCCGAGTACATGTGGAACAAGACCAACCTCGATGCTCTGTTGCCCATTGGAGGCCAAGAGCTTGATTACCAGTGCTCCATCATGTGGTTCTGCTATCCCGGTGATATGCCTACATCAAGATAATTTATTAATGATATTAAAATCCGATAGATTATGAAATATTTCAAATATATAGCATTATTGCTGCTGGTGGCAGTGACGATGGGCTCCTGTGACAAAAAGGACGTCTCCTACATGGCTGAGCCCGTTGACGAGTCTGCAAAGGCATACATCCAGATAGGCTACTATGAGCCAGTCACCGCTGGAGCAGCCAATTATATGTACTACATCGACATCAATGGTGTAGAGTACGGCAATGACGGAGCGACCTTCCTGGCTACCTTCAATACGGTACCGTCGGGTGGCACCAACCGCTACTATGCTGTGGATGCCGGTAATGTGAACATCAAGCTGCACCGCAGAGTGAAGGTGGGTGAAACACCCGAGGGAGAACCCATTTATGAGTATCCTGTTGTCTTTGACCAGAATGTGAACGTCGTGGCCGGCAAGCGCTATTGCCTGTATGTGCATGACCTGAACAAGGCGCCCATCCCCATCGAGATGACTCCTGCTCCCGAGTTCAGTCCCGCACTGGACACCGACTCGCTGTGCCGCGTACAGTTCATCAACCTGCTGTATGAGGCTGACGGAACGCCCTACTCCGGCAAGGTACAGTATGGCGTCCAGAACCTTGATACCAAGGAATATGAACCTGTCGGCACGCCCATTGCATTTGGCGAGTGCACGCCTTGGTTCAAGGTGAACATCCGCAAGACTGTGTTCAACAGTAGCGGTTCACAGCGTCGCGAGGTATGCCTGTTCGCCGTGGATGGTAGCGGCAAAGTAACGGGCAAACTCCCCTACACCTTGTCTAACGGCAATCAGGGTGAGTTCACCGACTACTGGACCTGGTACATCGGCCGTGCTTATCGCCAGATTGCTGCAGGTAACTGCGCTAGCAAGAGCATCCGTTGCACCCTCTATCAGTTCGTGATCGAGTAAACATGTCTTTCCAGAGTGGGGGCCTCCCCCACTCTACCCTACTACATAACAACCGCCTGGGCTTTCACCTCGGCGGTTGTTCGTTATCTCAATTTATCGTTACAGGCTACTATAACCCTAATCCTCGATTGTGATGACTGGCGCCTTGTCAAGCAGGCTGCTATAGAGGTCGGTCATCTTCTTGTAGAAGGCGGGATAATCGAGATTGTCCTGGAAATCACGCTGCGCCTGGGTACCCAAGCGGGAACGGGTCGCCGTATCATTCAGCAGTTGGTTGATGGCGTCGGTGAGCGTCTGCTCGTCTCCCGGGGGCACAAGGATACCGTTCACGCCGTCATGCACATACTCGGGCTGGGCGCCATTGTTGCTGCAGATATGGGCCTTTCCCGCCATCATGTACTCTAAGTTGCTGATACCCAATGCCTCAGGCTGGATTGACGGCAGGATACCGAAGTCGGCCTGCCGCAGATATTCCAGGATGTTGTCGCGGAAGCCCAAGAGCGACACGTTGTGGACAAGTCCATTGGCAACGATATAACCCTTGATTTTAGCCTTATATTTGGGCTGTCCTTCGCCGATAATGGCCAGGTGGTACTTGGTCTTATCCACATGTGTTAACGCGCTCAGAAGGACATCTAAGCCTTTTTCCACGGCCAGTTTGCCATGATACATAATGAGGGCCTGATGGCTGTCCAGTCCCAATTCACGCCTGAGGTCAGGAACCTTGGTTCCAATCTGGCTGTCACACACGCTATCGCGGAGGACAACGGCACGGTCGGCATATTGTTTCTTGGCCTTGCCCAGGAAGGCTTCGCGGGCCATCTCGGACGAGAAGACGAAGCAGTCGATAGACTTGTACAACTTGGTGTACATGTAGTTCTTCTTGGGCTTATAAACACCATGGACGCTCACCACTACACGGGTGTCACGGTTCTCGCTGATGCGGCGCGCCATCACCGCCATGAAGGCATCCTTGAAACTGTGGACATGGATGATGTTCTGCCCCTTGCGCAACAGGCGCGCAAAACGCACGGGCGAGTCAATGTCGGTCACGCCCTTGAGAGGCAGGATGGAAATAGGGATTTCCAGACGGCGGTATTGTTTGAGCACATTGGGATGCTTGCGACACACGACTTCAACATAGAATTCAGGGTCGTTGCGCAACCGTTCCACCAGGTCATAGGTGTACTGCTCAGCGCCGGTCCAATGCTTATTGGAAACAATATGAAAAACGTTAATCATCTGTAAACTAGGCTATTGAGGATTAACATACATCCTCAATAGCCACAAAGATACTAAAAATTCAGTTATTCTCCCCTACCCTGTCACTCTTTCTTTGCTTCGCCGCCAAAGAGTTCCTTGATGCCACCGATAGAACCTAACAGGTTAGTGGCCTCATAGGGCAGATAAACGGTCTTGGTCTTATCACCGCTGGCTACCGTGTCGAGCATCTGGATATACTTTTGAGCCAACAGGTAGTTAGCAGGATTGGTGCTCTGGCCCACAGCCTGGGTAATCTTGTCGATAGCGATAGCCTCGGCCTCAGCCTTGCGGATACGTGCCTGGGCCTCACCTTCGGCACGCAGGATCTCGGTCTGCTTGTCGGCTTCGGCCTGATTGATACGAGCCGTTTTTTGACCCTCGGACTGGAGGATGGCAGCCTGCTTCTGACCTTCACTGGTCAAGATAGTGGCTCGCTTGTTACGCTCGGCCTGCATCTGCTTCTCCATGGCCTGAAGCACGGTTTGAGGCGGCTGGATGTCCTGCAATTCCACGCGGTTCACCTTGATACCCCATTTGTTGGTAGCATCGTCAAGGACGGCACGCAACTTGGAGTTGATGGTGTCACGAGAGGTCAAGGTCTGGTCCAGCTCGAGTTCACCGATGATGTTACGCAATGTGGTCTGCGTGAGCTTCTCGATTGCGTTGGGCAGGTTATTAATCTCATAAACAGCCTTGAAGGGATCCACGATCTGGAAATAGAGCAATGCGTTGATCTGAGTCAAGACGTTATCCTTAGTAATCACATTCTGCTTGTCAAAGTCATAGACTTGTTCACGCAGGTCGATGGAATTGGTGGTGCGGTAACGACCGTGCTCATAGGCAATAATAGTCTTGGGACGGTCAATGAACGGAATGATCAGGTTAATGCCCGGCTTGAGCGTGGCATAATATTTACCTAATCGCTCGATAATCTTGGTCTCGCTTTGGGGAATAATCACGAGTGAGCTCTTGACCAATATGAGCGCCAACAAGATGACGACGATCATAAAAATTGTTACAGGTGTCATATCTATATAAATTTTGTGTTTAACGAAATTCAGAATTAGATGAATTCAATGATAGAGAGAATTCAGTAATGCCCTTAATCGATGGGCTTAACCGTGAGAATGATGCTGTCCATCTTGACTACGCGCACGCGGGTGTCCTTGTCAATGGGACTACCGTCGGCACTACGGGCCTTCCAGTCATCACCATCGATAGCAACACGGCCATAACCATTAGCCTCAATAGACTCGCTGACGCGTCCAGTCTGACCAATCATAGCCTCGGCATTGCTCAAGCGCACCTTGTTAGGCTTGTGAATCTTTTTGATCAATGCTGGACGCACAAGCAGCAGGCTCAATGCCGAAACAATGGCAAACACGATAATCTGGACAGTGAGGCTGGCACCACATCCTGCTAAAATCGCACTGACAGCGGCACCGATTGCGAAACACAGAATGAAAAAATCTCCTGAGGAAAGCTCAAGTATCAAGCAGAGGATGCTAATGATAACCCAAATGAGCCAGAGGTTGGAACTAAAATAATCAATCATAATCTTATATTTTTAAATGTTACTAAATATTCTGTCATTTCCTGATGTGCATTCTAGAGAGGTTAAATAAGATTTCCTCAAAGGTATAGATTTATCATCATATATGCAAATTTTATGCCAATTTTCTTTAAAAATTCACCTATAAGTCCACGGGCGCGGCGAAATTTTCGATTCTCAAGGGGTTAAAATGCGTTTTCTTGCTGTTTTTCAACGATTTTAGCCATTTTTGCAATTTGGTCAGAAAAATCGAGTAGGGGAGAGAAACGCCCCATGAAAGGGGGCTACTGCATCAATCCGGCAATATAAGCCCTCCATGGGGCAATTCTTGCAGGATTTTTCTTGTTTCTGAAATTTTTGTGTTATCTTTGTCTCCCGTTTTTCAAGAAGCATCAAATCAATGACCGAAATCAACTACATGTTACAAGGTAATGTCGAAATGCCGTCCTTCGATCAGGCAGCAGTGTTCGACTGGATTGTGGCGGTGGCCGAACGACACCAGCAACGGGTGGGATGCTTGACCTACGTCTTCTGTGACGATGAATACATCCTGGAGACCAACCGCCAATTTCTGGGTCACGACTACTATACCGACATCATTACCTTTGACTACACCAATTCACGGCACATAGCCGGCGACATGGTCATCTCGCTCGACACGGTACGCTCCAATGCCGAGATGCTAAATGCCGACTATGAGACAGAGCTTATGCGCGTCATCATTCATGGTGTGCTGCACCTGTGCGGCATCAACGACAAGGGGCCTGGAGAACGTGAAATCATGGAACAACACGAGAATGCCGCACTGGCCATTCTTCCCGATAACGTATTCAAGAAATGAGGCACGACTATGATGTGATAGCGGTGGGAGCCGGCCATGCCGGTTGTGAGGCTGCTTGTGCAGCGGCCCGATTGGGATCACACACCCTGCTCATCACCATCGACATGAACAAGATTGCCCAGATGAGTTGCAACCCAGCCGTTGGCGGTATCGCCAAGGGGCAGATTGTGCGTGAAATCGACGCAATGGGTGGCCAGATGGGTATCGTGACCGACCGTTGCAGCATCCAGTTCAGGATGCTCAACCGCAGCAAGGGCCCCGCCATGTGGAGCCCGCGCTCACAGAGCGACCGCCAACAGTTCATCATCGAGTGGCGAAAAGTGCTCGAAAATACACCTAACCTGTATCTGTGGCAGGATTCAGTCGATGAATTCGTCATCGAGGGTGGGGTAGTGAAGGGTGTTAAAACCGCCCTCGGCATGACGTTTAACGCGCGCGCCGTCATCCTCACCGCCGGAACTTTCCTGAACGGACTGATGCATGTGGGACAGGTTCAGACCCCTGGCGGGCGCGTTTCAGAACCTCCCGCAAGAGGCATCACCGAGCAACTGGCGGCGCTCGGTTTCAAAGTTGGCCGCATGAAAACCGGCACACCACCACGACTTGACGAACGCACCATTGATTTTTCACAGTGCATCAAGCAAGAAGGAGAACACGATTTCCATCACTTCTCGTTCCTGCCCGGTGTGACTTCCAACCTTGCGCAACGCCCCTGCTGGATCGTGCACACTAACGAACAGGTGCACGAAATCCTGCGCAAAGGTCTGCCTCAATCTCCGCTCTATAATGGCCAGATCACCAGTATCGGTCCCCGTTATTGCCCCAGCATTGAGACCAAAATTGTGACGTTTGCCGACAAGACTTCCCATCAGCTTTTCATCGAACCAGAAGGCGAAACGACTCACGAAATGTACCTCAACGGTTTCTCGTCGTCACTTCCTTGGGAAGTCCAATTCGAAGCACTGCGACAAATTCCTGCCTTGCGCAACGTGCATGCGTACCGTCCCGGATACGCCATCGAATACGACTTCTTTGACCCCACGCAGCTCACCCACACGCTCGAGTCAAAGTTGGTGAAGAACCTGTTCCTTGCCGGTCAGGTCAATGGCACTACAGGCTACGAGGAAGCAGCAGGGCAGGGACTGATTGCCGGCATCAACGCCCACCAGAACGTGACGGGCGGCGAACCGTTCACCCTGGCACGCAACGAGGCCTACATCGGCGTGCTGATTGACGACCTGGTGACCTGTGGTGTGGACGAACCTTACCGCATGTTCACCTCACGCGCCGAGCACCGCATCCTGTTGCGCCAGGACGATGCCGACATGCGTCTGACCGAACGCAGTTACCAACTCGGATTGGCCACCAGCGAACGCTACGAATTGATGCGCTCGAAGCGCGACCAAATCGATCGGCTCACTGACTTCTGCCGCAACTACACCGTCAAGACCGCACTGATCAACCCCACGCTCGAAGCCAACGGCATGCAGCCCTTGACTCAAGGCCAGCGACTCCACGACCTGCTGTTGCGTCCTCAATTAAGCATGGCCATCCTCGCCGAGGCATTGCCCGAACTGCAGGCACAAATCGACAAACTGGAGGCCGAACGGCGAGACGAAATCATCGAGGCGACCGAAATCTCTATCAAGTACCGAGGCTACATCGAGCGCGAGACACTTATTGCCGACCGCGTTGCACGGCTCGACAACGTGACGCTGAAAGGCAAATTTGACTACTCGCAAATCCACCAGATTTCGACCGAGGCCCGCCAAAAACTGCAGGCCATAGACCCCGAAACAGTAGGCCAGGCCTCACGCATCCCTGGCGTCTCTCCCAGCGACATCAACATCCTGCTCGTATTGTTGGGCAGATGATTTGTTCCACGTGAAACAATTTAAACATAAACCATTGATATACAAATGAATAACAAAGAATTAGAAAGCGTAAAAAGCGTGGTACGCAACGTACCTGATTTTCCTGTTCCTGGTATCCAGTTCAAGGACTTGACCACCGCATTCAAGGACCCCGAGGCCCTGCAAATCATGACACGCGCCCTGACCGACATGTACCGTGATGCCGGCGTGACCAAGGTCGTAGGCATCGAGGCCCGCGGATTCATCGGGGGCGCCATCCTCGCCACCCAACTGAATGCAGGTTTTGTCCCCCTGCGCAAACCCGGCAAATTGCCCGCTGAAGTCATCCAGAAGTCCTATACCAAGGAGTATGGCACCGATACCATCGAGATTCACAAGGATGCCATCACTCCCGACGACATCGTGGTCATCCATGACGACCTTCTGGCTACCGGAGGCACCATGCTTGCCGCCTATGAGCTCGTGAAGTCGATGAATCCCAGGAAGATTTACATCAACTTCATCTGTGACCTGGCTGACCTGCACGGACGCGATGTATTCCCGCCCGATGTTGAAGTGACATCACTGTTCACCTTCTGAAACAGACGCGAAAGACGTAAACCGAGACAGGACTGCCCCAACGATGACCGAAGGCCTGAAACTCAAGCTATCGTTGCTCCCCGATGACCCTGGCGTGTACCGCTACCTCAATCGGGAGGGCACCATCATCTATGTGGGCAAAGCCAAGAACCTGAAACGCCGCGTCAATTCCTACTTCAACCGCGAACACGCGTCGGTGCGTACCACCATGCTCGTGCGCAACATCGCTGACCTGGAATACACCGTTGTCAACACCGAGGAAGAAGCCCTCGACCTCGAGAACGCACTCATCAAGGAATACCAGCCACGCTACAACGTCCTGCTCAAGGATGACAAGAGCTATCCCTGGATCTGCGTATCGGGTGACTTGTATCCGCGCGTGTACATCACCCGTGAGAACCGCGCCAAAGGGGACCGCTTTTACGGCCCGTACCCTAAGGCCGAGGTCGCTAAAGTGCTCATTGACACCATTCGGCAGATATACCCGCTGCGTACCTGCCGCCTGATTGTTTCACGTGAAACAATCGACAACCTCAAGCACCGCCTGTGCCTGCAATACCACATCCACCGCTGTGAAGGGTGTTGCCAGGGCCTGGTGTCGCCCGAGCAATACGGTGAATACATCAGCGAAATCAAGCAGATATTGAACGGTGACACCCACGTGCTGATGGATGTGCTGATGCAACAAATGCAGCAATTGGCAAGCGAACTGCGTTTTGAAGAAGCCGAGATTATCAAGCGGCGCTATAAACTGCTGGAACACGTCAGGAGGCGGTCGGTCATCGTCAGCCCGACGATTCACAACATCGACATCTTCGGCCTCCTGAGGGACGAGGATGCCGCCTACGTCAACTTCATGCACATGAGGGGTGGGGCAGTGGTGCATTCATTCACCTTGGAGTACCGCTTGTCAACCCACGACGAGAGTGATGCTGAACTCATGTCGATGGCTGTGGCCGAAATCCACAAGCGTTTTGCCGCGACCTATATCAACGACCACGTGAGCGAGGCCGTCGTCAACGTTATCCCCGATGTGGAGTTCTCAGGCCTGTCGTTCACGATTCCACAGCGTGGCGACAAGAAAAAACTGCTTGATATCGCCATCAAGAACGCCACACAGCATCGCACTGACCGCCTGCGCATGATGGAAAAACTCAACCCCGAACAGCGCACAACACGCACCTTGACGACCATGCAGCGAGACCTGCGCATGACGGTCTTGCCTCGCCACATCGAGTGCTTTGACAACAGCAACATCAGCGGAACGAGCCCAGTAGCGTCTTGTGTGGTATTCCGCAATGCCAAGCCTGCCAAGAAAGAATACCGCCACTTCAACATCAAGACTGTCGAAGGTGCTGACGATTTCGCCTCGATGCGCGAGGTCATTTCCCGACGTTACAGCCGCCTGGTCCAGGAGGGTCAGGAACTGCCCCAACTGCTCATCGTCGATGGCGGCAAAGGACAGGTCACATCGGCACTTGAAGCGCTCGACGAGATTGGCCTTCATGGCCAGATTACCGTCGTGGGCATTGCCAAGCGCCTCAACGAAGTCTTTTTCCCCGGTGACAGTGTACCCATGTATATCGACAAAAACAGCGAAACGCTACACGTCATCCAGCGCCTGCGTGACGAGGCCCACCGATTTGCCATCACCTTCCACCGCAAGCAACGCAGCAAGGGGCAAATACACAGCGCCCTCGACGACGTGCCGGGCATCGGACCCAAGACTCGCTCACTGCTGCTCAAGCACTTCAAGTCACTCAAGCGCATCAAGGAGGCTAGCGAGGCCGACCTTGCCGCCGTCATCGGTCCCGACAAAGCGCACAAACTGATTGCAGCCTTGAACTGAGTGCACATTTTTCGCTTCTTTTTCATTGCCAATGAAATAAAGTCACTAAATTTGCCACGATGAAACGACTGGTGATATTCGGTAATACCTATCAGCAAGGTAATGTCAACACCGTGCTCGGACTGCTCGAGCACCTGCGGCAGCATGGCATCAATGTGGCTGTCGAGAAAGAATACATGCAGTACCTGAGCCGTGAGCAAGATATCAATCTGCCCACCTTTGAGGCCACCCAGGTGCCCGATGCAGATATGGCCCTGTCCCTGGGCGGTGACGGCACATTCCTCACCACGGCCATGTGGGTGTCACGACAGGGGATGCCCATCTTGGGTATAAATTTGGGCCACTTGGGCTACCTTACGGCAGGCAATCTTGACGAGAAGAGCGACCTGATTGACGACGTGCTGGCAGGAAATTACCGTATCGAGGAACGCACCATGCTACAGGCATCGTGCGATGCCGTGACGATTGAGCATCCCTGGGCGCTCAACGAGATTGCCGTCCTGCGCCACGACACCTCATCGATGCTCGACATGCAGACCCTGTTGAGGGGACGCGAACTCACGACCTACCGTGGTGACGGACTCATCGTGAGCACACCGACAGGTTCGACAGCCTACAACCTGAGCGTCGGCGGCCCCATCCTGGAGCCCACGACCTCGTGCCTGGTGCTGTCGCCCATCTCGGCCCACTCGCTGACCATGCGGCCTCTCGTGGTGCGCGACGACAGCGAGATTGTCATTTGTACCCACTCGCGCGCACCGCAATACGAGGTCAGTATTGATGGCGAGGTTACGCTCTGTCCCACAGGCTCAACGCTGACCATCGGCCGCGCTCCCTATTGCGCCCGCGTAATCCAGCGCACGACCAACAACTTCGCCAGCACATTGCGGCAGAAACTCCTTTGGGGCACCGACAAACTGTAATTCCCCGCTCAACACTAAAGTTAAAAGGCAACGGATTCAATAACCCATTGCCTTTATTCTTTTACTAAATAGCCCACCAAATTTTACTCGTAGAGCCTGCGGTGCATCAGTACCGAGCGATAGATGTGAATCATGTGATCGGCTAAGATTTTGCCGGTGAAACGCTCTGAGTTCTCCTGGCCGGCCTTGAGCAAGGCAGCTTTCTTGTTCTCATCCTCAAGCACATCACTCAGCAACTCGGCTCCTTCATGGAAATCATTAAAGTAAAGGACGCCATCACCGCCAAATTCGCGAGCCTTCGGGCTGTCCTTGCAGATGACTACAGCGCCAGTACGCTGGGCATTGAGCAACTTGAAGTTGTCACGCATGCGATCGGTGTTGGGGATGATAACGGCCTGAGCCATCTTGGCGACAGCAGTCAAGTCGGCATGGTGCACTTTATCCACCTGTTTGAAGCGGTGGAACATGTGCAGTTCATGGGCCTGTTCCTTAATGACATGGTCAAAATGGTCAGTACGGTAACCTAACATCACAATCGAAATCTTGCGGTCGCGCAGTTCATGCACGAGCTGCATCGCCTCCTTCAAATTGTCCTCGCTATTCAGACGGCCCTTGTAGAGGACAAACTTCTCGGGAAGGTGATACTTGCCGCGAAGGATGTCATACATGTTCTCGGGCACTGATTGGTCACACCCGTCAAAGAAGCAAGGGTGCACAACCTCCACGTTATCGGGCGACACGTGATAGTGGTCAATGATAATCTGGCGGTCAACCTCGTTCAAGGCAATCACGCGCTTGGCAATCTTGCAAGCCTTGCGGGCACGGCGCTGCATGAGCATACGCGAAATCCAACCGTGTGCATTCTTGTAGAGCGGGTCAAGCATCGTAAAGACCGTGGGGAAACTGCTGCCCTTGAACCCTGATGCAATACCGTCATCAATGCCGTGGAATGTGTTCACGCCATGTCCCTTGGCCGAACGGACGATACCTGTTCCCGTGTACCAGCGCTCATGGTTGTGAATGTGGTTGCGGGGAAACTTCACGCGCACGCTATCCTCGTTAAAGATAGGCGTCAAGCGCTTGTTATGCTCTTTTTCAGGAGAATAGAGGATATAATAATTGTCGGGATAATTGACAGCAAGCGCCTTGATAAGGATGCGTCCATAATAGGACGTATCATCATTCTCCATGATAATCTTGCGGCCACCGTAACCTACTACCATATTCTTTATTCAATTAATAGTTCTCTAAATAATATCGACGTTAATTCAATCTGCGCCACTATAACGCAAGATGCAAAATTACTATTTTTTTTCTTTTGGGAGGCTATTTCTTAGGTCTTTTTCTCATTTTGAGTTAACTTTGCCAAAAAAATTGATGATTATGAGACGGATAGCTACAATTTTATGCGCATTATTACTTGTGACTTCATGCGCTTCCAAGAAGAACGCTGCTGCCGACAGGCTGCATCCCGACCAGGTATTTACCATAACCGAAGACGACATCGCCCGTGAGACCCGCCAAATCAATGCGCTCATCCAGGGCGACTGGACCTACAAGGGTCCCAGCGTTGACGTGAGCGGCAAGAATCTGCTCGCCGGCATCGGCAAGCCCATTGCCAAGGGGAAACTCAAGAAGAAACTCAAGGATGCCTTCAAGAAGATTGGCTTGAACAAGGCTAAACCTCAGTTCACCTTTAACCAGGACGGCACCTGTGCCATCAAACTGCTGGGCAAGAGCATCAAGGGCACCTATAACTATAATCCTGATGTGGACAAGATCAGCATCAAGTGGCATGGTGTGCCCGTCAATGCTAGGCTCAAGCGCGACGGCAAAAACAAGCTACACATCACCTTTGACGCCGACAAACTGATCTCGTTGTTCACCCTGGTAGGCAACTTCAGCGACAGTTCCACCATCAAGGCTTTGTCCACACTTATGGACAACTACGAGGACGTGATGGTGGGCTTCGAGCTCAAGAGGTAATCCCAATAGATAAATAGCAAAATGAAGAGGAAGGCCGTTGAATAATTAACCTTCCTCTTGGTTTAAATATATTGAATCATCCTATAAAAACTATCGGCGGGGCGGCTGATTCATCATATGCTTGCCCTGGTTGACCGCCTGACGCTTGGTCAGGCCGGGCTGGCTCTTGCTGCCAGGCTGGCTCTTTGAACCCATGCCGGGCTTGGGCTGAGACTTGCTATCGGGAGCGCCAAAGGTGCGTCCGTTGTATGCACTGTGGTCAAAGTAGCGGTTCGAGCCCTTATAAACCTGGTATCCAGGAGGAGCTGCACGGAAGAAGCGATCCTTGGGATAACGGTCATAGACGGTGAACACAAACTTCTTGTTCTGCCACGAAACGGGACGATAGAAGTACTCCATCTGCATGTAATACTGGTACTGGATGGGAGAGAGCACAAACTTCAACTCGTTGTTACGACGGGTCCAGAAGGTGCCGAAGATGTCATCATACACTTCAAGACACATGATGTAGTCCATGTTGATTTCAAATACGGCATTATACTGGTCATCGCTCAAAGCAAGTTCGTAGGCCATCTTGTCGGTCAGGAAGAACGCCTTGTCACGGGCCGACTTGTAACTCATCGCGTTGGCGGCCGAACCTAAGGTCAGCATTGCCACCATTATTAAGATAAAACGTTTCATAGTGCGTATGTTTTAAGTTGTTACTAATTGTTTGTTGCCTCAAAGTTAGTCTCAATGATTATTTGCCGCAAATTTTTTAGACAAATATTCATAAATAATCGACTAAACACCCATGAACCTGCATATTCTATGCCATCAGGCCCACATCTATCGGGCAGTTGCCGTTGCAGCAGGCCAGAGCAGGATTCACATAGACAAACACGCATATTTCCACGATTTTTCGCCCATAGGTTTCTCTTGTTTCATGGTTTATTACTACTTTTGCGGATATGTTTGACTTCACTCCCCTTGTCCGCAATCATTTCCTGTCGCGCCTGCAACAGCAAGTGCGATACATTGACCATGCCGACGCAGTACAGCAGGGCGAGCTGGTAAGGCTCATCGAGAAGGCGTCGCTGACGCGCTTTGGCCGCAAATATGACTTCTCGACCATCAGGACCTACAAGCAGTTTGCGTCACGACTGCCCCTGTTTTCCTACGAGGGGCTGGAGCCCTACATCATGCGTATGGTCAAGGGCGCCAAGGGCGAGTTATGGCCTGGCCCGTGTTTCAATTTCGCACAATCGTCGGGCACGAGCGGCCGCAGCAAGTATATCCCCATCACACGCGAGTCATTCCAGTGGAACCACTATTATGGCTCCAGCGATGTGGTTTCCCATTACCTGAACCTCAACCCTGAGAGCCGCATCTTCTCGGGCAAGGCGTTTATCCTGGGCGGCAGTTTTGCCAACAACCTGCAGTTGCAGCGCGGGGTGAGGGTAGGGGACTTGAGCGCCAACCTGATCGAGAACATGAACCCGCTGGCCAACCTGATACGCATCCCGTCCAAGCAAATAGCCCTCATGGAGAATTGGACCGAGAAACTGCCACGGCTGGTCGAAGCCAGTATCGGGGCCAACGTGACCAACTTGAGCGGTGTGCCCTCGTGGTTCCTGACGGTCATCAAGGAAGTGCTCAACAAGGCTGGCAAATCCTGCATCCATGAAGTGTGGCCCAATCTTGAGGTCTTCTTCCATGGAGGCATCGCCTTTGAGCCTTACAGGCAGCAATACGAAGGCCTGTGCGACATGAGCAAGATGCATTTCCTGGACACCTATAATGCCAGCGAGGGCTTCTTTGCCGTACAGAGCGACTGGGACACCGAGGCCATGTTGCTGCTGCTCGATGTGGGCGTGTTCTATGAGTTCCTGCCTGTCGAGGAGAGCGACAGCGAGACGCCCGAAGTCTATCCCATCTGGGAAATCGAGGCAGGCCGCACCTATGAGCTGATCATCACTGCCGCCAACGGCCTGTGGAGATACCGCATCGGCGACACGGTGACCATCGAGCAACTCAATCCCGTCAAAATCAAGATTGCGGGCCGCACCCACAGTTTCATCAACGCCTTCGGCGAGGAACTCATGGTACATAATGCCGACTCGGCCATCACGTCAGCCTCCCGCGAAACGGGAGCCGAGGTGCTCAACTATACCGCAGCACCCGTCTATGCCCACGACAATGAGCGCGGCCACCACCAGTGGCTCATCGAGTTTGCCCGCAAGCCCGACGATGTAGCGCGGTTCATGCAACTGCTGGACCAGCACCTGCGCGAGGTGAACAGCGACTACGACGCCAAGCGCACGGGCGACATCTTCCTGGCGTTACCCGAACTTGTCATCGCCCCTGCAGGTCTGTTCGACCGCTGGTTGGCCTCGACAGGCAAGTTAGGTGGCCAGCGCAAGATCCCCCGCCTGAACAACAACCGCGATACCATCGACCAGATGCTGGCCATGATGAACCCGTCATAATCATCGTCTATTCTGATGTGGAAGAAACTCATCCATAGTAATATCGGGGCCGCCTTGCTCAACATGCTGGTGGCCTATCTTGTGTTCATGCTCTCACGGGTGGTCTTCTTTGCCGAGAATTGGTCCACCTTCGCACCCTACATGTCATGGCCGCTGTTCAAGAGCATGATGCATGGCGCACTGGTGTTTGACACGTCGGCGCTGCTATATATCAATGCGCTGTACCTGGTGCTCATGCTGCTGCCCTTCCACATCAAGGAGCGGCCAGGTTTCCACAAAGGCTTGAAATGGCTCTTTGTCATCACCAATGCCGTGGGCCTGGCGATGAACCTCATGGATTCGGTCTATTTCCAATACACCGGGCGCCGCTCGACGGTGTCGGTCTTCTCCGAATTTTCAGCAGAAGGCAACATCACATCCATCATCCTGACCGAGTTTGTCAACCACTGGTATCTGGTGTTGGCCTTTGTGGCGATGGTGTTCATCCTGTGGCGATGCTATACCAAGCCCCGGCTGGAGGTCTATCGTTTCGGCTCCCATTACTACCTCTCCCAACTCATTGCCCTGCTGGTGATGATTCCCCTGGCCATCGTGGGCATCCGCGGCAGCGTCACGGCTGGCACGAGGCCCATGACCATCAGCAACGCCAACCAGTTCGTCAATCGTCCCGTCGAGGCGTCGGTGGTGCTCAACACGCCGTTCTCGATGATACGCAGCGTGGGCAAGAAAGCCTTTGTCACGCCTGACTATATGCCCACGGGACAGATGGAGGCCACCTATAGCCCAGTCCACAACCATCCTGTCGTGGACGCCTATAGCCACCCGGGCAAGAATGTCGTCATCCTCATCGTCGAGAGCATGGGCAAGGAGTACATCGGCTCATTGAATCCTGACCTGGACGGCGGCCGTTACAAGGGCTATATGCCCTTTATCGACAGCCTGCTGACTCAATCCGTGACGTTCAAGTACAGCTTTGCCAACGGACGCATCAGTATGGACGCCATGCCCTCGATCCTCTCGGGACTGCCCATGATGGTCGAGCCCTTCTTCCTCACGCCCGCCTCGCTCAACGACGTGGATGGCATCTCCTCCATCCTGGGGCGCGAGGGGTATAGCAGCGCCTTCTTCCATGGCGGACACAACATCTCGATGGGGTTCAGCGCCTATGCCCACAGCATCGGTTACGAACGCTACTACGGCCTGGACGAGTACTGCAAGTCGCCAAAATACGGTGGAATGGACGATTTTGACGGCAAGTGGGCCATCTGGGATGAGCCGTTCCTGCAGTTCACGCTCGACAATATCCACACGATGAAGCAGCCCTTCCTCGCCACGGTGTTTACTGCCTCGTCCCATCACCCCTATAACGTGCCGGATCGTTACCGTGACTCCCTCAAGAACGAGGGCGGACAACCCATCCACAAGTGCGTCCGCTATACCGACCTGGCCCTGCGCCGCTTCTTTGAGCGCGCCAGCCGTGAGCCGTGGTACCAGAACACCATCTTCGTCCTCGTGGCCGACCACACCAACCAGAGCAGCCATGACGTCTATAAGACCGATTTGGGCCTCTACAGCATCCCCATCATCTTCTATACGCCGGATGGCTCCCTGCAGCCCCGACTCGACGAGAGCGCCATCGCCCAGCAGACCGACATCACGCCTACGCTGCTGCACCTGTTGGGCTACAACAAGCCTTACCTGGCCTTCGGCAACGACCTCCTCGGCAGCGATGTGGACAACACGTGGGCATTCAGTTACAATGGCGGTATCTACCAGCTTGTTAAGGGCGACCTGATGCTCCAGTTCGATGGTGAGAAGACCACCGCCGTCTATCGTTTCAAGGCTGATCCGCTATTGAAAGAAAACTTAGTCGGCAGACTACCCGAACAACAAGGCATGGAGCAATTCCTCAAAGCCCTCATCCAGCAATACATGTCCCGCATGAACGACAACCGCCTCCTCCCCAATAAGTGATGCTCGCTGCGCTCGCAGTTTAGAGTAGCATCCGCACACATTATTTCAAACAACCATAACAACCCTTTTACAACATAAACAACAAACATTTATCATTGAAAACAAGAAGCACAATATTTTGATTATCAATAAATTGTGTTTCTTGTCTTCTTTTTTCTAACGGCGAATTTCACGAATTAATCGAAGCCCGTCCGCGACCCCCTTTAATCTTTAAACTTTAAACTGCGAGCACAGCGAGCATATTTTTTATTACCTTTGTATCATCTTAAGATCTAAAGCACATAGTCCAATACCTAAAGCCAAAGCCTAATGAGGTACTCGTTCCATATAGCGTTGGTATTGCTCGTGATGTTAGTTACGGGCTGTGGCGGAGCGTACCGTTATGACAGTCGCCTCGCGGCGGCCGACAGTCTGATGCATGACCTGCCGGACAGCGCCTTGGCGCTCATCCACTACATCACCGCCACCAGCGACAGCGACATCAACCGCGCCCTCAACTACTACCGCCGCCACGACGGCGAACGCGAAAAACTCACCCGCGCCTACATCTACAAGGGCGCCGTCATGGAAGAACTTGGCCACCCCGACTCCGCCATGCTCTACTACAAGCACGCCGAAGCCACCGCCGCCCCCACCGACTACTTCAACCTCGGCTACAGCAAAATTAGAATTGCTGAACTCTATCAACAGGAGTATTCTCAAGATAGTGCTGCGATTATTCGCCTCAATGAAGCGCGAAGACACTTTATCCAACTGAAGGACTCTAATTTTCTGATTATCACTCTCAGCAAGTTGGGTGCTATAACAGGAACAAAATCGGTTGATTCGTCAAAATATTACTTTACTGAGGCTATCCGTCTTGCTAAGAGTTATAAACCCTCATTACAATACACCGAAAAATCCAAACTTTCGGGTCTTTACTTATCTCAAGATGATTACTTGTCATCCAATCAGTTGGCTATGGATGTATTCAATCATGGTAGAGAAGATTGTATGGAATGGCACTTTTATTACTATGCGGTCATTTCTTATGTGATGTTAAACAAATTGGATTCAGCGCAGTTTGTTTTATCTCAGACTCCTGCTCCAAGCGATAAGGTGGATTCGCTTCTCTGGTATAAAGCGCAAGCTGAGATTGCTAAAGCTAATCATGAATATGAAGCTTATGCTGATTTCACATCATTTTACAAAGACTTGTCATCAAGTATTCTTTCGACAAATAATGTAAAAGAAATAACAAAATCCGAATTTGACTATGATGTGAAACAACTTGAAAACCAAAAATTTTCTTTACTTAAGCTCAATAATACTTACTGCTTTGTAATAGCAATCGCATGTTTCTTTTTAATAATCTTGGTATATCTACTGAGATTCAATTATAAAAACCATGAGAAAGAAATGATGTCTATAAAAAATGAACTCGAACTGGCATTGCAGGAACTGAATTCTTATCAGCAAAACCAGAATTCTATTTCGGAACTCTTTGCTATAAGGATGTCTGCTATCAATGAGCTCTATCAAGATATCAGAGTAAAGATCAACGATAAGGGAAGGGCGAAAAGGATAATACCCCTATCGAGTGTTTTTAGTTCCATGGACGCGAGGAATGAAATTCTTGATATTCATCCTTCAGATTCATTTTGGGAGAAATTGAGGCTTTCAGTTAATGGGGAATATAACAACATATTAAGTTTTATTGAAAAACAATTTCCCAATCTATCAGAAAAAGATATTCAACTGTTTTGCCTACTTTGTGCGAACATCCCTCCTCAAGTCATTAAACTTTGTATGGGCTATTCTAATGTCAGAACGGTCAGCAATTATCGCATTAAATTAATCAATAAAAAAATGGGACTGGATATTTCCTTTGATGATTTCATTAAGTCATATATGAATGACGATTTCAACAGTTTTTCCAGTTAAGTATTACCATTTTTGCGGGTGATGACTTTTTTATTTTACAATATACTGATTATCATCTATTTAAATACACAAATGATGAACTGATTTTTTCGTTGCATTACTTCTCAATGCTTTAACTTTGCGTTTAATTTTCATCTTTTTAGCTTTTATACTTATGAAACGCAAAGTCATTTTTTACATGCTTTTTGTATTATTCAATGCACTGAGTTTAAGTGCTGATAATACTTATCAAATCAGTATTGAACATGTACCTAAAGGTGGCACGCATGGTGAACAACCTATTCCCGATGTTGAACCTACCGTGTATTATGACAATGATGAGCGAGAAATCACCATTGTCGGTACTGGCTTCGCTAGTTATTATGATGTGGAGATCAAATCCGTCACGACATCCATGGTGTACATCTCCACGAGAGTCGATGGCAGTTACGACACCATTGATGTCTCCTCGCTCCCCGATGACAGCTACGTTATCACTCTTGATCCTCCCGTGAATGTTTCATTCGAGGGAACATTCTCTGTTTACTAAAAAACACTCATTTTTGCCGATTTCATCGACAAATTTCAACCTTTTTATAAAAACTATAAACTTCTGTAGCATGAAAAAGATTAATTATTTTTTGGCAGTTATCTGCCTGCTGGCAAGCGCCAGCCAAGTGAGTGCTCAGCTCATCATCCGTAACAATGGTCATGCTGAAATCGGCGTAAACCCTAATGAACATGACCCTGATACGGTCACCGTGCTCAAAATCTTTGGCAACAAGGAAGGCCATAGGGCTGGCGGCCGAATCACATTCGGCGACAGCACCTATGTCCGTATCGGAGAGCTTGGAGACACAAACTCCAACAAATTGAGTTTGCACGGTAAGAATGGCGTGTATTTCTCCTCAGAACTGGATCCCAACAATGACATGATCTTGGGTTATTATGACAAATCCGTTTCTGATGACTTCCATTTCAACTGCGATGTGACCTCAACCGGTATGTTCGTGCAGTCCGATGAGCGGTTCAAGGAGAACATTGAGCCAGTAAAAGGCATCCTTCAATCATTGGAAGGCCTTGAAGCGGTCACCTATAATCTCAAGAATCAGCCCATCCGCCATCAGAATGACAGCGAGCGTTACGGCTTCATCGCCCAAAACGTCAAGGAAATATTCCCCGAGTTAGTGCATACCGACAATTCAGGTTACATGTACGTCGATTACATCGGCCTGATACCCATTCTCGTGCAGTCCATCAACGAACTGCGGGCGGAACTTGCCGAAGTCAAAGGCGAGAAACAAGAGACTCCCGCATTGACGGCTCCTGTTGCAGGGCAAAATGAGCTTGAGGCTAGCTTGAGTGCTGCCAAGCTCTACCAGAACGCCCCCAACCCCTGGAGTAGCGAGACCGTCATCCGCTACAGCCTACCCCAGAACGTTGCCAACGCAACGATTTATGTCTATGACATGCAGGGCCTGCAACTCAAGAGCATCCCCGCCCAAGGTCGCGGCGAGAGCCAGGTGACCCTTACCGCCCGTGACCTCAAGGCAGGCATGTACCTGTACGCCCTAGTGGCCGACGGCCAGCTGATTGACAGCAAGCAGATGATATTGACCAAGTAAAACCATTGTGCCATGAAAAAAAATATACTAACACGTCTCGTGGCGCTGTTGATGATGGCACTGGTCCCGCTTTTATCGCTAGCGGTCAATACCATCATTTACAACGCCACCTACGACTTTGATAATTTGACCTTAGGGACAGACACCTTGGGTGGTGTGACTTATACGACGGTCAACTATGATGGCCTATTCAATGGCGGCGAGCCTGGTAAGCCATCCCTTCCCGTTGACTACATCAAATTCTCGGTGCCTTACAACGCGACCAACTTCACCGTGACCGCTACCTTGCAGAACAACATGATCAGCAATTTAAGCAGTTATCTGGTATATCCCTGCCAGCTAGCACGGTTGATGAACGACACCACGCCCATTGTCATCACTCCGCCAGACAACAACGTCTATAACTCAAACAGTTATTATCCGTCCCAAAACGCATGGGTGGTTGACGAGGGCTTCCTTGCGGGCGAGAACCATATTGTGACGGTCGCTGTCATGCCTTTGTCATACAAGCACCGTGTTATGGGCAACATCAAGACACACCAACTAAGGAAATCAGGTACAGTCAGGCTCGTGTTGAGCTACGATCTGAATGACACCCCTGCCATGTATCCGATTATCCGAAAGGATACCACATTAAGGCAGGAAGGTTACGCCCTGACCCGAAGCATGGTGGCCAATCCCGACAATGTGTTGTTCAATGCTCCTACAGACATCAACATGAACCCGTTGGATCCCAACGGGCTTATTTCTGGCAACGAGTTGAATGGAGGGCTAGAACCTCCTGATCCTGGAAACATTTCAAACGACACAATCGCCCATGATGGAGGGGAACTGGAACAAATGACATATCCCTATTTAATTGTCACTACACCAGAATTGAAACATTCATTGCGTCGATTAGCTGCCCTCAAGAGGCAGAAAGGCTACAATGTTAAAATTGTGACCATGGACGATGTTATGAACCACCCATACGCTTGTCTTGGAGACCGTATCAAGCAACCTGATGGTACCTATCAGGTGGCTTACAGCGATGACACAGGAAAACTCAGGCAATATCTAAGATTCGCATTTAGGAGTTTAGGCACTCAGTACGTTCTGTTAGCTGGGAATGGTGTGCCTTATAGAAAAATCACGATGAGAATAACTGAAAATGAGAACACAACAGCTATGGTTCCGTCTGATTTATATTTATTTGAACTTAATGCAGACTGGAATAAGAACGAAGTATCATTCCTTCCTGAAATCTTTGGAGGTCGAATTATTGCCAAAGGGAATGAGCAAATCAATAATTATACCGATAAGCTATTAAGGTATGAACTTAACCCTGGCCGAGGAGATTACTCTTATCTAAAGAGGGCACTATATAGTGCGGGCTACGATTTGATAATAGGCGCTGAAGTCTACAACGTGAGAAGACAAATGGATAACGTTTTTCCAGTGCATTTTGAGATTTCAGAACTTAATTCAACTCCAAATCGTCCTTCTGGTGATTCAATAATCAGTGTAATCAACGCAAATAATTTCGGTTTTATCAGTCTGCATCATCATGGTTTCCCGTCAGGCTTGATTGCATCAGGTTACAGACAGCAACAATGCCATGATTATCTGAAATTTCTATGGGCAGTTAATTCAGCACACATTTTTAAGGATTATGAATCACGTGAAAACGATGATCCTTCAACAACAAATGGGTTAGATTGCCTGAATAATAAGTGGTTTCCAAGTATAGGCTACTCTACTGGTTGCACAACAATGCCTTTTGATACAATCAATGGCTATGAATCTATACCCATGAATTTTGGAGAATCTTTCACGACTGGCAAAGATTATGGCGGCCCTGCCTTTTTAGGAAACACACGAGACGGTTACACACCTCGAACTGGTTTTCTTGAAAGCGCATTTTGTATGGAACTTAAGAATGGATATTATAAAATCGGTATGGCAAATAGCCTTGCCAAACCAGTACAGTACGTCCCAGGTGACACCGTTGCACATGATTATTCATCTGTTTGTCAAAACCTTCTTGGGGATCCCGAATTAGAGATTTGGACTGATTTACCACAGACATATAATGGTATTAACATCACACGAACCGATAGTTCATTGACGGTAACAGGGATTAATGTTGATTCCACGATTGTTTCCTATTGCGATAATGCAGGGGGAATCAGAAAGAAAACAGCCTCTTTGATATGAACCCCGAAAGTTAGACAAAAAACTTTCGGGGTTCTATTATGTTAGAGAGAAAGAAAAAGATTAAGAAACATGGTCACGCGGAACTGCTGAA
>CACYQB010000027.1 GCA_902776435.1 uncultured Bacteroidales bacterium | reverse complement strand
TACTGCAATGTTTACCTGTATGTAGATAGTTTTTAATTCCTTATATATTCATTTTCAAAATTTTACGATTATGGCAAATCTGATTTTAGCAAGCAAGCGCGAGGTAAAGAGTGGTGCAATGATGTGGCATGTGTACCGCAGTGAGAACAATGTGAAAAGCGATAGCTTCTACTTCGCCGAGAGTAAGCCGTTGAGTGCTTTGAGGTATGCGTTCATCCTGCGCAAGCGCACTGGAGCAGTGATCCCGAAGGCCATCTATAACAAGCTGATGGCCGAGGTGAAGGCGAGCCAGCCGCAGCAGGAGCCGAGCGCAGCGCCCGAGCAGGCGAGCCAGCCCACCGCTGAGGTGGTGGGCGAGGCCTCTCCGCTGGCCCGCCAATATGGCGAGATGAAGGCCAAGCACCCCGATGCGATTTTGTTGTTCCGCGTTGATGAGTTCTACATGAGTTTTGATGATGATGCGGTAGCCGTGAGCGAGATTTTGGGCATAGTTCTCACCCGCACGCAGGCGAAGGACATCACCGAGCGTCAGGCCGCATTCCCCGCCCACGCCCTCGACAGCTATCTGCCCCGTCTGGTCAGAGCAGGCAAGCGTGTAGCCATCTGTGATGGCCTGCCCGAGCCGCAGCCCGAGAAGAAGAGCCGCAAGCACAGCACCAAGAAAGCCGAGAACAAGTAAGTATAAGTTTAACAAGGTGGGCGAGGCCAGCCCCCGCCCACCGCAAAAAATCAAGAGCTATGACATGAGAAGTGAAAAAGGCGGTTTCCAGGCGAGCCGCCCGCCAAGGCCTGCAGGTCATGGACATTTGCCGATGACAGCACGGCCGAGGACATCGAGGGCATCCTCAAGGAGTTGAGCGAGTACATTGAGCACGAGGTTTGATGTTTGACAAGGTCCCGCAGGGAGGGCAAAGGGTCCTCCCAAGCGGAACCCGCCACAACTGCAGCAACAATGACACGACCAGACGAAACCTGCTACTCTGGTAGTAACACTAAACTCAACCATTTTGGAACTGATGTTTTCTTCGCATTAGTTTATTACCTTTGCATTATATTTCAATCTAAAAACCTCAACTACTAAAAAATGGAAGAAAAAGAAGAACTAACGCTGGAAAATGTTCCAAAAGCAGTGAATTACCTTATTAACGAAATAGCGGAAATGCGTGTAATACTGGAACATATCGAATCTCAATTGGGATTGGGTGTGGATAAACACAGACCAATTGGAATAGAAAAAGCCGCTGAATTTTTGGGGGAAACCGAAAGAGCAATCAACAAAATGGTACGGAATCAGGAAATTCCTCATTACAGTAGAGGTCGGAAAGTCTATTTCTTTGAGGATGACCTCATCAAATGGCTGGAAGAAGGCCGCATCAAAACTTTTGAAGAAACAATCATATCAAAAAGGAGATGGTAATGGAAACAATTAAACTAACACGTCAACAGCTTTTTGATCTTGTCTGGACAAAACCCATGTACGAGCTATGCCAGCAATTTGGTCTGAGTAGCAATGGTCTGCGAAAGAATTGTAAAAAACTGAATATCCCTATTCCTTATATAGGTTACTGGAGTAAACTGAAATATGGTAAAAACCCAGAAAAGACGCCATTGCCCAAAACGCTAGACAGCAGCAATGCGGTGGTGGAGTTGAAGAAGCTAAATGAGGAAGAACTTGCCAGACATAAATTCAAGCTTGAAGAGGACAAGCCAAATAGAACCCCCTATGATGTCGTCAAGGAAGAAATCGATAAGATGAATCCAAAACTATTTGTTGTCCCAGAAAGACTTTATGCCAAAGATCCTCTAATATTCGACACTAAAGAGAAATACCGTGATAAACATAACGGGTACTGGGAAAGAAGTCCATACACCAGCAAGGCCGAACAAGCGCTAAATGTTCAGGTGTCAAAAGGTCAATTGGAACGAGCTCTCAAAATATTCTCCACCATTATCAAAGTGCTCCGTAAACGTGGTCACGATGTGATTGTAAAAGAACGCGAAACATTTGCATTAATTCATGGTGAAAGAGTATTGCTAAGATTGCAAGAGAAAAAGAAGAGAATTGAAAACCCCAATGAGAAACAAACATATTATAAATATCTTTTTGTGGATTCAGGGCATCTGCGCTTTGAAATGGGAATTGATGATTTTAGTTCATGGCATAGACCTCTTAAAGTTGAAGATAATGAAAAGCGAAAACTCGAAGACTGCATCAAAACCATAGTGACTAAAATTGAGTATCAATATATCCACATTCTTGAAAGACGTGCAGAGGAAGAAAGGCGTCGGCGAGAATGGGAGGAAAAAGAAAGAATACGAAAAGAAAAAGAGCGGCAAGAGCAGCTCAAAAAAGAGCGTCACGATATAGAAGTTAGTCGTCTCAAGAGGGTCTTCGTTGATGCCGAAAGATATAATAAGGCGAATATCCTGCGAATTTATATCAAAGAAATTGAAGCTCATAACTCAGAAGGACAACATAACGAAAACATTGAATGGATCAAGCAAAAGATTGAATGGCTGGACCCCTTCATCAACAAAGAAGATCACATCCTTAATGAGTCTGACTATGAATATTTCATATAGCTGACATAAAAGTGTATTCATCGACCAGGTGCGCTCGGCGTTGGTGTTGCTTCATACACTTGCATTTTGGGAAATATGTCGTATATTTGCACCATGATGCATGAAAAGTTTCTTAATTGTGGAGCCTACGAAATCATCATGATGTTGAATGAACTGCACAAACGCGGTTATCAGCATCTACGTCTTCTTAGTGGTTTTTCTCCTACAGGTTGTTCCTGGCGATGGATGATTTATCCTAAAATTTTGATGAAGAATGAATCGCGCTTAGAGCGCTCAAATGATTTCATGCCCTTTGAATGTCCTTATGGCACGACTGGATCAGTGCGCTCTGATGTTGACTTTACTGAGCTAGCCGATACCTTTGAAGAGACATACCGTTCTTTTTGTGTTATTGGAAAACTACCAGACAGCGAATATGTCGCATGGTTTAATGAGATTGTTGAGCAAGCTCAGGATGAATCTTTCCCGATAGCGTTTGAAGAATACTTTAATGCTGAGGAATGGAAGTTTACCAATGGCACCCCGCTACGATACCCACCTTTTGATCCGGTTAATGTTAACACATTACCAGATGATATTTTAATAGCTTATGCAAAGGATTTCTTTGACGATGAATCATCAAGATATGAAGTACAAGCTGTTCTGGAATACGATGGAATAAAACCATCTCTTCAAGAGATAGCCTTTACCATTCGTCGTGCTATAAATGAAAGGAAAGAGCTGTTTAGTCGAGTGGAGTCTGCATTTGAACAAATCTTAGCCTATAGAACAGATGAAATAAAAGAAAGAAAAGATGTTGACGGAGAAATACATCTCAAACTAAAAACTGGCGAAGAAGTCGTACTCAAAGATAGAATGGATTTCTTTGCTTGGTCAGATCCGTCATAGGCATTTTTTATCCTTCTTTCATCCCAATATAGCTCCATAATTTTGCGGAAACTGAAACCGCAAGGTTATGGAGCTGTTTTTCAGCTCTTGACACCTGCGCCGTCTTGGGCGCAACCGGTTGCAGGAAGAATCTGCTATGTTGCCCCTGAAAAACAAGCCAAACATCCTTGAACTTGCCTGACGTCGCTTTCAACGCCTTTTCCGCTGCAAAGGTATTGCGGCTTACCCACACGCAAGGCCGAGACGAGTTGCCTTCGGAAATTCTCCAGCCTTTCGGGTAGTAATTCCCGGGCAAGCCTTGCTTTCAGTGTGTCACAGCCGCACTTTGCAGGCATCGTAAAAAGGCGAAGCGAAAGCGAAAACAAGTTCAAAATCGTATGTTTAACTTTTAATATTTTTCAGTTATGGACAACAATTTCAATTCTATCAATCCTGCAAGCGGTGCTGACAGCGCCAGTGTTCAAGAGCAGATCGTAAAAGGCTCGCTCAGCTCATCCAATTTCAATATCGATGATGAATTTGACCTCGAAGATTACAAATACGATTACCGCACGGGGCACCCTGCCGTGTATGTGGGCACGTAACACAAATATAATTGCGGCAGCCTGTTCGGAATGTGGCTTGATTTGACCACGTTCGCCAGCTATGAGGACTTTTGCGAGGTGTGCCGCTTCCTGCACCGTGATGAGGCGGACCCCGAGCTGATGTTCCAAGACATGGAGAATTTCCCCGATGCATGGTACAATGAAAGCGGACTGGACGAGGACACGTTTGACCTCATTCTGCAATACGCTGACCTCGATGATGACGAGCGCAGGGCGTTTGTCGCCTACATCGAGAACAAGGGCAGCGGCAGGGATGCCGAAGTGTTTGACGATTTCCGTGATAAGTACGTCGGCGAGTTCGACAGCGAGGAGGAGTTTGCGGAGCACATCGCAGACGAGTGCGGGATGCTGGACAAAGTGCCCGAGAGCATCAAGCAGTATTTCAATTATGAGCGTTTCGCCCGTGATCTCTTTGCCTCGGACTACGATTTCTTTGACAATGCGTTTGTGTTCCGTGCCTACTAAGCCAAGCACATCACAGCATCGAGAAAGCCACCCACAAGGGTGGCTTTTCTTACAAAGATCTCAAAACCGAAGCTAGCGGAATTTGATTGTTGGACAAAATCTCCTCAAAAGAGGACCATACTTCTTTATTTCTGCATTGTTCATCATTCTGGCGTTGTCTCCCAAGCGAACGAAGTCAGCTGGTCCATTTTCCCTCCACATCTGAACGTGGACCACGCCACGCGGGAACTTGCGACCATCTGAATTTTCATGGTTATGACACCAATCAAAATCCAAAAACATTTTATTTCCAATATACACACGGCCTTGAACAACCCCATACTTGTTTTGGCGGAAATACACGTCTGAGGTGTTCGAATAGTATGGCAGATTGGTGTGGGTATCCGAGTCTCCTTTCTTTTTGATAAGATGGCCCGTTACACCATTTACAGTTATTGGAGGTGCGAGCGAGACGTATTCTGAACGTCGTCCCTCAGCATCGCGTGCGAAGAAATCTTTACCGTTACCCATGATGTGCTTTGTCCCAATTTCGTTGATAATTCACATAACGATAATCACTCTCCCTAAGCCATTCGAGTAATGTAAGATCTCGGTCTATGAAACCGAGTTTCTTGAGGTTCAGTGCTAGAGCCTCGGAGAGGTTCATTACATGCACTTCATTTTCGCCATCAGAATCAATACCTTGCCCTACCACGTATTCCTCGTAGTATTCTCTTACAATGTAGATCTCATCCTGGTTTTCGTATTCTGAAACCAAGAGTTCATTCAGTCCGGTAACCTCATATTCCTGTTTGTGGCGGATGATGCTGAAAAAGTTTCGCTCATTGGCTGACACATAATTCTTACTCATGGCAGCAAACAGCTTCTCGTCGGCATCCCACAGCTTGTGTTTATTTATCTTGCTCATAACTTTCTAAGTTTTGTTGAGATGAAGTCGGGAATAAACTTAAGCGGAGTGTGGAGTCCCGGCACCTCCACTTCTTCGCCATAAATAATAATTAGAATCGGTTCTTTTTCAGTTTCAAGGCGTTTTAAACCGTAACACCACAATGCGTATGCTTCTGCATTCTTGTTATTGCCCGTTCCGCTCACCCCAATAACGCTATACTTTGGCAAGCCTTCGAAGCAATACGCAAATGAATTCACGCCACCCCAACTCGCTGTAGGGATAACATCGTAACCACATTGCTGCCAATAGGCACCAACAAATCTTGTCTTAAACACGGCCTCGATGTTGTAATACTCTGTGGGAGAGTTTTTCCACATTGAGAAGTCAGGTGTTGCGTACAAGTCAAAGTGGCTTATCCTATACGTGAATCTTTCCAAATCGAACCACACGGTGTCACGAAACCTATAGTCGTCCGTGAAAAACTGTAGCATTTGGCCTTTTCCGTCCGCTTTGAACCGGTCGTTATAGTGTACTGATACAAAGTCTGTGCATCCTGTATAAGGTTGCATGACGGCAAAGCCATTCTCGGAAGTAAAAGTCATGTCATAAGCTAAGTGCATATTGTTATAACAAGACTTACGACGGACTCTTTCAGGTTGCGATGCCCAGTATCGCAACTTGCCGCTTTCTTTACAAGAAAGGAGATACATCTCCTTTCTTGTGAACAAACAACTACTTGATGTCGAATTATCTAGCATCTTTCTGTTAATTTACATGGTCTCCTTTAAACCATACTAAAACCATAATGCTTATTAATGATTTGTTAAGTCGGTTTTCGAAGAAAAGCGTACAAAATCAACAAAAAGATTGTATATTTGCAGCTCAACTCGACCGCTTCCTTCGTGCTTGTTTAGGCTAAAGACTACGCAACCGACTGTAAGCAAGTCTTTTAATCCTCATTCTACGCCAATAGATTGAGGATTTTTTCGCCTTTTGAATCTTATTCTTCCATAGGCAAATCCTCATTTAATTCAGTCTTCCATTGTGAAATGCGTGAGTGCATTTCATTCTTAGGAAGCCTGGGGTTCAACAAATTTAACTTTTCTGCTTTCTCAATCAATTCTGAGATTGGGAGCAAGCCTCTGTCCTTTATAACGTCCAAAACATATATGATGCCTCGAACTTCAATGTTATCCAGTGTGGCTTTCTTCCGCAGCTGTGCATCTCCTGTCAGGAGCAAGGCACTGCAATTCTTTGCATAGTACATTACTGAACAGTCTTGAATAGACAGATTTGATTGTGTTTGATACTCTTGAAACATTTTCAATAGTTCAAGCATTTCTTCGCCAGAGAACACCTTAATTGTAAGCAATCCTGATCGCTGATACATGAGAACACGCTCTCTTTCATCTTTATCTGTCAACTCTTGTATCACAAAATCGGTGGTGTGTATTTCCCATCCAATCTCGAAAAAAGAACTTAACAGACCGATTTCTAGAAGGTCAATAAAAATACTTGTATCACTTACGACTAGAGTCTGCATTTAAAGAGAGTTTGAATGGTTAATAACCTCCTTCAAGGATACTCCAAGAAGTGAGGCGGCCTTAGATGAAGTGATTAATTGCTGCGCAAGAGCGGTATAAACCAATGATTCGAATCGATTGCTAGTGCATTCGACGAAATTAGATTTTTCCAAAAACGCCTTCAACTCAGGGTTTCTTGACTTATTAATGAAATAGCTTTTATAACGAGAATCACTGATCACCTTCAAACGATGCAGCGCAAAAACCAATGCATCTGGCGAGATTCCATACACACTTCCGACATTCGCCAAGCTTACTACTGAGATTCTTTTGAGATTGGGGATTAAGTTGAGTAGGATGGCGCCAGGAATGAGCATTTCACTAGCAAAGGTGTGACACAGCTTTTCGCGCTCCTTTTCGCCAATAGAATCTGCAAAGTGCTTGTTATACAGCAAGTGTGCAAGCTCGTGAAGAGCGGTAAAGCGTTTGCGTTCGGAGTTTAAAATGCAATTATTCAAAACAATAAAGCAATGTTGTTTATTAACAATGCCACTAACTCCATCAAACTCGGTTGGCGCGTCAACCAAGACGACTTTTATGCCGTGAGATTCGAGCATGTCCTGGACATTAGAGATGGGATCGTTCCCTAAGTTCCATTCTTGTCGAAGTTTCTTGGCACAAGCAACCATATCATCGTCATTTTCAATCGGTTTGCCTGAATACGAGGGGAGATCTGGAGCGACAATCATGAGAAGTTTCTCTACTTCTATATATCGCTCTACACGATCTTGGATTTGTGCCTTAAGTGCTTCTATTTCTTTTACACTTGCACTTGCCTTTTTCCTAAATGATACCTTAAAATTGTCAGTGTCGAATGAGAACGGGCGGAAGAAATAGTCCACACTAACCGCCAATGCTTTAGCTAGTGCAATTAGCACAGTACTATCTGGCATCATTTTGGCTGACTCATATTTCGAGATCGCCTGTTTTGACACCAACCCTTCCATACTATCACATAAGGATTGCATGGATAGTTTAGCCTTAATCCGGGCTAAACGCAGCCGTTTCGCAAATATCTGTAGCTGTTCCATTGTTTGTTGGTTATTATGTTATATTTTGGTTGACAAAGTTACAATAAATATTTGAAATGTCAACCAAATACTGAAGAAAAAAAATCTTTTCTTGAAAAAAAAGTATTTCGATTAAATTGGACATCAATTCTTTTAAATTGAAAATCAGGTATTTATCTGTGACTAAAAAGTTATTATAAAATGCTTATCAAGATATGCGTTTTTTGTGATTTTCGCTTATTGCGTTAAGCGTTTTTGGTCATATTTCGCTTATTAGAGTAAGCGATTTTTGACATTTTCGCTTATTGGAATAAGCGATATATGAATGATGCCATCATCTCTTTCTAGGCCTCAACATATCATAAAATATAGAAAAACCGTGTTTTTCCCATCCTTAATGATTGGTTGTAATATTTTCAGAATAGTATTGTATCTTTGCGGTGATAAATACAACGATTCGATAAGTTAGAAGGGAAATACCCGCATAAATCATCGAATCCGATAAGTTATAAATACGGCAATTGATATGAAGAAGAACAAAAATCAACTATACGTGCAGGCCAATAAGGACTGGTTGGTGGCGAAGTCACAGGAAAACGGCGTGAAGGCGTTGCCCAAGGGCGTTTATTACAAGGTGCTGGCCGAGGGCGACCACTCGGGTGCAACGCCCACGCCCAGCAGCGTGATCACCGCCCATTACACGGGTAAGACCATTGATGGGGCGACTTTCGACAGCAGCCGTGGCGACGTGCCCCTGGCGTGCCGGCTGCGCGACCTCATTGAGGGCTGGACCATTGCCATGCAGCGGATGCACATCGGCGACCGATGGGAGGTCTATATCCCCGCCGAGATGGGCTACGGCAAGTTCTCGCAGCCTGGCATCCCCGGCGGCTCCACCCTCATCTTCGACATCGAACTGCTCGCCATCAATTAATGATAAACAAATCACACGACATCAGCGAATTTAGTGGGTGCTTTGTCAAATAATCGCTATCTTTGCAGCTAGAAAGCTAAATCAAATTGTCATGAAACGAAAAGTATTATCTCTTGTTATTTTTGTTTTATTCTTACCTATCATAGTTTTTGCACAAAACCAGGATCAAGAACAATATTACCTCTATAACATCATTGAGGTTCCATCTAGTATAGATTCAAAGAATTTTGAAGTTAAGGTAGACAATGGAGAAACCATTGAAAAACTGAAAGATTCGAATGGAGAAAAGATAAAGTTCAAGACAAGAGCAAGTGTTTTGATGTACTTTCAGTCACTTGGTTGGGAGGTGTCCGAAACAACAAGTAAAATTTCTGGAACAAGTCATTTAACAGACACGAATTTATATTGGATAATCCGAAAACCAATTTCAAAAGAAGAAGCCCTTCGTGCCGCTGAAAATGCCATAAAGCAATGAAATAATGAAATTTAGCCCAAAAGGATCATCAGTGTTTTAGGTACGCTAATTACCCTTGGGGATTACATTCGCTATGATCACGGGGTTGTATTCGGCGGCTTCACGCTCCGCACTTCAATCCAGCCATCATAGCCGGCTGGATTGAGCTGCTCCACTACAGCCTCATGCCGCTGGGCGACTTCGCCCGGCGGAGATAACCCTGTTCCCACCGCTCATCGATGGCGATGCCGCCGTTACCGCCGTGTCGGGATCACTCCGTTACCGAGAGTGCCTTATCGGGCTGTCTGTCCGCATCGAGACCTCACACGCACGGCTCGTTTCGTCGCTGACGCATCTGGTCTCACTACGCTCGATTTGATGCACGCTCCTCAATCAAGCCCAGCGTTCTCGCTACGCTCGGAGGTATCGATGCTGACAGCCCCATGGCACACTCGTCCACTACGTCTATCCTGGCACGTCGGCTAAGGCTCCAGGGGACAAGCCCCATACCGGCGGCAAACCTCACTTCGCTCGGTCGCCGTCGGAGCAGCCTGCGGCATGGCCATCGATCCCAAGGTAAAGCCTTCGCCCAGGCCCCGCTGGCGATGGGCCGTTCCGCTCCGTCTGCGTCCGCTCCGAATGACTGACTTATCGGCTGGAGAGTGCCTGGTCAGGCTCACTGGCCGCACCGAGACCCCGCCTTAACTTTGCATCATTAATATCTTTTCTATAACTCGGTTATTCTTACCTTTGTCGTATTAAGGTAAGAATTGACCGCCAAAGGTAAAGCTAAACACCCCAATAAACAGAAATTTACGCTGTGCTGTAGCCCCTTTGGATTATTTAGTTGAAAGTCATTTAGAAAGTTAGGTATGAACCTATTTAAGGTGTTAGCTCCCAACTAATTATACGGTCAATTCATAAATGTTTAATTTTATACAATTACAAAGTTATGAATAATTTTTTTATTGGGATTGATGTTTCTAAAGAAACTATAGACGTGAGTTGTCATAATCCGTCCCGTTTCAAAGAAGCCGAGTATGTTGGCCAGTATACCAATAGGCCTTCAGGATATCGATCAATGGTAAGAGATCTCCGTTTATACTGCGGAGGAATTAGTACCGGCCAATGGCTATTCTGTTGCGAAACAACAGGATCTTACGATAAGCCATTGTGCAATTGGATTTGTGGTAAAGGTATGTTTATTTGGCGTGAGAGTGCTTTGCAAATAAAGTTGAGCAAAGGTATTTGTCGCGGAAAGGATGACAAAACAGACTCAATGATGATCACGGATTACGCTAGACGTCATCATGACAAGGCTGTAAGGTATGAGCTGCCATCACCAATATTGTCAGCTCTTAAAGATCTCTATTCGTATCGACGCAGCCTGGTTGAAATGCGGACAATGGCCCAGTCAAGACTGTCCGCCATGAAATTCAACAAAGACGGTCTGGTTGCTCGTTTCATTACCAAGGATATCGAGAAGGAAATCAAATTACTTAATGAAAGAATATCCATATGCGAACGAAAAATCATAGAACTCATCGAAAGTGACGAGGAAATTATGAACAATTATCACCATATAATATCAATCAAAGGAGTGGGGCCCGTTTGCGCCACAGCACTCATCATTTATTCTGGGAATTTCAACATTATCCCGACAGCTAATAAAATGGCATGTTATAGTGGCTGTGCCTCATTTCGAGATCAATCTGGGACATCAATAGACAAGGAGGCGTTTGTTAAGCATTTGAGTCGAACTCATCTTAAGAGTGTCCTATCGATGGCTGCTTTGCAAGCCACTCGAACATGTGAACTCTATACGAACTATGCACACCGAATGAAAAGCCAGGGCAAATCTAATAAGGTTATCATTAATAACGTCAGGAATAAGTTAATTCATTTAGTTTATGCTCTGGTAAGGAACGATTGTGATTTCGACGAGAAACATGTTTTTACTCATCATAAATTATAAAAAACAACAACGGCTGTTGGAAGTCGGAAATAACTTTTTCACTTGAGAAAAAGTTATTCTGACTTTCAATAGCCACCACTATTATAAACAGTATTTTTTTTAAAATTTGCGTTTAATATTTGGCTGTTTCGTTAGAAAGCGCAGCCGGCTGCTGCGGTCATTACGTTGCGGCCCGAGCTACGCTCCTTCAGCGAGAGTGCGACACCTGCGGTCAGGGCCTCCGACTGACGGCGTGTGCGGGTGCGCATCCAGCCCGCTCCGCTGGTATCGGGCTCGTCCTCCGTCCTCAACCCGATCCTGCGCTACGGCGGGCACGATGCTCACTGCGTGCCCCGCAACGCCTGTCTCCAGCCCCGGCACACTCGCTGACTCCGCTACGCTCGGCACTCCACTTCATTCCCTTCGCGCCCCGCTGCTCTCGCCGTTGGCTCGAGGGTATCGCCGCTGCTCGCCCTGGCACACTCCTGCTCACGGCTACGCTGTCCTCCGCTCCCGCAAATCACCGCCCATCGACAGCGCCAGAGCACAAAATCGCCGCAAAATCACGATTTCGCCGCAATTTTGTTGAATCATGTTCTACACGAGTGTAGAACATGGATGCAGTAGGCCAAAGTGCGCCGACGAAACCGAAAGTGCCTTTCGGTTCATCGGTCACACATTGGCGATTTTACCGCCCATCCGCTGAGGCTATCCTGCATATTCCGCTAAATCGAAAAGCGGTTTTCGGTTTGCGCTCCACAGGCTGTCGGGGGGTCTTTAGAGACAAACGAAGGGGAATTTTTCCCACTTCAACCCTTTATTGCTTGATAATCAAGCATGTAAGTTTTTCAATCCTTTACAAATTGTAATTTTTCGTTAATCTTTTAGTTATCAGTGTGTTAACTGTGTTTCGTTATGGTTTGTGATAAATGGTTTTGCAAATTCCGTCGCCACTTAGAGCGACGACGGAATTGGAAACCAGAAAATGATAACATATTCAACGGGAACTATCACAACGAATGCCATCTCGGACGCATCCACGGCACGCAGATAATCACCGACGAAGGCTCTTTCCCTTGAACTCAACAAAGTTGAACATCTCCAGAAACCTGTCTGCGATATAGTCCCCGTACATAGGTGCAATTTTATCAATTTCAAGGTTGGTCGTGACGTGCGTCAAGTACTCTTTACGCTTATCATAGCGCAACTGAAACAGGAACTGCAATACGTTCATCGGCGTTCCATAATTGAGAGCGGGAATTGGCTCCCGTCCCAATTCATCAACGCACAGATTGTCCGTAGCGTAACCAATCAATGCAGGCTGCCCCTTACATGCATACAAGTTAGCTAACTCGCTTGCAGTTTTCCACCACATACCTAAACGCCAGTCCTTGTAGTCGCGGCGTTTCAGGTCGTTCATGTACTGCTGCAGTGCTTTCAGGGTTATTGACTTGCCTAAACCCAAAGAGCCGTAGAAGTAAAGACCCTTGTTGTAGTCAAACCCGAGAGTATTACATGAGTCATCCTTCCATACCCATGCGAAAATGGAATTGAGGATATCCCTGTCTGCTTTTGCTGCATCGAAATGCGGTTCCACCTTTAAGAACGCTTCTCGGAAGCGCTTGGCTTCATTCACCTTGTCAACCGATGTTGGCTGTGTGAATGGCCGCCCTTGTAAGCGGGTCACTTGCTCTATCATTATCTTTTGTGATTTGGTGTCCATTATTTTCTTTTTTAAGGCCAGCGACTTTGTAACGTAACACCGACATGAAGTGCTTCTTTGTCCACTCTCTGTCGTCAAGATCTTGAAAATCCCAGTCTGCGATAATCATTGCTGCGAACTGTTTGTATTGTTCGGAGGTTATTCCACAACTTACACAAGCTAGTTCAATATTTGCATCAATCATCACTTCTTGTTTAAGTTTTTCGCGTACGTCGTCGTCGATAGTATTATAATAGTTTTCTTTATAATAAGGTGTACCCGTGCACACATTTGGTATGGGTGAAGGGTCTTCAGGGGTAGGGGTGCCGTTTGAGCACCCGACTCCTTTGGCAGGGGGGAGGTTCCATATGGAAGGATCTCTTATCGCTGAAAACACATTCGTCTTTCCAGGTGTAGTCTTCACTGAGACCATCCTTCGCCGCTGTAGTTTGCTGACGCACCTCCGCCAGGTCTTGGCATTTATGCCCAGAGCTTCGCATGCAGAACGCACGGTATACTTATGCCCGTCCCGCATAGAAGCAATGTAGCACCAAACTGCCTTCTCAAGAGAGGATAGCACCGACGAACGGATGAGAGTGTTTGGAACTATCGTAAAATCTTTCTTGATCATTGTCTTAACCTTTTTGAGAATCCGTCGTCTGTAAGTCCAACCTCTGTGTTGAGGTTGAACTCACAGCACGGATAATGTTACATGTGACATTAGATTTTACAGCCAGCGAGCCGTTCGATATCACTTTTACGGTACCGGCGCTTGCCGCCAATCTCTACCTTCTTGAGGATGCCGTTCTTGTCCCAGCGGTGGAGTGTCATCTTGGAGACAGAGAGCAGCTCGGCTGCTTCGTCAATGGTTAATAACTGGTCGCTCGTCGTAGCGGCTTCTGCTTCAATCATTGCGATTGTCTTTGCGCCTTCGAGGATGTCTTGCGCGAACTCTTTCAAGTCATTTGATGAAACTTGAAGGATGACATTGGTATCAGATGCCAAGATGTCTGAAAATGAGGGTGAGTTATACATTGGATTTTAGTTATAAAGAGCAGGTTCTCGCTCTGGTTTGTTTTATATCCTCGCGAATCCAGCTCTCGGTCGCAGAACCTTTGCGCCAGTCCTTCATCGTTCGGACATTGCAAAGTTACTGCCAGTGATATATTGCAAATATATTGTATTTGTGATTAATTGCAAATAATATCGTTTCTGTATATGGTTGATTATCAGTGTTCTATTTGAACTCCTATCGTAATAAATCTATTGTGGTATAATGTACAATAATGTATTGCTACTTTTTGTTACCATTATCAGGGAGTAATTTGCACAAATCATCAAACCATGCACCACTATTTGTGCTGTTCCCGGCTGCACTACTTGGAGTGTGACCGATTGATTTACATGCAATTCTTGCCCAAAGGTTGGCATCGCCTTTAATGGCCCATTTCAACCTGGCTACAGCACTTCTAAACCTTGTTTTTGCTTTGGGAGTTATACTGCTCATATCAGCGTGGGCGATTGCATTAAGAAATGAAGGTAAAGAGGTGCATTTGTCTAGAACTTTTGTATCAATTAAGAAATAATAGACATCAATACATTGCTTGTCATCTTTGGTCTCGAAAAGGATCGGTTCATCGTCTGGTTTAGGTATCTTTTTATCCTGTTCTTGGTTCTTTGTGGTTTGGTCATTATTCTCGTCCTTTTGATCGGTAGGGAAAAGAGTGTCATAGCTATAGTACCATGCGGCTTTATTTGCAGGTGTTGGTTTTAGGCGATCTGCAATGCGATAAACTGCCCATGTAACCTTTTCTTCTCCGAAATCTTTTGTATGGGAGATGATGGTCAATGCTGTAATATCCTCTTTGATGGTTTCCATCATAGAGAAAAAGTCTTCACGGTCTTTTAAGATAAACTCATACTTTTTTGATTTATCAAGGTCTGGATTAGATATAATATATTGGTCTATGTTCTCAGACAAGATAAAATCTTGAATGACTTGAGCGACAATTTCATGTTCGTACTCAATGTTAGGGTAAAGTATAAAAAATGCAGTGCTTGACATTAGGAAATAAGCTCTCATGTCAAAGGGTAGAGTATCTGCTGCTTTATATATGTCATCGCTGTTCGCAATGATTCTAGCAGTATTCCTGATCATCTTACCATATTCTATTGCTGCTTCGTACATAGTGGATTTGACTTGTAGGTAATAGTAATGTTTTGTAATGCAAATTTACTCATTATCTGATAGGATGTGATAGGGTGTAAAGAATATTTTATTAACAATATATCACCATGTAAAAAGTCGGCGAAATTTCACTTATAGAGAAAATAAGTCGTCAAAAAGTCGTCAATTTTAGGGATAAAAAATCGGAAGTCGTTGAATTTCAACGACTTCCGATTTAATTTGGTGTCCAAGATGAGAGTCGAACTCACACGCCCAATTGGGCACTACCCCCTCAAAGTAGCGCGTCTACCAATTCCGCCACCTGGACAAAAAGAGAGCGAAAGACGGGACTCGGACCCGCGACCCCGACCTTGGCAAGGTCGTGCTCTACCAACTGAGCTACTTTCGCATAATTATGGTACTGTTAACAGTACCGACTCTGGTGAAGTTCAAAGAACGTGAGCGAAAGACGGGACTCGGACCCGCGACCCCGACCTTGGCAAGGTCGTGCTCTACCAACTGAGCTACTTTCGCAGTCAATTCTGACCCCTTTGCAGGGGTGCTTTCGAGAATTGCGGTGCAAAGATACAGCGACTTTTTGAACTGGCAAAATTTTTCGCCAGAAAAAATCACTTTTTTTGAAATTATTTTTTCACACCGAGGAGTGTGAAGAACTCATTCTGACGGTGAATGTCCTCAAACTCACCGCTATACTCGAATGTGATGGTGGTTGAGTCCTGCTTCTCGACGCCGCGCATTTTCATGCACATGTGCTGTGCCTCGGCATAGACGATGACGCCGCGGTTTGGCAACACGCGTGTGAGCAGTTCGCAGATATCGTGAGTCATGCGTTCCTGCACCTGGAGGCGGCGGGAGAAGGTGTCGACAATGCGGGCGAGTTTGCTGAGCCCGACGATGCCGCCGGCGGGGATATAGCCGATGGACACCTTGCCGAAGAAGGGCAGGATGTGGTGTTCGCACAGGGAGTAAAACTCGATGTCCTTGACAATGACGATCTCGCTGCCCTCGTGCTCAAAGATGGCGCTGTGGACGATGGCGTCAGCGTCTTCGCTGTAGCCGCGGGTGTTCTCGATAACGGCCTTAGCGGCGCGCATGGGCGTTTTGGCCAGGCCTTCACGGTTTGGGTCTTCACCGATGAGTTCGATGATGGCGCGGTAGTGTTCAGCTATTTTCTCGGCGAGTTTGAGATCCTCGTCGCTGAATTTCATTTTAATCATTACTCCAGATGTTGATGCGGTCACGCACGATGACCATTTCACGTGCGAAATTGGGATACACTTTCTTGATGCGGGCGAGTGCTGCTTGGGCTTCTCCGCGTGTCTTGAAGTCACCGATGCGCAGGCGCCATGACGGGGCCTTATAAGAAATGTAAGAGCGGTACTGCGGGAACTTCATGGCGATGTCGCGGGCTCGCTTCTGGGCATTGGCCTTGGCGGTCTTGTAGTTGTTGTCGCTATAGGCCTGGATGCGGAACCCTACGCCACGGTCCTCGATAGTCTGCTGTGAGGTGTGTTTGAGTTTGGGCTTCTTGGGCGTGATTTCGTCTTTTTTCTTATCCTCGTCCTTTTTCTTGTCCTCGTCTTTTTTCTTCTCTTCCTTAGCGTTATCCTCGTCAAGCTCGTTCAGCTTTTCGTCATCGTTGACGTTCTCGGCTTTTTTCTTGTCTTTTTCCTTGACTTTTTTGTCTTTATCCTTGTTGGACTGGTTGTTGGATTGGGGCTTGTTGAGGTTGGCGTTGTTGCGCTTGACCAGTTCCTTAGGGGCATCGACGGTCACCTGGCCGTTCTTGTTCAGGCGGTCGGCTATCTGGCCGCGCTGGGCCGAAGCTGCCAGGGCAACAATAAGCATAAGGCACAGGAACAGTGTGCGGATGTGTAATCTTTTCAACATTATAGCTATAATTGTGTTGGTGTCAAATTTTGCCGCAAAGATAGTGCAAATTTCTGTATCAACTGTCTTTTTTTAAGATTTTATGCGGGATGGTGCGGTTTTTATTGAGGTTGAAGAGGGTCGCATGCGAGGACCGTAGATGAAAAGAGACCGCAGCCGGTTGAGGGCTGCGGTCCGGATGTCTTGTCGCCTAAGTGTCCTTGACTGGCTTAGAAGGCGGTAACGATACCCATGAAGTCGCCAGCCTTGAGTGAAGCGCCGCCGATGAGTCCACCGTCGATGTCGGGCTTGGCGAAGAGCTCGGGAGCGTTGCTGGGTTTGCAGCTGCCGCCATAGAGGATGGTGGTGTCGTCGGCCACCTGTGCGCCGTACTTGTCAGCCAGCAGGCCGCGGATGAAGGCGTGGATTTCCTGTGCCTGATCGCTCGTAGCGGTCTTGCCGGTACCGATGGCCCAAATGGGCTCATAAGCGATGACGATATTGGCCATCTGCTCGGCAGTGAGGTGGAACAGGGAATCGCGGATCTCGGCACCGATAACGTCCTTGAAGGAGCCGTTCTCGCGCTCCTCAAGGCTCTCGCCGCAGCAGAAGATGACCTTCAGGCCGTTCTCCAACGCCAGGTCAACCTTGGTCTTGAGCATCTCATAGGTCTCGTGGTAGTAGCCACGGCGCTCGCTGTGACCCAGAATCACGTAGTTGGCACCTGTCGATGCTACCATGGGAGCCGATACTTCGCCAGTGTAAGCGCCACTGGTGTGGTCGGCGCAGTTCTGTGCAGCCAGGCCCACGTTGGCGTCGCCGATGACTTCCTTGACGGCCATCAGGTGGGTAAAGGGAACGCCCATGATGACGTCACACTTCAGATTAGCCTCTGCAGCAACAGCGGCACATACGTCCTTGGCGAGCTGTACGCCCTCGGGAACTGTGGTGTTCATCTTCCAGTTACCCGCAACAATGTTCTTTCTCATTTTTCTTTTTATCGGTTAAACAATAATAACTGTGATTTGATTCAATACTGCAAAGGTACAACCTTTTCTCGAGACATCTATCAGATTGGAGCGAAAACTATTTATGCCCATCAGATGAATTGTGTGTTCTGTCTCGCTTGGTTGAAGATGAACAAGCTAGTTCTATAATTTGAGTAACACTCTGCCAGGGGTTCGGGATATGCCTTCCGAGATAAATGCGCATAATAATGTTACTCCAATAGCGAGAAGAAGAATAACATATAAAGGGAAGGTGTTATGATGGAAAGTAGCTATCATTTGGTCTCTGATCATAAATACAAAAACTGCATGAAATAAATATATGCCGCATGAGTTGAGACCAATAGTTTTAATAAGTCGTGATGGCCAGAAAGGCTCTTTTACGTCTTTAAGCATAAGAAAAAGTGCTATACCTAATAATAATGCTCCGATCGTTGGGAAAGAAGCGTTAACTCCATCGAAAACTGTTCCGTTGTGATTAGTCATCGCGATAGTCTTAAATATATTTAAAGCAAGTCCCAACAAGAAAATTAAAGTGCATATTGTAAAGTTGAGATTTTTGTGTTTAAGATATGCTCCAATCCGGGAATAGACTAATCCGTAAAGTGTGAAAAGACCAGAATGCCCCCATCGCGGTAATATATGGTCTGGATTAACAAATAGTATAATATCCCAAACAAAATTATTTATGAAAGTTAAGACAAAAATAATGATTAGTAGTAAATAGCCTACCCATTTAGGTGAGATTTGAATTAGGTAATTTAGAAAATATACATTAGCCAATGAGATCAAAAACCAATAGTTGCCGATAAAGCCATATATAGAATTAGGTTGGCCTCTTCCTAATAAGATAGCAATTACTCCACATCTCAAAATAATGGTCCAAAAAAATGCTATCAAGAAAAGTCTTGAGACTTTATGAATTACTTTATTAAATGTAGTTTTGTTGTTGATCGTCAAAGCTCCATTTACCATAAAGAACAACGGGATGCCAGCGGCACATATTAATTGTATGATTTTATTAAAATTGGGGAAATAAAAAGTGTTTGGTTCAAAAGAAAAATTTAGCATTTGGAAGTGATAGAAAACCACCATAAACATAGCAAGTGCTTTTAATAAATCATATCCATAAACTCGATTATTTGTATGAGGAGAATTCATTTTTTAATTATTTAAAATTCTATTATTGTGATAATATCGCAAAGGTACAACCTTTTCCCGAAATTATCAAACAAGTCTGGACAATTTATATACAGAGGCTACTACTTTTAATTGTATTCTATGTTGAGGTCAGGAGAGGAACTCGATGATGGCGCTGGGCTGGTTGTTGATGTCGAGGGAGACGATAAAGCCGCCATCGATGGGGTAGAGGGTGGGGGTGAGCAGGTCACCTTGTTTGGCGGCGATGCGGTACTCGACGCGCATGTCGTGGACTTCAAAGCCCTCGGGCAGCAGTTCCATGGCGATGCGCACATAGTTGGCGTTGTTCATGTGGCGGTTGTAGTCGATGTCGGCACGCATGACCTGCACGGGTTCCTGCACTGTGCCATCCTGCTTGGGCAGGATGATGCGACGCCCCCGGTAGTTCATTTCCTGCTTGGGCTCAAGGGTGAGCGAGGCGATGGCTTCGTCAGAGAGACGCGCGAGCTTGCCCGTGGCCAGGTCCACAAAGGCTCCCATGCTCCATGTGCGGTAGCAGGGATGCCCCTGGGCGTCGCGGATGAACGTGTTGCGGAAGCCGTACATCGGCATCACCTCATAGATGGAAGTCGTCACCGTCAAGTCCTCCTTGAAGCAGGGTACTCGCACTACTTCGACTTGGCGTGTCGCCAGTAGCTGCGTCATGTTGTTGTCGCTGAAGAACTTGCGGGCCGTGGGCTCGGTGTCAATCCACATTTCAGAGCAGTCCTGCATCATCTGGAGGGCAGAATAGAGCTTCAGCTTCCCCTCGCTGTCGCAGGTGCTTGTCGTGACTTTATAGTTGAGTGTGTACATGAGTTGATGGTCGTTAAATGAGCCTCAAAGATAGCGATATTATCAGAAAATATAGGTCATTCGAATCCAAAATAATGCTAATACCCGGATAGGGCATCGAGCGCACCGGTTTGCAAATTCGGTGGCGAGGGTACCATATTAAGCAATGTGATTACGATAAGAAAAATATGGGATTTTGTGCAATAGGAACTTTGTATTGCATAAAATAGTACATTTTTTGTGCAATACATTTGTTGTAATTGCACAAAAAGTGTTATTTTTGCCATCGAAAAGAAGATTGTGATATGAAGACAATAATACTCAACCAAAGGAAAGAGCGCGACGAACTCTTGTCTCGCCGCTATCTGATGCGGCACACGCGTATTAATACAGAACTGTTGTTGTCAAGTCAGTTGATAAAGCTAATTACCGGTCCGCGCCGCGCCGGTAAATCAACTCAGGCTTTGCAAATGCTCAAGGGAAAGAATTTTGCTTATTTGAATTTTGATAGCCAACCCTTACTAGACGCTTGGAATCCAGATCTTGTTTTACGTATGTTGGATGACGTTTATCCTGGTTACGAGTATCTGTTGCTCGACGAGGTCCAAAACCTGACTGCGTGGGATCTGTGGGTGAGTGAGCTTTATCGTAATGGGAAGAATCTGGTGATAACCGGCAGTAATGCCAAGATGCTTTCAAGTGAGATGGCTACAGTGCTCACGGGCAGGTACCTGCAGGTGGAGATGTTGCCCTTTGGCCTTGGTGAATTCTTTGAATGGAATGGGTTTGGCCTTAATTCTATTATGCCTGAGAACAAGAGTGATGTTATTACGCTTGCTGATGATTATCTAAGGAATGGAGGTTACCCTGAGGTGTTGAACACACGTTCATTGGTGCGGAGTTACCTTGACACTTTGTTTGACTCCATTGTCTGGAAAGATGTCGTCAAGCGCCACAACATCCGAAACACTTCCGACTTGAACAATTTGGCCATGTATATGGTTTCAAACATTTGTAATCCTGTCAGCATTAACGAACTCACGACAAGTCTTGGTATTTCTAGCGTTAATACGACACGACGATATATGGATTACTTGCACGAGCCATATCTTTTTTACTACTTGTCTCGTTATAATAATAAGTTGAAATTAATGGCAAAGGCGCCGCGTAAGGTTTATGTGGTTGATAACGGTTTTGTGCAAGCTAAGGCGTTTTCGTTGAGTGAAAATCTAGGTCTCTTGCTTGAGAATCAGGTGTTCGTGGAACTTATCCGACGAGGCTATGACACTGAGAAAACGCTATTTTATTATCGATCGCGCAATGAGAAGGAAGTGGATTTTGTCCTGCGCGAGGCAAACCGAGTCAAGTCATTGGTGCAGGTATGCTATGACATGAGAAGCGAGAAAACCGAGAAACGTGAGGTGGGGAGCCTCATTGAATGTGCTGATGAGTTGCATTGTGGCAACCTTATCATCGTTACAGCTGATGAAGAAAGAATTATCCACAAAAAGGGCTACACTATTAAAGTTGTCCCAATTACCAAGTTCTGAAATCGTTTCCCTTTTATAGGGTATTTTATCGGATTGATGCTCCAGCACGGTGCTATATTTCTATGACTTGAGATAGGAGTAATAGCGCAAAATGTTGTGATTGTTGTTTCTTAATATTGTTGGAGTTGTCTGATTATTTCCGTGAGTGTGAGGCAAACACACATTATTAATATACTTTAAGGGGGAGGGATGGGTGTGTTTGTGAGATTTTTTGTACCTTTGCGGCGCTTTTTGCGTGCGCTACGCACACGGGAGGCTTTAACAATTGGAATATCAACAAACTAACCATAATTATTGAAAACAATGGGTTTAAGAATTATTGTTCTGGCTAAGCAAGTGCCAGACACCCGAAATGTGGGTAAAGACGCGATGAAGGAGGACGGAACCATCAACCGTGCTGCTCTTCCCGCAATTTTCAACCCCGAGGACCTGAACGCTCTGGAACAGGCGTTGCAGCTCAAGGATGCCCATCCCGGCTCCACCATCACACTGCTGACGATGGGTCTGCCCCGCAGCGCTGAGATGGTGCGCGAGAGCCTGTACCGCGGCGGTGACGACGGCGTGGTATTGACCGACCGCCCTCTGGGTGGCGCTGATACCCTGGCCACAAGTTACTCGCTTGCTCAGGCCATCAGGCACATGGGCGAATTTGACATTATCGTGGGTGGCCGCCAGGCCATCGATGGCGATACGGCCCAGGTGGGTCCGCAGATTGCCGAGAAGTTGGGCTTGCCCCAAGTGACTTATGCCGAGAGCATTCAGGTTGCTGATGGCAAAGCCACCATCAAGCGCCGCATTGAGCGCGGTTTTGAGACCGTGGAGTGTCCGTTGCCTCTGGTGGTAACCGTTAACGGCAGTGCCGACGCTTGCCGTCCCCGCAACGCGCGCCTCATCCAGAAGTACAAATATGCCGTTACGCCCAGCGAGAAAGCCGCTCTGCCCGCCGACCGCCAGGCGCTCATCGATGCCCGTCCTTACCTTGCCATCAAGGAATGGGGCGTGAAAGAGATTGAGGCTGACCCCGAGCAGATCGGTATGCCCGGCTCACCCACCAAGGTGAAGACCATCGTCAACGTGGCATTCCAGGCCAAGGAAGCCCGCCGCATCGACGCTGCTGCTGATGCCGAACTCGAAGGTCTCGTGAAAGAACTCATCGCCGACCACATCATCGGATAAACAACTTGCCGGGCGGCAAGTTGTGATTAGTGATTAGAGATTAGTGATTAGAGAAATTAGATTGAAGACAACAATAATGGAAGACAAGAATAATCTGATAGTCTATTGCGAGTATGACGAGGGCCGTATCGCCGACGTCAGTCTCGAACTGTTGACCAAGGGCCGCCAGCTGGCCACCCGTCTGGGCTGCCGTCTGGAGGCGTTGGTGCTGGGCGACAAGCTTGACGGCATCGAGAAGGAGTTGTTCCCCTACGGCGTGGACGTGGTCTATAAGGTTCAGGACGAGCGCCTGTTCCCCTACACGTCGCTGCCTCACTCGAGCGTGGTGACCACCTTGTTCAAGGAAATAGAGCCGCAGGTGTGCCTCATGGGCGCTACCACCATCGGCCGTGACCTGGGACCCCGTGTTTCCTCATGCCTGCACAGCGGCCTGACAGCCGACTGTACCTCGCTGGAGATCGGTGACCACACCGATGCCGCTAAGGGTAAGGAGTATAAGGACCTGCTGTATCAGATCCGTCCCGCATTCGGTGGCAACATCGTTGCTACCATCGTCAACCCCGAGTGCCGTCCCCAGATGGCTACCGTGCGCGAGGGCGTGATGAAGAAGGAAATCTTTGATGCCAACTACAAGGGTGAGGTCATCAACCTCGATCCCGACAAGTATATCGACCCTGCCAGCCTGGTGGTGAAAATCATCGACCGCGAGATTGAGCAGAGCAAGGTGAACATCAAGGGTGCCCACATCATCGTGGCCGGTGGCTACGGCGTGGGCAGCAAGGAGAACTTTGAGATGTTGCATGAACTCGCCGACGTGCTCGGTGGCGAAGTGGGTGCATCGCGCGCAGCCGTCGATGCCGGTTTCACCGACCATGAACGTCAGATTGGCCAAACGGGCGTCACCGTTCGTCCCAAGTTGTACATCGCTTGTGGTATCTCGGGCCAGATCCAGCACATCGCTGGTATGAACGAGAGCTCTATTATCATCAGCATCAACACCGACCCCGAGGCTCCCATCAACGCGATTGCCGACTATGTGATCACGGGCAGCGTCGAGGATGTGATTCCCCGCCTTATCAAGCACTACAAGAAGAATTCAAAATAACAGCTGTTAGGTTTTAGGTGTTAGGCATTAGGTGTTAGAACTTCTACTGCCTACAAAATAAAACCTAAAGCCAAAAACCTCAATAAAGAAATGGCTAACTTTTATACCGACAATAAAGCGCTCCAGTACCACCTGCGTCACCCGTTGATGAAGCAGATCGTCGCATTGCGCGAGCGCGACTATACCCAGAGCGAGAAATTTGACTACGCGCCTCTCGATTTCGAGGACGCGATGGACTCCTACGAGCGCGTGCTGGACATCATTGGCGAGGTGTGCGGTGACATCATCGCCCCCAATGCCAAGGATGTTGACCTGGAAGGTCCCCACCACGAGAACGGCCGTGTGCGCTATGCCAAGGGCACCGAGGAGAACCTCAAGGCCCTGAACCAGGCTGGCTTGATGGGCATCACCTTGCCCCGCCAGTACGGTGGCCTGAACATGTCGTCGATTCCCTACATCATGGCTGCCGACATGGTCAGCCGTGCCGATGCGGGATTCGTCAACGTGTGGGGTCTGCAGGACTGCGCCGAGACCATCAACGAGTTTGCCAGTGAGGACCAGAAGGAGCGTTTTCTGCCCCGCACCTGCAAGGGCGAGACGCTGGCCATGGACCTCACCGAGCCCGATGCCGGCAGCGACCTGCAGTCGGTAATGCTCAAGGCCACCCAGGACGAGGATGGCACTTGGCGCCTGAACGGCGTGAAGCGCTTCATCACCAACGGTGACGGCGACATCTCGCTCGTGCTGGCACGCAGCGAGGAAGGCACCCGCGACGGCCGCGGTCTGTCGATGTTCATCTATGACAAGCGTGACGGCGGTATGACCGTGCGCCGCATCGAGGACAAAATGGGCATCCACGGCAGCCCCACGTGCGAGCTCGTGTTCAAGAATGCCAAGGCCGAGCTGTGCGGAGACCGCAAGTTGGGTCTCATCAAGTATGTGATGTCGCTGATGAACGGCGCCCGTCTGGGTATCGCTGCCCAGAGCGTAGGCGTGAGCGAGGCCGCCTATCAGGAGGCTATCGCCTATGCCCGCAGCCGTGAGCAGTTCGGCAAGGCCATCATCAACTTCCCCGCAGTGAGCGAGATGATAGCCAACATCAAGGCCAAGTTGGATGCTTCTCGTACATTGTTGTATGAGTGCACCCGCTTTGTGGATATGTACAAGTCTCTGGAGGCCATCAGCCGCGAGCGCACCCTCGCCCCCGAGGAGCGCAAGACGATGAAGGCTTACAACCGCCTGGCCGACGCCTTCACCCCGCTGGCCAAGGGTATGACGAGCGAGTTCTGCAACCAGAACGCCTATGACTGCGTGCAGATTCACGGTGGTAGCGGCTTCATGCGTGACTACGCCTGTGAGCGCATCTATCGCGATGCCCGCATCACCAGCATCTACGAGGGCACGACCCAGTTGCAGGTGGTTGCAGCTATCCGCCACGTCACCACGGGAACTTATCTCAACCAGATCAAGGAGTATGCCGCTCGCGAGTACAGTGAGGCTGTTGCTCCCATGAAGGCCAAACTCGAGGCTATGACCGCCCTCTATGAGGAGACATTTGCTAAGGTACAGGCCGTGGAGGATCCCGAGTACATCACCTTCCACGCCCGTCGTCTGGTCGAGATGCTGGGTCACATCATCATGGGCTATCTGCTCATCGGTGACGCCAGCAACGAGCCCGACCTGTTCATGGACAGCGCCAAGGTCTATGTCAACATGGGTGAGGCCGAGGTGGCACGTCACGCACGATTCATCGGCGCCTTCAACCCCACCGACCAAGCTGCCTACATGAGGCAATAATTTTAACTACGAATTACGCGAATTGAACTAATTGGCATCCGCATACTTATTATTTCAAATTACGCGAATTGACTCAACCGTTATAAAACTACGGGTAGTCCCGATTAAACTGAGTTTAAATGCTTATATCTATGAAGAAGTACTATTTTGCATTGATGGTCATGTTGATGACCCTGGTTTCGGTCGGTTTAGCCTCTTGTGGCGATGACGACGAGCCCAAGGTTGCTGACATCGTCGGGACCTGGCAATACGATCATCCTGATGATGAAGAATATGATGATTATGATTTGTATTATCAATTCACCAAAGACGGTAAGTTTCATCAAGTGTGGAAAGATCATGCCGAATATTATTATGGCAGGCCCAGCGTTATTGTTTATCACGGAACATATACCGTATCGGGGAAGAAGTTGATAGTCACCTACGATTTCGACCCTGACGACGGCTACGCCGAGCCCTCCGGATGCGAATATTCAGTGAAGGGCGACAAACTGATGTTACTCGGCGGAGAATACCCCACATTCATCCGTGTGGAGGACAGTGTGATAGAGCCCTATCTGAATGTAGTTCCTCATCCTTGCTGACAATATACCGTCTCCCTGCCGAGATCCGTCGGCGGGGACACGGTTTTTAGCGTGTGGAAGTTGGATGATTGGCTATTGTGACGTAGTTTTATCACTAAATACAGTGATGGGATATTGCCTCTAAAAACCTGTTGATAATAACATATATAATAGAGATAAATACATATTTATTAACTTTTTTATTAACAATTTATTTTTTTTATGAAGAAGCTTTATTATTTCCTGTCAGTCATGTTGCTGACTTTGGTTTCAGTTGGTTTTGTTTCATGTGGCGATGATAAGGATGAGCCCAAGAGTTCTGACCTCGTTGGCACCTGGCAGCTCAAGGCCATTGATGAGGATGGTGGTGCCTATGAGTCTCTGGTTCAATTCACCAAGAGCGGTCAGTGGAATTCAGTGGAAATTTACACCGACGACTCTGAGATCGACATCGATGTTGAGCGTGGTACATATACCGTTTCTGGTAATAGGATTACCGTAAATTACACTGAGGACGGTAAAACCTATTCCGAATCTATGACTTTTGAAGTAAAGGGCGACAAATTGATGCTCACTTACGATGAGTTCCCCGTTGCAGTTACTTTTGTTCGCGTTAAGGACAGCGTCATTGAGGAGTACTTGTAATCTGTAGTACACTTTATTATTATAGCGTGTCCCTGCCGATGTCCGTCGGTGGGGACATGTTTTTTTCTGTTGTTGTCCGGTAAAGATTTTCAACATAGGCATAATTCACTATATCGGAATCGAATAAGCATTTCTGCTGTAACATGGGCTTGCCTGTTGCCTCGAAGATGCAAGTCGGATCGAAGACTCGATTTTTATGGAAAACGCCATGCAAGTTCATCGAAGATGAGCGCAGCTTGGTGGCAGCCATATCAAGTGGAAAGTGCGTCGTAGGCGAACTTCAGCATCCGTCAAAAGCCTGTCAATAATGAATTCCCTCTCTTCTCTTGCCTAATACGTGGGGACAGTTCCGTTAGCAACAAAAGATTGATCTTTTGTTACAAACCGAACCGTCCCCTTGAAGCGGCCTTAATGGCCGCTGTTGGTCGTCTTTAACGGACACCATTGATGAGGATCCACCAAATGAAATATTTAGCCCCTGCCGATAGAAATGTCGACAGGGGCTAATTCGTTATCTTAAAAAATCACTTAGTGAAATCGAGATAGGTCGATTTAGAAAGTGGGAGCTTTTTCGGTTATAGTGCCATCGGTATCAATGTACATGCCGTAGGTATATTGACTCCTTTTGTTGAATAATTCGATAATCCTTTCTTTAGTCTGTCCACTGCACATCATGAGAGTCTCAGAGCTCTGTCTAGGAGTGCCACCAAAGGCTTGGCCGACATGTGTTAACACGGCCGAGAAGCTGTACTTGTCCTGAGTCAGTTTGTCTTCTTTCGCAGTGTATACAAAGTTGACACCCATCTGGATGGGAAGGCTGGTAGGATTGATGGTCTTGGTCCAGGTGGTGGAAGTGACCTTCTCCTGTGCATTCTTGCCACTTGCATCCTTGTAGTTAGCGGTGATGTCACAGATGTCGAGAAGTGCCTGATCGAATTGAGCCGTCATCACATACTTAACGGTTTTGTCCTTGGGCTGTTCGGGCTCATCTTTCTTGTTGTCGTCACTGCCACAGCTGGTGAACGTGAGTGCTGCCATGAGCACCATGATGCTCATAAAAAAGAACTTCTTCATTTGTTTTTTAAGTTTTAAAAATTGATATTAAAAATGTTGAACAAAATAGTTATTAGACTTACATGAAAAGCGGATGCAAAAATAATTGTATTTTATGGAAAAAAGCAGGATGTGGAGTATGAAACTGGCGATTTGGTCGAAAAATGGCCAAATCGGTCAGAATAATTGATGGAAATCATCCTGTTCGGTGGGTTTAATGGTCGGCGGCTTCTTCAAGTTGGGCGAGGAACGCGATGCGGGCGCCCTGCAGCAGGTTGATAGCGCGCGGCACGATATCCTTGAGTTCGGGTGTGGTATCGGCCAGGATCTCAAAGGCGACCCATACGCTGGTTTCCTTTTTGCCGTCCTCGTCTTCCATTTCCATGGTGTAGAGTTTCACGACCTTGATATTGCCGTTGACGTCGTTCATGACGCGCATGATGGTCTCCTCGTTGTCCTCGGTGACGACAAAGATGGCCGGCATCATGAGCCTGAAGTACTGTTCGTCCTCCTCATCCTTGAAGAAGAGGTAGTTTATGCCCTCGTTCTTGAAGGCGATGCCGAAGGGGGTCTCGTGGGGACGGAAGCCTTCCTCGGCAAGATAGTCAATCATTAATTTGTTGAGGTCCATATTTTTTAGTTGTTAGTCCTTAGTCCTTAGTTTTTAGTAGTTGAAGCCGACGCGGGGCAGGGCGTTGGTGCGTGTGATGCCTTCCATCTTGTCGCGCATGGCTTCATATTCCTTGAGCAGGTCCTTGCCGATGGAGGGTTTGATGCCCTCGATGGTCTTGATGAGCAAGTCCTGAGTGATGTCCTCGCGGTTAAAGGCAGCAATCGTGGCAGCCTCATTGACGATATAAGCGATGTCGCTGGCGACGTAGCCATCGGTCTTCTTGGCTAGGGCGTCAGAGTCAATCTCGCCGCAGGGGCGGTCCTTGAGGTAGAGCTCAAACATGAGTTTGCGTGCTGTCTCATCGGGCATGGGTACATAGACCTGCTTGTCGATGCGTCCTGTGCGGAGCACTGCGGGATCCACCTTGTCGGGGCGGTTGCTCGTGGCGATGACAAAGATGCCTCGCTTGGAGCAGTTGTTCAACTGGGAGAGGAACTCGTTGACCTCGCCCGCCTGGTTGCCGCCAGAGTTGTCACTGGAGCGGTTGGGAACAAAGGCATCAAACTCGTCGAAGCACAGTACCGTGGGGGCATTCTCTTCGGCTTTCTTGAACAAGTCAGCGATTTTGCCCTGTGAGCCATGGACGTAAATTGAGCCCAGGTCGCTCGCCTTGACCAGGATGAAGTTGAAACCCGTCTCCTCGGCAAATTTCTCGGCAAAGAAACTCTTGCCGCAGCCCGGAGGGCCGTAGAGCAGCATGCCGTTGGGAGGCGTCAGTTTGTATTTCTCGGCCAGCTCCTTGTTCTGCAGGATGAGGATGACGCGCTTGTGCAGCATCTCCTTCAATTCATCCATTCCTGCAATGTCGGCAAAGCCGTTACCGCCACCGCCGCGCTTAATTTCAACGTCGGCGCTGGTCATGCTGTCGGCGGCTTCACGTGAGCGACTGGAGCCCGATTCATACGGGGTGTCGTCCCTGTCTTGGCGTTGTTGCGTCCTCTCTTCGCGTTTGGTGGCGATTCTCAAGCGCAGTTCTTCGGCTTGTTTGCTGTCGTTGTCGGCGATGAGGGCTTCGATTATCTCCTCAACGCTCTCGAAACGGTCAACGTAGCCTAATGCCATACCCGCCTTGATGACGTTGCGCAGTTTCTCGTCCTCGATATCATCGACGTTGATTTCGCCTTTTTCGCTACGAGCCTGTTTCACAAGGCGGATTTTCTCTTTGCGGCTCATTTCGGGGGTGAACTCCACGTCCCAGGGTATGCGTCCCGTGAGCATGGTATAGAACACGCATGTGGCGGCAAAAATGTCGTTGCGCTCGTCATATTTTCCCAGGAATGACTGCCCACTCGCATAGCGCGGGTCCAAGTCAGCCGTATCAAAGGGGGCATTACCCATAAAGCAGGTTGAGATATGTCCCATGTCGATGAGTTCGGCCACTCCGCCAGTCTTGGCGCTGAGCATGACGTTGGTGGGGTTGATGTCGTTGTGCAGCAGCACGCCCGGCTGTTCATGCAGGTACTGCAGACCCTGCAGCATCTCGAGGAAAATCTTTACTGCGGTTTTCTGCTCGAGTTTCTTTTTCTTTTTGCGCTGCAACATCTCGCTGAGCAGTTCGCCGCTGAAGTAGGTGGCAATCAGGTACCGGCATTCGCCGGCCTCGTCGCTGTAGGTGCCGTCGTCGATGTAGCTCACGATGTTCTTGTGGTTGAGCTGGCGGCTGTAGGCGATTTCGGCGACTTCTCCGTTCTCGATGAGTTTCTCGGGGGTATTCTTGAGGCGGTAGATCTTCAAGAAGTAGGGATTACCGCTCTCGTCCTCGACGCGATAACTCTCGGCATAGGGGTTTTCCTTGATCAGGTAAACCACATGCCACCTGTTTCCGATGGGTTGTCCTTGTTTGAGAATCATATTATTTCAGTTCTTTGTTCTTAGTTGTCGGTTTTAGATTGCTTCTTGTGGCGCTTGTAGTAGAAGTACCTTACCATGAGGTGGGTGCGGTTGATGATGACAAGTGCGAGCATCGCGGCCAGATAGGCAAGCACTAGATTGGTGAGGATGCTGTCGGCATTATAGGACTTGCCCATTTCGCTCAATTCCATGGGCTGCTCCTCGCTGTCGAGCGACGAGAGCGTGCGCTTCCACTTGATGACACCATCCTCGAGATAGACCACAGCGGGATTGCCACGGGCAATCATCTTGAGCTCGCTGTCGTCCATGTTGTAGATGGGATAGCTTGCCATCGAGATGTCTTTCCAGTGCTCAATTTCCTCGGCAGTGGCGGGTGTGAGGCCGATGACATCGGCTTGAGAGACGAGGGCGGCATCGTTGAGCTCATTGAGGGCGAATGAGTTGACAACGCCCACGTGGGGCAGGTCGGGGAAGAGTAACAACACCGTGCGGCGGCTGTCGCCCAGCACATCCAGGGTCACATCGTTGCCGTCCTGATCGGTGATGGCGATGCCGTTACCCGAGCCGCTGCCCTGCATGATGACTTTGCCACGGGGGCGACGGGCGTGATAGCGGGTGACATATTCCCAGCCGTCTTCCTCGTCGGGCAGGCTGTCGATGGTAAACTCGTGTTCCTCACCGTTCTTGCTGTAGATAAAGATGAAGTCGTCCTCGCACTCATCGCTGTCCTCGGCCGTCGATGACACGAGGCGCGTGCCCTCAGGGTAGGGGCGGTAGTCGATGAGCGGTTGGGTAAAGTAGCCATAGTAAGCCACTGATATCACCAGGGCGAACGACAGCGCCAGCACCACCCATTGCACGGCAGGACCGTAAACGCCCCGCAACGACTTGTTGAATGCCAGCAGGTAGATGATGCCGAGCAAGAGCAGCACATTCTTGCCGAAGGTCGCCCAGTTGCTCAAGTGCAACGCGTCGCCAAAGCAGCCGCAGTCAGGCACGGCACCCGTCACGGCAAGCCACAGCGTGAGCGGTGTCATGACCAGCATCAGGATAAGGGCCAAGATGGGACCTCCACGGCGGTAAGCCCCTACGGCGATCACCACGCCCAGGACGAACTCGATGACGGCGAGTGCTACTGCGACAAACAGCGCAGTGCCCGTCCATTCGGTCAATCCCATGGCCGCCAGGTAGTCGGTGATCTTGTAGCAGAAGCCCCAAGGATCGATCGCCTTAGTGAAGCCTGAGTAGATAAACACGCCGCCCACTGTGAGCCGCATGAGCATCGTCAACAGCAGGCACCACTTTTCGCCCTTTATCCCGTTGATAAACGCCTTGATGGTCATTTTAGTTTTTAGTCCTTAGTTTTTAGTCCTTAGTATTTAGTTGGGATCTGGTCAACTATTAACTATTCATTTGCTCGTTGTGCTTGATGAGTGCAAACACGCTATAGTTAATCATGTCCTGGTAGTTGGCATCGATGCCCTCGCTCACCAGTGTTGCACCATCATGGTTCTCAATCTCCTTGGTGCGCTGGATCTTGGTGAGGATGAGGTCGGTGTAGCTCGAGATGCGCATGTCGCGCCATGCCTCGCCGTAGTCGGTGTTCTTGGCAATCATCAGGTTCTTGGTCTCGGCGATGAACTTGTCATAGAGTTCCAGGGCGCGTTCCCTGCTGATGTCTACCGTGTCGCTGTAGCCCAACTTGAGCTGGATGAGTCCGATAATGCCATAGTTGATGATGCCGATGAATTCGGGCCAAATGCCTTCGCCCACCTTGGTCTCGCCGTTAAGCTCCAGGGTGCGGATGCGCTTGGCCTTGATGAAAATCTGGTCAGTCACCGATCTGGGCCTGAGGATGCGCCATGAGGGGCCGTAGTCCTTCATCTTGTTGACGAACAGTTCGCGGCACTGGGCTATCGCCTCATCATATTGTTTGCTTGTATCATGCATAGTCGATGTGTCATTGATTATGTTTTAACTTACAAAGGTAATGCTTTTCCCCGTGGTTTCCGCCCCTCGGCCTGATTTTTTTCGTCACAATGGTAAAACAACAGCCGCACGCCCGTTTTCAAGGGGGTGCGGCTGCCGTCATATTAGACTGTTACTCGCGAACAGTGTGTCAGCGCAGGATCTTCTTGGAGGTGCGGCTGCCGTCACTGTAAGTGGTGACGACGATATTCAGGCCGTCGAACGGCTTGTCGCTCTCCACGCCCATCAGGTTGTAGTAACGAACCGAGGCAACGGTGCTTGGTGTTGCTACGTCCTGGATAATCTCCCTGACGTCTGTTACGTTACCCATCTCTGTACCGTTGGAAACGGCAGAGCTGGCCATGATGGGGAAGATGATGAACTTGCTCCTGTCTAAGCCTTCGTCCTTAAAGTCATCGGTGAAGTACAGGTTCGGGAAATAGGTCTGGCTGCCAGCACGGCGTGGCGCACCAAATACGGTTCCTGTTTCCTCATCTCCGTCGCCATTGCTGGGACCGAACAAGTAATTGTCGGCACTATCTTTGCCTTCACTGCCACGGGCGTAGCGGATGATGGCCAAGAACTTATAGGCCTGTCCGGGCCTGAAGATCTGCCACCAGGGCTCGTTACCGCTCTTTGACTCATCGAAGAGTGACCAGTTCACCTTGATGCCACCATACTGCATGTAGCCGTTGGCATAAGGACCATATTGCTGGCCGTAGCCACCAAAGATGGTTTCCAACTCGTTTTCGCTCAAGTAATTGTTCCTCAAGCTGTCGAGCTGTGCTCTTGTTATGATACCCTGGGTGACCAAATCCTCTAAGTAACTGAGAGGAATGCTCTCGCTGCGGTCGAAATTGCGCGGTGAGTAGAAGCGGCCCGGATCCTTTGGCAAGAATTGGCCTTCACTAGTGTAAGGTGTATAGACACCTGACTCATAGTTGCCATAGGGACGCGCACCACCATCATACAAGTTATCGTTGTCATAGACAACCCAAGTGATGTAAGCGATTTCCTGGGGCTTGGGAGCCACATAGAACATCTTGTAGGTCTTATCATCGACACGTTCGCGGGTCACCTCGGCATAGATGTTACCGCCCACGCCGTTTTGCTTCCATTCCACATGGGGCTGGGTACGGTAAACGCCCTTGTAGGTGCCCAATTGCCACTCGCGGTGAGTGTAGTTGAACACAATGGTGTCGTTGAAGTGCTCCGAGATATAGACGTTGGGTATATACTCTTCTACTTTGTCTCCCAACTTGATGGCCATAACGCGAGCCGTTGGGTTGATGCTGTCGGTCATGTAAACATGCAGGGTGCCACCAGGGATAATGTGATCCACGTAATCCGCCAATTTGGGTTTGTCAACGGGCATGGGAGTGCCTCCATCGTAGTTGGGCGAAACGACGAGCTTGATCCAGTTACTCTGGTCATACTCTTTCTTCTTGTCCATCACCTGAGAAGGTCTCGTGTCAGTTCCCGAAGTGCCACAGATGCCATATACGTAATCGTAGAATTCTTCGCCGTCGGGCATCTCGGACTTCTCACCGTAGTCATTCAAATCCTTAGCATAGAGGGCTCCGATAACGGTCTCAGTGTGATCGGTGCCATTGCTCAACTTGTATGTGACTTCGGTCTGAGCATTGGGATCGTAGTAAACGCCGACAAGGTCATTACTGATGGTGTAACGGATGTTCTTATGGGCAGTACGGATGAGGCTGTTCAGCGTGTAAGCGTCATCAAACAGGCCCAGGTAGTCATACACACCGCCGTTGATGAACTCAAAGTCACCGGTCTGCTCCTTGGCATCGGTGGTGGCGATGGGCGTTCCGTCATGGAAGAGCAGGTCATCTGGAGCCTTGCTGTCATCGATGGCGCCGAAGTCATATTCCCAAACCTCATAGCCGGTCATCGGGTCAACACCGATGCAGGTCATCGTCTGTCCAGGCCAGGTCTGCACGTCCATACCGTGGCCGTCAATGTAGGGGTTCATCTGGCTGCTCCATGCCACACAGCTGACAGTTTCCCATCCCACAGTGTTGATAAAATAGACGTAGTAGTGACCTTCTTCGACTTCCACGTTGCCAGGCAGAGCGGATGCCGACGAGGTGAAGTACTCACGACTGTGGGCGGTCATCGTGTTGTCTTCCTCCCAGGTGTACCACAGCACACCAGCCTTGCGGGCGATGGTTGGACTATTGTAGGGATCTTGATTGGTGCGGGTGAACATCACCTCGGCAATCGAGGCGCTTACCTCCCAGTGCCACCACTGCTTTTGATCGCTGGTCGTGGTGTCGCCCTTGAAGGTTACAGCATAGTGGTTTGCGTCGGAGTTCGGATTCCAATCACCCTGAAGCCTGTTCCATGCAATCAGGGGCCAAGGATTGCTGCCGTCTTGGTCAGCGCTGTAGGTGTGACCTACGGCTCCGATATTGTCGATTTTAACGTTGCTTGTCTGCTGCAGATAGACGTTCATGGGGAAGAGAGAGAACTGGTCCGTCTTGATAAGCTTCACCCAGCCGTCCTCGATGTTGACAACCACGTTGTAGATGCCAGCGGTGTACATATGCCATTCGCCCTTATTCTCGTCCCAAACATTGAGGGGCATGTTGACGTTGATCTTGTCACCTGTTACCTTGAGGTGGGCTGTAACGTCGCCTTCTTTGGGGACAAAGTAAGTCTGGTCGGTGTCGGCATTGCCATAGCGGGTGCCCATGCCATCCCAGTCTTCGCTATCGCTGCCCAGAGACCTGGAGAAGCAGAAGGTGGCGTTAGTGTTCAGAGTGACGTGGTTCAGGTAGTACAGCTTCTTTGTGTTGTCATACTTCATGAGCACGCCATCGTTGGGGGCATAGTAGTGGATACTGTCATCGACGGTCAGTCCACCCACCATGTAGAGGTCATCGCCCAGTTCACCGTTGCTCTCGATTTTGAACTGCATCTGGGCCTTGTCAAAGTAGATGGAGACGTTGCCAGCGGCAAGCTTTACCGAGTAGGCACCCTTGTCTGCACCAGCCATCTGGGTTGACTTCCAGTTGTCAGTGCCCACGACATACTCTTCTGCTGCAACATTGGGACCGATGCGATAGTTGCTGTTGAAGTAGTCCCAAGCCTGAGCTTCCTGCTCGCTGGAATAGCCAGTGGCTTGGCCGTTGGCAAACACGAAGTTGTAGGTTCCCTGCTTGGGCACCTTGTAGGTGTAGCTGTACAGGCCAGTATTGTCGTCATAGGCCATCGCTGTCGTGGGAGCATAGTTCCAACCCAAACCCAGACCCAGGTCACCCGTGATATAAATGGGCTCAGCACCCTCTACACGGAAGGTCATGTTGTTCGGGTCATAGTAGATGGTGTAAGTGCCGACACCGAGTGTCACCTGATAAGCACTATGGTTGTCATTAGCCATTTGGGTCTGTGTCATGCTGGCATTAAGTGCCACGCTCTGGTCTCCGTTGATCGGACCAATGCGATAATGGCTGTTGAAGTAGTCCCATGCTTCTTGGATTTGTTCGCTGGAATAGCCAGTGGCCTGACCGTTGGCAAATATAAAACGATGGGTACCACTATTGTTGACATAGTAGGTGTAGGTGTACAGCCCCGTATTGTCATCATAGGTCATCGTGGTCGTGGGAGTGGGTGTCCAGCTCAAGCCCAGGGCCTCGTCACCCAGTACGTAGTAATTTACGATTACGGCATGCTTAGTGGCAACACCAGTCACGTCGTGAGTAGTGGGATTATAAGTGAAAACAATGTCGTAAGTGCCACTACCATCAAATCCCGAGACGTTTGCATTTCCACTAGGATATGCTGTAACCCATGATTGATTAACAGCAATTCTAAATTCACATGATGGATTGTTGTCACTCAGTACAACATCATTAAAAGTTAGTTGATAGACACCACTGACTAGTGACATGTCATTGTTGCTATCAGTGGGATCCCATGATGACCCCAGAATTACAGTATTTGATCCAGCAACGGTATAGGTCTCGCCGCCAGTAGCTGTCTGCAGGGTGCATTCCACGTTATAGACCCCTGTAGAAGGATCGTAGATGAACGTTACATCATAGGCACCATTGAGCGCAACCGAAAAACTTGCATTATCGACTGTATTAGGAATCCATTCGGTGCCATTCTTGACCACCTTGTATTCATAACTGGTCGATGCAGTCAGTGTCAGGTTGTACAATGTCAATCTGTACTTGCCGTCATTGCCTTCAGTCATCGTGTTGGCTGTTGAGGTGCCATTCCAGTTGTCGCCAAACATAGCCGCAGGACCAGCTACAACATATGTGTCAGCGGGTGTGGATTTTAAAGTCGTTCTTGTTGTTGTTTTATGTGTAATGGGGTTGTATTCAAAAGTGACATCATAGACGCCAGTCTCAGTTACCGTAAGTTCATAGTTTCCTCCAGATGTGGTACCACCTTGACCATACCATGTGTTGCCGTCTACGACAGCTTTGTATGTGTAAGTTGTTCCGGTGCTTAAGGAAACATCAGTAAGTGTTAATGTATAACTTGTCGTACCGGCTGTCATCCGATTTTGGCTGGTGTCCCAATAAACACCCATCAGTTCTGTACAGCCAGCGATATTGACTCGTTGAAGAATCTGGTAAACCTGATAGGTTGTATTATCGGAATAAAAACCGAAAATCACATCATAAGTTCCTGAGCCGGTAGAAATCTGAAAATCTTGGCCACTACTATTGCCATACCAGTTGCTTCCGTTTCCAACAACCTTATAGTAAATGTTGGCGCCCGTAAGACTACAGTTTGGCTTAATAAGCATATAACTGTTTGTGGCATAGTTGGTCATTTGGTTGGAACTTAATGTTGTGTTCCATGTTGTGCCAAAAACTGCCGCAGGTTCTCCCGCAACAACATAAGTGTTGTCTGCCCACAGATGCGGGATGGATGCAGTCAAACAGAGGAGTAGGGCAAGGAGCCTTAACCTCTTTCTGGTTAGTAATTTTAAATTTTTCATCTTAATAAAATGGTTATTAATTAATTATTAGTTGGTTATATCCTCAATATGATTTGTTGTCTGGTCGTTTGGTTTAATCTTATATGAAACAATCTCTCTCAACGACGGATGAAACAAAAAAGCCTCGAAATTAAATGTCTTTCTTTTATATAATGTATATTTTTCCTCAGTAGGGCGACTTTTTTTTGTGCAATCGGTTGCAGAAAAACCATGCTTTTCAATCATATACAAATGGATGTGCCATAATTCAACGCCACGTTTTTAATCGGCCTGTCGGCCGAGAAATTATACAAAATTATTGATAAAATTGAGCGAATAAATCTATTATTTTTAATTTTAATACAAATTTTGTTTAATTTGGCTTCGCCGAGCTAAAGGTTCTCGCGCGAAGCGCGATTACTGTTGCGACAAATTATGGCACATCTTCTTTTGTGGTTATTTCATGGTATTGGATTCAAGGCTATGCGGAGTGGAGGGCATCCTGGATGGCGTCGGCGGTGTCGGGGTTGTCGATGAGGAACTGCTTGGCGGCCTCACGTCCTTGGCCCAAGCGCATGTCTTGCCAGCTGAACCAGGCGCCGCTCTTCTTGACGATGCCAGCCTCGACGCCCATGTCGAGGATTTCGCTCTCGCGGCTGATGCCACGGCCGTAGATGACGTCAAACTCAGCCTTGCGGAAGGGTGGGGCGACCTTGTTTTTCACCACTTTGACGCGTGTCTGGGCGCCCAGTACGCGTTCGCCGTCCTTGATGTGTGCCAGGCGGCGGATGTCCAGACGCACACTGCTGTAGAACTTCAGCGCGTTGCCGCCGGTGGTCGTCTCGGGGTTGCCGAACATCACGCCCAGCTTCTCGCGCAGCTGGTTGATGAAGATGCAGCACGTGCGTGTCTTGGCGATGGTGGCCGTGAGTTTCCTCAGCGCTTGGCTCATCAGGCGTGCCTGCAGGCCCATCTTGCTTTCGCCCATCTCGCCCTCGATTTCGGCCTTGGGGGTAAGTGCAGCCACGCTGTCGATGACGATGACGTCGATAGCGGCACTGCGGATGAGCTGGTCAGCGATCTCCAAAGCCTGCTCGCCGTTGTCGGGCTGCGAAATCCACAGGTTGCGCGTGTTCACTCCGACGGCCTCGGCATAGGAGCGGTCAAAGGCGTGCTCGGCGTCGATATAGGCTGCAATACCGCCCATCCGCTGGGCTTGGGCGATGGCATGTAGCGCCAGTGTGGTCTTGCCCGACGACTCGGGACCGTAGATCTCGACGATGCGTCCACGGGGATAGCCACCCACGCCGAGGGCCTTGTCCAGTCCGATGGAACCGCTGGGGATGACATCAACATCCTCGACACTCTCGTCGTTCATGCGCATGATGGCACAGGAGCCGAAGGCCTTTTCAATCTTGGCAACGGCATTTTGCATTACTTGCAGCTTGATGGGGTCCACCTCGGCGCTGTGCGGCATTTGGGGAACGGTCTCGGCTACATGGTTGGTCACAATGTCGGGCGTGGCAATGCTGCGAATCTCCTGCCCGTCAATCATCAATTCTTGTTTTAAAATCTGCTCAGTCATAGTTTATTAAGTTTTTAGTTGTTAGTCCTTAGTTTTTAGTTGTTAGTTGAAAGGGCGTGAAAACCTTTCACGGTGCAAAGGAATAACAATGCAGTGCCATTTTTTAGCACTGCAAAGGTAAAGAAGGTTAAATCAAGTCACCTTGACTTGTCTTTCCCTAGAATTACTTGACAGATTTGAGAGCGATTAACTAAGTTGGTTTACACTAATTTTATCGTTCGCCTAAACTGGGTTGACAGTTTGGCGG
>CACYQB010000026.1 GCA_902776435.1 uncultured Bacteroidales bacterium | reverse complement strand
GAAATTCTGCTATAGGACATACGTGTGGGGTGACCGTGCATTCAACAGTTATGACAGCGCCTATGTGAAGAGTACCGGCAAGAACTGGAAACTCATCCTCAAGAGCAACAACTGGATAGACTCCTACATCGGTCATCCGGTCAAAGACGTGGACCAGATCATGAACAGCAATCTGGTGTCCAACATCGGTCTGTCGCTGTCGTTCATGGCAGTGAGTGTAGGTTACTCGGTGAGTGTGACCAACTTGATACACGGCGGTGAGTTATCTAACAAAGTGGACTTCTCGTTCACATGTGCACGCTTTGCCGCCGATGCCTACTATTGGGAGAACAACAACGATATTAATATAACCTATAAAATCAAGAATTCAGGAGAAGGCATACAAAAACTCAGGCAGTCGGGCATCAGCCGCAAAGCGATGGGCTTGACGGCCTATTACTTCTTCAACAATCGGCGCTATGCACAGGCTGCTGCCTACTGCTTCTCGAAATACCAGAGGCGCAGTGCCGGTTCATGGCTGGCAGGCTTCAGTTTGCAGCATTTTGACGTGAGTTTTGATGTAGAGAAGTTTTCGGATGAGGTTCGCGAATACTTCCCGACGCAAGAGGCCGCCCCCCGCATCCTCTACAATGACTATTGCCTGCTTTTCGGCTACGGTTACAACTGGGTGCTGAACCCCAAGTGGCTGCTGAACGTCACGGCGACCCCGTATATCGGCTACCGCTACAACCATTTCCATCATGATGACCAGATGCCCAGCGCCCTGTCGTTGAACATTCGGGTCCGCATGGGTGCCGTGTATAACCACAAGAAATACTTTGTGGGCATCCAGAGTTTTGCCGACCATCACCGCTACAAGTCACACTATACCAGACTTGTCAACTCCACCATCGATTTTTCCGTCCTGGCTGGAATCCGATTCTAGCCATCATTCTCTCATCGGGATAAGCGTTACTCTATTATGAAGCTGCGGGGATAGAAGTCGCTGTAGAATCGCCCGTCGGTAGCCGTAAACTTTAACACACAATAGTTGGGGTCGGTGACGCCACCAGGATTGTATTGGGTATCACCTTCGCGCCAAATCATTTCCTTGCTGACAGCATCAGTCAACACTTCCATGGTGCCTCGCAGCATCATACCCTTGAACCCTTTGGCATCGCAGAAGTAGATGGATGCTTTAGGGTTAGCCTTGTAATGAGCCACACGCAAGGAGAAGGTATTGGTCGTAAAGTAGAACGTCTTGATGCCTTCACGCACACGTGGCGAGAGCATGGCTTTGGTGCAGGGAAACCCCTCTTCATCCACCGATGAGATATAGGTTATGGGCAGCGAGTCTGCCATCGTGGCAATCAAGTCTTTAATGCCTGACAAAGCGGGATTTTCGGGAACCGCCTCATTGATGGAGAGTTCCTTGCGCCAGCGTTTCAAGTGAGGGAAGTACATCTTCATCTGACCGATGTATTCTTCCCTGGTGATGGGTTGCGGGAGGCCCTTGTTGACCTCGTCCACGAACTGGGCGCAATGCTCTATCATCTCGTCCATCGTGCAGTCCTGCAGGAACTTGCCGTCCTTGTAACAGTAGATGCAATAATCCTCATTCTTGCTGCCGTCGGCATTGGTGCCGAGTAATTCCTCGGTGAGCGGCATGCCGCAACTTTGACAAAATTTCTGTTCCATAATATTTTTGAGTTTCAATTTACTAACTGACCTGGTAAACGAAGTTTCACCTTCTCGGGGAACGTTGCCTCATAGGCTTCAAAGGCTTCAGGGTTCCTATCGGCTACAAAGTATCCCTTGGGCGGGCAATAAGTTGCCTCGTTGATGCTCTTGCTTTTCAGCCAGCCGGGGATGAGTTCCTGAGCGAGGAAATAAGGCACCACGGCATCGCGTGGTTCAGCATGATAATGGATACCCAATTTGCTGGCCAAATCGAAACCCGCATGGCGGTAGAAATCGATGTTGCCCTCCATGCACAGGAAACCTATACCCAAGGCACGAGCCTTTTCAAGCGCGTGTTTCAGCAACTCGAGGCCATAGCCCTTGCGCTTATAGTCGGGATGGATGCTGATGGGGCCAAAGGTCCATGAGGGGCAATGTGTGCCGTCATCAAGGACAAGTTCAGCCCTCGAGAACATGATATGTCCTATAATCCTGCCGTCCTCTTCCATCACGAGGTCGAGCTCGGGGATACAGTACATAATGCTCGGTGCAGCCGGGACGATAAACGTTCCAAAAGGCTTCTCGCGTGAGATTCTCCACCTCACGATAATCCTCGGGTTGTTCTAATCTGATTTTCATATTCATTTTTAATTTACTGCAGCAAAGTTACTGACAGTTGCTAAATCCTCCAAACAACTGGAGCGATTGCTATATAGTTTTTATAACCTTTTGAAGTTCTTCCAGGAAACGTGCGGCGTGGCCACCGTCCATCTGTACGTGATGGAACTGGAACGAGATGGGAAGGGTGACTTTCAGCCACTTCTTGCAATAACGGCCCCACATCACCATCGGATTGCAGAACTGGTCGGTGTACTGGTTGACGATGCTGTCCAGTTCGGTTGCCGTCATCGCCGATGTCCCTATTACCATCATGTCTTCCTGGAAACTGCTTGCACAGTTCTTTTTCGCTGACTGGGTCAAGTTGATGTAATCGGTGCTGAACTCATCCAAATCATCGGTAAATGGAATGTCGCATGAGCTGATACCGCCATCAATATTGTTCACAATCACATTGATGGCAAGACGGTCATAGTTGAACAGTTGACCTTGCTCGGGCAAAGTATAGAATTCCTTAACCTGACTGGCCGCCGTCCCAATGCACCAGCACAGGAGCATGTTGAAACTCAGCCCTTTTCGCTTGGCGATCCTGTAGAGACATGTGACATCAAAGGTCTTGGTGAGCGTCACCATCGGCATGGGTGATGACATCCACAGTTCAAACGCCTTGGCCCGGCTGGTGTCCTTGGGGTTGACGACCTGTTTCATCACATTCTGGCTTTTTGCTTCTCGCCGGCACCGGTGCCGCGGTACTTGCTGCCGGCACTGTTGAACTTCCAGGTAAGGTCAAGGGAGAACGTGCGGCGGGCAGGGTTGCTGGTGGTCAGCTCGCGCGGGCCGAAGATGGTAGCACTGGCCTTGCTGGTGTTGAAAATGTCCATGCAGCGTGCGTCAACAGTCAGTGAGCCAAGGTGCTGCAGGTTGATATCCTTCTGCACTCCGATGCCGCTATAGAACCTGCCCTTGGTGATGCGGAAGTTGTCGTAGTCACCTCGCGATGTCCATTGCATCATGACATTCAGGCGCCAGTCGTGCGGCAGCTCGATGTCGTTGTTCCACGTCAAGCCCAGATACGGGTGGTTCAGCGTGAGGATGGAACCGTCGGCAGTCGGCGTCTTGTAGTTCTGGAAGATGGCAATCGCCGTCCATGTGGGATGCCAGCAACCAAACACGGGCCTCAACGACGGCATGACGGTCAGTCGGTTATAGCCCTCCTTGCTGTTGATGGGATGCACGAGGCTGATGAGCGGATCATCGGAGCCGGGATAAGGCTCGGTGGACATCGTCTCGGAGTCCTTGATGCGTGCGTAGTTCAGCGACAGATTCATCCACTGGTAGGCGGCATTGAAGACCAGGCTGTGGGTGTAGGTGGGCTTCAGGTAGGGATTGCCGCTCTGATAGCTGTAACGGTTGATATAGACGGTCGAGCTGGTGAGGCTGCTGTAGGTGGGGCGCTGGATGTCGCGGCGGTAGGACAGCGACAGCTGCACCTTGCCCACCGGAGCCGAAACCACAAACGTGGGGAACCAGTCGCCATAGTTACGGCACACCTCATCTTCACGCTCATTGAAGTTGTAATAGTCGTTTTTCAAGTGCTCGTAGCGCAGGCCCACCTGGGCGAATACCAAGCCGAAGCGGCGGCCAAACTCCACAAAGGCTGCCGTAGAGGACTCGTTGATCTCGGTGTCGGTGGCCTTGACGGGAACACTTGCCGTTGCCGAGAACGAGTAGGCATCGGTACGGTGGTTGTAGGAGTATTCACCACCCACCGACAGGTTGCCCTGCCAAACGGGGTAACTCAGAATGAGTTTCGATGCCCAGAAGTTGTTGGCACTCCTGGTGTTGCTCTCGATAAAGCGGTTGACGGTGACGCCGTCCAGGACGGTTGCCTCACTGGTGCTGCCCGGCGTCTCGGTGCGGTCAAACAGGCCGTCCACGTTCAGGTCAATGCCCAGGGAACCTACCTTGCCGTTGTAATAGGCATTGAAAATGTGCTTCCTGAAACGGTCGTGCTGCTCGACGTCGCTCACCGAGCGCTCGGTGAAGACGCCATTCACATAGCTATCGGTGATGAACTGGTCATGAAAGTCAGCGCTGGGGTGGCGGTCATACTTGTAAAAAGCACCCATGCTGTGGTTGTCGTTGAACATATAGTTTATCTGCAGTTGGGGCGACAAACCCTTCCAGATGTTCTTGCCCTCCTGCGTGACAAGGCCCTCGACCCGGTCAGGGCCCACAAAATAAGACAACTGGTTTTCCTGCAACATCTTGGCGTGCCCGAAGCGGCCTGCCCAGAACGAAGCGGTGATGTCTAATCCACCCGTGCGGTAGTTCAGGTCCAGGTTGTTGGTAATCGTGTGGCCATACTGGTACATGCCCATCAGGTTGTCCTGGAAACTGAAGCCGTCGCCCTGCGCCTTCTTCAGCGTGATGCGCACCACGGCCTTGGTCGATGCGGCATAGCGGGCTCCGGGATTCTGAATGACATCGACGTGCTGGATCTGATCGCTGCGCAGGCGAGACAATTCGCTCACGTCCTGCACCTTGCGGCCGTTGATATACACCTCGGCCTCGCCGCGTCCCAGCACCGTCACGGCGCCATCGCGCTTGGCCTCCAGCGATGGCACGCGGGCTAGCGCATCGGCCACGGTACCTGCCTTCTCAAGGATGGTCCCTTCGACAGTGGTACGCATGGCTTCGCCCTTGACGCGGGTCTTGGGCAACTGGCTCTTCACGACCACCTCGCCCAGCAGCAATGCATCCTCTTTCATTTTGACGGTCAACCCCTCAACAGCATTCAGGTATTGCGTCTGGTAGCCGATGCACGACACCTTGAGCAATGCGCCATTCTTGGGAGTTACTATCTGGAAGTGTCCCTGCTCATCGGTCATCGCTCCCTGTATGAAAGTCGAATCGGGCAATGACAACATCACCACATTGACAAAGGGCATCGGCACTCCCTTCTCGTCAAGAACAGTACCGCTCATGTCGGGCGCCATAGCAAATGACGCGGCAGACACCGTCACTGCAGACAGCAATGCTAATACCCTGATATTGAAACACCTGAGAAGCATCATCACTAATGCTACTGATATTATTATAATAGATGCCATATTCATAGTCTTTTTATTGTTAATAGATTCTTTATTACTGGTTTTTTACACTCAAGCCGCCCAGGAAGTTGCTGGCGGTGATATGAATCGTGTGAGCATGCTCGTCTGTACACTTCGCGGTCTCATCGCTGACGCCGCCCAGGAAGTTGTGGCTCTTCACAATCACATTGACATGGGCAGGAACGAGCAGTTCCACTCCGCCCAGGAACGTGTGTATATCAATCTCCTCGTCCTCACTGATAGAGGCTTGGCGCAAGTCCAGCCTCAAGCCTCCACAGAGGGCATCCAGGCGTGCACCGTGGAAGATCTCACCATGATAGATGTATTCATCGGCGCCAAAACTCACTGAACAGCAAATGCGCTTTCCATCCTCGCCCTGAGGCAAGGGGCGCTTTAACCACTGTGACGGGGTGTGGCGAAAACTGTATATCAGTAATTCGATTCCCACATAGAGCAACAGCACGGGGCCAAAATACTCTGACCAGGAATGATCCCAGTTCAGATGAAGGATACCCCACATGTCTGCCAATTTCAAGAGGGCAGCCACGATAAAAATGATTCCGATAATTTTTCTTCTGTTCATGACTTTATTGTTTTTGCAGCCCAAACAGGGCGCGTTATTTTGTGATTTGACGATGCAAAATTGCGGCCATTGAGCCTACTGAGCAAGTATTTGGGATATTCTGCATGAATCTGTGACCAATGACACGATTGGATGGGATATATTGCATTTTTGTGACGAATGGGCTTGGCCGTATGTCCGATTTGACCTACCTTTGCAAGCCATGAGCCCAGGACAGAAAGATACCATCATGACCCGAGTCATCAGTGTCGTTTTTACGCTACTGGCGTTGGCTGTTTTCAAGCCGTTCGGATTGGAAGCCTGGCAGTGGGTGGCCTACGTTCATCTGCTGGCGATAGGTTTGCTGGGGCTCGGCAGCTGTTTTGTGACCGAGGGCATTTTGAAATATTTCATCAAGAAGCCCAGATCCCTTGATCAAGGTGTGGATTACATCATCCGCCGTAACCTGTGGTTCCAGCTCATCAACACCCCGCTGGTTGCGCTCCTGATATGCCTGTACCGCCATTTCGCCATGAGTGACCTGGTGCCAGGCAACGTGTTATCGTGGAGCAACTTTTTTGAAACGTTGCTCATTATCGCCTTCTGCTCCTTCGCCATCGGCTTGTACTGGAGATTTAAGTACCGCAGCAAGTATCTGACCGCCGAACTGGAGGAAACCCGCCTCCTGAACGAGCAGTTGCAACGCCTCCAGCAGGAAGCCGAGCAGCGCGCACTGCAAGCGGCGCCAACGGTTAAGTCCACCGGAATTGAGAATTCGGACCAAGTTTCAACAAGTGCAGTACAACCCCCTCAAGTCGTCACCCTCACGGGCACGACCAGCGAGACGGTCATGCTGCACATACCTAACCTCTTATATATAGAGGCTGTCGGCAACTATGTGAAAGTCTATCAGTGGCACGATGGCGAGGTGCGCAACGACATGCTGCGCGCCACATCCAAGCAGATGGAAATTGACCTTGAAGCCTATCCCATGATTGTGCGCTGCCACCGCGCTTTCATCGTCAATCTGCAGCAGGTCGAACAGATTGTGACGCGTGCAGGCTCCATGCAACTGCTCATCAAGCATTGCCAGGAATCACTCCCCGTATCACGTAGCAACATGGCGCAAATCAAGGAAGCCATCAAGCGCCTGTAAAAAGTAATCTATTGTTTATCAGGTACCTTGCAAATTATTTTTCATTTTTTGCGACAATTATGAAACATTTTGGGTTTGTCGTGCGTCTAATGTATGTACGAACTCTAAAAACAATAATAAAATGAAGAAGTATTTTACATTTTTGAGCCTCGTGGCTCTGGTCATGATGACGATGACATCGTGCCTGCATATCAAGGTTGGTGACAAGGATTGGTCTTTCGGTAACTCTGGCCACACGAACAACACGCCCACCCAGGTGCATCAAGTGGGAGAGGTAACATCCATGCAGACGTTTGATGTGCTGAATGTGGCAGGCCCGTTCAATGTGATTCTGGAACAGGGCGAGAGCAACACCGTGCGCGTTGACGGAACGACTGAGCAACTCGAGAAAATGACCATCTACGTGAAGGATGGCGAGCTCTATATCGACCAGCGTGAATCAAAATGGAACGGCGATGATTTCAAGGGCCTGAGAGTCTTTGTCTCAACCCCCTCTATCAAGGGCATTGGCCTTGCCGGATCGGGTTCCGTGACCGCACCCAAAACGCTGACCACCCTTAACAACATGAGACTTGAACTGGCCGGATCAGGCGACATCACCCTGTCAGAACTGAAGTGCAAAGACTTGAGGATGGAAATTGCCGGCTCGGGCAATATCACTACAGGCCCCATCCAGGCTAACGAGGTCAATAGCGAAATCGCCGGCTCAGGTGACGTCAGCGTTGCTAGCCTGACGTGCAAGAAATTGCACAATGAAATTGCAGGCTCGGGCGACTTGACCTATAACAACATGAATGTGGAGCATGTCAGCAGCGAAATTGCCGGCTCAGGTGACATCTACCTGCTGGGCAATATAGGCTCCCACAGCGAGGACATCGCCGGCAGCGGAAAAGTTCACGTCAATGAGAAATAAGAAATCAGGGACGACCGCTTAAAGTCCCAATTGCCGAAGCATTTCGGCCGTACTACTATGGCGCACGCCGTTGAGGTCACGCAGATAGGCGTTGACATCGGTGGGCGCCATTTTGCGTGCATTGTTGAAGCGTTCGGGCCGCGTGATGCGGGTAAACACCACGCGCTGGATGTCATTCTTGTGGCAACGGCCCATGCTGTAGCCCATCAGTTCAGGGTGCTGGCCAGGGCCGTTAGATGACCAATAGGTGACTGTATCACCCTCGCTACCCATGAAGATGACGCTGTGACCTGCTTCCTGGTCAGCGGTCTTGTCATCGTCACAACCGATAATGGCCCCGCTGTCACGGCCGCGGTTCTCGTTGCGGTTCCAGAAAATTTTCATCAGGTCGCCAGGCACCGCGCGATGCCAGATGTCAAGACCGCACCACTCGCTATCGCTGAGGTAGCGCTCATCGGGTGTCTCCTTGTTACGCTCGGTTTTTGCGCCACGATAGGCCGTGAAACTGTAACCAGCACCCAATTCCCGTACCAACACGCCCAATCCAGGGCCGTTGGCATTGGCACGTCCCCAGAAGCCCACGCCATCGTCCTGCCCTAGCCCGTCAAGGTTGAACTCATCAGCGATACCCACACGGGGTTTCATGTTCACCCAGGCCTCCCGCTTGATTTTGTGCTTTGTATCCCAGATGAGCAATGCCTTGATGAGCACGCCATAGGTAGCGCTGGAGCAGAACGACGGCTGTGCCAGCATGGGGTCAAAACGCGGGCGCTCATCACTGGCGGTCATCTGATAGGCATCGTGCAGACCTTGCCAAGTCGTCTTGGGGAACAACTCATTGGGGCGGCCACCCGTGTAGTAGCCACCCCGCTCGGGGAACGACTTTATCGCTGTGAGCACCGCTTGTTGCCAGCGCTGGTTCACCTTGTCTCCAGCCTGGGCAACACAAGCTAAGCACAAGAGTCCCAAAAACGCAAAAAACGCCCGTTTCATCGACTTTTTTACTCTTCGTAGCGACTAGCCACCACATCCCAATCGATGATTTGCCACAGGGCGGCGAGATGGTCAGGACGGCGGTTCTGGTAGTCCAGGTAATAGGCATGCTCCCACACGTCCATCGTCAGCAAGGGACGCAGGCCGTGCTGGATGGGGTTGGCGGCATTCGGTTCCTGAGTAATCTTGAGGTTACCCTCCTTGTCGGCACTGAGCCATGCCCAACCCGACCCGAACAGGGTCGCACCAGCCTTGGAGAATATATCCTTGAAGTCCTCAAACGAGCCGAACTCCTCATCAATGGCCTGAGCCAAGCGGCCCGTCGGGGCATTATCCGCCTTGGGAGCCCTGAACTGGGAGAAATACAGGTTGTGGTTCAAAATCTGACCTGCATTGTTCAGCATACCTCCCTGTGCCTCAAGCACGACCTCCTCAAGAGGCTTGCCCTCAAACCCGCTGCCAGGCAGTGCGGCATTGAGATTATTGACATAGGCAGCCAAGTGCTTGCCGTGATGAAACCCCAGCGTTCCAGCGCTAATCACAGGCTCCAACGCATCAGGCGCGTAAGGCAGAGCCATTAACTCAAACTTTCCATCAATAGGCATTGTCTGTTTCATACTCGATATCTTGTTTAATGTTTTACTTCATGGCAAATATAGACATAATCAGCGAAAAAACAGTTATCTCAGCATTAAAAAAAGAAAAACAGCCAATTATCAATATCGTTAATGTGAAAAGCAGTACCTTTGTGACCACAATGACAATAGACAACGACAAGAATGCCAGGACGCTCTACGTGAGCGACATGGACGGGACACTGCTAGGCGAGGACTCGCGACTGTCCCCTGTCACGGTCGCTACACTCAACCGTATCATCGGTGAAATGGGCGGCCTGTTCACTGTCGCCACAGCGCGTACACCCGCAACAGTGGTGCCGCTCATGCAAGAGGTACGGGCCACACTGCCGTTTATCGTCATTGGTGGTTCAGCCATGTGGAACCCTGTGACGGGAGCCTTTGAACACACCCGCGTCATCGATAACCAGACGATTGATGCCGTGGCCGATGTATTTGACCATCATCAAGCCCACCCCTTTATCTACCGCCGACACGGCAGGGATATGCTGTACACCCACCACTATGGGCCCATGTCACCCCAAGAAGAACGCTTCGTGGCTGATCGCCAGCACTTGCCTCTAAAGCGTTTTTTCCTCAACGATGCAGACTTCCGCCACAGCGAGGACGAAGCCTTGCTTATCTTCGCCATGAACAAATATGCCGTGCTCAAGGCTATCTCTACCGACCTGCGCGACTTGGTTCCATCCTGCTCGGTGATGGTCTATCATGATATCTTTGACCCCAGCGAGGGATATCTCGAGATTTATGCCGCTGGCACCAGCAAGGCAGGAGCCATCCTCGCACTGGCGCGCGAAGTGGGCGCTACCAGGGTAGTGGTATTCGGCGACAACCGCAACGACATCGCCATGATGCAGGCCGCCGACTACAGTGTCGCCGTGGGTAACGCCTTCCCCGAAGTCAAAGCCGCAGCCAGTGAGGTCATCGGTCCCAATACTGACGACAGTGTCGCCCGATGGATTGAAAGGGAGTTAGGAGTCAGAAGTGAGGAGTGAGGAGTGAGGAGTGAAGGTTGTAACAAAAGTCGGGGTATCTGTCTTGTTACATCAAACTAAAAGTAAATTTGTGCATTTCACGGGAATGCAGTAACTTTGCAGCCATTCATGGCAAATCTGCGCAACATATATGACTCTCGCCGCATCTGGAAGGTGGTCTTTCTCGCCATCTCGCTAGTGCTTGTAGCCCTGTTTCTCTATATCTCCAACAACCTGGTCAAGGACCTGGCTGAGCAGGAGCGCGAGCGTATGGAAATCTGGGCGGACGCTACCCAGGAACTTGCCACCATGGGTAGTGGCAACGAAGTGGATGAAAACGGTAACCCCATCGGTTCCAGCGCGACCGATGTGGACTTCCTGTTGAGCATCATCGAGGCGAACCATAATATCCCCGTGCTGCTCGTTGATGACCATGATAACATCCTGCTGCACCGCAACTTCCGCCTGCCTGAGCCTGAGGATAGCCTCGCCTTTGAGATTACGCCAACCAACATGGAGTACCTCAACAAGAAACTGCGCCACCTCAAGAACAGCGAGAACAAGATTGACATCAAGATTGACAAGAATACCACCCAGTACCTCTACTACGAGGACTCCACGCTGCTGCGACGCCTGGCCTACTTCCCTTACATCCAGCTGGCGGTGCTCATCCTCTTCTTTGCCATCGCTTACTTTGCCCTGATGAGCATCAAGCGAGCCGAGCAAAACAAGGTATGGGTCGGCCTGTCCAAGGAAACCGCCCACCAGTTGGGCACTCCCATTTCCTCGCTCATGGCGTGGACCCAATTGCTAGACACGATGGGTGTGGACAAGAGCATTGTCATGGATATGGACAAGGATGTGAAACGGCTTTCTACCATTGCTGACCGCTTCTCCAAGATCGGCTCCATGCCCGACAAGGAGCTCATGCCCATCAACGAAGCCGTCACCAACAGTCTGGAATATATGCGCGCCCGCATTCCCAAGCGCGTCGTCCTCAATATCCACACCAACGACCAGACCAACAACGGCGTCATGTTGAGCCAGACCCTGTTTGCATGGGTTATGGAGAACCTGACCAAGAACGCCGTTGATGCCATGGACGGTGAAGGACAACTCGACATCACCGTCGAGGACAGCCCGAACAACGTCGTCATCCTCGTCAAGGATACCGGCAAGGGAATCCCTCGCAAGAACTTCAAGAACGTCTTCAACCCTGGTTTCACCACCAAGAAGCGCGGATGGGGCCTCGGCTTGACCCTCGTGAAACGTATCATCGAGGAGTACCACAACGGGCAGATTTATATTAAGGAGTCTGAAGTCGGCAAGGGAACCACCTTCGGCATTGAACTTCCTAAAGTCAAATCTTAAGCCCGCCCTGAGGCACAGCCCATCTTTTTCCATTCTGAATCATGAGTTTAACCGACAGAAATACTTCACGCATCACCATGCTCGGCACGGGCAATGCCATGTGCGTCAACTGCTACAACACCTGCTTCTACCTGCATACGCCCCGTGGCGGAATGCTTGTAGACGGCGGTGGCGGCAACGGCATCTTGAGCCAGCTCATTGCGGCGCGGATACCCTTTGAGAGCATCCGTCACATGTTTGTCACCCACTCCCACACCGACCACATCCTGGGAGCCATCTGGATGATGCGCAAGATTTCACCCATGATTTTCAAGGGCAAGCACAAGGGACCCTTCACCATCTACTGCAACGACGTGGTGCGCCACGCGCTCTACACGATGGGCGAACTCATGATTCCGCGTAAAATCTTCGATTCCATCGGCCAAACCATCATTCTGCGCGAGGTGCGTGACGGCGAAACGGTGGACATCGACGATATGCAGGTCACCTTCTTTGACATCGCATCGACCAAGGTCAAACAATATGGCTTCGAGGCCAAGTTGCCTGACGGACAGCGCCTCGTGTGCTTGGGAGACGAACCTTACACCATGCAGTGCGAACCCTATGCCCGCAACTGTGACTGGCTAATGTGCGAGGCCTTCTGCCTCTATAAGGACCGCTTCGTCTTTAACCCCTACGAGAAAAGCCACAGTACGGCCCTCGATGCAGGCATGCTGGCCCAGGAACTTGGCGTCAAGCACCTCGTCCTCTACCACACCGAGGACACCCACCTCGACACCCGCGCTACCACCTACACCGCCGAAGCCGCCCAGTACTACAAGGGTCCCATCCTCGTCCCCAACGACCTGGAATCCTTCGACCTCAAGTAAATCTCCTACTAAAAGCCGCTAGAATCAGCTTTTAAGCTAATTCCAATAATACCCTCTGAAAAGGATTAACTAAAAATCAATGTTTGTTCTGGTCAATGGCAAACGATATAACTTGAGAAGCATTTTCACTCAAATCTTTTTCATTTATCCATGCAGAACCTTTATAATTATGTACTCCTATCATCTTATGCGTAAACAGAGTTGCCTTTAAAGAATTCTTTGACGAAATAGTTTCATCAAATGAATAAGAAATATGGAAACTGAATTTAAATGGGCTGATTTCACTGGAAAAGACTCTCTCCTCTCCTATCTTAATTTTGTCGTTTTCATAATACATCAAACAAGGTTTTGCTCCATATCCTGGAACATCTTGTGCAGTTATGATTGGACCAAAAAAATCACTTGCACGTGATGTGAACAACTCTACTTTCGGTAAATCAATGGATGATTGTGGTGGGATAGCGACAATACGTTGGGAATATGTTACAGTTTTTTCTCCTGAAGTTTTACCCCCACTGACGTTCACACCATTTGCAAGAGTACCCAATGCTCCTCCCACACCCATGGCACCTGCGACAGCACCTAAATTAACACTTGTTCCACTACTTGTTCCATCATAAACAGATGTAGCTTGTGGAATGTAATAGGGTACAGAATTAGTATTACGGCCAAAAAAGCAATTTGCCAAATCTACATAGACAATCTGATCGGTCTTATTGGTTATTTGCACCATTAAAGCACTTCCACGTGTATAGAAAGGGGAGCCGTATGCAAATTCACCTGAGCCTCCAGATGTTTCTGAAGCAACACGTGCAACTTTAAATGATAATTCAACATTTTGATCGATCATCTTTGAATCGGGAGTGGCTTGTAAAATACCAAAAATGACTTTTGCATTTTTGGGCTTTTTGTTAATTTCTCCGATATAATGAGCATCATTCTGTTGATTAAAATTGGATAGATACAAATTATTAGCTTCAATATCCTCGGGACTTAACTGCTTAGGTGTTGAATTTGCTTTTGCTGGAGTTGAATCACTAGTTATTGCATTGAATATGTCCTTATCTCCATTCTGATAGTTAATGGACATGACTTCAGACTTATTGACAGTGTAAGTTGGCCCCTTGGGATTAGAGTGTTTCTTATACTTGATGTCGTTAGAGTTGACTTCAAGTACTTTTGCCAAAATTGTACTACCATCAGTTTTTACAATCACATCTTGGGAGTATGCCTGCAATGCGACAATAGTTGCAAAGAAGAATAAAATAATTTTTTTCATGTTTGAAGTATGATTTATAATTTGGTTGAAAGTTAATTTAGCATATACAAATTTATAATAAATACAACAAAAATAAAATGCCACAATTAACATTATCTACGTCTTATCAAACATCGTCAAAAGTCTTGTACATAAACTAGCGATTTTTGATAGACCAAGAGTAATGATTCAGAGTCTAAAATCAATTATTTACATAGGCATTACGATATTTTGTGAATAACATTTGCAAATATACACAGAATTCTACATTTTCACCCTATATTACACCAAAATTAAGGTAGATTTGTGTGTAAGGGATAAAATAACTACCTTTGCCTTCGGTAAATGAACAAACGGTGGACATATTGGTTGATGGCGGTGGTCGTGGGGTTGTTGCTCGTGGCCTGTGCCAGTATCGGGTCGCCTGAGGGCGGACCGCGTGACTATACGCCGCCTCAGGTCGTCAAGACGTCTCCAGCGCCCGGGGCGCTCAACTTCAAGGGCAACAAGGTGGAAATCACCTTTGACGAAATCGTCAACTTGAAGGACCAGCAGAAGAAGGTCATCATCTCCCCTGCCCCACGCACGATGCCACTCATCCGCTCCATGGGCAAGAAGGTGACGGTGGAGTTCCGTGACCCCCTGGAAGAAAATACCACCTACGTCATCGACTTCTCTAACGCTATCGAAGACAACAACGAGAGCAACCAACTGGACGGCTACACCTTTGCGTTCTCGACAGGCGACCAGATTGACACCCTGGCCGTGTCGGGCATCGTCTTGAGGGCCAAGGACCTGGAGCCGATGCAGCACATCATCGTCGGCCTGCATAGCAACCTCGACGACACGGCGTTTACCCATGTTCCACTGGAGCGCGTGAGCCGCACCAACGACCGCGGCAAGTTCACCATCCGTAACCTCAAACCCGGCAACTACCACATCTTTGCCCTCAGCGACATGGACGGCGACTACCGCATGGCGCGCACCGAGGACATCGCGTTTCTCGACGAGATTATCGTACCCTCGACCAGCGAATACACGTCTCAGGACACCATCTTCACCTATGACCGCAAGGTCGATACCGTCATGACGGCCACCCATACGCTATTTCTGCCTAATGACCTGCTGCTGTGCATGTTTAACGAGGGCTACCGCTCCCACTACGTCAAACAAACCAACCGTCCTGCCGATAATAAACTCTACGTGCTCTTCGGGGCTCCTAACGATACCTTGCCCCAGATGGAGGTGCTGCGCCCTGCCGAGCATGAGCGTGACTGGTTCCGCGTGGAGCGCACAGCGAACAACGACTCGTTGTTCTACTGGATCACCGACTCGGCAATGATCAAGACCGACACCATCATCGTGGCGATGACCTACCTGCGCACCGACACCACCGATCAACTTCAAGAAGTGACCGATACTATCCGTTTCGGCTACCGCAAGCCAGCGGCCCAAGTCAAGGAGGAAGAAAAGAAGGCCAAGGAACGTGAGGAACGTGCCAAGCGACTTGAAAAACTTCTCGAAAAACAAGAGAAGGCAGCCGCCCAAGGCAAGGAGCTGGATGAAGGCGAGTTAGATGAAATCAAGGAGTTACAGCACGTTGACCCCAACGATATCCCCAAGCTGCAGATGGATTTTGCCAAGAGCGGTACCATCGACATTGGTGACTCGATTAAGTTGAACTTTGACACTCCTATCGCCAGCATCGACCCCAATGGAATACACCTGGAGGTGAAGCGGGACACCCTGTGGGTCCCCTACCCAGGCATTGTGCCCTCATTATGCCCCGTCAGTGACTACAACCCGATGCGCTACTGGCTACCGCTCACCATGCTACCCGACTCTGCCTACCGCCTTACTGTTGACAGCGCAGCGGTGACATCGGTTTATGGCTTGCATAACGACAAGTTGTCCAAGGATTTCCAGGTAAGGGGACTGGAGGAGTATGCCAACGTATTTTTCAAGGTCAATGTCAAGGATAGTGCCTTTGTCGAACTCTTAGGCTCAGGCGAGAAAGTCATCCGCACCGTGCCTGTCAAGAAGGGTGCCTTTGAACTGCTCAATGTCCCTGCCGGGACCTATTTCCTGCGCCTGACCCTCGACAGCAACGGCAACGGCGTGTGGGACACAGGCAACTACCAGAACCACCTGCAGCCCGAGGAAGTGTACTATTACCCCAAGAAATTGAAATTGCGCCGCAACTGGGACCTGGACGAGAGTTGGAACATCTATGAGACCGCCCTCGACCTGCAGAAGCCCGAGGACATTCGTCGCAACAAGCCCGAGCAGGCCAAAAATAAGGTCGAGAAGAAACAGGACAAAAAGCAAGGTGACGAGGATGAAGAGGAAGACGAGTTCAGCACCGGCTTCAACAACACCTACACTGGCAACAAGTACAACGACACCAAAAACAGCCGTCGCCCCAACCGTGAACTGCTCAGGTAATAATGCTCGCTGCGCTCGCAGTTTAAAGTTTAGAGTTTAGAGTTTAAAGAGGCATCCGCGAACGAAAAAACTACGAATTCCGCGAATTATTCGAATTATCGATCTGATAATCAATTAGTTTAATTCGCGGAATTCGTAGTTTTGTGCCAGCTTAATCCGTGGTTTTTAGTTTCTTGCGGTCTTTTCTGAGCCAAAGGATGAACCAGGTTATGGCAATCAGTGTCACTACACCGATAACGTAATAGGTCCAATCGGGGCGACCAAGCGCCTGAGGCGATGAGATAAGGAAAGTGGTGCATACCACGGTCATGAACACAGCCGGAATCAAGGTGATGATGTAGGCCTTGTGGTTGCGGGCCAGATAGACAGTAATCATCCACAAGGTGAAGACGGAAAGGGCCTGGTTGGACCAGCCGAAGTATTGCCACAGCACGTTGAAGCCGTCACGGTTCTCCATCTGCCAAATGAGCAGCAGCAACGAGGCCACAAACAGGGGCACACTGATCATGAGGCGGCGCACCATGCTCTTCTGCTCAAAGTGCAAGGCCTCGGCAATGATGAGGCGAGCGCTGCGGAAGGCTGTGTCACCACTGGTGATGGGAGCGGCCACAACACCCAGCACGGCGAGCGTGCCGCCCACGATGCCCAGCCAACTGCTGCATACATAGTTCACCAACTCGGGAGCGGAGAAGTACTGGATAAGAGTCTTGCCTTCGGCGAGCTGCACCTGGGCCATAAATTCATTGACCTGCTCGGGGCTGACCACTTCTTTCCAGCCGCCATAGTAGAAAAAGTAGGACGATACGGTGGCCCAAATGAGTGCCACAAGGCCCTCGGTAATCATCGCTCCATAAAACACGGGGCGGGCCAGGCGTTCGCTCTTCAGGCAGCGCGCCATGAGAGGGCTCTGCGTGGCATGGAAACCGCTGATGGCGCCACAGGCAATGGTGATGAACAGGCAGGGGAACCAGGGATTCTTTTGCAGATAGGCACTCACACCGAGCGTATCCTTACCGTCCACGACCTGTGAACCGGTCCACTGCGTCATGTCACCCATGTTCCACAACTCGGGCAGGTGGGGCATCTTCACGAACAGCCCCACGAGCAATCCCGCAGCCATCACCAGCAGGGCGATGGCAAAGAGGGGATAGACACGGCCGATGATTTTGTCGATGGGCAGCAGCGTGGCGACCACATAATAAGCAAAGATGGCTACAATCCACCAGATAGTGGAGTCATTGCCTCCCCACATGTCCTTGAGGATGAGTGCGGGGCTATATACGAACACGGCACCCACCATCATCAGCAGCAGCACCGTGAAAATGAGCATCACAGTCCTGGCGCCACCACCCAAGTACTTGCCGATGAGCGTAGGCAGGTTGGCTCCATCGTGGCGCAGCGAGAGCATGCCGCTCATGAAATCGTGTACAGCTCCGGCAAAGATGCAGCCCAGGACAATCCACAGATAGGACGCCGGACCGAACCACATGCCCATGATGGCGCCGAAGATGGGCCCGGTTCCCGCAATATTGAGGAACTGGATCATAAACACTTTCCACGTGGGCAACGCCACAAAGTCCACACCGTCGGCAAGACGCACAGCAGGTGTCTCACGGTCATCGGGACGCATCAAGCGCTCCACGATGGCTCCATACACCAGATAGCCCAACACCAGGGCCACAAGGCTAATCGTAAAAGTAATCATCTATTATATGCTATATTTTTGACCGCAAAATTACAACTATTCACCCGCCAAACAAAACATTACTTATCACTTTTTTAAAGAATAAAGTACAGAGAGCATTATCCCATTCTTAATTGCATATAACTAGGAGCCGATGGAATTTCATGAACTCCACCGGCTCCGTTTCATCAAAGTATTCTAGACATTAGACGGCTGATACCGTCTGTTTCCTGTTTACCAACCAGGATTCTGCTTGGTGCCACCCTTGCTCAGCGTGATCTGGTTGCTGGGGATGGGGCACAAGTAGTACTTCTTGTCGTAGGTGCGCTGCTTGCTGACGGGGATGATATAGCCGTTAGCATCCAGGATGAAGGTAGCGTCGAGATCGACTACACCAGCGAGGTAAGCACCGCGGTTGATGTTGGGATGAGTCTGGGTGTCGAGGAGCTCAAGCTGATGCCAGCGGATGAGGTCCCAATAACGATACCAGTTGTCGGCCATAAGCTCGCAACGGCGTGCACGGCGGATTTCCCACAAGAGGTTGCTCACGCCCATATTGTTGGCAGGGTCGGCAGCGGGATTCAAGCTCATGGCGGGCAGACCAGCACGAGCCTGCAGCAGGTTGATGCTGATATCGAGGTCGCTCTGGGTGATGTTGCCCAGCTCGGCCTTGGCCTCGGCATAGTTCAGATAGATGACAGCCAGCCAGTAGATGGGAGCATCGGTGTAGTTCTTGCCCGTGTTGATGCGGTAGTCCACTTCCATCTGGGTATTGTCATACTTGGCAATGTTGTAACCCGTGGAAGAGGTCATCAGCATGGAGTTGGCACGAACCCAACCATGGCCCTTGAAGCACAGATACGGATCAAGCAACACGCCCAGGCGCTTGTCACGCTTGGAGAGCATGTTTGCGATGCTGTAAGCATTGTTGCTGGCATCAAGCACGGGGTGATCATCGGTGCTGAGCGAGGTGGTAGCCCGAGGCTTGCCATCGAGGAACAAGAATGCGTCAACAGCGTCCTTGCTGATACCACGCTGCTGTGAAGAAGAAGCGGTATAGTCGGCAGTCGAGTGCATCACCTGATCTTTCACATAGTTGCGGAAGAAGATTATCTCAGATACCTTGCTCAGGTCAAGCGAGTTGTACACCTCACCATAGTTGGCCGTGAGGCTATACTTGCCAGAACTCATGATCTGCTGTGAAGCGGCAAGACTCTCGTTGAGGTACTTCTGGGCACGGTTGGCATCGGCAGCCTTGCCGTTTTCCTCAACAGTGCGGTACTTGCAATAGGTACCCTCAAACAGGCAGATGTCGCTCTTCATGGCCAGTGCCATGTCCTTGCTCCAGGAGTTCTTGCCACCGTTGCCCAGATACTGGATAGCAAAATCCAGGTCGTTAAGCACGAAGTCCATGACCTGGTCGCGGTCGGTGCGTGGGCCATAGACAATCTCGCTCTGAGCCACGGGGTCGAGAATGACCTGATCGAGCAGGATCACGTCACCATACATGCGCACGAGCTGATAGTACTGCCAGGCACGGTTCAGGCGGCCAACGGCAATATAATAGTTCTTCTCGCTATCGATAAGTGTCGAGTTATTCAAGCCAGTCAACATGTAGTTGCAGCGGCGAATCTCGGTGTAAGGATCACTCCAGTAGCTGGAAGTGCCCGGAACGGTCGTGAACATCCAGTCATCAAAACTGGGGTTCACCTGGTCATCACTGAGGCTCTTGAAATAGAACCAGCCAGCACCACCACCAGTGCCATAGCCAACGTAGTTGCCATAGAGGACGTTGCTGTAGCTGGCTACCTGATTGGCATTGTTCCAAAACTCCTGTCCGAGCTCGAACTTGGTGCGCTCGCTCTTGGAAAGCATGTCATCGCATGAAGACAACGACAGCACAGCAATGCCCAGTCCACACAATATAATTGATTTGAAAAGTTTCATATTATCTTCTTTTTTAGTTGTAAGTTTTAAGTTGTGAGTTTTAAGTATGAATAGTATCGCCTGAAAACTGTATCGTCATGAGGTTATATTACTTAAAACTAAAAACTTAAAACTAAAAACTGATTAATCTTACTTCACAATGATTTCGCAGATGGAAACGCGGTTCCAGCTCAGTTCATCAAACATGTTGCTGATGCCCTGACCCTGAGCGTTGATGCGCTTGGCATCGATACCATACTTCTTGACGAGCATATCCTTCACGCTGGCGGCACGGCCGTTAGCGAGGGTGATATTGCGCTCCAGGGGACCATCCTTAGAGGCATAACCGTTAATGGTGCAGGTAGCCTCGGGGTGGCTCTTCAGATAAGCAGCGATACGCTCTACATTGGGCTGCTGGTCAGCATAAACGGCCATCGAGTTGATGGGGAAGTGAACCAGGATAGTCATGTACTGCAGGGCCTTGTCGATCATGCCTGACTTGCTCTTCTGGCAATCGGTCAGATCCTTCTGCAACTGAGCGTTGCGGTTGTTGGCAGCGTTGAGCTGATTCTGCAGTTCGGCCAGACGTGCATTGTAGTTGTTCTCGGCATCGGTGAGCTTAGCGCGCAGGTCATTGATCTGGGCGTTAAGGGCACTGTTGTCAACGTTAGCCGTGGCAACAGCAGCGCTGCGGTTGGTGCCGAAGGTCACTTGCAGACCCACCGACCAGGTGCGGTTGATGGGATAGGTGCGGCCCCAAGTACCATAACCGAGAGAGCCCTGACCGGCATTCATCTCGGGGTCGATGGGGAGTTTACCACTGCCCTTGTGGAGCAGGCAGAGGTTGTTCACGCTACCGTAAACACGGAGCCTCTCGATGAAGGCCTTGCGAGTCAAGTTCTCGGGCAGGGTGTAACCCAGCGTGATGTTCTTGAGACGCAGGTAGCTCATGTCCACGAGGTACTTGGTCTGGGGATAGTAGTTGTGGCAACCGCCCTGGCCAGAGAGGCCGACTACGTTACCAGCGAACTCGTTACCGGGGAACAGGCAGGGGAAGTCGTTGTCCTCGCTGATGTTCACGATACCGTTCTCGGGATCATATACATTGTACTTGGTCTGGTTAGCAAAGATGGCCAAGTCAGCCTCACGCATCATCGGGAAGACGAAAGCCGACTGGGTCCACATGTCGCGCTTGCCGACACCCTGGAAGAAGACGTCGAGGTCGAAGCCCTTGAAGTTACCGCCCACATGGAAGCTGTACTCGTAGCGGGGCATCATGTTACCGATGACCTTGAGGTCACCACGGTTTTCCTCGGTGCCATCGCCACCGTCAATCTTGCCGTCACCATTCAGGTCCTTGTACTTGATGTCACCAGGGCCAAAGACGAAGGTCTGGGTCTGGATACCGGTCTGATCGGCTACGCCAGGAGCATAATTCCATGAGCCGTCAGCATTCTTGCCGGTGAAGTCGTTAACGGTGAAGTAGCGGTCGGTCTCAAAGCCCCAGATGTCACCCCAGGTCATGCCCTCATAGGCATAGGCACTGTTGCAGGGATGGCCGATCAGGTGCGAGTCGTTGTTCCACTTGGTCACCTTGGTCTTGGCATCACCGACGCTGGCGCTGAAGTAAGCGCCGAAGTCCTTGTTGAACTGCTTGCGCAGGTCGAGGGTAGCTTCCCAACCACGGGTGCGAAGTTTACCATTGTTGGTTACAGGAGCTGCAGCACCTACCGAGGGGGGCAGTGCGGTGCCAGGACCCAGCATGTCGCTGGTGGTGCGCTGGTACCAGTCGAAGCCCAGGGTGAGCATGTCACCAAACAGACCCAGGTCGATACCTGCATCCATGGTGGTGATACGCTCCCAAGTCAGCGATGAGTTCACCCAGCTGGGCAAGCCCAGCTCGGTCACCCTGGCACCATTCTCGTTGAGCCAATAGATATTGCTCTGAGCGATGGGGCTGATGAGCGACTGGAACTGGTTCTCACCGACGGCCTCGTTACCGATGGTACCGTAGGAGAAACGCAGCTTACCATTGTCCACGATGTGGCGCAGGCGGTCCCAATACTTCTCCTGGGTGAAGCGGTAGCCCACAGATCCCGAGGGGAAGAATGCCCAGTGGTCGTTCACGGGGAAGCTCGACGAACCGTCATAGCGTCCGTTCAACTCGAGCAGGTAGATGCCCTTGTAGTCATAGTTGATACGGCCAAAGTAACCGGCAGTAGCCTTGTCAAAGGTGCTGCTATTGATGTTCCACTTGGTCTGATCACCATAGGCCAGAGCCAGCTCGGGATAAGCTTCACTATAGAGCTGTGCCTTGTAGGCATAGAAATAGTCGCTGGAGTAGTTGTCGCCATTGACACCCACCATGATGTTGAAGTTGTGGGCATCATTGATGCTCTTGTTCCAGTTCAAGGTGGCGTTTGCAGCCCACTTGTTGCTCTTGCTGTTGTCACGCCAAGCGTTGGTGTTGCCGTCGTTCACAATCCACTGAGGGGTAACACCGCTCCAGTTGTAGCCATAGACGGTGTGGTCACTCGAACCGCTGTTCATGTTACCGATCTCATAGGTAAAGTCAGCGTTCAAGGTCAGGTCCTTGGTGATGTGTACGGTGGTGAAGGCCGTCATGCTCAGGCGGTCCATCGTCACGTTCTTGCGGGCGGCCTGCTTCTGCATGGCGATCACGCGGAAGTCGAGCTGCTCACCTGTGGTGGGATCGGCAATCGTGCCGCTGGGGATGAAGAACGAACCCCAACGCCAGATGTACTGGTACATGTTGTTCCAGGTATCGGCACGAGAGAAGTGGCGGCGCGAGAAGTTGATGCGGGCACCAACGGTCAACCAGTCGGTCAAGTCGGTCGAGATGTTGGCAGCAGCATTGTAGCGCTTACGCATAGCGGGGTTCCACTTCATGTTGTCTTCCTTGTAGTTGTAGCCGAAGGACAGGTAGTAGGTGGTACGGTTGCTGGCGCCACGAACCGACACGTTGTGGCCCTGTGAGGGAGCGGCGTGGTTGTACCAGATGTTCTGGATGTCATAGTCGGCATAGTACATGGGCTGGCTGCCGATGAAACGGTAATCGCCCACGTTGCTGTCGCTCACCCAGGGACGCATCACACCATAACCGATCTTCTTGCCACCATTCTGCTGCTTCCAAGCCTCGGCATAGGGCAGCAACTGGTCGAAGTACATACCGAAGAGCTCAACGGCGTCGGAACCGGCACGCTTCTTGGCCATGATGGCAGATTTCAGCTGAGTGGGTACATCGGGGAAGTCGGGCAGGAAGGTGGGATCGTCCCAACCGAAGTTGTTCGAATAGTTCACCGTGGCACGCTCACCCTTCTGGCCACTCTTGGTAGTGATCAGGATCACACCGAAGGCAGCACGGGTACCGTAGATTGATGATGAGGCAGCATCCTTCAGTACCGATACGGTGGCGATGTCGTTACCATTGAGCAACTGCAGACCATCCATGTCGCTCACCACGCCGTCGATGACGATCATGGGAGTGCTCACCTGGTCATTACTCAGGGTACCGACGCCACGGATGCGGATCGAGGGATTGCCGTCGATATCACCACTGGCGTTGATGATGCTCAAGCCGGGAACTGCGCCCTGCAAGGCACGCGACACATCCTGTTCGGGACGCGAGTTGAAGGTCTTGTCAACATCTACTGTCGATACGGCACCAGTCAGGTTCACCTTCTTCTGGGTACCGTAACCCACAACGACGACCTCATCGAGGAGGGCCTTATCCTCGGCCATGACAATGTTCATGCCCGCAGCAGCGCGGGTAGTCACCGTCTTGTAGCCGATAAACGAAATCTGGAGCTTGGCATTGACGCCTGCTCTCAACGAGAAGTTACCGTCCACATCAGTCGATGTGCCACGGGTCGTTCCAACCTCGACAATGCTCGCGCCGATGATGGGATCTCCCTGCTCATCGACGACTCGGCCTGTCACAATGCTGGTGGCGGAGCTTGCCGTCACCTGCGGCGCGGGTGCTGCTTGGGCCTGGTAGCCAGAGCCGCACAGCAACATCAATGCGCCAAAAAGAGCTAAATGTCTTTTCATAAGCACGTTTTAATTTGTTAATATAAAATTTGTTAATCAGTTTGTGATTTTAAACTTCATTTTTTGCCGCTTTGCGCATGTGCGCGCATTCCATAATAGAAAGAGTTTGCAAATTTCTACATTTTTTTTGAAACTACAAAAAATAATCGCTAAATTTTACAATTGCAAATATTAAAATAACTAAATAATAGTTTCTAATCTATAATTTCCATAGACTTTCCCATAGTTTTCTATTAGTGTCCGGTAAATAATCCGATATATGTTGTAACCCCTGAGCAAATATAAATTGAGGAGTTTTTGGGCTTAAGGGGCTTACCGTAGCGGACGAGCAGGTCGTCGACCTGCACAAGGCCGACGGCCTTGACTTGACATAGCCCCAGGGCGCACAGGCCGTCGGCCTGTGTGGCCTGGGGGACCAGTGTGTAACGGAACGGGCCTCGTAGAGGGCCACTCACAGCCAGAATTAGTGGCCCCCTGCGGGGCCCAATTAGGATAGCGTCTGTTTCACCAAGCCACGAGGACCTACGGCCCTCGCGCCATGGTGTTATTACAATTCAAGGCCTACTGGCCTTGTGCAGACCTTCGGCCTGCATTTCCCGCTTTTTACCGGACACTGATAATAGTTTTCCAACACCTGTATGTGTTGCAAGCATCGAACAAGAGACATTTCTCCTGCTCGATGCTTGCAACAGATAACTACTATGTTATGATGACTTCTTGTGGTATTGAGGCTTATTTATATGCCTCATTTTGCTGGTCTGCAAGTGCAGGGTTGGCATTGATCTCATCTTGATCGATGGGCAGAACGATTTTGCCGAACGTGCGGTCGATGGTTTTGGGCCGTCCGTTGACTGCAATACCGCCAAAGTCATCGTTGAAGGTGATAGAACGGTTCATTCTCATCATGTCAAAGAAACGGTGTCCCTCGCAAAACAGTTCCTTGCTGCGCTCATCAAGGATCATGTCATCGTTGATCGTCGATGCAGTGGCTGGTTCCAGTGATGTGGCGCGGCATCGAATGGCGTTGAGGTATTGGGCGGCTTGCTCGGCATTGGGTGTCGAGGCATGCAGGGCGGCTTCGGCTGCAATGAGGTAAATCTCACTCAACCTGATGACTTTAATATTGACCGAGGTAGGAGACTCCTTGCCGTCGCCATTCATGTCAGGTCCACCCATGTACTTGTTGCAACTGCCCAAATGGGTGTATTCGCTCTCGTCCTGATACATCACACTCCAACGCACGTCGGTGGGGTCTTGTGCCAGACGCTCAAGGTAGTAATCGCTTGCCATGAACCATCCTGCAGCACCGCTCTTCAAGCCGTAGCGCATGAGGTAAAAGCCCAGCGAACTGGTGCCCATATCAGCCTCTGCTGGATAAATGCCCAGTTCAAAGATGCTCTCAGAACCAAACTGCTTTTTCCATGAGTCGGTCCACTGAGATGGCTCATAAAGCTTGAACTTTCCACTGCCGATGATTTCTTGAGCGGCAGCCAGTGCTCCGTCATAATCTTCCATATAAAGCCTTACGCGGGCTTGTTCGGCAAGGTTGGCATAGTAGCCCATGTAACCGTCTTGCTGAACTTTACCGTTCTCGAGAAGAGATTTACCTGCGTTCAGATCGCTAATGATTTGCTTGTAAACCTCCTCGACAGTGGCTCGGGTGGGTTGAGCACTAGCAGGCAGGGTGTGGGTTACCAAGGGGACACCCAAGCTGCCCTTATCATAGTTGTAAGGCTTGCCATAGAGGCGCACAAGGTCAAAGTAGATGAGAGCGCGCAACGTCAAAGCCTCGCCCTTACACTGATTATAGCTGGCGGCATCCTCGCTGGTACCGTTTTCAGTAATGCGGTCAATGTTCTCAAGCAGGTTATTCACTTGAAGGATGCAATAATAGCCAGTGGACCAGAAACCACTGTAAGAGCCAGATGTGGCAGAGTGATTGAAACTGTACAATCCGTCCAGGCCACGTCCTTGAGAGGCGATAGTGAGATCGCCGCCCTTGGCATCTGCGTACATAAAGAAATTGCGGCCGTAGTAGGAAGATGATGCCATGGTACGCATGATGCCGTTGATGATAACGCGGGCATCGGTCGGCGTGGCAATCGCTTCGGCACTGTTAGCACTGTTAGTAGGCTCCATGTCAAGGAAATCGTTACATGACACGAGCATCAGCATGGACAGCAACAGGAATGATATCTTTTTCATTGATATGTCGTGGTTGAAAAGTTTGACCATGTTTAGTTAAAATTTCAAGTTAACGCCTAGGGTGAAAGTCTTGCCCAGCGGTGTTTCCCAACCGCGGGTTCCATACTGGTTCACCTCGGGATCGGCATCCTTGTACTTGCTAAAAGTGAGCAAGTTAGTAGCGCTAAAGTAAATGCGGGCTCCCTGCATGTAAGCCTTTGAGACGAGGGCCTTGGGCAGGTTGTAGCCAATGCTGACATTCTTGAGGCGCAGGAAACTGGCATTGCAGATGTGGCGTGAAGAATACTGCATGGCATCCTCCAGGTCAATACCACGAATCATGGGCTCGCTACCGTTGTGGTTCTCGGCAGTCCACATGTTGTCATAGTAGTTCTTGGAGCGGATGCGTTCCCAGTAGTAACCATCATCCGCCACATCCTTGTAAGCACCATCATAGAGGCTTCCACCAATCTTATAGATGAAGTTGGCAGCCAGTTCAATGCCCTTATAACTCAAAGTGGTGTTGAGGCCTCCTGTAACATCGGGAATGGCATTACCAATAATCGTACTGTTGGCTTTTTTATAGTCATAGGTCGCTCCACGGCCGTTGAAAATAAAGTCACCTTTCTGGTCATCTTCCAGGGCATTGACATAATATACGCTGGCACCATTTGACGGATCCACACCAGCCCATTCATAGCCATAAAATGCCAATGTGGATTCACCCTCACGATAGATGTACTGTGCGCGATCATCGTCACCAGTGGGGTCATACCAGATAATGTCTGCTCCATTATACAGTTTTTTGACCTTGCTGGTAAGGAACGTGGCGTTGATAGATGCTGTCCACAACCAATCGCGGTTGCTAATGATGTCATAGCTCACTTCGGTTTCCAAACCGTGGTTGTTGATACGTCCTATATTGCGCAGGGTTGATGAAAATCCCGTGACACGTGTGATGGGCATATCCTGAAGCAGGTTCTTGGATGTGCGGTTGAAGTACTCGATGCTACCACGCAGACGATTGCCCCAGAATCCGAAGTCGATGCCCACATTATAGGTGTAGTTGGTCTCCCACGATAAGTCATTGTCGGCAAGGGTGGAAAGCGTGCCGCCCGGGTCACCCATGTACTTAGTGTTGTAAGTAATGAGGTTCATGTAGCCGTAATTGTTGGTGGGCAAGGTACCATTCACACCATATGACATGCGCAGCCTGAGGGTGCTCACATTTTCCAGCGACTCCATGAAACCCTCTTGCTTGATATTCCATGAACCAGCAATCGACCAGAAGTTACCCCAGCGTGAATTGCGGCTCAACTTAGATGAGCCATCACGGCGGAAACTTGCCGAAGCAAAATACTTGCCTGCATACTGGTAGTCGGCCTTGCTAAGGAACGAAACGAGTGAATTACCCCATTGGTAGCCCGATGCTTCGGTGCTGCCTGCAGTGCTCACGGTGTGGAGCGTACTGGTGGGCAGATTGGTACCCGTTGAGCGTGTGAAATCGGTCTTGTTCTTCTCGGCTTCAAAGCCTGCCATCAATTGTACGTTGTGGTCGCCAAAACTCTGGTTGTAATTGGCTGTAGTGCTTGATACCATCTTCTCATAGACCGTGCGCATCTCATGCACTCTGCCATTATCGGACGAGGCCGAGAAGTGGTCGGCACTGAAGTAGATGTGATCCTTAACAGCGGTGTTGTCATAAGAGAAAACCGTCTTAACGTCAAGTACAGGCAACAGATGCAAGGTGAGGGCTTCGGTGGCATTGAACTTGTTGTTCTGTGCCCTGTTTTCCCACTGCTTGTTGTAGTAGAGCGCATTGTAGGCATAACTGCCATAACGGCTGGTCCAATCTTCGCCTGTCTCAAAGTCGGTGGGCCAGTAAAGCCCCCAAAGCAGGTTGCGGGTCTGCATGAACAAATTATTGCCAGTGTTGCGGGTGTCGTTGTAGCCTTCAGTGGTCGTGCGACTGGCGCTGACGTTGGAAGACAACTCGAGGAATTTGCCGGCCTTGGCTGTCAGGTTGATGCGTCCGCTGAAGCGGTCAAAATTGTTGATGCGGATACGGCCCTCATCGCGGGTGTAGGCAAACGAGGTGTAGTAGTTAACATTAGGAGTTGCACCGCTCACAGCGAAGTCATAGTTCTGGAAGGTGGCAGTACGGAAATAGGCTTTGTCCCAGTCGAAGTATTTTCCGGCTCTACCCGAGTTGTTGTAGTCGCTGATGATAATCGGCGCATTCAGGCCGACGCCCTCGGTGGAGAAGGCATAGCCGTGCTTGTTGAACCTGCGGTTGAGCTGTCCCAAGGAATAAGAATTAGCGGCTTCATCGCTGCTGCCCCCAGAGGTTTTATAGTCATGGAATACTTTGTAAAGCATTTCCACCTGCTGCTCAGTCTTGGCGGGCTCATAGTTTTTAGTTGCCCACGATGGCGTGAAACCCACCGATATATTCAAGTCAACATGGGTCTTGCCTTGGGAGCCCTTCTTTGTTGTGATGAGGATAACACCATTAGCAGCGCGTGAACCGTAGAGAGACGATGCGGCAGCGTCCTTAAGCACTGAGATAGACTCGATGTCGTTAGGGCTGAGCGAATTCATCACGTTGTTGGTTGAGTAGATATAGTCACTCATTTGTCCAACGTCACCGCTGGTAACGGGCACACCATCGATAACATAAAGGGGCTCATTGCTCGCGTTCATTGATCCGATACCGCGGATGCGGATGCTTGGAGCCGAACCAGCCTGACCGCTACTGTTGGAGACCTGGAGGCCCGCAACGCGTCCATTGAGCGCATTCTCAAAAGTGGTGATGGGGATGTCCTTGAGCGCATTCTGGCCTACCATACTGGCAGATCCGCTGTAACTGCTTTTCTTGGCAGTGCCATAAGCGACAACGATTACCTCGTTCAGATCATGAGGAGATTCACTCATGCGAACCTCGATAGAAGTTTTACCCTCCACGTCATGCTCCTGTGAAAGAAAACCAATGTAGTCAAATGTAAGCGTTGCTCCTGGAGAACACTTGATGGAAAAGCGACCATTGGCATCAGTCATTGTAGCTGTAGAAGTTCCCTTAACATGGACGCTAACTCCCATAAGAGGTTCGTTATGGTCGTCGAGCACTGTCCCAGAAAATGTCTGTCCGTTCTGAGCCATTGCATTGATGAAACTGATCATCAACACAAATACTAGAATTAAGATTTTTTTCATGTGTAAATTCTATAATTAGTGATAACGTTTATAAACATTTGAATGAATAATATAACAAAATGAATGCAAAATTCATGTTATTTTCTTTGTTGACAAAATTTTTGAGTGCTTTTGTGTTTCATTAATAGTTTTATACAAATTTTGTTGTCAATTTTTCTTATCATGTAAGACGGTGAGCCATAGCTAAATTATGGAACATCCCCGTATGGTGGGATAGCGACAAGGAGTCATCCCCCACTCCATCCAACACTAAAAACGACCGTCGAGGCTGTGAGTAGCCTCGGCGGTGTTTTTTCAGTGAGGAGTGAGATGTGAACAAGCCCGGAGGGCGGTCATTTGAGTGCCCGTGGAGGTATTGTTAATTTTGTGAAAAATTTGGTCTTAATCTATAAATCAAGCTTGTAAAATATGCCATTTTCGGGCAATTTTTAGCGTCTTTCGGGCAATTTTATGCCAAAAATGTCATTTTTTCAACAAAATGCTTGTTTAGCTTAATCTTTTTTTGCACTTTTGCCTTCTGAAAGTCATTCATTGACCCTTAAAAACGTAACTGACAAAAAACCGACGAGATATTAACCAATTCATTAACTAATCAATTAAAGCAAAGTGCGTATGAAAAAACAATTAGCACTGCTCTGCACACTGGCGATAGCCATGGGCATCCCTGCTGGACTGGCGCCGAGTCAGTACAACACGGGATTCACAGCTGTTGCCCAGAGCAACCGAGTGTCTGGCGTCGTTAAGGACGCCAACGGAGAGCCGATGATTGGCGTTAATGTACGGGTTAAGGGCACGAATACGGGTACGACCACCGACTTGGATGGTCGATATTCGATTAAGGCCGACCCCAACCAGACGCTAGTCTTCTCCTTTGTGGGCTATGACGCGATCGAAGTTCCCGCGTCTCAAGCCGCCAACGTACAGTTGACCGAAGGTGCCAACACCCTGCAGGATGTGGTGGTGACGGCCGAGTTCGGTATGAAACGTGTCGCCCGCACCGTGGGTTCCTCGGTGCAGAACGTGAAGGCCCAAGACATTATCGAGTCGGGCCGCACCGACTTTATCTCGGCCCTGCAAGGTCGTGTGTCGGGTATGAGCGTCGTTAGTTCGGGTGGTGCCCCTGGTGCCTC
>CACYQB010000025.1 GCA_902776435.1 uncultured Bacteroidales bacterium | reverse complement strand
TTGATCTTGTTAGGATAGAAGAAAGGCATGGACCAACGCTCGGGCTTGGGCGGGAAAGTGCCCAAAAACAGATACCTCGCGCCATCAGGAATAAATGGCGGCCATGGATGCCGTTCTATAGGTGGTTGAGCCGTGTTCATGTCTGCAAAGGAAATGAAAAAAACGCACGCCGCAACATGTTTTTTATGAAAAAAGTATCGATTATTCCAATTTTTATTAACTTTGCAAATTAGAATAACAAAACTAAAAAATTAAAGAATATGAAAATCCGTCATTTATTGCTGATTGCTATTACAGCATTACTTTTTGTCTCATGTAAAGAATCTCAGCAGGTTCCTTACATGACCAATATTGACCAGATTCCTTCGGCTGCCCTTGCTGCCGCAACCACTCAGGCTGGTGATTTCACCATTAAACCCGGCGACCTTTTGCAAATTAACGTCTCAGCATCTAACTCAGATGCTGTTAAGCCCTTCAATAAAGTTCAGTATATCCCCACATTGGGTACAATGAATACTTTTACAATGGGTGACAATTCCTCGGTTTTTTATCTTGTTGATGATAATGGCAACATTGAGTTTCCTGTCTTAGGTCGTCTGCACATCAGCGGTATGACGAAAAAGTCACTTGAGGATTATATTGAGTCACTTATTTATCCTCGGTATCTCACTGAAAGGCCTGGAGTTGAGTGCCGTATTCAGAATTTCCGCGTTTTCTGTATTGGTGAATTTGCTCACCCTGGCGTTATTGAAGCTACAAATGGCCGCCTTAATCTAATTGAGGCAATTGCAATGAGTGGAGACTTAACCTTGCAGGGCCGTCGTGACAACATCATGCTTATTCGTACTGATCCTAATGGACAACGTTACGTCAAACGTATTAATCTGGGTGACGCAAACTTTATGACAATGCCTGAATTTGAGTTGCAGCAGAATGACATTCTTTATGTTCAACCGAACGAATCAAAAGCCCGTCAGGCGTGGGCAGCTCCGCCAATGGTGTCATTTGGAGGTACGATTCTCAGTATTGCAATGTCATTAGTTACTTTCATCACTGTCTTAGCTAATAAATAATTCTGATAACACGCGGTTTTTAGGGCGGCCCATCTTTAACGAGGTGGGCCGCTTTTGTGTGACTGACATTTTGTCAGTTTTTCGGTGTTGGCATAAGTGTTGAGGGAAGGATGATGGAAGTCAAAATAGACTCATAATAAGCAAATGAAAGGAGAAACAACGATATGAATTTCAACAATTTTACTATCAAAGCACAAGATGTTGTCCAGAAGGCAGTGCAACTGACACGCGCTAATGGAAATCAGGCCGTTGAACCTGAGCACTTGCTCAAGGCAGTCTTGACCGAAGGCGATGCTCTCGTCAAGTTCATTTTCCAGAAACTTGATGTGAACTTTGCTAATGTGGAGAGACCCCTTGAAGCAGCATTGATGAAGTTGCCGCATGTGAGTGGGGGAGAGCCCTACTTGAGTAATGACGGCAGCAAGGTCTTGGAGAAGGCCAATGACATCGCCAGCAAGAATGGCGACCAGTATGTGACGGTCGAAGCCATTCTGATGGCGTTGTTCGAGGTCAAGTCAACGGTATCTTCCATTCTTAAGGATGCTGGCGTTACTCATGACGACCTCAAGGCCGCTATCGATGAATTGCGCAAAGGCAAGAATGCCACTTCCCAGAGCGCCGAGGAGCAGTACAATGCCCTGAGCAAGTATGCTGTTAATCTTAATGAGCGCGCTCGCCAGGGTAAACTTGACCCCGTTATCGGCCGTGACGACGAAATCCGTCGCGTGCTGCAAATCCTCAGCCGCCGCACCAAGAACAACCCGATTCTTATCGGTGAGCCGGGTACGGGTAAGACCGCGATTGTCGAGGGTCTGGCTCAGCGCATTGTGCGAGGTGATGTCCCCGAGAACTTGAAGATGAAGCAGGTCTATTCGCTCGATATGGGCGCACTGATAGCCGGCGCCAAGTACCAGGGCGAATTTGAGGAACGACTCAAATCGGTCATCAACGAGATTACCCAGGCCAACGGCGAAATCATCCTCTTCATCGACGAGATCCACACACTTGTGGGCGCTGGCAAGAGCAGCGGTGCTATGGATGCCGCCAACATTCTTAAGCCCGCTTTGGCGCGCGGTGACCTTCGCAGCATCGGTGCCACGACCCTTGACGAGTACCAGAAGTATTTCGAGAAGGACAAGGCCCTTGAGCGCCGTTTCCAGATAGTCATGGTCGATGAGCCTGACGAGGAAAGTTCCATTGCCATCCTGCGTGGCTTGAAGGAGAAGTACGAAAACCACCACAAGGTGCGCATCAAGGATGACGCTATCATTGCCGCTGTGCAGTTGAGCCAGCGTTACATCAGCGACCGATTCTTGCCCGACAAGGCCATCGACCTGATTGATGAAGCCGCAGCCAAGTTGCGTATCGAGATGGACAGCGTGCCTCAGGGCCTTGACGAGATTTCCCGCAAGATTTCCCAGCTCGAAATTGAACGGGCTGCCATCAAGCGTGATGGTGACGAGACCCGCATTGCCGACCTCGACAAGCAGATTGCCGAACTCAAGGACCGTGAGAGCGATTACAACGCCAAGTGGAAGACCGAGAAGGAGTTGATCGACAAGATTCAGCAAAACAAGATCGATATCGAGCAACTCAACTTCGAGGCTGAGCGGGCTGAGCAAGGCGGAGACTACGGCCGCGTGGCTGAGATCCGTTACTCGCTCATTAAGCAGAAACAAGATGATAACGCCCGCATTCAGGAGCAGTTGCGACAGATGCAAGGCGACAAGGCCCTCATCAAGGAGGAAGTGGATAGCGACGACATCGCCGATGTGGTTTCACGTTGGACGGGTATCCCCGTGACCAAGATGCTCCAGAGCGAGAAGGAGAAGTTGCTCCATCTCGAGGAGGAACTTCACAAGCGCGTTGTCGGCCAGGACGAGGCCATCAAGGCCATCAGTGATGCCGTGCGCCGTAGCCGTGCAGGACTGAATGACCCTCGCCGTCCCATCGGTTCGTTCATCTTCCTGGGCACTACGGGCGTCGGCAAGACGGAGCTCGCCAAGGCACTGGCAGACTATATGTTCAATGACGAGAACATGATGACTCGTATCGACATGAGCGAGTACCAGGAGAAGTTCTCTGTCACCCGACTCATCGGTTCGCCTCCCGGTTACGTGGGCTATGACGAGGGCGGCCAGTTGACCGAGGCCGTGCGCCGCAAGCCCTATTCTGTTGTCCTCTTCGACGAGATTGAGAAGGCCAACCCCGATGTGTTCAACGTCCTGCTGCAAGTGCTCGACGATGGCCGTCTGACCGACAACAAGGGCCGCACAGTCAACTTCAAGAACACCATCATCATCATGACGAGCAACTTGGGCTCCAGCCTCATCCGTGAGCGCTTTGAGCACATGACAGATGCCAATCGTGGAGAGGTCATCAACAGTACGCGTGACGACGTGATGGAGATGTTGAAGAAGACCATTCGTCCTGAGTTCCTGAACCGAATCGACGAGATTATCATGTTCACTCCCCTCGATGAGCAACAGATCCGCCAGATTGTTGCGATGCAACTCGAGGGCGTCAAAAAGATGCTGGCCAAGAACGGTATCACGCTCGAAGTCACCGATGCCGCTATCAGCCTGCTGGGCAGGGCAGGCTACGATCCTGAGTTTGGCGCTCGTCCCGTTAAGCGGGCCATCCAGGCCATGGTACTCAACCAGTTGAGCAAGGACATCATCGCCATGAAGGTCAACCGCGACCATCCCATTATCATTGATGCCGACGGCGACCACCTCGTCTTCAAGAACTAATGGATAAATCCTAATATTGTGACGTGGACATCAGTACCAGTGACTGTTGCCCACGTCATTTTTTTGTATGATCTGATAAGTTAAAACCCGAGGAATTCCGGCGTCATGTCTTTCAGTGACAGGCCTTTGAGGTCCTTCTCGCTCAGCAGCATGTCTTCGCGGCCGATGCGCCAGTCGATGCCCAGGGCCGGCTCATCAAAGCGTAACGTCGCCTCGCTTTGTGGGGCATACAGGTTGTCCACCTTGTATTGGAATTGGGCGACGTCGCTCAGCACCGCAAAACCGTGGGCGAAGCCACGCGGGATGAACAGTTGGCGGCCTGTGTCGGCGCTCAGCTCGACGGCCAGGTATTTACCCCACGTCGGGCTGCCGTGGCGCAGGTCAACCACCACGTCCAGGACGGTGCCTTGAGAGACGCGAACCAGCTTTGCCTGGCTCCATTCTCCGCGTTGGAAATGCAGTCCGCGCAGCACGCCCTTGCTCGAGAACGACTCGTTGTCTTGCACAAAGTCCACATGTCCCACGTGCGCTTCAAACTCAGCCAGCTTGAACACCTCGCTGAAGTAGCCGCGCTTGTCGCCAAAGCGTTTCGGTTCAATGACCCATAAGCCTTTTATCTCTTGCTCGATAAATTCCATTTACTGTCTTTTCTGATGAATCAATTTGCAAAATTAACCATTTTTGGCCTTTGTTACAAGATAATTCAAGAAAAACTACTACTTTTGCCGCGCAATTTTAATCTCATGTGACGCGATTATGAAGAAGAATGCACTTAATGTCATCCTTTTTGACGATAACGAGGTGCGCAAGCAACTGATGCCGTTCACCTACACACGTCCCACCGCCTTGCTGCGGCTGGGCATTACCACTATTGCCGAGAAGTGGCAGTCCATGCTCGGTGAGGCCAACTACAGCTACCTGACCGTACCTTATCTCAAGAAGAAATTCCCTCTGCACGCTCGTCGCAGTAGCAACCTCATGGTGGCCGGTAACGTCATCCCCACGCCCGAGTTGGCCCAGCAGGTGCTAGGCTTGCAACTAGGCGAGGCCCTGATGGTGGGCGAGCAGCTCATCGCCTTCAACGGTAGCGCCCATGATTATGACACGCACCATTACACCCGCATTCTCTTCCCCGAGAACATCCCTTTGGTTGTCAAGCACCTGTATGACATTTTCGAGTTCAATGCCGTCGTGTTGGCCCAGGACTTCGAGCGCCTCACTGCTGGGCGTGAATCCCAAGCCCTCTCGGCAACCAATACCGTCATCGGCGACCGCAGCCGCATCTTCATTGAGGAGGGTGCCTATGTCGAGGGTGCCATGCTCAATACCAACGAGGGTCCCATCTACATCGGCCGCAACGTCGAGGTGATGGAGGGCGCCTGCATCCGCGGTGGCTTTGCCGCTTGCCACGATGCCAAGGTGCGCATCGGTGCCAAGGTCTATGGCGCGACCACGCTCGGCCCGCACTGCAAGATCGGTGGCGAAGTTGAGAACACCGTCTTTATCGGCTACAGCAATAAGGCGCACGACGGATTCCTCGGTGATGCCGTCATCGGCGAGTGGTGCAACATCGGCGGAGGCACAACCGCCAGTAACCTCAAGAACGACTATGGCGAAATCAAGTTGTGGAACTATGCCAGCAAGCGCTTTGAGCGCACGGGCCTGCAGTTCTGCGGCCTCTTCATGGGCGACCACAGCAAGATTGGCGTCAACGGCATGATCAACACCGCAACCGTCCTCGGAGTCGGCGTCAACATCCATGGCGCAGGCTTCCCCCGCAACTTCGTCGCCTCGTTCCAGGAAGGCAGTTCAACGGCTGGTTTCAAGAACGTTCCCCTCGAGACCTTCTACACCATTGCTGAGCGTGTTATGGCCCGCCGCAACATCGCCCTCACCGACATCGACCGCGACATCTACAAAGCCATCTACAACATCCGCGATCGATACAGGTAGGCTTCAGTCCTTAGTTTTTAGTCCTTAGTCCTTAGTTGGCATCCGCGTTCTTGTTGTCAAACAACATGAACAACGATGAACAACTTTAACGACACGCTATTGGGCATCCGCGTTCTTGCTATGTATCCACGGATTTAACGAATTTATTTTTCTGGCATCTGCGTTCCGTGGGGCTCACGCTAAGGCGCTAAGCCGCAACGTCAGTGTATTGCGCGATTCCATCGCGCACCACAGCCACCCCCCCGAGAAGACCGTAACCTGTTCCGTGGACCGTGACTTTGTCACGGTAAAAAACCACCACCCCCATCAGGACCGCAGCCTGGTCCCCCGTGTGGCAACTATGTTGCCGCTTTGTTTCAATCCACGCACCCACGAGGGGTGCGACGTCACCGAACTGCCTGAATGCGTAGGTGTAGGTGTTTCAATCCACGCATCCGCGACAAGGTCCCCCGTGCCGCCACTCTGTGGCGGCCCCTAGCGACTTTAGTCTGCTTTGATGGAGGCTGTCATTTCGCTCCTTTCTTGCGGTTGCAGTCGCGGCACAGCATTTGGCAGTTCTCGATGACGGTGCGGCCACCCTCGCGCCACGGCTTGATGTGGTCACCCTCCATAAACTCAAAATCAAATTCCTTGCCGCACAGGGGACAGATGTGACCTTGCTTTTCCCACACTTCCATCTTGATGTCCTCGGGGAATGCCCGCAAATCAAGGTGGCGTTCATCTCCCGTCAGCACATAAGGAATGATGCCTGTTTTCTTCTCAATCTCGCTGTCACGCATTAGGGCTGATATTTGCTTGGCCATCGCCACGGTGTCGAGCGTCTTGTCATGGAATCTGTCATAGTACAGCGCCCAGTCTAGCCCCTTCATGATTTTCTTGAACTTCTTCATCTCGAAGTTGGTAATCGCCCAGTTCAAGACGTTTTGGAAATATGTCCACAGGTTATTGGCATTAGGGTCGTGCTGATGCTGAGCCATATAGCCCACCGGGCTTTGCGCCTTGCCTTCTCGTTTCTCGTGGTCGGCCATCCATTCCAGCGCTTTTTTCAAGAAGTCTTGACGGATAGGTGTGCCGTTGACCAGGTCTTTCCCCAATTTATAGGCACCACAATTGCTCTTGGAGAAGTGGCGCTTGGCATCACTCACAAACGGACCCGCATAGATGGCATTGAGGATTTCCTGTTCGTTCAGGGGCTTGCCCGCGATGTTGATGGTCTTGAACCACTCCAGTTTTTCACTATGTTCACCCTCGCACACATACACAGTCAGTTCATAGTCCAGAATGCGTTTTTGGATATCTCCAGGCTGATTGAAGAAGTTCTTGAACTCAAAGCTGAATTTACCCGCCACATATTCGCATAAGGCCAACGTGCGCTGCTGGCCATCCATCACCTCGTAAGGGCACTCCGCATCATCGCCGCGCTTCACCCAATACATCACATTCAACGGGTAGCCTTTCAGCACCGTGTTGATGACGGCCTGTTGTTCCTTGTCGTTATAGATAAACTCGCGCTGATAGGGCGGACGGATGTCAAGCAGTCCATTATAGCCCCTCACACCCTGCTCCTCGTTATTCACATAACCTTGGGTAATCTCTCCCACGGTCACACTAATCTGTTTTATCGTCATCATAACTTCTTCGGATGTTTATTGCGGATTAATAATCTTGGTGATTTTCGTTGTCCTTTCAAATATGGTCTATCATATTTTGTTGCTCCTTCTTTCCAGTATTCTTTCATTATGGGATTATTTTCTGTAATTCCGAGTAATTCAAATTGTTCAGGGTTGTACTTATGCATGAAAGTAATTGGAACACCGATTACACCTATGTAATCAAAAGGTATTTCATTAACGTTACCAACTTCAATCGCTTTATAGTTATCATATTCTATATATTCATTTAATTTGATACTTCTAATTAAATCAATACATTCGTGCCGTTTCTTGTGGTCAAGATTTGTAAACCAACAAATATTTCCAAGATTTCTCCATAAACGGCCTTCTCTGATGGCATACCCATTTGAACGTAGTTTTTTTGTGTCGTTCAAGTCATAAAAATCAGGGATCTCATAATAGTCGGGCACTTTAAACCAGGTATGTCCTGAATTAACTCCATTCCATATTTTTCCACTATGAAGTAATGGGAAGATATTTTTATTTGAAATTGCATAGTCATTGCCCATGATGATGAAGCTTTTCTTATATTTGATGAGAGTATCCATGAATTCTCGAAAAAGAGAGAAAGGTGGGTTGGTAACGACAATGTCGGCTTCCTTAAGCAACTCAATGCATTCTGGGTCGCGAAAATCGCCTGTCTTTAGGATAGACAGCACGTTCTTGTCGTTTTTCAGCAGATATTGCACATCGCTCAGGTCAACCGCCCCGTCACCGTTCAAGTCGCGCACCTCGGTAATCTCGACCTTATAGGCAATCTTCTTGGGCCCCTCGGTAAAGTCACCCCAGTCAATCATCAACTCGTCGCCCTGCACAGGTGAGCCGTTATAGCAGGTGCAAATCAGTTTTTTCAGCCTCAATTGGTTGAAGCGAAGGGCAAAATACTTGAAGAAATTGCTCTCGTAAGGGTCATCGCAGTTGCACAGGATGGTCTTTCCGAGAAAGTGCTGCCAATAGTGCTGCAACTCTTTTTCTATATCAGTTAGTTGAGTATAGAACTCATCATGTTTTGCTGCCTTTGCGTTATTCAAACTTTTGTTTCCCATCTGACTGATAGTTTAAATTATGTGCATCAACTATCAATCACGCCAAGACGCAATAAAGGCGAGATGCTCTTTATTGCGCATAGCAAGAGGCAGCGTCGGTGGAGCCCCTGTTCCCCAATAGGTGTGCATCACGCCTGTAGCGTGAGCATCACTATAGTGGGGAATTAGAGACCCATACGAGCCACTAATCACATATTATTCTGCGACTTGTTATTCCAATAAGTTTCCGACGCTTTTGGCTATGCGCGAAATAATAGCGAATGCTTGTTATCGTCATCGGGATTTCTCCCCCGATTCCACCGCAAAGTTAGTGTAAGCTGATGACAGAACAAAATGAAAAATTATTTTTTTCATTTTTTTATGTCTCGGCGCAGCCTAACTTCGAGACGAGTTATGTTCCTTAGTTCAAAAGATTTGAAAAAAAGCACGCGCCTTCCCCAAAATAAATCCGTTAAATCCGTGGACACAAAACAGAACGCGGATGCCCCAAAAATAAATTCGTTAAATCCGTGGACACAAAGCAAGAACGCGGATGCCCAATAGTGTGGTTATAGTTGTTCATCGTCGTTCATGTTGTTTGAAAAAAGTACGCTGATGCCTCTTTAAACTCTAAACTACGAGCCCCGCGAGCTTTTTGACATGGTCAACCCCACCTCCACGACATTATCTTTGGCAATTAATTCACAATACTAACCACCAAACAAGAAAAACACCATGAACGAAAACCGATGCATCTATTTGCGAAAACCAAATTTCGAAGACCCACAGCAGAAGTGCGTATTCTCTCGCGAAACCGACCTTTCAAAGTTCGGAGCAACGCCCATCGTCACAAACTGCAACATCCCCGTCTTGCTCAACCACGAGATTACACTCGTCACGGGCAACAGCTGTTCGCGCACAGCTCATTACGCTAAAATGCTCTCTACCGCCATCCTCAATGGCGGCAACTACCCCTATGCCCCCAGCCTCAAAACCGCAGTCAAGGATAGCAAGGTCATGTGGATAGACTCCGTCAATTCAATCCACTCAGTCTCCGACCTCATGAGGGAATTCAAGGACAACTGCAACGTCACCGACGAAAACTTCCGCATGATGTGCCTCGACTGCCTTGGCTCATTCCAGCACCACAGCGACATCGTCATCGATCTCGTCATCGATGCCGTACGCGATTTCCAGCCAAACTTCATCGTCATCAATGACATCGACCACCTCATTCCCTTCAGCGGACATCGAGAGACCTTCGATTTCATCGCCTTCCTGCGTGACATTACATCAAACTACAACGTCTCTGTTTGCGCCATCGGGCACAACCTCATCGGTAAGGTAAAAAACACAACAGGACTGCTCGGAAAAGAACTCCTTGGAATAGCAACCGATGTCTTTCGTGTCATCGACCATGGCGCCACATCGTGCGTCACATCCTATAAATCATTCGGCCAGACGCCCTACGAGTTCACCTTTACGCTCAACGACCGCAACCTCCCCCAAGAGATTGTCGCCGCACCGCAGCGAATTTCTCCATCACAGGACTATATCGACACCAACACCCTTCAAGACATTTTCTCCGCCATCATCCCCGACGGCAAAACCATCACCCCTGATAACCTCATGGCAGAAGTCAGCGAGCACCTCATCCAAATGACACGTTCCAACCGAGCTCGCAATTTTATTTCTAACGCCCTCATCAGAGGACTCATCACCCGTGACACAACCACGGGCGAATATTCCGCAACACCAGCAATGCACAAAATTCCCGACCCTCGCTCCTCTTGCTTTTTGACAGGGAGCGACCTTCATAGCCAAGCGCTCCTAAACCATTTGGAAACAGGCTACTACGACCGCATCCTAACCCCCAACAAAAACCCAAAAATCACAACTTTTAACACTCCCCCCGCCCCCAAAACCATTCCCAATAATGCCCTCACCGAGCACCCCATCATCGACCAGCAAGCCCAGCAGCAAGTAGCAAGTCCAGCAGCAAGCCCAGCAGCAAGTGGAATGTCGGTGGCATGTCCAGTAGTGCAAGCCACAGGCTTGTAATAATACATTAAAAGAACTTAGCGGCTTAGCGTGAGACAGCAAGAATGCGGAGGCCTCTTGATTTGCATAATTCGTGGAAAGGTACTACCTTTGCGGGGTGATTCAATGAGTTTGGGGTGCTTCCTGGGAAATGGGGGCTGAGAACATACCCATCGGATCTGATCCGGACAATGCCGGCGTAGAGAACATTTATTGATTCAAGTTTCGCAAGCAGTGTTGTGAAACTTGAGGATTAGTGATTAGAGATTAGTGATTAGTGAGGCATCCGCTTCCGTTACTGCTCGTTACGAATCCTCTTGTGTGGCAGCAGTGTTGCGGGACTTGAGAAAACGAATTATTACATGAAGAAAGTCTTTTTGATGGCCGCCACCATGCTGGCAGGCCTTGTTGCGGCAGCGCAGCCTGCTGTGACGGACACGGTGCCTACGGTCGCCCTGAGCGAACTGGAGGTGCTGGGTACCCGTGCGAACGGAAACACTCCTGTTGCGTTTACTAATGTGACGGCTAAGCAGCTTGCCGCCGAGAACCATGGCCTGGACATCCCGTTCCTGCTGACGATGACCCCGTCGGTCATCACGACGAGCGACGCGGGTGCCGGAGTGGGCTACACGTCGATGCGTGTGCGCGGTACCGATGCCACGCGCATCAATATCACTGTCAACGATATCCCGCAGAACGATGCCGAGAGCCACAGCATCTACTGGGTGAACACGCCTGACTTTGCTTCGTCGGTGCGCGACATCCAGGTGCAGCGTGGCGCGGGCACCTCGACCAACGGTTCGGGCGCCTTCGGTGGCAGCGTGAACATGAGGACGCAGAGTTTCTCTCGTGACGCCTACGCTGAGGTGTCGGGCAGTTACGGCTCATTCAATACCAACAAGGAGACCCTGCGCGTGGGTACCGGTATGATGGGTGACCATTGGGCCGTGGAAGCCCGTCTGTCGCACATCGGCAGTGACGGCTACCGCGACCGTGCCAGCAGCGAGTTGCTGAGTTACTTCGGCCAGGTGGGCTACTTCAATGCCGGGACATCGTTGCGTCTCATCACCTATGGCGGCAAGGAAGACACCTACCACGCCTGGGATGGCATCAGCCGTGACGACCTCAAGAACAACCGCACCTACAACCCCAACGGCGAAATCAAGCACGACGGCAAGGTGACGGGTTTCTATAAGGACCAAAAGGACATCTACCGTCAGACCCACTACCAGCTCATCTTGAATCAGACATTCAATCCCATGTGGAAACTCAATGTGGCCCTGCATTACACCAATGGTTTCGGCTATTACCAGGAATACAAGAATGCCCGCACGCTCAAGGAATATGCCTTGCTGCCCGTGGTGACGTCCGAGGGCACCAGCAAGAAGGCGAGCCTCGTGAGGAAAAAATGTGTGGATAGCGACTTCGGCGGTGGCGTGTTCTCGTTGCAGTATAGCAATGACCGCCTGGCGGCCACCCTGGGTGGCGGCATCAACCGTTACAGTAACGATCACTACGGCCAGGTGATATGGGTGGAAAACTACACCAACCCGCTGGCTCCCGACCACGAGTATTACCGCAATAACGGCCGCAAGACCGACTTCAACATCTATGTCAAGGGTAATTACGTGATTACGGGCGGCTTGAGCGCCTATGCCGACTTGCAGTACCGCCACATCGGTTACCGCATCACGGGCAACAACGACAAGTGGGACTGGACCGCCGACCCCGAGCGTCTGCAGGCCCTCAACATCGACGAGCCCTTCGACTTCTTCAACCCCAAGGCTGGCTTGAACTGGCAGATTAACGCCAAGCATCGTGCCTATGCCTCGTTTGCCGTTGCCCAGAAGGAACCCACCCGCAACAACTACACCGATGGCTTGTTCCTGAAGCATCCCACGAGCGAGAAACTCTATGACTGGGAAGCCGGCTATGAGTTCCGTTCGGGCCGTTACCTGTTCAGTGCCAACTTGTACTACATGAACTACAAGGACCAGCTTGTGCTCAACGGCAAGATCAACGAGATCGGCGAATTGATGGCCGAGAATGTCCCCAACAGTTACCGCATGGGTATAGAACTGCTGGCAGGAATGCACTTTACCGACTGGCTGCGCTGGGAGGTGAATGCCACGTTCAGCCGCAACCGCATCAAGGACTATGTGGGCTACGTGAGCGACTATGACGCTGACTCCTGGGAGGAAATGTGGACCCAGACCGAGATCCATGCCGGCAACAAAACCATTGCCTTCTCGCCCAGCGTTACCGTCGGCAGCATGCTTGCCTTTGACTTCAAGGGCTTCACTGCCATCCTGCAGTCGCAGTATGTGTCGCGCCAGTATCTCGACAACTTCGAGCGCAAGGAGGATTCGCTGGATCCCTACTTTGTCAACAACCTGGATTTGTCCTACACCTTCAAGCTGCCGCACATCCGCAGCATCACCATGGGCGTGGCTATCTACAACTTGTTCAACGAGAAGTATGAGACCAACGGTTACTCAATGACCAGTGCCCTCTATCCTGGCGGCAGCAAGGAGAACAAATACACGCTGTACAGTGATCCCCGCTTCTATCCCATGGCCGGCATCAACGCCCTGGGCCACATCACTTTCCGCTTCTGACGATTAGGCTTTAGGTATTAGGAAAAGCCTAGAACCTAATACCTAAAGCCAAAAACCTAAAGCCTCATGGAGACGATACAGGAATATTTCGCTAACTTCGGATGGGTCCAGGCCATTGACGTAGCAGGCTTGGTGCTTGGACTCATATACCTGTGGCTGGAGTTCAAGGCGAGCATCTGGCTGTGGCTCGTGAGCGTCATCATGCCCATCGTGCACGGTTACCTCTACTGGGCGCGTGGGCTGTATGCCGACTTTGGCATGGAGGTCTATTACGTCCTCGCCGCCATCTATGGCTATGCCATGTGGCGCTGGTCTCGTTCCCGGGGTGGGGCAGGGGAGAAGGCTGCCGAGTTGCCTATCACCCATTTCCCGATGCGTCGTGTCTTGCCTGCGGCCCTTGTGGGCTTGGCGCTGTGGGGTATTATCTACTGGATACTGATCACGTGGACCGACAGCAGCGTGCCCGTCTGTGACAGCTTCACTACCGCCTTGAGCATGGTCGCCCTGTGGGCACTGGCCCAGAAGTATGCCGAGCAGTGGCTCTTGTGGCTAGTCGTTGACCTGGTTTGCACCGTGCTTTATATCTACAAGCAGATTCCGTTCACCGCGGCCCTGTATGGCTTCTACACCGTCATGGCTGTGCTGGGTTATCGCCAGTGGCTCGGCATGATGCGCCGGCAAGAGACGGCTATTTAGAGCAGCGGACAGGGAATTTAACAGAAAGAACCGCGCCACGCGCTGAATCCAGGTCAGCACGCGGCGCGGTTTAGTCTGTACGGTATCAATTACCAATGCTGTTCCCTATTAACTACCGAGCAGCAAGTCGATCAATGCCGTCACATCAGAAATGCTGACGTCACCGTTCCCGTTAACGTCTGCAGCACGCTCGTCATAACGGGCGGGGGTTCCCCCCAATAGGAAGTCGATGAGAGCTGTCACATCGGCGATGGTAACAGCATGGTTAGCGTTCACGTCGCCGAGTAGGTATGCGGGGGCGTCATTCACTTCGAGGTAAACGATGTCGGAAGAGTTGCGTACCCCATCGACCGTGTAGTAAACCTGAACGCCAATGCGCCAAATGAACTGTGGGTCATTCAAGAAGTGGATTGCTCCTGGTGCCAAATAGCCATGGATGAGCGAGAAAGGCAATTCGTCCATGTCGCCGGTCATGCCGCCCAGATAGTCATAGGGGCCATACTCGCTATAGAGGAAGGTGTAGCGCTCGTTGTAGTCAAAGAAGATGCTGTAGGACACATTGGCCTGCAACAAGGTGTTGCCATCCACGTCAACGGGCGGAATGATGTCAAATTGGAATAAGGGCGACCAATTGGTGCCATCGCCGGCTGTCCAAGTCAGGTCGGTGGCATTAGCGGGCTTGGCGGGCATGACCTGATCCAGGTAAGTGTAAACGATGTCAGACGCGGTCTTGGTGCCGTTGTAGTTATAATAGACCTGAATGCCGATGCGCTCTGTGAAGAAAGGAGGATTCTCTTGGTTTGTGCGGTAGAAAAACACGATAGAATCATTTATGCTGTACTTATTAAAACCGTAGGGGATTTCGGTCATATCCTCAGTGATTCCAGCTATACCACCATATTCGGCTACAGTGAAGGTGAAGATCTGGTCATCATCGGTAAAAATGCTGTAACTGAAATTCTCGGCATCAAGAGGTATGCCAAACGTCGCATCCTTGAGAGAAATCTTGAATTTCAAGTTAGACTGGCCAAGAATACTGCTTCCAAAATCCTGCCATTTCACATCAGTAGGATTGGCAGGCTTCATTTCAAATTGTGCCGAAGCACCAAAAGCCACTGCGACAGCAGCAATGAATAGTAACAATTTCTTCATAATGAAAAAGAATGTGGTTAATAAAAGTATTAATATGCATGATTTCTGTTTGCAAAGTTAAGAAATATTTTTGAGCAAAACACATTTTAGATGGAAAATCGTTCAGCCGACCTATCATTTTCCAGCATTTTCAGGCAATTCACGCATGAGTTAAAGGCCATAGCGGGCCGGAGGCATGGTCGCCCTGTGGGCACTGGCCCAGAAGTATGCCGAGCAGTGGCTGCTGTGGCTCGTTGTCGATGCCGTCTGCACTGTCCTCTACATTTACAAGCAGATTCCCTTCACGGCCTGTCTCTACGCCTTCTACACGGTCATGGCCGTCCTGGGCTACCGCCAGTGGCTCCGCAAGATGGACAAACCCACTCAGCCTGCATTGGAATAAGAAACCAATCAGTGAAATACGCGTAATACGTAGTTGATTGATTTACTGGCTGCGGACGTCTTGGATGTAATTGAAGAGGCGTTTGTAGAAGGGGTGGCGTGTTAGAGTCGGTGCATCGCCCAGGATGAAGAGCTTCATGCGGGCTCGCGTGATAGCGACGTTCATGCGCCTCAGGTCGCGCAGGAAGCCGATCTGCCCCGTGTCGTTGGCCCTAACCAGCGAGATGAGGATCACGTCGCGTTCCTGGCCCTGGAAGCCATCCACGGTGTTGATAGAGATCAGGTGGCGGTAAGGCTTGAAGAAAGGACGTTTCTTGATCAGACGCTTCAGGTACTGGACCTGGGCGCGGTAGGGCGAGATGATGCCGACGTCGATGCGCTCGTCGAGGATGCGCTGTTTGCCGATGCGCTGGAAATAAATCTGCAACAGGCTGATGATCAGGTTGGCCTCACCCTTGTTGACGCGCCCGAATGTCTCGCCGATGAACTGCTCCTTGAAGTCGTGCCGCTCGTCGTCGCCCAGGTTGATGGTCGAGGTGTCGAACCACAAGATGGGAGCGTCGCCCTCGTGGATGAGCCGATGGGCAACCTCGGGAGCTGATTTCATCTGGCCATGGTAGAAATAGTCCGAACTGAACTGCATGATTTCGTCATTCATGCGGTACTGCACCTGCAGCAGCGAGACGCATTCAGGCTTGTTCTCGACGATACGCTCCATCAGGGTTTTGCCCAGGCCGCCTTTTAGGGCCTCAAGGCTCTTGACGGTGGGTGGCAGTTGGCAATGGTCGCCGGCCAGGATGACGCGGCTGGCGCGACGGATGGGAACCCAGCACGCCGCTTCAAGCGCCTGGGCCGCCTCGTCGATGAACACGGTGCCGAACTTCTGGCCATCGAGCAGCTTGTTGCCAGCCCCCACGAGGGTAGAGGCGATGACACGCACTTGGCCGAAGATGTCAGCGTTGATGCGTACCTCGAGCTCCACGGCCACTTCCTTGAGGCGGTCGAGCTTCTGGTGGAAGTGCTCGCCCTTCTCGCGCCGCTTGCGCCTCATCTCACGGATGGTGCGCCTCACCTGCCACAACTTGGGGTAATCGGGGTGGTCGGCAAAGCGGTGCTCATAGGTGAAACTCAGCATCTTGTCGTTTACGCGTGTGGGGTTTCCCAGCCTTAGCACGGGGATGCCGCAGTCCACAAGTTTCTCGCTGATCCAGTCCACGGCGGTGTTGCTCTGGGCGCACACGAGCACCTGCGTTTCGCGCATGAGTGTCTCGTTGATGGCCTCGACCAGGGTGGTCGTCTTGCCTGTGCCCGGAGGGCCGTGCAGCACGCGCACGTCCTTGGCACGCAACACGTCGTTGACAGCGCGTTCCTGGCTCGCATTGAGCCACGGGAAGCGCATCGCGTCAAAGGTGAATGTCGCTGCAGCCTGGTGGCTGTAGAACAGGTCGCGCAGATAGGCCAGGCGGGTGCCCTTGGCCCCGATGACACGGTCCAGGGCGTCAAACATGATGCGGAAACTCGTCTCGTCAAAGAACAGCTGCACACCCACGGGTAATTGTGTGTTCTGCAACTCCAGCGTGTGGCCTTCGGGAATGGCGACCACCATGCGGTTGCCGTCAACATAGGAAATCGTCCCCGTGAAATTGAAATAGTGGATTTTGAGGGCCTGTTTCAAGTCGGTTGAAGGCGCTTCAGCACTGAAAAACACCACTGGCTTGCCATACTCAAAGTTATGGTCGATTTCCTCGTCGCCCTGCCGTGTGACCTCGATGCAGTACTGATTGATGGAGTTGTAGTAGGTTCGGCCGATTTTGAGCGGATACCACGCGTCACCGCGGGTCACCTTACGCGCCAGCCCGATGCTCTCGGTCTGCTGGCGATAAGCCTCCTTCTCCTCCCGATACTCCAGGCGGAGCAACTCCCGCTGCATCTGCAACTGCCCTATCCCCGACATATTACTCATAACCTCAATCGATTGTGTCGCCCCTACGGGGCTAATTAAAAATGATATTGTTCATTGTTCACAGGGGTTGCGCTGCGCTTCACCCCTGCCTATGCCCTGGTCGCCCCGATGGGGCTCTCGTCTATTGCCGGTGGTTGAGGAGCCAGCGCATGAGGTCGAGGCTCATGGTGAGGTCGCCCTGGTGGATGTACTTGTCGCGGTCGGCATCGAGTTTGTTGAGCAGTTGTTCGGCTTTGGGGCGGTCTCCCTCTAGGGCGAGGGCTACGGCCATGGTTGTCATCTGCTTGTCGCTCTGCGTCGGGGCGTGGTGGGTGACGTATTTGGCGACCTCATCGGTGTAGTGCTGGCGCGCTTCCTCGTCGCGGCCCGAGGCGATGCATGCCAGTGTCATCATGTTTTCCAGTTCCAGTTGGTACAGGGGCATGATGTCGCTCTTGTGGCGGAGTGCCTCGGTGAGTTGCTGGTAGGACTCTTCCCACTGGTACTGGGCCTGCTGGCGCGTCGCCGAGGCCAGCACGGCGGCAGCGTGCAAGGGGTTTTTCCAGTCGATGGGGTCGGGGATGTTGAACAGCCGATTAGGCATCTCGCCGTAGGTCTTGCCTTCCTGGTTGAGTGCGTTGAGTTCGAGGACGTTGCAGAAACTCTGCTTGGCTGCCAGGTCCTTCTCCAGCTGCAATAGGTTGAATCCGTCGTTGGCGACTCCGCCCAGTTTCATGGGGATGCCGTTGGTCAACACCCCAAAAATGCCGAAAAGCGCCATCATTACGAGCAATATATCCAGCCATTCAGGCAGGTCCAGAGCCCATATCAGCACGATGGAGAGCAGGGTGATGATGAGTTGGGCAAGCACACCGCCGGCATTGTACCACCGCGTGTCGATTTCCTCCAATGGCTTGTCGGGTGGAGCCATCAGGCACTGTCCGCCCGTTCCCTCCAACTCAAAGTTGCGCCACCGCAGGCGCCCGTCCTTGCGGATAAGCGTCCAGTTAAAGAAACGGAACGACACGAACTTATAGCCCGTCAGCAGTCCCGCCACCAGATGGCCAGCCTCATGGATAACAATGTTAAGGATAGCGGCAAGCAGGGCAGCGAGCAGCATCCAGGCGATGCCGGCAACTTTCTGCAAGGTGAGCTTGCCGAAGATGGTGCTCGCCACAGTCATGACCGATTCGCCGTCGATCAGCGCAATGATGGGGATGATAATAATCAGGCCAATAACCGCCCCCAAAAGAAGGCCTCCAATGAGTCTAAAGATCAATTTCATCTCTAAAAACTGTTTTTGCTATTACCGACCACAAAGGTAATCATTTTTTACTTTCCTTATAACTCTTGAGGGCGTGTTGTCCGTTCATCCGTTCGTCCAGGCGGGTGAATGGGTGGGGGAGAGGGAAAGTTTTCTTGGCGTTGTTCCTGCCAATGCCTGCTGCGATTTCGTCCGTTCGTCCGCTATAATATATAAATTGAACGAACGAATGAACGGATGAAATTGTGTCATCGTAAGTTTTGACACAACAATTTCTATCCTATCGTTTAAAATGTAATACTACCCTTTCATCCGTTCATTCATTCGTTCGTATTCATACAGTACCCATTCAACTTTTTCAGGGTACTACAGTACATGCCTTCGTACGTTCATTCGTTTGTTCAGATGGGCACGTGTGGTCAGGAACAGAAAAGGCTGGAATTGTGACTTGCCACTTAATTGCTCTTGCACGTACGTATGTATGAACGAATGAACGAATAAACGAGAATGCATACGTTGGCTTCGCCGAAGTTAGGCTGCGTCTTGAGATTGCAAACAAGAAATTAATTTTTTGTTTGGCATTTCGCTCGACTTGCATTAACCTTGCGGGTGGAATCGGGGGAGAAATCCCGAGGACGAAAACTAGCATTCGCTATTATTTCGCGTTCAGCCAAAAGCCTCGCAAACTATTTGGAAATAATGTAACACCGAAATAATGAGTGGGGGCATTCCATATGGATGCCTTTGCAACTGTGTTAATAGCAATGCATTCACGCTACAGGCGTGGTGTATTCTTATAAGGTTGCTGAGGTTTCCATGCGAGGCTGCCTCATAGCTGGACGCGATAAGGATTTCATCACGTCTTTTGCGTTCAGCGGTGTATAGTTTGTTTGCTATTTAATGGCAATCATGATGCTTATTTTTGGCGAATGAAGTCGGATTTGAGGAAAATGAACTTTTTATTTTTCATATATCTGATAATCAATATATTAAAATGTTGAAAATGAACTTATAAAACTGCTGAATTATTTGGTTTTTATGATTTGAGGCAGTAACTTTGCGATTGACAATGAATTTCAATTCGGTGTCAAAAATACCCAAATGGGTATTGTGTGCCAACCTTCTAAGGTCTTACTTTGCATATCCATAGAGAGATATGATTTACAGCAAATGAAACTAAGTATTAACCAATAATGATTATGAATGTTATGAGGAAACAGATTCTTTTATTATTCGCGATGGCTGCTGCAATGATGCCTGTCAGCTTATCGGCTTACGACTTTGAGGAAGGCGGTATCTACTATGATGTGAATGGTAGTGAGGCAACTGTGACCCGTGCCGGGGTGAACGTGGCCAGTTACAGCGGCGATGTAGTAATCCCCGAGAAGGTCATTCACAATGGGGAAGAGTATGCTGTGACGGAGATTGGCTATAGCGCGTTTTCCTATTGCTATGGACTGAGCAGTATCGAAATCCCCAATACGATTGTCAGTATTGGGGAACATGCGTTTTTACATTGTGAGAGTTTACAGCATGTTGTCGTTCCCAACTCTGTCATTAATATGGGTCGGTGTGCATTTCACTGGTGTACCAATCTGAAATCGGCAGTAATCGGCAATTCGGTTCGGCTGATCAACGACTATGCTTTTCAGTATTGCTATCAGTTGGCCGATGTTGTGATAGGCTCGTCGGTCGAGCAATTAAACATTAAGGCTTTCTACGATTGCTATAATCTAGCCAAAGTCACATGTTTGGCTCCCAATCCTCCGTCAATGTACGCTTGGTATTGTTTTTATGAGACTAATTATGCCAATGCTACCCTTTATGTGCCTGGCAGTTCAATGGAGGCTTACAAAAATGATGAGAACTGGGGCATGTTCACAAAGGTTGCCAGTCTGACTAAGGCAACAGGACTGGCACTGGATAAGTCGATGGTCACCTTGAACGCTGGTGAGCAGGTGCAGATAATGGCTACTATTGAGCCCGCTGACGCCAATAACACCTTACAATGGTCTACTAACAACGACCATGTCGCAACTGTCGATGCTAACGGCGTGGTGACAGCTGTCAGTACGGGCGAGGCCATAATCACCGCTACTACTATCGACGGCTCCAACCTGTCGGCACAATGTGTTGTGCGTGTTTATTCTAATGGGGTTCAGGGCGATAATGTCCTCAGTATGCCAGCGATGATCAATGCGGAGAGCGACATGGTTGTTCAATTGCCGGTGTGCATGCGCAACTTGGCTGGCATTAGTGCCTTGCAGTGCGACATTGTCCTCCCTGACGGAGTTGAACTGGTACAGAATGATGGCCATTACATGATCGATGTAGTGACCGATCGCTTGTCGGCCAGCCATGCCATGACCACCCGACAACTCGCTAATGGAGACATAAGGCTGCTTATCGCATCACCTGCAGCCGAAGCCTTCAATGGCAACGAGGGCGAGTTGTTCGTGTTGAATCTGAATGTGGCACAAGGGGCAGAGAATGGTATTTACAATGTGGCTCTGGCCAATATTGTGATGGCCGATATCAATGCCCTGACTTATTATGCGCCCGATGTGGCTAGCATGATAGTTGTGAAATCCTATGACAAGGGCGACGCCAATGGCGACGGTGTGGTTAACGTGGGTGACTATGTGACCACGGCCAATTACATCTTGGAAATGAATCCTGAACCGTTTGTGTTCTCGGCAGCCGATGTCGATGAGAACATGACCATTGACGTGGGCGATTTGGTCGGCATCACTAACATTATCATGGGTGAAAATCAAGAGAATCCTAACGATGAACCGTTGCCTGATGCCCGAATTGAAATGAAGGGCAGTTGCATCAATGGCGATAACGGCTCCTGCATGATGACGCTGGAGTTGAATAATGATGTGCCCCTCACTGCATTACAGATGGACGTGACTTTGCCAGAAGGGATGACCTTGAGACAAGCGATGCTCACCTCGAGGGCACAGAGTCACAATCTGGTAGTGACCGACCGAGGAAACGGACACATGAAAATGCTCGTGTCCTCTCCGTTAAATGCCGATATGCAAGGAAGTGAGGGTGCTTTGCTCACACTCGTTCTAGACAATAACGGAGGCAGCAGCGATGTGTCTGTTGATAATATCGTTCTGGCAGAGCACGATATGACAACACACAGGGTAGGGGCTTTCATGGTAAATGCTGACAACAGTGGCATCAGAGAGGTTAACGAAAACATACGTATCTATGCCCAGGGTGGCGACATCATCGTCGAGACACCTGTCGAGACTACTGTTGAGATTGTAGCCCTCAATGGTATGGCCCGAGTAGAGAAGGCTGGAGTCGGAGTCAACAAGTATTGTGCTGGCCACGGAATCATTATTGTCCGTGTTGCTGGCCAAGTGGCTAAGCTCAAAATCTGAGCAATAATCCAGGAGCTATAATCTTTACTATAGTATGTGGGCGCGACATCAGTGATGATGCCGCGTCTGCTAACTATAGGGATTTCCTTCACGCGTATGTACGTATGAACGGATAAACGGATAAACGGATAAACGAGAATGCATACGTTGGCTTCGCCGAAGTTAGGCTGCGTCGAGACATAAAAAATGAAAAAATCGTTTTTTTCATTTTGTTCTGTCCTCGACTTGCACTACCTTTGCAGTTTAATTTGTTGTGCTGTTGTATGGCACGACGCAAACAACTAACTATTAATAACTTATTATGACCTCTGGACATTGCCAAGAGCATTAGCGAAGGCTTTGCACGCAACGTGCTGGCCGCATCATTAAACGACGAGGAATGGGATATCTCACGCCCCATTTGTATGGATGGCGATATCAAGTTCTTCAAGTGGGAGGACGCCGAGGGCAAGCACGCCTTCTGGCATACATCGGCACACCTGCTGGCTGAGGCATTGCAGGAGCTGTACCCTGGCGTGCAGTTCGGTATCGGCCCGGCAGTAGAGAACGGTTTCTACTACGACATCGACACAGGTGGCAACCCCTTGACAGACGCAGACTTCGCCAAGATTGAGAAGAAGATGACAGAACTCGCCCAAAAGAATGAGGCCGTTGTGCGTGCCGACATCAGCAAGGCCGACGCCTTGAAGTTCTTCGGCGACAAGGGTCAGACCTTGAAGTGCGAGCTCATCAATGACCTGGAAGACGGTCACATCACAACCTATACCCAGGGTAACTTCACCGACCTGTGCCGTGGCCCGCACATCCCCTCGACAGGCATGATCAAGGCCATCAAGGTGATGTCGCTTGCCGGTGCCTACTGGCGCGGTGACGAGACCCGTCCCCAGCTCACACGTGTGTATGGCATCACTTTCCCCAAGAAGAAGATGCTTGAGGAGTACCTGGTGCTGCTTGAGGAGGCCAAGAAACGTGACCACCGCAAGATCGGTAAGGAGATGGAGCTGTTTGCCTTCTCACAGAACGTGGGACAGGGCCTGCCCCTGTGGCTGCCTAAGGGTGCCGCGCTGCGCAACCGTCTGCAGGACATGCTGGCCAAGATTCAGAAGCGCTACGGCTACCAGCAGGTGATCACGCCGCACATCGGCAACAAGCTGCTGTATGTAACCAGTGGCCACTATGCAAAATACGGTAAGGACTCGTTCCGCCCCATCACCACCCCCGAGGAGGGCGAGGAGTACATGCTCAAACCCATGAACTGCCCCCACCACTGCGAGATCTACAAGACGGCTCCCCGTAGCTACCGTGACCTGCCCATCCGCTATGCCGAGTTCGGTACCGTTTACCGCTACGAGCAGAGCGGCGAGCTGCATGGCTTGACCCGCGTTCGCAGCTTCACCCAGGACGATGCTCACTTGTTCTGCACGCCCGACCAGTTGAAGCAGGAGTTCCTCGGTGTGATGGACATCATCTCGTTCATCTTCAAGGTGTTCGGCTTCAACTACGAGGCTCAGATTTCGCTGCGTGACCCCAACAACAAGGAGAAATATGTGGGCACCGACGAGGTGTGGGAGAAGGCTGAACGCGCCATCATCGAGGCCTGTGAGGAGAAGGGACTGGTTGCCAAGCAGGTAACCGGCGAAGCCGCCTTCTACGGTCCCAAGCTCGACTTCATGGTTAAGGACGCCCTGGGCCGCCGCTGGCAGCTGGGTACCATCCAGGTGGACTACAACCTGCCCGAGCGCTTCCAGCTCGAATACACCGGTGCCGACAACCAGAAGCACCGTCCCGTGATGATCCACCGCGCCCCCTTCGGTTCGCTGGAACGCTTTGTCGCCGTGCTGCTGGAGCACACCGCCGGCAAACTGCCGTTGTGGCTCGTGCCTGACCAGTGCGTGGTACTGCCCATCAGTGAGAAGTTCAACGATTATGCCCACCATGTGGCCGACGAACTCAACAAACTTGACGTGCGCGCCATCGTCGATGACCGCAACGAGAAAATTGGCCGTAAGATGGTGAAAAAGAAGCCGGATGTGAAGAAATTTCTATAAGAAAACAGGGCGAAGGTGATCAAGGTTCGAAAAAAATTACTACCTTTGCGGCCGATATTAATCGCGAAGTGGCAGAAATGACCAACTTTTAAGCCATTTCCGTGTGACGTGTGTCACATGGAAGTGCTTGATTGTCACGATAATACTAACAATTGTAAAACTGCTGAATGAACAAAAAACCGTATCGCCCAGGGCCTAAGCGCCCGAGCAATGCCACCAGGCCAAGAGGCCGTAACCGCCAGATGGGCGGCAAAAAAGAAGACACCAACCTGATAAACGATGAAATTCGTGCCAGAGAGGTGCGCCTGGTGGGTGACAACGTGGAGCAGGGTATTTATCCCATCGAGGAGGCCCTGAAAATCGCCGAAGGGCAAGAGCTGGACCTGATCCTGATCGCGCCCCAAGCCGAGCCCCCCGTGTGCCGCGTGATGGACTACCAGAAGTTCAAGTTCCAACAGCGCAAACACGCCAAGGAACAGAAGGCCAAGTCCACCAAACTCGTGGTCAAGGAAATACGTTTCGGACCACAGACCGACGAGCATGACTACAACTTCAAGCTCAAGCATGCCATCGGTTTCCTCAAGGAAGGTGCCAAGGTGAAGAGCTATGTCTTCTTCAAGGGACGTTCCATCCTGTTCAAGGAACAGGGCGAGGTGCTGCTGCTCAGGTTTGCCAACGACCTTGAAGAGTATGGCAAGCTGGACCAGATGCCAGTGCTCGAGGGCAAGCGCATGACCATCATGCTGTCGCCCAAGAAGCCCGGCAAGAAGAAAGAAAACAAAGATGCCGCCGACGGTGCTGACAACGTTCAGCAGGACAACACTCCCGCCGAGGAGTAAACAACAACTGAAGAGAAGAGCATCAGGCTTGGTAAGTGCCTGGTCTCGATTAATTAATAACATTTTTTAAACTAAAACAAAATGCCAAAAGTTAAGACGAATTCCGCTGCGAAGAAAAGGTTCACCTTTACCGGCACCGGAAAGATTAAAAGAAGACATGCTTACAAGAGTCACATCCTGACCAAGAAGAGCAAGAAGCGTAAACGTAACCTGGGTAAGATGAGCATCGTTGACAATGCCAACATGCCTATCGTGCGTAAGCTCCTGGTGAAGTAATCAACACTTTAATCTTTCTTTTAATCACAAGATTTTTATCTTTTTATTATTAACCGAATGTTTAGCTCAAAGTGCCAGCTCGCTGGCCGCTAACAATCAAAACAATTTAAAAAAATGCCAAGATCAGTTAATCACGTGGCTTCAAGAGCCAAACGCAAGAAAATCTTAAAACTTACAAGGGGTTACTTTGGCGCTCGCAAGAACGTCTGGACCGTTGCTAAGAACACCTGGGAGAAGGGTTTGACCTACGCTTACGCTGACCGTAAGAAGAAAAAACGCAACTTCCGCGCGCTGTGGATCCAGCGTATCAAGGGCCTGATTCACAAGTCTGGTATCGAGATCAACCGCAAGGTGCTCGCCGACCTGGCTATGAACAATCCCGCCGCTTTCAAGGCTATCGTTGACGAGGCTAAGAAGCACGCCTAATCAACGCCGGTTCTTTCCAAAGTATTAATTCCGCAAAATGCACCAGGCTCCAAGAGGGTAACCCCTCAAGGAGCCTGCGTTTTTTATAATGTGTTCAGTCCAGAGTATTCATATGATAAAGTAAACTTTTTATCCTTTATCTAGTCAGATAATAAAAAAAAAAGTATTTTTGCCGAAATGATAATCAAATGATAAAACTATGTCATTAAGAAAAAGATCACGAAAAGAAATAATTGAAGCATTGCGAGAGTCTCTTGAACGGAAGCGGGAGTGGGAAGAACAGGCTCAAAAGGAGTTTGCTGAGATGCGTAAGAGCCAAATCAGTATTTCGATTCAATGAACCCACTTAACCTCTCGTCAATCAATCTTGTCTCGCCCTATACCGTATGGGGTGCTGATTCTCAATATTATTACTTCAAAACAGATCATGATGCCATCTATAAGGTGGGATTCATGGATGACTACTCTATTTGGGAGAGTGGCGCTTATCAATTCCTGATCATCAATGAGAATAACCAGCCTTCTCCGAATGATCCAAAATTGAAGGCTACAGTTTTTTGTGTCTTGGAAGCTTTCTTTGCAGCCAATCCGGATATACTATTGTATCTGTGCGAAACCGGTGATGGGAAGCAGGCCATGCGTAGCCGTTTATTTGCCCGTTGGTTCGAAGATTATTCAGATAATCAGTTGTATTATTGCCGAACGGTTGAAATCGAGGACCTGGATCATGTGAAAAACTTTGCTGCCCTGATTGTTCAGAGATCACACCCGCGTTTGAATGAGATTATAGCGGAATTTGACGAAACAATTAAAGTTTTAACAGATAAACCAACGTGAAAAGGCTTATTATGAACTTTCATTAAAATGCACCAGGCTCCAAGAGGGTAACCCCTCAAGGAGCCTGCGTTTTTTTATAATGTTAGGGCTCGATGCTGCTAATTCCTCAGGGAGGTGGCTAACTGATGGATACGCTTTGCTGCCCACATGACTGGGATGGAGAGTAGGTAACTGGCCAGGAGCAGCCCCAAGAAGATGAGCACGGGATAGCGCAGGGCGTAGACCTGGTCATGGAAGAGGTAGTAGGCCAGCCAGGTGTGTATCATCCACATGGGCATGGACTTCCTGCCCAGTTCGGTCAAGACCTTTTTCAGCCATTGCGGATAGTGGAGATGGCAGAATAGGATCACCATCAGCGGCGCGCAGAACATGTAGCACAGGTGGATGTTGCTGACGCAGAGGATGAGTACCAGCACGATGATTCCGGCCATGACGGCCCACTGCGGCAACGCCCGGTTCAGGTTGATGGACGTGCGACGCAGGGCCGCGCCCATGGTGAAGGGGTAAAGAAATTGTGCAAATAACAGCAGATGGAACAGTGGCAGGTTGTCATAGAGCATGGTGCTGTTGCGGTTGATAAACACGCTGATGGCTATGTAAAGCACAGCAGTGATAGCAACGGCCCACGCCAATCCTACCTTGTCAACCGCCCTGAAGGTGTACAGGCTCACAATGCTGACCAGGACATAGGGGAAGAGGAACCACATTTCCTTGTTATAGGTGGTGTGCCAGCCCGTGAGGTTCTCAATAACGGTGCTCCAACTGCCTGGATAGAGCGATGGTAGCATCACATGTCCTATCGCGAGCATGACCGCCAGGATGATCCAGTAATGAAGGTACAGGAACAGTGAGCGCTCGGCCTGATGTAGGGGGGAGAGCGCCTTTTTTTCATGCTTGCAGGCCAAGCCGTAACCGCTGAGCAGCAGGAAGATGGCGACAGGGTTGCATGCGCGTGCCAGCCATGAGGCTAGCGGCATCCCGCCAATGTGGAAAAAATTGATGCACCCATCGGCATTATGGTAGTCGAACAGATGAAGGAACAGCATCAACGAGATGGCTATACCCTTGATGATCGTACTCTTCTCTTTAGATAGTTCCAGCATATCGATGTCTTGAAACGGCTTTAGTTGAACTCCACAAATATAGGCATTATTCCTGAGGTGGCTCAAATTATCTTGGGAAAAAGTGCCGTGACGTGAGCTCACAGAGCCCGAAAACAAGAATGGCCGGACACGCAACATGTCCAGCCATCCTTGATGATGTGTGGGTTTGAAAATACCTTTATTACTTCACCAACAGGGTGCCGGTCTTGCCCTGCAGGGCCTCACGGGCCTTGTCGAGCGAGGTGATCAAGGCGGTGCCGCCTGTGGTGTTCTCCACGAAGCTGATGCAGCTCTCCACCTTGGGCAGCATGCTGCCGGGGGCGAAGTGACCCTGCTGGATATACTCGCGTGCCTCGGCGATGGTCATGCGGTCCAGATCCTTCTGGTCGGGCTTGTTAAAGTTGATGGAAACCTTCTCAACGGCGGTGAGAATCACCAGCATGTCGGCATTCAGGTCCAGGGCCAACTTGGCGCTGGCGCGGTCCTTGTCGATGACGGCAGCCACACCCTCATAGTCGCCAGGGCCGTTCTCCACAACGGGGATGCCACCACCACCCACGGTGATGACCACGCTGTGCAGACCGACGAGCTGCTCCACGATGGGCAATTCAACAATCTTGACGGGGATGGGCGAGGGCACGACGCGGCGATAGCCACGGCCAGCATCCTCAACGAAGGTGTAACCCGTCTCGGCCACGATGCGGTCAGCATCTTCCTTGCTATAGAACATGCCTACGGGCTTGGTCGGCTTCTGGAAGGCATCGTCGTTCTTGTCAACAACAACCTGGGTCACCACAGCGGCACAGGGCTTGTTGATGCCACGGCGGGCCAGCTCGCGCTCAACGGCCTGCTGCAGGTGATAACCGATGTATCCCTGTGTCATAGCGCCACACTCGGGGAAAGGCATGGCGGGAGTGCCGCCACCGTTGTTGGCCGAGTACTCAAAGGCCAGGTTGACCATACCCACTTGGGGGCCATTGCCGTGACCGATGACCACGTCATAACCTTCCTCAACCAGGTCCACAATCGTCGAAGCGGTACCTTTCACAAGGTCCAGCTGCTCCTGCGGAGTCTTGCCCAGGGCGTTGCCGCCCAGAGCGATAACAAGACGTTTGCTCATAATATCTCTGTTATAATATATAGTCGGTTATTGTTCATTGAGAAATGAGATTAATGATTAAAGTCAATGAGCCTAGAGCACTCACTAATCTCTAATCATTAATCTCTGATCCTCAAAATTTCACATCGTGAAATTGATTACTTCAAAGTGGCGTACATGACAGCCTTGATGGTGTGCATGCGGTTCTCGGCCTCGTCAAATACCTTGGATTGCGGGCTGCGGAACACCTTGTCGGTTACCTCCATCTCGGGCAGACCGAACTTCTTGTAGATGTCAGCACCGATGGTGGTTTCCAGGTCGTGGAACGAGGGCAGGCAGTGCAGGAAGATAGCGCCGGGGTTGGCGTTCTTCATCACGTCGTCGTTCACCTGATAGGGGCTCAGGAGCTTGATGCGCTTTTCCCAGATCTCGTCGGGCTCGCCCATCGATACCCAGATGTCGGTATAGATGACGTCGGCGTTCTTGGTGCCCTTCTTCACATCCTCGGTCAGGGTGATGGTGCAGCCGTTCTCCTTAGCGATCTCCTTGCAAGTCTTGACGAGCTTGGCATCGGGCATGTTGTCCTTGGGACCGCAAGCAACAAAGTTGATACCCAGCTTTGCCGATACGACCATCAGTGAGTTAGCCACGTTGTTGCGGGCGTCACCCATGAAGACCATAGTCAGGCCCTTGTAGTGACCGAAGTGCTCCTCAATGGTAAGGACATCAGCAAGCATCTGAGTGGGGTGGAAGTCGGTGGTCAGACCATTCCATACGGGCACGCCAGCGTGCTTGGCCAGGTCTTCCACAATCTGCTGGTCAAAGCCGCGGTACTCGATACCGTCGAACATGCGACCCAGCACCTTGGCGGTGTCCTCGAGAGACTCCTTCTTACCCATCTGAGATGAACCGGGATCCAGGTAAGTAACACCCATGCCCAGGTCATTGCCTGCAACCTCAAACGAGCAACGGGTTCTTGTTGAAGTCTTTTCGAACAAGAGCACGATGTTCTTGCCTGCAAGGTACTTGTGGGGAGTTCCGGCGCGTTTCATGCGCTTGAAATCCTTAGCAAGCTCGAGTAAATACTGAATCTCCTCGGTGGAGAAATCGAGTAACTTCAGGAAACTTCTTCCAGATAAACTTCTTGGCATAATTGTAAAATTGTAATTAAAAGATTAATATTAAATGTATTAAAGATATTTCTGTTTTAGTTTTTAGTTTTTAGTCCTTAGTTTTTAGATGATCTTCTTTAAACTTTAAACTATAAACTCTAAACTGCGGCGTCAGCCGCATCAGTCCCTCCACAGGGGCATGCTCATGCAGCGGGGGCCTCCACGACCGCGGGAGAGCTCGCTGCTGGGAATCTCAAGCACCGTGATGCCCTCGTCGCGCAGGATGGCGTTGGTGACATTGTTGCGTTCATACACGATGACCTTGCCCGGAGCGATGCACAGGGTGTTAGAACCATCGTTCCACTGCTCGCGCTCGGCCGTAATCAGGTCACCGCCGCCACACTTGATGAGCGTGACGTGCTCCAGACCCAATGACTCGGCCAGGATTTCCTCGAGAGTTTCCTCCTTTCGCTCCAGCTTGATCTCGTTCTCGCCCTCGCCACGTGTCAGCTTGAAGACCTCCAGCGGGCCCAGGATGCCAGGATGCACGGTGAACTTGTCGTGGTCAATCTGGGTGAACACGGTGTCCAGATGCATGAAGGCACGCGTCTCGGGAATATGGATGGCCAGGACAGTGTCGATAGCAGCGTTGCCGTTCTTGAAGATATTCTTGGCAATCAGCTCGATGCCGTCAGGCTCGGTTCGTTGAGAGATGCCGATAGCGAGCGTGTGCTCGTTCAGATTCAGGATGTCGCCGCCCTCGATGCGATAGGGCAGGGTGCGGTCATAATAGTGGTCCACGTCCTTGAAGTCGGGGTGATACTTGAAGATGTAGTCACCGTAGATGGTCTCCCTGCAGCGCGTTACCGAGAACATCCTGTTGATGCTCACGCCCGTGCCGATGCAGGCAAACGGGTCGCGCGTGAAGTACAGGTTGGGCATGGGCTTTACCACAAAGCGGCTGTCGCCACGCACCTGGTCAACCAGCGAATTCTCCACCTCGCGCGGATCGCGTGGCAGATCCTGCAGGTAGATGCCCTCCATCGTCTTCAGCACCAGCTCCTTACTTGACTTGATGCCGTTCAGGTAGTTATAGATGATGTCGTGGTACTTTGTTGCACAGATGCCGGCCTCCTCGATAAACTGGCGCAGGAACTTCTCCCTGATGTCAGCATCGATGTCGAGCACCTCGGCCATCAGGTCTTCCAGGTAAACCACCTCAACGCCATTGTCACGCAACACCTGCGAGAAGGCATCATGTTCCTCCTCGGCCACTTTCAGATAGGGAATATCGTCAAACAGCAATTCCTCAAGCGTGTTGGGTGTCAGGTTGAGCAGTTCACGTCCGGGACGGTGCAACAAAACCTTCTTCAAAGGCTTTATCTCACTTGTAACATGAATACCTCTCATGACTTGGAAATTTCGTTCTTTCTTGTTTATGTTATGGATGTTCAAATTTTGTGTGCAAAGGTAAGCAATTTCCCTCAACCCCACATCATTTTTCACATCTTTTTATTAACACGGGCATCATTGACGCAATTCACACCGATGGCGAGACGCAATCCCCGCCATAAAAGCTGAAGACAAAGAAATCGCAAGCCCTGTTGTCGGGCCTGCGATTTCATTAAAAATCGGGATGTTATGATTTATTTCTGGAGCACCTTGAAACTGCGCTGCGAGCCGTCGGTGTAGCGAACCACCTTCACGTAGATTCCGCTGCCGGGGTTCGTCACCATGCGACCTGTGAGGTCATAGTACATGGTCGAGGTAACCACCTTGTTCTCGTCGCTGATTTCATTAACGGCTGTGTTGCCGACTGCTGCCTTAGCGGCATTGAGAACTCGGCCCGTGGCCTTGTCAACGACGATGGCTACAACATGGAGCTTGTCCTTGTTCTGGATGATGGGCTCATTGCTTGTATTGTAGAGGTAGTCGACGTAGAACGAGTGCTCAAAGTTGTTGGAAACGTTAGCAACGATTGACTCGGGCAGGCTCTCGTCAATTACGCCCGAGGTGGCCACAAGCACGTCGTTGAAGTGGTAACCCTCGATGGTCGACGGCATGTCGCACAACTGACCCAGGTCGGGATCATCACCATACTGCTCACCCATGGTGGCATAGTAGTTGTGCTGGTCCCAATCCGTGCCAGCGGGGCCGTACATATCGTCCTCAATAAGCATGACTTCAATTCCATAGTCATTGCCGGCTGCATTCATCACGAAGTTGCTCTCCACGTTTGCTTTGAGCTCGGTGCGGCTCTCGTCTACCCAGTTGGCATTAACGTTGAGGTCAACGACAGCCAGCTGGCCCATCAGGTATTCAATAGCATACTTGGTGCCGAAACCTTCCTGGTCAAATCCGTAGTAAGGATCGACTTCATAAGCTCTCTCAATCCATGCGCTGGGGAAGCCGGTAACAGGGCTGGGATAGTCACTGGTGATTTCCATGGGGTCGCCATTGTGATAGGCAACGCCGATGAAGTCATCACCCAGGGCATCGGCCAGCATATTCATAGCTACCAAACCGCGTGTACACCATCCGCACCAGGTGCCGGTGTATTCCTCAATCAGGACGCGGTGAACAGGCACAAAGTCCATGACGTTCACCATGCCGGTGCTTGAAGAAACTACATCCTGGTTGTCAGTACCGTTGACCTTAATAAGGTTGACAGTCAACGGATAAGTGCCTGCCTCTTCAATGCTGGGCAATTCGATGGAGATATTCATGCTGCGTCCCCAGTGATCGCCGCTCAGGTAAGTTTCGAGCGTAGCGTTGTTGGTCACACCATTGATCTCATAGGTGTATTCGCCCTTGGTGAGCGTGGAAGTGCCGTGGTTGTACAGGGTTGCATTGACAAAGATGGGCTCACCCTTCTTCGCATAGCTGTTCTCGGGCAGAAGGATGGTGGCTGCGTTCTGCTGCTGACCTTCGAGGATGAGCTCGATGCACGGGCTGCCCATGCTCGACATGTCGGTCCAGTTGCGCAGGGCGCTCGAGGTGTGGAGCCAGAATCCGCCACCCATCTTGTCGCTGGTAACCATCATCGGTGCCTCCTCGTCGGTAACGGGAATCGTGTAACCGGCAAAGAAGCCTTCCTCGCCGATCTCATAAGGCTCGTCAAACATGACAACGGCATGACCTGAAACCACATCACTGGCTTTGCTGGTGATATCGGCATCGGCAACTTTCACGCCATCAACCAACTTGAGGCTCAAGCCGTTTGACAACCATCCAGTGTACTGGGCAACGCTGGTGTTGCGGGGTGCACTGATGCGCAGACCCTTGACTTTCATGCCCTTGAGACTGGGATCGTTGACAAACATAGCCAGGTCATAGGCCTGCACCCTACCGGCTGTCATGCTTCTTGCACTGGCATTGTCATCACAGTAACCTGCATAATGGTCGGCCGAGCCCTCAGGGGCGCTGCCGTCGGTCAGTTCCATATAGACGATATCGCTGACGTGCTCTTCACCGCCACCACGGAATACACTCTGGATGCCCACGCGATGGAAGCCCGTTTCATAGAAATAAACGGTAGCGCCTCCCACTCCGAAGTCGTAACCTTCGGTGTAGCTGTAGGGTACGTCGGTCATGAATTCGGTGACATAAGGGTACTCATCGGGACCAAAGGTGAACAACTCGTCGTCATCAAAGTAGATGCGGTAGTACAAGTCGTTGGTGTTGATGAAATTGCCCTCGGTGTCAACGGTCGGCACATTAAACGAACCATAATTGTAGCCGCCCAACTCACCCTGGTCAACAAAATCGATGACCTCGGGATTGGCGGGCGTTGCGGCATGGTCATAATAGGGAGCGAGGACAGGCTGGTGATATTCCTCTTGAATGTTCAGGCCGGCAACAACGGCAAGAATGTCACTGGCGGTCATCGTGCGTGACGCTGCATCGTAGTCAAACACGAGGTTATCGAGAACCGTGTAATCGGCATCAAGGCCCATCATGCTCAAGAAGCGGCTGTTGCCGATACCTAAGTATTGGTCACTCGGGAAAAGCACCTTGTCGCCGCTAATAGTGCCCTTCATGACGCCATCAGGTACTAAGGAGGAGAATCCCTGCACGTAGACATCGTTATCCATCATGGCCACCTTGACCATCTCGCCGCTGGCATTGCCATAGCTGTCAACGTATGACATCGAGAAGTCTTCCAGAGAAGCACCGTCAGGCAACTCAACCGGCGTGGCTTCAAACGGGGTGTAAACCGACCCCCAGTCGACATAGCCGGCCCAGCTCAAGTCGTCGTCATAGATCAAACCGATGCCACTGCCTTCAAAGGTGTCAACGTTGCCACTCGAGCCGTCGAGCGAAATTGTGCCGTCGTCACTAATCGTGAACGTAACCTCTTGAATATCGAGGTTAGGTGTGGCAACAATATAACCATCCTCATCAACGGTGACGTCAACCCAAGCCGTCATCAAGCCATATTCCACTTCATCAAAGTAAGTGATGAACTGGTTCAACGGCATCGTCAGCGTTTTGCCGTCATCGCTCAGCTCGGCCCTCACCCAGGTGTTGGCAACAGCTTGTGAGATGGGATCCTTGAGGTAAACCGTCTTTCCGTCATCGGCAAACACCATCTGCATGGCGCCACCGTCCTGATAGGCCGTGAAGAGGTAGCCCCAGAAGTTGTACATCGCGCCACCGCTGCGTTGATAAGTCTTCAATTCGCCCTCAGGCTGATCGGTGATGACATCAACGCGAGAGGGAGCTTTGCGACTGTTAGTAGCCATCAGTGATCTTTTAGCGCGGTCCGTGGACTTGTGCGTCGTGCGGAACTCATATTTGCTCTTGACGGGCTCGGACGACAGGCGCAGGTCCTTTGATACCCGTTGTCCGCTCGCCGCCATGGCAAGAGCAAATGCTACAAGAAGAAGTAAGGTTTTTTTCATCATGTAAACAATTTAGAAAAGGTTAATAAAAACAGTATATATGAATTATTGATAATCCGATTTGATGGTAAGTTGGTGATTATGCAAAAAAACAACCGCAAATATACTTAATTATTGAAAATGGTACAAATATGAGTCGCTTTTTTGTCAGCCATTCGCTATTTTTAGGCACATGAGTGGGTGTGATGCAGCTGGCATTACCACCACGAGTTAAAATAATAAACCCTAGGCAAGTGCGCATCTTTTTTTTCTGCTTGCTGAAATCAATAGGGATGGTGACTCAAAAAAGTTGTGTTAAAAAGTGCCCCGATGCTTGCATCTGTGGGGAAAAAGGTATAACTTTGCCGTGTCATTAAGACAAAACGTTCCTTGAAAGAATGTCCACATCAAAGCAGATCGGGATACTCTTCAAATTTTTATGAAATGCCGAGAAAAGCGCTGCTGGCAATGGCGGGCCTCGACCCACGTGGTGCTTAACAGCCGGAGGATTACAAAGCTTGTGGCGCCCTCAAATCCTGTATTTAGTCGGAGTTTCATCACATCCTTTGGTGTGGATTCTTATAGATAAGGAGTGGAACACGTTGGCAGATTACACGTGTCCCACTCCTTTTTTGTTTTGTGCCGAGAAAAAATCATGGCGCGCTTGGCCGATTCCAAGAAAAGGTGTACATTTGCACCGTAAAACATAAAAACATAAAGACAATGAAGGCTTATTTATATAAGGAAGAGGCTCAGCCCATCGAGCCCATCGACGAGCACAAACTCGCCATTGCGGAGGACAGACCTGAGAAGTCTGATGTCCCCAAGCTCTCACTCTATGTGGTGAAGTACAAGCCCCTGTGGACCGCAACGTTCATCGCGCTGGTTATTTTTGTGATCTGGGCCCTAGCAACCTGGTTGTTGAACTAAAAAAAAGATTTTGGCCTTAAATCGCTGGCGTTGTGGATAATAACGTCAATTTTAGTCCTGCGCTAAAAAATTTTTTGAAAAAAAGTCTGCAAAAATGCTTGCCAGTTCAAAAAATGGCAGTATCTTTGCACCGCTAAAACGAAATAATGGTCCCTTAGCTCAATTGAATAGAGCGTTTGACTACGGATCAAAAGGTTACAGGTTTGAATCCTGTAGGGATCACTTAGATAGATCGCAAGTGCTTGAAAATGAAGCATTTGCGATTTTTTATTGTCATTTTGCCCCACATTTGCCCCACCAAATTATAAAGGAAACGCATATAAGAGAATCCTCAATAAGGCATTTTTTGAGTTCAATGCTACAGGTCGAGGTATTTATCTTTACAACTTGATTTTACACCATTTTCTTGTCCGAGCTTGCTCCCCAAAAATGATTTTTGGCAAGGATAACCATGTGTTAACGAAAGTTAACTCTTATTAGGCTAAGAGTTTTTATAAAACACTATTCCTTTTTGTCGATTCTCTTTAAAAAAACGGGGGCCGAGAAGCAAGCTTTCGGCAACCCCTATTTTACATCTTGTATTTCATTGTCCCTTCTCTTTTTTCCGCCTTTGGTACTCTTCATAGGTGATGGCGTTCTTCTTCCACTCCTCACGCTCACGATCTCTTTCCCTTTGCTCACGTTTCTCATATGCCCGGCTCCTGTCACTCAGGAAATCACGAAGGCTAAGAATGATGATGGACGGGTCGAAGGTACTGTAGAAATGGCGATATTTCGCAGAGCAGAAGTTGAAGAAGAACAGCTGCAGTTCGTCAACCTTCAGATAGCCATATTGCAGTGCGATTATCTTGACCAGCTTCTCTGTCTGATTGATGTCCGGCATTTCCTTTATTCCCATGAACAGACATGCCTCTTGCACCTCGGCAGCAAGCCACACTTCTGCCGCTCCTTGTCCGTAGAGTTTGTTCAGCGAAATTAAAGTAGGTGAGTTGCCGAAATAGCAATCCTCGGGATCATTGCATATATGCAGTTGTCTGTCTGGATTGATGGCGACCAAGAATTCTTTTACCGTGGGGTACTTGTTCTTAATCTTCATCAAAGTTGGCGACAGGTTCGTTTCTTGCGCCGATGAGTTTGTTTGCAAGCTGTAAGGTGGTCCGCTGGGCAGCATTCCTTCTTGCTTCAATTGATTGATCACTGCGTTGATTGTTTTCATTTTGCAGGTCGGCTGAATTGATAGGTGTCGTTTCCCATGTGCGGCAGGTGAGGAAGTTTGCAAAGTCCTTGCGATATTTTCTTTCAGGTCGTGCCCTCACATATAAGGGAACATAGGAGAAAATGGCTTTCTTATCATCGTGTGACAGTGCGTTCCAACGTTGTCTTAGATGTTCTTGATCACCTATTGGTTTGTCATACACTTCCCAAATTTTGTCAAATGGGTATTCTTCGCCCTCTAACATTTCCACATCATTGATGATGGAAGTGTTAGTTCCATCATCAATGTTCGGATTTGGATTTTTTTTGGGATTTGGATTAGGATTAGGAATGCATGCGACGGGATGCGGAGGGAAACCGTCGCATGCGTTTGAATCCGATGGCATGCGTTCGTTGGTTTCCTGCTGTTTGGATGCATAGCGTTTTCTGGCGTTTGCGCTGTTCTTCAGACATTTTTCTTTATAGGCATCTCTACTGCGGTCTATCTGCGATCTGATCATCGCAAATACCGACATCATTGGACCGGCAAATTTGGGCACAACTCCATCTTCGGCATAGTCATAAATGGCCTTGAACATCTGCCCCGCTTCTTCATCAGTAAGATAAGCGATTGCATCCCGCTGTTCCGTGAAGAGTAGAATTGTCTTTGAGTCTTTTGCCATAAAGACCTCCTTCCTTATCAAACTTAGCCATTGAGCAAAGCCATTACATCACTGTATTTGTACATGACATGCCTTCCACCAACTTTCCTAGAACGGAGATATCCTTGCTTGTTCCATCGCCATAGCGTGGTGTAATTCACATGCAGCAGACTCGCCGTTTCCTTACGGGTGATGAATCGCATTCCTTCGGGAGCATCTATGTCTGCCCCACTATCATTTTGCATATTCCTGGTCTGAGCGGCGACAATGTTTTGTGCCATCTCATTCACTATCGTGTCAAGGTCTGACCTCGACATCACAACCAATTGGCTGCCTAAGATTTTGTTTTCTGTATTCATAATAATAAAATTTATATGTTAATACTTTATTTATCTTCATTTACATGGTGCTTTATGCACGGGTCCTTTTGTATATCAGATTTCAAGAAGTATCGAGTCCGACAATATTGAAACCCGAGGCACCACCACGAAATCGAATGCAAAATTAGAGTGATGCAAGCTCAAAGAAGAAAAACGCATCAACAACCAGCCATTTCTGCCCTCATATTTCAAAATTGGTTCTAACGAAGAGGGCAAATAGAACCAAGAATTCGTCTTTGAGGGGATTTGAAAGTCACAAAAGCATGTGTTTAGTGTATTGATATGGATCACGAACAAGTCAAAAACTGATAAAATCGCAAAAAAAAAGGAACCTGTGATTGATCGAATAATCGACGATACACTACAGTCTATTGAGCGTGAGATTAGTATGTAACCTTGACGATCCAGCAGTCAGCTAGAAATGAAGTTTTTTGTCTTTGGGTTGAAAAAATAGAAACCTCTGCCACGATTTGGCATAGGTTTTTTATATATTTGTGGCGAGAATCAAAAAACGCTGGTATTTATGGCAAAAAAAGATTATGAACGAGGACAAAGCCTGATTAGCAAGTATGTGTGGGTTGTCAATACAATCTATGAGGCGGGTAGGATTTCCTTTGAGGAGTTGAATGAGAAGTGGCTGGATGATGATATCAGCAACGGTAAGAGCATTCCCAAACGCACTTTTGACAACTGGAGGCTAGCCATTCTGGACATGTTTGGCGTATTCATTGACAATGAGCATAGAGGCGACTACTGCTATTTCATTCAGAACGAGGATGACATTAAAAACAACGGCATACGCTCATGGATCTACAACACCTACAGCGTGACTAACACTTTGGTGGGCTGTTTGGGCATCAAAGACCGCATCCTTCTGGAGTATGTGCCCTCTGGGCAAGAGTATCTGCAGCCCATCATCGATGCAATGAAGGAGAACCGTGTGGTGAACATGACTTATTACAATCACTGGGAGGATGAGGAAAAGAACTACGACGTGCAGCCCTTATGCGTGAAGTTGTACCGCCAACGTTGGTATATGGTTGGACGAGGTAACTTTTCAAACCCTGACAACGAGGCCATGTGGATTTACTGCCTTGACCGAATCAGGTATCTTCAGGTCAAAGATGAAACCTTCAAAACGCCTAAGGACTGGAGCCCCAAGGAGTATTTCGAGGGATGCTACGGCGTGATTCGTGACCATGATTACGACAAAGAGCTCGTGAAGTTGAAAGTGACCGCAGGCCAAGCCAACTACATTCGTGGACTCAGGTTGCATGAGTCACAGAAGGAGATTGAGCGCAATGACATATTTAGCATCTTCACCATGTTCATTCGCCCTACCTTCGACTTTATTCAGGAATTGTTTTGGCAGGGTGAGGATGTTGAAGTGCTCGAGCCACAGTGGCTTCGTGAGGAGATGGCGGCAAAAATCGAGCGTATGTTTAACCGATATAAGAAAGATTAAGCCATGAGAGATTTTGCAGCTATAGATTTTGAGACCGCTAACTATGATCGTTCTTCGGTTTGTTCGGTTGGTGTGGTCACTGTCCGGGACGGGGAGATTGTGGACAAGTTCTATTCGCTTATCCAGCCCGAGCCCAACTATTATAACTACTGGTGCACTCAGGTTCATGGCCTGTGCCGTGCTGACACTGACGATGCTCCGGTGTTCCCCGATGTGTGGGCACAGATTGAGCCTCTGATTGAAGGTCTGCCGCTGGTGGCCCACAACCGCCCCTTTGACGAAGGTTGCCTTCGCGCCGTCTTCCGCACTTATCAGATGGATTATCCCGAGTACGAGTTCTTCGACACGCTTGCAGCATCCCGCAGCCTGCAACCCGACTTGGAAAACCATCAGCTCCAGACCGTGGCCGCCGCCTGCGGCTTCTGCATGGAGAATCACCACCACGCCCTCGCCGATGCCGAGGCCTGCGCCTGGATAGCACTGGAACTGCTATAACTTCATTCGTTTTGATTTTGGAGAAGTGAAACGGATTTAATAACTTTGCAAGCAATAATCACTTAAAACTAAATTTGCTATGGCTGATTTTGACATTGAATTCTGTCCACATTGTGGAAAAGAGATTAATTTCAAGGCAAATACTTGCTCTGAATGTGGGGAAGACTTGCCTTTGGGTGCTTCTTACTGCCCAAATTGCGGAGAAGAGGTTGATGATTGTTGTACTGAATGTGGAGAGACAATCACAAAAGAGGACGTTGACAAGTACAATCGACTATCCCAGGAGGGGAAAGCAGCCCTACGTGAAGCCTATCAGCAGAAGCTAACCGAGAAAAAGGCAAAGTATGAGGCGTTGATAAAAGAACTTAAGGAGAAAAGAAGAATTGATCAAGAGCAAAGCAAAATCAGTAAAACTCAAGATGAAGCGACAATCAATGAAATCACAGACTATATCAAATCACAAGTCTCATTTGATTGCAAACTGAGTGCCTCGCTGACTCTTACCTTTATTGAGATAAAGGCTAAGATCGTCGATACAGGTTACACCGTCTCAGCAAAATTCTATCAAAAGGACAAAACCACAGCCTTGCCCAAGTTTGTCCAGTCACTGATTGCAATACATAACATTGTTGGCAAATATTATTGATTTTTGGAAATGGGATACTTTAAGATTACACCTGATCTTCAAACAGAATTGGAGCCAAAGATAAAAAAGGCCTTTCCCAATAGGTATTATTTATTTGAATTGAACCATTATCATAACAATAGATTTATTTTACTTAACACGATTATAGATGATGCTGATATTCACTACGAATATTACCAAGGTTATGTCGAATTACATCTTGAGGGAAAATATAGTACATATGAATATAATCCCATCTGGAGAGAACTAGTTTCTGAATCATCTAAATATCCAGAACTTAGTTGGCATAGGTGGAGCGACCGCAATCAGGGGCGATGTAGATATAATTTTTCCATTTTATCTGCTGATGACATTATATCTGGTTATTATTTCTTATCACGGATATTTGATCCAATCCTACAAAAATATGCTAATCGTGATGATGAAATTGAGGCTGAAATTGTGGAATCAGAATGTGATGAAATTCTACCACCTCCTGACAAAATGAAAGTATTGAAATTAAAATATCAAGTGTTATATATTAAAGATTTACCATTTGAAAATTTTATAATACCACAATTCCAACGACCATATAAATGGGGGATTAAGAATGTAAATCAATTGATAAATGACTTAATCAGCTTTATGGGTAATGATGAGTATCGGCTGGGCACACTAGTATTACATGAAAATAATATTGTAGATGGCCAGCAACGTATCATTACTTTAGCCTTGTTGCTCTATAGCCTCTTCAACAAAAAAGAGATACTTGAGAACAATTCTTATTTAGAGTTACAAAACAAAATTCAAGTTTTTTGGAAAAGGACAAAATTTAAGAATCCCCATTCAATTGGTCATGTAAGAGAGAATCTAACTATTATTGAAGAAAGAAAAGATGACCTAAATCTGCAATTTCTAGATTTTCTTCTTAGCCGGTGTCAATTTGTCGTTGTTCAATTGCCTAATATCTCTGAAGCTTTTCAATTCTTTGACTCACAAAATGCGAGAGGAAAAGATCTAGAGCCCCATGACCTTTTGAAAGCATTTCACCTTAGAGAAATCAAAGACATTTCACAAAGTGACAGAGAGAATATTACGGCTTGGCAGGATTTTGATACACAATATCTTGTATCGCTCTTCCTATCTTTGTATAGAACTAAGCAATGGTCACGGAATAACAGCGGACGAGAATTCACAAAACAAGATGTTGACATTTTTAAAGGAATATCATTAGATGATAAACGTTATCCGTTTTACATGCAGCAAATAATCTGCCATTACTTTTCTACTTTATATTCTGATGATATCGCAAGGAAAATCGACAAATCATCCATGGAGTTTCCTTTTCAGATAGATCAGATTTGCATAAATGGAAGCCGTTTTTTTGATATGATTAGGCATTATGATGTCCTCTACAAGCGCATCATAAATGCTGAAGAGTATTTACCATTTAGTGATAGTGCATTCCAAACATCAGCTCATCAGATTATTTCCTTACTCAACAATTATAAAAACCGCAATCGAAAAGGGGACATTTACGTAAGAGCACTGTTTGACTGTTTGTTACTGTATTATGTCGATCGTTTTGGGTTTGCCGAAATAAATAAAATCACTAGAAAAATCTTCCTTTATGTTTACCGCATACGATTAGTTCATTTTAGTGTTCAATTATCAACAATTGACAATGAAGCGATAACGGGCAAATTATTTAGAACTATTCGAGATGCTAAGTCTCCCTATGATATCATTAATCTAAGCATTCCCAGCTTGACGGAATATGCAAGGAATGCTGATGAGCAATTAAAAGAATTATTTTAAACCGCTATGAACAAGATAGACGATCTTTCAGTACGTGAACTTCTAGTGACGGGAGAATATAGAATTCCCATCTACCAACGCAATTATGCCTGGGGCATAAGTGAGACCACTCAACTTATCCAGGACATTGCAGATTATGCAAAGGATAGTAATGATAGTAATGATAGTAATAATCAAACTTATTATTACATAGGAAATCTGATAGTATTTCCAAGATTTAAAGATAATCAACAGTATTTTGAGACAATCGATGGTCAACAACGGTTAACCACTCTTACAATCCTTATTTGTGCACTTAGATTATGTTCAAATTATGATTTCTCATGGTACAAACGAGTAAATGTATCGTTTGATTATCGCGAGAAATCAAATTATACGTTATCGGTTTTGTTTAACCCATTTGAGAGCCATTTTGCTGATGAAGAAAAGAATACAGCAATAATGTCTGTTTTCAATAAAGCCCGTTTCGTTGTTGATAACATATGCAACGACAAGGGCATACAGGTTAGTGAATTTATATCATTTCTTTTAGATAACGTGAAAATCTTAAGAGTCTGCGTTCCTGAAGGAACAAATCTTAACCATTATTTCGAAATAATGAATTCTCGTGGAGAGCAACTAGAACAACACGAAATCATAAAAGCCCGACTGATGTCTATTATCAAAGATGATAATTTGGCTATGGCTGCATTCAATCTCATTTGGGAAGCTTGCTCAGATATGAACCGATATGTTCAGATGAATTTTGATAAGAAGGTTCGATCTAAGATTTTTGATAATAACGGAAGCGGGCCTATAAAGGTTAAGTTTGATGAGATCAAAAATATCTTGACTGATACGAATATCCATATTAATGAAAGTGAGAGATCATTGTATGCTCTATTTAATGATTCCAAGAATCATACTCCATATAATAAACCATGGGAAGAAAACAAAGAAAACGAAACACCAGAGTCATATAATTCAATCATTTCATTCTCAAATTTCTTACTTCATGTTCTTAAATTAATAAACACAAACGATGAAAATGTTGTTTTAGATGACAAACGTCTTACGAAAATATTTGATGAGAAGATTGAAAAGATCGCTGACAAAGTGTCTTTCGTGAAAGTTTTTATAATGGAACTATTAAGAACAAGATATCTATTTGACACTTATATCATTAAGAGGCACCAAGACAGATGGAGCTTAAAAAGATTGTCACCTCAAAGAAAGAGTGATGATAAGTATTATTATAAAGATACATTTTCACCTGATGAATCAGAATATGACACAAGCGGCATTAATAAAAGAATCATTATGATTCTATCGATGTTCCATGTTTCTGCCCCCACTCAAATATATAAACATTGGATGAGTGCAGCGCTTATGTATCTTCATAATCAGGAACAGCCCATCAATGCAGAAGATTATTTCAATTATTTGTGGAATTTGTCAAAAGCGTATATGTTAGATCGATATCTTGCTGCCGACGGGAAGAAGCTTTCATTTGAAGAAATTATATATTCAAATGAAGGCAAAAGTCAAAACACTATTAATGATATTTATTGGGGAAATATTAACATTGAAGAATATCCGCACGTTGGAGAACATGTCGAGAATTTTGTTTTCAATTTCTACGATTTCTTATTATATAACCAAAACCATGATAATGATTATGAGTTTACATATCGTACGTCTGTTGAACATTTTTATCCCCAGCACCCCACTGATCGCGAACCCATGGACTTCAATCATTTACATAGTTTTGGCAATCTATGTTTGGTTAGTCGTGGGATGAACTCTAAGTTTACAAATAACCTCCCTGGAGCTAAAGCCGAAAACTTTGGAAGCATCGATGCCATGAAGTCCTATAGCATAAAACTTAAGAGTATGATTAATTGTGTTAAGAATCATGAGATTTGGGACGAGCAAAAGATATCACAAAAAGAGAATGAAGCAAAAGAATTAATAATTAAAATGTTGTCCGCTAACAATATTATTCTATGAAACTCGTTGTGGATTGGGACGGCCGACATTAAGGACCTGTATGTGGAGGTTGGTAAGGAGAAGAAGCCTTTCCTGGCACTGATTGCGTTGCTGATTAGGCGTGGTGTGGAGGTGAGGCTGATTCATGCTAAAGAACCTGGGCCGAACTTCCGCGAGGACTTTGACAGGTACCCCGTGCTGTATGACCGGTTGGAGCGGGTGCTGTGCCCCAGGGTACACTTCAAGATGCTGGTGTTTGACTGCGAAGAGGTGTATATCGGCAGCGCTAACCTCACGGGTGCTGGCATCGGCATGAAGAGCAGCGATAAGCGCAACTTCGAGGCGGGGATCCTGACCGATGACCCTCAAATCGTCGAGCGAGCCATGAAGCAGTTTGACGACGTTTGGATCGGCAAACACTGCAAAACCTGCAAGCGCAAAGACTACTGCCCAGACCCCATCGTATAAGTTTTTTCAAGAAAAATCATCATCAGGGCACACCTCTGCCACGTTTTGGCAGAGGGTGTCTTTTTCTTTGCACCATGGACAAGTACCTGTTTCTTGACTTTGATGGTGTGCTGAATACTGAGTTTTATCAGGATTTGCTGATGTCTCAGGGAGGCTATGCAGGACATGTGGACGGATCGACAACTGCCTGGTCGCGTGATTGACATTACACCGACGATTGTTAGTGCCAGCTGGTCATCAAATATTGACCTTGAGGATTTTGGCCTTGATGTGAGGCAGAGCAAAGGAATTGAGATAGACTTCTGGCTTTTCGAGAACACCTTAGCAGATGCTCGATACGTCATCATTGACGATGAATATGAGATACCGGATTCACAGTTACCTCATTTCATCCTGACCAATCCTTTTGACGGATTAACTGAATTACTGGCCGACCGAGCCATAGCTTTACTCAACGGCTGAGAAATCTTTAAACTCTGCCGCGGAATGGCTGAGGTGCCTACTACTTTTGTGGCGATAAATCACTAATAATAATTGAAATATGGAAGAATTAACAGACAATGACATTCACATCTCTCCTTTGACGATAATCAAAAATCGCTATGGCGAGGGCGGAGAGTTTCTTGCGTTTAATCTTGAGTCATGGGAAGTACCAAGGGAAATCAATGATGACGGGTTGGACTTTATCAGCTTTTGGCATCATGATGCCCAGAAATATATCATCGGCAAAGGTGATACGCCACAAGAAGCACTGGATAACCTGAAAGCCAAACTGAATCCCGCACCAGACAATCCATTGATCGATAAGTTTTTGTTTTTGGACTTTGAAGGCATAGCGAATCTTGGAGATCAAGATTTCCGGGAGAACTTGCAGTTCATCGTTGAGCAGACCCATTGCAAAATCATCATTACATCTCTATTCCGTCTTGATGGTCCCGAAACTGTTCATGAAAAGTGGAAGGAGCTTCAAATGCCTGTTGAGTTTTACTCGATGACACCTGTTATGTCTGGCTTTATGCAAGACCCGAACAATCATTTGGCAGAGAACATAAAATTAAGCAAACGGTTCAAGGCTCTGGAAATCAACACATGGTTGGAAGCGAATGTAATGCAGGATTATCGCTATGCAATCCTTGATTTGAGCAGCGACTTCTATATTGACCAGGAAGACCACCTCAAGACAATCGATAAGGAAATAGGATTATCGAGGGTCGTTGCACTCGAGACGGTTTGGATACTGAACAGTGACAAGTAAAACTATCATATTTTTGTTTCACATTTAATCGCTAGCATTATGAGCAAAGTTTTTAGAATTACACCGAAGCGCACTAAGCGCGTCAATGGGCAAGTCATCACGCCCGAAATGGTGATTACCGTAACAACCCGCCAGCACTGCATCAACCCGTTCTACAACGGGGCTGTTGAGGTCCAGGAGCAGTACATGAGGATGTACCAGTTCGACTACAAGAAGGCCTGCATGAGCGCTGCCGACTTCACCTACCAGGCACTCGACTGAGATGCAATTTTGAAATTTGATATGTGATGTTTGGTTAGCCGGGCTTTGAGCGCCTTTTTGGCCATTTTTACTTGATATTATTCGTCACGATGCCCGCATCGCTCCTCAAAGATTAGTTAAAACTGCCTCAAAAATCCATCTCAAATCCTCGGCAAAAATTTCAAAACAGCATCTCTGCACATTTTCTTCAAGAAAAACAACTTTAGGATGCACCTCTGCCACATTTTGGCGGAGGTGTGTTTTTACTTTGCATCAAATTAAACGGAGACAGAATTATGGAAACATCAAAACAAAAGGAAACGAACAATTTGGATTTGCTCACTGCTATTGAGTATATCGCAGATAAGGCAAAGGGATCGGGGTTGAGCGCTGGGTTTTATCGCAAAGCGAATCAATACATTAAATATGTGACTGAAAAAATGGAGCTCACCAAGGAGCAGAGCGTTATGCTTGCTTTATTTGTTGACAATAGTGATAGCACGAACATTTCAATCGGGGATTTGGGACAATTCCTTGAATGTCGAACAACGAGGCTTCTTAGATATATGGTTGACATCGATGTCCTAGAGAATAGAGAACTAGTGAGGTGTAGCCGTAGTTGCCATAGGAAATCATACAGAGTGCCCGCTGAGGTCATTGAAGCTCTTAAACAAAATGAGAAATACGTACCAAAGAACTATTCAGGTCTTTCTTGTGCTGAATTGTTCTGTGAAATAGAGAACATACTTGATTTGCGACAAGAAGAGGAGCTAACCTACGAAACGACAGTAGAAAAGATAAATAACTTATTGGACTGCAATAAGCATATTATCTATGTTCAAAAAGTTTTGAGCTACAATTTTAACGATGAAGATAAAATGTTGCTGATTCTATTTTCTCATCTGTTCGTGAACAACAATGACAACTATATCAGGTTCCATGATCTCGATTTTCTGTATGATGATAAAAGGGAGTGGAGCATTGTGAAGTCTAAGTTGAACCGTGGTGATCACGTCTTATTAAAAGGTAAGATTGTTGAATACAACAATTGTAACGGCATGGTTGACAGGGAATCGTTTCGGATGACTAATGACGCGAAGCGTGAACTGTTTGTAGAACTTCATCTGCCCTCCATGGATGAAAAGAGTGGAGACGTCATCAAGTCCAAAGACATCACACCTAAAAAGATGTTTTATGGGGACAAAGTCGAATGCCAGATCGATGAATTGGGAAACCTCTTGAACGATGAGCAATATAACCAAATTCGAACTCGCATGACAGACACTGGATTCCGTTGCGGATTCACTTGCCTCTTCTATGGCGCCCCTGGAACCGGAAAGACCGAAACTGTGCTGCAACTTGCACGACTAACAGGTCGTGACATCCTACAAGTGAACATCTCTCAAATCAAGAGCTGCTGGGTTGGAGAGAGCGAGAAGAACATCAAGCAAGTGTTTGACAACTACAAGGCCAAAGTTAAAAATAGCCAGATAACACCCATTCTTCTCTTCAATGAGGCTGATGCCATCATTGGGGAACGCATGGAGGGTGCCAAGAGCGCTGTCAACAAGATGGAGAACAGCATCCAGAACATTATTCTGCAAGAGATGGAAACACTCGATGGCATACTCATTGCCACGACCAATCTGGCCCAGAATATGGACAAGGCATTTGAGCGCAGGTTCCTCTACAAAGTCAAGTTTGAGAAACCGACGATAGAAGCTCGGATGAACATGTGGCATGAGATGATCCCGAAACTGAACGAGGATGAATGCCGGATTTTGGCCACAAAATACGATTTCAGTGGAGGACAGATTGAGAATATCGCCCGTCACCACACTATCGGGAACATCCTTCATGGAGATGCTGAGAATATGATTGAACAACTCTCGGCATACTGCGACGCTGAGAGGCTGGAATCTTCTATTGGCAACCGCAGAGTGGGATTCTGTTGATGGAAAATATCAGATAAATCGCACCTCGGCCGCAATTTGGCCGAGGTGCCTTCTACTTTTGTGGCGATTATCATTTTTGTTTCACATTTAATCGCTAGCATTATGAGCAAAGTTTTTAAAATTACGCCGAAGCGCACCAAGCGCGTCAATGGGCAAGTCATCACGCCCGAAATGGTCATTACCGTGACCACCCGTCAGCACGTCAGCAACCCGTTCTATAACGGCGCAGTCGAAATCAAGGAGCAGTACATGAGGATGTACCAGTTCGACTACAAGAAAGCCTGTATGAGTGTCGGCGACTTCACCTATCAAGCGCTTGATTGAGCACATTTTCATCAAGAAAAACAACATTTGATTGCACCTCTGCCACAATTTGGCCGAGGTGTGATTTTACTTTGCATCGACAAACAAAACAATGTGTGAATTATGATTGAATTACAAGACCACGATATCCATCTCATTGAGAGGGAGATTCTCTTGAAATATGAGCACGCGCCATGCGACTATTCGGATTGTGATTGCCTGCTGTCTTTGCGTAAGGCGATGATTAATGAGCGGGTACTGGCGCACCAGGAGGAGATACTACCCAACATTATCGCTTTCAATGATGCGCTGCGAGAGGCATTGCGGGAGATGTACGACAGGGCACATCGCATCTGGAACAGCATCAAAGCAAACAAGACCTTCGGCGACTACCTGGAACTGACGGCAAAGTGTTACCTCGGCTACGACTATCCGGCATTACATCCCATTCAAGGTGATGATAGGGATGATCTGTGGTGCGCCATCAGTGACAGCGGATGGAACCCGCTGTATGAAGATGGTGTTACGCTGCCAACGCTGACGTTTCCATCGAACGTGGACGAGTCCTTCGATTATCTCACAGGCATGGAATGCCCTCCGCCCAACTGGAACGAAGGGCTGGATCCCGAACTTACAAGGGACTTGCATCTTATCCAGCCTTTCCACCATCTGTTTGACCACATGAAGTTCGCCATCACCGACTTCATCTATGTGCGCCAATTCGAAACCGAAATAAACATTGAAATTGAAAAAACAATATAAACCTTATGGAGATTAGAGATAAAGACAACCAAGAACAGGACAAGATGCTGAATCGAGAGGGATGTGAGATTGCCGATGCCATGTTTGAGATAACGCGGCAATGCTGTGATCAAGAGGATTGGTATCCTGCAATGTGTCATTGTGCCGAGGTTAACGGAACACTTCCTATTTTTGCCGATATCATGCTCAAGATTACGCAACTATGCGAGACGGCAGAAGAATACCACCGTGCAATGCGTCATAGTATGGAGATGTGTTATTCATATAACTATTTGGGCTTTGATACTAATGATGTCATCGCATTACTGCGTTATGAGGGCAACCTTAGCTCGTTTGAGGTATCTGTCAATGAAAACCAGGAGAATAGAGTGGCTCATTTGGTGGAGCAGATGAAAGAGCACATAGAATCATTTGGGAACATCAATGCCGTATTGATTAATTTCTATAAGACCAAAGATTTCAAAATCAAAATGGAAGAATTCAGCACGTTGCAAGACTTGGTGGAAACGACAGGTCCTGATTGTGATATTCATTGGGGCTTGTCTCCCGATAAGCGATGCACAGAGCCAATCTTGCGTGCCACAGTACTCGTTATGCATAAATCAAAAAAGAATCATTATGAAAAAGAAAGATAATTACGCGACAAGCGAGTTCGAACTTGGCATCATGTCAACTTTGGACAAGAACCAGCAGCGTACCATTATTAGGGCAATTGGCATTGGCGCAGGTGGCATCAATGCTGTCAATCTCATGTATCAGAACATCGATGGTGTCACTTTCGCCGTATTAGACTCTGACCATCAGCAGCTCATTGACTCACCAGTGCGCAACCGTGTGCTTCTGAGACCGAATGCGGCACATGGACAGGGCGAGAAAGCACGCCATGCAGTTGAGGAGAGTAAAGCCGAAATTGACGCATTCTTAGACGATGACACCAGAATGGTCATCATTATTGGCAGTATGGGTGGATATACTGGAACCGATGTGGCCCCTGAAGTGGCTCGTATTGCCCGCGAGAAGGGTTTGCTCACCGTTGGAATCGTGACAATCCCATTCATATTTGAGGGGTCTCAAAAGATTCTTAAGGCTCTTAAAGGAGCAGAAGAGATGCGCAAGCATGTTGATGCCTTGTTCATCATCGACAACCAGTGCCTGACCGAAATATACAACGATCTAGACCAAAGCAATGCATTTACAAAATCCAATGAAACACTGACTACAGCCGTTCGCAGTCTCTACTGCCTGATTACTCCCATCGACCGTAGGGTCTGCATGGACTTCAATGATGTTAACTATACTTTGCGTAAAGGAGGAAACGCATTTATCGTCTCGGGTTTTGGCTCGGGTGAACGCCGTGTGACAAAGGCTCTTGAAAATGCTCTGGAATCACCATTGCTCAAGGATTGCGAATCCTTCAGTTTCAAGAAAATTCTGATGATTATCTATTATAATCGCGACAGCGAGTCTCCGCTCCTCATGGAGGAGATGAACCAGATCCAGGAATTCATGGAAAACTTTGACCACGAAGTGGATGTTATTTGGGCCCCGGCACATGACTCAACACTTAAAGACCAGATCAAGGTCACCATACTGGCAACAGGATTCAACATGTCAAATTCGCTACCTATGGGACCAAAACATGAAAGTTGAAACACAAATAAAAACGCTGCTCAAGGTGCTGTCACAAGGTATTTTTGAGAAAGAGCATATCCTCGCGATGGCTTTGTTGAGCGCCATCGCCGGGGAGAGCATTTTTTTGCTTGGCCCTCCTGGCACGGCAAAAAGCCTCGTCGCACGTCGGTTGAAGATGGCTTTCAAGGATAGCCGAGCCTTTGAATATCTCATGTCGCGTTTCAGCACCCCGGACGAGATTTTCGGTCCAGTCTCGATATCCCTGTTGAAGAACGAGGACAGGTATGAGCGAGTTGTGGACGGTTTTCTGCCGACTGCAACCGTCGTGTTCCTGGATGAGATTTGGAAAGCGAGCCCCAGTATCCAGAACTCACTACTCACGGCCATCAATGAACGAATCTTCCAAAACGGACGTGAAACGATCCATTTGCCCATGAAAGGACTGATTGCTGCCAGCAACGAACTACCAGCAGAGGACGAAGGGCTTGAGGCGTTGTGGGACCGCTTTCTGGTACGCATGGTGTCGAACTGCATCAATAGCGAAGCGGCATTCTTTAAGATGATCCGACAAGAGACAGGTCCCGATCCTATTGTACCCGACGATTGCCTGATAACAGATGATGTGTATGAAGCCTGGCAGTACAGCATTGGTAAGATTGACATCCCCGATGATGTCTGTTACGCAATTACTGACATCCGCAAGCGCTTGAAGGAAAAGACCAAGAATGACGAAGTGAACGAGATGGACTATTACGTTTCTGACCGTCGGTGGAAAAAATGTTTCCGTCTGATGAGGGCATCCGCTTTCCTGAATGGTCGTAAAGCCATCGATGTGACGGATATCCCGCTACTGATCCATTGCCTGTGGAACAAGGCCGAGACGATAACGACGATAGTGGATATAGTATTGAAAAGCATCACTGCCTCTGTCTGCGACAGACTTGACAAGATGGGAAAAGACCTTGAACGCGAATTGAAATTCAGCGCCGAGCCAGCAATACAACCGAAAGGCAAGAAGAAACAATCAGAATCATTCCTCTTGACCAACCTGATGTATTACTCGTTGCAGAACTTCCCCAAGGGCCAATGTCTGTTCTATAAACATGACTACAATCACCTCGGTGTCAAGAAACCCATTGATGGCATTCTTTACCGGGATGATGCGAAAAACGCATGGATTGTTCGTGCCATCTATACGGGCACGCCGTTTGATTACAAAAGCAACAATAGTTCTCAAGTGAAAAAAGTGAAACTGTTGAAGTGCAATGGTGGCATTATCGTTGACGGCACGCCATACGCCTTTGAAGGGATGGTGAATTCAATCCTCAATGGGGGTGGAGTCACAGGAGACGGTATCAAAGCCCATAATTGGGCTAAAACGGCGATAGAGATCATGAATAACGAGATACATCCACAACTCACACAGTTACAAGAAAAGTTTGCCCGTACCACGCACTTGTTCCTTTCTAATGATGACTTGAAACTCGTCAACAAGTATCTGTCGCAATGCGAGAAGAGATTCAATGAGGTGGCAGTGAAAGTGCATAACGCCAAAGGGTTGCTATGAAAGACAACACAACGGATATCTCCAAGAAGTTACGGGAATACGATGACGCCTTTGACTTCTACATGGACAGGGGGCAGTTGCCAGACAGCATCCCTCAAGGGGACGTGTTGGGAGGTTTCATCAGCCAGACGGTTCAAGACAACCCTCAACTGGAGAGCCAGGACCCGTTGTGGATTGAGGTCCTGAAGGATGAGCTAATGAAGTTCATCGAGGCCATGCTGAAGCTCTTTCAACCCATTGAGGAGAACCACAGACAAGAGAAGGCTTTGATCGCTGCCTTTGCTGCAGGCGATATCGGTCAAAAACGTAAACTCTGGAGCCAAGTCTATAGAACCCTCAAGTACCAGTACAAGCCCTTTGAGGTGAATATTGATGGCTATGTGGAACAAATGAAGAACAAGGATGACCTTGAAGCCATTTTCACCTCATTGGTCAAGGACTGGGACAAGGCATGCGACCAACAGCTCCAACGCATGAAGGAACTGGCTATCCGAAGAAATAAGAATAACTGGGAACATCGCGTGAAAGAGTGGGGATTGGCTGACTATAAGCAACGAAAGAAAGTCGAGAAACTAGTTTATTCCTATCCGGCATTGGCCGAAATTGTCCGCACTATGGGCCGAGAGCAGCCGCCTAAACGTGAAGACGATATGGATAATACCATCAAGCGTTACCTGCCCCTGTTGCCGTCGCCCCCAAAGCCAGCTGTGGAGATTGAAGAGGTGTCCAACGGCAATGACCTGAGGCATGTGTTGCCCGTTGAGATGGCCATCATGGCAGACCCGCAGACAGAGGATTTCTTCTACCTCAAGTATGCCACCAAGAAACTCCAACTGTTTGCTAACAAGCCCAAGGAGCAAAGCCAGATGAAAACAGAACAAACAAAGGAAAAGAAACCCCAGCTGGAGAAAGGCCCCATCATCGTCAGTCTTGACACGAGTGGTTCGATGAGCGGGAAACGCATCCAATTGGCAAAAACCCTTCTCCTGCAACTGCTCAGGATGGCCAAGAAACAGAAACGCAAATGCTATCTGATATCTTTCTCGGTAAGGGCTCAGACTCTGGATCTGTCTCTTCCTGGGAGTTGGAGAAAACTCAACGACTTCCTGGACAACTCGTTCACCGGCGGGACTGATGGCGAAGAGATGCTCAAAGATGCACTCAGGATGTTGCAAACTTCAAATTTCAGTATGGCCGATGTTTTAATCATCAGCGATTTCTACTTTAGTGTACCACAACCGAAAACGAGAGATAAAATGAATAAGGAACGAGCAAAGGGCACACGTTTTTACGGGCTCAAAATACATAGTGGTTCGAATGCCTATAATAGTATATTAGACAAGATATGGAGCGTTCAAATATGAAACAGCCGCAGTTTTGGATAAATCCCAATACCAGACTGCGTTTCCCACAATTCTGCCTTGAATGGCAATCATGTGACAAGAGCGATTTGCTAGCGTTTTGCAAAATGGATCATCCAAGGCGCAGGACCTATATGGCTGGTACCACATGCGTTCACCTCATCCACAGCGAGGATTATTCACGGTTGTTCGTTTTGTACCATGAGAGCCAGAAATTCGAGAACTTGCGCCTCCAGAAATGGCTGAGGGAGAATATTCGGGACACGATTATGGCAAGAGCTTCCATCTCCTTGCCCAAAAGGTTGCATGAACTCGAAAACAGGCACCAGTTATATGCCCAGAGCGTAACCGTCAAGAAACTGAGGATAGGCGTTTTGGGACAGTGCACATTTGATAACCACATTCGCCTGTCACCTCTGATCGTGATTTTCCCACCGGCATTGATGGACGAAACAATATTACACGAGATGGCGCACATCAAACATCATCACCATCGCAAATCCTTCTGGAACTACCTGTCCATCCTGTTAGGCAGTGACGCCAGAGAAAAGAAAATCCTCTACGACCTTGCCATCTCCAAGTACTGGGAACTCTACACCTTCCTAATGAAGTAACCATCACTATATGAAAAGTGCGAAAAGAAATTGCCCAGAAGCCATTCTCAATGATTTCACCACATCAATATCGAGGGAAACTGATTGTGGTCAATAGGTTTTAGTTTGGTTTATAACTCGGATGTACTTTGCATTTAGTCTGAAGGTCGGTGTTGCTTTCACATAACTCCGTTTCTGTAATAAGTTATTAAATTGTCTTGAGATTTAGAACGACTATGCTTCTCCACAGATTTTCGTTCATTGACGGCGTTTTAACCAGAAACACAGAGGTTTGGTTTGCTGCTTTGCTATATATGCGCAGTTTGAACTAAACTTGTTTTAGTCTCGCATGTGTGATGTGTAGCAAGGCATCAAACTGATCTAACAACTCATATTTATTCATGCTACTTATATTGTTGTCTATATCTCTCCATGTAGCAAATATTTCTCTACCCTCAATTCAAAACCCTATTGAGGAAACTTTTTCTATCACGTTTTCCATCACTTCAGTATTGTTTTTCTATCACCTTTTCTGTGGCGTATCTATGGCATTTTGCTCATGTTTCTGTTAGGTCTTCTATCGACTTCTGATTACTTCTATCGCCTCTCCAGCTTTTTAATTAAACCACATCGAGTTTGCCTCTATGTTTTAAATTACTGTGTTTCATTCTCTCAGAAAATATACCCAAATGGGTCAAAGTTCCTGTCAATCAGTCAGAAAGACCCATTTGGGTATTGCATCAGAATTTGGTCAGATATACTTTTGTGGAAAAATTAATATTTGAAAAAATGGAAAGATATTCAAGAAACAGAGTTTACGTTCGAGAAGAACAGCAATCAAGAATTAAGTTTTTCAAAATCATTATTGCTGGCGCTGGCATAGGTGGTGTCATCGCCGAATGTCTGCTGCGTTTTGGCTTTGAAACACTCACGATAGTAGATGACGAAGTCGTAGAGGAATCAGACTTGAATCACCAGAACTATACCTATAATGATATCGGGTCACCTAAAGTCAATGCCCTTAAAAGGCGCCTGATGGAGATTAATCCTGACGCAAATATTAGTATCATTGATGAAGTCATTGATGAAGATAATGTTGAAGGCCTGGTTAAAGGACGCAACATTGCAATAAATGCTTTGAGATACAACTCAGATGTACCATTCTTATTTGATGAATGGTGCCAAAAGTACAACTTGCCAGTCCTGCATCCATATAACATTGGATGGGCTGGACTTGTTTTTGTCGTCTCTCCGTCAGGGATACAGCTGAATGAGATGTTCGATGGCTCATACCGAGGTTTTGAAGTGAAGCTTGTGAAACACATCATGAATTATTACAGGTTTTGGGGTGATCCAAAGCCGTGGATTGAGCAGGTTGTGGCGACATACGAAAACGAGAATGGCTTGCAATCCCCACCCCAACTAGCAGTCGCTTCATGGCTCATCGGAGGAATCGCTACCCACTTGTGCTACAAAATTGCAGTTGGAGAAAAGTATCAAAGGTATCCAAAGTTCTATCTGGATACAATCAAAGAAGATCAGCTGACATAAAAGATGTATCTAGCTCTACACTGCACCACTAAAGCCGGATGAGGGCATTAGTGGTGCTGATTTTTTCCAAAAAGGCTGAAAAGTAAAACAAATAAGACTTTCATAACAACTTGATTCAACAAAAGGATGTAAATTTGCCACTATGTTTAATTAGATTCAGATTATGGTTGAGTATTCTTTTAGTAGGTTATGTTTCAAGGCAGACGTTATTGAACCATTAAATGATGACGATATCTTTGCTGTTCATACTCCAGATGGGACTTTTCAAATGACGAAAGCGGATTTCTATCGAGTGTTTCCGAATGTTGTAGCATCTAAAAGCTATAGGGATAGTGGTATTTACCACATGAGCCATCCACCCAGAAAAGCTTTACAGTTCCTGACAGGAACGACTGGCTTTTTGAAAGAAACGCCAGTGAAGAGTTTACCCAAAAAGGATTTAATTGGAGATGAAATCCGTGAAAAAATCAAAGAGATAGCCTTACTTTGGAAGGGATCAGAACATAACCCGTACATAGGTAATGATGTTCTAGAATCCTGGGAACAAGTGATCAATGAGTGGATTGAAGACGAAGAAATGCCCTTAATCATCAGAAAAGATGCAAATAAGCTCAAAGGTCAATCCTTCATCCACCCAAGTAAGCGAGAAATTATTGTTAGCGATAATACTTTTTCTATTTGGGTATGTGGTCGTGTTATGAATAACGAGACTTACACGCTCAAACAACTAAAGGGAATGCTTTTCAATAACGAAATACCAATGGTTTTCATGCAAACTGAAGACGTCAAGAACAAAGGCAAGTACACAAGGCCGTTAGGTGGTTTCTCTTTGCCTGACTGGAAGGTTTGTCATATTGATCCAGTTGGATTCAATAGCAATAAGTCTATTGAAGAACTAGATATTGTTGCTATAAAGGAGCATTTCAAGAAACTAGCAAGTCCGTACAATATGTTCGTTCTTCCGAAAGAGATTGGAGATTTAGGTGAAATACAGATTTTCATTGATGAGCAACGAAGAAAATAGTGTCAGAAGGAGCGAGTCATTTCTGACCCGCTCCAATCCATGAATATCTCAGTTAAAATTTGGGTTACTTGTTGCAATAGTTTTATTTCTTGGTCATTTTGAAGACCGTTGAAAGGTTGCTCTCATCGAGCGTTCCTTTCATCTTAACGGTCAAGGTATTCCCCTTTTTACCCTGGAGTTCATAAATGTACATCGGCTCTTGTGTTTCGGCGTAATAGGTCTTGACCTGGCCGCCCTCAATCTTATAGGAGTCTTCCATAGAGAATCCTGTAGAGCAAGTGCCGTTGGAATTGAACGTGAGCGCAGTGCCCTTGGCGATCCACCACCATTCAGGGGTACCTTGTACTTCGGTGATTTCCCATGCACCAACAATGGTTTCTTTGTCAAACTGCAGGTTTGGTTCGTCATCGTTGCCGCAGGATACTAAGGCCATAGTGGCAACCATCAGTGAAAAGAATAAGAATAATTTCTTCATGATTAAATGTATTTTTATAATGAAACATGTTAGTTATCTTCTTAAAACAAGTGTGGGGGTGCAGGATTCAAACCTGCGATTGTCACTAACAACCGTCATTCACCCACACTTGATTATTCTACGGATTCGCGGATTGATGCAAGATTGCCATTTTCATCAAGTTCAAAGATTTGATGCTCCTTAATGTGCTTCATCATCATTGAACCAAAATGGCTAAAGAACCAGAAAGAATCAATATAAGCCGACAGGACAATGCGTTTCTTCTTTGAACTGTACACATAGAAATATGCGGTTTCAAAGATATCATTCGCCATATTTTTGAACTTGCGTTTGTCGTAGTGGATGACAGGCTCAAAGCTCAATGTGTATTTATCCTCTCCATTGTCAACGGTAACAGAAGCTGAACCACAGCACCAAGTGAGGTTGATATATAGGAGCCATTCGTGAAGATAAGACAGGGCCAAGTTCTCATCACTCATAGGAATATGGAGCGTTTTCGACTTGCGTTTCTTGACCTCTTCGTAATCAACATGAATGACCATCACCGATTGTTCGCTCTCCAGTTTCTTAAATCTAATACTTATATGATCAGTTGTTATGGGCTGTTGAAGGGATATCTCTTGCAATAGCCGCGCTCTCTCGCTATACCAGTTTCTTATTCTCATATGATTCATTGGTTTAATGATTTGATTTTGATGACGCGATCTTCGTCAACAACCTGCAACTTGTTTTGGTTGTCCAACGGAATCCAAACAAGTTCCTTAACGGAGCCATCAACGCTTGGTGCCACTTTGGGGACAATCATATCTTGCTTGTTATATTGGCTGGCATATAAGAACTTGCGCCAAACATCCCAACTCATATCCACGATGAATAAGCCTGGTCTTACTGCCTTGTAGTAAATCAAGCTGATGGCTACTCTTACTATCCTTTCTTTCATTCTATGATGGTTTATTCTGTTACTGTTATGATGCCGTCTTCTGAGACTACCTTAAGTATTTCTGGACTATCAAGCTTAATCCATGTAACTTGATCGAGGCAATCTTGAAAGTGCTGCCTATTGACGAATTTAAGTGCCATCTTTTTTCGCTCTTTTTCGTTTGCAAATCTGAACTTGTGCCACAAATCCCAACTCAAATCAACGATATCGCACGTTGGCTTTAACAGTCTCTTGTAGATCAGGCTGACTGCAATTCTTACTTTCCTGTCTTCTATCTTTTGATATGAAACCACGTCTTCCATTTGATATGTAATTATTTGGTTAGCCACAAATTGTGTGAGCAATCGGGGTTATCGAGTCACCCTCATATCAATGCCATTGCTGGCATTGCCGCTCCGTCCCAACTATCATGCGCTCTACTTGCTCACACTTTATAAATTGTGGGCAGGTGATGGAGTCGAACCATTCCCCTCCCTCGACAAGGAGGGACCGCCGTTCCACACATCGCGGGTCTGCCTGCCCACGCTATGGATAGGAGACGGTTTCCAACTACCTCTGAAAAGAGGGCTTACGTTCCACACTATCATACATCCTATCCACATTAATTAAATGCCCCGGCTTAAAAGATCGCTTGCTGGTTCGACCAGGGCTACTTCCTCAGTCGGGGCTAGGGGCGTTTGCTAACCCGATTACGGTGCTACTCTTCGCCCGTGTTTCTAAAAGTGTGCAGGATGGGTAGGACTCGAATCTCCTATATTATTATGCCCAGGATTTAGTCTGGGCATGCTCGCTACCAAACCTGCGACCATCATCCTACACACGCAAACTTGTTTTACGGTGCAAAGAAAACACGAGGCTGTCTCAAATCATGGGACAGCCTCGCAAAAACTTTGAAAAAATTACAAATTCTTGATAACTTCTTTACCTATTAGTTGATTTAATTGGGCTCCAACAACAGGATCTTTGTAAATTGAGGCCCAATGGTCTTCGAAGATAGGGGCATTTCGATCTGCTGAACCAGTGCTGTCAACACGATATATGATGAGTCGTTCTTTATCGCAGAGACCCATTAGCGAAGAACGTAACATGCTGGCATAAGACAATGCTTGCTCGAAATCATTAATTAGTTCTCGCATGTGGGACATATCAAGCTTTGCCTCTATCACAAAAGGTGCGGTCTCAAAGTGTTTATCACCCTTTGCAAAGAAAACAAAATCTGGTATAGCTCTTGTGCCTCGGCCGGTTTTACGAGATAATTGGCGAGTCCAGTCTTCTTCGTTATACCCTAATTTGCGCAACATTGGAATAAGGATGTTTTCCTCAACATCTTTTTCAAGTTTTATCTCTCCAAAATCGACATCTTCAGATTCATAGAGTTTTGGCAAAGCAGATATGTCACCTCCTTTTTGTTCGATGAGGCGAAGGAGTTCTGAATAATCTTGTGCAGATAGTTCTACACCATTGATTCCTTGGAGGTTCTTACGAACAATCGGTATTTGAGACATATACTCATCATTCTTTAAATCATTAAAAGTAATCTGTGGTGTTCGCACTCCGTTACAAATAGTAGTTCTACTATGATAGTAGTCAAACGGATTGAATATGCCACCACTGTTTGATCTCCAAATAGAATGAATATAGCTTCTGGGTGTTGTACAGTAGAGCACAATAATATCTCCTCGTCTTGTTCGTTCGTTACATGCCCAGATATTCTCTCTATTATCTCCAGCTTCAACTCCCAAAGTGTCAAGAAATGCGAAATCACACTTTCCAGATGCACCTGTTAGCCAAACATTGGTTGGCTTAGGCAAATCTGAGTTTGTTGACTCTTCTGGCGACAGTAACATACTAGCAAAATCGTATATGCATGCGCACAGTTCAGCGTCTGTTAAATCATTATCCTTCTGGAATGAGTTCCATGATTCACAAATGTCATAGAAATAGGACAGATACAATTTATAGTCATTGGTACGAGGTATTGCAGGCATCTCTATACCCAGGGCATTACAATTCCTCTGTATAATATCAAATCTTGTTGGGAGGAGTATCGGCTTAAAATCATCAAAAAGGTAATAAAAGAGTAAAGATAACCTAGGGATTAATGCTGCCTTAACTCTATATTCATCACTTTTTATGGCATAAGCACCCTCTTTAAAAACAACGTGGTTATCTTCAGATAACTCAACTTCTCCTTTCTCTGTGAGTTTTGGATAAAGAATGTCAAAATTTTCAGCAAATACCATAAATGAATTTTTGCACCATTCTTGAGGGTAGAAACCGCGTTCTGTAAAATTCATGTCCCACACCCAGAATGTATCTTGGAGTACGTCAATGAAATCATCATCAATATGATCTGCACCCCAGATTGAGGAGTGCTTCAATATTCCAAAAGCACTATCAACAATATTATCCCTTTCTGGATTAAAGAGCTCAATACAAGCTTCCCCTCGGGAATTCTCCTTATACATGTTCCATAATTGCCTGTTCATAAGACTTTTAGTTTTTGATTATAATTGATTTAGTCTTCTTGGTTCTCACTTATTCGGCCTTGGAGCCAGAGTACACCCGATACGGGCATACCATCCTCAGGCGTTGGAATAAACCTGCGCTTGAAGTACAAAGCCAATGGACGGTCGGGGTCGTGCATGAACAACATCTCACAACGATAAAGGTCAACTCCAACGGAATTGATTTTTTCAATGTTGCGGATTGGCGAATGGAACTCGAAATCATCCAGGTAATCATCATCGGTATTCATGAATGTCACCAGAATCTCGGTACTGAACTCTACGGGTTTGACATTGCCGTTCTCATCGTATTCAGGTTCTCGACCTAATTTGGCCAAATAATCTATGGCTTGTTGGTCCTCGAAAGAGAAATGTCTTATTGCTTCTCTTGCCGAGTAAGCTAACGCTGCAAGGTCAAGATACAGATATTCACCGACAACATATTTCGACTTGTTCCAAGCATAGTCGGTGGCAAAGAATGAGATTTCGAGACTGCCAAAGTCTTCATCATCACATTCCACTTCACAAGTGACCGTTGCTTCAATCATGTCTTGCCATTCTGTCACTTCAATAATCTTCGCTTTCACCCTCTCCACAGGATCGAGCAACGGGTAGAAAGATACCAACTCATTGACATTTTCCTTCACTCCTGCTGCGATAAGAGCAAGCCATGTCACATCACCGTCACGGTGTGCGACAGCGAAAACATCAGTGGTTTCACCATCTACTTTTTCACAGACTACTTGAGTCTTGCAGGACTTGAACACTTCGCCATTATCAATCAGCTTGGGAAGGTGATTAGCTAGGAAATCTTCGGGCTCCATAAAGGCAGCGATATGGTCCCCGTGCGACTGTTCATTTCCTTCATCATCGTCCTGTTCCAGGTCGCTATCATCTTCTTCGTTGTCGCCCTGCTCTGATCTATCATCCATTAAATCGCTCCATAAATCCTCTAATTTAGCAGCGACCTTATCGGACAGCAACTCACCAGAGTGTCCTTGGCGCCAGTTTATATCGGGGATTTCTTCTTCAAGCGTTTTAAGATTGATTGGGGGCATTTCGTCCGCATGAACACAGTCATAACAGTCCATCTCCATGTAGTGCCTCTGTCTGCCTTTACCTGCCCAATCGTCATCCTCGTATGGTTCGTCCGTGAAGACACCTCTGAACACTAATCCTGCAAGGTCATCGCCTGTGCGAAGCATAAAGAAGCGGTCGCCTTTATGGGCCTGTTCCCACTCGTAGATGCTCCAATGGAAGTTAAAGCCCTCCGGGTACTCTTCATTAATCTCGCGGTAACGATCAAGCGAAAGACTGCTGATAGTTGGATTCCAGCGTAGCAAATACGTCTTAGGCGCTTGAATGGTGGCTACGTTCAGAGAGTCAAAAAGTGCTTTCCACTCTTTTTCAGGCATCTTTCGCAGGGTGAACTGAGCGGCATCAACCATCTTGAAATAAGGATTGCCCTTGACTGCCCTAAAGAAGTCATTGACAGGGACATCCTTTATTTCACCATCACATGACAAGCACACATGCTGACTGATGCCGACAAAGGTATCTTTATCATTAGTGAGGATTCTTGTCGTGTAACTTATGCTATCAGGAGGCGTTACATTCGCCAATCCAGGACTCTCGAAGTCGGCATATTCCCATTGCAACTCCACAAACATGTCCGCTGCCTTGAATACCAGTTCCTCTATTTCCATATCAGGATAGTCCTTTTGTGACGGAGCGATGAACTCACGATAGAATCCGTTTGCGCCCATGTGGCCATTGGGATAGTTCTCGATGAGGGCTCTCATGTTGATCAGACGCATGGTCACCATGGCATCATAGTTGTCCTCAACCAATGAGAACTCCTCATCAGCATTGTCATCCAAAAAGATGCCGCATTCGGGGTAGCGATCCCGCAGGGCTTTCATCAAGGCAAATGCCAGTTTTACGTCACCGATGGATGCCAGCCACGGAAGTTCTATGTGCAGGTGGGCGTCCTTCTGGTGCATATAAGTCACTTCAATACCTTGGGTTGAAGCGCCACGTAGCAATGCGGTAAAAGGCTCTACACCTTTTTCCTTCTCATCGTGAACGAACACATTGATAACTCCAGAGAAGTCATTGTCGTTGCAATACTTGATTGCATCATCCCACAATTTATCCATTTCAAGACCATCGATGCCAAAGATATGGAATACATTCTCTCGATAAGGCGGTCTCCAATCCAACACATTGCCAATGGCGCATAATAGACCGCTAACAGGGTAATAGATGAACTTCTTGGTGACGTAGCCATCAGCCTCTTCGATGACATCAGAGTAGGCATCAAGTTGTCCTGCATACCATCCGGCATAGTGTTCCGAATCGCTGTCAAGGATTTGGTTCTGCCCCATAGGACAGGATTTGAAATCAATAATAACAGAGCCTTCATCGTTTTCCCACACCAGGTCGATGCTACCCGAATAGACTTGGCCTTCTCTATATTGGGTGAATGGTCTTTCGTGGTAGATCCTTGTGGCGGGTCCATAGTGCTCGGTCAGCCACTCGACAAGTTTTTCCCATGCCTTTTTGATTGCCTTGTAATCAGTAAGGCAAGTGGACAGTCCGTAGCTTTCTATCAGGTTGGTGTAATAAGACTCATCGTCGATGTGTTGCTCAATTCCACAGAATATCTGGTGGATGCAGTCGCCCACATCTGCCATCGTCTTTCCTGCCAAAGGCCCAAGCGGCATACGTTCGCAGATGTTGTGGTATTCCTCAACTTCACCTTTAAGGTGCAGCGAACTTGGTGAGACAAACTTCTGCTCGGCATTATTTACCTCCCATTGATAAGGGATGCGGCGGGTTTTCATCCGCTCGTCCTCGGACGCATAGCGGTATGAATCCACACCGTCAAACTGTTCGTCCGTAAGGGTATCGTTCTTGAAATAGCATCCGACGCCCAAGATGTCATTGCGGTCATCGGGTTTCACGCAATCCAGCCCGATATCCTCCAGCCATTGCAGGGAATGGCACCCTCTCTTGGGTTTCTGGAGAGCCATGATCAGCACATCTTGGGGTCTTGTCATGCCCACATACAGCAAGCGGTTGTCCTCAGACAAGGATTCTTGACTGACATAACCGTATAATGGCGTGGATTCAATCTGCTGCTGGATGTCAGCCGGGACTTTCGTGTTGCTTGGCCCGTAGATGAAGGGCATCACACGGATGTAAACCTCTGGGTATGGATTGGATGCAGAAGGTTGGTCGGCATAGTTGAAGTGGATGCCAAAGATGTTCTGTTTGACGCATTTCTCTGGGTCATTTTTCTTCTCGCAGAGCTGTGTCAGAATGACATATTTCCATTGAAGACCTTTGCTACCGTGGTATGTGTGCAGTTGCACACCATCGGTATCGCCAGTTCCCACGGGATTCGTCACCGAAAGATAATCAATGAAGCCATTGACGGTGGCGGGAATGTTCATCTGCAAGCAGTGCTGCTCATAGGCATAACCCGACTGGATAACCGTGTTGAGGCATGATGTGGACTCAACGACCAGACCGATTTTCTTCACGACGTTGTAGAGGTCAAGCTCAATGACCATCGTCTCAATCAAAGAGGACACCGACTGCTGACGCAGCATCGGGCGCAGATTCAACAACTGATGAACCAACGGTACGTCATTGAGATATTCGCTCTCTTTGCTGTCTTCATCAGCGTCATGCACTAGCTTGTCCTCAATCAGTTTCTTGGTGTCATAGCCCTCTTCGGTCAACATGGCGATCGTAGCCTTGGCCAACGAGTCCTTTTCGCTGACTACAAGGGCGAGCAGAGCCATCACGAGCGGAGTGGCCTTCATCTCTAAGATGGGTACGTTCTCCCTGTTGGCTGGGATGCCGTGGTTGTCAGTCAATAGTTGGGCCATTCCGTTCAGACGATCGTTTGTCCTGCCCAACACAGCGATGTCGCAGGGTTTCACGCCTTGCTGCACAAGGTATGAAATGTGGCTGACAACTCCAGGGCCTTGTTCATCTCTCACATCCCAATAGCGAAGCGATTTGATTTTCTCATCGTTCTCGCGGTGTTTCTTCAGCACGATGGCGCTTTCATCAAGCACACCGCTGAATGTGCGCTTGAAGGTTTCATTGCACACATCCACGATGTCGGGCAATGAACGGTAGGACGTGTCCAAGGTCTCGGTATCGCAGCCGTTTACTCCCGTTGAGATACGGTCAACAATCGCCTTTGTCAAGGTGATGTCGCTGCCTCGGAAACGATAGATGGCCTGTTTGTAGTCGCCCACCCAATAGGAATGCTCCATCAGTTCCGACAGGCGGTCGAATATTTTCACCTGAATGGGCGAGCAGTCCTGGTACTCGTCAACAAATAGGTATCGGTAGTCCATGGAAATTTCCGATGCGAGTTCCTGGTTGTTCAACAGGTCTCGCAGGTACTTTTCCATGTCGTTGTAGTCCAACAAGTTCCTCTCTTTCTTGAAGATGCGAAAACGATCCTTCCAACGTTTAGCCAAGTTGAATAAAAGCTGAATGTACTTTTCTTGTTCATCGAAGACAAGCGGGGAATGCCATAGACCAGCCAAACTTTGTACCATCTTGTCTGCAAGAGGGCCGCGTTTTTTTAGCTGAAGGAACAAATCATTCAGTTTTTTATACCACACGACGCTCGGATGTGAAACGTCTCGCCTCAGACGTTGAAGTTCCTTCAAGCGTTCATGGTTGGTTGCCGATTCACGCTGGCTTTTAAGGAAGGCTTGATGCTCATTCAGCACAGCCACCAATTCTTCTGTTGAATAATTAAGGCTGACTTCGGGGCGCACAAACTGGCGGATGTAATCCAGTGATTCCTGAATGCTCCTGTCGTAGTTTTCTATCTCGTAATTGGTGGTATAGGTAATGACTTTCTCGATGTCCTCCTTCCAAAAATCATAATTCAGTCCTGTCTTCCCCGAGAAGAAGTTGTACTGCATTCCCATTCTTTCGCAGAAACCATGCAGTTCCTTCAATTCATCGTGGTTGGGAAGCTCGGACAGCGACTGAGAGATATAGAACTGGGTGTCCTCTTCTGCCATCACACCCATGTCGGGCGACAGACCGAGGAAGAACCAGTACTTCTTGATGAGCGAGTTGGCCACGCTGTGGATAGTGCCTATCATCGCCTGGTCCAATTGGGTCGCTTCATCAAAGAGACCGTACTCATAGAGTACCGATTTGGCTTCTTCCTTCATTTCATTGGCGGCCTTGACTGTGAAAGTGGTCATAATCACATGGTCGGGTTTCACTTTACCCTCCTTGATCAAATCCGCCAACTTGTGGGTAAGCGTATAGGTTTTGCCGCTGCCGGCACTGGCATTGATGTATGTTACGTTTTTCATTGTTCTCCCTCCTGCAATCCTTTGAAAAGTAAGTAATTACTGAACATGTTCGGTTTCTCCGATCCCGAACTGTCGTTACACAACGGGAAAAGATTCTGTTCCTCGGTGTCATTGAAGTAGTCGAGCATCCCCAAGGGGAATCCTTCTCCTACCTCAACGGTTCCAGCATCCAGTTGTTTCTTGCGGTAGAAGAACGAGTTCTTAAGCTGCTCAACGATAATGTCGGTGTTCTCGGGATCCATCTGTGTGCAATGCGGTCCCTTGAATTCTTCCTTGCTGTAAAGATGACCCTCGGGCATGAGGAAGTAAGCCGTGCGTTCCACTGCGTCGCGTTTCTCTGCACCCAACATGATGCGGTACAGCTCCAGCTGGGTGGAACGGTTGGCCGTCAACAAGTCACGATAGTAGGACTTGGAAGATGTCCACTTGAAGTCGAACACCACGGGATGGTGGTTCTCGTCCTCAAGTGTCATGTCGATGTAACCGATCATGTCCCAATCCTTGTCATTCTTAATCAATCCCATGTCCGTCTTCACCTGGTGCTCGCAACCTGTGACGGTAAGATGGTTGTCACGGATAATCTCAAGGAGGATATCGAGACACTTGCGCAGCTGCTCTTTCAGCAGGTCGGCATCCAGACGGTTCTCGGGCAGATCCAGGATGGCACCGCATGACTCTATAGCGCGTCTCACTTGCTCATCAAACTCATTGTTGATGCGCTGCTCTATCTCATCTGCCTGGCAGGGTTTGCCGTCTCTCGAGGCAAACAAGGCCGCAATGACGGCATGAGCCACATCACCTTTGGTAGGTTTCACCTCCTTGATGCTGCTGGGGCCGGTGTTGACGATGTTCAACATGCGCTCCATCATGTAGTCAAGCGGGTACTCAACCAGCGTGCTGATGGTCGTGGGACTCAAGTGGTCAGGCCATCTAAGCAGTTCGGCATGGTCGAAACGTATCAGCGGTTGTGTATTATTATTGGTGACAATCCTGACATTTTCGGTTTTCTCATCAAGCAGGTTGGGCCTGATGATGATGTCATCGAGGTTCTCGACCTGGCTCTCCAGCCTTACCATAGCGGGATGCTTCGGTGAAGGCTCGCCGTTGGTGTAATCAGTGACCACGAGAATCATCTGTTTCTCGGTCATCTGGAAGGGCAAGAGCTGCATCATCTGATGGTAGCCCATTTCCTTGCTTTCATCCCACAGGGTAATGTGCTCCTTGATCTTTTCCTTCTCCGTCGGGTAAAGGAAGCTGCAATCAAGGCGTGCCACGTCACCGCCGATGAAGTTCATCCAAACGGTGCACTCGCTTTGTGCCGCCATCTTGGCTGGGCTGTCAACCAGCTCACGGCTGCCTTTCTGTGAAGCGTATTGCATGAAGGTTTCCCCTTTATACAATGTGCTGATCCACGATTCCACCTGCTTAATGTCAACGTCGTCACCCATATCAGCTGAATCCATCAGCAGTACAAAGGTGTCGCACATCTGAGCAAGGCTGTTCAACTGACTGCACCATCCTTCGTTGCTCGGCTTTTCAGCAAGGAAGTGCGCCCGGCTACGTGCCCAAGCCGAAAGGCTGTTCAGGTAAGACTTTATTTTGACGGCCTTTATCACGGTGCTATCAGTCACCTCAAATGACGGAAGGTAAGTTCCCACCAGAGCCTTGCGCTCTTTCTCTTCTTGTGCGTTGCGTTTAGCAATCTCTCGCTCGGTCAGCTGCTTATCTTCCTCTTGGTCATGATAGGTATATTTGCCTGCAATGTAGTCCTTGACTACTCGTTGGCACTTCTCGTTCCTGTAACCACCTTCGCCAATGATGGTTTCGGCGAGGATACCACCGAAGAACGTTCCGAAGGGCTGCATAGGACAATATAGCCAGCTGATCAAGCTCTGTATGTTCAATGGCTCCTTCATCATGTCGATGCCAAGCACAAAGAGTTGCAACACCTGCGGGGACGATGCGGCCATGCTGCTGCCCATGGTGGGTTTGCCCATCATGCGCAGCCAGTTGTCCAGGGACTTGTTGGCATTGTTGATCCATAGATCTGCTTTCAACTCATCACCTTTGAGTGCCAGGTATTCATTGGCGGCTTTCTCGTCTGAGAACTTGTAGATCAGCAACGAGCTGTCACCTTTTTCAAGCTTGATTATCTCGTTTGACGTGGACTGCAGCAGTTGAGCCACACGGGAAAGGTTGCTGTCGGTGTTACCACACCGCGTCCTGATGCTCAGCTGGGCACCATGCTTTTCCAAAGTCGTCAACAGTTCAGCCACGGACGGATGGAGTATGTCCAATTCGCACGGTAGTTCAATCTCCAGGTCATCAAAATGAGGTTTCTTCTCATTGATGCATTGGAGAATGGCCTTTAATCTGTCAGGCATACCAGGGCCATCGAAGTAAGCCTCTGTACCTGCAAGCACGTCAAGCCTGCCGCTTATGGCTGCACTCTCTGCAGGCTGCCATTTGTCGAGCAGGAGGTGGTCGCGCCACTTGAGGGCCTGCTCGGCCGTGCCCAAGTTAGAGAGTTTGAATGACGCTGCTAGTGCGTTGTCGGGATACTGCTTCATGTATTCTGACATGGCCTTGAAATATTTTACCATGCGGTAGTGGCCAGGTTGGTCTGGGACATGGATGCCCATGTGCAGCTCCAACATGCCGATCAGTCTCATGGTGTCGCATACCATGGCGTCCATGAGGTATGTATTCTTCTTGTTTAGGCCGAGGAATACATGACCTTGAAATTCCGGTGAAAAGAGTACTTTCATATTATGTTGGTTTTTGATTCGGTTGCAAAATTAGGCATATGTTGTCCCATTTCATGGGACACAATATAAAAAAATCATTTGTTCTCTGCCTCGTACATCTGTATCGCCTGCCAGTGCATGTGATGGATCTCGTCGGCCAGCCATTGCGGTTCAAGTACTTTTATTAGAAAGCTTCGACTCACGAAATGAGTGCTCAGGTCTATTGTCGGGCGCATGAACAGTTCAAAGTCGGTATAATCCTCACCCTGTCCGATCTCACGTTGGCTCTTGTGGATGGGCAGGTCTCGGACGTAGAATCTTTCATCGCCAAAGACCCTGATGACGATTCGCTGGGCTACGGTGTCGTCGTTGACCAATACGCCAAAGCATTCCTCGAAGTAGGCTTGTGCGTTGAAACTGGGATCCATTTGGAACTTCTCGTCAGTAAGCGATATGTTCAAGATGCGGTCAAACGAGAATACCCCGAAGTAGTCCACTTCTGGTCTATCGGCTATTGCGTTACGGTGGAAGTGGCCAAGAATGTACCAGCGCTGCTTGAACAATTTAATGCAGTACGGCTCAAAGGTCAAGTGCCGAGGTTCATCATCACCATATTTCCTATAGTCCACAGCTAACTTGACGCTTTTCTTCATCGCTTCGATAACCATCTTCAGATAGTCCCCCTCGACTGGTGCAGGTTGCAGTAGGATTCTATCTTGCAATGTCAAGGCCTCACCGATGATGTTGTTCACAGTAAGCGTGTTTAGCATCCAATTTTGGATGCTGTCTTCACCCAGTACTTCCTCATTGCTGATGAAGTACCTATAACCATTCAGGCGATTGCAATCTATGATGAGACCGAAAATGTCCTCAATAGCATCCTTGTGGCGGTTAAAAGTGGAACGAGCCAGTTCCACACCTTCACTGAGTTCCGTCTCAAGCCACTTCTCGTTGATTTCTGCAAACGTGATGCCGTCATCCCCTGCCTTGCGAATGGTATTCACAAGCCATATATACTCCTTGAATAACGCTGGTACCCTCATTAATTTAGTATTATCATTGATCTTAACATCGGGATTAAAACGGAGAATGCTGTTACACTCCTAAGCCACAAATATAGACATTATTCTGGAATTTGACAGCCACAAATAAAGGGTTTTTGCTAGAAATAGGATTCTATGAACTAGTGTGAGACGGGATGATGTTGTTTTCGTGTTTATGGATGGGGAGGCGGGCTTAATCCAGTACACGATGGCACATGGCCTCACGGAAAATTCACGTAAAGTTCACGTAAATTTTGCAAAAGAGTCACGTTATTCGGCAATTGTTGGTCGCTGAAAATTAGTATATTACGTTAAACCCCACGGAATTCTCATGGAATTTTCACGTAAATCTCACGGAAATTTCTTGATTTACGTGAGTAGTGAATTGTCCCCGTTCTCCATTTCTTCCTTCTCTTTACCAGGTGATGATTTTATCAACGATGGCTTGTTGTTCGCTGGCGGTGCGGCGCAGGTAGATGCGGGTTGTTTCTATGCTTTCGTGCCCCATCAGGTCGGCAAGTAGGGCTATGTCGTTGAACTTGTCAAGGAAATTCTTGGCATAACGATGACGGAATGAGTGTGGATAAACGACATTCGGGTTCAGTCCGAACTTGATGGCATATTTCTTCAGCTGCTGTGAGATGCCTCGTGTGGTGATACGTTCACCGAAACGGTTTAGGAATAAGTAGCCTGAAGTGCGTGATGTGGCCTTGAGCCAGATGACTGCCTCCTCACGCAGTTTCTTGGGGATGTAGAGGCGTCTCACTTTGCCCCCTTTGGTGTAGATGTCGAAATAACCAGCGAAGACATGCTCGGCCTTTATTTGGATCAGTTCACTTACACGGGCCCCGGTTGCTGCAAGAAAACGCACCACAAAGTACCATTCTTGGTTGTCTTCTTTCTTCAGTTTGTTTTTAAGGAAAACGTAATCAGCGTTGCTAATCACGTTCTCGAGGAATGAGCGCTGCTGCACCTTGACAGACTTGAGGCGCAGTTTCTTCTTGCCCATGAAGTCAAGGAACTTGTTCAATGCTTGGATCCGTAAGTTCACGGTTTTCGGCTTGAATTTCTCAATCAGATAGGACTTGTGGGCGAGCAAGTTTTTCTTGTTAACGACCTTGTACTGGATGAAGAAAGCATTGACTGCATAGACGTATGCATCAATAGTATTCTTCGACATGTTCCCTTGTTCCAGGAACTCTTTGAATTTGTCAATCATAAATTAATTAATTAAATGAATAAATACACTTCTTAATAAAAGTGAAACAAATTCACTGAGTTCCTATTATGAGAAGATTCTTGCCACAGGCGAGGTCAAATGCATCGATGACGAGATACCATTTGAAGTTCCTGCTAGTTGGTCTTGGGAACGCTGGGGTAATCTTTCTCACTCAATTCAATATGGCTATAATGCTCCAGCAGAAGAAATTGGAGATATCAGAATGGTGCGAATAAGTGATATCCAAGGTGGTGAAGTACTATGGGCAACAGTTCCTTATTGCCGCATAAATAAGGATGAAATAGACTCCTATTTGCTAAAAAAGAATGACATTCTTTTTGCTAGAACAGGTGGAACTGTTGGAAAATCATTTCTTGTGAAAGAAATACCTTATCCAACTATTTATGCTGGCTATCTTATTCGTACACGATATAGTCAATTACTGTCTGCACAATACATGAAATACTTCATGGAAAGCCAGCTTTATTGGGAGCAGCTTAAAAATGGGACCATTGCAACAGCTCAACCAAATTGCAACGGAAAGACATTATCTAAGATGATATTGCCGATACCTCCATACAATGAGCAGGTTCGCATCACGAACAAACTAAATGAGGTTTTAGCGGTGGTTAATAAATATGGTGCTTGTCAAGACAGATTAAGCCACCTCAATTGCAAAATTAAGAACTCGCTGTTGAAGTCAATTTTGCAAGAAGCCATTCAGGGAAAACTTGTTAAACAAGACCCTAACGAAGAACCAGCCTCGGTTTTGCTTGAACGTATCAAGCAAGAAAAAGAACGCTTGATTAAAGAGAAGAGAATCAAACGTGATAAGCAAGAGTCAATCATCTATCGTGGTGACGATAACAAGTACTTCGAGAAGCGAGGTAAAGCAATCGCCAGCATCGATGATGAAATACCCTTTGACATACCAGAATCATGGATATGGACAAGACTCTCATGCGTGGCAGACATATATACAGGCAATAGCATTGGTGAGACTGAGAAGAAATTAAAATTTACAAATGTTATTGGACGTTACTATATTGGAACTAAGGATGTTGGATTTGACAACAAGGTTTTCAATGGTGTTGCTATCCCGAAAAAGTTTGAACACAATTTTAGAATCGCCCCGAACAATTCAATATTAATGTGTATTGAAGGAGGAAGTGCAGGAAGAAAAATCGCCATTTTAAACCAAGATGTATGTTTTGGTAATAAGCTCTGCTGCTTCTCCCCATTTATAGAAATAGGGAAATACATCTACTATTATTTGCAATCTCCATCATTCATTGATATGTTTAATGACAAAAAGACTGGGATTATTGGAGGCGTTAGTATTGCAAAAGTAAAAGAGATATTAATACCATTGCCACCTGTAGAAGAAACGAAACGAATTGTCAGCAAAATAGATGAGTTAGTAGCAAGTATTATGAGAAAGTAGATGGACAATTGATTGAGGTTGAATGCGATACGCAATTCCCTCAATCCTGGCAACTCTGTCGATTATCTTTCATTTGCCAGTTGACCGACGGGATAAAGATGAAAGGAAATCACATTTGCCTTGACGCAAAGTACCTGCGAGGTAAGTCCACAGGGACAACAATTGAGCATGGCAAATTCGTTTCTAAAGGCGACAACATTATACTCGTTGATGGCGAAAACTCTGGTGAGGTATTTACCGTGCCAATCGATGGTTATATGGGCAGCACGTTCAAGCAGTTATGGGTTTGCGAAACGATGAACTTGCGGTATGTGCTCTATGTCATTCTTTTCTACAAAGATATGCTTCGCAACTCAAAGAAAGGTGCAGCAATTCCGCACCTAAACAAACAATTATTCTATAATATCGTTGTTGGCATACCTCCAATCGAGGAACAATCAAGGATTGTTGAGAGAGTTGACCAATTGTTTCAATTGAGTGATTGAAATAATGTTCTTATTCGCTGGACAATACGCATCTGCTCTTTTGTTGGTGGCAATGGCACATAATATCCTTTTATTGTGCTTGTAGCCAATTCCTTTTGCTTAGTACTACCATCAGCTTTATCCTCAATGACAGATTGGACTGTAGGACTTGCAAAATATGAAAACAAATAGTCGCTTATTATTTGTGACATGGGTCTTATCACAGTCACATGGCTATCTGCTACAGCCCAACCGTACGGATTTAGATCGCTCCGATATATTGCCATTCGACCAAGTGTCCCAAGTCCAGTGGAGTTCCAAAGTAAATCGCCATTTTGTAGAATTCTTTCCTCTTGATAGGATTGTACAGTTTCAGGTGCAATAAAGAGGGCTTTCTCTAATGAGAAACCGCTCCACTGATTACATTTTTGAGCAACCACTGGAAACCTTTTGATAGACGAATACTTTGGCGACTTACCTCGCTGAATATAAGAGCATACAGTTTCAAGACGTACCCACTGCCACGAAGTAGGAATATCAAATGGTATTTGGTCGGTGATTTCAGTGACTTCACCGTTTAAATTCTCATAATACTTGTTATCGTCACCATGGATGATGGTGCTATCAACGATATCTTTCTTCTTCAACTTTCCCCCAGTGACCAGTTGTTGCTTCTCTTCTCGGATACGTTCAAGAAGAACCGAAGCTGGCTCGTCATTAGGATCCTGTGGTACAAGTTTACCTTGTATCGCTTCTTGAAGAATGCTCTTTTTTATCAACAAATGGATATAATTATTGAGTTTGTCTTGCTGTCCTTTTGCTGATGAATACTTTTTCAAAAGCGGTATAATGACTTCCAGTTTATTGACGATTCTTTGTTGCTCTTTATGTGGAGGAAGAGGAACCACAATATTCTGAATGTTATTCTGTGAAATATTTACCTGGGAATCTGCCATACCTACAGTAGCGGCCATAATAATATCATGGATGGCAGGACTATTTAATACATACATTAAAAAATAAGGGTTGCAAAAATTGCGAATGTATTCAATCCTAACAGTTTTATCTGATAGGATTAATCTGTCGCAAGTCTTATTTGCAACACAAACTATACCTGTTCTATTTCTTGGACCAGCTCGTGTTATCAACAAATCTTCAAATTCAACTTTCTGATCTTGATTAATAATATAATTTGCTGGTAACACTTTGTTTTCATTTGGTAAGAAATCACAGTATTGAATAGCTGTCGTGGTAAGCACTCCCCATTCATCATCATTTTTAGGTCGCTTATCGCAATTGGGGCTCTTACCTGCACCTGTTCCTCGAATTACATTTCTTAGTCTACACCAACTCCACGTTTCAGGTACATCAAAAGGAATTTCAACATCGATACAAACTACATTTCCATTTGTGAATTTCTCATAATAGGAATTGTCGTCGCCACGGTAAATGATTGATTCGTTCTTGTCTCGTTTGATCTTTTTCTCCTTGACGAGTCGGGCCTTTTCTTCTCGAATACGTTCAAGAAGAACAGATGCTGATTCGTCATTAGGGTCTTGGGGCACCAATTTACCCTGAATAGCCCACTGGAGTATGCTGCTACGAAGTTGCTTACCGTCCATTATAACTCAATTTTGAAGCCGAGGATTTTCTGAATTTCTGCCAAAGTTTTGTCTATCTCGTGGTCGAGAGCGGCACGCTTCTTGTAATAATTCTCAAGCAGTTCCTTAGGCGGTAGGATTTCTTCCTCATCCTTAGGGAACTTGCACTGGTCAAAGTTGCAATCCAGTGCCATCAGCTGCTCTGCAGTAAAGCAACGGCTCTTTTCATCAGCTGCTTCCTCACCGACAATCTCCTTACGGTCGTTCCACCAGTCCATGATGGGCTGCGTGTGGGCCAGCTGCATCGGTTTAGTCTTGGAGAAGTGCTTGTAGCCTTCAGGCATATCCATACGGTAGAACCATGTCTCTTTGGTGGAGAAGCCTTCAGCAGCGCCATCAGCCATTTCGTTATTGAAGAATAGTATGTTGGTAGCAATGCTGGTATAGGGCGCAAAAATGCTGCCCGGCAAACGGATGATGGTGTGAAGGTTGAATTCCCTCAGCAGCTTCTGCTTGATGGCTAACTTGGCATTATCGGTACCGAACAAGAATCCATCAGGGAGGATGACAGCAGCCCGTCCATGCTCCTTCAAGCGGTACATGATCAGCACCATGAACAGGTCTGCGGTCTCACTGGAGCTTAGGTCAGACGGGAAATGTTGCTTGACTTCATTCTTCTCGCTACCACCGTATGGCGGGTTCATCAAAACCACATCAAATTTGTCATCATCGGTGTAGTTGAGGACATCACGAGTCAAGGAATTGCCGTGCATCACCATGGGCGCATCAATGTCGTGTAAGAGCAGATTGGTAACGCATAGCATGTAGGGGAATTGCTTCTTTTCAATGCCATAAACCGACTGCGAATACGCTTTCTTGTCTTCAGCCTTGGTGACCTTTTTATCAAGCGCTTTGAGCCAACTGGTAATGAAGCCACCCGTACCGCATGCGAAGTCTGCCATTTGCTCACCCACTTTGGGGTCTATAATCTGTGCCATGAAATCTGTTAGGGCACGAGGTGTATAAAACTCACCAGCAGAACCTGCAGATTGCATCTCCTTCAAGATGGTCTCATAGATTTCGCCAAAGGCGTGGCTCTCTTCATAGTCACCCAGGTCTAATTGGTCAATGACGTTGATGACCTGACGAAGTAGCACACCATCCTTCATGTATTGATTGGCATCCTCAAAGGTGGTACGCACGATGACACTGCGCATTGGGGTCGCGGGCGTGACCTCAAGATTCTTCAATGTGGGGAAGAGGGTGTTGTTCACAAAGTCCAATAAGGCATCGGCCGTCAATGCGTTGCCGTCGCCATTGTCTTGAGCCCAGTTGCGCCAACGGCATTCCTCAGGGATGAACGACACATAATCGTCCTCGTTAAATTCCCAGTCATTCTCTTTCTCGTCATATACCTTTAGGAACAGCATCCATGCGATTTGTTCAATGCGTTGGGCATCACCATTGATACCTGCATCGTTTCGCATGATGTTGCGGATGCTTTTTACAAAATTATTGAGTGCCATATTATTGTGTTTATGCTATGCTATAAATCAAGTCTTCTAATTCGTTTACCGCATCAATATACTGCTGCTTGCCGCCAAAAAGTTTGGCGATTTTAGCTGGAGAGCCCATGGTGCGGAACGGGTCTAACTTCAAGATGACAGTCTTGTTCTCCAGTTGAGTGATGCCATCGATAGCGTACTTGTCCAGCAGTGCCTCTAAGACCTTGCGTGCATCGGGTCCATATTTGCTGAAGATGTCACGTTTCTTAACCTGGTCGGCTCGTTCCTTGCGTGTGAGAGCTTTACGACCATAAGCAATATGACAGATGAAGTCAAAGTCATCCACATCTGCCATACCTGCATCCTCCTTCAGAGTCTGCAAGTTGATACCACTCGCCAGTAATAGGTTTGTGATTTCTTCCTTCTTCTCGGCAGCGTTCCAGTGATGGATGAAGTCGTCAAGGTTGGCGTATGTATCATTGATGTTCTTTTTCGTGTAATCGGTTATGCTCTCTGTTCGCAGCAGCTTGCCATTGGTGTCATATACCGATACGACTTTGTTCGTGATGAAGACCTTGCAGCCATTCTGGTCAACGATGGGCTTCTCATATTTCACAGGGGGCTCATGAGGTTGCTCTGGTTCTTTAGGCTCAGGATATGGTTTTTTAGCGCCAGGCGCGTAGCTCTCGTCAACTTCAATCGGGCCGTCCCACTCGGGGTCGGCAAACAAGCGGGTGATGTTGCGGAAGTCCATGATGGTGAAATGGGTTTTGCCCTCTTTCTCCCTGATGCGGGTACCGCGTCCCACAATCTGCTTGAATTCTGTCATCGAGTTAATGCGTTGATCAAGCACAATCAATTTCACCATCTTGCAATCAACGCCAGTTGATAGTAATTTACTGGTCGTTGCTATCACAGGCGTAGGAGAAGCTACAGATATGAAATAATCCAACTTTGATTGGCCGTATGCATCGCTGCCAGTAATGCGGACAACGTAGTCCGGATTCTTTTTGCACATATCGGAGTTCTCATTGACCAGGGCAATGCGCATCCTCTCAGCATGATCTTCGTCGGCACAGAACACAATCGTTTTTGCCATGCGGTCGGTGTGCTTCAGATAGCTCGTTATTTCCTGAGCCACTTCCCGGATGCGATCCTCGATAATGATATTATAATCGTAGTCCGTATTATTGTAGATGCGGTCTTCAATCTCATTACCGTGGATATCCTTCTGACCTTTGGTGGGACGCCATTCGTCACCAATGTTGGTTGTGATGTTTACCACCTTAAATGGCGCCAAGAAACCGTCCTCGATACCTTCTTTTAGGCTATAGGTGTAGATAGGCTCATTGAAATAGGAGATACTGGACTGGTATTTGGTCTCTTTAGGTGTGGCCGTCATTCCCAGTTGAACAGCATCGGTGAAATATTCCAGAATCTCTCGCCAGTTGCTGTCGTCCTTGGCGCTACCGCGGTGGCACTCATCAACGATGACCAAATCAAAGAATTCGGGCTTGAACAGTTCTTTGTAATTTTGTTTGCCTCCTTGGCCAATGAGCTGCTGATACAATGCAAAGTATACTTCATAGGCTGTAACGCCACCACCTAGGTCTTGCTGATAGTTGACTTTATGAATCGTCTTATTCAGTGGCTTGAAATCTTGCTGGATGGACTGGTCAACAAGTACATTGCGGTCGGCGAGATAAAGCACTTTCTTGACTAAGCCAGCCTTAAGTAAACGGTAAACAATCTGAAATGCCGTGTACGTTTTGCCTGTACCTGTTGCCATGACAAGCAAAAGGCGTTTTTGGCCTTGAGCCACAGCCTGGACAGTACGGTTTACGGCATTGCGCTGGTAATAACGGGGCGGGAAGATGTCTTTGCCGGTACAATAGGGCTGATTTATGATCTGTTGCTCAACTTCATTAAGGCCTTCGCCTCCATTGCTCTCAGTAAGAAATCGTTGATAGAGCTCTTCTTTGGTTGGGAACTCATCCATGGACAATGAACGTTCCTTGCCTGTCAAGAAATCATATTCCTGGAACCCTAGGCCATTTGAACTGTAGGCAAAGGGGACATCCATCATGTGGGCATACTCCTTAGCCTGTTGCATACCATGAGACACTGAATGTGTCGCATCTTTAGCCTCAACAATAGCGATGGGAGTTGCGCGGTTATAATACAGAACATAATCGGCGTATTTGGGCTTCTCTCGGACAATGAAGTTTCCCCGAAGGTTGATTTTGCCATCGGTTAGTTTCACCTTCGTTTCCATCGTGATGTCTTCTACCGACCATCCTTTTACCAGGATAGCAGGAGTGATATAGCGCAGTTTTATGTCCTCTTCAGATAGCTCTTGGATAGTCATGTTCGCCATAATCAATATTATGAGAAGTTGCTATATCTAAAAACAAACTCCAATGCAGCCCCTGCAGGCCGACCAAAGCCTATACAACCGCAAAGGAGTTTGCTATATCTTCATTTTTTCGGTCTGTTGCAGGTATTATTCCCACTATAGAAAAATTGGTGAGGGCAAAAATACAACAAAATCTTTGATTTTGCACCTAAAATTCAGTTTAACCTCAAATCCGCAACCTATAGGGTTTAGTGGGATTTTGCTTGCAAAGCGACAAAATTCATTTTATTGTACATATTTCTTGCACAACAGAAATGTCGC
>CACYQB010000024.1 GCA_902776435.1 uncultured Bacteroidales bacterium | reverse complement strand
TGTCTAAACGGAATCTTGACGTGGACTCGGGAGTTCCCTTCCTTGTCTCTGCACTGTCAATTTCCTCATTGCAAACATTTCAATGATCTCCGCTTTCCGTGTTCCCAGACCCCTACCGAAAAGGCGTCAAAAAAAACCGCTCACTCAATTCATGCATCTCGTGAGCCGAAAAGCGTTGCAAAATTATAGCCGCTCGAGATACTGGCCAAATATTTCGCAAAGAAAATTACAAAAATAACCTCCTTTAACAAACTAAAGGTGGAGTTTTATCGATTAACAATAAAAATGCCTATTTTGAAAGCCTGCCACATCCCCCTCGAAAAAAAACATCAAGTGACAGTCTCAAAGACTGCCACTTGAAAAGCAAATAATATAACCTCTATATTATTATGTATTAGAACAGCGAAAGCTGACGAGGATCCTCTCCGGGATGAGGAGGCATAGAGCCGTCATCCTCCCAATCGATATCATCAATAGCGCGCATGGCAGGATCGTCCTGCAGGCTTCCCATCACGGGAGACTCAGCGGGCTCGGCAACGGCGGGAGTCGACTTGCTGAGTTCCTCGATCTGCTGATTGAGGGCGGCGATACGGCGATCCTTCTCGGCGATGGCATCGGCCATGGCCTGTGCCTCATGCTGCTTCTTTTGGAGCGTCACTTGAGTGCGCTTGAGCTCAGCCTTAGCGTCGTCACGCTCGGCGGTAATCTTGGCGAAGTTGGCAGCCTTCTCGTTGCCGTCCACACTCAACGAATTGTACTTGCGCTTGTAATCCTCGGCCATTGCGGTGACAGTCGAGAGCTGCTGCTTGAGGCCGTCAATCAGATTGCCGGTCTCGATGCTGCGACGATTCTGCACCTCAGCGTTCTGCTTGGCTGTCTGCTCAAGCTGTTCAATGGTCTTCTGCAGACCCTCTTTCTCCTCCTGGAGGACGATTTTATCCTTGCGGACCTCATCCAACTCAGAAGCACGCCTCTGGAGGTCGATGATCTGCTGACGGAGCGAAGCGATTTCGGCATTCTTCTTATCCTTGAATTCCTCAACCTGCTCAACGGCTTTCTGAAGTTCCTCGGCTGCCTTCAGGTCTTCGGCAGCTGCAGTCAAACGCTCCTCGAGTTCGGCTATGTTGCCACGCAGGCGCTCAATGAGCTCGTCGCGCTGCTCGACCTGCTGGGTGAGTTCCTCAACCGAGGGACCATCGTTGGCGGGCAACGGCATACTGTCGCGGCGCTCGATCTCGGCCTCACGGTCGGCGAGTTTGCCCTCGAGGTCCTCGATGGTCTTAGCCATCTCCTCGATCTTTCCGTTCAGTTCGTCGGAATTGTCGCCACGGGCCTCCATGGCCTTGATACGACTTTCGAGACTCCTCTTCTCAATGTCCAGCTTCTCGTAGTTGGTCTCGAGCTCGGTCAACTTGTCGCCCAACTCCTGAGCACGGCTCAATGCCTGACGACGGTTGGCCTCATTGGCCTGCATCTTTTCCTTATATTCCTCGACGACCTTCTTGGCCTCCTCGGACATAGCCATGAGATTCTCACGCTCTTTCTTCCAGTTGCCCTTGAGCATGTCGATCACAGCCTGGGTGTGTTCATTCATGAGGCGCGCAGCCTTGTCGGCAAACTCTGCATCAATGGCATACTCCTCTTGCTGATTCACCTCGATGTGCAATTCGCCCTTCTCGTGATCATGCTCGTGGTCGGGCACATTCTTATCCTTGCTGAAGGGGTTGACAAAGGTTGTCGGCTGGCCGAAAACATCATACTCGTCACTGTCCGACCCGCCAAAAGCGCTCTTAATTGATTTGAAAAATGACATAATTCTAATCTTTTTTTGTTTGTGGTTTGTTTTAGTTGTTCGTAGTTGAAACCAACCGCTCAAGAAACCGTCCGAAAAGTTCAAATCTACTTTAAGATTGAGTATATAACTTTCTAGAAACCAATATAGTTCACCTAGAGCAGTTGTAGAGCGAATACCGAAAAAGGCTATCGGTTTACTCTCCAGTCGGTAAAATTACGACGATTTTTTCTAATAGAGGTCCTAAAAAAGAAAAAAATTCCTTATTTAGACTGATTACACTTTAGGGCTTTAACCCTATTTACACAAAAAGAGACTGCGTTACAACTAATTGCAACACGCAGTCTCAAGTCATGCTTTAAAAGAATTACTTCTTAGTAGTCGTTTTTTTAGCAGTTGAACGGGTGCGTGCAGTGCGACGGCGCGCGGTTCCCTTAGAGATGTTGGACTCATCGGAAACAATCTCTCGACACTCCTCGAGCGTGAGCGATTCGGCATCCTTTCCCTTAGGAATCTTCACGTTCTGCTTCTTGTAGACGATGTAAGGACCATAACGGCCATTCATCACCTTGAGATCAGGATCCTCGTCAAAGGTCTTGAGCACCTTCTTGGCCTCGGCCTCACGCTGTGCCTTGATGAGATCGATTGCCTCTTCGAGGGTGATGGCCGTGGGAGAGATTTCCTTAGGGATAGAGGCATACTTGCCGTTGTGCTTCACGTAGGGTCCGTAATGGCCCACACCGATGGTGACCTCAGAGCCCTCGAACTCACCCAAGTCGCGCGGAAGATCAAACAGCTTGATGGCTTCCTCGAGAGTCAGCGTCTCGATGCTCTGCCCTTTCTGCAGCGAAGCAAAGCGAGGCTTGGTCTCGTTATCGGCGCTACCCATCTGCACCAAGGGTCCGTAGCGGCCAATCTTGACCATGACGGGGAGACCGGTTTTGGGGTCATTACCCAGGGTGCGCTCACCCACCTTGTGCTCCAGACGCAATGAAGACACCTTGCTGATGGAAGGATGGAAGCCATCGTAGAAGTCTGCGATTTCCTTGTTCCAGATGACATTGCCCTTGGCCACCTCATCAAACTCGTTCTCGACCTTGGCCGTGAAGTTATAGTCCATGATCGAGGGGAAATACTTCACCAGGAAGTCATTGACCACCATACCCACATCGGTGGGGACGAGTTTACCCTTCTCGGTTCCATAGAGCTCGCTCTTCTTGGACTTGGTGATCTTACCACCCTTGAGGGTGATGATTTCACACTCACGCTTCTGGCCCTTGTCTTCGCCCTTTTCCACATAGTTGCGCTCCTGAATGGTGGAGATGATGGGGGCATAGGTTGAAGGACGGCCGATACCCAACTCCTCAAGACGGCGCACGAGCGAAGCCTCGGTATAGCGGTTGGGCTGCTGGGTATAGCGCTGCGTTGCAGTCACTGCCACAGCATTGAGTTGCTGGCCACGTGCCAAGACGGGCAGGGTGTGCAGCTCGTTGATTGCTGCGCCACCGGCCTTATCGGACTGGTTATCGTCGGTGCTCTCGAAATAGACCTTGAGAAAACCGTCAAACTTCACTACTTCACCCTCAGCGACAAAGGCCTCGTTGCGGCCCGACACCGTGATGTTGGCAGTCGTTTTCTCCAACTCGGCATCGGCCATCTGGGATGCGATGGTGCGCTTCCAGATAAGGTCATACAGTTTCTTCTCCTGAGGAGTTCCCGTAATGGTGTGATTGCTGATATAGGTCGGACGGATGGCCTCGTGAGCCTCTTGAGCGCCCTTACTGGTCGTGCGGTAATGGCGGATCTTGAGGTAACGCTCACCGATATTCTCCTTGATTTCCTTGCTGATGGTGCCTAATGCGAGATTGCTCAGGTTGACCGAGTCGGTACGCATATAGGTAATCAGACCTTCCTCGTACAGACGCTGAGCCAGGCGCATCGTCTGCTTGACCGAGAGGCCCAACTTGCGAGCGGCCTCCTGCTGAAGGGTGCTGGTGGTGAAAGGAGGAGCGGGAGTACGCTTGAGAGGCTTTACCGTAACGTCTGCCACCTGGAACTGGGCCTGCTTGCAGTCCTCAAGGAATGCAGCGGCGGCATCATGATCGGCAAGATGGCGGTTGAGTTCAGCCGAGAATTCCCCACCCTCGTCACTGGCAAACTGTGCCGAGACGCGGTAATAGGGTTCACTCTTGAACTCCTTGATTTCCTTCTCGCGCTCTGCTACCAGACGCACAGCGACACTCTGCACACGACCTGCCGACAGACCGGGCATAATCTTGCGCCACAGCACGGGCGAGAGTTCGAAGCCCACGATGCGGTCGAGCACACGGCGTGCCTGCTGGGCATCTACCAGGTTCAAGTCGATGCTGCGGGGATTCTTGATAGCCTCCAGGATGGCAGGCTCGGTAATCTCGTGGAAGACGATGCGGCGCGTTTTCTCAGGCGACAGACCGAGCACCTCGAACAAGTGCCAGGCAATAGCCTCTCCCTCGCGGTCTTCATCACTTGCCAGCCAGACAACATCTGCTTGGTCTGCCTCGCTCTTCAACTTCTTGACTTGGTCTTCTTTATCTTCGGGGATTTCATATAGCGGCTTGAAGCCGTTCTCAACGTCGATGCTGAAAGTCTTCTTGTGTAAATCACGGATGTGGCCGAAACTCGACATCACTTTATAATCGCTGCCCAGGAACTTCTGGATGGTCTTTGCCTTGGCAGGAGACTCGACGATAACTAAATTCTTTGCCATACTTTTCAATAGTCCTTTAAAAATCGGCTGCAAAGGTAATCCAATAAATCGAAATAACGACCAGGAACCATCACATTTTTTTAGCGTTCCACATCTATTAATAATATATTATTAATGTCAAATCAAAACTACCGTTTCCAGTAGGCACAAAAAAGGTGCGTCCTGACGGCTGGCAGTGCCGCTGGGACGCACCCTCACAAACATTGGTTACTATATACTAATACAAATTTCCTTCTCAGGGAATTATTTCATCACCTTGGTGGTGGCGGTGGTGCCGTCAGTATAGGATGTCACCACGATGTTCAGGCCATCAAACGGGGTGTTGCTGGTCATACCCGACAGGTTGACATACTTCACGCCAGCCACCTGCTTATCGGCATCAATGCTCTCTACCGAAGTGGGCTGAACCTTCACCTGGAACTTATCCATGCAGAAATACAAGGGGGTAGCCACGCCATAGGCATTGAACTTGGTCGATGTCATGGTGAAGTAAACCGACTCAACCTCGCCCAGGCTGGACAGGTCAAAGTAGGTCCAATCGGTAACAGCATGGAACTCACCATTCACAAACTCAGCCAGCTTCATGCTTACCGAAGTCTCAGTGCGGTCGGCCGAAACGCCCACAGCAGTGAGTTCAAAGTAGTCACCCTCCTCGAACGGAGTTGAACCATAGTCACCATTCAGGCAGTGGTAATAAGCCCAGGGATGGTTGCTGACATACACACCAGCAGGCTTGAAAATCATGTAGCCGTCCTTATCCATGAACCTTACCTGATTGCTGGGGCCTTCCATTGCCCAGTCGCTGTAGTAAGCCACAAAGTATGGCTGGTCGGGATCAGCCGAAACCGAACCGTCGGCATCGATGACACAACCACCGCCGGCCATGCAACCACCATAGTTGACAGTCCAAGTGCCCCCTGCTCCGGGTTGTCCATAGTCAGTGATGTCGCCACCGATGGCGGGGCAGAAGCCGTCCCAATAGTAGCCACCCCACGAAGCGCCCTCACCATCGATGAGGTGAGAAAGCAAGAATTCACCATGGTTGTCGCCAAACTCCAGCCAAGTGTAGTCCACATCGTTGTAGCACTGAGTCCACACACCATACTGGTTGAACTCAAGCGATGCAGGATTGATAGGGCTGTTCATGTCGAGCGTAATCACACCTGCCCATACGGCCGAAGCCATCAGAGCGCTAGATACTAAAGTAAAGATTTTCTTCATAGTCATTACAGTTTTTATATAGTTAAACAATGAATTAATGTCCGCTTAACAACATGTCAATGAGCGCGGTAACATCCGCAATCGTGATTTTGCCGTCACGATCCACGTCGGCCGCGTTCATGTCATATACCGTGAGCACCGAGCCCAGCAGGATGTCGATGAGATCGGTCACGTCGTCGATCGACACCTTTCCGTCCATGTTCACGTCACCAGGCTTAGACGACCCCGTCACGGTCACGGTGAAAGTGGTAGTCGCCAATTTGCCATTGCTGTCGGTGGTGACAGTGACTTGCGTCCTGCCAAGAGCCACGCCAGTGAGCTCCAACATCAGGCCCTTCACACTTGCCTGCACGACTGACGCATTGCCACTCACCGCAGTAGAGACGGCCAGGGCAGGCATATTGTCTGCGTCACGGACGGCGTCAAGCAACGAGATGGTACGAGTCTCGCCCTGCGCGATAACCTGCTCGCCAATAATCACCTCGGGGTCACAGACGTCAGGATAAACAGCCATAGCAGGGAACCAATAAGCATCCTGCAGACGCAGCTGTTTCTTGAGTTCCAGCGTATTGGCATCATAGAAAAGCACCCAGTTGTGGTTAAGAATCTGATAGGCATACATGGGCGCCGCCTCGGTGGTCTGTACTATGAGGTCACCCGTGTGGGGGTCAAAACTCAATGCTGACGCATAGAGTCCCTGGTGATTGCGGGTGCCATCCCAATTGATCTCGACGGCCTCGGGCAAGTCGATCAAATGGTCAGTGAAGCGCTGTGTTTCAAAATCATAGCAACTGATATAGTTCTGGTACTCGCTGTGATAATAATAGACCTTCTCGGCAACGGGATCGACACATAGCATGCGGGCCTTCCATGCACCCCATGAACTCAACGCGCCATCGGTATCGCCAAGTTGATAGACATTCTTCACCTCGAACGTGACAGGATCGATGCATGTGAAGTCTGCCTCATAGGGGCCTGTACTGTAATCATATATTTCACGAGAATTGTTGGCCACATACAGGTTGCCCCCTGCCGTCACGAACACGGTGACGATGTTGGGGAACGGTATCGTGGTCACAACCCGATCGGCAACAGGGTCAATCACATGAAGACCAACACCTTGCTGCACGGCAAACACATACTGGCCGAAGCGCACCATGTCGCCGCACTGCCCATTGTATAGTGTTCCCTGAGCACTACTGGACTGTGTGCCTTCAATCATGCCTGTAATGGTCATCGAGGGCACGTCCAAGACGAAGATGCCGCCACTGGTGGCCACATAGCCCTTATCGTTATTCACGGCGCAATAGCTGCGACCGTCATAGACGTTGCCCGTCGATTCATCGAAACGCATCAAACTGCCCTGCTGCTTGAGCGTCACGGCATCCATCACTGCCAAACGAGAGCCTGTGGTGGCATCTGTGGACTCGTTGTAGTTTGCCTGCTTGCTGACAAGGAACAACTTACCGCCGAAGAGCTGTCCATACTGGGTTGTGACGCCCAGCTGAGACTCTGGATTGACAACGGCATCAACATTGTATTCCATCTCGCCGTAGTCATAGTTGTAGAAATTCAGCGAGCCCTGATTGTGACCGTAGAAGTCCTCATTGACAAAGATAATGCCATTGGTAAAAGAGTAATCGCCGGGGCCAGGACCGGGGTCATCACCTTCGGCATCGGGGTGCAGGTCCTCGGCGCCACAGACTTCGGTGGATACCTCGCCAAGCCATCCGCAGTAGTCAAGTTGAGCGCAATAGACCTTGACAAAATCAATATGGTCAAGCATGACAGGGTTGCCCTCCTCGTCAATGGCCCAGTCAATCTTGAAGCCCGGCTCCATGGCATTGGGCATGTTATCGGCATAGCCCTCGCCAAAGAACGGCTGGAACCAATTGTTTCCGTTTCCTCCGCTCATGTCCATCGAGGCGTTGGGCAGACGCGTCCCACGGAATGTAAGCACCTCATCCTCAATCCATGCGGGCCAGTAGGACTGGTTGTGGAAGGTATTGCGCCACACGTAGCCCTCGGCAAGGTCAGCGTCGTTGGTCGTCCAATGGACATACTCGATATCATTGATAAACCGCCAGCTTGCATGAGGCACACGTTCTTTTTCTTCATCAGGTTTATAGTAAGTCACCTCAAAACCATGAACACAGCGGTCATAGTCAGCGCCCTTGATTTCATACCACTTGTCGCCGGCGCTGGGGATACCGTTATGGTCCTCATCCACGCCCACCATGATAATGCCAGGCTCACAACTGCCGCCCAGCACATCGGGAACGGCATTGCTCTGCATGGCGTTACCATAGATTTTCACGTCATAGTCGTGCTTGTTGACCACGGGGTGGTCGAAGCCGAAGATGATATAGCCGCCATAGCTACCCAAAGTCACACCGCCGGTAGTCGTTCCACACAGCTGGGTCTCAAGATAAGCCATGACACTGTCACGGGTAAATCCCGGCTTATAGGCCGATGTCACTGTATTGATAAACTGACCGGGTGCCGGAAGATAGTCATACACACGGGCAATGTAGGGCGAGTTGGCGGCGCTTGCCGTTATCGCCAACACAGCTATCAACGAATGTAGTAAAAATTTCTTCATGTCACGTTTCATTATTTCACATCCTGTTGTGAATCAGGCGACACGACGAGCCGACGCGAGGTCGTTAACCATTACCAGAAAATGGGCAGATTATACTCTGCATCATCTCACTTTGCCAGGGTTCAAGTGCCGCGTGAACCACAATTAAGAGGTTGTCTTGACGTCCAAGACATCCCCTAATTGGCCGTGTGGAGGCAGGTCTTCTGACTTCTCCCCCATCGCTGTGGCGCCTTCCCGGTGATGATGCAGACAGGTGAACGTTTGCAACCAGTGGCATGCGTGCCGCGCGATGTGTTGCCAGGGAGTTACAGCAGCGGGTACTGTCCAGGAATTGCACCTGGTTCCCTTTTGATTCCTCACCATCATAGTGGAAGAAACCTCAACACGTTCAATTTGTATTGCAAAATTACATCATTTTTTACAACACAACAAGAAAAATCCTCTTTTTCCACATTCGTCCTACAGAATGGAAACCACAACTATTAAAACGGGCGCCCCGCATCATATCCGGAGCGCCCATTATATGTAGCGAAAGACCAATATCGGTCAATTATTTATTGTTCAGCAACTTGTCGATGAGGGCGGTGACGTCCTCGATGTTGACGCTGCCGTCGGTGTTCACGTCACCGAAGTCGGTGGTGTTGTCTTTCAGAATCTGATCGATCAACGCGGTGACATCGTCAATGCCTGTCACGCCGTCCAGATTCACATCGCCCGCGGCAGGGTCGATGGCTATGATCTGTGAGAACCGGTTCCAAGGATAGGCCTCCTGATAGGCCTCGAGGGCATGAGCGGGCACACGGAGAACGGCCTGGTCATAAAGGTTATTGAACACGTTGACATTGATCGTAAGAGGCTCAGGGACAAGGCACGTGACCATCTTGAGGCTATCGCACCCATTGAAGACATTGCTGCTCATGCTTGCGACGGAATTACCGATGACCACACTCCTCAACTCGGTACACTTGTAAAACGCATACATGCCGATTTTTGTGACAGAGTTGGGGATGGTGATGGACTTGAGGCCACTGCACATGTCGAAGGCCCGGTCGCCGATTTCAGTGAGGCCGTTGCCGAGGATTACCTCCTCCAAGGCCGTATCCTCAAAGAAGGCCCACTGAGCGATGGAGCTCACGGAGTCAGGAATCACCACCCGCTTCAATCTATTACATTTATAGAAAGCATAGGAAGCAATCTTGGTGACGTTCTTGCCGAGGGTCAGCCTTTGTATTCTTGTGTTCTTGGCAAAACTGCTGGGTATCACTGTGACGCTATCCCCTATCAACAAGTACTCTACCGCTGAGGGAATTATGCCACCAACAGCCGGGAGGCAATTCTTGGCATTCCAGGAGAACTTTTTCATGCTACTGCAGCCCAAAAACGCATTTCGGCCAATACTGGTGACAGAGCAGGGGATGGAAATCTCCTTGAGGCTATAGCAGTTATTGAAAGCGTTTTCCCCAATGGACGTGACAGCATCGTGCAGGACAAAACTTTCCAGTTCTTCACAAGTATAGAATATCGACTTACTGAGGGAGGTCACCCCGGTAAAGTACTTGAACTCATCGAATGAAGACATCCATAACCACCTGTAGGGTCCCATGTCCGTGACAGCCGCGGCCTCTTCCATCGTTACTATGCCGTCGTCATCATCATCGGCAGCGGCCAGGCACAAAGCCCTGGTTATGGGGTCAGCGAACTGGATGCCTTCGTCATAGGACGGCATGACAGCCCTAGGTTCGGCATTAATGATGGCTTCCTGGGAATATCTAAAGGACATGAGTGACGTACCGGCGGAATCTATGGCTGTTAAGCGGTAATAGGTACCATTGTCACCCCACCCCATGTTGATGTGGAAGAAGCCCTCGCCATCATAACCATCGCAGACAAAGGCATGACCGGTGTTATTTTTAGTGAACCCGCTATACAAGACAGGGCGCGAGTTGCTCAGTTCATTATAAATCATGTCTTCCCACTCGTCATCAGACAGGCCACAATCATTTCGGCTCATGGCTTTAGTCCGGGAAGTGTAATTGAAATAGGCAATCATGGCAGGAGCCACGTGAGCGGTTGCGGCACCTGACGAACCCGACGTATAATTCATGTGGATGGAAGAGCCGCAATACCTCATCAGATTGGCTACAGCTGCATCCTGTTCAGGGGTGGTTTCTATGTTTCGGCCATACTTTTCAACCATGTTGTCCCAATCAATGAACGAGCCAGCGGGAATCGCACTAACATTCACTCCGCGCTTAGTAACATAGGCCGACATCTCGTGAGTAGTCTGTGTCACTGAGCGAGCATGATGGTAATAGAGCACCTGGGCCATCGCTGTTGCCACACAGCCTGTCATACATTGCTCTCCATTGGTGTCAATCGGACAAGATTGGTTATAGGGGCGCGTCTGATTCCAGTGGGTTGTCAACATCGGGGCGACAGCGGACTGAGCGGGAGACCTCCTGGGTGAGCGGGGCGCTGACAGGCCATTATCGCGCATGAACTGAATCTGACGGGCATACTCGTCGAGCCACCATTGCATGTTGTCCGGAATGTTGTTTACGTCAATTGAGCCTTCATAGGAATAGCCCAAGATAGGGGAAATACAGTCATCGGAAGCAGTGATGACGTAGCCCTCATCGTCTCCGATGTTGAAGATATAGCAGGATGCGGATGAAGGCATCGGGGCAAGACGTAACAAGGGGGCCGCACTGCGCATGCCGCGCTGCTGCAGAAAGGCCTGCGCATTATGCTGCGCCTGCTCCCAGGTGATGGGATTCGCCATGATGGGACCAATCATTGCCATGCATCCCATCAACACTGCCAGTAATGCTTTCATTCTCATAGATTCAATCATTTTCAAGTTTTAAGGTCTTGTTAATATTGAGATTACACTCAAGTGCAAAGATAGTGACAATAATTCTATTTTCAAAAACTCCTTGGCGTTCTATGGCATGGGCACCAATAAAAAACGCCCTGACGGGCGAGAAATTACATGGAGCTTTGATTTATCAAAAAGCAGGTGACCAGAGGGTGAGCTGTTCGGTATCCAGGGTGCGCTGGACGTCGATGAGGCGCTGGTTGCGTGAGCCGCGGAACCGAAGGGTGATGTCGCGCTCGGCCATGATAAATGGGCCGTCAACCAGCACATCGAGTTCGCGGACGACGTCGAGCAAAACGGGGCTAGCCACAATTTCCTCCCAGGTGTAGCCCGTATAACACCACACGTTGTAACCCAGCTCCCGCTTGATGCGTTGGATAAGGGCGCGTGTGCCTGCAGGCTGCTGCAATGGGTCCCCGCCACTCAGTGTGACGGGAGCCTCATTATAGGCTATGACCTGCATCAGTTCGTCGAGGGTGCGTTCTTCACCGCCCAGCGGGTTCCACGAGGCGGGATTGTGGCAACCAGGGCAATGATGGTTGCAGCCCGCCATGTAAATTGACGTGCGCAGGCCCGGTCCATCGACACTGGTGCCCTCGACGATGTGTAAAATGCGGAGCATTTTAGGCGTTAGGTGTTAGGCATTAGGTGTTAGGTGTCAGCCCTCCTAAAGCCTAAAACCTAGCACCTAAAGCCTAAAATCACTTGTGAACTACGCGGTCCTTGAGTTCTGCAAGTTTGCCGCTGTTCCAGCGGTCGGTGGTGCCGACGAGGTAGCCGGTAATGCGCTGCAGACGGTCGATGTTGTGTCCGTGGCACTCGGGGCATTCATGCAGGTCCTCGGTAGCATCCTCGTAGCCGCAGTCCATGCAGCGGTTGCGGTTGTGGTTCACCGAGCAGTAACCGATGTTGTACTTGTCCATGAGGTCCACGACATAGGAGATGGCCTCGGGGTTATGGGTAGCGTCACCGTCAATCTCGACATAGAAGATGTGGCCACCACGAGTCAGCTCGTGATATGGCGCCTCGACCTCGGCCTTGTGTTTGGGTGAGCACTTGTAATAGACAGGCACGTGGTTGCTATTGGTATAATAGATCTTGTCGGTCACTCCGGGAATTTCGCCGAAGTCCTTGCGGTCGCGACGGGTAAACTTGCCGGCCAGACCCTCGGCGGGTGTTGCCAGGACGCTGTAGTTGTGCTGATAGCGCTCGCTGAACTCGTTGACGCGGTCACGCATGTAGGTCACAATCTTCAAGCCCAGTTGCTGCGCCTCGTCGCTCTCGCCATGATGATGTCCAGTGAGGGCAATCAGACACTCGGCCAATCCGATGAACCCGATGCCAAGCGTTCCCTGGTTGATGACGCTCTCGACCTTGTCGTCGGGAGAAAGCTCACTGGCACCGTTCCACAACTGCGACATGAGCAGGGGGAACTGTTTGGCCATGGCGGTCTTCTGGTACTGGTAGCGGGCATCAAGCTGACGGGCCGTGACTTCCAGCATGTTGTCTAGCTTGGCAAAGAAGCGGTCGATGCGCTCCTGCTGGCTCTTAATGTCCATGCACTCGATAGCCAGACGCACAATGTTGATGGTTGAGAATGAGAGGTTACCACGGCCGATAGACGTCTTTTCGCCAAAGCGGTTCTCGAACACGCGGGTACGGCAACCCATCGTCGCCACCTCGTGTTTATAACGTTCGGGATCATCGGGGCGCCACTGCTCATGGTAATTGTAGGTGGCGTCGAGGTTGACGAAGTTGGGGAAGAAACGCCTTGCTGTCACCTTGCAAGCGAGCTGATACAAGTCGTAGTTGGGGTCGCCGGGCTTGTAGCTCACGCCCGTTTTCTTCTTCCAGATCTGGATGGGGAAGATAGCGGTAGAACCGTTGCCCACACCGCGATAGGTCGAATTGAGTAACTCACGGATGATGCAGCGTCCCTCGGCGCTGGTGTCCGTACCGTAGTTGATGGAGCTGAATACCACCTGGTTGCCACCACGCGAGTGGATGGTGTTCATGTTATGGATAAAAGCTTCCATGGCCTGATGGACACGACGCACAGTCTTGTTGATGGCGTGTTGCAGGATACGTTCATCTCCCTGCAGGAAATCCAGTTCACGCTCGTTGTAATCTTCCAGTTTGACGTCATAGAGCCGGCTGTAATCCTGGCCCATCAAGGTCTCCAGGTTTTTCACTTCCTCGATGAAGGTTCGGCGCACATAGGGAGCCAGATAAAAGTCAAATGCAGGGATGGCCTGTCCGCCATGCATCTCGTTCTGCGCGGTCTCCATGGTGATGCAGGCGATGACGCCGGCAGTCTCGATGCGCTTGGCGGGACGGGACTCACCATGGCCTGCCATATATCCCTGCTTGAGCACCTTGTCGAGCGGGTGCTGGACACAGGTGAGGCTCTTGGTGGGATAGTAGTCCTTATCGTGGATGTGCAGGTAGTTACCGCGCACGGCTTCGCGCGCCTCCTCGCTCAAGAGGTAATCATCGACAAAGGGCTTGGTGGTCTCGCTGGCGAACTTCATCATCATGCCGGCGGGTGTGTCGGCATTCATATTGGCGTTCTCACGGGTGACATCGTTGTTCTTGGCATTGATGATTTCCAGAAACAGGTCGCGCGTTTTGGCCTTGCGCGCCACACTGCGTTTCTGGCGGTAATTGATATAGCATCGGGCGACCTCCTTGCGGGGGCTCTTCATCAGCTCCAGTTCCACCTGGTCCTGGATGTCCTCGACGCTCATCTGGCTGCGACCACGCGAGCCAATGCGGTCAGCAATGCGCTGAATCAGGCTCTCGTCCTCACCGGCATCGGTGGCGAGCATCGCCTTGCGTATTGCGGCCTTAATTTTTTCCTCATTATAGCCGACGACGCGGCCATCACGCTTCAGTACGGTCTGAATCATAATATAGGTGCCTAAAAAAAGGGTTATTAGTTATTGCTATCGACAAAAAACCGGCTACGCCGGATTGGGACCACAAAGTTAATATGGCGCTTTGAAACAGCAAACGATTTTACAGGAATTTTTCAAAAAAATTTTCGTTTTGGAAAACTTTTTCGCCTACAAGAAAAGTCAAATAACTATTAATCAGATATTTACGATTTTTTTTGGAAAACTTTTCATGGCAACACACGGCGAAAATGACCGATTTTGCTGATTCAGAGCCAATTGACATGAACACAGCAGGCTCCCCATGATGGGAAGCCTGCCAATAGTCTATCGTTAGTTAATAATTAACTAAGCAAGGAATCAATTGCCAGCGAGCAAAATATCGATAAGAGCAGTCACGTCAGAGATGGAAACGCTCTCGTCACCATTCACGTTGGCGCAAACAGGGCTGTAGTGCTCGGTCTCGACATCGGTGTTGCCACTCAGGAGGGCGTCGATCAGGGCGGTTACATCGTCAATCCTGACATTACCATCCTTGTTCACATCACCGATCTGATAGGTGGGAGCACCAGCGTTGGTTGCTGTGAAGGTGATCTCTTTAGTATCAGCATTGAAGGTGATGACAACATTGTAGGTGCCAGCCTCCTCGAAGGTGTACTCCCAGTTATTAGAAGGCCATGCGTAGGTCCAAGCGTGGTCTTGAGTGACCTTGAACTCAACCTTTTCGCCCTCACTCATCTCAAGGCTACTCTTGCTCCAGGTGTAGATGCCATCCTCACCCTTATCCATGTCGTTGGCCTCATCAGCAGGGTTCCAGAAGGAACCACACAAGTTCTCAGTACCAGCGACGGTATAGGTGTGGTCAACGTGATCTATGTCACCAGTTTTGGTCAGCGTGCAGGTGATGCGATCAGCATCCTCAGCGTTGGGATCAAAGGTAATCAGGATGGTATAGATACCTTCCTCCTCGACAGTGGCATTCCAGTTATTGGGACCCATGGGCCACTCATAAACATCATAGCTGTGGTTACCGACAACCTTGAAACCAAAGTCATCATAGAGGGTAACGCCTTCCTTACTCCAAGTATAAACACCGTCATTCTCGACCATATCATTGTTAGTGTCGGTAGTATTCCAGTTAGAACCGAAAATAGCATCCGGACCTACCACGGTGTAAACCGTTACATTGGCATTGTAAATGAAAGCAGTCTTAGGAAGGAAATAAGCAGGAGATGCCGAAAATTTGCCTGTTGCAGCACGAGCAACATCGGACGTCTGGCCTATAAAGTTCGTTGCCGTAGTGCCTAAAACGGAACCGTCCTCTTCGATTACCGTTTGGATCACGATATTGCCACCTTCATAGGTCCAAGGATCGTCAAAGGTAAACTCAATCTCTTTAGAGCCAGCGGTCATTGCCATTTCGGCCACCTTAGTAAGACCATCTTCGATGAATGAGGTATTGTTCCAACTATCAACAGAAAACACTGACTGGTAAGTTGTACCAATGTAGAGCTCCACTTTTCCACCATTCAATGTGCTACCAGCCTCATTGGCGACAAAATACTTGACAGCAGTGATGTCCTCACCTATCAGACCACCAAGGTAAGCTTCAGGATAAATGACCTGATGAGTATAAGGACCCCAATCCATAAAGTTTGAGCTAATAGGAAGAGCAGAACTGGTTGCATTTCCATCATACACGATAAGATTGGCAGCTGATGCGGAGAGCATCATGAAGCCTGCAATAAGTGTAAATAATTTCTTCATAAAAGTTAAACAGTTAAATAAAAAGTTATACAAATAGATTTTCAGTTACACAGAATTGTTTTATTCACTTTACTCCGCAAAAGTAAACAAAATAATTTATCTGCAAAAAAATTCACCCTTAATATTTAAGGCAATCACCACTTTTCCATAATAAACGTGTGTTCGATGAAACGAACTGCTGATACTCAGCTCCCCCTCTTGGATAAGAGGGGGCTGGGGGGCGTCGATACCACCTAAGGCATGCATCGTAGCGGTTGCATCAACGCCCCTGCCCACTCCCCCTCCTCCGGCACTTCGTGCCACCTCCCCCCTGGGCGGGGGAGGAGTTCTCCTCTAATCTTAGAGAGGGAGAGGCTAACGCACTGATTCATAGTGAACAATTTCATCGAGTTCACGTTAATAACAGCAGGCTCCCCGTATTGAGGAGCCTGCCAGTAGTGTATCGATAGTTAATGATTAACTAAGCGAGGATCAATTGCCAGCGAGCAACTTATCGATCAGAGCGGTCACGTCAGCGATAGTAATAACGCTGTCACCATTCACGTTGGCCTCGGCGGGAGCACTTGAAGTGTCACCCAACAGATAGTCGATCAGAGCGGTAACATCATTAATTGCAACCTTGCCATCGTGGTTCACGTCACCAATCTCCCACTCGGGCTGAGGAGCTACCTCATCCACGTAACCGAAGGTAGCCTTGGGCAAGAAATCACTCTGATAACCACTTCCCCAGTATGAATCCCAATAGAACGATACATATTCGTCCATTATCTGACCCATAAAGTAGCTACCAGTACCATAATAGTCATATTCACCAGGCTCGGTCACATTAACCTCAACGGCCAGGTTGCCACCATTGTACTCGAAGGGAGTGTCAAAGGTCAGCAGCATTTCATCACCATTAAAGGCGGGAGTCACCTCGGCCACAACGGTCATGTCATTCACCTGATCATCAACAAATGCGGTAAAGTCAACCTCCTTAAGAGACAACTGAATCTTACCGCCAGAGATCTTGGTCATGGGAGCATCAGTGTAGAACGTAAGGCTATTGATCTTCTTGCCATTCAAGGCAGTCAGCATGCTGGCAGGATAGATCATCTGAGTATAATTGAGACCAGTCGCATCATAGCTCAAAACAATTACAGGAACATAGGCGTTCTTATCAGTACCATCAGCTACAAGAACCTCGGTAACGCAGGAAGCAGCCACGGGAACGGTAATCGTGCCAGCGGCACCACAGTCAATGGTGAAGCTCTCGGCATAGGTTCCGGCATTGGCGGCATCGAAGGTTACAGAGAAAGTCATCGATTCGCCAGAAGCCAACTCAACAGGCTGAGCATTGATGCTGAAGGGAGCTGCAATCGTGCCAAAGGTCGGGGTGAAGGCATTGCGACCAGCATTCTTGAGCGTTACTTCCTGGTTCACTACGTTACCCTTACTTACGGCGCCAAAGTTAACCTCATTGGGAATTACTGCGGCCTTATATTCTTGAGGCGTGTAATCAAAAGTGGTCTTGGGCAAGAACTGGTGCAGAACATCACGAGAAATAGCTGAGTTATAGTAAGGATTAACACCATAGAAATAACCCGTAATCTCATTACCTGCAACCACCGTATTACAGTCAAAGACCAGATTGCCACCATTGTACATGAAGGGCTGATCAAAAGTGATCTCCAACTCACTAACGCCATCAGGGATAGTATAATTAGTAACCACGGTCAAACCTTCAGTAAGGTATGCGCTTGAGGTATAACGGTCTTGCTCGGTAACGCCCAAAGAGATCTGGAGAACACCATCCTTAGTCACACTGATGTTACGGTCAAGATAGAACTTAAGCGAATTAATCTCACATCCGACCATTTCAGTCAGAGCAGACTCAGGGAAAATCACCTGACTATGATTATTAGAGTAATCATAGTAATAAATGTTAATGGGTTCCAATCTACTTGTTTCGGTTCCGTCAAAAACAGTCAGATCCATGGTCTGAGCAGAGCCAAAAGCAGCCAGAGACATCAGTGCAGCTGCAAACAATTTAGACATTTTTTTCATGAAAAAAAATAGTTTAAAAAAGGTTATTAATAAAACGAATAATATGCTAGAAGGAATCAGTTGTTAGTGCCACCCAGGAGCATGTCGATGAGGGCAGTCACATCAGAGATAGAAACATTCTGGTCGCCGTCAACGTTGGCTTCGGCAGGTGCTTCTTCACCACTCAACAGATAGTCAATCAGGGCGGTCACATCGGCGATGGTCACCTTGCCATCATGGTCCACGTCACCAAGGTCGTACTGGGGAGCATCCTCGGCGATGCCAAAGGCAGCCTTGGGCAGCATGAACCCTCTTTCACTATAAAGCGTGACGTTGTTGAGTTGGACGAAGCAGTAGCAAACATCAAGGCCATAATAGCCATACTCATCTAAGATGTACATCCCAATAAACTCTTCGATGCCGTCAGGATGGGATTCTCCCTTCTCGGTCACGCGTGCCTCAACGGCCAGGTTACCGCCATTGTACTCAAAGGGCTCGGTGAAATTGAACACGAGCTCCGTCTCTCCTCTGACGGGAGATCCATGGGCAACGACTTGCATGCCAGTGAAGGAAGGATTAGCAACATTGGGGAAGACGTCTTCATTTACGACCTTGAGAGAGAGTTGGATATCACCACCATAAATTCTCTGGAACGGTTCATTGACAAAGAACTTGAGGCTGATGATTTTCTTGCCGTTGAGTTCGTTCAACATTGAGGCAGGATAAATCATTTGGGCAAAGTTGTGAGTGGTGTTCTGATTGTAATAGCGCATCACGACAGGGAACTGAGAAGAATAGTGATGACCATCGGCCACAACAACTTCTTCGGCCTGAACAGGCAATAACGAAGCAAGCGCCATCAGCGCTGCAACAAATAAACGATTAACTTTCTTCATAAAAAAAAGAAACTTTTTTAATGGATTTTTGGAATTTTATAATACAATTGTTGGTTTTCATCTATTTGGAAGACAATCTTTTGAGGACGCCATCATTTTCACATCGACAAAAGTATTCCTTTTTTTTGTTTCTGCAAAATAATTCATAAAAAAAAAGACAGTCCCATCAAAATAAAATCGCCCTAATGAGCGAAAAATCAAACGATTATTGATGTCATAAATCAATCTCCGCGCCACTAATTCATGCATAAACGAGAACACAGCAGGCTTCCCGTGATGGAAAGCCTGCCAGAAGTATGTTCAGATAAATGATTTCCCAAACACGACTCAATTGCCGCTCAAGATGAGGTCGATGACGGTGTTGACGTCGCTAATGGTGACCTCGCCGTCGTAGTTCACGTCGGCAGCCGGGGTGTCCTCTCCCATGAGGATAGCATCGATGACGGCATTGACGTCGCTGATGGTGACCTCGCCGTCACCATTGACGTCGCCCGTCAGCAACACGGGGAGTACGACATCGGGATGGAAGTCCACGGCCCCTGCCACCTCGGTCGAGGTTTCGCCAATCCAGCCACAATACTGGTTTATCGCATTATAGACCTTGATGAAGTCGATGTGGGTAAGGTTGACGTGACGGCCCAGTTCGTCCACGGCCCAGTCGATCTTGAAGCCCGGGTTATAACCCTCAATGGCTGGCAGATGATCGGGGTTGTTGGGCAGATTGTCGGCATAGCCCCAAGGGAAACAATACTGCACAAAATAGGCATTGCCGCCCTCGCCGCCGATGTCTTCCGCATTGCAACGCAGCTTGGTGCCCGAGAAGGTCATGGTCTCCTCGCCTTGAAGCCACAGGGGCCAGTAGGGCTGTGGGTGGAAACTGTTGCGGCTCATGTAACCGCTGACGCTGTCAGGGTTGACATCGTTACTGGTCCAGCGGATGTAAGTCGTGTCCACCAGACTCGGATCGGTCGTGCTGGGGGTGCGGGGCTTAGCCTCGTCAGGGCGATAGTAGGTAATCTGGTAATCATGTTGGGTTTGGGGGTGATTATACTCACTGCCAGCGAGCTCATACCACTTGTCACCATCGCTGGGCACACCGTCACCGTCCATATCCACGCCCACAATCACTATGCCTGGCTCACAACTGCCTCCAGAGACCATCTGGTCGCTATAGAAGGCATTGCCCAGGATATCGAAGTCCCACGTGTGCATGTTGACCACCGGATGGTCGAAGGCGAACGTCACATAGCCGCCATATCCGCCCAATGTGACCATACCGCCAGCCCAGACGGTGTCGATGCGGGTGAAGGTCTCGCCGTGGAAGGTCACACTCGTGGTATCGATGCGGCCACACAGGCTCTGCCGGCAACGGGCCATGACGCTGTCCACAGGTTCCCCTACCCTGGCGATAGGCAAGGTATTGACGAACTGTCCCGGTGCAGGACGGTATTCAAACACCCGACTAATCCACGGGTGGTTTCCAAAGGCGCTGATGGCTGTCAGCATCATCACCACTGCTATCAAAACTTGTTTTCTCATCATCTTTAATTTATTAAAAGTCATGGGTTTGGCCCAAAAATGCGAAATGAGCGGGTATATCACCTGTGCGCACGTCCCACTTCTTGTTGCCGTAACGGTCGAAACAATAGAGGCGTCCGGGCGAGACGTAATCTTTGGCGTCGGTGACGTAAATGTCCTTAGTGAACGGATTAACCGCGATACCATAGGGGATCACAATCTCCTTCTCGGTGCCGTCGCTGATGAAGCAGTTGTTCACCACCTGTCGCGACTGCGTGTTGATGATAGCATAGGTAAAGGTGTTGCCCATCGTCACGTAACTCCACTGGGCGCTCACCACGAAGAGCGAATCCCCGTCCAGCCACATGTTGCTCACGTAACAGTCAACACTGTCCACGAGTTGGTTCTTGCGGGTGTCGTAGGCGTAAATCTTGCTCGGACGGGTATAGTAGTCACCGCGCGAGGCAATCCACAACATGCCGTGACGGTCGCCCTTTACCCTCGACAGGTTGATGGCGATGGGGATGCGGCGCTCCTCCTTGAAGGTCGCGACGTCAATGACCGAGACGGTGTTTTCGTAATTGGGCACCATGTAGCCGCCCGAGTTGGTGACATAGATTTTGCCCTCAACTATCTCGAGTTCGTCGGGCTGGAAGCCTACCAGGCAGGTGTCCACAATCTGCATCGTAACAGTGTCAATCTTTGCCACATAGCCACGCTGTTCGTAATTGGGATTAATCTGGACCGGGCCGGCATAGCTGGAGACGTAGGCATAACCCTCGTGGAAACGGATGTAACGACAGTTGGGGATATCGATCTGATATTTCTTTCGGCAGGTGTACTTGTCAAGCACGTCAACCTTGTTAGAGCAATTGATGACACAGTACAGGTTGCTGCCATAGATGCCGATGTCGTTGCCCACATCACCCATCTCCTTGGGCACCGTGGGATTGGCGTAAGAGAAGATGTTGCGGATGTACTCACCCTCGGCATAGTCATAATAGTCGAGCGTAGCCTTGTTCCACCCCATGTTGCCCTCGCACAACAGGTAGAAGCCCTCAATGTCGGTATATTCAGGCTGCGACACCGACACGTGCTCGGGCAGGAAGATGGTCACCTCCTCACGGCACGACACCAGGGACAATAACAAGACGAATAATATGTAGAGAGCTCTTTTCATCAGATGTCGAATTTGAGAATAAGTTTGTAGTTGCGGCCCGGCATGGGATAGTTAAGGATGACGTCATAGTACTGGTTGAAGAGGTTGTTGACCTCGGCCGAGACTTTCAACGCCGTCTTGCCCAAGTGGAAGAGGTAACCTGCCGAGAGGTCATGGGTGTACCAGGGCTGCTCGTGGTTCTCACGCGTGTTGGCGCTGGTGTGGTAGCGCTCGCCGACGTAGATAAAACTGTAATTGACATCCAGGTCACGCCAACCCAGATGGCCGACGACAGAGCCGCTGTGCCAAGGGATATAGGCCAGTTGCCCCTTGTAGGTGCCGCCGTCCCCGTTATCGGCGGGATTGGTATAATCCTGGGCTTTCTGGTAGGTATAACTCAAGTTGATGTCGAGGATCACATCGGCGGGCAAGCGCAAAGTCGTGCGGGCGCTCACGTCGATACCCCTAATTTTCACAATGCCCACATTCATCATCATCCAGCGGTATTGGCCCGTACCCTTGGGGACGGCAATGATTTTGTCGGTGATGTAATTGTAGTAGGCATCGGCGCTGAGTTTTACTCCGGCAAGCAAGCCACGGTCAGTGAGCAGACGGTAGAGGAAGCCCACATTATACTGGGTGGCATACTCAGGATTGAGCGTGATGTTGCCCATGTCGGTGTAATAGAGGTCGTTGAACGTGGGCAGACGGAAAATGCGCTTGTAGTAGGCCCTCAGATTGAACTCACGCTCGTGCCAAGGTTGCCAACTGAGAAACACTGCCGGGGTAACCTTGTTCATATAGGCGCTACGCTTGCCCACCACCACGTCGCCGAAGCGGGCCGACGAGCGGTCATTGGCCATCGTGTACAGCAGACTGCCCTGGGCCTTGAATCCGTGCCACGTCCATGCCGAGGCCAATGCCGCGAGCACCGTGTGACGGATGGGGTAGCCGAAGCCCGTCAGGGTGGCGTCCAGGCTATTCCACTGGTAATCCACCGAGAGGTTCACGTCCCAGTCGGTGAGAATGGTGTATTTGTTGGCTGTGGAGAGGTAAATCTCATCCTGCCAGAACTTGTTGTCGATGTACATCAACGTGGTGTCAGGGTTGAGATAGTGGAGGTAGTCACGCGAATACTTGGCGTTGAACATCATCTCATAGCGGTCAGTGAACTTGCGCTGATAAGCCCCCTGTACAAAGAAGTTGCTATCCCACTGCCGCTGGGCATGTTTCCACACATTATTTACAATGGCTCCGGGGATGCCCTTATTGCTGTCGTACCAGTAGGCCTTGGCATGCCATTTACCGCTGGACATCACACCGAAGACGGCCGCCTCGATGCGATAGGACCGCACGTCACCATTCTGCCGCACTGCCGTCGTGTCCCAGGCCAATGAGCCGTCGCTATAGTGGCGCATGTAGCGGAACCGGTACTTGCCGGTGGCATAGGTGAACTCGCTGTTAAACGACAAGCTCATCGAGCGGCTCAACTTGTGCTCCCATCGGATGCTGGGATTGACAAGGCCGAAGGAACCCGTTTTGAACGACACGTTAAGGTTGTCGCGCTTGCCATCCTTGAACTTGGGGCGCCGGGTACGCAGGTAAATAGTGCCTGCCGAGCCATAGTCCTTGGCGCTCTGGAAGATGTTGCTGCGCTGGCCGTTGTATAGGGATATGGCCTCGATATTGTCAAGCGAGAACTTGCCGAGGTCCACCTGCCCGTTCTGGGCATTACCGATCTGGATTCCGTCATAGAAGACACCCATGTGGTTAGTGCCCATCGAGCGGATATCGACCGTCTTGAGGCCTCCCACACCGCCATAATCCTTGAGTTGAACGCCCGCGAAGTAGCGCACGGCATCGGCCACCGAATGGCTATTAAGGCCCTCCAGCTGTTTCCCCGTAAGTTCCTGGGCAGGAATCACGTCCTCATAGGGGCGGCGGCCATAGATGATGACATTCTGGATATACTGCATTGAGTCGAGCCTGCCGTGTCCCACGCTGGCCATGACCGAATCAGCCTGGTGCGCAAGCACGCCCTCCTGGGCATGGGCGCTCAGGAAGCACAGGATGGTCAAGCAGAATGTCACTAACGTTTTACGCATTGTTCCGGGTTTCTATGTCGCGACTTGGCAGGTCTTCTGACTCGCCCCTACCCTAATTCTTGCACACTGTCCTTCCCACGCCGTCCCGTGTTGTCGGGTCCAAGCGCAGTGGCCAGCTGCGGGTATTGATCAAGGGGCACACAGCAGCACCGTCTGTCCGGGATTCCCACCCGGTTCCCTTTTCACCAGAGGCAAGAACGCCTCTAGCACCAAATCTCGCTGCAAAGATACAACTATTTCCGCATTTTCCATATTTTCTTCACCGGCGGATTATACAGATTATCACGATTCTAACATCTGTCCACTAGACAGCACCGCTGATATAAAAAAAACTCCAGTGCGCATCACTGCGGGCTGGAGTTTCAATAAACAAATTAACTATGGAAAATATACGATTATCTTATCTTCAAGATTTAATCTTCTTCCTTGCCAATCATCTCGCGCTCCTGGCGGGCTTTCTCGGCAAGTGCCATCTCGTTCTTGTCGCCGACCACGAGAGTCTGGTATTCACGCAGACCTGTACCGGCGGGGATGAGGTGACCACAGATAACGTTTTCCTTCATACCCTCGAGGTAATCGACACGGCCGTTGATAGCGGCTTCGTTGAGGACCTTGGTGGTCTCCTGGAACGATGCTGCCGACATGAAGCTGCTGGTCTGCAGCGCGGCACGTGTGATACCCAAGAGAATCTGCTCGCTGGTGGCGGGCACGGCGTCGCGAACGACGACGAGCTTCATGTCACGGCGCTTGAGCGACGAGTTGATGTCACGCAGCTTGCGTGCGGTCAGGATCTGTCCGTTCTGGACATCCTCGCTGTCGCCACTGTTGACAACAATCTTCTTGCCCCAGATGCGGTCGTTCTCTTCCATGAAGTCGCGCTTGTCGACGGTCTGCTCCTCGAGGAATCGGGTGTCGCCCGGATCGATGATGCGTACCTTGCGCATCATCTGGCGCACGATAACCTCAAAGTGCTTATCGTTGATCTTCACACCCTGGGTGCGGTAAACGTCCTGAACCTCGTTAACGATGTAGTCCTGAACGGCCGTGGGACCCTTGATGCGCAGGATGTCGGCAGGAGTGATGGCGCCGTCGGACAACGGAGTGCCGGCACGCACGAAGTCGTTCTCCTGAACCAGAATCTGCTTGGACAGGGGCACGAGGTACTTCTTCTCCTCGCCCAGTCGGTTCTTGACCGTGATCTCGCGGTTACCGCGCTTGATGCGACCGAAGGAAACCTCACCGTCGATCTCGCTGACAATAGCGGGGTTAGACGGGTTGCGGGCCTCGAACAGCTCAGTCACACGAGGCAGACCACCGGTGATATCACCGGCACCACCCGAGAATGAGCGCGGAATCTTAACGAATACCTCGCCAGCGGTGATCTGCTCACCGTTTTTCTTCATGAGGTGGGCACGCACGGGCAGCGAGTAGGACTTCACGATATTGCCCTCGGCGTCAACAACCTCGGCCTCGGGAATACGGTTGTGGTCCTTGGTCTCGATGATGAAGATTTCGGCATTGCCTGAAATTTCATCATATTCCTCGCGGTAGGTCACGCCCTCGATCAAGTTCTTGAAGTTGAGGGTACCCTCGACCTCACTGACGATGACGGCGTTGAATGCGTCCCACTCACAGATCTTGTCACCTGCCGAAACCATATCACCAGGCTTGAAGAACAGCTTGGAACCGTACTCGATGGGAGCATGAGTGAGCACCATGTTGGTGTTGGGATCCTTGATCTGCATCTCGGCCATACGACCAACGACAATGCTAATGCCATCCTTGTCCTGAACGGTACGCAGGTCTTCGATTTCGATGCGACCATTGTACTTGGAGGTGATGTTGGAAACGGCCGAAGCGTTGCTGGCCACACCACCGGCGTGGAAGGTACGCAGGGTCAGCTGTGTACCAGGCTCACCGATAGACTGGGCGGCGATCACGCCGACAGCCTCGCCCTTCTGCACCATGCGGTGCGATGCCAGGTTACGTCCGTAGCACTTGGCGCAGACACCACGCTTAGCCTCGCAGGTGAGGACGGAACGGATTTCCACCGACTCGATGGGCGAGTCGTCGATGCGCTTGGCAGCGGCATCGGTAATCTCTTCACCGCTCTGGACAATCACTTCGCCAGTCGTGGGATCAACCACATCGTGAACCGACACGCGGCCCAGGATGCGCTCGCCCAGCGTAGCGACAACGCGGTCACCATTGCGCACCTCGCGGCAAACGAGGCCACGGAGCGTGCCACAGTCCTCCTCGTTGATAATCACGTCGTGAGCGACGTCGACCAGACGACGGGTCAGGTAACCTGCATCGGCGGTCTTCAACGCGGTATCGGCAAGACCCTTACGGGCACCGTGGGTCGAGATGAAGTACTCCAGCACCGACAGACCCTCCTTGAAGTTTGCAAGAATGGGGTTCTCGATGATCTGGTGACCACCCTCGACACCGGACTTCTGCGGTTTAGCCATCAGACCACGCATACCGGACAGCTGGCGAATCTGGTCCTTAGAACCACGGGCGCCAGAGTCAAGCATCATGAATACTGAGTTGAAGCCCTGCTTGTCGGCGGTAATCTGCTTCATCAGCTCGTTGGTGAGCTCGGTATTGACGTTAGTCCAGATATCGATCACCTGGTTGTAACGCTCGTTGTCGGTGATGGCACCCATGTCATAGTCCATCTTGATCTGCTCGGCCTTGGCATCACCTTCGGCGATAATCTCACGCTTGCGGTCGGGGATGAGCACATCGTTCAGGTTGAACGACAAGCCACCCTTGAATGCCATGTAGTAACCCATGTTCTTGACATCGTCAAGGAACTGTGCCGAACGAGGCACACCGCAGTTGCGGATGACGCGGGTGATGATATTGCGCAGCGACTTCTTGGAAATCAGCTCGTTGATGTAGCCGATCTCGTAGGGGACGGTGTTGTTGAAGATGATGCGGCCAACCGAGGTTTCCTCGATAAGCTTCTGCTCGTGCTCGCCCTTGTCGTTGACAACGTCGGCCATGACGCTGATGATGGCATGCATAGCGACCTTGCCCTCGTTATAGGCGATGAGCGCCTCTTCGGGACCGTAGAACTTGAGTCCCTCACCCTTGTCGCCCTTACGCAACTTGGTGATATAATAGAGACCGAGTACCATATCCTGAGAAGGAACGGTAACGGGGTCGCCATTGGCGGGGTTGAGGATGTTGTGGGGCTCGAGCATGAGCATCTGGGCCTCAACAACGGCCTCGTTACCCAGTGGCAGATGGACTGCCATCTGGTCACCGTCAAAGTCGGCGTTGAATGCGGTACAAGCCAGGGGGTGCAGCTGGATAGCCTTACCCTCGATGAGCTTGGGCTGGAACGCCTGGATACCCAGACGGTGCAGTGTCGGTGCACGGTTCAGGAGCACGGGATGACCTTTCATCACGTTCTCGAGAATGTCCCACACGACGGGTTCCTTGCGGTCCACAATCTTCTTAGCGCTCTTGACGGTCTTGACAATGCCGCGCTCGATGAGTTTACGGATCACGAAGGGCTTGTACAGCTCGGCTGCCATGTCCTTGGGGATACCGCACTCACCCATCTTGAGCTCAGGACCCACGACGATAACCGAGCGGGCTGAGTAGTCCACACGCTTACCGAGCAGATTCTGACGGAAACGGCCCTGCTTTCCCTTGAGGCTATCGCTCAGCGACTTGAGGGGACGGTTGGCATCACTCTTGACTGCACTCGACTTGCGCGAGTTGTCCAGCAGTGAGTCCACAGCCTCTTGAAGCATACGCTTCTCGTTGCGCATGATGACCTCGGGAGCCTTAATCTCGATGAGTCGTTTCAGGCGGGTATTGCGGATGATGACGCGACGATACAGGTCGTTGACGTCACTGGTGGCGAAGCGGCCACCATCCAGCGGGATAAGGGGACGCAACTCGGGCGGGATGACGGGGATGACCTTGAGGATCATCCACTCGGGGCGGTTCATGCCCTTGCTGGCGCGGAATGACTCCACAACCTGCAGGCGCTTGAGGGCCTCGGTCTTGCGCTGCTGCGAGTTCTCCTTATAGGCGCGGTCACGCAATGTGTTGGCCAACGAGTCCAGGTCAAGTTCGGCAAGGAGATCATAAATGGCCTCGGCGCCCATCTTGGCGATGAACTTGTCGGGATTATCATTTTCCAGGGACTGGTTGTCCTTGGGAAGCTTCTCCATGATGGCAACGTACTCGTCCTCGGTCAGGAGGTCGTACTTCTGCAACTCGCGGCTCTCGGTACCGTTCTCGTACTTGACACCAGCAGGATTGATCACGACATAACGCTCATAGTAGATGATCATGTCGAGCTTCTTGGTGGGGATTCCCAGCAGGTAGCCAATCTTGTTGGGCAATGAACGGAAGTACCAGATGTGAGCCACAGGCACGACGAGCTCGATGTGTCCGCTGCGCTCGCGGCGAACCTTCTTCTCGGTCACCTCAACACCGCAGTGGTCACAGACGATACCCTTGTAACGGATGCGCTTGTACTTACCGCAATGGCACTCATAGTCCTTCACGGGACCGAAGATGCGCTCGCAGAACAGACCGTCACGCTCGGGCTTGTAGGTACGGTAATTGATGGTTTCGGGCTTGAGGACCTCACCATGTGAATTCTCCAGGATCTCGTCGGGCGAAGCCAGACTGATGGTGATCTTGGTGAAATTGTTCTTTATCTTTGTATCTTTCTTGAAAGCCATAGTAGAGAAAGCGTTATTAATCGAGTTTCACATTCAGACACAGTCCACGCAGCTCGTGCAACAGCACGTTGAGCGACTCGGGAATGCCCGGAGTGGGCATGGGATCACCCTTGACGATGGCCTCGTAGGCCTTGCTGCGGCCCACAACATCGTCACTCTTGACGGTGAGGATCTCCTGAAGCACATGACTGGCGCCGAAGGCCTCCAGTGCCCAAACCTCCATTTCACCAAAGCGCTGGCCACCAAACTGGGCTTTACCGCCGAGGGGCTGCTGGGTGATGAGGCTGTACGGGCCAATCGAGCGGGCGTGCATCTTGTCCTCGACCATGTGACCGAGTTTCAAGAAGTAGGTCACACCCACGGTAGCCTTCTGGTCGAAGGGCTCGCCAGTGGCGCCGTCATAGAGCTGGGTCGTACCGGCGCGCGGCAGACCAGCCTTGTCGGTCCATGCGTTGAGGTCATCAAGGCTGCAACCGTCGAAGATGGGGGTAGCGAACTTCACGTCGAGTTCACGTCCTGCCCAACCGAGGACAGCCTCAAAGATCTGACCCAGGTTCATACGCGAGGGCACACCCAGCGGGTTCAGTACCAGGTCAACGGGAGTACCGTCGGCGAGGAAGGGCATATCCTCCTGACGCACGACGCGCGATACAATACCCTTGTTACCATGGCGACCTGCCATCTTATCACCGACGCTGATTTTACGCTTCTTGGCGATATAAACCTTTGCCAGCTGCATGATGCCTGAGGGCAACTCGTCACCGATACTGATATCGAGCTTCTTGCGCTTGAGTTCGGCCTCATAGGCCTTGCTCTTGTGCAGGTAGTTCATGACGGTAGCACGGATGAGCTCATTGCGGTGGTTGTCGGCGGTCCAACGGCTCAAGTTGATGCTGTCGAAGTTCTCGATGCCCATGATGATCTCACGGGTGAACTTCTCGCCCTTGGGCACGACTTCCTCGTCCATGTAATTCTTCACACCCTGTGAGATGCGACCCTCGGTCAGTGTGTTCAGTTTCTCGATCAGGACACCGCGCAGTTCCTCCTGACGTGCCTTGTAGGCAACGTCCAGAGCTTCGATTTCGGGATCCACACCACGGGTGCGTTTCTTGATGGCACGGGCGAACAAGCGGGTACCGATCACAACGCCCTTGAGCGACGGATTGGCCTTCAACGAAGCGTCCTTCACGTCACCAGCCTTGTCACCAAAGATGGCACGCAGCAGTTTCTCCTCGGGCGTGGGATCGCTCTCGCCCTTAGGCGTGATCTTACCGATAAGGATGTCACCAGGGATAACATGTGCACCGACGCGGATAATGCCACGCTCGTCGAGGTCCTTAGTGGCGTCCTCGCTCACGTTGGGGATATCGTTGGTGAGTTCCTCCATACCGCGCTTGGTCTCGCGCACCTCGAGGGTGTACTCGTCCACATGCACGCTGGTGAGAATGTCCTCACGCACGAGGCGCTCGTTGATCACGATAGCGTCCTCATAGTTATAACCCTTCCAGGGCATGTAAGCCACCTTGAGGTTGCGGCCCAGTGCGAGCTCGCCGTTCTGGGTGGAATAACCCTCAGTCAGGATTTGGCCCTTGGTCACACGGTCACCAGCGTTGCACAGGGGGCGCAAGTCGATGGTCGTGCTCTGGTTGGTCTTGCGGAACTTGGGCAGCTTGTACTCCTTGACTGCGCTGTCGAACGATACAAAGTCCTCGTCCTCGGTGCGGTCATAGCGGATACGGATAACGCTGGCGTCAACAAACTCTACTACGCCATCGCCCTCGGCCTGCAACTGAGTGCGGCTGTCATAGGCCATGCGCTGCTCGATGCCGGTACCCACGATGGGCGCCTCGCTGCGCAACAGAGGCACAGCCTGGCGCATCATGTTCGCACCCATCAGGGCGCGGTTAGCATCGTCATGCTCCAGGAAGGGAATCAGAGCAGCAGCAATCGAAGCGATCTGTTGAGGTGAAACGTCCATGAGTTCCACATCCTCGGGAGCTACCACGGGGAAGTCGGCGTTCTTGCGAGCCTTGACACGGTCACGCACGAAGGTACCGTCCTCGTTCAACGGGGCATTACCCTGAGCGATGATGCGGTCTTCCTCCTCCTCGGCAGTGAGGTAAACGATGTCCTCATTCTTGAGGTCAACCTGGCTGTTCTCCACCTTGCGGTAAGGAGTCTCAATGAAGCCGAGGTTGTTGATCTTGGCATACACACACAATGATGAGATCAGACCAATGTTGGGACCCTCAGGGGTCTCGATGGGACACAGACGACCATAGTGGGTGTAGTGAACGTCACGCACCTCGAAGCCGGCACGCTCACGCGACAGACCACCAGGACCGAGGGCGCTCATACGGCGCTTGTGGGTAATCTCGGCCAGGGGGTTGGTCTGGTCCATGAACTGTGACAGCGCATTGGTACCGAAGAACGTGTTGATTACGCTAGAGATGGTCTTGGCATTAATCAGGTCGATGGGTGCAAACTGCTCGGTGTCGCGCACATTCATGCGCTCACGGATAGTACGGGCCATACGAGCCAAGCCCACGCCAAACTGGTTGTACAACTGCTCACCGACGGTGCGCACACGACGGTTGCTCAGGTGGTCGATATCATCCACATCCTGCTTGCTGTTAATCAAGCCGATGAGGTACTTAATGATCTCGATGATGTCCTCCTTGGTCAAGACGCGCTTCTCGGGGTCGGTATCGAGGCCCAACTTGGCGTTAATACGGAAACGGCCCACCTCGCCCAAGTCATAGCGCTTCTCACTGAAGAAGAGGTTGGTAATCACCTCACGGGCGCTATTGTCATCGGGCGGCTCGGCGTTACGCAGCTGACGGTAGATGAAGTTCACCGCCTCCTTGCCACTGTTACAGGTATCCTTGTTGAGAGTGTTGAAGATGATCTGGTAATCACCAGTGTTCACATCCTCACGATGCAACAGGATGGTAGCAACACCAGACTCGAGAATCTCGTCGATGTTCTCCTCCTGAAGTTCAGTGTCACGGTCGATGATGACATCGTTACGCTCGATGCTTACTACCTCGCCGGTATCCTCATCGACAAAGTCCTCACTCCATGAACGCAGGACACGGGCAGCGAGCTTGCGGCCCACAGCCTTCTTGAGGTTGGTCTTGTTGACCTTGATCTCCTCGGCAAGTCCAAAAACTTGAATGATGTCATTGTCCGACTCGAGTCCGATGGCACGCAGCAGGGTGGTCACCGGTAATTTCTTCTTACGGTCGATGTAGGCAAACATCACATTGTTGATGTCGGTTGCGAACTCGATCCACGACCCGCGGAAGGGGATAATGCGTGCCGAGTACAACTTCGTACCGTTGGCATGAAGGCTCTGACCGAAGAACACGCCCGGCGAGCGGTGCAGCTGTGATACTACAACACGTTCGGCACCATTGATGACAAAGGTGCCCTTATCAGTCATATAAGGGATAGAACCCAGATAGACGTCCTGAATCTCGGTCGGGAAGTTGTGGTCAGGGTCGGTGCAGTATAACTTGAGCTTGGCCTTCAGGGGCACGCTATAGGTGAGGCCGATGTCCAGACACTCGTCGATGGTATAGCGCGGTGGGTCGATATAATAGTCAAGGAATTCGAGTTTAAAGTTGTTGCGGGTATCCTCGATGGGGAAATTCTCGGCAAAAACTTTATAGAGTCCCTCGTTTTTTCTTTTTTCAGTCGGTGTATCCAGTTGCAGGAAATCACGGAATGACTGTAACTGCACGTCGAGGAAATCGGGATAGGGATAGGGATTTCTTACTCGCGCGAAATTGACTCGTTCTTTATTGGTAACTGACATTGACAAAGAAGTTATGTGAACTCAAAAGTGAGATTGTGGAAATGCGAAATAATAGTCCGTTTATGCACCGCTTCTTTTCAGTAGCGTGATGAGCGCGCAAACGCTTGAAGTACAGTCATCATCGGGCGGATTGTCCCCGGCTCGGAATTGCCCGTGCCGGGGACAATGCCGATGAATCTTGTAGTGTAGGTCAAATTTAGATAATTTTGACACAAAAAGGTTAAGAACCCACTCGTGGTGGTGGTTCTTAACCTACACACCTGTTAACAGGTGCTATTATTTCAATTCAACCTCGGCACCCAGGCCCTCGATCTCTGCCTTCAGAGCCTCGGCCTCGTCCTTGGATGCACCCTCCTTGAGGGTTGCGGGAGCCTTGTCAACAAGGTCCTTAGCGTCCTTCAGACCCAAGCTGAGGAGCTCTTTCACCTTCTTGATCACCTGGAGCTTCTGTGCACCAGCGGCCTTGAGGACAACATCAAAAGAGGTCTTCTCTTCGGCCTCAGCGGCACCACCAGCAGCGGGACCAGCAGCAACAGCAACAGCTGCAGCAGCGGGCTCGATGCCATATTCATCTTTCAAAATCTGAGCGAGTTCGTTAACTTCCTTTACGGTAAGGTTCACTAACTGTTCTGCAAAAGCTTTCAAATCTGCCATAATAGTATGGATTTAATTGTTTGTTTTTATTTTTTGATTAATTTTCTTTTTTGGATAAGGTTTCCAGGACTCCGTGGAGCTTATTGCCACCCGACTGGAGAGCACTGATAACGTTCTTGGCCGGCGACTGCAGCAATGCCACAACATCGGCGATGAGCTCGTTCTTGCTCTTGATGGCTACGAGGGCGTCGAGATTCTGCTCGCCAACATAGACGGTCTCCTCGACATAAGCAGCCTTGAATGCGGGAATGGTCTCCTTCTTACCGCGGAATTCCTTGATGAGTTTAGCAGGCGCGTTACCAGTGTCGCTAAGCAACAGGGTAGTGGGGCCAGCCAGGGAGTCATAGAGGCCACTGTAGTCGATGTCACAAGCATCCATGGCCTTCTTCAACAGGGTGTTCTTGACAACCATCATCTTGATACCAGCCTTGAAAGCAGCGCGGCGCAGGTCCACGGTCTTCTCGGCGTTCAACGATGTGGTATTAGCCAGATAAACTACACTATACTTGTCAAGAGTCTCTTTGATCTTATCGATCATTAAGGTCTTATCTTCCTTCTTCATTTCTGATAATCTACTTTAAAATGTTTAAGCCTCAATCGACTTGGGATCTACCTTGATGCCCTTGCTCATGGTGCTCGAAAGATAAATGCTCTTGATGTACGTACCCTTAGCAGCGGCAGGTTTCAGCTTGATGAGCGTGTTGATGAACGCAGCGGCGTTATCACGGATCTGCTCGGGGCTGAACGATACCTTACCGATGGAGGTGTGTACAATACCACCCTTATCGACCTTAAAGTCGATCTTACCTTGTTTCACTTCTTTTACAGCCTTTGCAACGTCAGGAGTAACGGTGCCGCTCTTGGGGTTAGGCATCAAGCCACGGGGGCCGAGAATGCGTCCGAGAGGACCTACCTTGCCCATGATCTGGGGCTGAGTGATAATCACATCAATGTCAGTCCATCCGCCCTTAATCTTGTCGATGTACTCGTCAAGACCGACATATTCTGCTCCGGCTTCCTTAGCAGCGGCTTCAGCCTCCGGTCCACAAAGAACCAGGACGCGAACCTGCTTGCCAGTGCCATGAGGCAGAGACACAACGCCACGAACCATTTGGTTGGCCTTACGAGGATCTACACCAAGACGTACGTCAATATCGGTAGAAGCGTCAAACTTGGTGAAAGTGATTTCCTTAACCAATGCTGCAGCTTCCTCAAGGGTGTAAGCCTTCCCCGTTTCAACCTTCGCGTTGTACAACTTCTGATTTTTCGTTAATTTACTCATAATCAATAAAGTTTTTAAACGTTCTCAGGGAATTGACCCTTTACAGTGATACCCATACTTCTTGCTGTTCCGGCCACCATACGCATAGCCGAGGCTAATGTAAAACAGTTCAAATCAGGCATCTTGTCTTCGGCAATTTCCTTCACCTGATCCCAAGTAACCGATGCGACCTTCTTGCGGTTGGGCTCACCGGAACCACTCTTAACCTTAGCGGCCTCGAGCAGCTGTACGGGCACGGGAGAAGTCTTGACGATGAAGTCAAAACTCTTGTCGGCGTAGTAGCTGATGACTACGGGCAACACCTTGCCAGCCTTACCCTGGGTGCGGGCGTTGAATTGCTTGCAAAAATCCATGATATTGATACCCTTAGAACCCAGCGCGGGACCTACGGGAGGCGAGGGGTTTGCAGCCCCACCCTTAATCTGCAATTTGATCTGTCCAGCAATTTCTTTAGCCATTGTACAAATTCAATTTAAAATATGGTGTTAAAAAAACAGAGTAAGTAAACGACACAGTTGCGTAACATCGACAATGTCGTTACTCACGTTCGACTTGCGAATGATCCAACTTGAGCGGCGTCTCACGGCCAAACACCTTAACCATCACCGTCAGCTCACGCTTCTCGTGGTTGATCTCCTTGATCTCACCGATGAAGCCGCTGAAGGGGCCAAAGTTGACCTTGACCGACTCGCCAACGACATAGTCGTTGACGGCGTCGGCGGCCTCTGCCTCACGTGCCTCGGCCTGGCCCAGCATCGTCAGAATCTGATGCTCGGGGACGGGCTCGGGACGACGTTCTCCCTCACGGGAGCGCACAAAGTTCACCACGTTGGTGGTGTCCTGCAGCGTCACTTCGATGTCCGGGATCAGCTCCAGCTTCACAAACACGTAGCCCGAAAACATGACCTTTTCTTTCAAGACCTTCTTTCCGGCACGCGTAGTGTAAACCTTCTCGGTGGGGACAAGAATCTGAGAGATGTTCTCGGCGTACACAGGATTGTTCTTCCTGTAACCCTCGATCATCTCCTTGACCTTCATCTCTTTGCCCGAGATAGTACGCAGAATGTACCACTGATGCTTACCCTGAGACATAGTTGTGACTTGTGCTGTGACAGTTTGTAAAAAGTGCTTGTTATGAAACTTCCGCCCGCAGAGCGGACCGGTTGGCGATAGCTTGCTTTATCAAGCGGCCACGCCGTAAACGAGGTGCATCACTTCATTGATGCAGAGGTCGATAACCCAAATGACCAGCGACGCGATGATGGAAGCAACCATCACGACAATGGTACTATTGGCCAGTTCACTCTTAGTAGGCCAAGAAACCTTATTAACGAGTTCGTTATAAGATTCCTTGATATCCGTAAGCCTGTTAGCAAAAAACTTCTTCATTTGTTTATTCTCTTTATTTAGCACGGGAAGTAAGGCTCGAACTCACGACCTACGGTTTTGGAGACCGTCGCTCTACCAACTGAGCTATTCCCGTATTTTAAAAGGGTCCGGCTGGCATGAGCCAGACCCTTTCATTTATTTTTTGTCTCGGTCACGAGTGACCTCGACAGGTGTTGAAGACTGTTGATTAGTCCTCGATGATGCCAGTGATCTGACCAGAACCTACGGTGCGGCCACCCTCACGGATAGCGAAACGCAGACCTTCGCTGCAAGCAACCGGAGTGATCAGCTTGACGTCGATCTCGACGTTGTCACCAGGCATTACCATCTCGACACCAGCGGGGAGCATGATCTCACCGGTTACATCCAGGGTACGGATGTAGAACTGGGGACGATAGTGGTTGTGGAACGGAGTGTG
>CACYQB010000023.1 GCA_902776435.1 uncultured Bacteroidales bacterium | reverse complement strand
CCATCTATGTGGGTGATGAATGGAGCAATGCTTCGTTGTTATATTCAGGTCGCATGTTCGCTGGCTGTAACAGCCTGGTTGGTGGCCAGGGCACGACCTTCAATGACGGTCATGTTGATGGCGGCTACGCCCACATCGACGGCGGCCCGAGCAATCCCGGCTACCTCACCAAGAGGCCTGCCTACACCCGCGGTGACGTGAATGATGACCTCGACATAAACATTAGAGACGTGACAGCCCTGATCGACTACCTGTTGAATGCCGAAGGCTCGGCCATCTCCCTGTCCAATGCAGACTGCAACACAGACGGCAACTTGAACATCGCCGACGTGACAACCCTGATTGACTACTTGTTGAGCGGCTCCTGGCCCGAACCGGTTTACACCGTTGTCGGCACCCCCAACCTGTTTGAAAGCGAGTGGGATCTCAACGACGAGCGCAACAACATGACTAAAGGCGCTGATGGCATCTACCGTTTAAACAAGGCCGGTTGGTTCCCGGAGGGTACCGAAATCTATTTCAGGATTGTTACTAATCACTCTTATGCCTTCTCATGGCCCGCCGAAGATAGGCTCATTTACATTTACGAGACTGGTGCCTTCAGCATTGACATCATTTTCGATCCCAATGCTCCCGACAATCAGAAGATTAACATCGATATGAACAAGATTTTCTAAGCAAGTGAGATGTATAAAAGGGCGGCTTAGGCTGTCCCATCCGAAACCGGAGGCACTACATCAAAAACATGAAATGACCGGCTGCCCACGCAGCCGGTCGTTTCATCTGTTATCCGTTCGTGCGAATGGGTGTGCTGGTGACTGTGATCTGGTTTGTTTTTCACTTTTTACGTATAGTTGAATGAACGAACGTATGGACGCAAATCAGTAATTAACGTGAGTTTGACGAAAATTGAGTGCTGATATTCAGTTCCTCCTCTTGGCGTGAGGGATTTTTCTATTCATGGAACCACTTGCGTCTCGTTAAAATAAGGGAATAATAAAGATGTGCCTCTGAACCCTACGGGGCTAATGCGAATTTCACGAATTTAACTAATTTGATGCTAGGTATTATAATCGAACGTGAACAGCTTGAAATGGGCATATAGATGATGAGAATTGAAAAAACTTTATTACCTTTGTGGTCAGCATCTCACAAGATACTCCAAACCGCCAACAATATTATATTAACCAATAAATCCTGATAACTATGAGCAAGAAACTACTCTTTCGTCTGGCCGTTGTGGTGACGGCTGTGATGTGCGCCCTCGGCGTCAGAGCCCAAGAGGCCTATGCTGTGTACACGTCTGAGAACACCACGCTGACATTCTACTACGACAACGATCGCAGTAGCCGCACCGGCACGACCTACGACTTGAACGAGGGCGTCACCGATACCGGTTGGGACACCGACGGCACCGATGTCAATGTGACCAAAGTTGTCTTTGACCCCTCGTTTGCTGATGCTCGCCCGACGACCACCTACGGCTGGTTTTATGAAATGAAGAGCCTTCAATCCATCACGGGCATGGAGTACCTGAACACCAGCGAAGTGACCAATATGGCTTATATGTTTAGTGACTGTGGAAATTTGACGAGCCTTGACTTGAGCCACTTTAACACGTCCCAGGTGACCATTATGCATGACATGTTCGAATTCAGCAGTGGACTGACGAGTCTTGATTTGAGCACTTTCAGCACGTCCAATGTGACCGATATGGAAAACATGTTCTCAGAATGTACCAGTCTGCAGACCATCTATGTGGGCAGTGGCTGGAACACTACTGCCGTGGAATTATCTAGATGGATGTTCCTAGAATGTAACAGCTTGGTGGGCGGCCAGGGCACGACTTGGGACATGTCCAACCCGATGGACAAGACCTATGCCCACATCGATGGTGGCCCCAGCAACCCTGGCTACTTCACCGAGAAGGTTCCCGAGGCTTATGTTGTGTACACATCTGGCAACACGACGCTGTCGTTCTACTACGACAACGATCGCAGCGGCCGCTCGGGTGCGACCTACGACTTGAACGATGGCCCCGTTGATCCCGGTTGGGTTACCGATTTTACCAATCTCAATGTGAAACAGGTGGTCTTTGACCCCTCGTTTGAGGCTGCGCGCCCGACGAGCACCTTCTACTGGTTCTCCGAAATGAGGAACCTTGAAACCCTCACCGGTCTGGAGTACTTGAACACAAGCGAGGTGGTGCGCATGGATAACATGTTTAACCGCTGCTATAAGTTGACAAGCCTGAACCTGGAAAAATTCAACATCTCGAAGGTGACCGACATGAGCGATATGTTCAGGAGTTGCGGTGCTCTGCAGACCATCTATGTTGGCGATGGCTGGAAACTGACTGACATGGCTCTCACCGGCTCTCATAATGTGTTCAAGGACTGTACCAGTCTCGTGGGTGGCAAGGGCACGGCCTACGACGCCGCCCATGTGGATGCCGACTATGCCCACATCGACGGCGGCACCGACCACCCGGGTTACCTCAGTGCAGTAACCATGCCCTATGCCTGCTACACGTCGTCGAACACGACGCTGACGTTCTACTACGACGACCTGAGCAATAGCCGCCCGGGCACAACCTATGACCTGAACACGGGTAATGACACACCCGCTTGGTCGGATTCAAATGACCCAATCGTCGAACAAGTGACTAACGTGGTCTTTGACCCCTCGTTCGCCGATGCCCGCCCGACGAGTACATCTGCATGGTTTCGTGATATGGAAAATCTCAGGTCCATTACGGGACTCAGTTACCTGAACACCAGCGAGGTGACCAATATGGGTGAAATGTTCTATGGCTGTATAACATTGGCGAGCATTGATATGAGCCATTTCAACACGTCCAAGGTGACCAATATGCAAAATATGTTCACTGCCTGCTATGGGCTGACGAGCCTTGACTTGCGCAGTTTCGACACGCGCAATGTGACCGACATGAGCGAGATGTTCTACTTCTGCACCAACTTGCGGAGCACTAACCTGAGCAGTTTCAATACGTCCAATGTGACCGATATGCACTGGATGTTCTTTAACTGCGACAATCTGCGCACCATCTATGCGGGCAATGATTGGAACACAGCGGCTGTAATAAACGCCACATTAATGTTCCATGGCTGTACCAGTCTGGTGGGCGGTCAGGGCACAACCTATAGTGAATCCAACCCGAGGGACGATACCTATGCCCACATCGACGGCGGCCCGAGCAACCCGGGTTACTTCACTGAATGGAAAGAGGCCTATGTTGTGTACACCGAGGAGAACACGACGCTGACGTTCTACTGCGACGACCAGCGTGATTCCCGCGAGGGGACAATCATCTATGACTTGAACGAGGGCATTATTCCTCCCGGTTGGGTAAATGACAACACTTATCAACAGGTGACGCAGGCCGTCTTTGACCCCTCGTTCGCCGATGCCCGCCCGACGACCACCTGCGCATGGTTTGATGGCATGAATAGCCTTCAGTCCATCACGGGCCTGAATTATCTGAACACCAGCGAGGTGACCACGATGATTCGCATGTTCGGTAACTGCAGCGAACTGACGAGCATTGATGTGAGCAACTTCAACACCGATAAAGTGGAATATATGGCAGGAATGTTCAATTCCTGTACAAAAATAACGAGTCTGGACCTGTACAGTTTCAACACCTCCAATGTGACCAACATGCTCGAGATGTTCAATGGATGTTCCAGTCTGCAAACCATCAATGTGAGTGATGGTTGGAGCACCGCTGCCTTAAGCGAAGACTATCTGATGTTCATGGACTGCAGCAGCCTCGTTGGTGGTGAGGGCACGGCCTACGATGCCAACCACGTGAATGCCTCCTATGCCCACATCGACGGCGGTGCCGACAACCCCGGCTACTTGACCGATCCCTATGCACCTAAGGCTTATGTAGTGTTCACGGCTGAGGATGAGACGCTGACGTTCTACTACGACCACCTGCGCGGCACCCGCTCGGGCAAGACCTACAACCTGAACACGGGAAGAAACAACCCCGATTGGTATGATGATCAAACCTGTATGCAAGTGAAGTATGCGGTCATTGACCCCTCGTTTGCCGATGCCCGCCCGACGACCACCTACAGCTGGTTTCTCGATATGGAGTTACTTGAGTCTATCACAGGCTTGGAATACCTGAACACCAGTGAGGTGACCAATATGGAATATATGTTTGCTGCTTGCAACGAATTGACAAGCCTCGACTTGAGTCACTTTAACACCGAAGAGGTGACCTTTATGGGAGGTATGTTCATTCATTGCAATAAAATTAAGAGTCTTGACTTGAGTAGTTTCAACACGGCCAAGGTGAGAGGCATGAGAAATCTTTTCGCTCTATGTCACGCACTGCAAACCATCTATGTCGGCGATGGTTGGAGCACCGCGTCAGTGAGTGACGACTTTCAGATGTTCATGGAATGCAACAGCCTCGTTGGCGGTAAGGGTACGACCTTCGATCCCGCCCACATCAGGTCGGAGTATGCCCACATCGACGGCGGCCCCGATAACCCGGGCTACTTTACCGCAGCGGGTCAGGCAGGTCTACGTGGTGATGTGAACGGCGACGTTGTCGTGAACATCGCCGACGTGACGGCCCTCATCGACTACTTGCTCAGTGGCGATGCCTCGGACATTAACCAGACTGGCGCTGATTGCAATCAGGATGGCAGTATCAATATCAGCGACGTCACCGCCCTGATCGACTACCTGCTCTCCAACCATTGGTAATTAGGAGTTAGGAATTAGAAATCATGAATTGGCATCTGCGCTCCAAGTAATAGGGGTGCAGATGCCTTCGTTTAATTCGATGAATTTGTTGACCTAAAGATTTTCCGACGAAAAGCATAGCGGCTTGGCGCCTTCGCGGGGCCTGTTCGTGTGTGATTTTTGCCCAAGCAGTGCCGAAATCGGGTATTCCGATAGGATGTAACAAATATTATTGCTAAATTTGCGGCAAAATACATTATTCACATGTTTAAATGCTATAATATGAAGAATTTGTTACTTTTTCGTCTGGTCGTCCTGGTGACGGCTGTGGTGTGCGCCCTAGGCGCCAGTGCCCAGGAGGCCTATGCAGTGTACACACCGGAGAATACGACGTTCACTTTCTACTACGACAACGAGCGTAGCAGTCGCCCAGGCACCACCTACGACCTGAACACGGGCCACAACGACACTGGTTGGGAAACTGACGAGACCAATTACAATGTGACCAAGGTGGTCTTTGATCCCTCATTCGCTGATGCCCGCCCGACGAGCACTTTCTGCTGGTTCTATAACATGGAAAGCCTTGAAACCATCGAGGGCATTGAGTACCTGAACACTAGCGAGGTGACCATTATGGGCTATATGTTCCATGGCTGTATTGCTCTGAAAATCCTTGACCTGAGCACTTTCAACACATCCAAGGTGACCGAAATGAATGATATGTTCTACGACTGCATCAGCCTAAATACTATTTATGTTGGCGAGGGCTGGACAACTGAGGCTGTAGAGAATTCCAACCATATGTTCCATTACCTCCTTAGTATAGTGGGCGCTCAGGGCACGACCTACAACGAATCCAACCCGAAGGACAAGACCTATGCCCACGTCGACGGCGGCCCCAGCAACCCGGGCTATTTTCATGAAGCCAAGGCCTATGCCTACTACACGCCGGAGAATAATACCCTGACGTTCTACTACGACCGCTTGCGAGAAATCCGCCAAGGCACGATCTACGATCTGAACACGGGCGGTAACCGGCCCGGCTGGCGCATCGATGACATATCCAAAGATGTCAGGAAGGTGGTATTCGACCCGTCGTTTGCTGGCGCTCGACCCACAAGTACATACTATTGGTTTGGAGGCATGCTCAACCTCGAAGCCATCGAGGGTATGAAATACCTGAACACCAGTGAGGTGACCGACATGAATTGTATGTTCGCTTACTGCGAAATATTGCCGAGCCTTGACTTGAGTAGTTTCAACACTGCCAATGTGACAGACATGTACTACATGTTCTCAAACTGCCATGGCTTGAAACGCCTTGACTTGGGAAGTTTCAACACTGCCAAGGTAGAAAATATGGCCAGCATGTTCAGTGACTGCGATCATCTGCAGACCATCTATGTGAGTGATGAATGGAGCATAGCATCGTTGTTATTGTTAAATCCTTCAGGTACGTTTACTGGCTGTACGAGCCTGGTGGGTGGCCAGGGCACGGCCTATGATCCCGCCCATACGGGAGCCGATTATGCCCACATCGACGGCGGACCCAGCAACCCGGGCTACTTCACCGACAAGAATGCCAGCCAGCGCGGCGACGTGAACGGCGACGGCAGCGTGACCATCAGCGACGTGACCGCCCTGATCGACCTGCTGCTGGGCGGCGGTACCATCGATAATCCCGCTGCCGATTGCAACCAGGACACTAACGTAACCATCAGCGACGTGACCGCCCTGATCGACTACCTGCTCGGCGGCACTTGGAATTAAGCTATTAAGCAAACTCAAGTTACATCCCTCATGCTCATCGCGGGTGTGAGGGATTTTTCTATTCATGGACACTTGTGTCCCGTTAAAATAAGGGAATAGCCTCTGAACCCTGCGGGGCTAATGCGAATTTCACGAATTATACGAAGGGCATCCGCACGCTGACTTTTTCAAACAACCATAAGCAACGTTAAACAACAATAACAACTTTATATTATTGAAGACACTTGTGTCCCGTTAAAAATAAGGGAATAATAAAGATGAGCCTCTGAACCCTGCGGGGCTAATGCGAATTTTACGTATTTAACTAATTTGTTGCTAGGTATTTTAATTCTTGTCAGCCATGGTGTTCCTGCGGTGAAAATCGTTGATATACCAACGCGTTGCTGATGAATTACTCTGCATAACGGTCAAGTTTTTGCAGACCATCGGGCGTAAAGCCATCGGCTATAATAGAGCGGACTGATGCCCAAAAATCTGCGTTATTCATTACTTTTAATGGATTTTATCTATTATTCTGGCGTAAAAATACAACCATTTTTCTGAAAAAGCAAATATCCCAAGTAACGCCAAGTCCAACAGGTAATCAATTGCTCAGCCGAGGATGTGTCACTGTCCCTCGGCTGAACTCTGTATTGAAGCTATTTCTGTGCGTTAGTTTCTACAATCGGTTGCGCTCGTCTTGACCGGCATGGCTGCCCTTGTAGCGGCTGCGGGTGGCGTTGAATTTCCAAGAAATGTCGATGCCGAAGCGACGCTTGTCTTGATACTCGTGATATTGGGTGCGGAAGTTGATGCCGCCATAGGCAACTCGCTCCATGTAATTAGTTTTGAAAATATCGTTAGCAAGGATGGCAACACTCAAACTTTTGTCCTTAAGGAACTGCTTACCCAGACGCAGATTCAGGTAGCCATTAGCTTCGGTCTGGCAGGGGCCTGATTCATTGTAAGGAGTGAAACCTCCTTTGACATTCAAGAGCCATGAGTGTGGTAACGAGAAGGTGTTGTCAAGCGTTATAACGGCAATAAGCCCATTCCACTTGTGAGTAATACCCAATGGATAAACATCATCGTTGCAGAAATAGAGGTCTGCCGAATAGTTCATCTGCCAAATATCCACTTTAGGCGTGAAATTTAATGTAATGCCATAATACTCCTGTTTGGGCGTGTTGCGGTAGTCCATGATGACAACGCCAGGATGATTCTCGTCATCATAGGCCGTCTGGAAGGAACGTATCGTATTTTTGTGATATTGATAGTATGCTTCTGCATTTATCCACTTCCATGAAGAAGTCCACGAGAAATTGTGATGAGTCTGCGGTTTCAATAATGGATTGCCTGTATCGTACTCGTACTTACTGCGATAATTGACCGAGGAAGACAATAGGCTATACTGTGGATTATATCGCGAACAATTATAAGACAACCGGTGCTGCCATTTTTCTGAGTTATAAGCCAGCGATACACGCGGGATCAGTACTGAATAGTCAGGACTCATCTCATCATTCCGTTGGCCTCCGATGTCATAAATGTTATGCTCATTTTGCCATCTCAGGCCTGTGCTCATCGAGAATTTGCCCAGTCGCAATGAGTAGTTGGCAAAAAGCGACCAGATTGATGTTTCTTGTTTCACATGACTATCGGCTGAGAAGCCACTTTGGATGAAATCGTGAGTGCGATGAACCAATGAGGCTTCTTCGCCAAAGGTCAGTTTCCCTTTTGGTACAGGTGCTGTGATGACCAGTTTTTCGGCCAATAGGCGATTATTTGAGTTCGTTTGGCTACTGATGGTAGTTGAGCCTTCAGTACCACCCTCCATTTCGTTGATTGACTTCGCCTGATAGAAATCTGCGCTGAAGTCGATGTTCCATTTGCCGACATTGCCTACGTAGTAGGCATTAACCGTGTGTCTCATGCGTGGCTTCTCCACCGTATTTGTCTTGCTGTGACCACCATCGACGACTACTCCGTCTTGCCATGTCTGCTCGTCCATCTCGCGACGGGTGAGACTGTTGCCAATATAATTGAAGGCCGTGTAAGTCAGACCAACCGAATGGTTATCGTTGATTACCCAGTTCCAGCCTAAGTCGGCAAAATAATACTTCATTCTGAAAAGCCAGGATGCATCTTTCTGGTAATCCCATGTGGAAGAGGCCTGCAATTGGTCCTGAGCTGTCGCATCAATCGCCAAATTATTATCGTTCAGGTAACCACGGGCAAAGAAGTCCATGACGTTGCGCAGGCGGTAGTTCAGAGCTGCATTGATGTTGGCGTAGTATTCTTTGCCTTGACGGTAGGCGGCAGAGAAGTTTCCGCTCCAGCCTTCACCAGCCTTGCGCACGGTCTTCAGGCGGATGACTGAGGTCACGTCTGCGCCGTATTCAGGCCCGGGATTGGTGATGATCTCGGCAGAAAGGATTTCGTCGGCGCGGTAACGGTCGAGTTCAGAGTTGTCACGCACTTTCTTGTTGTTGATGTAGATTTCGGGCTTGCCGTGGCCTGCGATGGTTCCATCACCCATCATCAAGGGAAGATGGGATAGCATCTCGGTCACCGAACCGAATTGTTCCAAAACGGTGCCTTGCACATTTGCCAGCAAACCACGATCGGTTGGGCGGGTTAATCGCTTGGAACCCTTGACTGTCACACCGTCCAGGGTGTACTTGTCGGGTTGCATCTTGATGGTGCCGATGTTGTCGCGGGCGCACTGGCGATAGGCGGGTTTGTAGCCGACGTAGGTGATGCGGGCGATGACCTTGCCGTGGTCGTTGGGGATGACGAAGTGTCCGCTCTCGTTGGTCACGCCGCCGCTCACCATCGTCGAGTCGGCAGGATTGAGCAGGGTGACGTTGGCATAGGGTAGCGGCAAGTTGTTCTCGTCAACCACCAGCCCCTTCAAGTGGTGCTCGGTCTTGTGAATGCACTCCACATAGATTTCTCCCTTCTCTCCCTGGGTCATGCGGATGGGGTAGAAGCCGATCATCTGGCGGATGGCCTCGGGAACGGGTTTGTTTTTGATGTGGGTGGTAATTGTAAAGTCCTCCAGTTCATTATAGAGGAAGTAGATGGTGTAGTCGCGTGATTCTTCGGCCAGCTGGCGCAGGGCGTCGGCAATCGACACGTCGCGGTAGTTGCGGGTCACACGCTGGGCCTGTGCTGCGACAAGGGTCATGCAGCACACAAGGAAAATAATGGTTTTTCTCATGGTCTTACTGCACGATTAATCGGTTATCTGTTTGCTCAATGGTTACACTCTCAAAATGGTTCATGTCCTCTAACACTTTTACCAGGCCGTCACTCTTGTTCCACACGAAGTGGAAACGCAGGTTGCGGGCATCGTCGTTCTGGAACTCGACCGTCATGCCGTAGTAGGCCGCTATCTCGCTGAGCATCTGTTCCAGCGGAGTGTTGTCAAACACCACAGGCGCTTCGCTCTCGGTCGCTGACGTGTCGGCCACGCCAAGGTTAGTCCCTGCTTCTGCTTCGGTCTGGGAAGTGTTGGCGACTTTTTCAGTCTTTTGTTTGGATGTGTCAGTGGAGGTGAAATGGCGTACGGTGTAAACCGTTGCCCATGCGATGCCCGACATCATCAGCACGCCAAGCACGGTCGCGGCTACTCTTTGCCATAAGTGTCCGTGCTTTTGCGTTGCCAGATGCGTTTGCTCAAATTGCTCCCAGGCCTTGTCCACGTCCACGGGTTGGGAATGGCTGCCCTGGCTGCGACGGGCACGGGATGATTGGGTGAGGCTGCGGTAGAACTCGCGCGTCTCGTCGTCATGGTTGACGGTATCCATGATTTCTTGTTCGCTGTAACGCTCGGGATGATCCAGCATTGCCAGCAGACGGTCGATGTTGTTGTTCGTTTCCATTGCGGTTGGTGTCATTAGATTAAACTCTTGATGCGATTGATACACTGACGCAAGTACTTATAGACGGCGCCCACGCTTATGTCAAGGCGTTTGGCGATTTCCTGGAAGGTCAACTCCTCGTCAAAGCGCAGACGGAAGATGGTACGTTGCGGCTCCTCGATTTGGCCATCGACGATGGCGTTAATCCGGTCAAGTTCGGCCAGCACTTCCTCGATGGGGCGCGTGTCATCCGCCTCGTCCAGTGGATGGAGGTGCTTGAACCGCTCCCGCAACTGCATTTTCCTGATGTGGTTGAGGCAACCGTTGCGCACGGCGCTCATCAAGTAGGCCTCGGTCTTGCTGCCTGTCATCTGGTATTCATTTTCCAGCAGGCGGGCAAACACGTCCTGGACTACGTCTTGGGCCTCGGCATCATCGTGCAGCAAGGTTCTGGCCAGATGTATCATCTTGCCGTAATGTTGCCTGAACAGGCCCTCAAGTATGCTCTTGTCATTCATATCGGTATCGTCTCTCTACATCAATGACACATGAAGGGTGCGTTTTTTCACACTCAGGTGAGACTTTTTTTCATGGCAAAAGTACCCAAAATCCAATGCTCCACAATCCTCAGAATGGTGTTTTTCAGCAAGAATAAGGTCATAGCGACTAAAAAGCGGTTGCCAAAAATGACAACCAAGATGATATGGAATGAGTAGTGATGATTGAAGGAATTGGGACGCAATCGCCATGAATTCAGGTGGTTGCGTTTTGTTTTTGGGTGGTTCGTGCTTCGGAATTGGTGATGGGAAATTGCATTTTTCAATAAATCATACTATCTTCGCCCAATAAATGATGATGAAAATGGAACAGATCAAGCGATTTCTTGTATTGTTGGCGGCCATGGCGCTCTGCCTGCCGCAGGGAGAAGCCTGCACGAGCATCCTCGTGGGCAAGAAGGCGAGTGCCGACGGCTCGGTGATGTGCACCTACAACATCGACTCGTGGGGCGCCTGCCACAAGATGTACCGCTACGAGGCGGGCAAGCATCCCACTGGCACGATGCGCAAGATTTATGACCGCGACTCGCGCGTGTACCACGGGGAGATCCCCGAGGCACCCGAGACCTACCTGGTCACTGGCAACATCAACGAGTGGCAAGTGGCTATCGGCGAATCGACGTTCGAGGGACGTGAGGAACTGATTGATGACACGGGTATCATCGACTACGGCTCGCTCATGGACCTGGGCCTGCAACGCGCCCGTACGGCGCGCGAGGCCATCGCTGTGATGACGGGCCTTGCCGAGAAGTACGGCTTCTGCAGCTCGGGCGAGTCGTTCACGGTGTGCGACCCCGATGAGGCGTGGGTGCTCGAGATGTCGGGCTGCGGGCCGGGCAGCAAGAGCGTCGTGTGGATTGCCGTGCGTGTTCCCGACAATGCTGTAATGGCACATGCCAACCAGAGCCGCATCCGCCGGGTGGACCTGACCGACACGGCCAACGTGAAGATTTCGCCTAACTGCATCAGTTTTGCCCGCCAGCGAGGCTACTTCAAGGGCAAGGACCGTGAATTCAGCTTCTGTGACGCCTACAATCCGCCCACTTTCGGCGGTCGGCGTCTGGGTGACTCCCGCGTCTGGGCCATCTACCGCCATCTGGCCACGGGCATGGACCGCTACCTGCCCTATGTCGAGGGCAAGCTGCCCATGAGCGATGTCGAGCCGTTGCCCATGTGGATCATTCCCGACAAGCCTGTTGCTGTGGGCGACGTCATCGCGTGTCTGCAGGACCGTTTCGAGGGAACGCCCTTTGCTATGGACGACGACCCGGGTGCGGGAATCTACGACAGCCCCTTCCGTCCGCAGCCGTCGCGCTATGACGATGATGGCACGATCCTGTTCCACGAGCGCTCGGTGGCCACGACGCACACCGCTTTCACCTGGGTGTGCCAGTTACGAGGTTTCATGCCGCGCGAGGTGGGCGGCGTCATCTGGTGGGGCAACGACGACAGTGGCATGGTGGCCTATACTCCGGTCTATTGCTGTGCCAACCGTGTGCCGCACTGCTACAATGACCCCAAGGCCGATGCCTACACCTTCAGTGACGAGAGCGCCTACTGGGTGTGCAACTGGGTCAGCAATATGGTCTATCCCCGTTGGAGCCTGCTCTATCCCGAACTGCAGCAGGTGCGTGACTCGTTGCAGGCTAGCTATTTCGCCCGTCAACCCGAGGTCGAGGCACGGGCTCTGGAATTGATGAAGAGCAACCGTAGCGCAGCGCTCGACCTATTGACCGACTACGGCTGCGAGTTGGGCGACCAGATGGTGAAGCGCTGGCGTCAGATGGCCTATCACATGATTGTGAAGTATAACGACGGTGTCATCCGCCAGGAGGAGAACGGACAGTACCTGCGCAACTCCAGCGGTTTCCGCCCCCGCCTCACCCGTCCCGGCATGAGCGACAAGGTGCGCCGGCGCATCCATGAGTCCACCGGCACCCGCTTTGAGGTTCCACCGACCGACAGCCTGGACACCTCTTATATGTAAGGCAATGATATAGAAGTTGGCCCAACCTTTAGCTTTTGCTAAACCAAACCCTGCGGGGCTAATGCTAATTTCATGAATTTGGCGAATCGACCGAGGATTTCATCTGTCCGGAATGTGGCGAGGTCATTAGGAAGAAAGAGGAGAATATCCTGAAAGGCAACGATGATCCGTTGTTCTGCCCCAAGTGTCACAGTCCCCGACTGGAATATGTGATGAGGTATATCACGTAAAAAACGGGCCTGTAATGAGAGAAAAAGTCATCAAAGGGAACTGTCCCTTTGATGACTTTTTTATGACGTAGGGGTCACGCCCGAGGCGTGGCCGGAGTTATTTCTTGCGGTGGGCGATGAGGTATTGGCCGATTTGGACGGCGTTGAGGGCTGCGCCCTTCTTGATTTGGTCGCCGCAGAGCCAGAAGGTCAGGCCGTTGTCGCTGCTGGTGTCCTCACGGATGCGTCCCACATAGACGGGATCCTTGCCAGAGCAGTCGATGGGCATGGGGTAGCGGTTGCTGCGCGGGTCGTCCACGACAACGACGCCGGGAGCCAGTTGCAGGGCTGCGCGGGCTTCTTCGGGGGTGATGGGTTTCTCGCACTCGATCCACACGGCCTCGCTATGGGCGCGCATGACGGGGACGCGTACGCACGTGGCGCTCACGCGGATGTCGCTGTGCATGATTTTGCAGGTCTCTCTAACCATCTTCATCTCCTCGCGGGTATAGTCGTTGTCCATGAAGATGTCGATGTGAGGAATGACGTTGTAGGCCAGCTCGTGCTGGAAGTGGCGCACGGTCAGCTCTTCCTTGCCGACAGCGATTTCGCTGGTCTGCAGCGCTAGCTCATACATCGCTTCCATGCCGGCGCCGCTGGCTGCCTGATAGGTGGCCACCTGCACATTCTTGATGTGCGACAGGTCGTCGAGCGGCTTGAGGGCAACGACCATGATGATGGTCGAGCAGTTGGGGTTGGCGATGATGTTGCGAGGCGTGTTCAAGGCGTCCTCGCCGTTCACCTCGGGTACCACCAGGGGCACATCGTCGTCCATGCGGAACGCGCTGCTGTTGTCAATCATGATGCAGCCGTGCTTGGTGATGGTGGGGGCAAACTCGCGGGCAGGGCCGGCACCCATGGCGACAAAGGCGATGTCGATGTCCTTGAAGTCATCGTTGTGCTGCAGGAGTTTAACCACGTAGTCCTTGCCACGGAACGTGAAAATGCGTCCTGCACTGCGTTCCGAACCGAAAAGGACGAGTTCTGTCACAGGGAAATTTTGTTCGTCTAGGACACGCATGAATTCCTGTCCCACTGCGCCGCTGGCGCCAACAATAGCAACCTTCATGAGTCTATAGCAGAGTTTAAAGTTTAAAGATTAAGTTATCGTTTTGCGACATCGTTGTGCAAATCGCGTGCCAATCTGTAGGTCAGCCCTTGATGTGGGTGCCCTTGTCGGGTTGGCCCAACTGTGAGGGGCTAGTGATGATGACCTCTTTCACGCCACGGTCGATGGCAGTGAAGGCGTTGTCCAACTTGTTGACAAACCAGTCATTGATGATGTCCATGTCGCGCAGGGTCTTATACTGTGTGCGACGGAGGTTGGCCACCACGCTGTCAGGGTCGCTCGGGTTGAGCAGGACACCTTTCTTCTCAAAGCAATAGATGAGCGTGATATCGTAGCGCAGCACCAGTGCGCGCGCAATTTCGGCAGCCATGGCATCGGTCTCGTTGAACAGCAGGTTGCCGCGACCGTCATGGGTGATGGGCGCGAGCACGGGCACGATGCCTGCATCAAGCAGTTGGGCGATTCCTGCGGTGTTGACGTGCCGCACCTGTCCGGTGTCACCCAATTTGCCGTCAGTCAATTTGGCGCTGGTGACCAGGTTCATGTCGGCTCCGGTGACGCCCAGGGCATTGACCTTGTTGCCTTGCAGCAGCGAGACAAACAGGCGGCTCACCAGTCCGCCATAGACCATGGTGAGCAGTTTGAGCGTTCCTGCGTCCACCACGGGGCGGTCATCGATGAGTTTGGTCTTGATACCCAACTTGTTGCCAATCTCTTGCGCCATCATGTTGCCACTGAAGATGAGCATTTTCTTACCCTTGATGGCGGCAAATGCCTTGACAAAGGTGCGCAGTTCGTCGGCTTTCTCGACAATCTTTCCGCTAACCTTAACGATGGTAAATTTCTCGTTCATCTATCTTGTGATGATATGGTTTTTATAAAAAAAGTCGCTCCACAGAGTAAACCAAGTTCCCCTAAAGCCTAAAACCTAACACCTAACGCCTAATAAGAAATCAGCTTTCGGCGAACTCCATGAGGTAGGCTTTGATGAAGTCGTCCAGATCACCGTCCATCACGCCACCCACGTCGCTGGTCTGGTGATTGGTGCGATGGTCCTTCACGCGGCGGTCATCAAACACGTAGCTGCGAATCTGGCTGCCCCATTCAATTTTCTTCTTGCTGTCCTCTACCTTGCGCTGCTCTTCCTGGCGGTGCTGCAACTCCTTGTTATACAAGATAGAACGCAAGTTGCGGAGGGCGTTCTCGCGGTTCTTGGGCTGGTCGCGTGTCTCGGTGTTCTCGACCAGGATTTCCTCCTCTTCACCCGTATAGGGATCTTTGTACTGGTAGCGTACACGCACACCCGATTCCACCTTGTTCACGTTCTGGCCACCAGCGCCGCCGCTGCGGAAGGTGTCCCACGAAATCCTTGCGGGATCAAGGGTGATTTCGATCGTGTCATCGACCAGCGGGGTAACGAATACCGAGGCAAACGAGGTCATGCGCTTGCCCTGGGCATTATAGGGTGACACGCGCACCAGGCGGTGCACGCCGTTCTCGCTCTTGAGGTAGCCGTAGGCAAAGTCGCCCTCGATGCTGATGGTCACGCTCTTGATGCCTGCCTCGTCACCGTCGATGAGGTGTTCAATGGAAGTCTTGTAGCCGTGGCGCTCACACCAGCGCAGGTACATGCGCATCAGCATCGATGCCCAGTCCTGGCTCTCGGTGCCGCCAGCGCCCGAGTTGATCTTTAATATCGCGTCCATCTTGTCCTCGTCGTGGCGCAGCATGTTGCGCAGCTCCATTTTCTCGAGCATGGCCATCGCCTTGCTGTACAGGCTGTCAAGTTCACTTTCCTCGACGAGTCCCTCCTTGACGAAGTCAAATCCCGTGGCGACCTCATCAACGGCAAGTTCTACTTCTTCGCAGCCGTTGATCCAGTTGCGCAGCGACTTGATTTTCTTCATCTGTGCCTCGGCGGCTTTCTGGTCTTGCCAGAAGTCGGGCACATGGGTGCGTAATTCTTCTTCCTCGACTTCAATCTTCTTGCCATCGATGTCAAGATAGCGCTTGAGGTCCTCTTTGCGTTGTTGTAGTTCCTTGAGTTGTTCTTGAGTAATCATTATTGTTCAGTTTTCAGTTTTTAGGTTTCAGATGACAGTAGCGTGCGATGACGCAGACTTCAATTCTGAAGCCTCAAACCTAAAGCCTAATTTTCTTGTTTGTCTTTCTTTTTTCGGAAGTCGGCGGCATACATCGCGTCAATCAACGGACGATAGCGCTTGTTTATGACCGCGCGACGGATTTTCAACGTGTTTGTCAACTCGCCGCTCTCCATCGTGAAGGCCTTGGGTAGGAGCACGAATCGCTTGATTTGTTCGTAGGCAGCGAGATCTTTTTGGTAGTCGTTGATGCGGGCTTCAATCATCTTGTGGATGTCGGAGTTGTTCACCAGTTCCTCGATGGAATGGTATTCGATATGCTTCTTGTCGGCATATGCTTTCAGTTCCTCGAAGTCGGGAACGATGAGGGCCGACACATACTTGCGTCCGTCACCGATGATGGCCACCTGCTCAATGAATTTGTCCTGTCCCAGCATGGTCTCAAGCACCTGTGGGGCGATATATTTGCCGTTACTGGTCTTGTACAGGTCCTTAAGGCGCTCGGTCAGAATGATTTCGCCTGTGGGTGCGAGTTCGCCGCAGTCTCCAGTGTGGAACCAGCCGTCGGCGTCGATGGCTTCGGCGGTCTCAGTGGGCTTGTTGTAGTAGCCCTTCATCACTGTCGGACCCTTAACCAGGATTTCGTTCTTGTCACCGATCTTGACCTGAATGCTCGAGATAGGCATGCCCACGGTGCCTATGGTCCATCCCGGTTCTGTAAAGAAGCTCACCGACGCATTGGTCTCGCTCAGGCCGTAGCCAATGCAGATGTTGATGCCCACGGCGTGCAGGAACTCGGTGATGTTGTCGCTCAGCATCGCGCCAGCGGTGGGGAACATCTTGTTGTCGATAACGCCGATGGCTCCACGCAACCTCTTAAAGACTTTTTTCTCGAAGTACTGATATTGCCTCTCGATCAGGGCGGGAGCCTTCTTGCCGAATCTGGCATATTTCAGGTTCCTTGTCTTACCTACGCGGATGGCTTGCTTGACCATCATGCGCACAACGGGCTTGGCGTTCGCCAGGTTGTCGTTGATGGCGGTATAGACTTTTTCCCAGAAGCGCGGCACGCTGCACATATAGTTGGGCTGCACATCCTTAACGGCACGTTGTATCTCCTTGGTATTATAGTTGATGGCTACACGGATGCCCGTGTTGAGACACACCATCGTCCAACCCAATTCAAACACATGGCTGAAGGGCAGGAAACTCAACGAAATATCGGTCTTGTCGTCAATGAAGGATTCAAATCGCTCGATGTGGGCATCCATTGCGGCGTTCATATTGCTGTGGGTGAGCATCACGCCCTTGGGGACGCCTGTCGTGCCCGACGTGTAGATCAGATACATGATGTCGTCGGGCTGGCCGGCCTGCTTGCGGCTCTCGAGCTCGGCGAGCACCTCCTTGCCCAGTTTGTCGCCGGTCAAGAGGAATTCTTCCCACGTCAGGGTGGATTTGTCATCGGCTTGACGCTTCACCTGGGGGTGGAGTGTGACGATGAACTTGAGGGTAGGGCATTCAGCGATGACCTGGCGGGCAATCTCGTATTGTCCCTGGTCACCGGCAAACAGGATCGTGGCCCCCGAGTCGTTGATAATATAGGCCACCTCGTCCTTGCTGCTCGTCGCATAGATGGGAACGGGGATGGCACGGTTATAGAAAGCGCCAAAGTGCGTAATCAGAATTTCGGGACAGTTCTGGGTGAAGATACACACGCGGCCCTGGGTTTCTACACCGTTGACAAGCAGTGCACCTGCTGCACGTGCAATCTGTTCTGCAAAGCCGTTCCATGTGATAGATGACCACACCTGGGTCTCGTAATCACGAAAGCGCAATGCCTCGCGCTCACCATATTTGGCACTCTGTTGCGGGATCAGTTCTACAAATCTGTTCATATAGCCTTCATGCTTTATCATTCAAGTCATAGACCTGAATTGGTTACCAATCCGCAAAGTTACTAAAAACCGAGTAAAATGCAAAAGGAAAACTTGTTTTTCTTTTCTTCCGTGAGTGATGGGAAAAGCAGAGCAGTCAGCCGTGGTGATTAAATATTGGCTGCTGTTTTTAAGATCAGCAATCTCATTATTGGGTTGCACATCAAGTTGCTAGAATTATAGTCGTGCTCGTGCGTTCTTGTTCTCTCCAGGTCGTTTTGGGCAACTTCTGGCTGTGAAATGGGGTTTGATTTTTTAGAGCATAGATGTGATTTAACCTTATGGTTTTTAGGCATTTATTCGTTTGTAAAGGTTAGTTTTTTTGTTTGATGGTCGATGTTTTTGTTTTTTATGACTACCTTTGTAAAAAATCGGTTATTGGCCATTCTCTTTTTGATGAAGGCAGGAACGACTCTAATGACGTAAAATTAACAACTAAATACATTCAACCAAAAATGAAACGATTGTTTACAATTTCCATCCTGATGATGGTGGCGCTGGTATCGCTGGCTGCTGTTTATGAGCCTACATTGTCGAGCGACAGCGAGGTATGTGTGTTCTTTGAGGCCAATAGCTCGGTCAATGACTCACCCAAAATCTGGGTGTGGGCCGGTAATACCGATGGCCGTGACTACGTGGGCACGTCATGGCCTGGTCCCGCGATGACCTACATGGGTGATACTCCTAGCGGCAACAAGATTTACAAGTGGACCTACACGGGCACCCTCGCGATGCCTACAGGTCTTATTTTCACCTGGAATAGCGAGTCAGGCCGCGTGGACGGCACATTCACCAACCACGGGTATTACGTGATGGGCCAGTTGACCAAAGTGATTGGTGCCGGCCCCAGCACCTTTGTGCCAAACCATCATGTCATCTATGAGCTGGATTTGTACAATTTCACCAGCCAGGGTACGCTTGCCGCCGCTCAGCAGCGTCTGGACTACCTCAAGGACTTGGGCGTTGACGTCGTGTGGCTCATGCCGATCCATCCCCGTGGCATCCTGGGCCGCATCGGCTCATTGGGCAGCCCCTATGCTCCGCGTGACTATCATGCTGTGAACAGCGACTTCGGTACCATGGCCGACCTGCAGGCATTTGTCAACGCAGCCCATCAGCGTGGCATGCAGGTGTGGCTCGACTGGGTGGCCAACCATACCGCCAAAGATAACGTGTGGATTACTGAGCACCGCAACTACTATAATTCGACACTCACCAGCCCCAACGGCTACGGCGACGTCTATCAGCTCGATTACAGCAAGGAGGCCACTCAGTTGGCGATGATCGAGGCGATGGAGTATTGGATCGATCAGGCTGACATTGACGGATTCCGCTGCGACTACATCAGCAGCAACACCATCCCCACCGAGTTCTGGACCCGTGCCATCAAGGAGTTGAAGGAGTACAAACCCGGTAAGACCATCACCATGCTCGGCGAGGGCGACATGGCCAACAGCGTGCCGCGTCTGCTCGTGTGCGGCTGGGATTATGACTACGCATGGGGTTTCCAGAGTGCGTTGGTCAACAATAAGAACAATCCCACTGGCGTGCTCAACCAGTGCCGTAATCTGGTGGGTGACCTGCGCTTTACCGATATCAGCCGCATGGTTTACTTGACCAACCATGACCAGAATTACAACAGTTCGATGAATACGCAATATGGCAACAATGCCTATGCTTTCACGGTGCTGACCTTCACCCTCTACGGTATGCCCATGCTCTACAACGGTCAGGAGACAGGTTATCTGATGTCGCGCAAGCTGGATTACTTCAACCGCACGCCCATCAACTGGAACAGCGTTGACAACAAGATGCTCAACACCGTCAAGGCACTCACGGCGCTCAAGCACAGTTGTGATGCCCTCATCGATAATGGAGACCGCGCCAGTGAGGTGTCTTTCCTCACCACGGGCAATAACAATCTGGTTGCCTACACACGCCACCACAACGCCCAGACTGCACTCGTCGTGCTCAACTTGGGCACCAGTGCAGTCAATACTGTGGTAACCGGCCTCGAGGCTGGCGAATGGAAACTGGCGATTGACGTGGAGAACATCAGCGCAGGCTTGACCGCTACCCCCGTGAACCTGAATTCCACCCAAAGCTTCTCGGTACCTGCTGGAGGCTACAAGGTATATTACAAAGGTGAACCTGCAAGTGACGTACTTGTGGGCGACGTAAACTTGGATGGCGAAGTCACTATCGGCGACGTGACGGCCCTGATTGACATCCTGCTTAGCTCGGCTATCGATGGCAGCATCGTCGAGCGTGCCGATATCAACCATGACGGCGAAGTCACCATCGGCGACGTGACAGCCTTGATTGATATTCTGTTGAGTTAAGATTTGGGCTTTAGGCCTAATTTTTAGGGAATTTAATCTATTGTTATGGGAGGATGTGACTGGTTGCGCCGGGGATTGCTGGTGTGCTGGATGGCAGTGTGGGCCGTGGGTGCTTGGGGCGCTTCTCAAGATGCGTTTCAACGCTTGGACAGCCTGATTGCCGCCCAGCCTCAGATTATCGCAGCGAAGGAGGCCCGCCTTGCCCAAATAAAGGGCGACTTGGGCCAAGAGACCTCATCTGCCGGGCGCTATGCAATTCTGAAGCGGCTCTATGAGGAGTATTCAGCCTATCAGTATGATTCGGCCTATGCCTACGTGAGCCAGTGCATCCGTCTCGCCCAGTCAATGGGCGATGAGTCGCTGTTGAACGAGAGCCGCCTGAATCTGGCTCACATCCTTTCCACGGCCTGTCTGATGGACAAGGCCCGCTCGACCTTGAACCAGATCGACACGACCCGCCTGACGCCAAGCCAGCTCGTCGTGTATCACCGCACCCTCACCGACCTGCTCATTTACCAGGCCGAGTACATGCAAGGTACACAATATGCCGAGGAGTATGTGCAGCAGCTGATACAAGTGCGCCGGAGTGCGATAGCGGTCAATATCCCTCATGACAATATCAACTACCAGATCACGCAGGCTGAGTGCTATGCCGATAACAATCAGTACCAGCGTGCCATCGACTTGTTGTCCAAGTTGGCGGAAAACTACCATTGTGGCGAACGCATGTACTCCATCATCACGAGCACCATGTCGTTTTACTATTCCCAGCTGGGTGACAAGGAGCAGCAGATGCAATACCTCATCAAGAGTGCCGAGAGTGATCTGGAGGGTTGCATCCGCGAGAACACATCGTTGAGGGCGATTGCCGACCGCCTGTTTGACGAGGGCGACATCGACCGCGCGTACCGCTACATGCGGGTGGCAGTGGACGATGCCAACTTCTATGGCACGCGCCTGCGCAACATCCAGGCCTCACGCATCGTACCCAAGATTCTCACTGCCTATCAGACCAAGCAGGAGCGCAACCACCGCAACATGATGTGGCTGCTCGGCATTATCTCTGTCATTGCGGCGATGCTTGTGGTGGGCGTGATTGCCATCTACCAGTTGCTCAAGCGCTATCGCCGATTGAATGAACAGAAGAAGGCCATCAATGAGCAGTTGCACCAGGTTAATGTACAGTTGGGCGACACAGTTGAACAACTGCACGAGAGCAACGGGCTGTTGCGTGAGCGCGAGAAATTGAAAGAGGAGTATATCGCCCGATTCCTGACCTTGTCAAGTCGCTTTATCGATCGCGGCGAGGAGCAGCGCAAGGCCATGTATCGCCTGTATCGCGACCGCAAAACCGAGGATTTGGCTCGGGCGTTGAAGAGCACCCACTTCGGCAACGAGAACGCCCAATTGTTCTACGAGAACTTTGATAACGCGTTCTTGAACATTTACCCCACCTTTGTCGATGAGGTGAACAAACTCCTCCAGGAAGACGGCAAGATTGAGGTCAAGCAGGGCAAGCGACTGACTACCGAGTCGCGTGTGCTGGCCCTCATCCGCATCGGTATCACCGACAACCAGAGCATTGCAGCGATCCTGCGTGCCAGCCTGACCACCATCTACACCTACCGTTCCAAACTCAAAGCCCGCGCCCTCGACAAGGACAACTTCGAGAGCAACGTCAAGTCGATCGACTGTTGATGTGGCTGGTCAAGATGGCGGAAGAAACGGACCTTTTTGTGGTTTCACTCTTGTGAAATCAATTAGATTCTTTGTTGACCATCGTTTGTGTAAGACATTGGATGATAGTTGGTTAGCTGAAATTCAAAGTTTGATTTTTGTTTGAAGCCCTTTTGGCATGCGTGCGAGCATTGTAATTTTGCGATGCTTAACTTTTTGCCACCCTATTCCAACTGCAATCAGATAACCCAATCATATTTTTATTAAATAACTTTTTGACATGAAGAAATGTAAAACAGGATTGTTGCAACGCGCGCTATTGGTGTGTGCTGCACTGATGCTTGCCTTGGGCATTTCGGCGCAGACCTTGACGGTCACTGGTCACATCGTGGATGAGGCCGGCGAAGACCTGATTGGTGCCAGTGTCGCTGTCAAGGGCACATCCAACGGAAGCGTTACCGACTTTGATGGCCGATTCACCATCGAGAACGCTCCGAGTAACGGAACCCTGGTCATCTCTTACATCGGTTTTGAGACCCAGGAAGTGGCCATTAACGGCCAGAACCACTTTGAGATCACCCTCAACGAGGAGCGCTCACAGCTCAACGAGGTGGTGGTAGTGGGCTACGGTTCGTTGGCCAAGAAAGAAATCTCGAGTTCGGTTGTTCAAATCGACAAAAAGCAGTTCAACCAGGGTGTCGCCAGTGACCCCCTCGCCCTCGTGGCTGGTAAGGTGGCTGGTCTCAACGTGAGCACCGCCGCTGCTGCCAACCCCAACTCGATGACCGACTTCCAGGTGCGTGGTGCCGGTTCACTCACGGCCTCTAACGGTCCGCTTATCGTCATCGACGGTATCGCTGGTGGTGACCTGCGCAACATCGCAACCCAGGACGTTGAGAGCATCACCGTCCTCAAGGATGCCGGCTCGGCTGCTATCTATGGTACCCGCGGTGCCAACGGTGTCATCCTCGTGACCACAAAGAAGGGAGCAGGCGCACCTGGTGTGACCACGGTGACCTATGACAGCTACATCGCTGCCAACTTTGCTAAACCCAAGCCCCGCATCCTCACGACCGATGAATTCCGTCGTTCGCGCCGAGGCCAGGACTATGGTGGTGATACCAACTGGTGGGATGAGATTACCCGCCCCATGAGCTACAACCTCAACCAGTACCTCTCGATCGACAGTTCGACCAAGAACGGTTACTTTGGCGCATCGGTCAACTACAAGCGTGGCAATGGTCTGGACATCGTGTCGGGCCGCGAGGAGTACGGCGCCCGCTTCGTGGGCGAACAGCGTGTGCTGGACAACTTCCTGCAGTTCAACGCTTCGCTCTCGGGCCGCAAGGTTCACGAGAAGTGGGGTAACGACGGCTTGTTTGACACAGCCTTGACGATGAATCCCACAATTCCCGTATTTAATGACGATGGAAGCTACTATCAGCCCAACAGTCCCACCGACATCCACAACCCGGTGAATGACTTGAAGAACAACGTGAGCAATGGCGACCGCATCTACCTGCTGGGTAACGGCGATGTCAAGGTCAACCTGATTCAGACCGACAAGCACTACCTTAACACTTCGTTGAGCTACGCCTTGCAATACAATGACCTGAAGTCCAACTTCTATACCCCCAGCACATCGAGCGAGAGCTACTGGAACGGCTATGCTGGCCGAGCCAATATCAATTACCAGAAGTGGTGGACCAACCGCCTGGAGTGGTTGGGTAACTACACCCTCACGCTCGACGACCATCAGCTCAAGGCCGTTGTGGGCTACTCATGGGAGCGCACCCGCTGGGAGCAGAGTGGCAACGAGAATATGGGCTTTGTATATGACAGCATGAGCTATCATGGTATCGGCAACGGTACTTACCTGCGTGACGGCAAGGCCAACATGTGGGCTGGCTCGTCCGAATCGACCCTCATCGGCTTCTTTGGCCGCTTGAACTATAATTACCGCGACATGCTGTTTGCGTCAGCATCGATGCGCCACGAGGGTAGCACCAAGTTCGGTGCCAACAAGAAGTGGGGTAATTTCCCCTCGGCTTCATTGGCTTGGGAAATCACCCGCACCCCGTTTGCCGAGGGCCTGTCCCGCACATTCCAGAGTTTGAAGCCCCGTATCTCCTACGGTGTGACGGGCCGCAGCGACTTTAACGCCTACCAGTCACTCTCGACCTACAGCAGCTATGGCGCTTACTTGATCGACGGCGAGTGGATCAATGGTTATGCTCCCTCGGTCAACGCCAATCCTGATCTGGCATGGGAGAAGTCAACCGCCTTCAACGTGGGTGTGGACTTTGTGGCCATTGATGGCCGCCTGCGTGGTAGTGTCGAGTACTACGACCGCCGCAGTCAGGACTTGCTCTATAATTACACCGCTCCCCAGCCCCCGTTCATCTACAACTCTATTCTCGTGAACGTGGGTACCACTAAGAATACTGGTGTTGAGGTGGTGCTCGACTATGACGTGCTCACCAAGACCGCTGTCAAGTGGACCACCGGCATTAACTGGAGCACGGGTAAGACCAAGCTCACCAAGCTTTCCAGCGATGTCTATCAGATGAGTTATCTGGACCTGTACCGCAAGCCCGGTGTGGGTACCAGCGAGTACTTCTTCCGCGTTGAGGAAGGCGGCACCATCGGCCAGTATTACGGCTATGAGCATGCCGGTATCGATGACAACGGCCTGCTCCTGGTCTATGACAATGATGGCAAGGCTGTGCCCGCCGCACAGGCTGATCCCGCCTATAAGCGCAACATCGGCAATGGTGCTCCCAAGCATTTCCTCTCGTGGACCAACTCGTTCACTTGGCACAATTGGGACCTGAGCATGCTGATGCGTGGTGCCTTTGGTTACAAGATCTTCAATATGCGCCGCTACGGCATGGGTCTGAAGGGCTGTGGTACCGACAATGTGTTGGCCAGTGCCTATACCGACTATGCTGACGTCAATGCTGGCGGTAGCATCGTCTCGAGTTACTTCCTTGAGAAGGGTGACTACTTCAAGCTGGACAACGTGACTCTGGGTTACACTTTCATGCCCAAGACGCGCAACCTGCTCGAAAGCCTGCGTGTCTATCTGTCGGCCAAGAACCTGTTTACCCTCACGGGTTACAAGGGCAACGATCCCTCGATTGTCACCTCGACCGGTATCACTCCGGGTATTGATTCTAACAGTGCCTATCCTCAGGCCTTCCAGTTCACCCTGGGTGTGACTATTCGTTTCCACTAATCCATAAATAGACAAATGATTATGAAAGATCTAAAATATATCATTATAGCGATTGCCGTGTGCGTGCTGGGTCTGTCATCATGTACCGACCTCGACGAGAAGGTCAATGACCGCATCGACGCCACCGTGTATTATCAGAACGAAGCCAGTGTCAAGGGTGCCGTTGCCGCCATCTATAACCAGACGTCTTCGACCCTTGCCGGTGAAAATTTCTTCCACCTGAGCGAGTATCCTGCCGATCAGCTCACCTGGCGCGTGTGGAACGGCGGCCAGTGGGGTTGGGACGAGGCTATGAAGACCGTGCTCTCGTGGCACAACTGGAACAGTGAGTCCACCATTATCCAGAATGCATGGTCGGGCGCATGGACTGCCGTGGGCCTTGCCAACCTGCTGCTCAACGACTTGGAGGTGCTTAACGCCGAGGAGTTGGGTATGACACAAGACAAGTTGAACCAGTATGTCGCCGAGGTGCGCACCATTCGCGCCTGGAACTACTACTGTCTGTTTGAGTTGTGGGGTGGTGCGCTGCCCTTGAACGTCAAGGCTGGCAGTGAGGTGCCTGGCACTGCCGATCCCGACTGGAACGTTTCATGCAAGAAAATCTATGACTTTATTGCCCAGGAGCTCGACGAGACCTACCAGCAGCTTGCTCGCGAAGATGGCAGCCGCAACACCGTCAACCGTGCCAACCAGGCCATGAACCGCTTGTTAAAGGCCCGTTTGCTGCTCAATGCCGAGATTTTTATCAAGGAGGCCCATTACGAAGAGTGTGAGGCGCTGTCCAAGCAGATTATCAATGGTGACTATGGCATCTATCGCCTTGCCGACAACTATCGTGACCTGTACAGCATCGACAATGTGAAGTGCCCCGAGGTCATCTTTGCTCTCGCAGCCGAGGACGGACAAGGTGCTGCCAACGCCATCAGCAATGTGCGCACGATGGTGGGCATGTGGTATGGCTATGCCGACTACTTCGGCCAGTCCTATGACGGCATTGGCGCTTGGAACTGCGTGTGCCTCGTGCCCAGCTATGATAATGCTGGAACTGTATTGCCCACGGGCGGTACCGAAGGCGCTAACTGCTTCCTGGATTCCCCTTACGGCGACAAGTTGGGTGCTCCCTACGAGCGCTTTGACGACCGCGACATCCGCAAGCAGAACTATGTTTATAATGTGACGACCAAAACCCATGGTCCCGGTATGTTCCTCAAGGGTGTGATGCGTGCCAACTTCGGCACGGGTGACGTTCTCAAGGCCGATGCTGACCGCGATGGTCAGGATTTGGTCTATGTGGATCAGGTGGGTACCTTCCTGAACCAGGGTCGTATCCTCGAGACCGTGATGAGCCCCCGCTGGGGTGAAACCAACTCGGGCGTTCGCTTGGTGAAGTATCCCCTCTATCCCAACGATGATGCGGGAGGCTTCAAGTCAATTGACGATGTGCAATTCCGCCTGGCCGAGGCTTATTACAATGTGGCCGAGTGTGAGATGCGCAAGGGCAACAGCGGTGAGGCCCGCAACTATGTTGACGCCGTGCGTCAGCGCTACTTCAGCGCTGCTAACCGCGCATCGGCCCTGTCCATCCCTGGTCCCGGATTCTCCAGTTTTGACATGGACTGGATGCTCAGCGAGTGGGGCAAGGAGTACTTGGGCGAAGGCAACCGCCGTCGCACCGACCTGCGCCGTTTCAACAAGTTCACCCAGGGCACCTGGTGGTTCTGGGGCCGTGCTACCGAGGCTGGCATTGACCTGCCAGCTAAGCGCAGCGAGAAGTATGAGTGGTACCCGCTGCCTCAGTCCGCGCTGACGGTTAACCCGGGCCTCATCCAGAATCCCAATTATTAATTGTTATCACACATTATAATATGACATCAATTATGAAAACAAGTAAAATATATAGTCTGATAGTGGCGCTGATGGCCGTCACGGGCGTGATGACCAGCTGCTCAGGGGATGAGGATATCATCTTTGAACACGAGCGCCAGCAGTTTGAGACCCGTGCCGATCGCATCCTGCTTGAGTTCATCGCTCCCTACGGTACCGCAGTCGATGAGGAAATCTACATCATGGGTGCCTTCAATGGCGACAGCGCGTCGATGGGCAAGGAGCAGTGGAAGCTCATGAAGGCTCCCGGCAGCGATATCAAGTGGGGCATCTATTTGGATCCCTCCACCTTTGTCAATGGCAAAACGCTGGGCGACGGTTTCCGTTTCTACAGCGCAACCCAAGGAACCGAGTTTACCGTAAATGGTGAGATGGCTAACCATACCGACAATCCTGGCTTGGGCACCTTTACCAACGTGTGGGGTGAACGCTGGGAGAGCTATTACTGGAGTGGTGATGCTCCCGAGATTGAACATGACGGCTTTGTGGTCTATGTGCTCGATGAGACGGGCTGGAATAACCTGAACCTCTACATGTGGGGCGATGTGAACGACTTGAACGGTGGCTGGCCCGGTATGGCGCCCACTGGCAAGCAAAAGATTGGTGGTACTGAGTACACCTACTTCGACATGGGCGCTGCCAACACAGGTCTGAACGAGAACCTTATCTTCAACAACGGTGAGGGTGCCCAGTTGGCCGACTTCAACTTCACCATCGACCGCGACATCTATTTGCGTGTGACCGCGAGCGGTGTCGAGGTGTTGGACGAGCCTGAGGTTGTGGAGCATGACGGCTTTGCAGTGTTTGTGGTCGACAAGACCGGTTGGAACGCGTTGAACCTCTATATGTGGGGTGACGTGAACGACTTGAACGGAGGCTGGCCCGGCATGGTGCCCACTGGCGAACAGGTTATCAAGGGTGTAACCTATACCTATTTTGATATGGGTGACGTCAATACGGGCTTGAGCGAGAACCTCATCTTCAACAATGGTGAGGGAACTCAGCTGGCCGACTTTGCTTACACCATCGACCATGACATCTATCTGGAGGTGACAGCCAGCGGCGTGACCGAGATTGATCCCAATACCTACACTGATGGAGGAGATACGCCCGAACCCACACCTGGCGAGGTGCACTACATCTATGTTGATGACCAGACGGGTTGGGACGCTATTGCCCTGTATGCATGGGGTGACAAGGAGTTCTTCGGTGGCTGGCCTGGCGCATTGCCCACGGGCACCAAGACCGTCGATGGCGTGAACTACACCTTCTGGGAGTTTACCAGCGCTGGTGAGACCGAGCACCTCATCTTCAACAACAACGGTGGCGGTTCGCAGACGCCTGACTATGATGTCGTCCTCGACCGTGACTACTATCTCACCGTGACCTCCAGTGGAGTGACCGCAAAGTAGTGATGTTTATCCAGTATCAGGGCAGAAGATACTCCTTCCTGCTTCCTTGAGCCTTCTGCCCTGATTGATATTCAAATGGGGAGGACACGTCCTCCCCATTTTAAGTATTCATCAAGTTTTTCCAGGCAAATGTGTTGAATGTATGGAAAAATAATAGTATATTTGCATTTGTAAATCAGAAATTAACAAATGAAACTGATGATATGATGAAGAAGATTTTAACTTTTGCTTTGATTTGCCTGTGTGCCAGCATATTAACGCATGCTAAGGACGTAAAGGTGAGTTCTCCCGATGGCTCAATCACAGTGACCATGGGCGTTGACGGAGGCAAGGCCTGGTATCAGGTGAATCGCGGCAGTGAATTGATTATTGGCCGTTCTAGTTTGGGCTTTGTGCTCAAAGATGGAGACCTCAAGGACAATTTCAAGATGGGGAAGGTGACCCGTTCAAGTCTTGATGAGACATGGAGTCAGCCCTGGGGCGAGGATGCCACGGTGCGCAACCATTACAATGAACTGAGGGCTACCTTGCAGGAGAAGAGTGGAATGAAACGCCACATCGACGTGGTGTTCCGCGCCTTTAATGACGGCGTGGCATTCCGCTATGAGTTTCCGCGTCAGCCCCGCTTGCAGGACTTTGTCATCATGGACGAGGCGACCGAGTTTGCCCTGCCCACCGATGCGCCCGCGTGGTCGATACCTGCCCTGACGCCCTACTACGAGGGTATCTATACCCGTGAGCCCGTGAGCCAGAAAGGTAATATGTCGGGCCCCGTGGCCATCGAGGTGAACGATTCGCTCTACATGGCCATCATGGACGCCAACTTGACCGACTACTCGACGATGAACTTCTCGCACAAGGGCACCACGCTCAAGGCCGACCTTGTGCCTTGGAAGAATGGTGACAAGGTCAGGGTGGGGGATACACGTGTTTCGCCCTGGCGTGCCATCATCATCGGCCACAAGGCAGCCGACATCCTGCTCTCGCGCATGGCATTGAACCTGAATGAGCCGTGCAAAATCGAGGATACCTCATGGATCAAGCCGACCAAGTATGTCGGCATCTGGTGGGCGTTGCAGAAACAGCGCTGGACCTGGTCCCAGGGTGAGCGCCACGGTGCCACCACCGAGAACACCAAGCGTTACATCGATTTCGCGGCCCGTCATGGATTGGGCGGTGTATTGGTCGAAGGGTGGAACTATGGTTGGGACACTGATTGGACAAAGCATGGTGACGGCTTCAGTTTCACCAAGGCTTATCCCGATTATGACCTGCAAGGCCTGTGCCGCTATGCTGGCGAGCGCGGCGTGCGCATTATTGCTCACAACGAGACTGGCGGCGCTGCCCAGAACTACGAGGACCAACTCGAGGATGCTTACCGCCTTTATGAGTCCTTGGGCATCAACACGGTCAAGACGGGCTATGTCAATTCGCATTTTTACAATGGCGAGTTGCAGCATTCGCAATGGGGTGTGCAGCACTTCCGCAAGGTCATCGAGACGGCCGCCCGCTACCACCTGATGATTGTCAACCACGAGGGCGCCATGCCTAGCGGTATCCAGCGCACCTGGCCCAACCTCATTGCTACCGAGAGTATGCGCGGTCAGGAGTACAACGCCTTTGACCGTCGTGGCGGTAACCCTCCTTACCACGAGAGCATCCTGCCGTTCACGCGTGGGTTGGGCGGTCCCATGGACTTCACGCCCGGTATCTTTGAGTATCGCAATGACTCGGTGCCTGGCACGCGTCCGCAGAACACGCTCGCCCATCAGTTGGCCGAATACGTCGTTATCTACAGCCCGGGACACATGGCTGCCGACCAGATCGAGAACTACGAGCATCAGCCCGCCTTCAAGTTCATCGAGGACGTGCCCACCAATTGGGAGCGCACCCTTGTGCCCCATGCCGCGATGGGTAAGTATGTGGTCTATGCACGTCAGGAGCGGGGAACCGATAATTGGTACGTCGGCGGTGTCAACGATGCCACAGCAAGGGATTTAGAGTTATCGCTCGACTTCCTGGCCGATGGCCGTCACTACCAGGCTATCATCTACGAGGATGGCCCTGGCGCCGATTACCGCAATAATCCCTATCCGATGACTATCCGTCGCCTGGATGTGGACAGCACCACCGTGCTCCACCTCCATCTCGCATCAGGTGGCGGCGTTGCCATCCAACTTCTCCCCCTGTAAAACGACGTTTTACACAATTAGAACAAGCATCCGCCCTCTGGAGTTTCCCAAGAGAGGGCGGATGCTTTATAATGAGTTACGTTAGTTCGTTGAAATTGCTTATTGATATTCAGTGCATTAGCAACTCCCCCTCTAAGACTAGAGGGGGTGCCCATAGGGCAGGGGCGTTGATGATACTGCGGTAGTGTTTGCTTTTGGCGGTATCGACGTCCCACAGCCCCCTCTTATCCAAGAGGGGGAGCTGGGTATCAGTGGTTAGTGGTTATTCGTCGGGATTGGAGAGGAGCAGGTCAATCAGGGCAGTGACGTCCTTGATGGTGACGGCGCCGTCTTCGCTCACGTCAGCATTGTCGAGGTTGAAAGGTTCGGGCTCGCCGCCCAGCAGGTAGTCAATCAGACAAGTGACGTCCTTAATAGTGACCACACCATCATCATTCACGTCGCCGAGCTTCACGGTAACAGGGAGTTCCCAGGGGAATTCGCCGGCGCTCTCGAGCCAAGCCTTGTTGATAGGCATATTACCCGAGGCAGAGATAAATCCCAACTTGCCCGACTCGGTGATACCGAGGACATATTTCTGCGGGTTGGTGGCAGAAGTAACATTCCTATTGGCCGTGCTCAAATTCAATGTATCTTTTTCGTAGTTCACATACTCAAGATTAGCGTCATCGTTGCAGTAGTACGTTCCTTTGAGCAAGTTGGTGCCACCATAATATGAGTCCTCGTCGGCAACTGGAGCCGAGGTAGCGGTTCCAACAGGCGCTGGGAAAACGGGCATGGTGGTATTAGAGATGAAGAACAACTTGCAATTCAGTGGGTTGTTAGAACTGCATTCCAGTACGATTGGAGTTCCGGCAGGAATGTTGTCGGTGATTTCAAAAGGTTGCACTACGCCATCGGAAACACTCTCGATCACATACGCTTTTTTTACATCACTATTATCTGGATCCAATTTGCATTCAAAGGGCACCTTGAGTGTGGTGTAATACTTTCCGTTGAACTCCACCTCGGGATTCACGTTAAAGTAAGTCAAGGGCTCAACATACCACATGGCATTATCGGGCGTGGATTCAGAAATACTGAAGGTACCATTGTTATCCACAAAGTAGCGGGTACCAAGTTCGCGATTTAATGTCATGCCATATACTACCGCTCTCGCCTTTAATAGGATGGATGCTGTGTAAAGCGAACTGGCGCCAGTTCCACTCTTTTTAATGATTGAGACATTCAGATTCTCGAAATACACATCACCCCCCGAGCCATCATACATGCCTGTTGTCAGTGTTAGCAGGCTGGTGCCTTGCCCGATAAGGTTATAGTCATTGGACTCGATTTTTTTGGCATAGATTACAGTTGCCGGGTCAATGTATTCTGAAGCATTCAGGTGGATATCGTTTCTCAAATAAGCGTCCACGCAATTGAATGCGTAGGGTGCATATGTGCTTGTCTGTAAAGCAAGATTTGTAGCGCCACCGCCCGAGTTGACAATTGTTTTGTATACCAGCCTGTCGTTAGCGATAGAGATGTAGTTGTTATACTGATAGTTGCGCACACGGTAGTATCCTGTTCCATTCATTTGCGCTATGGCGGGCAAGGTCATGAGAGACGCTAAGAGTGCTAAACAGCAGTTACGAGTGATATTTTTCATAATTCTAGTTTATAGTTTTTTTGTGTAAGTAAAAATGAGGATGTGTCATAACACGAGCCTGTAATTATGTCCGTGCTTCGCACGGAGAAATTAAACAAAATATATTTTTTATTTATGATTTTGTTCAATTTCTCGGCCGTCAGGCCGATAAAAAACCAGAGGCTTATTATGACACACCCTCAAATAATTTAAGGTATTAATGTAAATCGTTTGACAACAAGTAGTCAATCAGAGCGGTGACATCGTTGATCTTGATCTGGCCGTTCTCATTGAAGTCGGCAGCAATATAATCAAACTGCGGCAGAGCGCTAGGATTGATGGGATCGGTCAACAGGATGTCGATCAGGGCAGTAACGTCAGCAATTGTGGTCTTGCCGTCGCGGTTAACGTCGCCACGCAGGCCCAAACGGATTACGTTAAATTCCTCGCTCACGAGGAAGGCCTTGTTGGTGCTGACAGTGGTATTGTTGTAGAAGGCAACCCTGCCATCTTCAACATCCAGGCTGCGCACTACGCACTCCTTCTCGTCATTCTCGTTCATGTAGGTGCAACCCTTCACATTGTCATAGGGCAGACCCCAGAAGTACTTGTTGTTGACAGTACCGGCATTCCTGAGCATCAAGTGCTCATACTGAGCCAGGTAATTGTTGTAGAACTCATCACCCATCAGGCCCTTGGCCATGTTGAAGATGTTCTCGACCATCGGAGTCTTGATGCTGTAAGTCGTGATCAGGTAATCCGGACCCACGAGCAGGTTGCCGCTGGGAGCGGTGCCGTTGTCCATGTTCACGGTGATCGTCTGATTGCCAGCCTCGGCAGCCATCAGGATGACAGGAGTCTGAGCAGGAACAGTGCCACTTAATGCTTCGAGATTGGCGTCACCCAGATTGGTGTAGCCAGTTACCTTATAGGCGGTTACACCCTCGGGCAGGTCATAGGCGAAATCGGTGTAGAGCGTTGTGACATACTTGCCGCTATTCAGGTTCTCGGCAGGGAAGTTCACCGTGAAGGCGGTGTTCTCTTCGAGTGCCCAGATGTTGCGGGCAGCGTTCACGTCCTTATTGCCCTGGCTGATGAAGTCGGGCTTGTCATTCAGCTGAGCGATGTAGTACTTGAAGTCGGGACGGATCTGCTCAACCCTGTCAAGGTACTGAGCGAAATCACCCATCTCGTTCACGTAGTTCAGGAAGGTATCGTTGGCTTTCAGCTTCTCCCAGTAGATCATGGCCGACTGGTAAGCAAAGTTCCAGACGTTGTCCTTATTGGTGAGCACTTCCTCATAGAACTTCATGGTGGAAGCCTCATCAACGGGCTGCGTCAGTTGGCCACCCATGCGCTGCCATACCTCGGCGATGCTGTAGTCCACCAGGATGCTTGCACCATGGTTTTCGGTCTTCTCCAGAATCTTGTCGATAGCTTGGTTGACAAAGTCTTGGAGCTGCGGCAACTTCTCGTCAACCTTAGCCTTGTTCTCAAAGTAGAAGTCCACAACGGGCTGCATGCTCGGGGTCTTGCCGTAGATACGGTATCCACCCTCTGCGGGCTCTACATACAGGTGATAGTCAAATTCCTCATTGAACTTCTGCAGGATCTTATCGAGGCCAGACTCACCGAGGATGCCACCAGGCTCATCGGCATTGAGTTTGTCAACGACGAGTCTTACGATCTCGGGGATGTAGGTCATGGCGCGGTCGGCATAGCGCTGGAGGTCGGCACCCTGTGAGCGCAGTACCTGTACCTGGCCGTTCTCGTTGGTGACAACGCGAATCACAGTACCAGCCTTGTCGGCGGGAGCATCGGTGAAGTTCATCGTCTTGCGGCCGGCAATGTTGGCATACTTGTTGTTGCCCAGGTTCTTGATGCGGAAGTAACCATCGATGGGAGCAACTTGTGCGGGCTCGGGCAGGGTGATAAAGTAGATAGCGGTTGCAGTTGCAGTCTCGCCGTCCTTCTCGGCCTTGGCCATGAGTTCGGTGTCCTCCTTGAGTACTACGAAGTGACCACTGGTCCAAGAGTTTCCTCCATCGGTACTGTAGCTGATGTTGGCACCCTCGGTAGCGCAGGTGATCACGATGTTCTGAGCCTCGGTGTACTCACCCTCAGGAACATTGAACGTCGGTGCAGCAACAGCAGGCGTGGGAATGATAGCAATTGCGCTCAGACTGACAGTCTTGGGCTCTGCATCCTTGCTGGTAACAGTGACAGTGGCTTCATGGATACCCTCTGCCATGGGAGTATAGGTAACAGTAACCTCGGCAAGTTCTTCGGCAGCAGCCTTGGTGATGGTGACGGGATCGATGGTAAAGTAGCCAGTCTCGTCATTCAGCGTCAAGGTCACGTCGCCCTGCAGGTCAGTACCCAGCACACCAAAGGTCTTGGACTTGGTCTCGCCCACGTTGGCCTCAAATTCTACGGCCTCGTCAACGGTCAGCTCGGGCTTGTTCACCACGTGGATGGTGTAGCTTGCCGAGCCAGGATTGTAATTGTCGTCACCAGCAAAGTTAGCGGTAATAACGACATCACCAGTCTTGCCGCCAATCAATACCTCACCTGTGGTCTCATCAACCAGAGCGACGTCTACATCACCCTCTTGGTTATAGGTCACAGTCATGTCGGCAGGTGTGGTGGTCAGTTTCGGAGCTGTAAACTCAGTTGCACCAACATAGACAGTCACCTCATCAGGCTCAAACTCCATCTCAGGATTCACCTTTTCAATAGGCGTCTCATCCTCCTCAAGCGCGAAGGTAATTGTCGGCAAGAATTTTCTGCGCGTCTTGGAGCCACCACCATAAGAGTTGTAGCTCTGGTAGGTATCGGTATCAATGCCATAAAATTCCGTATCTCCATACCCGCTGGCAGTTGATTCGACATCTATGAGTAGGTCTCCACCATCATAAACAAATGGTGTGCTGAACTCAATGGTCCATTCTGTGTATTCAGGGTGTTTGCTACCATCCATTGTGATGACAGCATTGGGCTCTCCATAACCTTCAAGACGGACAGGATTGTATGCATATTCTGGAGTGCCCTCTTCCAGGTTGCCCAATGCGAAGGTCACAACACCGCCAGAATTGTTCTTCTTGTAGAAGTTGATACCATTCATCGGGTAGAAGGTCATCGATTTGATTTTCTTGCCCTTGATAGCAGTAAGCAAATCAGCGGGATAAACCATTTGGTTCTGATTGTCTTCATCAAAGTAATTACCATAAATTGGTAGATAACTATTAGTGCTATTGCCATCAGCAATAGTAACTTCATACTTGGCACTACCAGTAAGGTTTATACTGATTGGGGTGATGTTTCCGCTGTTATCTCCAATGACAAAAGTTGCACTGAATTCACCCTCGCTAGTGGGATTGAAGGCAACGGGAATTGTAGCGCTTTCGCCACTGGCAAGCAGCGAAGGCGTGTAGGTTGTACTAAATGGAGTTGTCAGACCGCTAATGGCGGGGGTGAAGGCCTCTGTTCCAATATTCTTTATAGTAACTTCTTCGGTGATAGTCGCGCCTGGAGTGGTTTTGCCAAAGTTAATACTCTTGGGGCTGACCGAAGCCATATAGGGTTGAGGCTCGTCATAAGTAAATGTGGCCTTGGGCAGGAAATTTTCAACGCTAGGTGAATACCAGTAAGAGCCTGAAGCATAACGGGACAAACTAGCTTTGCTAATTGTGATGCCTTGAAAATAATTGCGATAAAAGCCAACGTCAGTGTAAGGAGTATGCAGATTGATTTCAACCACTAAGTTGTCACCGGTGTAGACAAACGGCTCATCAAATTCTATCACTAACGTGTAATCTGTGAAAACCTGGAATACTTTGTCCGAAGCCACCTTAGTGAGGCCAGTAATCATCGTTGTGGAAGCAAATTCAGACTGTGTGGTGTTACCAAGGGAAACGTCAAATTTTGCACCTACAATATCGGCATATGTATTGCCTGTTGCATGAAAGGTAATGCCTGTGATCATATTACCACTTAAGGCAGCCAAGTCAGCAGCCTGATAAATCATCTGACTTTGCTGCATGTAATAGCCATGCCCCCTGAATGGCACATTCGAATTGGTTACATCGCCCTCACAGACGGTAAGTGTCTCTTGGGCCCTGGCGGCGGGTATTGCCATGGCAAGGGCCAAGAGTACCATTAGAAATTTGTAATTGAAGTACTTCATAAATAAATGATTTAAAGATGAATAAAATAAGGTTAATTTATAGTTTATAGTTTTTGTTTGATCGGTTTAGAGATAGATGAAGGTCATAGCTAAGGGGGTACATAGAAATGGTAACCCGATAGTTATGCATTTTACAACTTGCAAAAATAGTGAATTTAATTAAGAGATACCAAATGAAAAATCAATTATTTTTTCATTATAAATAGAATATGACAACTTTTTTCAAAATAACGTATCAATCTATCACGCTGGAAATAAGGCTATATGGAATATTTATGTCTAATAGTCAATAGGTTACCTATTCGCTACAATCATGAGCCAAGTTATTCATGCTGAAGACAACCTCATTGTTCTTGTGTGAAAACGGCGGCTTAACTTTTTCAAACTGACTCGTCCTAAAATTTTTTGACAGATTGTTCTTTATTTTCCTATCAAGACGGGTAATGCTGAGCCGTCATTGTTGGTGCTAAAGTCTGTTGGGGGC
>CACYQB010000022.1 GCA_902776435.1 uncultured Bacteroidales bacterium | reverse complement strand
TGACATTGAGGACGACATGACTGAAATACCCTACAGTATTTACTCCGATGGCTATGACATTACCGACCATGTGGTTTATTTCTATGGCACCAACTACAGTGAGTGGCCTATTTTCAATTGGCGCATAGGTATCCAGGTTTACTACACCTACCATGGTGTCAAGACTGCCAGCGAGATCGTTTACCTTGAGGTCTTCCCCAACCCGAACCCTGGCTCAGCAGTCAACGAGGTGAATGCCGGCAAGACCGTTGCCAATGTGCGTTACTATAACATGGCAGGTCAAGAGATGGCACAGCCTCAGGGTATGGTCATCAAGGTGACTACCTACACCGATGGTACTACCAGTAGCGCTAAGGTCGTCAAGTATTAACAGACTAGACAAGATTATTCATTTATTATAAACTTAATAACCATTTGTTATGAAAAGATTATTGTTCTTTATCGCATTGATGATTGCTTCAATGCAAATGTTTAGTGCCAACGTTGACCTGGCAACCGCTAAGGCAACTGCTCAGCAGTATGCTGCCAGCAAGATGGCTAACGGCAAGCTGATGGCTCCGTCGGCTATCGATATGAAGTTGGTCAAGCAGGAGATGAACTCCGACAAGCCCGGCACCGCCGTGTACTACATCTTTAACACCGTCGACCACTTTATCATCATCTCGGGTGATGACCGCGCCAGGACCGTGCTCGCCTATGGTGACCGTCCCATCAAGGACCTGAATCGTATGCCTGCCAACATGAAGTACTGGCTTGGCATTTACAAGCAGGAACTCGAATACCTGCAGGCCCATCCCGAGATTGCTGCCGATCAGTCTCTTAACGCAGGCTACACTAGGGGTGTCAGCGTGGAGCCGCTGCTTACAGCCTTGTGGGACCAACTGGAGCCCTACTACAACCACTGCCCCGTGTACAATGGCCAGTTGTGTGTGACCGGCTGCCCCGCAACCTCACTGGCAATGGTGTTCTACTACTGGAAATTCCCTGTGGGCCCCGTTCCCGCTGTCAGTGGCTATAACAACTACAGTTACGGTTTCCAGGTCGAGGCTTTGCCCGGAACGACCTTTGACTGGGATAACATGATTGACGATTACAGGTCTGGCTATACCGAGGCTCAAGCCGATGCCGTAGCATGGCTCATGCGCTATATCGGCCAGGAGGAGCAGATGGATTATACGCCCCAGGGTAGTGGTGCCTATGGCAGTGACATCCTGCGTGCCGTCAAGTTCTTTGGCTACAATAGTGAGACAGCTGAGATCTATTACAAATACTCCTATAACAACAACACGTGGGCTGCCATGATTCAGGAGGAACTGGTCAACAATCGTCCCATTGTGTACTGTGCCTATGACGATTATGCAGGCGGTCATGCTTTCAATGTTGATGGCTATGACGCTTCAGACGACACTTACCACATCAACTGGGGCTGGAGCGGCGATTACAACTGCTACTGTGCGCTCAATGCCTTTACCGATGGTGAATATAACTTCACTGATGACCAGCAGATGGTTATCGGTATCCAGCCGCCATATCTGGGACCGACCATCACCACCAGCGCCCTTAACATGGCCATCGAGTCCTATGCCGAGAAGTCGGCCACCCAAGTGCTTTCGGTCTTCGGCTACTACCTCGACCATGACGTGACCGTTACCCTCGACGACCCCAATGGTGTCTTCTCGATTGACGTTAACAACATTGCCTTGAGCGAGGTCGAGAGCGGTAAGGATATCACCATCACCTATGCTCCCCAGGAGGTAGGCACCCACAATGCCACCATCACCTTGAGCAGCGAGAATGCCGAGGATGTTGTCGTCAACATCGTGGGTACCTCGGTGTTTGAGACACACGATCCCGTCATGCTTGAGGCCAACGAGGACTTCATCAAGCTCACCGAGTTCCGTGCCGACTGGACCGATGAGACTCCAGCCAAGAATGTGGAGAGCTACACCCTTGAGGTGGCCACCAAGCCTATCACCGCTCTCCTGGGCGAGACCGACTGGAGCGACCTCACTTACGACAGTTACAGTGTAATTTCTCACTGGCAGGACTACTTCCCCGAGGGCTGGGAGTATCAGGGTAGCCAGCTCTTCACCGGCAATGGTTGCCTCCAGCTGGGTTCTGGCGGTGCCATCATCTCTCCCGAATATGATTTGACGGGTTATGACAAGGTCACCGTCAAGATGCGTGCCCAGAGTTATAGGTGGTACAACTCGGGTGTAACCATCTCTACTAGCCTGCAATCCGTGCATGTGGACCTTGCCCCCCAGTACACCGATTATGTCTTCGTCCTGGATTGCACTGACATCGAGCGGATTACCATCCGTGGCGACAACTATCCCAACAATTATGGCCAGATCGAGAGCATTCAGATTTATGCCGGCGATGCCAGCGAGCCCGCGAAGCTCAGGGCCGTTAATGAGGAAGGCGATGCCACCTACCGTCTCATCACCGGCATCACTCCCGACAAGTTCTACACAGTTAAGAACCTGACAGCCGGCGGCACCTTCTTCTTCCGCGTGAAGGCCCATTACACCGACGACACCTGGAGCCCTTGGAGCAAGGCCAAGACCGTTGTCCTGCATGGTGAAGGACATGGCTATGCTGTTGGCGACGTGAATCACGATGGCAGTGTGAACATCAGCGACGTGACTGCTCTGATTGACAGTCTGCTTACGGGTGAGGGCGGTTGTGAGATCTGCGGCGATGTCGATGTTGATGGTCAAGTAAGCATCGCGGACGTGACAAAACTCATTGATTTCCTGCTTGTGGGAACTTGGCCCGAGAACTAATCATCAATATTCTTCAATGAGTATATTAAGCTGAAATATAAGCGCAAACTCAAAATAGCCTCCCCCATAAAAGCTGACAAAACCCGCTGGATTTCAGCGGGTTTTGTTTTCCTGTGCGCCTGATAGGACTCAGGCTCGCGCCTCCCAAAACCCTTAAAAACCTCCCGACGCCTGATTGACAGCGTTTTCCAGTAATCCGATAAGGCGTTAAAAGGCGCAGAAAGGCGCCCGACAGCGCAAAAAGGGGGAGCGCACGCTCCCCCAAAAATGTGATTATTATCAAGATGAATGCGACTAGCTGACTTCAGTCGAAAAACGCAGACTTTCGGGCGGTAAGTGTAAAAAATAATGACTTAGCGCCCAAAAATCTGCATTTTCCTTTGCTGGTTTCTAACATATCACTAATTTTGCAGTGTTAAATTATTACAGAATCTTTATGGATCAGACATCAGAAATATTAGTCGGGCGCAAACAAGAAGTCTATCACTTGAAGTCTATCATGGACTCAAAAGAGGCAGAATTTGTCGTTGTCTATGGACGCAGACGCGTCGGGAAGACGTTTCTCATTAACACGTTCTTTAATGATCATTATGCTTTTAAACTGACAGGATTGGCACGGAAAAGTAAAAGCGACCAACTGTCCAATTTCACATCTGCTCTTAATCGTTATGGTGACGGACAGAAGTTCACAAAGCCGAGAACTTGGTACGAAGCCTTTGATAAATTAAGAACACTTCTTGATGCAAAACTACGTGGCACTAAACAAATCGTGTTCATTGATGAACTGCCTTGGCTTGACTCACATGGAAGCAATCTGATTTCAGCGCTTGAGCATTTTTGGAACGATTGGGCTGTTACTCAAAATCACTTGGTGCTGATTGTTTGCGGATCTGCAACATCCTGGATTACCCGAAAAATTCTGAAAAATAGGGGTGGTCTACATAATCGAGTAACGCAGAAAATATATGTAAGACCTTTTACTCTAGCCGAGTGCAAGGAATATATCAACAATCAAGGGCTTGTCATGGAAGATAAGGAAATCGCTGAGTGCTATATGATTATGGGAGGCATTCCCTATTATCTTAAACACTTGAAACGAGGAAAAAGCCTTTCACAGAATGTAGATGAAATGTTTTTCTCCGAGCGAGGAAGCCTAGATGACGAGTTCAATGCTCTTTTCGCTTCATTATTCAACAAATCAGAAAACTACATCAAAGTTGTTGAGGCACTTAGCACAAAGAACAAAGGACTATCAAGAATTGAACTGCTCAAAGCCACCAAAATGGAAGATAATGGTCATTTCACTACAATACTCCAAGACCTTATTGACTGTGACTTTGTCCGAAGTTACAGAGGATATGACAATAAAACTAGGGACAGCATCTTTCAACTAGTGGATCCCTTCACCTTGTTTTATTATAAGTTTATTAAAACCTACGGTCACTACGACAAAGCGTTCTGGCAATTCCAAATTGGTACCCATCGACATGACGTTTGGGCAGGATTGGCATTTGAACTTCTTTGTTTGAATCATCACCGACAGATTGAGCAAGCGCTGGGTATTGCCGGCATAATTACACAGGTTTATTCTTGGACCACCCCAGTCAGTGCTGAGGAAAAAGCACAGATTGACTTGATCATCAAACGCGCAGACAAAGTCATCAACGTTTGTGAAATGAAGTTCTATGACGGGAATTACGAGATGAAAAAGAAAGACTATAATGATATCGACCGACGTGTTAGAGCATTCCGCACTGCTAATGGAATACGATATGCAATCCATCCTGTGTTGGTAACAACATTTGGATTGGAACATAACCAATATAGCGGTATATTCCAGTATGTTGTCACACTTCAAGACCTGTTAAGAGACTAACCCCAATAGGTTCAGTTTCATTTCAGGGCCTAAATCAACGTATAAAACCCGCTGGAATTCAGCGGGTTTTTGAGTTCCTGTGCGCCTGATAGGACTCAAGTTCGCGCCTCCCAAAACCTTTAAAAACCTCCCGACGCCTGATTGACAGCCCGTCCCATGATGCCGATGAGGCGTTGAAATGCGCGGAAAGGCGCCCAACGGCGCAAAAAGGGGGAGCGCACGCTCCCCCCGGAAATCACACCTTTTCAGTGCTTGTTCAAGTGAAATTCCCATAAATGACCTTTTTGTTGTTTAAATACCTGTAAATCAACCAATTTGATTTCAATAAATGACCTCTGAATGTTTGCATTTTTTTGCGTTAATTCAATTATCCTTTGTAACTTTGCATTCGAGAGTTAACCCGTTTTTATCAACCTGAAAAATTTGACTGATATGAAACGATCATGGATACTAGGTACATTGGCTGCCGTGGTGGTACTGACCTGCTTATTGGCTTTAGGTCGCCATAACAACGATCTCAATGCTGAAGAGTCTTCCTTGAAAGAGGAGGTCACCACCACTGCATTACAACAAGACAAGCAGCCCGATAACGACACCTTGACCATATCCCAAGACGAGTTGCTTGATAACAACAACGATTTTGCCTGCAATCTGTTCCGCACCATCAATAAAAACCGCAAACTGAGCGATGGCAGTATAGTTGTGTCGCCCATCAGTGTGAGCTACGTGCTGGGAATGCTCAACGAGGGAGCTAGCGGCAAGACGCGCCAGCAGATTACCGATGTACTTGGGCTGAACGGGTCAGCACAGCAGATTAACGAGTACTTTAAGACGATGATTCACAAGGTATCGCGTGCCGACTCGAACATTACAGTACAGCTTGCCAACTGCATAGACGTGAATTCGGCAATGGGCATCAGTCTCCTCCCGCAATACAAGGCCGACATGCAGCAGTACTATGATGCCCAAATCGATGCATTGGATTTCACCCAAAGAAGCAGCCTCGACAAAATCAACAACTGGTGCAACAAACACACCGGTGGCATGATACCCACTGCCGTTGACCGACTTGACCCCGACGCTGTATTGTACCTGTTAAACGCTATCTACTTCAAGGCCAAATGGACCGAGAAATTCAACCCCGAGGAGACCCGCATCATGAACTTCACGACGCAGAACGGCACTGTCGTCAAGCACAATATGATGCATCGCCAGACGCGTACCCTCTATGGCAAAAACGAGATGTGCCAGATGCTGTACCTGCCCTACGGCAATAAAGATTTCGGCATGTATGTCCTGTTGCCCGTCAAGGGGAAAACCACTGCTGACATCATTCAAGGGCTCTCGGCCCGGGAACTCGAGCAGCAGCTGAACGGGATGAAAGATGAAAATGTGGATATCCTGATGCCACGGTTCTACACAAGCAGCGAGACCACGCTTAATCATGTACTCTCAGCCATGGGTATGCCGCTGGTATTCACTTCACGGGCCGAGTTGCCCAATATGGCCCAAGGCGAAAAAGACCTCTATGTGTCTTTAATTGATCAGAAAACGATAATTGAGGTCAACGAGAAGGGCACCGAGGGCACCGCCCGCACCCTCATGAGAGTGCTTAAAGACGGTGATGAGCCCCCTAAAATCGAGAACTTCCATGCCACACATCCTTTTGTGTATCTCATCATCGAGAAACGCTCAGGAGCCATTTTCTTCATGGGCACCTACTGTGGTGAAGACTGCGTCCAACCAGCGAAATCGGATGGAATCGTAGTAGTGCCGCATACGCTAAAGGAAGAAATCAAAATCTATAGTAGCGCTGAGCAGATGCCCCAATTTCCCGGTGGTGAGGCTGCGCTGATGAAGTATATTCAGTCTCACATCCAATACCCGCCTACTGCAGCCAAGAACCATGTCCAGGGACGGGTCATTGTGCAGTTCGTTGTGTGGAAGGACGGCAGCGTCAGTGAGGTGAATGTTGTCCGCTCGGTGGATAACGACCTTGACAGGGAGGCTGTCCGCGTCTGCAAGACACTGCCAAAGTTTACTCCTGGCCGCCAGAACGGAAAAGCTGTCGACGTGTGGTACACTGTGCCAGTGACATTCAAGTTACCTTAAAAAGGTAATAAAGGATTGAACAATTAAAACGATAGTAAACACATCAAAGAAATCGTTTTGATAATAGGTACAGTTTGATTTCAGGACCTATATTCACGCATAAAACCCGCTGGAAATCAGCGGGTTTTATTTCTTCTGTGCGCCTGATAGGACTTGTTTTTGAACCCTCCAAAAACCTTAAAAAACCTCTAAAAACTGATAACCAATCATTTGAACACCTAAAGAAAATGCCAATTAGGTGTTGAAAGGTGTTGAACGGCGCAAAAAGAGGGAGCGCAGGCACCCCCAGAAAACGCACATTAGAACGTGAATAAGCCATCCATAGTGACCTCGCTTTGGATGTCATCTGCATAGCCTCCATGTTGAACACCATAAGTGGTTATCATGGTGAGATGGATAGCCTTTTTAGAACCACTTTGACGTTGGAATGTAGCTACTCGCCTTCGCAGCCTCATGTCTTCGTTACTATCAATAACATATTGATCCTTTGCATACTTCATCTCACACAAGTTGATGACGTCATCATTGCGATCAATCAACAAATCAATCTGCACACCCTTGTCATTCATGTCTTTGGCCTTATGTATCCATGAATGGGCCGTGCTAATAACAGCCGAGAATCCTAATGCTTTCTTGATTTGTTCCAAGTGCTGTAGGCATACTCTTTCAAATGCCAATCCTGCCCATGAGTCATGTATAGACGTGGATAGTTGGGAAGTCCAGAAATGCTGGTCGCCATTCACATTTTCCTTAATGAATTTGAAATAAAACAATGTAAAGTTATCCATCAATTGATATACTGAATCCTTGGTTTTCTTACCCAGGAACGTATATCTTCTGATGAATGAACACTGTTCTAATTCCTTTAGGGCTGCGTTGAATTGCCCAGTGTTTGCAATCTGTGTGCCCGACAGGATTTCTTCTCGTGTCATTCCCGCTTTTTTTGTTGCCAATGTGTTAATGATCGCAATATGTACCCTTGGATTTCGGAAAAGCGAAGCGTACAGCGCATCATATTCGTGAACCAAATCACCACTTTCGGCGAAAAACATCTTGTCAATGTTTAAGGCAAGGCTCAAGTTACGTTGCAAGAAACTCCAATAATAGGGAATGCCTCCCATAATCATATATGCCTCAAGAATCTGTCGACGGGTGAATCCCAGTTTACGATCCTTGCAGAATAGTTCGCATTCATGCAAGTTGAACGGCTGTAGATGAATCTGGCGGGTCAATCGATTATGAAGGCCACCATAGTTCATCACAATATGATCAATAATCCATGAAGTGGCACTACCACACACGATCAAAACTATATCTTTCCGCATTGTTGCCCACCCGTTCCAAAAATGGTCAAGAGCCCGAATAAAGTTTGAACGCGGAGTGTCCATCCACGGTAATTCATCAATAAAAATCACCTTCTTGCCTTCTGGACATGTTTCCAAGTGATTTTGCAACAACCTGAATGCGGCGCTCCATGTCCTGGGCATGGCGCATTTTTTCATTCCTGCGGCATACAAGGATTCCCGAAATTCAGATAATTGTTCACTCATCGGCGTATCCAGCTGTCCAGTGTGCTGGAAAGCAAACTTGTAATTGAAAGTCTCTCTGACCAAGTACGTCTTTCCAACACGCCGACGTCCATATACCGCGACAAACTCTGATTGCTCTGATTCCAGCAAACTCAACAGTATTTCTTTTTCTTTAATTCGACCTATCAGCATAACAATTGATTTTTGACATCGCAAAGGTACCGTTTTTTTAAAGATAACAACAATGATTTAGGCCAAAAAATTACACGAACCGAGGAAAAATCTACTGAAAATCACATGATTTTTCCTTAACTCACGTAAGTGTTTTAGTTAAAGCCCCTTCTGAAAAGCAACACTCCCAAAACCTTAAAAACCTCCTGATGCCTGATGGACAGCGCTTTCCAAGAAGCCGATGAGGCGTTTAAGGGCGCGGAAAGGCGCCCGACGGCGCAAAAAGGGGGAGCGCACGCACCCCCGAAAATTACCAAACATCCGCCGATAGTCTGCACCATAATCACCACCTACAATAATGAAAAATCCGTTTGTACCCTGCTTAGAACGGGAAAAAAGTACTTCTAAGCAGTCTATAAAAAGAAAAGTTTGTATATTTGCGATAGCTATAAACAATTTTTCAAATACGATAATTCATCATTATGAAACAGATTTATATTTTATTTTCTTTATTTCTTTTATTATCAGTAACCTCTTGTGGTAGCGACGATGAACCAAAGAATGATAATAATAACCATGAGGCGGTTGATTTAGGTTTGAGCGTTAAATGGGCAAGTTGCAACTTAGGCGCAAAAAAGCCTGAAGATGTTGGTAATTATTATGCATTTGGTGAAACTTCACCTAAGTCAGATTATAGTTGGAGTACTTATACAATATGTAAGAAAGAGGATTGCAGAACATCGTCTGATCCAATTTATCTAGATATTGCAGGTACTAAGTTTGATGCTGCACACATCAACTGGGGTGGTACATGGCGAATGCCAACAAAGGATCAATTTGATGAATTGATGGAAAAATGCACTTGGGCAAAAACAACAAAGAATGGAGTAATTGGTTACGAAGTAAAAGGGCGCAATGGAAATACGATATTCCTTCCTTCTGCTAACGCATATGTAGGAAACGAACTATATGATGAATATGGTGAAATCGAAGGATGTTACTGGTCTTCAACTGTCTGCACGTCATCGCATTATTTGGGCACAGCATGGTTCGCAGAATTGGGGAGAGAGTATGCAGATTGGGACGTTTGGGACCGTTGTTATGGTTTAACCATTCGCCCTGTATGTAATTGATTGTTGTCTTTAACTCTTCAAAGCGGTTACCGTACCTTTGCAGTACGATAACTACTTTAATTATTCAAGATTATCTAACAACCAATCTCACTGTTCCAAGGGGTAGAACCAATTGGACGATGAACAGTCTTTTAATGGAACTGCATTAGGCGTCTAAGGACACCTGATGGCGCGCTTGCAGCTCCGAATCAGCAATGGAAAACCATCGTAATGATATCAGCTCACGGCACTTGAGAGCTATAATGAGCAAAACTTTTCGTATCTTTGTGGTGCTTACTAAATATGGTATTCTTTAATGTTATGTCGATATGAAAAAAGATGATTGGAGAGCCTTAGGGATATCTATGTTGTTTCCATTATTGGTTATTTCTGCTTGCATTTATTCTTGTGTACGTAATAATAGAGCTGAAACCAAACGTAATGAAATTGTTCGGGATTCCATAGCAAAAAGAGAAAAGTATATCAAAGACTCTATTGACTCGGTTGAAAACACTCCAGAGTATAAGGCTCGGATGGATAGTCTTGATAGAGTAAGGAAATTAAGAATTGAAAACGAGGAAAAAGAAACTATCGTAATGGTATGTGCTGGAGATACTGAATACCATTTCATGACTCAATGCTTTGGTATATCTGACTTGGGAAAAATAAGGCTTATGAGTGAGTATAACGCAAAAAAGAGCGGATTGACTCAATGCGATCTCTGCGTTAAAGACTTCAGTCAAGATAATTATATTCACGTTGACGATGTGTCTCAATTCATTCTTGACAATTATAGCGTATCGGATATTATTGATTTATTTGATATAAGTATCGATGATTTTGTGGAAGAGCCTGACTTTGAAAGAGATCCTGGCTATGATCAACGAGATTATTAATGAACACTGTCAACATAAGTAAGATAACTTATACATCAATAGGACATTTTATGAAGTGAGGTCTAAGGTTGTTCTACAGCAATTTATGGTTATGATTTTCTAACATTCACACCAAAAACTATATGAATAAAGAAAAGGCGTTACATTCTAGAATACATTTCAAGAAGGAATTTGCGAAATTAATTGATTCAATGTCAATTCCCAGCAATTTGTCCAATAAGGAAACAATAGAAGGCTACTCGGAATTATTCTCATTCGTTGAACCACATATACCCAAAAAGTTATTTCGCTTTCGCAAATGTGATATTAATAGTATGATCTCATTTGAACAGAACACAATTCCTGTTTGTGCAGCATATAAATTTGCAGATAAATACGATTCGACAATCTACTATGATCACAAGACTATTACGAAAAGAGCCAGAGATGCATATAATCAGTTTATACCCCAATTGATATTAGTGCTTAAAAGCAATCCTTCAGCACTGCCATCAAATGCAATGACGTCGAAACTTTTAGAACTTATCAATAGTTCAAAAAAGGTTGAGGACATTCTAGAGTTGTTTTGGCACGAATACGAAAACTCACTATCCGAATTGATAAATCAGATTACTATTCAAGAACAATGGCCAAGAGCAAACAAGGCAACAAAAATAGCATGCTTTACGGAAACGGTCAAATCAAAATTCATGTGGGACAACTATGCTAACGGATATTCAGGATTTGCTTTGGAGTATGATTTTAGAGGTTGGCGCTCTTTATCAATTAACAATCATGCTATCATGCTTTTCCCTATAATTTATTCTTCTCATAAGATGGATGCTACGGAAATGATAGATAGGCTTGTAGGTCAAAATTATATGGTATTTAATAATAATGTGCCCGAAGACATAAAAAAACAGTATGCTGCAATGGTTCCAATAGATCGTTTGTATTTCCAAAAAGTATATCTTTATAAAGACAAAGCTGAATACTCCCATGAAAAAGAATGGCGTCTTTTGGATATTGAAGACTTAAACTCTCCTGAAGCAAAAGATGATTATTTTGAAATTAATGATGTAAATAGTCTAAAAGCCATATATTATGGTCCAGAAATAGAATCGAGATATAAAGCGCATTTGAGAAGAATTGCAAAGCAAAAAGGAATAAAAGAATATGATGTAGTTCTTGATACTAATAGCCGGAAATACGATTTATCAGTTCTTCCGATATAAATACAGAATAAAGATTGCTTTGTATATCAAAGGGACGGGTATAATGATGCAAAAAACTGACCACGATGGGTTCAGTTTCTTTTCAAGGCCTGTATAATATGCAAAAAACCCGCCGAAATTCAGCGGGTTTTATTGTTCTTGTGCGCCTGATAGGACTCGAACCTACACAACCGGAGTTACCAGATCCTAAGTCTGGCGCGTCTGCCAATTTCGCCACAGGCGCGGGCTATCTTGCGGATTGCGGGTGCAAAGATAGTAAAAAGTTTTTAGTTTCTAGTTTCTAGTCCCTAGTTTTTCACTATAAACCACTCCAACGCTACATATAACTTCTTGTTTTTCAGACATTTCAAGAAACAGGCATAACAACAGAAGAGAATAATTATTAAACTGTTGTCAAGGTTGTATTTAAGTTGTTTGAGTTGTCTGATGAACTATTACTGTTGCTGGATGGTGGCGAGGACTTGTTTGAGTTGCTCGTCGGCCTCGGTGAGTTTCTTGCGGCAGATGTCAAGGAGTTCCTTGCTGCGCTTGGTGTAGCCGGTCAGGTTGTCGATGCTGCACTGCGGGTCCTGCATCTTCTGTACGAGCTGTTCGAGCTCGGTCACCGCCTGGGTGTATGTCATTTCGTTGTTTGATTCCATTTTCTTTTAAACTACAAATTTCACGAATTAAACTATTTTTTCTACATCCGCACTCTTTTTTATTTCTCCGAATTTCACGAATTGCATCCGCACTCTTATAAAATAGCGACTTAATTTACGGTGGCATCGGCACTGCCCTCGGCAAACTGGACGGTAATATTGTCACCGGGCTGCAACTGGCTGGCTGAGGTGACGCATTTGTCCCCTGCCCGCACCAGGGCATAGCCGCGGCGCAATGTGTTGACGGGAGACAGCAGGGCCGCTTTGTCGGCCAAGGCCTGCAGGCGTTGCTGCTCGCGTTGCAGGGTACGGCCGATAGCCTCACCGATCCTCTCCCCTGCCCGATCCAGGCGCGTCTGCTGCGTGGTGATGAGGCCCGTGGCAGCAAAGGGAATGTTGGTGGCGTAGTTATTGAGCCTGATGCGGTTGGTGTCGATGATGTGACGTGCGGCGGCGGGAATCATGCTGGTAAAATAGGCCAAGTGCTCTCGTGCCTGGCTCACCGTGTCGCGCACGGCAGTGACGACGGCATCCTGCAGCTCGTCAAGATGGGCTAACGCGTTGGTACCGCGCTGAATAAGCCACTCGGCCGCGGCAGTGGGCGTCTTTACCCTGATAGATGCCACATAGTCGAGCACCGTCTCGTCGCGCTCATGACCGATGCCCACGATTACTGGCAAAGGGAAATTGGCAACATAGGAGGCCAATTCATAGTTGTCAAACGAGTTGAGTTCGGACGTCGCACCGCCACCACGGATGATGACTACACAGTCAAACAAATCGAGATGAGCGTTGATGCGGTCCAGGGCGGCCTTGACCGTTGGGACGGTCTGCGCTCCTTGCATGACAGCCTGGAACAGGCAAGTATAGAACTGCAAGCCGTAAGGGTTGCTCTGGAGCTGGTTCATGAAGTCGCCATATCCTGCCGCGCCAGCCGCCGAGACGATAGCGATGCGCTGCGGCACATCGGGCCAGGGCAGTTGCTTGTTCAGGTCAATGACACCGTCGGCCTTGAGCCGGTTGAGGATTTCTTGACGCTGCCGCGCCATATCACCCATCGTGTAACTCGGGTCGATATCGTTGATGACGACCTTGATGCCATAAAGCCGATGAAAAGAAGCCGTCACATTGACCATGACCTTCATACCCGTTGCCAAAACCTGGCCAGTGGCATACAAGAATTTTTCATACAGTGTCCTGTAGGTGCCCGCCCAGATGGCAGCGCCCACCTTGGCAATGGTCGTGCCCTGATCGTCTTTCTCGATGAGTTCGGTGTAACAGTGCCCACTGCGGTTCAAGCGCATGTCGCTGCACTCGGCAACGACCCACTGGTTCTGCAGGGCCGGCACACCGTTAACCACGCGCTCAATGCGGGCATTGAACTCGCTCAACGAGAGTCCCTCAGGCAAATCATGAATAGGAGGCGACTGTGGCATGGTTACTTCTTGACAGGCTTGATCTTCAGCCCATTAAACCGGTAGTTCAGGGACGGTTTGAGATAAGTAGCAAAGCGCTGAAATTCGCTCGGGGCGAGGAACTGTTCAAGGCCGTGAGCCGCCTCGATAATGTCATGTTTTTCCCCCTTGAAAGTGAGATGGATCAACGGAAAAATCATCGCGTCCTGCAAGTCTGCCCGCAACTCACGCGGCATCTTGCCCGTGATGAAGGCATCGATGCCAGGCATCGAGAACAAGCGGTCGCTGGTAAACCGCTGCCAGTGACTGTTCCACTGGGTGAGGCGGCTGTCGGGCACAGGCGTCATCACCGTCTCGATGACGGTGATGACGGTATCCTTGCCCACTTTTCTCATGCACATCTCCACTTCACGGCTGCCGCTGGTCTGCACCTTGAGATAGGTACTGTCCATCATGACAAGACGACTCTCGCCCGTCAGGTTATTGGGCACAGCGACCATCTGCCCGCTGTTGTAGTAGTCGATCATGTCCAGACGGTTAGTGCGCGTGAGCAAGGGGAAGATGTTCCCCGGCTCACTCGCGAACAGGTCACCGATAGTGCGCGCGACACCTGTCAAGGGCAACAACGCCAATGACAAAGCGACAATGCTAAAAAAGCGTCTCATTTACTTTGCGCCGTACTGTTTCTTTACCTCGGGCAGCCACTTCAGGATATCCGAGATGCGTGTAGCGTGGCTGGGGTGCGAGCTCATGAACTCGGGCGGTTCCTGAGTCGTCGTTGCGGCCATCTTCTGCCAGAACGTCACTGCCACATCGGGGTTATAGCCAGCGATGGTCATGAGCACCAGACCCATCTTGTCGGCCTCGCTCTCGTGCTTGCGCGAGAAGGGCTGCATCACGCCATACTGGGCACCCAGGCCATACACCTGCTGGGCAATCTGCTGGGTTGCGATGCTCTTGCCGCTGGTCAGGATGCCGACAGCGTTAGCGCCATATTCGGCCAGCACCTGCTGGCTCATGCGCTCGTTGCTGTGTTTGGCGACAGCGTGAGCCACCTCGTGGCCAACCACAACAGCCAATTCATCGTCGCTGCCCACGAGGTTCATGATGCCCTCATAGACCACGATTTTTCCGCCAGGCATACACCATGCATTCACCTCGTCACTCTTGACCAGGTTGAACTCCCAAGCGAAGTTCTGCAACTCGCTCTCGAGGCCGGCATACTTGAGGTAAGCCTCGGTGGCAGCAGCGATACGCTGGCCGACGCGCGTCACCTGGGCACTCTTAGCCTTCTCGGTCGAGATTTTCGCCGTCTGCATGAAGCTGGCATACTGCTGGAGACTGGCAGCCAACACTTCCTGGTCGCTGACGAGATTCAACTGTTTGCGGCCCGTGATGGGAACCGAACCACAACTGGTGAGCAGCATCGCCGCTACAGCCAGCATTGCAATAATCTTTTTCATAATCGATAGATTTTATGATGTTTATATATCCTGATAATCAGGCGAATTCTTGTCTTTTTTTAGTGAGCCTGCACCACCTCGGTGGGAGGTAGCGTCTGGTTGCGGCGGTCGATGGCCTCGACCACGTTGGTGGCGAGTTTCTTGAAGGCAACGCCGCTCACGTCATTCATGCGAACCACGGGCATGCCGTCATCGCTGCCCTTGCAGATACCGGCCACCAGGGGAATCTGGCCCAGCAGTTCCACGCCCAGTTTCTCGGCAAGTTCCTTGCCGCCATCGCGGCCGAAGATGAAGTATTGCTCATCGGGATGGGCTGCAGGGGTGAACCACGACATGTTCTCAACGATACCCAGCACGGGCACATTCACATGCTCGCCCATGAACATGCTGATGCCCTTGCGCGCATCGGCCAGCGCCACCTGCTGAGGGGTGGTGACCACGATGGCTCCAGTGATGGCGAGCGTCTGCACCAGGGTCAAGTGGATATCGCTGGTGCCGGGGGGCAGGTCAATGACAAAGTAGTCCAGCTCGCCCCAATCGGCCTCGTTGATGAGCTGTCGCAGGGCGTTACTGGCCATGGCGCCACGCCACAGGATAGCCTTCTCCTTGTCCACCAGGAAGCCCAGCGAGAGCATCTTCACGCCATATTTCTCCAGGGGGATGATCAGGTTCCTGCCATCCACCTCGTGCATGTAGAGTTGTTCGTCCTCGGCGCCAAACATCTTGGGCATCGAGGGGCCGAAGATATCGGCATCCAGCAGGCCCACGCGGTAGCCTTGCATGGCCATTGCCACTGCCAGGTTGCAGGCGATGGTGGATTTGCCCACGCCGCCCTTGCCCGAGCTCACGGCGATGATATTCTTCACGCCGGGCAACGGGTTTTCGATTTTGCGAACGGGATTATCTTGAACGGTCTTGACTCCGATATTTCCCTTGATGTCCACCTCGGGACCCACATGGGCGAGGATGGCGGCCTCGGCGGCCTTCACCACGCTCTTGATAAAGGGATCGGTGGGTTTCTCAAAGGTCAGCGAGAAGCTCACACGGTTGCCATCGATGCGGATGTCATCATTCACCATGTGCATCTCCACGATGTCTTTTCCTGTGCCGGGATAGCGCACCGTGCGCAGGGCGTCAAGTACCAGATTAGGATAAATGGTCATTTTTAGTTTAAAGTTTTAAGTTGTTAGTCCTTAGTTGTTAGTTGTCTGATTCTTTATCGGGCATGAGCTGAGGCATCTGGATGTAGCCACGGTTGTAGCTGCGGTAGGTGTCAGGCTCGATGTCGATGTCGGGTTCGATGAGTTTTATGCCATGAGGCAAGGCAAAACGGATATACTTGATGGTCAGGCCACGCTGTAGCCACTGCATCTCGTAGTGCGTCTTGATGTCCAGAATGTCATTGGCCAGGCCGCTGGCATACAAGTCATCGGTGTCGGCCTCGACGGGAAGATGGTTCTCCTCGACGAGGGCGTGGGTATAGGTGTACAGAAACGGGCTATCAGTCTTCAAGTGGACGAGGCCGCCGTCGCACAGGATGTTGCGGTAATTGTCCAGGAAACGGGTCGACGTGAGCCGCTTGTTCACTTTCTTCATCTGCGGGTCGGGGAAGGTAATCCAGATCTCGGACACCTCATCGGGGGCAAACATGCGGTCAATCAGCTCGATGCTGGTGCGCAGGAAGGCCACATTAGGCAGTCCCAGTTCGGTCGCCAACTTGGCCCCGGTCCACATGCGGGCGCCCTTGATGTCCACACCGATATAGTTTTTACCGGGGAAACGCTGTGCCAAGCCCACGGCATATTCTCCCTTGCCGCAGCCCAACTCCAATACAATGGGGTTATCGTTCTTGAAGTACAGCTCATTCCATTTGCCGCGCATGGGGCAACCTCCCTCTTGCGTCACAACGGCAAAGGGGAATTGAAAGACGCATTCCATGCGCTCCATGTCAGCAAATTTCTTGAGTTTATTCTTGCCCATTTTCTTGATATGATGATTTCTTGGTTACTTGATGAATTATCTGCTCGCAATCTTATAGCTCCTGCCATTGACGGTCACTACGTAGAAGCCTGGCTCCAACTCGTAACGGTTCACGCCCTGCTCCATGGCAATATTGCGTGCTGTACCATTGACGGCCGTGACAAGTGCGTTGCCGCCATGGCGGGTCTCGATGCAGAGGACGCGGCCCTCAACCCAAACGCGGTCGGCATCGGCGGTCAGGTCCTCGATGCCCGTTGTATTGGTCACGCGGGCACTGTAGTTGGCGGCATGCCAGCCCACATTGCTGTCATCGGCAAGGACGACATGGGTGAGTTGGACTTCGGCTTCGCCGGCAAGCGCGGCATCGGCACGCACGGTAATGGTGATTACTCGCTCGTTGTCAAATGCCAGTTTATCCATCGAGTACAGGGCCACACGCATGGTCGAAGCATCCATCTCATCACACTTGACAATCCAGTTCTTACCGGCCTTGACATCGACCAGCGTCAATCCCATGGGCAGCGTGATATCACACTGAAGCGCGCTGTAGCCCTCGGCATGGTCCAACTGGATGTCCACGTTACACTCCTTGCCGGGTTGCAGCGCCACATCGTCGAGGTGCAGCAGGTCACTGGTGTCAATCCTCAACGACATCAGGCTTGACTCCAGAATCAAGTTCAGCAGGGCATTGATATCGGCAATATTTACCTCGCCGTCCTCATTGACATCGGCACGCTGCATGGTTTCGCTGCTCACAGTGTTGCCCAGGATAATGTCCACCAGGGCGTTGACATCAGCGATATTTACCTCACCGTCGCCATTCACGTCACCCTTGAGCCAAGTTTGAGCCAGTTTAAACTCCTTCCACTGCTCAGCCTGCTTGTAACGGTTGACGGATGATTGGGGCACCGTCAGAGGGATGTTGGGCTGATCCACTCCAGCCCACACGTTCTCGCCCAGGGCAGGAACTTCGACAGCGTTGCTCACCATCGAGGTCATGCCTGTCATGCCAGCCATTGCATAGGAACCAATCCATGTCACGGTAGCGGGCAGTTCAACCACGGACATGCCGTCAACATTGTACAGCACATAGTCGCCCAATGAGGTGACTCCCGTGAGGTCGAGTTCCTGGTTCAATCCCGTTCCGGCAAACATATAGTCATTCACGTGAGAGACGTGATTACCCAACACGACATTCGTCAGGCTGGTATCGTAGAGGAAAACGCCATCGCCCATTTGAGTCAAGCTGGAAGGAAGTTGCGCTTCCTGAACGGGCGTCTGAACCATGGCCCATTTGCCCACGGTGGACAACTGGTTACTGCTGTTCAGATTCAGCCTCGTGATGCCCGTACCTGCAAAAGCGCGGTCACCGATTTCCTGCACTGACGTGCCTAAATTGACTTGGACGAGCGACGAGCAATCCAGCAAAGCCGCATCACCCAGCTTACGCAACTGGCTCGGAGATGTCACAGACAGCCTTGTGAGCCCTTTACAGCGCATAAAGGATCCTTCCCCTATCGTCGTCACGCTGGAGGGCAACACAACGCTAGAGAGGGCCGTACAGCCCGCAAAGGCATAATCACCTATCGTCAACAGCGTCATCGGCCATGTGATGGATGTCAATTTGGTGCAACCGGTAAAGGCGCCTTCACCGATAGCCGTGAGACTTGACGGCAATTTCACGCTCACCAGTTCCATACCGGCCAATGCTCCTGTAGGCAAGGTGCCAGCCGAGAAATCACGGGTCCAATAGTGCATCTTTCCGGTCTGGCAAGCCACCACCTCGACTTGAGACAAGTCCAGTGTCGACAAGCGGGTGAGTTTCTCCACGATGAAATAGAAGTCACTCGCATCCATCGTGCCCTTGACAGTCAGGTCGGTGATGCTATAATTTGTCACCTTGCTGCTGAGCTGCCCGGCCGTATTGACAACCTCGATCGCCTGCACCTGGCTCACTGCAAGAATTGTCAATGCTATCAATATGAGTTTCCTTATCATAAACTTGATTACAATGCCATGTGTTAAACATGCAAATATAGTCCATTTTCATGAAACCAAGACCTATTTTAACAAAAAATGAGGCTATGACATAATTATAGCCTCTATTTATGCTCGCGCAAAGCGCGATTCAATTTGCAACAAATGAATTATGACACAGCCACGTCCTGCTGTGCCCTAAGCGCCTGCAACATCTGGCCGGCAGTAAGTCCCGTGACGGGATGTTGCCAGCGCGGCGCCAGTTCCATCATGGGCATGAGGAAAAACTCCCTCAAGGGCATGCGCGGATGCGGCACCTGCAACACCGGCGTGTCAATCACTTGGTCATCGATAGCCATGATGTCGATATCGACCAGACGGTCAACATAGCCACCCTGGGCATCACGATGATCAGCACTACCCAACTGGCGTTCAATCACATGCAGGTGTTCCAGCATGTCGAGCGGTTCCATATCGGAGTCGATGCTGAGGCCCAAATTCAGGAAGCGGTTGTCGCTTTCAAACCCCCATGGCTCACTCTCGACGATGCTCGAGACGGCAGCGCCACTCCCGCCAGCGACAAGTGCAACGACGGCGCGATAGAGATTATCGCGCCGATCGCCTATGTTACTACCCACATTCAGGTAATACCTCATGCCAACAGGAATTAAAGGGTCTTGTGAACCTCAACCTCCTCGAATGCCTCGATGATGTCGCCTTCCTGCAGGTCGTTGTAAGACTTGATGCTGAAGCCGCAGTCATAGCCGCTGGTAACCTCCTTGGCATCGTCCTTGAAGCGCTTGAGAGAAGCCAGCTCGCCAGTGTGGATAACGATACCGTCGCGGATCAGGCGCACCTTGCTCTGTCGCTTGACTTTGCCCTCGGTAACCATGGCACCTGCGATGGTACCCACCTTGCTGATGTGGTACACCTGGCGCACCTCGGCAGTACCGGTAACCTCTTCCTTGATATCCGGCTGGAGCATACCCTCCATAGCGCTCTTCACCTCCTCGATGGCGTCATAGATGATCGAGTACAGGCGGATGTCAACACCCTCCTGCTCGGCAGCACGCTTAGCGGAGGCCGACGGGCGCACCTGGAAACCGATGATGTAGGCATCGCTGGCAGCAGCCAGGGTCACATCGCTCTCGGTAATGGCACCCACAGCCTTGTGGATAACGTTCACCTGAACCTCGGGAGTGGAGAGCTTGATGAGTGAGTCGCTCAATGCCTCGATCGAACCATCCACGTCACCCTTGACGATACAATTGAGCTCATGGAACTCACCCAGGGCACGGCGACGGCCGATATCCTCCAGGCTGACACGGTGCTGGGTGCGGCGGCTCTGCTCGCGCTGCAGCTGCTCACGCTTGTTGGCAATCTGGCGGGCCTCCTGGTCGGTGTCCATCACGTTGAACTTGTCACCGGCAGTGGGAGCGCCATCGAGACCGAGAATCAGCACAGGTGTGGAGGGGCCGCTCTCGGTGATGCGCACGTTACGTTCGTTGAACATCGCCTTGATCTTACCGAAGTGGGTTCCTGCCAGCACGATATCACCCACGTGGAGAGTACCGTTGTCGATGAGCACGGTGGCCACGTAGCCACGGCCCTTGTCCAGCGACGACTCGATGACCGAACCCGTAGCCTTGCGGTTGGGGTTGGCCTTGAGATCGAGCATATCGGCCTCGAGGAGCACCTTCTCCATCAGTTCGGCAACGCCGATACCTTTCTTGGCCGAGATGTCCTGGCTCTGGTACTTGCCACCCCAGTCCTCAACGAGGTAGTTCATCTGAGCCAACTCTTCCTTAATCTTCTCGGGATTGGCGCTGGGCTTATCAATCTTGTTGATGGCAAAGATGATGGGCACACCGGCAGCCGACGCGTGGTTCAACGCCTCCACCGTCTGCGGCATGACGTTGTCATCGGCAGCGACAATCACGATAACGATATCGGTGACCTTGGCACCACGGGCACGCATAGCGGTAAACGCCTCGTGACCAGGGGTATCCAGGAAGGTGATACGGCGACCGTTGGGCAACTTCACGTTATAGGCACCGATGTGCTGGGTGATACCACCCGCCTCACCGGCGATAACGTTAGAATTGCGGATGTAGTCCAGCAATGAGGTCTTACCATGGTCAACGTGACCCATGACGGTCACAACAGGCGGACGCTGAACGAGATCTGCGGGATCGTCCTCTTCGTCGCTGATGGCCTCGGCAACCTCGGCACTGGTGTATTCGGTCTTGAAGCCGAACTCATCGGCTACAATGTTGATGGTCTCGGCATCCAGACGCTGGTTGATGCTCACCATGACGCCCAGGCTCATACAAGTGGCGATAACCTTGTTGATGGGCACGTTCATCATGCTTGCCAAGTCATTGGCAGTCACGAACTCGGTGAGCTTGAGGACCTTGCTCTGGGCTGCTGCCATTGCAGCTTCCTCACGCAACTCCTCACGGAACTCCTCGCGTTTCTCACGACGACGCGTCGCTGCAGCCTTCTTGCTGTTCTTGGCGGTGAGGCGTGCCAGCGTCTCCTTCATCTGGCGCTGTACATCCTCCTCGCTTACCTCGGGCCTGAGCGGCCTGCGGTTCTTCTTGTCCTTGCTGCGCTTGCCGCCCTGGTCGTCCTTGCCGCCACGTCCCTTACCGGACTGTGAAGCGGGCTGGTTGCCAGCGCTCTCGATATCGACCTTCTCCTTGCCGATGCGTTTGCGCTTTTTCTTACCGGCGTTCTCGGCCTGAGCCTTGGCGATACGTTCGTTGCGCTTCTCCTCCTTGCTCTTCTTGCGGGGACGGGTCTGCTGGTTGATTGAGGTCAAGTCAACCTTACCCACCACCTTGAGCTGAGGGCCGCTAACGGTTTCAGATACAGGCTTGAACACGTCATCTTCCTTGCTGTCCTGGGTTTCCTCTACCACGTTCTGCTCGGGCTCAGCGGCAGCGACGGGCTGCTCTTCGACTTGAGGAGCAACAGGCGCAGGTTCTGGCTCGGCCTTGGGTTCAGGCTGAGGTTCGGGCTCAGGAGCGGGCTCGGGAACGGGTTGAGGCTCCGGCTTAGCCTTAGGCTCTTGTTTGGGTTCGGCCTTAGGCTCGACGGTTTCCTTTTCAACCGGCGCTTCCTTGACGGTTGTTTCCTCCTTAGCCTCGGGTTCGCTGGCAGGCTTGGCAGCGGGCTTGGGTTTGCCAGCGGCATCCAGGTCAATCTTACCTAAGATTTTAGGTTTCTGGCCAGGCAGGACGGTCTTGATCTCGTGAGATTCCTTGACAGCGCTCTGCTTAGCTTTCTCCTTCTGGCGCTCGTTGGCCATTTTGTCCGACTTGTTCTTGAGGTCCATGTCGGGCTTGAATTCCTTGACAAGAATCTCATAGATGTCGTCATCGATGCGCGCGTTGATGTTGGCGCTGATTTCGATACCTTTCTTGTGCAGGAACTCTTCAATGGTCTGTCGGCCCACGTTCAAATCTGCGATGACTTTACTGATCTTTATCGCCATATAATCTCTTTTATCGGTTCGCTTTCAGCAATATGCTTTCTGCTTTATATATTAATTTGCTAATGAGAAGTTTACAATAATCTTAAAAACGTGATGAAACGGTCGTCATCAATCTTCAAACTCGGCACGCAGCACGGCAAGCAGATTGTCCACGGTGTCCTCCTCGAGGTCAGCCCTGTCAATCAGGTCCTCACGGGGGGTGCGCAGCACACTCTTGGCAGTGGCAAGACCCACATTCTTGAGTGCCTCGATTACCCACTCGTCAATCTCATCCTTGAACTCGTCCAGGTAGATGTCTTCCTCGCCCTCGGTCTCGACATCGCGATAGACGTCGATGCTGTAGCCGGTGAGGATGCTGGCCAACTTGATGTTCAAGCCGCCCTTACCGATGGCCAACGAAACCTCCTCGGGACGCAGGAACACCTCGGCATGCTGGTTCTCGTTATCCAAGCGGATAGACGAGATCTTGGCGGGGCTCAACGCGCGCTGGATGAGCAGCTGCGGGTTGCTGGTGAAGTTGATCACATCGATGTTCTCGTTGCGCAACTCGCGAACGATGCCGTGGATGCGGGCACCCTTGACGCCCACACATGCGCCGACGGGATCAATGCGGTCATCATAGCTCTCAACGGCAATCTTGGCGCGCTCACCCGGGATGCGGGCAACGGCGCGGATCACGATGAGGCCGTCATGAATCTCGGGCACCTCCTGCTCAAAGAGGCGGCGCAGGAAATTCTGGCTCGTGCGTGACACGATGACCTTGGGATTATTGTTGGCGTTGTCCACACGCTCAATGACGGCACGCACAACGTCGCCCTTGCGGTAGATATCGGTGGGAATCTGTTCCTCCTTGGGCAACAGCAACTCGTTCTTGTCCTCATCGAGCAGCAGCACCTCGCGCTTCCACACCTGGTACACCTCACCAGCCACCAACTGGCCCTCTAAGGCCTTGAACTTGGTGTAGATGGCATCCTTCTGCAGCTCGAGAATCTTGCTGGCTAAGGTCTGGCGCAGATTCAGAATCGCACGGCGGCCAAACTTGGCAAAGTCAATCTTGCGGGTGTGCTCCTCGCCCACCTCACAGTCGGGGTCATCATCGGCCTGAGCGTCACTCAACGAGATCTGCTTGTTGGGATTCTCAACCTCTCCGTCATTGACAACCTCCAGGTTCTGGTAGATCTCACAGTCGCCCTTGTCGGGGTTGACAATAATGTTAAAGTTATCGTCATTGCCGAACATCTTGGACAGCACGCTGCGGAACGATTCCTCGAGCACGTGGATGAGGGTGGACTTGTCGATGTCCTTGAGTTCCTTGAACTCGGCAAATTGTGCGGTCATGTTCACCGCTTCTTCTCTTTTAGCCATAATATATTTCTTGTGGTTTTAGGTCTCGGGAATCAGGTTTCAGGGTGCGGATGCCCGCTAATGCCTAAAACCAAATACCTAAAGCCTATTGCCTAAATATTGATGATATTTTTTGTTTGTTTAATGTCACTGTAATTGAAGTGCTCCTGCTCCTCGACCATCTCGGGACGCTTCTTGCCTTCAAGTTTGCGCTTGACCGTCATGGTCAGCGTGAAGCCTTCATCGTCGGCGTCGGTCAATACGCCCTTGAGCTTGCGGCCGTCGCCGGTGAGCACCTCGACCTCATAGCCGATATTCTTGCGGTACTGGCGGGGCATCAGCAGCGGTGACGTGATACCGTAGGAACCCACGGTCAACTCGTAGTCCTCACCCTCGTCGCGGTCAAACGCTGCAAGCACAGCGTCATTGACTGCTACACAATCGTCGATGGTGATGTCCTCATCGCTGTCGAGGGCCACGTCGATCACGTTGTCCTTGCTCACCTTGAGGGTGACCAGGAACATCTTGGTGCCCTCCAGAGCCGCGTTAATCACTTGTTCCAGCGCCGTCTTGTCAATCATATCTCAATTTTTTATAATAAAAACGAGGAAGCCCGATTGCCCCCTCTCACGAATGCTGGCGCAAAAGTACTCATTTTCCAGCATTCACGCAATATCTAATGTAAAAACGCCCACAAAACAACATAGATATTCACACAATTTAACATTATTTAGCACACCCATCAGCGTTTAATGCCCCTTCCACCCACGAATCCGCCTTTTATTTCAGGCTCGCAATCATCAATGGCGTTAGGCTTTAGGTTTTAGGCTTTAGGCTTTAGGAGTGAGGAGTGAGGAGTGAGGAGTGAAAGTACCCGGCTGCACCACTAAACTCTAAACTCTAAACCCTAAACTCTAAACTGCGAGCGCAGCGAGCATTATTCGCGTATGCCCCTTTAAACTCTAAACTTTAAACTTTAAACTCTAAACACGCCGTATCAATAATTTTTTGTATTTTTGGAGGCTTAAACTTGAATTACGCGATGAAACCGGCGATTGTGTTATTGACGATACTGGTGGTGGGTGGTGCCATTGTGTGGCTCATCGACAAGTTGTTTTATCAGCCTAAAGCAGGCGAAAAAGACGATGAAACGGCCGAAATTGCTGCCGACGATGTAGTAGAAACGACTCCCCAGGGATGTGCTGACGAAGGATGCGGCCTGCGCTCCATCTGCCCCAGCGAGCAGATTCTCGTGGGAGAATGCAAGCAGGAAATCACCTACTACGAAGACGAGGAACTCGATGCCTTTGCGGGCCGTGGCGAGGATGACTATACACCCGAGGAAGAGGAACAATGGCGCGACGTGCTCTACACCCTGCAACCCGCCGATTTACTCGGATGGGGCCAGAGCATCAAGCACCGCGGCCTGGTGATGCCCGCAGCCATTAGGCAGGAATTTATGCAACTGGCAAGCGAACATCACGCCCCATAGGCAATAAATCCTTAGATGGCTCGTTTTATAAATACCTAATCACAAATTTGGCCAATTTGAACAAGACACGACGATACATACCGGTAATGATGATAGCGATGTTGATCCTGCTTGCCGCGTGCAGCAACAAGACCAACACCGCAAGGTCACGTTTCTGGCAAGCCTTCACTACCAAATACAACGTCTATTTCCACGGCAAGACCAACTATGACGAGCAGGAAAAGGCGATGCTGACTGCCTATGAGGACGACTATTCACAGCGTCTATTCATGCACCCTGCCGAGGCGCGTTCCAACCCCAAGGCACCGCAACCCAGCGGCAGCTTTGACCGCACCATCGAGAAGATGGAAAAGGCCATCACCCTCCACTCCATCAAGAAAAAACCTAAACGCAAGTCGGGCAAGGATGCCAAGACCCGCGAGTGGATGGCACGCGAGGAGTACAACCCCTTCCTGCACAATGCCTGGTACCTGCTGGCCAAGTCGCAATACATGAAGGGCGACTTCCTGGATGCCGCAGCCACGTTCCGCTACATTGCCCGCCACTTCTTCTGGAAGAATGACCTGGTCCAGGAGTGCCAAGTGCGTGAGGCCCTGTGCTATTGCGCCATGGGCTGGCTCACCGAAGCCGACAACGTCCTCGCCCACATCCACATGGACGAGATTAGCAATAAGAAAGTGCGCGCCCTGGCCAATGCCGCATTTGCCGACTACTACATCAAGTCCCAACAGCCCGGTGACGCTATTCCTTACCTGGCCAAGGCGGCCAGAGGCTTCAAGGGCAATGAGAAAGTCAGGATGAACTTCCTGCTGGGCCAGCTCTATGAAGAGGTGGGTGACAAGCACAACGCCTACTTGGCCTACAAGCAGGCCGGTAGCAGCAGCGGTTCGACCTACCGCACCAAGTTCAACGCCCGCATCAAGCAGAGCGCCGTCTATGAGGGCGCAAACATTGCCAGCGAGGTCAAGGCCTTGAAGCGCATGACACGATATGACCGCAACAAGGATTACCTGGACCAGATCTACTACGCCATCGGTAACCTGTACTTGACGCACAACGACACCGCCCGTGCCATCGAGAACTACAAACTCGCAGCCGAGAAGAGCACGCGCAACGGTGTGGACAAGGCCATCAGCCAGTTGACCCTGGGCGGCCTGTACTTCGACCGTCGCCAGTATGACGAAGCGCAGCCCTGTTATGCCGAGGCTATCCCCCTGGTCAACGAGGACTATCCCGACTATAAGTTGCTCAAGAAGCGCAGCGACGTGCTCGATGAGCTCGCCGTATATTCCCAAAACGTCATCCTTCAAGACTCACTGCTCATGCTGGCCGCGATGTCTCCCTCAGAGCAAAGGGAAGTAATCGCCAAGATCATCATCGAACTCAAGAAGAAGGAAAAAGAAGAAGCCGAGAACGCCGCCCGTGAGGAATACCTCGCCCAACAGGACGCGCAGGGCACCCGACTCAAGGGCAACAACAATGACCCTGCCAGTTTCAACATGAACACCGACAACTCGTGGTACTTCTATAACACCGCCACCAAGAACGCCGGTAAGACACAATTCCAGAAGATGTGGGGTAGCCGCAAACTGGAGGACAACTGGAGGCGAAGGGACAAAACCACCTTCTCGTTTGGTGACGAAGAAGAGGCTGACAGCGCCCTGCTGGCACTTGCCGACAGCGTGATTGTCAACGAGAACGGCGACACGGTCCAGGTGGACCTCGAAGCGCTCAAGCGCGCCGAGGATCCCCATTACGAGGAATACTACCTCAAGCAGATTCCCAAGACCGAAGAGGAAATCCTATCGGCTCACGAAATCATCCAGGAGGGTCTGTACAACATGGGTACCATCCTCAAGGACAAGATGGAGGACTATGACGCAGCCGCCTATGAGTATCTGGAACTGCTCGACCGCTATCCCGACAACACCTATCGTCTGGATGTATTCTATAGCCTGTACATGATGTACATGCGCAATGGGCAAGTCGCCGATGCCGAGCCCTACCGCGACAGCATCCTCATCAACTTCCCGGAATCCAAGTACGGCATGGCGATGCAGGATCCCAATTACCTGGAGAACCTCAAGAACATGAACCGTGACCAGGAGAACATGTACGAGGCGGCATACGCCAACTACCTCTCCAACAACCATGCCGCCGTGCATGAGGCATACGCCGAGATGATGCGCAAGTATCCGCTCTCCAAGATCATGCCCAAGTTCATGTTCATCGACGCGCTGAGCTACCTCACCGAGAAGGATTACGACAAGTTCAAGGAAACGCTCAAGGACATGCTCCAGCGTTATCCCCAGACCGATATCACTCCCACAGCATCCGAGATTGTCAAGCAGCTCAACCAGGGCAGACGCCTGGAGGGCGGCGGCAGCAACGTGCGCGGCATGTTGTGGACAACCCGCTTGAGTAACGACACGTCCACCCAGGCCCTGGAACGCACGTTCACCCCGTTTGCCGAGGATAACGATAAGCCGCAGGTATTCATCCTGCTCTATCCCATGGACAGCGTCAATGCCAACATGCTGCTCTATGAGGTGGCACGCCACAACTTCAACTCCTTCCAGGTGAAGGACTATGACATCGAGCAGATGAACTTCGGTACCTTGGGACTGCTTGTCGTCAAGGGAATGGATAACTTCAAGGAGGCCACCCACTACCGCTCAGTGTTCGAGAAGGACCAGAGCATCAACATCCCCCGTCAGGTACACTATGTCATCATCAGTGTGGACAACTTCAACCTGCTGTTGAACGAGGGCCGCACCTTTGAGGACTACTTCAATTACCTGGAAGAGAAGAACGACAAGGAACACAGCGACCTCGAGAAGAAGGAACTCGATGAGGCCGAGAAGAAGGCCATGGAGGAAGCTGAACGTGAGGCTGCAGCCCAGCGCGAGAGGGATCGCATCGAAGCCGAACAGCTCGAACGCGAAGCCGCCGAACTCGCTAAGCGTGACGCAGAGGAGAAGGCTAAGGAACTCGCAGAGGAACAGGCACGACTCGAGGCCGAAGCTGCCGAGCAGGCTCGTCTTGAAGCCGAGCAGAAAGCCCGTGAAGAGGCCGAACGCCAGCAGATCAAGGCCAGCGACTACCGCAACAAGTCCACCGTCTCCACTTCAACCACGACGCTCAGCGACAAGGAACTCAAGGCACAGGAGCGTGCCGAAGAAGAGCACCTCAAGCAACTCGAGCGTGAGGCTAAGGCCCGTGAGAAGGCTGAACGCAAGCGCCAGAAGGAGATCGAGGACAGCATCAAGAAGGAACAGAAGCACCAGCGCAAGTTGGCTCGCATAGAAGAAATCGCCGAACAAGACTCCATCGAGCAAGCCGAGAGGGAGAAAGAGAAAGAGCGCAACTTCTACTACAAGTGGCGTGAAGACTCGGCTAAGGCTGCCTACAAGGCTGCAGAGCAAGCCAAGAAGGACGCCAAGAAGGCTAAGGAACAGGCCCGCAAGGACAAGGCTAAAGAGCGCAAGGAACTCGCTAAACAGCGCGAGCGTGAGCGCAAAGAAAAGGCTAAGGAACGCGAGCGCGAACGCAAGGAAAAGCAGAAGGAGCGCAAGGAGCAGGCCAAGGCCCGTGAGCAGGAACGCAAGCAACGCCAGAAGGAACGCGAACAAGAGCGTAAAGAAAAGGCCGAGCAACGCAAACAGCAGTCGCGTGACCGCCAGGACAAGGGCAAAGACAAAGGTCAGGACAAGGGCAAAGACAAAGGTCAGGACAAGGGCCAGGACAAGGGAAAAGGCAAGAGCCAAGACAAGAACGACACGCCCTCCAGTTAGCCTTGTCTATCCCTCCCCTCCTGTCAATGAGAACAAGAATGACTAACACGATAAAGTGAGACAAATCACATGAGCAAAGAAAGAATCTTATGGGCCGACGACGAAATCGACCTGTTGAAACCCCACATCCTGTTCCTCCAGAACAAGGGCTACGAGGTGGAAACTGTCACCAACGGCCGCGATGCACTCGACGCGTTAAATAACCAAATTTTCAACCTGATTATCCTGGACGAGAACATGCCGGGCATCAGCGGTCTTGAAGCGCTGCAACGCATCAAGATCCTGCAGCCCAATGTCCCTGTCATCATGATCACCAAGAGTGAGGAAGAGGACATCATGAACCAGGCCATCGGCGGTGAGATTGCCGACTACCTGATCAAGCCCGTCAACCCCATGCAGATTCTCTCTTCCATCAAGAAGAACCTGCACAGCGACGAACTCATCACCGACAAGGTCACCAGCGACTACCAGCAGGAGTTCAACCGCATCAGCCAGATGATCAACTCGGCACAGTCGATTGACGACTGGTATGAGCTCTACTCCACCCTCGTCAGGTGGGAACTCACCCTCTCCAACGCCGATACCAAGATGGATGAGATGCTGAAGATGCAGAAGGTCGAGGCCAACAACGCCTTTGCCAAGTTTGTCAAGCGCAACTACGAGGACTGGATGACACATCCCGAGCACCCGCTACGCAGCAACGAATTATTCAAGACCAAGGTGCTGCCCCTGCTCGACAAGGGCGAGAAAGTGTGCTTTGTGGTCATCGACAACTTCAGGCTCGACCAGTGGCGCACCGTCAGCCCCCTGCTGGCTGAGTACTTCAATATCGAGAGCGAGGAACTTTACACCACCATCCTGCCCACCGCCACACAATATGCCCGCAACGCGATCTTCTCGGGCCTCATGCCTGTGGATATCGAGCGCATGTTCCCCGACCTCTGGGTCGATGAGGAGAGCGAGGAGGGCAAGAACCTCAACGAGGCGCCGCTCATCCAGACCCTGCTCGACCGCTACCGCCGCAAGATCCACTTCTCTTACAGCAAGATGAACGACAGCGCGGCTGGCGAGAAGTTGATGCAGAACTTCGGCATGTTCAAGAACTACGAGCTCAACGTCCTGGTGTTCAACTTTGTCGATATGCTCTCCCACGCGCGCACCGAATCCAAGATGATCCGCGAGCTCGCCAACAGTGACGAGGCTTACCGCTCGGTGACCGTCTCATGGTTCAAGAACTCCAATGTGCTTGACATCTTCAAGCTCATGGCCGAGAACGGTTACAAGGTGATTCTCACCACCGACCACGGCACCATCAAGGTGGACCGCCCCATCAACGTCATCGGCGACAAGAACATCAACACCAACCTGCGCTACAAGGTAGGCAAGAGCCTGACCTACAACGGCAAACAAGTCTATGAAATCAAGCAGCCCAAGCGTGTGGGCCTGCCCGCTCCTAACATTTCGAGCACCTACATCTTCGCGATGAACCGCGACTTCTTTGCCTATCCCAACAACTACAACTACTACGTTTCCTACTACAACGGCACGTTCCAGCACGGCGGCATCTCCATGGAAGAGATGCTCGTGCCCATCGTGACGCTCTCCCCGAAGTGATTGGGGATTCAAGTTTCGGAGACCGAAACTTGAAGTGTATGGTGTATAGTGTATGGTGTATAGTGTATGGTGTAAGGCAACAGTAATCATACTTAAAACTTAAAACTTAAAACTTAAAACTAAGGACTAAGGACTAAAAACTAAGGACTAAAAAATGAAAATAATTGAAATACCGATTCCCAATCTGGAGGCTCTTGAGGAAGCCGCCTACAAGTTCATGACCGAGATGGGCGACCTCACCGTCTATGCCTTCTATGGCGAGATGGGCGCCGGCAAGACCACCTTTATCAACGCGCTGTGCAAGCAACTGGGTGTGGAAAGCGATGTGACCAACTCGCCCTCGTTTGCCATCATCAACGAGTACCGCAGCGACACCACTGCCGAACTGATTTACCACTTCGACTGCTACCGCCTGGAAAAAGAGGAAGAAGCCGTTGACCTGGGCGCCGAGGACTACTTCGACAGCGGAGCGCTGTGCTTCATCGAGTGGCCCGAGCGCATCGACGGACTGCTGCCCGACGACACCGTGCGCGTGGACATCACCGTCAACGAGGACCAGAGCCGCACCCTGAAGATGACTTTCCCCACCGTCTGACCATGCCGCATTATATCAAGGTCAGCCAGACGGCGAGCACCAACACCTACCTGTCCCGCTTGGCAGCAACGCTGCCAGGCGGCACGGTCATTTATACCCCCTGCCAAACCGCTGGCCGTGGCCAGAAAGGCAACTCCTGGGAGAGCGAGGACGGCAAAAACCTCACGTTCTCACACCTACTGAAACGCCCGCCCGTTAAGGCCCGCGACCAGTTCTACCTAAGCGAGGCGGCAGCAGTGGCTGTCGTCGAGGCGTTGAGTGCCGAGGCTGGCGACGGTTTCTCCGTCAAGTGGCCCAATGACGTCTATTGGCAGGACAAGAAGGTCTGCGGCATGTTGCTGGAGAACTCCCTCGATGGCAGCGACATCGCCCACTGCATCGTGGGTATCGGCATCAACGTCAACCAGGAGCGTTTCCTGAGCGACGCGCCCAATCCTGTATCGCTCAAGGGAATCACGGGCCGCGAGCACGACCTGATGGCGCTCTTGAAGCGCGTGTGCTCACGCATCGAGCAACTCGTGGCAGGACTGGCCGATGACAATGCCCGCAACCTGTTGCACGGGCAATACATGGCAGCACTCTACCGTAACGACGGCCAGTTGCACCCCTATGAGGACGCCGACGGCCACCGCTTCATGGCCAGCGTTGACGGCATCGCCCCCGACGGAACCCTCTCCCTGCGCCACGAGGACGGCACCCGCCACGACTACCTCTTCAAGCAAGTCAAGCACATCATCGGCAAAGACGTCCTCTAATGAATAAAAAATCCACAAATTGCGCGAATTTCACCTCAGACAACACCTAATTATCAAGCAACATGAACAACAATAAACAACCAGAACAACCTCTTATATATTTGTTGTTAACGTTGTTCAACGTTGTAAAAGTTGTTTGATTCAACTAAGGACTAAAAACTAAGGACTAAGGACTAAAAACTAAAAACTAAAATATGAACATCGTCGTCTATTGCAGCTCACAAGCGGGGCTGGAGGAGAAATACCAGCAGTTGGCCCACGACCTGGGCACATGGATTGGCCAGAACGGGCACACCTTGCTCTATGGTGGCTCCAACGCGGGCCTGATGCACATCACCGCCAGCGCCGTCCACGAGGCGGGCGGACACGTCACGGGCGTGATCCCCGCGATGTTCAAGCATCGGCTCGACCCCGTGTGCGACGATGCGATACACACCGCCAACCTGGGCGACCGCAAGCAATACATGATCGAGCATGGCGACGTGTTTGTCGTTATGCCAGGCGGCATCGGCACCCTCGACGAGTGGATGTCCACCCTTGCCGTCATGACCATCGGCAATGACGACCCGCGTCCCGTCATCGTCGCCAACATTGACGGCCTCTACGACGCCACCATCCAGCAACTCGCTGACATGACACGCACTCCCTTTGCCCGCGGCAAGAACCTCGCCCGCACCCTCGTCGCCACCACAGCCAGCGACCTCATCACCACCCTCAACACCCTCACCTCACACTAAGCCTTTTTTCAAACGGCGAATTTTACGGATTAAACGAACAGCATCCGCATGGATGCCCCTCTAAACACTAAACTCTAAACTCTAAACTGCGAGCAACGCGAGCATAAGAAATCATCCAAGTCGGGAACGTGCAGTTTCTTGGCGATTTGCAGTTTCTTGTTATAGACGGTGCCGATGCTCTTGTAGCCCATCGTCACCATAATCACTGTGCGCGAGAAACCGCAGCAATAGAGGGCCAACAGGTTCAATTCACTGTCGTTCAATGTGCCACCCGCCTCTTCTTGCGCCTTGACGAGCACGTTATCGTGGAGTTCGTTAACCAGGGTTTGCAGATGTGACCAGTAACTGCTGTCATCGCTCACGCCAGGCACGGTCATCATCTCCTTGAACTTAGCGGCAAACTTGTCGCTATCATATTGATAGGACCACGCCATCAGTTGATGCATGGCGTCAATCTGCTGGTTGATGATGGCACGCAGTTCACCGCTCTGGGTTTTCTTGTTCTCATCATTCACGAGGTCCTGCTCACGCGCGTCGAGCCGCTCCTGCATCTGTTTAAGGCTCTCCAGCGAGCCGTTAAGGTCGGCCTTGAGCATCTCCACCTCGTTCTGCCTCATCTTCAGTTGGCTCCTGTTCTTCCACAGCAGGAAGGCCAGCGCCAGCAGGCCCAGTGCCAACAAGGCAGCCAGTAGCAAAGCCCCGCGAATGCGGGATTCATTTTTGACCTGGTTCAACTCCGCCAGCTGGACATCATATTTCTTCTCCACCTCCAGCAGGCTATGGTTCAGTCCATTGATGGTTATCGAGTCGGCCATGCGATGAGCCAATTGGAGATAGTTTTTTGACTTTTCTTCATTCCCCAGGTACTCGTGCTCCAGATCGGACAACAACTCATAGTACACGATGCTGTCTCTCGCATTAGTCGCCCGCGGTGCCCGTTTCAAGTAGTAAACGGCAGAATCCCCCCGGCCCATGAACAAGTAGGACGATGCCAGCCGATAGTGGGCTCGGGGATGGTCGATAATGGCAGGATTAGCAGAGACGGCCTCCAAGCCATATTTCTTGCCCAACTCATAATTATGTTCCCGCACGAGATAGTACTCTGACAGCGTATAGCGATTGGCAAAAGCATGATATTCATCGCCCTGTTCCTGGGCCAACTTGATCGCATCCTTCATATAAACCACTGCCGAATCATGCTTATCATCAATATTACGGTAGATGCCCCCAATGCTTGTCAGGCACACAATCTCATAATGCTTGTCACCAAGCGCCCTGAAGACAGGAAGCGCTTCCTTGTACTTCTGCAAGGCCAGGGTGTTGGTCCCCACGACCTGTGACTGGTACAACGTGCCTAGCCTCAGTTTGGCGTAGGCGATCATTGAGCTGTCGGTGGCCAATGGCAACTGTTCGGCATGATGGAAACTCTCCACTGCTCGTTCCAGGTCGCCGATGTCTTCACAGACGCAGCCCTGGGAAATAAGCGCTTTCAGATACTTCAAGTCATCACCCGACCTCTTGTAATAGTTGACGGCCTCGTTAATTGCCGAATCGCTGGTGTTGGGGATATAGTTCTTGTATAATGCCATTGACAGCAACACGGCATGATAGGCCTGCTCCTGCTTGCTCATCTGCCCGGTGTTCATCTTTTGCAACAGGGGCAAGGCTTCCTGCTCATGATAATGATACACCATCGTGTCGATGCGGGAAAGCTCACGCATGGTGGCGCTGTCGTGGTGGCATCCCGCCGCCATAAGGACAAAAGCGGCGACGAGTGCTATTGGGATGTTCTTGATGTTTATCATTTGATAGCGTTATTGTATCGGGTTTAGACTCGCTTCACCACAAGAAGCGGTGAAAACGAGACACAAAATTAACAATTTGTAGCCAACGAGACACCCGAATGAGGCCAAAATTAGATTTTTATTTTTTAGATAGTTGATAATCAGCTGTTTATTATTTTCAAAATGAGGTCGGAATGTTGACCATTTTTGGTGATTTAACATTTATCTTTACTACCTTTGCAAGTGAGAAATTTTAATAATCATTATAAATCAAATACAGATATGAAAAAGACTTTACTTTTATCGATTTTGGCCCTGCTGGGCATGTCGCAGGCAGCTGCTCAGGAGTACGAGTACGTCCCATTCGTGCGTGAGGGCGTCAAGTGGGAGTATTATATTCGTGATTATCATTACGATTCTTATAATAATCCCGAACAAGGCAACAATGTCGTTTACCGTACACTTGAACTCAAAGGCGATACCGTGATTAATGGTAAAACCTACAAAGCGATGCACATGTATTGTGGAGACCGCATTAATGAACAAGACGATATCATTCCCGTTTATCTGCGTGAGGAAGACAAGGTAGTTTATGGTATCATCCCCGATGGAAGAAGTTTTGATGACTGTCCCGTGTACAACTCCTTTGACACAGTCAGTTATTATAACGGGCAAGAATTTGTGCTCTATGATTTTAAAGACCCCATAGCTTATTGGGAGGGCTTTAGCCAGCCTGAGTACTATCCTTATCATCATTTATATACTGATACGATTTCGATCGGTAAGCATTTGGCTAAGCGCTATGTGGGTGAAATGTGGACTGAGTTCCACCAAATTGAAGGCATCGGCTTGATCGCTGAGAACAGTACTCCATTGAGTTTCTTCATGCTTGGTACGACTGGCATCCATGATGCCCCTTATTTTGGTCTAGAAAAAGTTGTCGAGAACGGCGAGGTTATCTATCCCCAGAATTATGTGGAAGACAGGTATCTGCCCGTTATTCGTGAGGGGGTGAAATGGATTAACGAAAAGGTAATCGTCAACCATGGTGACACGACAAGGTACTATTATACTTATCAGTTCAATGGCCTTGCCCCGTTTAGAAATGGGTATAACCAAGCATTAAAGGCGTTGTACTATTCTGATAATAGTCTGGAAAACGACAGTTTGATTGCAGGATTAAAAGAGAATGAAGCCATCGTCCTATGCTACAATAATTATGCATTGAATAGTGTGATTGATCAAGACAGGAACATGATTGATTTCTATACTTACCAGAACTCTGGCGGGACACGGGCGCTTTATGGCCTCGAAACCTTCTACGATGGATTCTTTGCAGTTGACTTCTTTATTGAATCACAACGCGACCAGTTCTTAACCAAAGAAAACTTCGTCAATGTTGATCCCATTGAAATAGATGGTGTGAAGTGTGCCCGCTGTGCTTATGTTGACGAGCAGGGCGATACGATGTGCTATGTGGTAGAGGGCATCGGCTTTGACAGTTACGACATGGGCGACTTGTTGACGCCGTTTACCCGCAAGCCTGACCCCAATTCCGATTATCAGGAGTATTGCGGATTGAGTCACGTCATCAAGGACGGCAAAATCATCTACAAGGGCATGCGCTTTAATCCTAATGCGGTAGTGATCCCGGGTGACGTGGATGGTGATGGCGAGATTACCATTTCCGATGCCAACAGCGTCATTGATATCGTCGTCATGGGCGGCAATGCCGGCCACACCCACAGTCCCGCTGCCGACGCCAACGGGGACGGAGAAATCACCATCGCCGATATCAACGCCATCGTCAACATGATCATGGACAATTGATTATCAGTGCCTTTTCATTCCTCTAGAAGTAGCCGAGATATTGCCCATTGCTGGCGATTTAACATTTATCTTTACTACCTTTGCAAGTGAGAAAATTTAATAATCACTATAAATCAGATACAGATATGAAAAAGACTATACTTTTATCGATTCTGGCCCTGCTAGGCATAACCCAAGCCGCGGCTCAAGAAGATACATATCTTCCCCTTGTTCGTGAAGGTGTCAAGTGGGTTAACGAGAAAGTCATCATCAACCATGGTGACACAACTACTTACTACTACACCTATGAATTCCACGGATGGGATAGCACAATGACAAATCTATCCGGACAGATCAATCATGCTTGTTATTATTATACAGATAATGAGCTAGATGAAGAATGCGATAGTCTCATCGCAGGCATGAGAAATGGCGGTTATTATGGATATACGGAAGCTACTTGTTTTCGTAATAATCCGTATAGAGAAGCGATGAATAATGATAGATTACTTTTTCCTGTTGATGGTTATTCTGATGGCGGAACAAAAGTTTTATACATGTTTGGTGAATACTATGACAATTATCTCGGGCATACAGATAATCGAATTCGTTCATACTATATGTCTTGTCAGTATTATTGGGCTGAGGTAATGGATGCTGATACTGTCTTGACAGATGATAATTTTGTCATGGTTGACCCTATCATTATAGAAGGTATTAATTGTAGTCGTTGCGCATATATTAATGAGCAGGGCGACACGATGTGCTATGTGGTAGAGGGAATCGGCTTCGATAGCAAGTGCATGGGTGACTTACTAACGCCATTTATGATTCCACCTGATCCCAATGCCGATTATCAAGAGTATTGGGGCCTGAGTCACGTGATTAAAGACGGCAAAATTATCTACAAGGGTATGCGCTTTAATCCTAATGCGGTAGTGATCCCGGGTGACGTGGATGGTGATGGCGAGATTACCATCTCCGATGCCAACAGCGTCATTGATATTGTCGTCATGGGCGGCAATGCCGGTCACACCCACAGTCCCGCTGCCGACGCCAACGGGGACGGAGAGATCACCATCGCCGACGTCAACGCCATCGTCAACATGATCATGGACAATTGATTATCAGTGCCTTTTCATTCCTCTAGAAGAAGCCGAGATATTGCACCTTGCTGACGATTTAACAGTTTGTTCTTTACTACCTTTGCAAGTGAGAAATTTTAATAATCATTATAAATCAAATACAGATATGAAAAAGACTATACTTTTATCGATTCTGGCCCTGCTAGGCTTGTCGCAGGCAGCTGCTCAGGAGTACGAGTACGTCCCGTTAGTTCGTGAAGGAGTAAAGTGGATTTATTACTATGTCAACTCTGATGAGATTTATCCACCAGACCCCAATTTGGCTATTGGAACAGTTTATCTGACTCTGGAACTTAAAGGGGATACAATAATTAACGGCAAGACTTACAAGGTCATGCATAAGTACCATGGTAGTTCAATCAATGTGAATAGTGATACTATCCCCATCTGTTTGCGTGAAGAGGATAAGATTGTCTATGGAATTGTTCCTGAGGGGAAGACTTACCACGATTGTCCCATCTCGTGTTACGGCAATGAAATGGTTTATTCCCAAATCATCAATGGAGATGAATTCATTCTTTATGACTTCAATGATCCTGTCGCTTTTGGCTACAACAACTCATATTTCTTTCAATATTACGATGAAATGGGCATAAATCCATATAAATTTGATGATATAGTTATTATCAATGAGCACAAGGCCAAACGTTATGTATTCAGTTGCTCGGGCGATTTTTGCTTTATAGAGGGAATTGGCTTTGATGGCTTAACCGATGGTTATCTTCTGGCATATAAATACTCACGCTTCTGGAGCGACCCGATTTTTTGCTTGAGTCATGTCGTCGAAAATGGACAAATCATCTATCGGTCGGCTAGAAGCATTAATAATGATACAACTCATCACAAGATGAATTGTCACCTTACACCGATAGCATTGTGTCGCAAGGGTCAGAAACGATGTATAAATTCTTCTGCAAACAAAACAAGATGCTTGAACCATTCCAAGAAAACGGTTCAAATATGATTAACTTTGATTGTACAAACACGATGGATCACGTTTATATATTATATCAGTTTGATCAATCCGATATAAGTTCATTCTGCCTTCTCAATTATTACATTGATTATCAAGAAGGGGATTGGTTGAACCGTGAGAACTTCGTTCAGTTGGAACCCTTGACAATTGAGGGTGTGACATGTAGCCGCTACGCTTATGTCAACGAGCAGGGCGACACGGCAGCCTATGTGGTAGAGGGCATCGGATTTGACAGTCGTGATATGGGCGACCTGCTGACGCCGTTTACGCGCAAGCCTGACCCCAACGCCGACTATCAGGAGTATTGTGGATTGAGCCATGTCATCAAGGACGGCAAAATCATCTACAAGGGCATGCGCTTTAATCCTAATGCGGTAGTGCTTCCGGGTGACGTGGATGGTGATGGCGAGATCACCATTTCCGATGCCAACAGCGTCATTGATATCGTCGTCATGGGCGGAAACGCCGGCCACACCCACAGTCCCGCTGCCGACGCCAACGGGGACGGAGAAATCACCATCGCCGATGTCAACACCATCGTCACCATGATCATGGACAATTGAATCAGTTCTCTTTTCCACGAAAGAGGGCAGAAACGGTAATAAATTTGCGCCCAAAACTTTAATCGGCCAATCGCCGTGATTAGATACATTCGCGCAATTCGCATTAGCTCAGCAAGGATTGAGGCCAACAGCTATATCACGGCCTCAATTTTTGTTGTTATCTGCTCCGCTATCTATTTTTTAGTATTTTTGCAGCAGATTATTAACCATCATACCATTATCATGAAAAAGGTAATCTTAATACTGGCATTATGCCTGCTGGGCGGAATGGCTGTTCAAGCTCAGACAGAGAAAAAGAAAGAGAAACAAGAAGTGGTGAAGTTGAAAAACGGCCACCGCGTGAGGGGCAAGATTGTGACCTATGCTCCGCTGGACTCACTGGTCATCCAGGAAGATGACGGCACGCTGCAAACCATCTACTGGGACCGTATCAAGCAGATCACTAAGGAGAACTGGCAGCCACAGCAGACACTGGGTAGCGAGTTCTCACCCGGCAACGGACCGCAGAAAGGCTACCGCGGCTTCTTCGACCTGGAATACTACAAATCCATCGATGCCATTTCACAGGACCACTTCGGCTTCAGCACCACCCATGGCTACCAATTGAAGCCGTGGCTGTTTGTCGGTGCTGGTGCGGGGATGAAAATCAGCCACAAAAAGCATTCTAAAGAGAATTTCGGGAAAAAAGTTGACTTTTACATGTTTCCCGTGTTTGCCGACATCCGCTTTGACTTGTTGAAGAGCAAATTCTCGCCTTATCTGGATTGCCGCATAGGCTACACCCTGGGCAATAAAGCCTACGGTATCATGTTCAACCCCTCGGTGGGCTGTCGAGTAGGCCTGACTGAAAAACTGGCTATCAATGCCTCGCTGGGCTACAGCCTGCAGAGTACTGACATCGTAGCATTGAATCAAAAGGAAACAGCCATTTGGCACCACAAAGGCAGCAACGAGCAAAACAACCCCTACCACTGCCTGTCCATCAAACTCGGCATCGAGTTCTAAGTCACGAATAGCCCTTCGCTGTCCACGAATTTCCACGAATTACCCTAAATAAAAATATTCATGGACATTTACGGACATTCGTGTTCTCTTTCTAACATGAATGACCATGAATACCCACGAATGGCCATTAAATATTTTATTTATGATTATTCGTGGACATTTATGGGCATTCGTGTTTTATTTAACATGACGTCATGAATGGACATGAATATTTCTTTCGTGTATATTCGTGGAAATTCGTGGACATTTCTGAATTTTCGTGGACGTAATCGGGTTCGGCATGGTTCTTGCCGTATAGTGATATATGCCCTACTACGCTGGTATGGCAGACATTTTGTCAGTAACTTAACAATAATACAGACTATGAAAGGAAAAGTTTATACCCGCACCGGCGATGCCGGTACCACGTCGCTCGTGAGCGGCAACCGAGTGAGCAAGGACGACGTGCGCGTCGAGGCCTATGGAACCGTCGATGAGTTGAACTCCAATATCGGTGTGCTGCTGCACAGCACCAAACTCGATGACCGCGATATCATTGACCTGCTGCGCAAGGCCCAGAACAAATTGTTCAACATCGGTGCCTACCTCGCCAACGATGCCCCCGACGCCACGCTCTACGGGCTGACACAAGAGGATGTCACCATCCTGGAGGACATGATGGACCAGATGAGCGAGGAACTGCCGCCCATGCGCGGTTTCATCCTGCCCGGCGGCTCACGCCTGTCGGCCACCGCTGACCGTTGCCGCACCATCACCCGCCGTGCCGAGCGCCGTGTTGTCACCCTCTCCAAGGTGGCACCTGTTGACCCCCTTGTGCTTGAATATCTGAACCGATTGAGCGATTTCTTCTTTGTTTTTGCAAGATTTAACAATATCACCAACCAAGTAGAAGAAATTTATTGGGATAAGGATGCGTGATATTAAAAAATAGTATTACCTTCGCACAATTTTTAAAAACAGGATATTTTCATAAGAACACAACAGAAACAAAACTATGTATTGGACACTTGAATTGGCAACAAAACTCGAGGACGCTCCCTGGCCCGCTACTAAGGCCGAGCTCATCGACTATGCCGTGCGCAGTGGCGCACCTCTCGAAGTGATTGAGAACCTACAGGAGATAGAAGACGAAGGCGACACCTACGAGTCCATCGAGGACATCTGGCCCGACTATCCGACCAACGACGATGACTTCTTCTTCGACCCTGACGAATATTAATGACAAAAGAGAGAAACCGATAACGGCAGTCCCGCACACCAGCGGGGCTGTCGTCTTTTTACAGGGAGGCTGGAAAAGCGGCACGGTTTTTGCAGCATTTGCACAATAGCGCGATTATTGCTAACTTTGTAAAAAACAACGACCGATTATGATATACACCTGTCCCAAATGTGGCAAGAAGATTGACCTGAGCACCGAGGTGCTCATCAACAGCGATTATAAGGTGATCTGCCCTCAATGCCTGAGCCAACTCCAGATTGTGGGTGACTATGCCTATATCCCCGATGAGTCGCTCAACCTGGACACCTCTGTCCAGCCCTCACACACCATCAACTGCCCCAAGTGCGGGCACGAGGCCAAGAGCAACGCCCACTTCTGCCCCAACTGCGGCACCAGCTTTGACACACCATCATCGGCAACTACCGCGATCGACATCGCCCCCGAGGACGTCACCGTGATACCGCCTCCCCTCCCCAACAGCGATCCGCTGTATAACGAGGCAGTTCAATTCCTGATGGGTTGCACCGCCATCACCCCGATGATGCTGCGCGACCGTTTCCACATCAGTGACGAACGCGCCGCCGAACTCATACGCCAGCTGGAAGCCGGTGGCATCATCGGCCCCTACAACAACGGCGGTCCCCGCCAGATCCTCATTCCCCACCGCCGCCTGTATGACTACACCCAGCCACAAGACACCCTGCAAGGCGACAACTCAGGACAAAGCCAGCCCCAACCCCGCCGCCTCGGCTGCTTCACCTGGCTACTCATCACCATGATTCTCATCTTCCTCATGAAAGCCTGCGGCTTCTAAGGGAATGTAGGCTTTAGGTGTTAGGTTTTAGGCGTTAGGGGACGCGGATGCCTCCGTTATATCCGTTTATTCCGTAAAATCCGTAAAATCCGCCGTTTAAAAAGGATCGCTCGCAAGGGTTCGCGAGCAATCCATTTTTTTAGATTTCTTGCGAGCCCTTGCGAGCAATCAATAAAACTTAGCGTCGTCGCGACTTAGCGTGAGGCCTTAGTGGGCGCCCAGGTTGTCAATCTGTTGTTTTGCCCATTCCTTGGCCATGCGGATCGCTTCGGTGGCCATCTGGTTGACCATACTATCCATGCCCTCGGGAATCTCTATGCCCATGACGCTGTCAGGCAACAAGCCCGGATCGGGAGCCATACCTTCCTCGTCCTGAGGTTCCTCACCCTCTTCATTCTGGGGTGCGGGAGCAGGAGGCGGTGCAATCCGATGATTGGCCTCGTAGTCGTCCATCGCCTGGGACCAAGCCTTCTCGATATCTTCCTTGCCGAAGGTGAACACGTGGCCAAAGACGCCCAGCGACACCATCTTCTCCTCGTTCTCTTTTAAGCTGACAGTGCCTACAGAGCACACCACATAGTTCTTGACGTCAAGATAAGTGGAAATGATCTTGTCGGTACTCTTGCCAGTAAGTTCCTTGAGCGCCTTATTGATCAGGTCGCCAAAGACGCCACCGATACCAGTGATTCCACCCATTTGCTCGTCAACCTTGTCTCCTACCCAGGCCTTCGTCACCTCCTGGATGGCGGCTTCGTGGTCGGCACGGTCGGGACAGGTGAACACCATCGTGGCAAACAGGATGGCAAGAATCAAGGCTGTAATGAGCCATGGTGTACAACCGCTCTTCTTGGGCTCCTCAGGCACAGGCATGCGAGGAGGCACTTGAGGCGGCACCTGGCTGGGGTTATAGGAGGGCTCATAAGGCTGCCCCATCGTCGGCTGATTCTCGGCAGCACGCGCAGCCTGTTGCGAGGCTTCAAACTCAGCCCGCTGCAGGACGGCCGTCAATTCGGGCACATCACCTGCCTGCTTCCAGTCGGCCATGCCCTGGGCCCACACTTCGCTCTCGGGAGTAATCCCCTGCTGCGACAATTCTTCAACGGTAAACGGACCTTCCTGTTTTCCGTTTCTAATCAGATGAAATTCCATTATTCAGTCCTTTACTATTATTTTTTAATATGTGAAACAATACACCAACCTCGTCCCTACAATAATTATGCCAAGCCAACAGCTTTGACAAACGCGGGTATGACATCATTCACGATCAAAACTCCAAAGCTGTGCCATAAATCATTCATCGTAGATTGAATCGCGCTCCGCGCGAGAAATTGAACAAAATTATTAATAAAATTAACGCGAGTTCGATGAAATTAAACTGCTGAAACTCAGCTCCCCCTCTTGGATAAGAGGGGGCTGGGGGGCGTCGATATCGCTGAAAGCAGACGCTGTCAAAGTATCATCAACGCCCCTGCCCTTCGGTCACTCCCTCTAATCTTAGAGAGGGAGCTGCTAACGCACTGAATATCAATAAACAATTTCATTGAGCTCACGTTTAAAATTAAAATAAGAATTTATTTTGTTTAATTTTTTACTAAATTTTGTTCAATTTCTCGGCCGTTAGGCCGATCAAAAATCAGAGGCCTATTAAGAGGTCACTTGGGATTGATGAAGTCCTGGAAGGCCTGCTTGTAGCTGTCGCCGATGGGGATATACACGTCACCAAAGACGATGCGATTGCGCTCAATCTCCCGGATTTTGCTCTTCTGCACGATGAACGAGCGGTGGACTCTGATAAAGCGCGATGCTGGCAGCATCTGCTCGATGGCCTTCATGTTCATCAGCGAGAGGATGGGATGCGGCGATTGCTCGGTATATATCTTCACATAGTCCTTAAGCCCCTCGATGTAGCGGATGTCGTCAAGATTGATCTGCAACAGTTTATACTCACTCTTGACAAAGATGCTGGTGGGCTCTTCCTCGGTGCGCGGAGCCGACGGCTGCTCGCTCTGCTGAGTGAGCTGGAACCACTGCAACGCCTTGTTGCATGCATCCAGGAAATCGGCGTAGCTGATGGGCTTCAACAGGTAGTCAAGCGCATTGACACGGAACCCGTCGACCGCATACTGGTTAAACGCAGTGGTAAACACGATGCGGGTACTCTCAGGTATCATCTTGCTCAACTCCAGGCCGTTGAGTTCAGGCATCTGGATGTCCAGAAACAGCAGGTCCACTGGCTGCTCGCCGATACCGTGCAGGGCATCGGTAGCATTGTTATACTTGCCGCACAACTCCAGAAACGGAATCTTCTCCACATAACTCGCTAACAGTTCCACTGCTAACGGCTCATCGTCAACTATGGCACACTTGATGGTCATGATTTCTCTTTCTTGATAGTAATAATAGAATAATATTCCTTGCCGTCTTCACTCTTTCCCTTCTCCCACGTGTAGCGGTCGGGGTACATCAGTTCCAGGCGGCGGCTCACCTGCTCCAGCCCGATTCCCGAGCCGCTCTTGTCGTTCTCGCGCTTGGGATGGCAGGTATTATGGATTTCACAGGTGATGTCACCATTCACCTGATGCACGTCAATCTTAATCTCTCCCTTGCCCTGTGGCGAGATACCGTGCTTGAAGGCATTCTCGATAAGGGAGATAAAGATGAGCGGGGCTACGGGAGTGGAATCGTTGGGATTCACATTGATGTTCGCGTCGATCTTCACGTTGTCGGTCACGCGGATTTTCATCAGTTCGATATAATTGCGCATGAAGTCAGCCTCCTTGCACAGCGGCACAAAGTCCTGCTGGTTCTCATAGAGCACATGCCGCAGCAGCTTGCTCAACTCACTCACTGCGGTCTGCGCCTTGGTTTGGTCAAAGGCGATGAGGGCATAGATGTTGTTCAACGTATTCAACAGGAAATGAGGATTCATCTGGTTACGCAGATTGCTCAGTTCGGCCTCGGCGCGCGCGGTCTCGGCCTCCTGACGCGCCTCCTCGATGTGCTGCCAGCGCTGAAGCATGCGCACTGCCACTGCCAGCGCGATAATCAAGATGAACGTTATCATAGCCCAGAAATAACGAGGCATCCTGATAGGCGGGTTTTTCGGGCGGTTGGCGTTTATCTCTGGCAACCACCTCACGACACACCAGTACCACACGTCCATAATAAAGATGCCACCAATGATAACCATGACATTGATGAGCAAAAACATCTTCCAATCGCGCTTCTTGAGCAGGAAACGCGGCACAATCCACAAATAGTTCAGATAAAACACCAGCATATAGGCTAGAGGGTTGCCCAGCCAGCGGATATAACGGTTCCACACGGTCATCCAGTCATCGCCTGAACTGTGGAAAAACATCGGCACAACGATGAGCACCGACCAGCACAAGGCGTGTAAGATCAAGTATCGGGGATTGAATTTCTTATCTTGATGAGTAGTGGTCATGACATCAATTGCAATTTAATCATTTAACTATCGCAAAGATAGTCAACTATTCCTGCCATTGCAAATAATATAGACAAAAACAATATTACCCTCGACAAAAAAACCAGATGCTGCACGTGCCGCTTCTCTTCCATCACATGCAGCAAAAGGGGCAATCCCCGTAGTGGAGACTGCCCCTTGATAACATGGGAGTGGCGGGTTACTTGACTTCCTTCACCAGGTAAATCATCGTGGGGAAGTGGTCGCTGTAACCGTTCAGGAAGACACCGCCCGAGAAGGTACGCAGCGGATAACCCTGACGGTCGCCCTCATTGCTGCGCAGGAACTTGCGGTTCAGCACCTCGGCGCGAGAGAAGGTCAAGGTGGGTTTGTCCTTGCCGTCGTAGTTCTTCAAGAAGTAGTCGGTGAAGATGATCTGGTCAAACAGGTTCCAGTTGCCCTTATAACCAAGCGTGCCGATACCCTTGTTGAGAATGTTCCACCAGGGGTTGAAGCATGAACCCGGCTCCACGCAGTCCTTGATCTCCTTCTTGGCTCCCAGAGCCTCACAGCAGGACTTGTTCTGCGGATCGTCGTTCAAGTCGCCCATGAAGATGATACCCTGATTGGGGTCGTCCAGCAGGAGCGAGTCGATCGTTGCACGCGCCATGCGGCCGGCAGCCTCGCGCAGGTAGCTGGAAGCCTCCTCGCCACCCAGACGTGACGGCCAGTGGTTGACCATGATCGACACCTTCTCACCAGCGAGCATACCAGTCACCGTCAACTGGTCACGGGTACGGAACTCAGGATAGTCAGGCAGATACTTGTTGATGCGCTGGGTAGTCACATTCAGGACCTTGAAAAAGCGCGGGTTATACAAGAGGCCGACGTCCACACCACGACGATCAGGACCATCATGGTGAACAATCTGGTAATGGCGGTCCTTGAGCTCGGGCTGACGCACGAGATCCTGCAACACAGTGATGTTTTCAATCTCACTCACACCGATGATGACGGGACCGACGGCAGGCGAACCCTTGACCTCCATCTGGCTGATGGTATAGGCCATGTTGTGCTGCTTCTGCCAGTACTTGGTACCGTTCCACTGGCGGGCGCCCTCAGGAGAGAATTCCTTGTCATACACACCATTGTTGTTAATGGTGTCGAACAGGTTCTCGAGGTTGTAGAACATCACGCCATACATCGTGTAGCGGCGCTCCTGGGACAACTCGTCTTGAATCTCTTGTGGCGGTTGAGCGACCGGCTCCTCGGCTGGCTGTACAGGGGGCAATACCGGATCCTGGGCCAACGCTGGCAGACATGCCACCAGCGCCAGGGCCATATAGAATAACTTTTTCATCGTTAGTTTCAATTTTAAGATGTTCAACTTTTATTTTTGTCCTTTGACATGCAGACAAACCTAAAGTTTAAAACCAGATAAAACTTCAATTAGCGGGATCCCAGTTCACGTTCCAGATCGAAGCACGATCCTTGTTGCCCGTAGCATTAGAGGGACACAGGTTGGTGAACTCGATGGTGAAATCACCCTGGACAGAGCAGCTCTCCTCGAAGCTGTAAGCGTGCTTCTGGGTGACATTGGTATCATTGATCGTCCAGGTCTTAACCACGTTGCCATTCTGCTTTACGTCAACACGGAAGGCAAGCAACTTGCCCGAATAGGCCGAGCCGTAGTTGAAACGCAGCTTGGTCATACCACCCTTGAGCACGGGCGACACGATAGAACCCGTCGTAGCGGTACCGCCATTCATGGTCGGAGCCTTTGCATATACCGAGGTGGAGCCCAAAGCATAACCGATGAAGGTAAACACAGGGTTACCATCGGCAGCGCCACCCTCGAGCAGTGTGCAGTTGTTGGCTGCCCAGCCTGCGGTCGAGGTATAGTTACCCAGTGAGGTGGTGTGAGCAGGCATGGTCTCAAAGTCAGACGAGGTGGGCAACTTGGGAGGAATGCCAAAGGTCACGTCATCCACACACCAGGTGGCATAATTCTCGTCGGCAGTAGCATAGAAGCGGAAACCGATGTAGTAGCTACCGTCGGCCCACTGGCTCAAGTCAACATCACCTGACTCCTTCCAGTCGCTGTAAACGGGAGAACCACCCGTGGGAGTAGCGATAGCGGGATTCAGTTTCACCTTCACGGTAGCATCCTCAGGTTTCTTAGAGTTGAGGATATAGACCTCAAATTTGCTCGTGGTGCTGCCATAGCCTGCAACCTGGGTGCGGAAGGTCAGAATCTTGCTTGCCGCATTCTCGATATCCAGACAAGGAGTGATCAGCCAAGCGTCAAAGGGAGGATTGTTGCCCTTGTAACCAGTCATTGCGGCATAGCCGTTACCCGTCTGGGCGAATACCGTCTGGTACCATGATTTGTCACCTGACACAGTCTGACTGAACCAGGTGTCGGGCAGAGCGGTGTCAAAGGTCTCTTCGAGCGAGAGAACAGGAACATCAGGACGCTCCCAATCTTCGATATCAATGATACCGGCCTTACCCATAAAGTTTGCAAAGACACCCTTCACCTTGAGCTGCTTCTTGTACAATGCGGGGTAATCCTTGATATTGAGTTCTTCACGAGCCTTGGAGCCCTGAGGCAGAGGAATGATCACGCACTTGTTGATATCGGTGCAGTTGGCGTCATCGGCCAGCACGATGGTGTTGTCGATGGTCGAGGGAGCCTTCCACTCGATGTCGGCATTGCTGGTGACAGTGGTAACACCCGATGCTACGGCACCAACGATATAACCCATTGCCCATGCCTTGGTATCTTTGTGCTGATCAGCAATCACCTCGTTGATTTCATACGGATTGCTCCTGGTGCCCTTGCCACCGCCACCGATTACGTCATCGGCACTGCGCAGGTAGAACTGCCATGTGCCCGACGAGTTCTGACGGGTAGCGTAGAAGCTGAGCAGACCGACAACATCCACGGTGCCCTCGGGGAGAACGTCGGCGCGGAAGTCGGCATAGTTACTGTTGCGGACAACAAGCTGGTTGCCGTCCTCATCGGCGATAGTGCGGTTGGTCGTAGCGCTCGACTCGGCATAGGTGAGCGTTCCGTTAGCCTCGACGAACTGCACGCCACTGATGCGCACGAGCTTGCCCTGATACTTGAGCAGCGTCTCGGCATCATACTTACCCTGGAAGTCGCTGATGCTCACGTCCACGGTATCCACTTTGCTCAAGTCGGGGAGACCGTTGATTTCTACCATCGACTCCCACATGGCCTGGGGAAGGAAAGTGGCCTCCCACACGCTGCCCGAGGCATACCATGCGGGATAACCCAACTGCTGCTGGCCATTGTACTTGCCCACGAAGTAGTCCTTCATCGGGATGACGATTTCCTGGCCGATGCGGTAGTTGTTGTACAGGCTGTTCTGGTTAATCGAGATGTTGATGCCTGCAGTGCCGTCACTGATGTAAAGCGACTTGTAAATGTTGCCGCTCTCGTCGCTACTGGTCACCCAACCGTGGATGACGATGTCTTCCTTGACAGTGTCAATGTAATTGACTGCGTCCTGCCAGTACTTGGCTTTGAATTCAGCGATGGTCATGTTGGGGGTGTGCTGGGCAGTGGGAATCACCATAGGCGGCTGGTCAAACTCATCATTGCAAGCAGCGGTGAACACCAACAGAAGCATCAGGCTGAGATAATAATTAAAACGTTTCATAATGATTGTATTGTTTGTTTTATTAATATCTGGTTGATAGTTGTATTAATTGTGATGAATGATTAGAACTTCAGACCCAAGTTCAAGAACACCTTGAACCCCTGAGCATAGTAATACTTGTTGGGGAACTTGTTAGCCGTGTTGGTGATATCCTTGGTGTCGATACGACCTTGCTGGTAACCACCCGTCTGGATGTTCTTGTTGTCAAGAATGTTGTTCAGGTTCAAGTTGATGTTGAACGATGCAGTGCGGTTGATGTAAATGACATGACCGATGCTGGCATTGATCACCAGAGCCTCGTTGAGCTTCTCCTGCTGGCTGATATCCTGGATCATCTGCTTGAGGTGCTCCTCGCTATCGGCCATCGTGTACAGGTTAGGCATTTCCTCGTGGCGCACAGGCGAGAGGTTCACATAGGAGCGGTTCATCCAGGCACCATTCAGTTCAACGTACCATTGCTTGGGACCAGCCCAGTTGAAGGCCAGCATGTAGCACTCTTGGGGAGTTCCTGCCACATAGAAGTTCTTCAGATAAACGATAGTTGATACATCAGGACTGGTACCGTTCTCATAGCTGCGGGTGCCCATGGGACGATTCTTGTACTGGTAACGGGCGATGTTGGCAGCGGCACTCACGGTCAATGAAGGCGACAACTTGTAGCTGGCGCCTACCTCGACACCCTTGTACTGCTTGTGGATGCCTGTGAGGGCGTAGTTCATGAAGGTGCTGTGAACGTCGTCGTAGTAGGCCGTGCGCTCAACGTTGTCGCGCTGGTCGGTGAAGAAGGCGGTCACAACGGCCTTGAAGGTGCGGAAATTCATCGCATAGCTCAGGTCGGCCGAGAAGACTTTCTCAACCTTGAGATCGATGACGTCATCCTTAGTACGTGACGAGATGTAGGCGTCATAGGGGCGCGGAGCCTCGGTGCCATAGAAGGCATGGCCCGAGAAGCTGTTGCGGCCATCCAGTTTGAAAGTGATACCTGCCTTGGCGCCATAGGTCAAGAAGCGGTGGGTCTCGCCCTTGCCGAAGGAATTCTCGGGAGCACGTCCGTTGCGCATCTTACCGTCACGCTGGAACTGGAAGTACTCTCCCTTGACACTGGCAAACAATTCCCACTTGGCCAGGTTCAGCACCCACTGGTGCCACAACTGGGCCTTGAGGGTGAGGATATCGTAGTCATAACCGAAGCGGTCGCCCTTGACCACCTTGCGGTTGGGATTGTCCATATCATTCTGGGCCATGTCGGGATTCTCGGGGAAGTCGCGCTCGCTGAAGTTGTCAATATCCAGCCAGTAGCGTCCACCCAGCAGGTCCTTGATGGTCTTGTAGTAGGATGATAAGGTATAGTTGGCGTTAGCACCGGTCTGCATTGTCAGCTGATTGGAGAGGCGCATGTTGAGCACCGACGACAGCGTGAAACTCGACTGGTTGCTGTGACGCTTCTCGAGGATGTAGGTCGAACCCTTCTCCACACCTGTCTCATCAGCCTCAAGGTTGTTCAGGTAGTTGGTCTGGTAGAGGTTGTCCCAACGGATCTGGGTATAGTCGCTCTCACTGCGCCAGCGGTCGAAATAGACGTCAAACGCCTCGGTATTCACATCATAATAGGACGGCAGGTAGCGGTAATAGTCGGGACGCGGGTCGGCTGCCTTGTGCCAGTTGAGCGCGGCCTTGCTGTAGAACGACTTGTGATAAGCGAAACCGGTGTTCAATGAGGTATGGTCATTGGGCTTCCACAGCCAGTTCAGGATGGCAGTCGGGTCAAAGGATTCAACCACCTTGGAATTGCGTTTCTTGCCATCTTGCCAGCCCCAGTCAGGACTGTACATGTTGTTGCCCACCAAGTTGGCGCACTCCTCATATATGGCCGAGTTGGCGGCACGCTTGGTCGGCGCACCAAAGGTCGTCAACGACAGCGAGTGCTGCTGATTGAAAACCTTCTGTATCGCCAAGAAATAACCAATGCTGTTATAGAACGAGCCAGGATAGACACCTTCATTGGCATAACGGGCTACGGCCGAAACGGTCATTGCCCAGCCGTGCTTGTTCAAACCCGTGGCATGAGTCACCATGCCACGCCAGCGGTAGTTACCGTTAGTATAGGCAAGACTCAAACGTGTGCCAGGAGCATAGTCGGCGGCAAAGGTCTTGATGTTGTTGGCACCGCCAATGCCACCAAAACCGTAAGCGTTGTCCTCCAGACCCAGACCGATCGTCTTGTTCCTGAAAGCCTGGTTCAAGCCACCCGTCATCGAGTAGTTGAACGAGAAGCGGATAGCATCATTAAACGGCACGCCGTTGATGTAGGTCTCGGTCTTCTGGTTCTCATAACCACGGATGCGGAAACGAGCGGTGCTGAATGTGTAGCTCGATGCCTGGTAGAAGGGGTTGTCGGTAGCGCCACTCAACAGGGCGACTTCCTGAGTATTACCTTCCTCGTCTTCAAGCTGCGACTCCGACAGCGCCATGTCCGCCAAGTTATTGCGGAACTCCAGCGCCTGAGCGCTCTCAAAGGATACAGGCTCAATCTGAATTGTGCCCAAGTTCTCCACCATTCCCTTGACAATGGTGACGTCACATGACCAGTCATTGTAGCCATAAGCAAGAACAAGCAGCTTGTCGGGACCGGGGGTGGCATCATCGATGATGAACGAGCCCTCCAAGTCTGTCGTAGCTGCATTGCCCTGATTGTCAAGAATCACGGTCGCACCGTTAACAGGCAACCCGCTTTTGGCATCAATCACCACACCTTGCACACCCTCTCGTTGCGCCAGCATCGGCAAGGTGGCAAAGAGTGCTAATAGCAAAAACAGTTTAAGTCTCATAAAATCACAAATAGTATTTAAAGTTACAGATGTTTGCTTGACAGAATACTGACACTTTTTTAAGTTAAATTAAACAAAATCCCAGCAGCTAATTTTCTTAGATGAATAAAATTCCCCAAAAGTACAGATTATTTCTGACTTGTCAAGAAAAAACGCCAGGCATTTTTTACTTTTTCTTAAAATAGTCATTATACATCTTGATACCAAACACAATGGCGCTCGAGACCGTCGTGATGACATTGGTAATGAACAGGGGCCAGTTCTTGAGCATCAAGCCCTGGATGGCAAAGAAGATACCACCCAAGCCCATCATCAGGAATGTGGGCAGGGCGATACCGTCGGTGTCATGGGTACGGATGGTGTAAATCGCTTGGGGCATATAGCCTAGGATCAAGCACACTGACGCGGTGTAACCGATAATGTCGGTCAAATTGTTAGTAATAAAATCCATCATAATAATTTATTAGGGTATTAAAAAGTGGGACCCACAAAGGGCCCCACCGGTTCATTTATTTAAGTCCACATTCACGCATCAATTCCTCGACTGCTGCCTTGAGCTGCAGGTCCTCGCCATCGATGACGGTTTCGGGATTGTTCGCTATCTTGATATCTGGTTCGAGTTGCGTGTTCTCGAGGTAATTGCCCTCGGGTAACAGGTAACCGATGATGGGGATACCGAAGATGAGCGACGAATCCTGTAAGCGCTCCCACGACACGCTGCTCATGGTGCCGGGAACAGGCATACCCACGAGTTTTCCCAGTTTGTCATGGCTGTAAACCCATGGCGTGCCGTGAGCGTTGCTATAGTTAGCCTCGCACTGCAACATGATGCTGGGCTTGTTCCAGCGGCGACTGGGCATGTCACAGGCCTCGCGGCCGCGGATGACCTGTGTGAAATACTTCTTGCCGCTGAAGAGCACCTCGATGTCCTCGTGCAGACGGCCACCGCCATTGAAGCGGGTGTCGATCACGATACCGTCACGCTTGTTGTATTTACCCAGGACGTCGCTATAGATGTCGCGGTAGCTGGCATCGTTCATCGACTCCAGGTGGACATATCCCAGACGGCCTCCCGAGAGGCTGTCCACAACGTGGGCATTGCGTTTTACCCAGCGCTTGTACATCAAGTCACCCAGGTCGCCCTTGCTGATGGGCTTCACCACCTCTTCCCAGCGCTTGCCGGTCTTGGGGTTGAACAGCGAGAGCAGAGTCTTCTTGCCTGCCTGGCCGTTGAGCAACTCGGTATAATCGTGCTCCTCGTCGATAGCCACACCATTGATTTTCTCAAGGATGGTGCCGGGCTTGACTTCGCTCTTGGCCTTGGCCAGTGGGCCGCCCTGGATAACCTCGTCAATCTTGAGACCGTTGCCGGTGTAGTTCCAGTTGTAGATGAGACCCAGATCAGATGTGGCTTCTCCGCTGGAGGGATAGAAGCGACCGCCAGTGTGCGAGGCGTTCAGCTCGCCCAACAGTTCGCTCAGCAAGTTGGCATAGTCATAGTTATTGTTGATGTGAGGCAAGAACTTGCGGTAGATTTCCACATAGGATTTCCAGTCGCAACCGTGATAGCTGAGGTTGTAGAAGCGCTTCGTGATTTGCTTGTCCACATGGTTGAACATATATTCGCGCTCAGCAAACAGATCCATCTTCATATCGGCCTTGTAGTCGATTCCGGTGAGTTTGTCGCCAGCCACGGTGAGTTTCTGCATCTTGCTGCTACCCAGCACAAACAGCGTCTTGCCATCCTTGCTGGCCTGGATGTCGGCACCACCGCCGCCCATCTTGTTCAGGAGCTTTGTCTCGTGCTTGCGCAGGTCCATCTTCCACAGGTCATAGCCCTTCTCAAAGGCTGACAGGTAATAGAGCGACTCGCCGTCGGGCGTGATCATGCAGCCCGAGATGTTACTCGAGTTGGGCGTCACGCGCACGATGCGGTCCTCAATACCCTCAAGTTCCACCTTGAGGCCCTTGTCTTCGGCCTTGGCTGCAGGGGCAGCCTTGCCTTTCTTCTTACTGTTCTTGGTGTCTTCGGCCTTCTTTTCTTCGGCTTTCTTGGCCTCCTTCTCGGCCTCGGTCAGCAATTCATAATCCTCCTTGTTGAGGTTGTAACGGTCCAGTGCCTCCTGGTTGACAAAAGCCAGGAAGACGTCGTCCTGCGAGCCCCATGAAGCGTGGCTGCGCATGCCGAGGCGGTTGCTGCGGAACATGATGGCGTTGCCCTCCATGACCCAGCGGGGATCCTCGCTGATGTAGGCACTGTTGGTGATGTTGGTGATGGGGCCGCCCTCGGCCGACACGATACCGATGTCACTATAGGGGTCGCGCTGGTTGCCGATAAACTCGAGGGCAAACCACTTGCCGTCGGGTGACCAGCTGTAGTTGAATTCGCCGTTGGTCTCATACCAGGTCGAGCCGTCGGTCACCTGAGTCACCTTCTTGGTCTTGAGGTCATACACCTTGAGGTAGAAACGGTCCTCGATGAAGGCGAGCTTCTTGCCGTCGGGTGACAGGCAGGGACGGGTGCGCTCAACGGTGGTCGAGGGCATCAGGATTTCCTCCTTGATAAGGGTGGCGTTGGGGAAATTGGGGTCATCCTTGCGCTCGATCGTGGCGAGAACGAGTTCCCAGTTGCCGTTACGCTCGGTGGCATAGGCCAACGTGCGGTTGTCACTGCCCCACGATACCCAGTTCTCGGCTGCGGGGGTGTCGGTGATGCGTTTGGTCGTGCTGTATTCAACAGAGGTCACGAACACCTCACCACGCACGACAAAGGCCACCATCTTGCCGTCGGGCGATACGGCAGCGTCGGTAGCACCGCGGGTGTGCGACATGCGCTGCACCTGGTCGCTGTCATCGTGCCACAGGCTGATGTCCACCTTGCGGGGCTGACCGCCCTGGCGCATGGTATAGAGTTCACCATCCTGGGTAAAGCACAGGGTACCCTTGTTGTCTATCGACAGGAAACGCACGGGATTAACCCTAAAATTGGTCACTGCGGTGAGCTGGCTGGGGTGGTCGATGGGCATCGAATACACGTTCATCGAGCCGCCGTTGCGCTCACTCAGGAAATAAACGGTCTTGCCGTCGGGGCTGAGGACAGGATTACGGTCCTCACCGCCGATGTTGGTCAAGTTGGTGTGCTTGCCCGTCTTGGCGTCATAGCGCCAGATATCTCGTGTGATGGATGAAGTGTGGTGCTTGCGGTACTCGTCCTCACCGCCCTTGCGGTCCTGATAGACAAAATAACTGCCGTCACTGTTCCAGCAGATGTACTCGGCAGGAGTGCCCAACTCGCGTGTGGAACGGCCTCCCTCAACGGGCACCTTATAGACCTCGGTCAATCGGCCCGAGGGGAACAGCATGCTGCTTGCGGGATCTTGGATAGAAGCACTGTAATAGATGTACTTGCCGTCGGGACTGAAGGTCCACGGGGTCTCGGCAGCGCTGTTGCGCGTGAGTTGCTGGGGTTGGCCACCTGTCGAGGGCATCACAAAGATGTCAAAGTTTCCTTTACGGTCGCTGGCAAAGGCCAACTTCGTCCCGTCGGGAGACCACACAGGCTCGGTTTCATAACTCGACTGCGATGTCAACTGCACAGCCTGTCCGCCACTGGTGGGCACCACATAGATGTCGCCCTTGTAGCAGAACGCAATCTTGTTACCGTCAGGCGAAATCCTCGCAAAACGCATCCACAACGGCGTGTCGGCCATCGCGGTTATCGCCGTCACTGCGGCGAGTGAGAGCAAGATTTTCTTCATCATGATGCTATATTCTATTAGGTTTAATCCTGCAAATTTACAAAAAAAGTCGGTACCAGCAGGTACTTTGCGCTACAAATTATCTGATAAGGGGCAAAAAAACAGCCGCTTGCACAATGGTCATGCAGGCGGCTGATGGCAATAGGGTGCAATTCACTTTAAGATTAAAAGTTTTTTTATAATAAAGCGAAGTGACGGAATCACTTGTCAATATCCAAGTTGTCAAGATTAAACATTAACTTAAAGAACTCTACAGCGTCTTGGGGGTCCTCGCTGAGCGTCGCGCCTTGTTCCTTCATCCAATCCAAGTATTTGAGCACAAAATAGCTCATTTTTAACTTATCATTATCAAATGTGCCGTAGTTTCCGAGTTTGCAATAGGACTTGTTGGCATAGAGTTTGGCGGCATAATCAAGGTCTTCGAGGGTCAAATTGCCGTAAGCGCTGTTCAGCAAGAGAGCAGACATGCTAGGAACCATCCAATCGGTAAAAGCCTTACGCTCTTCTTGTTTCTTGGACTCATCGGAAGAATCTTCATCCATTCGCTTCATCATCGCATCCATTATATTCTTGGCGATAGGCGATTCCAGTATCACATCCTTGAATTTGGCGGCATAGGCGGGATCTATATCGGCCCTGGGCTGAACGGGTTTACCTAGGAGATCTGCCAATCCCCCACTGCTCCAATCCTTGTCTTCGGCAGGCGCTTCGGCAGGCGCCTCGTCTTCTTCCAGCATCATAAACGGCATCAAAAATTCCGCTAAGAACTCGGCCATCCATTCTTGCTCATGGTCTGCAAAGGTCTTGCCCTCGGGCATGGAAACCAGCGACGTGACTTCTCTCAAATCGGCCTCGCTCATGCCGATTTCTGCCATCTCCGACACGTAAGAGTCTAACATGTCATCTTCAAACCGTTCATCAAGATAGCGTTGCGTCAACTGGTTGATGTCCAACTGATTATTCTTCTTAAACAGCGTCTTCATATCAGCAAAGAGCGACTTGGTCTTTTCAAATTGGCCAATTGCCGTCAAGTAATCCTTAACGGCCTCGCGGTAACTGTCCTGGGCATAGCCGCTGGCGGCAACCAGCATCACCAGCATCGCAATAAATAATCTGGTCTTTTTCATAATCACCTGTTTTAAAAAAGTAATACCCCGACATTAAGCTTTTATCACAAAACTTCAAAGCGAAGTGAGAAAACACTCAGCAGGATTTTAATCCCTTAGTGTTGATATCATCACTTACTCGAGTTGATAAATCCAAGCATCGACTTGAAGTATTCCATGATAGCGTTGGGGTCTTCGCTGGTCTTTGCACCCTGTTCCTTCATCCAATTCAGGTACTTGAAATAAGGATGCTTGTTATAGTATTTCTCCATATCGATGCTGCTCAGGTCAAAGTTCAGGAATTTGCTATAGGTCTCGTTGGCTTGAAGCTTGGCAGCATAGTCAAGGTCTTCGTCAGTCAAATTGCCGTAAGCGAAATTCAGCAAGAGAACGGGCACATTCTTGGTCATCCAATCTTTAACCTTCTTACTCGACTCTTGTAACTCGGGATCTTTATCATCTAGCCTCTTGAGCATCATGTTCATTATCTGCTTTACAGCAGGCGATCCCAACATCACCTGATTAAATTTATCGGCATAGGCAGCATCAATCTCCGGTTTGGGCTGAACGGGCGAGTCTAAAAAAGATACGTAGTCTTTTACCTTGTCCAAGTATTCACCAGGTTCCATCGGTTCTTGTAGAACTTTCATCTGCTCCACGAACGGTGTCATCATATAGGAGGCGTACTCCATCATCCAGCTTTTGGTATGGGCGGTTAAGGTCTCAAACTCAGGGGTAGTGAGCAGCGATGACAATTCTCTCAATTCGGCCTCGGTAATGCCTTGTTCTTTATATGCGAAGGCATAGAAGTCAATCTTGTCATTCTCATATTGTTCATCGAGATAGCGTTGTGTCAACTGATCTATGTCCAATTTACCATCCCTATCAAACATCATACTCATACTTGAGATTAACGCCTTTTCGTTATCATCTTGTTTAACTGTTGTCATGTAATCCTTAACAGCCTGGCGGTAACTGTCCTGAGCATAGCCGCTGGCGGCAACCAGCATCACCAGCAGTGCAACAAATAATCTGGTCTTTTTCATAATCAACTCTATTTACGTTAATAATATGCTATTTATCCAATACCGCAAATGTAAACACTTTTATCTGGTTTCACAAGTTTCGGGCGATTTTTCAATCACAGAACAATAAAATATTATTAAATTCTCGCTTTCAGTTTGCTTCACCAAAAAATGTTCCTAACTTTGCAGGTTAGTTGTTTTATTGTCAAAACAGTCTAATGGAACGAGACACTCAGAATAGGGTAACGTATATCATTTATTGTGTTAGCGCTTTTGCCAACAGATATGGCTTGAGCAATAAACAAGCATACGCCTACTTGAACAGATTCAAGGGGCTTAATTTCCTTGATGAATGCTACGAAGCAGAGCATCAATTATCTATCAATGATGCTATCGACGATTTATCTGTCATTTGTCATCGCAATGGAGGTGCACTGGTATGATTAAAAAGCTTTTCCACGGCTCGAATGTGGCTATTGCCACCATAGATCTGTCCAAGAGTCTTTTAGACAAAGACTTCGGGAAAGGTTTCTACCTTACCGACATTGAATCTCAAGCAGTTGCTATGGCCCAGAGGCGCGTACGCATCATGGGGCATGGTGAACCCATTGTCACTGTTTTTGAGTTCGATGACAGGTGCTTGCTAAATAGCGACCTGAACATTAAGGTTTTTCCAGATGAAGTGAGTGCCGAATGGGCAGAATTTGTCAATGCCAACCGTAATGCCTCCCAAACAGGTTTTACGCATCCATTTGATATTGTTATTGGCCCAGTAGCTAATGATGGGGTTGCCTATCAGCTTGAAAGATATAATGAAGGGGTAATAGACATCGAAACTCTGGCCAGGGAACTAGCCTATCGCAAACTCAACCGTCAATACTTTTTCGGGACTAATAAAGCTATAGCTCAATTAAAACTAAGATGAACAACGAAATAAAGTTTTTAATTGATACACTTACCAAGAACTTGGTGCTGAGGGTAATAAAAGATTTTGGGCTCTCAGTCAAGGAAGGTTTGGATGCTGTCTATAATTCTCAGATTTATGACAAAATTCTAGATCTTGACACTGGCCTCTACTATCAAAGCGCTGGTTACAACTATCAATTGCTTCACAAAGAGTTGGTAGAGGGTAAATTCGCATAGCATATAACAAATATATGACAATGATGAAACGATTTTTTATAGCATTTTTTGCAGTATGCCTGGTGGCTATCAGTGCGATAGCCGATGAAAAGTATGCCGAGGCCAAATTTGAGGTCAAGAGCCATGACTTCGGCACCATCAAGGAGGCCGACGGACCCGTGAGCTGCACCTTTGAGTTCACCAACACGGGCGACAAGCCCCTGCTCATCATCGATGCGGCGGCTTCCTGTGGCTGCACCCGTCCCGAATATCCCTCCAAACCCATCAAGCCGGGCAAGAAGGGCAAAATCAAGGTGACTTACAGCCCCATCGGACGCCCTGGCTTCTTCAAGAAGACCGTCAAAGTCAAGACCAACGGCAAGGAGCGCAATACCACGTTGCACATCGAGGGAAAAGTCATCCCCAAGACAAAATAAGTGACACGCGCCCTGTACATAGCATCTCTGCTGGCCATCATTGCCTTGACAGCTGCCGCACAGCCCGAGGCGTCATGGCTGGAGCGCAGTCATGATTTTGGCGTCTTTCTGGAACAGGACGGCAAGGTCAACTGCCAGATGCGTGTCATCAATACGGGAAACGAGCCGCTGTTGATTGTCAAGGCTCAGGCAAGTTGTGGCTGCACCGGGTTATCCTATCCCGAGGGGGCCATCCTGCCAGGAGACACGGCCACCGTGAGTATCACTTACAATCCGTCGGGCCGTCCTGGACAGTTCTCCAAGCAGGCCCTCATTTTCACCAACACCGTGCCCAAGCGCACCGTCCTGGAAATTACCGGCAACGTGATTCCCACCGACGCGACGCTGGACAAGCAATATCCGCTACAGGCGGGCTCACTGCGCATCAGCCAGCGTGATATCCCCATCGGTGAACTCGTCAGAGGCAAGAACTCAACTCAATACCTGAGCGCGTATAACGCCTCGACCGACACCCTGCTCGTGAGCGCCACCGGTGGCAACCAGCACTTGAAACCCGCGGTCGTGCCCGACACGGTCCCGCCAGCACGGGTAACCGCTCTCACGGTTCACTACCTGTCGGGGAATGCCCCGTTGTGGGGCTTGAACGTGGATACCATCACACTGTCCTGCAAGCCGTTGAGAAGTCCATCCACCGCCACGGCGGGCAGCTGTGACATCCATGTGATGGCCCAGGTCATCGAGTCGTTTGAGGGCTTGACCGACCAGCAACGCGCCAGTGCCCCCATCGTCAGCGTGGATTGCGGTGACCGTCTGGATTACGGCACCATTACAACGGGCGACGTGGCAGTGCGCACCTTTACCATCACCAACAAGGGCAAGGACAAACTGGCTATCCGCCGGCTGTGGGCGCCTGAAGGCGAGGGCATTTCCATTAAGGCCGACAAGCAGGAAATCAAGCGTGGCAAGACCGCGACCATCACGGTTACCGTGGACACGTCAATGCAACATGACAGCATCCTCAACGTGCCCGTCACGCTCATGACCAACGACCCAGATTCACCCAGGGTCACCATACGCCTCGTCGGCATCATCAACCAACAATAACAACCATCAAGATATGGCAGACAAAACTAGAATCATACAGCACACCGAAGAGTGTCCCGAACTGCATCACCCCGAGAATGATGAACAGTACACTGGATTACAGGTCAATAGTGGCGTGGAACAACCGCCCATCGTGAACCCCTACCTCAAGCGCAAGCGCAAACCGCAGCTGACGCCCGCCGAGTATGTCGAGGGCATCCGCAAGGGTAACCGTGCCGTGCTGGGGCAGGCGGTCACTCTGGTCGAGAGCCGCAACGCCGAGCACCAGATTATCGCCCAGGAGGTCATCGAGAAGTGCCTCCCCTACACGGGCAACTCGCGACGCATCGGTATCACGGGCGTGCCCGGTGCCGGCAAGAGCACGTCGATCGACTCCTTCGGTATGCACGTCATCAAGCAGGGCCACAAACTGGCTGTCCTCGCCATCGACCCCAGCAGCGAGCGCTCCAAGGGCTCCATCCTGGGCGACAAGACGCGCATGGAACGTCTCGCCATCGAGCCTGACGTGTTTATCCGCCCTTCCCCCTCGGCGGGTTCGTTGGGCGGCGTGGCACGCAAGACACGCGAGACCATCGTCCTGTGTGAGGCGGCTGGCTACGACACCATTTTTGTCGAGACCGTCGGCGTCGGACAGAGCGAAATCGCTGTCCACTCGATGGTGGATTATTTCCTGCTCATCCAACTCGCTGGCACGGGTGATGAACTGCAGGGCATCAAGCGTGGCATCATGGAAATGGCGGACGGCATCGTCATCAACAAGTGTGACGGTGACAACATTGAGCGCGCCAAACTGGCTGCCGCCCAGTTCCGCAACGCCCTTCACCTCTATCCCCTGCCTCCCAGCGGCTTCCTGCCCGAAGTCATTACCTACTCGGGCTACTACGACCTGGACATCGACAAGGTGTGGGACATGATTGACCGCTACTTTGCCCACGTCAAGGCAAGCGGATACTTCGACGAGAAGCGCCACGAACAGGAGCGCTACTGGATGCGTGAAACCATCAATGAGCAGCTGCTAGCACGTTTCTACTTCGACCCCGAGATCGAACGCCTGCTCTCCATCAAGGAGGACACCGTGCTGTCGGGCAAGCAGACTTCGTTTGTTGCTGCCAGCGATGTACTCAACTTCTACTACGACAAAATAACCAAAAACCAACTTTCAAAATGAAAAAGTTCGCCTTCATCCTCACCCTGTGTGCAGTGGTCATGCTGTGTTGCCAGTGCACGACCTCCAAGGAACTGCGCAAGGCCAAAAAGGGTGCCAAGTCAGTCCACTATGAGTGGCTACAGAACTACTATGTCCGCAACGACGTGGATTGCAGCAAGCAGCAGAGGCTAATCATTGACAATGAACGTGACTTCAACGCCTATTTCGGGCCTGCTGCAGTCATGGGAGGCATGCCCACCGATGTCAATTGGGATAAACAGTTTGTCATCGCCATCCTGCTCCCCAAGACCAACAAGCCCACAATGGTGACCCCCTTGGATGTGAAGCAAAGCCCCGGCAATGTCATCTTCAAGTACCAGGTGAACAGGGGAAATAAGACAAGTTACACGCTGGTGCCGTTTGCGGCAGTGGCGCTCAACAGGTCTGCCGACCCGCAACAGTTACAAGTGTTCTTTATCGAGAAATAACATGGAAGGTCAATACTGCTACCGATACCCCCACCCTGCCGTCACCACCGACTGCATCGTGTTTGGATATGATGGCTTGAGGCTCAACGTCCTGCTCATCGAGCGCGGTGGAGAGCCCTACAAGGGATGCTGGGCGTTCCCCGGGGGATTTCTCAACATCGATGAGGATGCCCCTGACGGTGCTCGCCGCGAACTGCTCGAGGAAACCGGACTCAAGGTAACCCATATCGAGCAGTTAGGCGCTTTTGCCACACCGGACCGCGACCCGCGCGAACGTGTCATCTCCATCGCCTATTTCACCCTCACCCGCGTCCAGGATGTCCGGGGCGGCGATGATGCCCATGTCGCCAAGTGGTTTCCCATCAATCAACTGCCCGAACTGGCTTTTGACCACCAGGAGATGTTCAACTTGGCACTGCAACGCCTCTCCGATTACCTCAAACTCAAGACGGGCAATTTCTTCAGCGGAGACTTCTCCTACGAGGAGATCGACATGATTTACTTCGCTACCCTCACCAATCGGTAATCTTATTTTAAATTGTTAATAAACGTAAATTTTGCAGATTCCTTGTCGGTTTCTGCAAAATTTTGTTAATTTTAGGCCAGTTTGTGTTTGAAAAGTATGTTTTATAACATATTTAGCACTACTTTTGCATTGGTTTTTCATGGTATTAGTTTTTAAGGTTATGAGAATTCAGGTGCCGCGAGGCAGTTGTCTTTCTCAGTAAAAACAAAAAAGATGTTTTAAGGTTTATGTTAATGGTATTAGAAGGTTAATTAGTTAAGCAATCCCCGACGTGAGTCGAGGATTTTTTTTTGCCGTAAACAATCAAGTATCAGCAATAATATATAACTTTGCCGACGTAACATTCAATTTATCACGACAATGAAAAAGATTATCCTTCTCGCCCTGGCCACCATCGCAGTGACCGCAATGTGGTCATGTGCCAACAGCACTGGCAATGCATCGTCTAGTGATGACAACACGGTCACCGACAGCACCCTGTGCCAATTCAATAACATCGATGCTAACAAAAAGTTCGCCTATGTCAACGACGAGGGCGATACAATGTATTTTGATAACTCTTTCTCGGCGTTCTGGCCCCAGATCATCAATGGCAAGCCCTGTCCCAACCTGCAGCAGGGGCTCTTCCGTGCCATGACCGACAGCGCCGGGCTCAACCAGTTGGACCAAGTCATCGACTTCCTGCTGAATCCCGCCAACTACACTGAAATCGAATCTGAGAAGTTCATTCCCGTCGACGAGGTCAAGGATGATGAGAACAAACTCTCGACCAGCAAGGTCAGCGTGGTTTTGGAGAGCATGACCGACCGCCTGCTCATCTATCACCTGGGAACCAGTTCCTATATGGCCGGCGCCGCCCACGGCATCTACGCCAACAACTATGTCACCTACGATCTCAAGACCGAGAAGGCCATCGCCTTCGAAGACATCATCGCCGACACCACCCTGCTGCGCACAGCAATCTTGAAGTCCATCAAGCAAACCTACGACTACGACAAGGACGACCTCTTCATCCCCGACAACGGACTGCTGCCCCTGCCTCGCGACTTCCACATCGACGACCAAGTGTTCCACGCCGTCTATCAGGTCTATGAAATCGCCAGCTACGCCCAGGGTATGATCGACGCACCCATCTACCCCTACCTGCTCAAACCCGAGGAAATAAAACGCCTCTTCACCCCCTACGGCCTAGAAATCCTCGACCTCACCGACCTCACCGAATAATTTCCTCTAATTCTACAACAGCCCCTGATTGGTGGCAACAGTTAGCGCCTCGGTGATGCTACGCACACCCAGGCGCTCAAACAGTGCGCGCTTGTAGGTTTTAACTGTATCCAGCGCACGGCACATCTTGTCGGCAATCTGCTGAACTGTAAAACCCTGAGCCGACAGGATAAGCACCTGTTTTTCCTGTTGCCGCAGGGTCACGCTTTTGCGTTCTTGCCAGCGATGACCGATCAAGTCATATTCCCAATAAACGGATTGACCCTTCTTGCGAAACTCTACATGACCGGGAGTGGTGTGATGAGACAACGACACGACACACATCGCCAGCCAGGCACGTCCGTCGGGCGCAAGAGCAAACGGTGTAATCTTGTGGTTTACCAGATAGCAATCCTCGCCATTCACAATATGGAAATCATAGCTCATGAAGCAACGGCTACGGTCAGCCATGGGCTCCTCGTTGAAGCGCTTGAAGCCCACCTCGTTGATCTCAGTGAGCATAATCTGTTCCTCGGCAGGGACGTGATCGATATACAGGCGGTAGCCCATCTGGCGCACCTCCTCGGCAGTGTGCCCACACAGGAACAACGGATTACTCGCCACATGCAGGAAACCATGCTTCAAGTAGTCGATGACATAAATGCTCTGGTAGGTCGCATTGGCCATCGCATCGATGGCGCGTATCATGGGCTCAAGGTGGCGGTATTGCTCATCATCGATGCCCTCGACACTGTTGGTCAACGTGAAGAAATCCTCAATTTTTGCCATATCAGTCTTGCAGGTTAATAGTCATGCAAATGTACCCCAAATGCCCAATTCCGACAAATGGTGAAACTTAAAAAGCCTTATCCTTAAGAAGTAGTAACATGCCACAAGGCAATTTAACACCCTAAAGTGTGAAAATGCGATTTCTTCGCCCCGATACTGCAACCTTTCACCCTTTAGTGCGTGTCTCTATTGAGGTTTGTCTCGATAACTTTGCACTCGAGCGACCAAAAATAGAGATATTATGATTGAAAAAACGATTATTATCATTGTAGAACTAATTGCGGCTTTGACAGCTGTTGCGGGTACGGTTACAGGCCGCGTGCTGGACGAGAACCGTGTGCCGATGCCCTATGTGAACGTATTATTGCTCAACAGTGCCGATTCCACTTTTGTCCAAGGCACTGTGACTGGTGAAGATGGTGCTTTCTCCATTGCTGGAGAGTTGGAAACTGGTATATTGAAAATCTCCAGCGTGGGATACAAGACCGTGTGCATTGACGTGACTCCAGGTAACGTGGGTAGTATTGTAATGGAACCTGATGCGGCAATGCTCGATGAAGTGGTGGTCAAGGGAAATCGTCCCGTCCATAAATTAGGTAAAGAAGGGCTGCTTACCACTATCGAGGGTTCGATTTTGAGTCAATTGGGAACTGCTGAGGACGTATTGAGAAATGTTCCCGGTATCTTGAGCAAAGATGGCGGTTTTGAGGTATTCGGCAAGGGCAAACCCCTCATTTACATCAATAACCATCTGATGCGCGACGCGTCGGAACTCAACGAGCTGAAGTCTCAAGACATCATCAGCGTTGAAGTAATCACCAACCCAGGGGCAAAGTATGACGCATCAGTACAGAGCGTTATCCGCATCAAGACCCGAAAAGCGCAAGGTGAGGGTTGGGGAGGTCACCTACGCAGCAGTTTCTTCCAGGGCGATATGTCACGCGACTACAATGCTTTCTTATGGAACTACCGCTGCAAGGGGCTTGACATTTTCGGCACAATGAGCGACTTTGAGAATGGCTGGTTGCAGAAATATCGCATTACCCAAGACGTCGCTGCCGACACCACATGGCATCAGGACAATCACGGTCGCAGTCAGGGGAATTACAACATCTTGCGCTTTGTATTGGGAATGAATTATCAGTTCAATGACAAGCACTCGGTAGGCATTCAATACAACAGCAACAACCGTCTCAAGGATATTGACAAAGGCTTTTTTGCTGCTGAAGTGACCGCCAACGGCAATTTCTACGACAGTCTGATGACCAATAGTAAGAATAAAACACGACACAATATGCCGCACTCGCTCAATCTCTATTATAATGGCGAGGTGGGCAAGACCAACATCGATTTCAATGCCGATTACTATTTTACCAAAAACCGCGAGAGTGAATGTAGCCTTGAGGAGAGCCAAGAGTGGGAAGACCGCACAGTAACCAGCGAGAATACAGTGAGAAATGAACTGTTTGCCGGCAAACTCGTGCTCTCATGGCCATTATGGGGAGGAAACCTGTCGGTGGGCAGTGAGATTGACTACACCCACCGCAACGATGATTACCTCAACCCTGAACAGATTGTTCCGTCAAGTTACACCGAGGTCAAGGAGCGCAACTACAGCGCCTTTATCGAGTATAGCCGATTGACACCCATTGGCCAGGTGAGCGGTGGATTGCGTGACGAATATGTCACTACCGACTACTACAGTCAAGGCGTTCACATCGACGAACAAAGCCGCCATCAAAACCATCTGTTTCCCAGCCTCTCGTTATCGACTCAGGTGGGCAACGTCAATGCCATGTTAGGCTATGCGATGAAGATTCGCCGCCCAACCTATTTTGAACTAAGCAACAAGACTTATTACTCTAACCGCTTCACTTGGCAGTCAGGCAACCCATTCCTGAAACCCACCATCATTAACAATGTGTCGCTGGATGCCACTTGGAAAGTTCTCTCTCTTAACATAAGTTACTCCCACCTCAAGGATGTCGTTCTACAGTTGGGACGTCAGGTCCAGGGGCACGAAGCCACAACGCTCATTATACAAGAGAATATCGACAAAAAGGATGTGTTGAGCCTTAGCCTAACCGCTGCACCACACATTGGCATCTGGAACCCGCAACTCACGGTCAGTATGATGAAAGAATGGATGAAGATTCCCATGCCTGATGGTATTTATAGTCCGTCAAGGCCCATTTTCATGGCCCAGTGGAACAACAACTTCAAATTCATGCCATCATTCACTGGATCGCTCAATCTTGATTGGCAGGGCAAGGGCGACAGCGAGAACATTTGCAGCCGTAGCCATCAACTTGACCTATACATCGGCCTGACCAAGACGTTCTTTAATGACCGACTGTCAGTTAAGGTTGCGGGGCATGACCTCTTTCATCGCAATGGACAGGACGTGCTGGTACACTTCGGTGAATTGACTCTATGGCAGCACCGCACCAACGAAACCCGCTATGCCGAAGTGACCGTGCGTTATCACTTCAATTGGACACGCAGCAAGTACAAGGGCACCGGAGCAGGGAATGACGAGAAAAACAGATTATGAAACAGGAAATCAGATATATCGATTTGTCTTGGGCTGTCGTGGCTGTGTGCGAGAGTGATAATTTTACCCTTAGTCAACTCGCCCGAGGCGAGCAGACTGAACAGGTCGTCGAGCGATACGTTATAGGGTATCTAGCATTCTGGCAGATCGCTTTTGTCGAGAAAGAGCGGTTAGTCCCTTGCGATGACGAGACACTGCGTGCTGTTGCCCGCAGCAAGATTGCCCGCTACATCGCGGAACACCCGCCTGTGCAACACCTGCCACGTTTCTACATCGTGCTGCTCCAACAGCCCAGCGCGCCCCTGGAGCCCGACGGCACGACCCGGGTCTATCAAGTGTAAAAAAGTGATGTTTTAATTTTTTAGTTGCTCCGTAACGCCTAAAAAAAACGCGTTACGGAGCACTATTTTTTCATTTTACCACTCCGTAACGGTAAAAAAAAACGAGTTACGGAGTAGTTATTAACACCCTAAAGGGTGAAAAAGAAAAATTATTGATGGAAGGTTGCAACCTTTCACCCCTCGTTGTGCGTCTATAGGGAAAACGGTAGGATACTATTGCTACCAGTAGAATGATAACTCAATAAAACCTATAGACAAATGAAAAGAAACTTTATCACACTGATGATGGCGCTGGTAGTCGCATTAACCGCAGCTGCCGACACGTTTACCGGTCGGGTAGTTGACGAGACAAACGCTCCGGCGCCCTTTGTCAACGTGGTGCTGCTCAATGCCAGCGACAGTGCCTTTGTGGCAGGAACGACAACCGACACCGATGGACGGTTCACGCTCTCGGGTAACGCCACCCGTCCCATCGTGAAAATTTCCTATCTGGGCTACAAAACGTTGGTGTTGGATGCAGCAGGCAACGACTTGGGTACCATCACACTGGAGCCCGAGGCGACCATGCTGGGCGAAGTTGTCGTCAAGGGTCAGCGTCCGGCCTTCAAACTGACGACCGAGGGTCTGAAGACCGAGGTAGAAAACACGCTGTTGAGCAAGGTGGGCACCGCTAAGGCCGTGCTCGAGAACCTGCCGGGCGTGCAGCGCAAGAAGGACGGGGTGGAAGTGTTCGGCAAGGGCACGCCGCTCATCTATATCAACGGACGCAAACTCCAAAACCAGACCGAGCTGGACCAAATCAGCAGTGAGGACATCCAGAGCGTGGAACTGATTACCAACCCTGGGGCGAAGTACGACGCCACGGTCGAGTCGGTCATCCTCATCAAGACCAAGCGTCCCCAGGGCGAGGGTTTCAGTTTTAACACCCAAGCCAGTTACTGTGTGGGCAAGGGCCCTGATACCACATTGGGCTTGAATTGGAACTACCGCCATCGGGGGTTGGACGTATTCGGCAGCGTGTGGTATAACGACTACAAGTGGATTGAGAACGACGATTTCACCCTTGAGGTCGATGCCGACACACTGTGGTGCATGGACGAGCATTCCGACTTGAAGAGCCATAGCAACTTGCTCTACACGTCTGTGGGCATGAACTACATCTTCAACGACAATCACTCGGCAGGATTCAAATATGATACCCAAGCCAATTTCCTAAACCGCACCCGTGGCACCTTCACGGCCGATGTGATGGCCGATGGCGCCTTCTACGACCACCTGGACAACAAGATACACATGTCCAGTAAGTCCAATATGCCTCACACGCTCAATGTGTATTACAACGGCAAGGTGGGCAGCACTTCGATAGACTTCAATACCGACTACGTCTTCTACAAAGACCGCAAGAGCCAGTTCAACGACGAGGTAAGTCAGGAGCAGCAGAGCCGCACCGTGACCAGCAATAACGTCGTGCGCAACCAGCTGTGGGCTTCCAAACTCGTGCTCTCGTGGCCACTGTGGGGTGGTAATCTGCAAGTGGGCACCGAGCTGGACCACACGCGCCGCAACGATGACTACATTAACCCCGAGCAGGTTGTGCCCACGTCCTACAGCGAGCAACGGGAACGCAATATGATCTTCTTTGTCGAGTACGCCCATCCGCTGCCCTTCGGTCAAGTGAAGGCGGGCCTGCGCAACGAGAATGTCACCAGCGACTACTACGACCAGGGTGTGCACATGGCCGAGCAGAGCCGCGACTATAACCACCTGTTCCCCAGCCTGGGGTTGACGGCCCGTGTCGGCCAGGCGCAACTGATGCTCAACTACGCGATGAAAATCCAGCGCCCCTACTACTGGGAACTGCGCAACGCGGTCACCTATGCCAACCGCTTCACGTGGGATGGCGGTAACCCTTACCTCAAGCCGGCCATTAACAATTCGGTGTCGTTCATGGCGATGTACAAGTGGGTCAACCTAATGCTGGACTACAAGCACAACAGCGACGTGAATGTCAATGTGGCTCACGAGGTGCCCGGCAGCGAGGCCACCACCCTGATGACCAAGGAGAATGTCGATCACAAGGACGCTATGCGCTTGATGCTCACGCTCTCGCCGCGCTTTGGACTTTACCAGCCGTCGCTCACGCTAGCCATGATCAAGGAGTGGATCAAGATTCCCTCACCCACAGGCTTCATCAGTCCGCACGACCCTATGTTTCTCGTGCAATTCAACAACAATTTCCAGCTGATGCCCACCCTGACGGCCAATGTACGCTTTGACTTCACGAGTTGTGGTGATATGGAGAATGTGACACTGGTTAAGCCAGCCTATCGGCTCGACATCGGGGCCACCAAGACCTTCCTGAACGATCGCTTGTCGATTCGTCTAGCTGGTGTCAACCTGCTGGACTCGCAGGAGCACGTGAAGCTGCGCTTCGGGTCACGCACCCTGCGGCAAAATATGCGACGTGATTCTCGAGAGGTGGAATTCACCGTCCGTTACAAGTTCAATGCCGCCCAGAGCAAGTACAAGGGCACTGGTGCGGGCTCCAGCGAGAAGGAAAGACTGTAAAACACCTGTTTCATTTTCCCAATATCACATCATCAGACAGTCTGGCTCAATCAGGAAATGATTCATCATTCATGCTGATATTCAGATATTTAACTGGTGGTGTGATATTTTTTTTGAAAAATTTCTTTGAAAATCCTTTGCCAATTCAAAAAGTCGCAGTACCTTTGCAGTCGCTTTGAGAAAGAAATGACTCATGGCATTCACATGATGGTGCGTTAGTTCAGTTGGTTAGAATACCTGCCTGTCACGCAGGGGGTCGCGTGTTCGAGTCACGTACGCACCGCAGTGGAGAGAGGATTTGGGTAAGTATGCTTCGGCTGCTTGCCCATTCTTTTTATACCCCCCAAAAAGTAAGGGGCGCGCAAGCGCACCCCCCTAAACTCTAAACTCTAAACTCTAAACTTCGAGTCGTGATTTAATCACGACTCGAATCCCTACAGTGGTTTGATAGAAATGGCGAATCCGCCGCCGGCTGCGCTGTGCAGCTTGAGCGTCGTCTTGGACGTCACCGTCTTCTTGGTGATGGTATAAGCCTGAGGATTTGTCTTGTAATCGGCGGCTTTGCCGTCGACATAGAGCGTCGCCTCATACTTGCGTCCCTTGTCCAGAAAGTCGAGTTTGATGGCACTATCGTGGGCACTCATGCCTGTCACGCTGCCAATGAACCACTCGTCACTTCCTTTAGCCTTACGGGCAATAGTGACATACTCCATCGGCTCAGCCTCCAGATACACCGAGCGGTCCCAGTCCACTGCCACGTCCTTGATGAACTGGAACGCATCCATATAGCGGGCATAGTTCTCCGGCAGGTCTGCAGCCATCTGCAGGGGGCTATACATCGTCACGTAGAGCGCTAACTGGCCGCAGATGGTCGATAGCACGTGTGTAGACTTTTCAGGCGAGAAAGTGGCCAGATCCATCTCAACGATGCCTGGCGTGTAGTCCATCGGGCCGCCTTGCAGACGCGTGAACGGCAGGATGGCGGTATGGCCAGGCTGCGTACCGGCAAAAGCCTGGTACTCGGTGCCCAAGGCGCTCTCGTTGCCGATCAGATTAGGCCACGTGCGGCACAATCCCGTCGGGCGCACTGCCTCATGGGCATTGACCATGATGTGATGCTTAGCAGCCAGTTCGACACAGTATTGGTAATGATTCACCATCCACTGGCCATAATGGTGCTCCCCACGCGGGATAATGTTGCCCACATAGCCTGTCTTGACAGAATTATAGCCATACTTGTTCATCAACTGGTAGGCGGCCTCCAGGTGGCGCTCGTAGTTGCGCACGCTCGATGACGTCTCGTGGTGCATCATCAGGCGCATACCCTTGTTGTGGGCATACTCGTTGAGCATATTGATGTCAAAGTCAGGATATGGCGTCACAAAGTCAAACACATAGTCCTTGCTATTGCCGAACCAGTCTTCCCAACCCTCGTTCCAGCCTTCGATGAGCAACTGGTCAAAGCCGTTAGCCGCAGCAAAGTCGATATAGCGCTTCACGTTCTCGTTGCTGGCGCCATGACGGCCATTGGGCCTCAAGCGGCTGTAATCCGTCTCGCCCAACTTCACCGAGGGTAATTGGTCAGTATAGTTCCATGTATTCTTGCTAGTGATGAGTTCCCACCACACACCCATGTATTTCACGGGTTTAATCCATGAGGTGTCCTCAATCTTGCAAGGCTCGTTCAAATTCAAGATCAGGCGCGAAGCCAGCACCTTGCGGGCATCATCCACAATCATGATCGTGCGCCAGGGCGTCTGGCAGGGCGTCTGCATGTAACCTTTATTTCCCTGGGCATCAGGAGTGAGCCACGATTCAAACACCATGTTCTTGTCATCCAGGTTCAGGTGCATACAGGGATAATCGACCAGCGCAGCCTCGTGTAGGTTCAGGTAGATGCCATCATCTGTCTTGAGTTGCAACGAGGTCTGGACACCCGTCTTGCTGAATTGCTCTTGCGATGCATTAGGGGTGATCTTACTGTCAAACAGGCCACGGATCTCGCTCAAGCGAGAGCGCGTGTACTCATACTCCTGCGTATCATAGTCGCCAGCGATCCACCATGCCGTGATGTCACCGGGCATGGCAAACTGGCTGTGCTCCTCCTTGATGACAAAATAGGTAAGATTGGGCTGTTGAGGGAACTCATAACGGAATCCCACACCATCGTCATACACGCGGAAACGCACAACAATATAGCGGTCCAGGTTATCTTGACGCAACGTCACCGCCATCTCATTATAATGGTTGCGGATACTGCTTTCCTCACCCCACACAGGTTGCCACACCTCATCAAACGATGAGCGATTCACATCCGTCAATTCAAACCCCTCGCACAGCGAATTCTGATCGAGAGACTGCTTGTTGTCAAAGTTATTGAACTCGCCATTACCTTTCACACTCGCCAATTCCAGCCCCAAGCGGCTATCCTTAATCACCTCCTGACCATTGAACAGGACGTTATAGACAGGAACGCCACCCTTCACCTCAAAGTTAACACAAATATTCCTGCTAGGCGAAAAAGCAGCCTCCACACGGCCCCACATTGACAACGGCGACAACACTGCCACCATCAACACAACGAGCCCTAAAATCCTAATTTTCATCATAATATCTAGACTTAGTTATTAACACCTTCCATTTAAAGTCGCTAAGATACTAAAATTCACTCCACCATCAACTATCATCCCACAAAAAAACAAACCATCCACCATTTCTCCACCTTCTCCCGCCCCCTCATCAATGAAATGCCATCCTGAATAGAGCACGCCACCCTTGTCAGTGCGTTGCCAGCCTTGTCGATAGAGCGCCAGCCTGTTGTGTAATGCGAGCCACCGGCTCGTATATAAAAAACGAGGGAGCCGCTGTCTTAACAGTGACTCCCTCTTAGGGGGCGGTTACCTAC
>CACYQB010000021.1 GCA_902776435.1 uncultured Bacteroidales bacterium | reverse complement strand
AATGATGAAACCTATCATGTTTTGTCACTAAATGGCATCAACTGATTCCCCAGCCGGTTCTCTTTTTCGTGCCGTCCCAGTTGGTGAGTGCATTGTCGGAGCCTCCGCCACCGTAAGTGATGGAGCCTATGCCTCCTGCTGCCAGTAGGAGACCTTGCATCAGTTCCTTGGTGATGCTCATCTCCTCGCAGAGCTGCCTGGTGCGCTTTATTGTGAGGTCACTCATAAAATCAGTCGTACCTTCCCAGGAAATATCGTCCAACAACAAACCCGTAGCCCTCATCCGCTGCTCTGCATTGGCCGCATCGAGATTGTTCCGCAATGCCTCGGCTATGATGCCCCAGCTGATGATGTTTCCGTCTTCTGCCATGAAGTCATGTTGATTATGGCTCTTGGCAAAATTGTATATGGCTTTCTTTGCTTCGCCAATCCATGTCCCAAAGTCCCTTGATTTCTGGGATGGAGAGTATTTCATAGAGTCGACCTTCGGCATTGTCCGCCCTTTGGCGTTCCCTGGATGCCATGTTGTTGGAATGGATTTCATTGGACATGGCCTTGTCCCGCTCTGCTTTGAGTCTGTTGATTTCCTCGTCTTTTTCCTTGCGCAGCTTGCTGATGGCCGTCTCATCCATCGATGAGATTTTCTCCTTTAGCTGCGTGTTCTCCGCTGTCACTAACTCGTTGGCCTTCTGGAGTTGCTGGTTCTGCCTGATGATGGCTCTTGCATCCTTCATTGCTTTGTCGTAGAGCGACTGGCCTAAGTTGAGGATGTCTTTCTTCTGCGCTTCCTGGGCTTCAAACAGGTGGTCCTGCAAATCAGTGAGAATCCGCTTTATTGCCGTCTTCCGTTTCTCCCGCCATGCCTTCTGGCTATTAAACGGAATCGGTTTGCTGAGTTCTTCAATGATTGCCTTGTATGCGTCCATGACAAGAGGGTTCGTGTTCAGTGAAGGTACAAGCAGGTCTTCCCGCGTGACGTCAGTAGCCTTGATGTACGCCTCCAAATTGGCGAGTTCCCTCTCTGCCTTGTCTTTACGTTGTTCTGCTTCCAGAACTTCATCAGCAATTCTGTTCTTTCGCCGTTCGATTTCTACCTTCTCGAGTTTGGATTGCTCGATGGACACCCTCGCCTGGCGCTCAGCTTCCAGCACCGCTTTGTCCTTGTGGACCCGCTCACGCTGTTCCTCATCAGTCAGCGAGGAGAAGTTATCACCACGTTCCAGCCCGTATTTGTAGCCCACTTTGTCGTGGTAGTCGGTGTGCATCTGATAGTATGTCCGTCCTACCTCGTATTTGTCTGTGCCCCAAACACGGGCATAAGATACACATTCCTTTTCCCTCCGTTCGACTTCCGTTTTTATGAAGTCGCAACGGTTTTCTTCAGACAGTTTCTTCCATTCCTTATGGGAGAGCACTCTGGAAGAGTCATCCTTATGCACATACTTGACCGGTGCCCGACCTCTTGTTTTGGTCTTCGCCACAGGAATGGTCTGGATGTGAATGTGCGGTGTGGTCTCGTCACAATGGACATCAAAGCCAATGATGTTCTCTGAACCCCAACGCTCACATGCCCATAGGTAGGTGTCCATAGCCCAGTCCTTGATACCCTGCATCAATTGGACGTTTGCATTGCTTCTTTGGAGTGTGAAATCCACATCTTGCTCTCCAAAAGCGAGACGAGTCAATACATCATGGTCGCCGCTGACGATGATGCCAACGGTGCAGTTCGGACTGTTGTCGGCATTTCCCAGGGGATTGTCTTTGTCCTTGTATGTTTTGAAGCCGAGTTCATCAAGACGATGTTTCAGACGTTCATGAAGAGGTATGGGAATGGAGCCAAGAGGGACCATCTTTCCCTCGCTATTGATTTCAAAATTGAGGTGCTTGCGAGAGAAATCATAGTGATTGTTCGTGTCATGGTTCTTCAGACGGTATGTCTTCTCATCCCATCCTCGACGTTCCGGCTCATAGCCTTCGGATGCGGAGAAGGATTTGGCAGGCGCTCCTACATGGATGGCAGCACATGCTTTTTGTTTAGTGGATTTGCTCATTTTTGGTCCTTTTGATGTTGTTGCCTGATATGATTCGGGTCTCGGGTGGAACCTGAGTGGAGGGTCGAGGGAGAGAGTCACTTCCTCGCGGATGCACTCCCTTGCAGACATCATTCACATCTGTCTAGGAAGGACTCTTCCGCTTTTGTGGAAACGGTTCACCCTCGGAGAGCATAATGGGACTTTTTAAGGGAGCGAAGCGAATCTAAAAGTCCATATTATGTTATGGGATTTTTAGAAATCCCCCTCGGCGGACGCCTCCACTCAGGTTACCAGGGAAACAAGGATGTCACCTTGTGCATCCTCATTGGTTGACAGGTGAAGTAGCTTTCGTCCATTCCTTGTCTCGCAGATAGACGTAGAGATAGGAACGTGAGGAAAGGTCACCTTGCAATCGCTGAACGTGAGCGAATGCTGACGTTCGCTCGTCATCACTGAGTTGCTGCCATACAGCCAAGGCTTGCGATTCGTTGTCACCGATCTTCTTGTAACACTCCTTCATTTGTTCAAAGGATGAAGTGACATCGGTTGCGCTGAAATTGGTGGTGTTTCCAATTGTGGCGGTGTCCTTGGGATGGTTGTCATTGCTTAATTCTCTGGATTCAACAGCAATGTCAACATCGGTAGATGTGTTAGTAGCTGATGATTCGGCGGACAGGTCTGCAACCGCTTTTGGCTTTGCCGTGGTAACGTTCGTTGTGTTCGCTGCATTAGTTTTCTTTGTAGGGCCATTAGATGAGCTGCCATTCCTTGCAGTTCTGCACTTGGCACTCTCGCTACATTTGCGGCTTTTCTGCTCTGCAGCCGTTCGCAGTGAATCAAGGTCTTGTGCAATCAAATCGAAGTAGGCTTCCAGACGGATGTCATCAAGGTCGGTTCGTTTACCATCGGTGGCATAGGTCACCAATGCCTTTACCAGTTTGCCGACTTCGGCATTCGGACGTGAACATGCAACGATGAGCACGTTCGCTAAAAACGGAATTCTGTCAAGTGACTTCATAATCGTTTCTGTTTAGATGTTGAACAAAAAGGTTAATCATGCCAATCCGCCTTGTTCGGCTTACGTTTGTGCGAAGAGAGGATGGCCGCGTTCTCCTCATCTGCTGTAAGAGGCACTGCGTTCTTGCGGTTCGCTTCCAGCCACTTGTCAAGTTCATCCTGATAGAGGACATAGCGCTTCCCAGGTTTCGTTGCCGGTATCGTTCCGTCACCGAGTTTCATATACAGCGTTCCTATAGGGATGCGCGTGTACTCAGCCGCTTCCTCCACCGTCATAGGCTTGTGGCGGTTATCACGTACCTGATGTTTTTTGTTCTCTTCCTGCTGCTTCAACAGCAGGGCTCTCAAGCCCATCACCTCATCCCGAAGCTGGGCGACGACCTGCGGGAGGTCGTTGAATGTAAGTTCTTGTTTTTCCATGTTTTTTCACGGTCTTTGGTTAGAGACCGGCGGCAAAGGACAGGAATGACGCACCCGTGCCGATGGAAACTCACGGTAACTTCTGAATCACCTCATTAAAACTTGAAAAGACATGAACATTGACGATTATTGGACTCAAAAGGCATTACAAATGGCATGATAATGGCTATAACGGACAACGATAAATAGTTGGAAAACATTCGAATTTGACCATATTTTCCAACTCTCCTTATTAAATAAGGAATCTTTGTACTTTTTGGCACTAGGTTTTGTTGAATTATTCCGGTATATGGAATGAGATGCCGTCATTGCCAGGTTCGTCAATGTGGATCTTTTCAGTGGTGGATGTTACTCTTAGATTCTTCAATGTGGAAGAGTCAAGGTCTTCACACAGGTCAGGAAACATGGTGCGGATGAAATTGATGCAGGTTTCCACGCTATAGGGCTTGCCCTTGCCGAGTCCCAACCTTACGGCAATGTTCCATATCAGGTGACGGACATCGAAGCTAGTCAAAGTTCCTTTGAGACCCTTCCACGGCTTCGGCAGATAGTCTGGATTGATGGCGAAAGACATGATTTCGCTACAAAAGCTGTCCATTTCCTCCTGCTTGATGAAAGGAGCCATGATGTAGTGCAGATAGGCGGCGATGATGTCAAGTTGTTCCTTCTTTTGTGCAGCCACATTCTGATAGTAATCATCACATCCTTTCCTGTAGAGGGCAAGATGATTGTTCCCCGTTTTGTTCTCCTCAGCTGCCTCAACAATCTTCTCAATTGATTCTTGGGAATCCATCTCTGTGTTCGCCAATGTCGGCTTTATCGGCACATCAACGATAGGACTGTCTTGAAGCAAACCGTCAGCCTTGGAGGATTGGAATGAATCATATACCCGCGATGGAGCGTCGAGGAAACACCACACGACATATTCCAGCAGGGCAATAAAGCCTGTCAACGAGATAATGAATATGGTCGTGTCTTGTGAAAAGATACCACTTACCATCCTGGCCGGGATGATAGCGATGAACAGAACTGCAATGCCAAGAAGAACATGCAGCGTCGCTTTAAAGGTCATTTTGAAGCGCATCGTTGCATTTGCGCTTTTTCGAATCAGAGTTGTTTTCATATAACTGGTCTTTTTCGTATTATTGTTGTTGAATGTCTTTTTGTTACCGTATGCTTGCGATAGTTTCACATCAGTACACTTACGGTTAAAAACGTACCGCGAAAATACTCTGATTCTTGTCTGTTGTTGACGATTACCTCGATTATCCGACTCATTTTCGCATTGTCTAGCCATTTGGTTCTATTATTCCACTCAAATAGGACCAACATCTTATCCTCCCAAAAAGACATGGATGACGAATAAAGGGAAAGAAAAAGGGAGAAGCAACGCCCCTCCCTGTAGTGTGTCCAGATAAGTGGTATGTCATTCTCAGACCACTTTCAACTTTACCGCCTTGAACGGCTTTAGCGTGATGCGGTTGACTGACTCGCGCTTGGAATCGTCTGCCATGGTCGCATAGATCTGTGTAGTCGAAACATTCTTGTGTCCCAGCATGTGCTGGACGGTATAGACACTTGTGCCTGCATCCACCTGTAATGAGCCGAAAGTGTGACGGCTGCAATGGAACGAGATCTTTTTCGTGATGCCAGCCGCTTTCAGCCAGTTCTTCAAAGGTGTCTGCGTCATCTTGTCGGTGAAACCCTCAAAGACCTTGCCCGTTCCGCTGCCTCCAATCAGTTCCAAAGCCTCGTCACTGATGGGGTTGTTCACCAGCTCCTTGGTCTTCTGCATCCGTAGAGTGACATACATGCCGCCGTCACCGTAGGGCTGTATGTGTGTCCATTCAAGCTGTTTGATATCGCTTTTCCTCAGTCCAGTAAGACAGGCGAAAAGGAAGGCTGTCTTTAAAACCGGGTATTCGCATGGAGTGTTCGCCAACCTGACAAGTTCCTGTCGTGACAAGTGCTCCTTGATTGTTGGGATAGTGTCGATGCGCTCTAAAAAACCGTTAGGGTTCTCCATGATCTTGTGTTCCCTGTAGGCGGTATGAAGGACGGCCCTGAATGTTGACCAATATCCTGCGATGGAATTGATGTGCAGCCTGTGCTCCGTGTGGATGGTCTGCGGGGCGGTCATCAGGTACTCACGGAATCTGTTGCACAGATCGACGTTGATTTCCTCAAATGTGCATTTGCCCACGCAGAAACGGTCAAAGTGTTTATAGACATGCTGCCATTTGCAGTTCTTCTTGTCGGCCTTCATCTTAAAGTAAGCGAGAAAATCGCCTTTCATCTTCTCCTTGTCAAAGAAGTCATAGCGTTCGTTGACGATGGACTCGAAGCGACGGCAGCGCAAAGCCTCGGCCTTTTCGCGCATGCGGTCGTTATAGGGTAATAGTCCAGATAGAAGGACAGCTGTTCTCCGCCTTTGATCTTCCGTGTGCGGAGGGTCACGGTCTTACAAATGTTGCTCATAGTACTTTTCTTTATTATATGTTATACATTGATTCGTTATCAGTTGCCATGATTGATGATGGCTGTTGCCACTTTTCAGGCGCAAAGTAGTGGAATGATGCGCGCGTGACATTGATAACTTGCCGTAACTTGTGAATCATTGCGGAATAACTTGGTTATTGGCGAGTAATCGTTAAATCTGCCGGAATTAATGTGCTCATAGTATCCTGTAGGAACCGAATTGCGCCAGTCGGTCTGCCATCACTTTATCAAACTCCTCCTTGACAAGCAGGTTGTTCCGTCCCACCTTGACCTTGGTGATATGGTGCTTCTTTACGATGACTCCTACGTTGGCTTTGGAAATGCCGTATTTCTCTGCCACTTCTGCGGATGTGCAGTAGCGGTCGTCAGAAACGATGTCGGTGCGGCGAAGCTCGTCAAAATGGCTTTTGGAGTAGTAGGTGCGTCCGTGTTCCCGCTTACTCGGTATCTTGTGGTTGTGGGCATATGAGCGAACCGCATTGAGGTTCATGCCGTAACGCTCGGCGACCTCCTGAGAAGATAGCCAGTCAATGATTTCTTCTATTTCGGTAGCTGTGGCAAAAATGGCATCAACGTGTTTTTTGCTGTAGTAGTTGCGTCCTGCGATACGGCATACGGGAATCTGGTGACGTTTGGCAGTGGTGTATAGCCAAGACCGTTTGACCTTGTAGGTCTCCATCACCTCTTCGCCGGAATAGTATTCAAGGACTTCATCTGTAAGCTGCACATTCTTGCTGTCCTTTTTGGAGGATGTTCGTTGTACTTTGTCAGCAGCCCTCTTAGGCTTTGAACTGGGGATGACACGATTGTAAGGATTGCTTTCAAACATCTTTTCAATGTCACTCCTTCGAACGAGAGCCATCCGGCTGCTCAGCCGTGAGGCAGGAAGTTTCCCCTGCTCAACGAGTTTATAGACATACTGACGGGTACAACCTAATAGGATGGCTGCTTTGGAGAAGGTTAGATACTCCTGCTGCTGGAGTTCCATTACCGGTTCAACGGCTCGAAGGAAGTCACGTTGACGTTTCTTCCTGGCTTCTTTTGCCTGCTCGGCACATTCTTCCGAGCAGAACTTCTGCATTCCGCTCTTTGTGGTGAAAACCTTGCCACAATGTGCGCATTTTCTGGTCTTTGACATACTTGCGATATTTATTGGTTCAACATGTTCTTTGCCGTACTTCTCCGCAAAGTCATCACAAGTAAACACTCGACTCTCTATGTCGCCTTTTGCCACGATGTCGCTTTTCTCAAAACGGGTCTGAAACCTGTCATCTATTGTAATCTGTCAGCAACCTTTGTCAACTCCGTTCACGATGTGGCAAAAATAAAGCCCCGTAAATTCCCTGCGGTAGAAATACGTGGCAAAAATATAGGGAATTTCCGAAGCAACCAAAAACACGCCGCGAAGTGTTAAAATCAAAAAGTATCTGTATTTCAGTGTTTTACATTTGGTTATTTAGTGCTGTTCATGGTTGGTTTGAGGTCTCTAAATACAACCTTGAAACGCGCCAACACCAATGTAGCTGATGGATTTGGGGATAGTGATGCTGTTTAATCCACTGCAACCTGAAAACGCGTAGTTAGTAATGCTTAATGTTCCGTCCCTTAAAATAATGTTTGTTCCAGAAGGCATGATTCCCTTATATTTATATGCAACCGAACCAACATAGATTAGCCCATTTGGTTGGTTGTCGTACCATGGTGTATTTTCGAAGACATTGATGCCAACGGAAGAGATAGATTCGGGAATTTCTATATTCATTAATTCGCTACAGCTAGAAAATGCATTATCAGCGATGGACGTGACAGAATTAGGGATGATGATGTCGTTTAGGCTGTTACAACCTGAGAAAGCTGAAATACCGATATGGTTGACAGAGGCACCAAAAGCTACACTTGTTAAGCCATTACAATTTGAAAATGCATTGTTGCCAATGGTAGCAACGGAATTGGGGATTGTAACACTCGTAAGATTATAACAACCTGAGAAAGCACCATTGCCAATGGATGCGACGGAGTTTCCAATGGATAGATTATTCAATTTTGTCAAGCCGTTTCCAAGAAAATTTGGTATTCTGAGCACGCTATCTCCAACAAGAATCGTTGAGATGTTTAAGTTGTAGAATGGCCTAGAATTTTCAGTTGAATTGAAATCTTCGCAAGATATTGCATTGAAAATTAGTGTATCTAATGCTGTGCATCCTTGAAATGCATAGTCTCCAATAGCAGTGACAGAATTAGGAATTGTGACATTTGTTAATCTTGTTAAGCCGTATGCGAGTGATGCAGGAATCCCCTTTACGTGATGGCCAAAATTGATGGTGGAAACATTTAATGGATGTCCATCAGTCAACGGGCAGTAATCTTCACAATAGATAGCATTAAAATTGATTGTGTCTAGTGCACTACATCCTTCAAATGACTGGGCAATGCTCCTAACGGATTCGCCAATAGTCACGTTAGTTAATCCAGCACAATTTTCGAAAGCCAAATAACCGATATATGCAACGGAGTTGGGGATGGTTACATTCTTTAAACTGGTGCAGCCAGAGAAAGCCTCATCACAGATGGACGTAACCGAGTTGGGAATTTTGATACTTGTTAAATTCGTACAACCAGAGAAAGCGTAATTGCCTATTGCGGTTACGTAATTGGGAATGATAGTATTTTGGCACCCAGCAATTAAGGTTGAGCCATTGATGAGAGCATTATATCCGTCATTATAACCGCCAGAAGTGATGCACGTTAGCCCAGAACATCCAGACAATACGCCAAAACCAATTTGGCTGACGTTTGGGAAGTCTATACTTGTTAATCCACTGCAGCCACTAAAAGCCCAATTACCAATTGATCCGACTGTGTTTGGAATACTTATACTTGTCATACCACTTTGGCCAGCAAAAGCCCTTTCAAGAATACCAACCACTGTATAAGTCACTTCATGCCATGGGTCGGTAAATGTACGAGTGACGTGATCTGGTATTATAATGTCACCATATAGTGGATTGTCAGAGTCTCTAAGATTTGTGACATATGCTTCTCCACCGATGAATTCATAGCGGAGGTCACCTATTTTCCAGTCAGCGTTTGCTGTTGCTGGCAAGAGGAGAGCCAGGATCAGTAGGGTTGTTGAGATGAGGTGTTTCATAGCTGATGCTTTTATTGATGTTGTTGATAATTCTTAGTTAAGATGGATGCAAAAATAGGGAATTATCAGCTGGGAAGCAAATATTTACACTGATTTTTTTAGTGCAAAATAATTTATGAGGCGGTACTGTTCTCAACAACAGATGAATCTGAGGCCTCTGAGGATTTCTCGGTACTATATAGATGAAAACAAGAAGCACAAGATATACAATTAATTGATTATCAGTAAAATTGTACTTCTTGTATTTCTTGTTGTCGGCTAATTTTTTTCTGTCGGCGGATTATGCGGATTATACGAATGGCGGACGCCACATCCTAATGCCTGACGCCTAAAACCTAAAGCCTTTTTTCGTTGTATTTGTGAAATTCGTGGACTATTTTGTGGTGTGGGTTAGATGTCGGGGAATTTGAGGGCGGCGATTTGCATCATGCGGGAGATGTCGAAGTAGAAGCCCTCGGCGCTCTTGCCCGCGACGGGCTGTACCTTGATGTAATCGATGCCTCCTTCGAGGGTCTCATGGTCGGTGGCCACGAAGCCCAGGAAGTTGATGATGTTGTACTCGTGTTCGGGGGCGATGACTACCCAGGGTTCCTCCTTGGTGCCTCGGCCACTCGACATGATGGCTGCGATGAGGCGGTCCAGACGGTACTGGCAGACGGCGGCACGGGCGTGTTTTTTCTTCTCCTTGAGGACGTAGATGTAGAAATTCATCTGGTTCAAGTCGAACATGTTGTCGTTGAGCGATTTCTCGGCATATTTCTCGATGCTGTCGCACTCGGCGCGGGAGTGGGGCTGCTTGTAGTAGAGCTGCTCGACGACGTTGCTATAGACGCTCTCGCGGAAAGGGTTGTAGTCTTCCTGGAAGGTGTAGCCGTAGTAGAAGTTGCGCCACGCCTCGATGCTGAGGGTGGTGTCGTTGCTGTTATAGGCTTTCAGGAGTTTGGGGTAATAGTAGGCGTTGTTGGGGTTGGAGGTGACTTCCTTGATGTGGTCAAAGTCCACTTTCTTGATCGCAAACTTGCTCTGCGGGTTGCGCTCGGGCACTTCCTGTCGGTTCTGTGCCCATCCCGTAGCTGCCGTGGTGAGGACCATGGCGATGGTGATGAGGATATATTTGAGTTGTCGTTTCATTCAGTTTTCAGTCAATTACGATTCCCATGACGGCAATACACACGATGGCGACGGCGACGATGGCGGGCAGGCACTTGGCGGCGAAGTAGCGCACAAACAGGGTGGAGGGGCTGAGCATCCACTTGCCTGCAGGCGTGCGGCTATAGGCCAGCTGGCCGAATGCGGCGCCGAGGACGACGCCCAATACCATCAGGCGGGGCGCCAGCAGGATACCCAGCATGCCGCCTGCCATGGCGGTGAATCCCACATAGAGGTTGCTGGAACTGTGCCCGTCGGGCTCGCCGCTGGGCGAGAGGTAGAACAGTCCCACGGTGATGAAGGTGGCGATGCCCCAGAAGATGAAGGTCAACGTGGGCACGGCAATGTAGTAACTCCAATGCATGAGCCACAAACCCACATAAGCGGGCACTGCGGCCACCCAGCGCGGCCACAGTACGAGCACCAGTGCGGCAATGAGACATGCCACGCCCGCAATGAGTAGTATGGTTTGCATCACCATGATGTGGTATTTCTTCTTTAATATATAAACACGTTTTTGTGTCACTTATTGCCTGAAGCGGGGCATTATTTTGCCGTGTTGTCGTCCTCGGGGACGGCTGGAGCGTCGGCCGTCGTGGGCTGGGGCGACTCGCGTTTCACGTCGCTCGGGTAGGACACGCGCATGTGGTAGGCCGTCCTCAGGCGCTCGACAAACAGGCGCTTGATGGTCTCGACGTCCTTGAAACTGATGGGTGCCTCGCGCAGCAGTCCGTCGGCAATCTGGCCGTCGATGATTTTGCCCACCATGGCGGCGATGGCTTCCTCGCTGTGGTCGCTCAGACTCTTGGTGGCAGCCTCGCAGGCGTCGGCCATCATGAGGATGGCGGCCTCCTTGGTCTGCGGGTTGGGGCCTGGATAGGAGAACGGGGCCTTGTCCACTTCTTGGCCCTGGCGGCTCTCCACGGCTTTGAAGTAGAAGTAGCGAGTGATGCCCTTGCCGTGGTGCTGTGCGATAAGGTCTTTGATTACCGTGGGCAGGTCGGCATCGTCGGCGATCTTCAGGCCGTTGGCCACGTGGTCGATGACGATTTTGGCACTGTCCTCGGGCCTGACGAGGTGGTCATGCGGGTTCTCGCCAACCTGGTTCTCGGTAAAGAAGGCGGGATTCTTGGTCTTGCCGATGTCGTGATAGAGGGCGCCGGCACGGACGAGTTGCATGTTGGCGCCGATCTTGAAGGCCGCCTCGCCCGCCAGGTTGGCTACCATCAGCGAATGCTGGAAGGTGCCGGGACACAGGGTGGAGAGTTGCCTCAGTGTCGGGTTGTTGATGTCGGCCAACTCGAGGAGTGTCATCGACGAGGTGAAGCCGAAGACCTTCTCGACAATGGGAATCACCAGGAACGCAAACGACAGGATGACGCAGTTGATGAGGTAGTAGCCGAAGTGGTATTTGTCCAGATTGTCGAAGTCGCCGTCAGCAATCAAGGTCATGGCAATATAGGTGATGCAGTAGGCCAGGAAGATGAAGGCGGCGCACCTGACGAGTTGGGTGCGCTTGGTCAGTTCCTTGACCGAGATGATGGCGATGATGCCCGCCAGGAACTGGTTGATGATAAATTCCGCCTGGTGGCTGGCCGCGATGAGCGAGCAGATGAGTACCGTGACGATGTGCACAAAGAACGAGGTGTGGTCGTCATAGAACGACGACACGATGATGGGCACCAGGCCGAAGGGTATCACATAAAGCAGCGCATACTTGAACTTTACACACAGGAACACCGCGATGACAAACACCGTGATGAAGGAGATGAGGAAGATCATCTGCCGCCTGTTGACAAACACCTGCTTGCGCAACTGCCTCATGAAGAAGTAGAAGGCGAGCATGAGGATCGCCACGATGAGGATTTGGCCCAGCAAGGTCATCGTCTGGTCCACATTGCGCTGCTTGGCACGGCGAATGCGTTCGTTCTGATAACTCTCGATGGCGGTAGCCTTTTGGGGCGTGACGATTTCTCCTCGCGTGATGATGGCCTCTCCCTGCTGGACGGTACCCGGTGAGCGCAGGGCGTTCTTCAGGTCCTCGCCCAGCCATTTGTTGTTCTCCTTGGCGTCCACCTTCATGTTGGGAATCAGGTATTCATTGATCGGGACAGCCTTGAGGGCCTCTTGCAGGGCCGCATTGCCCTTCAGCGAATCGGTCAGCCAGGAATAGGCCTGGCGCACTGTCCTCATGTTGGTGGCATCGACGACTTGCAGCTCATTGTTGCCCACGAGGAATCGCAGCTGCTTGCCGGCGCGGATGTCGTTGGCGGCATCATTGTCCACGATGCCGTCGTTGTAGAGCTGGCCGACAGCACGGAGGAGTTCCTGACTGCCAGGGCGTCCGCCTAGGGCCTTGTAGAGCAGGGCCAGTTGCTGCTCGCCCTTCTTGCGGTCCATCGTGTAGATCTTGGCGAAGTTCTTGTTCACGCTGTCGGTAATGTGCTGGCGTGTGGCCTCGTCAAGTTCAATGTCAAACTGGAAGTCGGCTTCGAGGCGCGAATAGAGCCAAGGCTTGCCGACGTCAAAACTGTAGGACATGGTTTGCTCGCGGCTGAAAAACAAGGCTGTCGTGATGAGGAAGACCGACAATATCAGCAGCAGGATGATAATGATGTTATTCTTCTTGGATGTCTGCATCTTGTAGAAGTTTTATTGGTGAGGTTGTGTCATAATTCATTTGTCACAAATTGAATCGCGCTTCGCGCGAGAAATCAAGCAAAAATCAATAATTAAAATAAAAACATATTCTGTTTAATTTTTATGTAAATTTTGTTCAATTTCTCGGCCGCCAGGCCGATCAAAAAACCAGAAGCCTATTATGACACAGCCCCGGTATGAAAGAGGGCGTCAACTCATGCGGGTGGCGCTGTTGATGCCCTTGATTTTCTTGATTTCGCGGCACAGGTTGGTCACCACTGTGGCGTCGCTGACCAGCACGTCCATGTCACAGGTGAACACGCCGTCCTCGGCCGTGACGTTCATCCGCTTCATGTTGATGGACATGTTGGTCGAGATGATGTTCACGATGGACTGAAGCATGCCCTTCTGGTCAATGCCCATGATGTGGATTGTGGCCTGGAAACGGTCGCTGAAGTCTTCCCACTGGGTCTGCAACAAGCGTGAGCCGTAACTGGCCTTGAGCCGGGCCAGCGTGTTGCAGTCCATCTTGTGGACGATGACTTTGTTGTCCTCGGTGAGGAAACCCACGGAGTCGTCGCCAGGGATGGGGTGGCAGCAGTCGGCAATCTGGTAGTTGCTCTTACCGTCGCGGGTGACCAGACGGTAGATGCCCTTGGTGCTGATGGCCTCGCTGGGCACGCTGGTGGTCTCCTTGGGCTCTTCCTTGCCCTTGAAGGGGTTGCGACGCCACCAGTTGAAACGTGTGCCCTGTTCCTTCTTGACGACCATGTCCTCGTTGAGCATGATCTCGTCGTTGCCGATCATGAAGAAGAGTTCCTCCTTGCCTGCCACGCGCTGGCGGCCGATGGCCTGGGACAGCACCTCGTTGCTGAACTCGATGTTGTGCTTGGCCAGGAAGTCCATGAAGCGTTTCTCGCCCTTGTCGATGGTGAGGCGGCGCTGGTGGCGCAGGGCGGCGCGGAGGCGTGTCTTGCCCTTGGCGGTAACGACAAATTTCTCCCACTCGGGCTTGGCGTGCTCGGAGTTGCTGGTGATGATTTCCACCTGGTCGCCACTGTTCAACTTGTAGGACAGCGGCACAAGTTCATGATTGACCTTGCCGGCGATGCAATGTGTACCCAGGTCGGTGTGGACCGTGAAGGCCATGTCAAGCACGGTCGCGCCCTTGGGCATCGTCATGGTCTCGCCCTTGGGGGTGAAGACGACAATCTCGCTGGCAAAGAGGTTGAGCTTGATGGTGTCGAGGAAGTCGATGGCGTTGGGCTCGGGATCTTTGAGGATGTCGGTGATGGTGCTGAGCCACTTGGCCAGTTCTTCCTCCTCCTCGCCCTCGCCGATTTTATATTTCCAGTGGGCGGCGAAACCGCGCTCGGCGATTTCGTCCATCTTCTGGCTGCGTATCTGCACCTCTACCCAGTTGCCATCAGGGCCCATGACGGTGACGTGGAGTGCCTGGTACTGGTTGACCTTAGGGGTGGTGAGCCAGTCGCGCACGCGGTCGGGATGCTTGGCATAGACCTCGGTGATCTCGTTGTAGATGTTCCAGCACATGCGCTTGGCGCGGCTTTCGTCCTCACAGGCGAACACGATGCGCGCGGCGTACAGGTCATAGACCTCCTCAAAGGGGACACGCTTCTTCTGCATCTTGTTCCAGATGGAGAAACACGACTTGACGCGCACGTTGAACTCATAGTCGAGTCCCATGTTGTCGAGGCGCTCACGGATGGGCGCCGCAAAGCGGGTGAAGAGTTCGTTGCGCTGCTCTTCGCTGGCAATCACCAGTTCCGAGATGCGCTGGTATTCGGCGGGATGGTTATACTTGAAACTCAAGTCCTCGAGCTCGGTCTTGATGGCATAGAGGCCCAGGCGATGGGCCAGCGGGGCATAGATGTAGAGCGTCTCGCCCGCAATCTTGTACTGCTTGTTGGGGGGCATGGACGAGAGGGTGCGCATGTTGTGGAGGCGGTCGGCCATCTTGATAAGGACGACGCGCACGTCATCGGCCATTGTGAGCAAGAGCTTGCGGAAGTTTTCGGCTTGCAAGGAAGCCTTGTCGCCGAAGATGCCGCCCGAAATCTTGGTCAGGCCGTCAACGATGCGGGCAATTTTCTCGCCGAATTGCGCCTTGATGTCCTCGACGGTGTAGTCGGTGTCTTCGACCACATCGTGCAGCAGGGCAGCGCTGATGCTGGTGGAGCCCAGACCGATCTCCTGGCTCACGATAGTCGCTACCGCCAGCGGGTGCATGATATAGGGCTCACCAGAGCGCCGACGGATGCCTTGATGGGCATCGCGCGCAAACTTAAAAGCCTTGTCGATGACTTCCACTTTCTTGCGGTGGTTGCTTGACAAATAGCCGTTTAACAGGTTTTGATAAGCCTGCTCAATCATCTGATCCTCTTTATTAGGAGGTATGTTGTTGCTTGACATCATGGACTAAAAGCGTTTGATTCAAACTACAAAGGTAGTAAAAAAGTTCTAAGTTTACAGTTTTGGACGTTAGTTTTTAGTTGTCCTTTTTTAGCCCTGCCCTTGGCTGGGGGGACGCACTCCGGGAACGGGGGCGGTGACGTTAAACCGGCGCTGCCATGTGGCATCGGCTGTGCTCAGCGTGACAGTGCCGCCGGCGATGATGATTTCGTTGACGGGTGAACAGCCCTGAGGCAGGCGCAGTATGGCGCGAACGCGGCCATTCTGGTCACATATTTGGATCCCCATTCGGGTGGCGACCCACAGGTTGCCGTTTCCGTCAAAGGTGATGCTCCTCACCTCCAGCGATTGGGCAGGATCGTCGTTGTGCAGCCAGTAGAAAGGCTCTCCGCAGGTCAGTTGGCTGTCTTGCAGGATGTATTGCCACACGCAGTTCTCCGAGTCCTCCTGGATGCAGGCCACAGTGGTCAGGTCGGGATAGATGATGCGTGTCACGGGTTGCTTGTCCACGCCGTCGCTTATCCTGGTCCAGCCGTTGTCGCCCTCAACGAGCAGGGCTTGCAGGAAATCGTTCTGGGTAGTGCCCACGGCTGGCTGTGCGGGCCAGTCGCGCCACATCCATTCCATCACTTGCGGGAAAATCTCGGTGGAGCGTTTCACGTTATGGCCGCCGTCGCTCCAGTCACACTGCACATCGTAGCCCGCGAACTGCAAGGCGCTGGCGAGCATCTGGTTGCCCTCGTACCAGTGGCCGAACAGCGGATTCCAAGCGTCGTTGCTGCCGTCCTGGATGAAGATGCGCAAGGGTAGGGGCTCGGTCTTCCTGACCAGGGCCTGCAGGTCGTTGCCGCCGCGCATCGCCACAAAGGTACCCACGCCGGTAAACACCTTGCCGAACAGGTCGGGGCGGTGCCAAGCGGCGTTAAAGGCTGCGATGCCGCCACTGCTCAGGCCGAAGATCATCCTGTCCGTCGGGCGACGTGACAGGCGGATGGGTTTGCCGCGCGTGGTCTTCATCTGCTCGACGGCGGGCAGCACTTCTTCCTCGAGAAAGGCGGCAAAAGTGCCCGTGGTGGCGTCAAACTCGTAGCAGCGGTTGTAACGCAGCATGGTGCCGTCGCTGGACTTGACCACACCTGGTTGCAGAAACACGCCGATGGTCACGGGCATCTTGCCTGCAGCGATGAGCGAGTCCATGACTTCAGGGGCATGGCACAGCACGCCGTCAAGGCCCACATAGAGCGCCGCCGGCCGCTTGCCGTCGTACTGGTCAGGCACATACACCTGGAACGTGTGCACCGTTCCAGGATAAATCTCCGAACTGTCCAGCACCCCATCAATGAGCGTATGTCCCGCTGCCATGCTCAGGGCTATGGTGGCTGATATGATTGCTGATAAGAGTCGTTTGAGTTTCATAGTTTTGTCTTGAATGGTTGGCGCAAAGCTATGAAAAATGCGTCAATGCTGCAAGCCTTGAACAGATATATTATAGCGATAAAACAAGTGTGCGCTCCCTTGTGAGAACGCACACTGTGTGATATCGTTTAGTATATGGTTTGTTTTACAGGACGCGGCAGGCACCGACGTAGCGGCGGCTGTAGTAGGACTCGGTGTTCTTGCTCTCGGTCACACCGCTGCTGCAAGCCGAGTGGATGAAGTGGAAAGTGTTGTCGTCGTTGACGCGGGTGACGATGCCAACGTGTCCCACACCACCACGGCCAGAACGGCCCTGGAAGAACACGAGGTCACCAGGCTGCAACTCGGTCTTCTTCACGCGCACACCATCAAAAATCTGGCCTCGTGACGAGCGGTCGAGATTGATGCCGAAACGCTTGAATACATAGCTGGTAAAGCCGGAGCAGTCAAATCCGCGGGGGGACATGGCTCCATAACGATAAGGCGTACCACGGAAGCGGTATGCGTAATTGATGACTTGATCAACGATGTTGTTACGGCTGTTTTGCTCAAGCTGTTCGAGCACGGTTCCGCGCTGGCGGTTGGACAACTGCTGTCCCTGTACCGAGAAGCTGGTAATGGTGATTGCTAAAAGTACGAATAATGCAGATAAACTTATTTTACTTTTAATAAAACTCATAATAATTGTTTTAGAAGGGCTGGAAGCGAAACTCAAGCTTAGGCTTCTTTACGTGGTGTCGGGAACGAATCGACACCCCACGCCCTGGTTTGTCGATGCAAAGGTAGCCCAACCTGATAACCCGACCAAACTATTTAAACACTTGTAAACATTTGGCAAAAATGGCGGTTTTAACAAAATGTTCCACGCAAAAGCCCTCATAATGGGGCGTCGCGGCGACCTTGAATGTTTAAATTTTGGAAATTAAAAATGAAAAGATTTACACTTTTTAACAATAAATGGCATCCTATAAGATTTATTTTTTGAACTTTTGCCATCAAAACCGTTCACTCGAGATGGTTGAAAGGGCCTCAAAATTGCATTTTGCAACCTTGTGGCCCTGTTTTATCAAAAAAGTGAAAAATGGGGTGTTTTCCCCATGGAAATCTTGGCCGCAAAGCGTGGAACATACTCGTTTTTACGTTGCGACCGTTTACCCTGTTTCGGGACGCGGTCAATTACTGATGAAGTAACCTCCGTTGTTGGGGGTGACATGGTAGATGCGCATGCCGACCTTGTTGTTGATGGCAACGCCGCGGATTGGCCCGCCGGCACCCGTCAGGGGATTGTAGCGGGAGCCGCATTTGGGGCAGTAGGCCTCAAAGTTATCGGGGTCAATCGAGAGGGTGACGTATTGGCTTGATTCGACCGGGCATGCCAAGTCGTAGGCCGATGGACCATCCAGGCACATCATGAGCAGGACGCCGCCGTAGCCCGTGTAGGTGTTGACGTTGTACGGGAAGTTGGCGGGGATGCCTTTTTCGCGGTTGAAGATGCGGTAGTCGCCCACGCCGTTGACACCATAAGTGTTCCAAAGGGCGAAGCCGCTCAGGTCGATGCGCACGGTGAAGCGCGGCACTGCCTTGTTGTCGATCTTCTCACAAGATGCCGCCATGAGCAGAACCACAAGGGCGACGAGGATGCTGAAAAACTTGGTAATTGTTGTCATATATTAACTTTATTATGTGTAATAAACGCAAAAAATGGTCATTTGATTGTGAAATATCTCAGAAAACTGTAATTTTGTGCATTCAATAAACCATTATTGAGGCATGGATCCGCTATTTTCTATCATAACTGTGACATGGAATGCAGCGGGTGTTATAGCACCCACGATGCAGAGTGTGCAGCGGCAGACGAGCAGTGACTACGAGATGCTGATCATCGATGGCGCGTCGACCGATGACACGTTGTCTATCGTGCGTCAGGCGTCGATAGCGGGGCTGCGTGTGTTCAGTGAGCCCGATAACGGATTGTATGACGCTATGAACAAGGGCATCGAGCGGGCTCGGGGACGTTACCTGATTTTCTTGAATGCCGGCGACGCGTTTGCCGACGACACCGTGTTGGCTCGCTTGGCGGTGCTCACTGCCGATAGCCCCGGTGTCATCTATGGCCAGACGCAATTGGTGGATAAAAACCGCAACGTGGTGGGTATGCGCCATCTGAGGGCACCCAAGCGCTTGACCGCAGGCAGTTTCCTCAATGGTATGGTTGTGTGCCACCAGGCCTTTGTCGCGCGTCGTGATTTAGTGCCCAAGTATGACCTGCAGTATCGGTTCAGTGCCGATTATGACTGGTGCATCAAGGTGTTGCGCAAGTCTCCCGCAAATGCCTATGTCGGTCCCAAGCCCATCATCAGCTACCTGGCCGACGGCATGACCACGCGCCATCATCGGGAGTCATTGCGTGAGCGGTTCCGCATCATGAGCCATCATTATGGCATGGTTAAGGCGGTGCTGCGCCACTTGTCTTTCATTCCGCGTTACTTGAAACGCCGATTCGGCTCTAGCGCCAATATTCAGTAGTCAAGACACATAGATTCTTAATCTTCTATATTATTAGTATGAACGATCAATCTAAAGGAAATATCATAACCCGCAATTGGCACCGCTTCAAGGTGTGGTACAAGGGATTGTACCGCGGACGACCCTGGTGGGTCAAGACATTGGCCGCACTCGGTACATTCATCATCCTCTTCCTCTTGTATCTGATTGCCGTTGACATCAATCTGCTGTGGCTCTTCGGAAAGTCACCCAGTACCCACAGCATCATGCACCCGCGCAATCCCGAGGCGAGTTACCTGTATAGCGCCGACGGCAAGACCATCGGTAAGTATTATGATGAGAATCGTACGCCTGTGCCTTATGACTCGATCAATCCGCAGTTCTTCCAAGTGCTTATTGATACTGAAGACGAGCGCTTCTACAGCCATCATGGCATCGACTTCAGCGGTCTGGGCGCTGCGCTCAAGGATATGGTGCTGCATGGACGTCCCCGTGGGGCGAGCACCATCACCCAGCAGTTGGTGAAGAACATGTTCCGCACCCGCAGCGATTATTCGACGGGTCTGCTTGGCTATATCCCTGGGGTGAAGATGCTCATCATGAAGAGTAAAGAGTGGATCATCGCCACCAAACTCGAAATCTTCTACAGCAAGCAGGAAATCCTCGAGATGTATGCCAACACGGTGGACTTCGGCAGCAATGCTTACGGCATCAAGACGGCAGCCAACACCTACTTCAAGACCACACCCCGAGACCTGAAACTCGAGGAGAGCGCCGTGCTTGTCGGTCTGCTCAAGGCGACCAGCACCTATAATCCGCGCATCAACCCCAAGAACAGCCTGCGCCGTCGCAACCAGGTGCTGAAAAACATGGTTGAGCATGGCGACCTCACTCAGGCAGAGTATGAACGCGTATCTTCTCTGCCCATCGACTTGAAATACACCCTCGAAACCAACTACGATGGCGTCGCTCCTTACTTCCGTGAGGCGGTGGCTCGCGAAATCGAAGATATCGCCAAGGCCCAAGGCCTGAAACTCGACTTGGAGCGCGATGGACTCAAGATTTACACCACACTTGATTCCAAGATGCAGGAATATGCCGAGCAGGCTGTGAGCGAGAAGATGAAAGTCGTCCAGCAGAATTTCAAGAGCCACTGGGGCAATCAGGACTGCTGGCTTGACGATAATAACCAGCCTATCGCCAACTTTGTCGAGGACAAGGCGCGCAACACGCCCATCTACCATGAGTTGCTGGCCCGCTATCCTAACGATCTGGATTCGGTCAACTATTACATGAACCAGCCCCACATGGTGCACCTGTTCGACTATGAGAACGACTCCCTGTACATGGAGATGAGTTCGATGGATTCGGTGCGCTACATGCTCCACTTCATGCACTGCGGTTTTATCGCGATGGAACCCAGCAACGGACACGTCAAGGCCTGGGTGGGCGATGTGGATTTCGATACGTGGAAATATGACAAGGTGCGCGCCAAGCACCAGCCCGGTTCCACCTTCAAGTTGTTTGTTTATGCTGCTGCGATGGAGCAAGGACTCGTGCCCTGTGACCGTCGCCTTGACGAGTATATCGACACCTTAGTATATAATGAGGAGAAACACGAGTTGGAGCATTGGCGCCCGACCAACGCTAATGGCACCTTCACTGGCGCTGAGATGACCTTGCGTGCCGCATTTGCCCAGAGTATTAACAGTGTGACCGTGCGCGTGGGAAATGAGGTGGGCTTTGCCCAGATTGCCCAACTCGCCCATGACATGGGCATCAATTCGCCGATGGAGCCTAAGCCTGCGCTGTCGTTGGGTGCCAGCGATGTGGACTTGATGGAACTTGTAAATGCTTATTGTACTGTGGTCAACGACGGTGTGCGCAACGACCCTGTCATCGTCACTCGCATCGTTGATCGTGACGGCAAGGAAATCTACAAGGCACCCAGCCATCAGGAGCGCGCGATGTCTTACCGCTCGGCATGGCTCATGCAGCAGATGCTCCTGGCATGCCGCACCGACGCGGGTGGAACGGGTATGGCCTTGAATGGATATATCACTCGCCCGCTCTATGATGTGGACCTGGGTGGCAAGACTGGAACCAGTAACCGGCATGCCGATGCGTGGTTCGTCGCTGTGTCTCCAGGCCTTGTCTGTGGCTCTTGGGTTGGTGGTGAGTACCGTCAGATCCATTTCCGTTGGGGTGCACTGGGACAGGGTAGCCGCACGGCATTGCCCATCTGTGGCCGCTTCCTGCAACTTGTGTTGAGTGATCCGCAGTTCAAGGACTATCACCAGCGCTTCCAGCCCTGTAAGGAACCCCTCGATGCCGCCCTCTATTCGGGCTGCTCAGCCTTGGGGACGGTCGAGGAATTTGACTCTACCATGTTAGAGTTCAACGAGGATAGCCTTACAATTCCCTTGACCGACGACTTCAATCCCGATGAGCGACTCGAGGATCCCGCATCTGTTCCTGATTCGGTATAGGCGATCCATGACCGTCAGAGGTCAGCGAGTGTAAAAATTTTAGACACTTTCTCATAAAAAAATAACGTCCAACGGGTTCACGGCGTGAAATCTGTTGCAGTTGTTGGTGTGAAATAGTAATTTCGCACCAGTAACTATTATATTAACAACTAAAAATGATTACCGGTATGAGAATGAATTTACTTTTAACACTGATGTTGATGGCTGCATTCTCGACAGCCATGAGTGCTCAAGACATGGAGCAGACAACCGCGCCCATCCTCGAGGGATACTCGGATGTCCAGTACTGGCATAGTGAGCAGCAGGCTGACTATATCGATTACATTATTACTATGTTCCAATTTGTCGTGGTCACCAATGCTGATGAAATCGATGGAACTATCTATTACCGGCGCGATAAAGGATATGGTCCGTCTGAATGGGAGGAATACACGGGTAATCCGATTCCCGGAAGTGGCCTCGGAGAAACGACTGTTGAGGTCTATGCTGTGGCCGATGGCAAACTCCCGAGTGATGTGGTCTATGGCACAGCATCTATTCTCGACGATGTTCTTTATGCCGCTTGTATTGTTGATGGCTTACAGTATTATCTTGATTATGGTTATACGGCTGCCCCGTGGTACGAAGAAATGCCGAGTTCCGATGTTTATGTTTGTTGCAGCGGTGAGTCAGGACTTTCCTCTCAGCCCTATACTGGAGATATCATCATTCCGAGTGAATTGGTTTTCAGGGATGAGACCTATACAGTTGCTGGGCTACGTCCTGCTGCCTTTGCATGTACTGTGAATTTCCCTTGTGATATTACGAGCGTGGAGTTGCCTGGCACAGTAGTTCAAGTTGGTGGTTCTGCATTTGCTGGATGCATCAACTTGAAGCGCATGACCATCCATGCTGTGACACCACCCGATGCAGGATACCTGTTTAGTGATGACTATGTTGGGTTCTATTGGAACGATCAATATGCTCAGGTAGGCTTTGATGGAAACACGCTCTATGACCAGGTGACGTTGTTTGTGCCTAATGAATCAATTGAGGAATATCGTGCACATGATGAGTGGGGAAAGTTCACGCACATCGTTCCGTTTATCGGTGCTGGCCCTGGCGATATCAACGGTGACGGCAACATCGCTATCAACGATGTGACCAATATCATTGACCAGTTGCTGGGTGGTGAGGAGATCCCCGCCTACTGTGACGTGGACGGCGACGGTAACGTTTCCATCAAGGATGTCACCGCCCTTATCGACCAACTCCTGAGCGGCAACTAAGCGTTTTATTTTAGGGTTTCCTAAAGACTTTCGGGTCAAAAGTCAACTGGTGGACTTTTGACCCGAGTTTTAATCTCGAGAGCGTTAGCCTCAGATTTTTCAGAATACTCAGTTGTTATTGATTGCGGGCGTCGGTGGCGAGGAGGCGGTGGCCCAGGCGGCAGTAGATGCACTTGCGGGCTTCGCAGTAGTTGCGACGCAGTTGGATGAGGGCTTGGCTGGTGAGGGCGTCGTCACACTTGATTCCGGCATTGCGGAACATGGTGACTATGCTGTTTTGTTCGGGGCGGATGTCCTCCAGGAGGGCAATGGCTCGGTCGGTCATCTGGTAATCGTCAGTCAGCTCCCCATAGGCATAGTAGAGTGGGGCGACGGTATTGATGAGCACGATGTCGATGCTGCTGTTGCTCAAGGCTCGGCCAGCGCTGGGCGATGGCTTGCCGAAGGAGTAGTGTGTGGTCCAGTAGCCGCTCAATTCGATGTCAAAGAGTTGGCGCAGGGCCTTCGTGTCGTCGGTGTGCAGGATGTCGTTCATCAGGTTGAAACCGCCTTGAACAAATTGCGCCAGCAGGGCGATGCGGCGGTAGGGAAAATTCTGAGGACGGCTGCGGAACAGGCGCCATGCCGTGCCCTCGATGGGCCGCAGTGAGAATTTGTTGGCCAGGAAGGCATACTCCCTCATCAACTGCTGGTAATAGGACTCGTCGCTATGAGCGCCGTTCAACAAGCCCGCCTGGCCGAACAGTAGCGCTTCGACCTGCAAGATGGAGTCGCTGTGTTTGTGCAGCAGGCGCAGCGGCGTGACGCGCGCCAGCCGCTCAAAGGCCTCGTTGTTGATGCCGAAACCGAGCGTCCTGGCCAGCAGTACATAGCAAATATCCTCCCAACTGCCATGATAGCGGTCATAGAGTTCACGCACGCGGTCCACCTTGCCGTGCAACCGCTCGAACGCCAGAGCCTCGATCCACTCGGTAACGGTGAGTTGGGGCACCTCCTTGATGCGTGCAGCACAGGGTAACTCCACTTTGGCATTGACCAGACGATCGTAGGACTCGTTGAACCGTGGCGACACCTTGAGTTCGACTTGCGGGACGAGTTCGCCATTGATGCGATGGACGGGCGCATCATCTTTTTCAACGACGTGCAGGATAACGCTGTCATAGGCAGCATCCTCGTCATGATGGTGGCGCTTCCAGTCGCTGGCGCGCACGTGGATTTCGACGTTGCCCACCCAGGTGTGTCCGTCAATCTCCACCTTGGCATTGAAGAAATCAGGACCCGAATCGGTGTTCAACAGGCCAGGGTCAAGGACGCGCACACGGCGGCCGTCATTGGTCACCATGTCCTCACTGAGCCACAACTTGTGTTGCCAGATGTATTGCAGCAGTCCTTCCATTTGTTTTTAGTTTTTTAGTTGTAAGTTTTTAGTTTTAAGTTTTAAGTTGTAAGTTTTTAGTTGTAAGTACGAATACTATCGCCTAACGCCTAACACCTAACACCTAACACCTAAAACCTAAAACCTAATACCTAATAAGCGAGCGAATTTACTGCTTTTTTTGTTGCCCTGGGCAAGATTGCGGCAAAAATTTGGCATTTCGTTCAACTTGCACTACCTTTGTCACTTCATGTTAGAACATCTGCGACATATCAAGCAATGGGCCAACGGCCATTACGGCGCCTCTGTGGGGTGGGCAATAGTCCTGCTCACGCTGTGGCAACTCGTGGTTGCCGTGTTCGGTGTGGACTTGTGTGATTCGGGCTATTATCTCACTTTCTTTGACAACATTTTCATGGCGCCCGACAGCGTGGAATACAATTTCATGTACTACCTGAGCGGCGTGGTTGGCGGTGTGCTCAATGCCATATTGCCCGAGGGTGGCAAGTGGATGGCGATGCGTGTCGCGGGTGTGCTGTGCAATGTGGGTTGCATGGCGATTCTGGCTTGGGTATTTAAACGCATACTTCCTGCCTCGGCGGTCATCCTGGGCTTTCTCATGGTGGTGGCATCGCTGGTACAGTTCCCCTATACCTTCAACAATGACCTGATGAGTGCCCTGCTATGGGTCGCTGCCTTGGCCTTGACCTATAGGGGAGTGACGGGTAGCAGGTGGTGGCATTTGCTGTGTGCAGGCATCATCGTGGGTGTGAATATCTTTACCCGCATCCCCAATGTACTGGCAGCCTCTCTAGCCGTGATGCCATTTATTGCCCATTTCTATAACAAGGTCCCGTGGCGTGACTGTTGGCGGCAATGCGGACTCATACTGCTGGGCGTCCTTGTCGGAATAGTCGGGGTCATCGGCATGATGATGGCCTTGGGACACTGGGAAATCTTCAAGCAGAACATGGCCGACCTGTTGGGTGTGGCCACGGGTAGCAGTGGCGAGGCAAGCCACAATGCCGGAGGGCTAGTGATGGAGATGATAGGCTTTTACGGGCAATGCCTGCTGGTGGGTGCCAAGATGTTGGCGCTGTGGGCAGTGTTGTGGCTCGTGAGGCGATATATGGCCCATCGGCTGCTCCGCTATTGCGCTTGGATACTCATGGCCATCGCTACGGTTTATTTCATGTGGCACCAGTCCCACATCATGCACCCCTTGTGGGTCATGTGTGTGGCCGGACTCGCGTGGGTCATCTATAGAGAAGAATACAGTGCTGTGGCGGCATGGTTGGGCCTGTTCATGTTGCTCGTGTTCCCCTTGGGTAGCGACGGCGCAACCAACAACGGCGGCATTATCGCTTGGATGGCGGCTCCTGTTGCTGCAGCCTTTTGGCAGCGGCGCCATAACGTCATTTTTCCGCTGGCGTTTATCGTTGTGGGGCTCATCCAGACACTTTCCGTCGGCGCTTACTTTGACGGCGGCCACCTGTGGTACAAGAACGCAAGTATCCAGGATCCCCGTGCTGCAGGCCTTCTCACCACTCCCGAACGAGCCCACATCATCAATGAGACGCTGCCCGAATTGAAGCAGCGCATCAATGAGGGTGACACGCTGCTGTGTTACGGCAGTATCCCCATGATGAACCATTTGACCCGGTCGGTGCCCGCCATCGGCTGTTCGTGGCCGGAATTACTGAGTGCCGAGGCTCTGAATGCACGCCTTCACGCTTTGGGCAATTCGCGTCCCGCGATCCTGCGGCAGAAGTTCAACAACCTGGGCCCCTACTGGAGCGAGCCGTCCGACGCCTACCTCACGACCTATTCTATTGTGGATGCAAAGTTCCTGCAGCAGGACAAGATGGACACTCTCAACCGATGGATGAATGCTGCAGGCTACCATATCGTGTGGCAAAACAAATGGTTTGCGTTGTATAGTTCTGATTGACAGTATTTTGCGTATGTTGAAATTGTGGCGTTGAAAAGAAATTTCATTTTTTTCTGCCAAAAAATTTGGTCACGTCAAAAAGTCGCCGTATCTTTGCACTCGCTTTTGAAAGGTACCTTAGCTCAGTGGTAGAGCAGTGGACTGAAAATCCGCGTGTCCCTGGTTCGATCCCCGGAGGTACCACATCAAAAACACGAAGCGACCGACTGCCCGCGCAGCCGGCCGTTTTTTGTTGGATGTATGGTAAATGGGCATCCCTGTAATGATAATTGAAAAAAGTTGATTACCTTTGTGGGTCAAAACTTCAAATCAGTGTTTCTATCAGCCAATATTAACTTCTAATACTTAAGGAAATGAAACAATTCTTCCGCTTTTCCTTCCTGCTGCTGGCTCTCCTGTTGCCCGCACTCGCCACGGCCCACGACTTCGAGGTCGATGGCATCTATTACAACATTAATGGTAACGAGGCCTCCGTGACCTACAAAGGGTCAGATGTTAACGACTATTCCTATGAGTATTCAGGCTCAGTCGTCATCCCGGCTACCGTCACCTATAATGGAACAACCTACCCGGTGACTTCTATCGGTAACTCGGCGTTCTACGAGTGCGGTAGACTGGTTAGCATCGTCATCCCTAACTCGGTAACTTATATCGGTGATTGGGCGTTCGCTTTCTGCGAGATCTTGACCCGCATCAACATCCCCAACTCGGTAATTTCTATCGGTTACGGTGCGTTCTACGAGTGCAGTAGACTGTCCAGCATTAACATCCCCAACTCGGTAACTTCTATCGGTATCAGGGCGTTCTACCAGTGCAGGAAATTGACCAGCATCGATATCCCCAACTCGGTAACTGAGATCGGTGAATATACTTTTTACGACTGCGGTGGTCTGACCCGCATCGTCATCCCTAACTCGGTAACTTCTATCGGTGATTATACGTTCGCTTTCTGCATGAGCTTGACCGACATCAACATCCCCAACTCGGTAACTGATATCGGTGAAGGGACGTTCGCAAGCTGCACAGGTCTGACCAGCATCGTCATTCCCAACTCGGTAACTAAGATCGCTTCCAGGACGTTCTCTTGGTGCACAGGTCTGACCAGCATCGTCATTCCCAACTCGGTAATTGAGATCGCTCAAGAGGCGTTCACTTCCTGCACAGGTCTGACTAGCGTCAATATTCCTAACTCGGTAGCTAAGGTTGGCGAGGATGCGTTCCTTAATACAGCATGGTACAATAACCAGCCAAACGGATTGGTCTATGCTGGCTTGGTCGCTTATAAGTATAAAGGCATAATGCCAAGCGGAACGAGTATAACTTTAAGAGAAGGAACACGAGGAATTACTAGCTCGGCGTTCGCTGACTGCGGTGGTCTGACCAGCATCGTCATTCCCAACTCGGTAACTGGGATCGGTAACAACGCGTTCCAATTTTGCCTCGGTCTGACTAGCGTCAATATTCCTAACTCGGTGACTTCTATTGGTAGCTCTGCGTTCTCTGGGTGCAACGGGCTGAAGGATGTGTATTGCTACATTGCTGACCTCTCGAGAGTATCTGTCGGGTATTACCTATTCCATTTGGGTAGCTGGGATTACTCTGGTCGTACGCTTCATGTGCTGCAGGGGATGGCCGATGCCTACCGGGCTGACGCGAAGTGGTATTCGTATTTCGAACAGATTGTGGATGACATATTCATGGGTGACGTTAACGGCGACAATGAAGTGAACATTGCTGATGTGAACGTCGCCATCGACATGATTCTGGGCGGAAACAGTAGCACACCTGCTGCCGACGTGAACGGCGATGGCGAGATCAACATCGCCGACATCAACGCTGTCATCAACATCATCTTGAATGGTACCCAGAATTAGATATAACAGGTTGTCAAAATGACAACCAAGATTAAGACTCATCCATCCGAGACCGGAGGTACCACATCAAAAACACGAAGCGACCGACTGCCCGTGCAGCCGGCCGTTTTTTTTGTTGTGTATTGTGTCGCCTTTAGTTGAATTGTGACGCTGGCAGCTTAAGGCCGGTGCCAATCCAAAACAAGATAATAACGTCAAGGATGGTGGTTTCCCGACTAACTCTTAGCTAGTCGGTCCTTTTTCATCATTATATTGTTGTCGCTCAGTGCATTACCTCTTGCATCTCTTTTGTATAATGACAGTTCAAAATGGGGCATAATTCTCTTTAGTTATTTAAAAGGCAGCTAGGGGATTTCAGGTGGAGGAATTTTGAGGTGGATATCTATTGTCTATTCATTAAAGTCGGGCAAAGTAGCTGATGCTGATCTGACGTAGCCGCTTATAAGATGTTGATACTGACGGGGTATGTATTCAGCAATTACACTACAATATAACTTCCACTTTTCGGCATCTGATAGAAAGATTTCATCTTTTTTCCAGATTCTCACTCTTTTTTTGTAAATGCGTGTGACTTTATTGTCCCATTTTCTGTATGCTAATAGTTCATCAATCAATCCAAGTCGCCCCATGCAATTAAGGACAAACTCCATATCATAGAAAAGAGCTGTCGATAGATTTCCAAACATTAGAAAATAATCCATGTTAACCCCATTTCTATATATACATGGAACTGACTTGTTTACGTTGATAAAATGGGCAATCAACTTGTATAATATCTCTGACGCTTTCCCTTTTTCAATCGTGCCATGTGACTTTGCTTGTACATGAAGAAAACCGAGGTCATGATTGCCATAGCATTCCTTCAACCGTTCAACTTCCAGATTAAAGAGTGGATGGTTCCTAAGCCTGATACTCAATGCTTCATAGTTTTCACTAGGATATAATGATGCTATATTCTCGATTAAGTAATCTACAGGAAAGTGTTGAATAATAATCCTCTCACATTGTTTTTCTTTGTATTTCTCCCATACGAATTTGAAATCATCCAACAGAGAATCATCCCAATTATAATGGTTTATGTAGTTGCAATTCTCATAAACCCAACGCCTGTCTTCTTTTGATCCATGTAAAAAGGCTCTTATGATTTGGGTTTGGGTCTCATGAGATTGCCCCTTAAAACGATTCCTCAGCCGAAATCTGGCATCTAATCTTGTGGCATTATCATTGCTGTCTAGATCACTTAAAAGTGACGAGATTGATTCATTCTTTCGCTCTAGAACGAAATCAGCCAGCTCATACAAATCGTTTGAAAGCCAATACCGATAACGTCCACACTGGATTATCTTTCGCTGAAGGGTTTTCAATTCTTCATGATTGAGAGTAAACACTAATGATTTCAATACGGAATCAGCACCTTCATTCTCCGATTCCTGATAATACTTAAGTATGTAGTCTAATGGTTTCATCGTCAACTATAACAATCGAATCAGATCAATGCCGTTAAATCACCTTTGACTATCTTCCCGTCTCGGATCTCGACGATGTAATACGTTGGTTCGCTGGCGCCCTGTATAATGGCAATAGCATTACGTCCAGGTACCTCATGGATGGTTAGTCTAGAACCACTTTTCTTTATCGTGTTGAATTTTCCACGGATATAATCGACATAGCCATCATGGTCCAATGATTCAAATACCCACATGGAGTCATATTGAAACTCTGGTGCGAGGTGCTGTGTCAATAATTCAGGGTTTAAGGTTCGCCATGCTTCGGCAAGGTCATGTATAATCTGTTCGTTAGTATTCATGTCTCTAATAGTTTTATTGGTTTTTGCGAACTAATAGGTTTGAACATTTTCTTGTTCATTTTGGGGAACACAAACAGGTCAGCTTGTCGCCTTCCTATTATTTTCTCTCCAGCAAATATAATGCCAGATTATCTGCTGTTTTGATTACTGTATGAATGAAATTGAACTCCCATTTTGGCACTGATACCGTCTCGACTTTTGATATCACTGGTCAAACATTACCGCCAATGAGTAGTCGTCATGGGAAATAAGTCCTCTCCTGATGAGAGCCTCAATGTGTTTTTTGAAGTTCCCCGGATGATTAGCACAATTAACAAGCTTTGTAATAACCTTCTTGAAATTGACCTGTTTGGAAGCCAGTGCCTTCTTGACAAGATTGCTGTTCTTGTTATGGGCCTCAATGGCGTCCTCCAATTCTTGTTTGAAAATATCACGGTGAACCGCCATATATATCATCATGATGTAATGAGACAGCGTATCGCTTGCAATAAAGAAGATGCAATCTTTATCAAACGGGAATGTACCAGTTGCAAAGCCCTCTGGCGCTAAAGGATCCTTACAGTTAATGAGAAATGGAGGTTTTGCAAAATCAGACAGATGAGGAAATGAATAATCGAGTTTGTCCGCCTTGGGATTATACATGAACACAACGCTGTCTCCGTATGTCATCCAGCGCATCTCATTATTACATGACCACAGTGCAGCCAAAGTCGCAAAAGAGCCTTCATCGTAAAACTTCTTTAGGAATAATCCATCTTGTTGCTCTTTTGCCTTGGCTTCGCAATCATTATAGAATTGTTCCCAAATGCTGTCAATCCAAGAGTCCAACTCTTCAAAGGATGTGATGGGTGATGGAGGCAATTTGTCCACTAGGTATTGAGACCATTTTTCTGCGAATACGCCTCCACCACCGGCACCATCGGAGACCGCTATAAGTCCATTAGAGGCACTAACAGCATCCTCGTTCAGTACACCCTCCTCAATTTTCGATATGCTTACTTTCTTGAATTTCATTTGTTCTGACTGATATTGGTTGGCGTTCCGATGTCCATTAGCTGGATCAGAGTAGACATGTCAGCGTTCACAGCCATTGCGGTGTGACGGACGTTAGGATCATTATCATCACGAACACGAGCTATATCTTGGTTGTAACGCAACGGCAGCAAACTAGATAGGTCGTAGAGTATGCCGCCATATCTGTTGTTGCCCAGTTCGGTTTTTACTATCGGAAATACCACACGGTTATCCTTCCCTGGAACGATATGGATATTAAACAGCAGCACATTTCCATCATTGGTGAACATGGACTTGAGCTCGTTGGCTTCTTGCTGCATGTGTTCAACTGTAGTGTGGTTGAACTCACCATCCGTGATATTAATGATAGTAGGTGGGTAGCAATCTTTATCATGATGGTCAATCATCCAATCAGCCAGTAGATCTTTAGCTTTCTCAAACGCTTCATGCATGTGAGTCCAGTTCCCATCACATCGTGCTTCTATCCACTGTACTTTTTCCACTTCTTTTACCGAAGTGCCTTTGCGGGTCCGCACCTCTTCTCGTGTCACAATCCTTTTGAAGGGATTATTCTTGATTTCCTCAGGCGAGACAAAGAATCGTCCGCTGAGGGCCCCATTCCAGCCACTATAGACCTTGTGACTATAACCGATAACTGCAATATCATAGTAATGACGAACCTCATTGGTCTTGATGCAACGCAATACCAATTCGTTAATTTGGTTGTTCACGATACGTGCCACGGCCTCAGCAAGCGTCATTTCCTCTCCATTGAGAGTGGTCATCCGACTCATAGATACCGACTGGTCAATCAAGAAAATGAATGCTGTCGGGGTGTTGCGGGTAATCTGGGCGGTATAAGCGTCCTTCGCCTGAATAGATGATTGTACCGATATTGGCGAACCAGTGATGGTCTTTGGTGCTCTTTGTGCTGGAATGGGGATACCAAAGTTGCCAATATTCTTGATATACTTGAGTGGGATGAAGTTCTTGACAAGTATTTCGGCCTGGAAATAGGGACGCTCATCGTCGTCGAGGTCAAAATGTTGGCGGGCTTTAACTGCATCAAAATGGATACGTTTGAAGTCTGCTAGTGTGCCCCCCACATGTGCCCCATTCCGTGTTGCATTCATGTTTGAGAACTTTGTTCCTTCTTCATAGAGAATGGTGGGGTCAATCTCAAGTATCACAGGGTTGCTGATGCGACCCTCATTCATGGCCACATACATCATGGGATGCTGCTCAGTAAAACTAACGCGAACATACCGCTGAAGACCACCTCGGGTATCCAGATTTCGTGAAATATCACCACCACCAGGTTTGGGTATCTTAATGCCTTTCTCCTTGCAATCGCCCCATGAATACAGGCCACCATTTTGAATTATGCTCTCCAGATTGTCGCGGTCAGTAAAATGGTATAGCGTGTCAATGCCGTAATCGTCCAAAATGTCTTGGAACTCCTTCCAATTACTTCTTCTGCTCATAATATTGTGTTCTCTTAGTCGTTGTTTAGAATATGGTTAATTGTATCGGCTCTCTAGGTTTTTGGTTATCGTCATTGTAGGGATAGATGCATTCAACATAAGCCTTGATTAGTGAGGCATGAGACAATGGTTTACGTGGATTCTCCACATCAGCATTAGTGTCATAGTCCAGCAACACGATGGTCTTGGTTTTACTGACTTCACGCAGTCGCTCAATAATATCCTGAACCTTGTTCTCCAGTACCCATCGATAAGTAGGAATATAGATCTGTTTGCGGGCCTCAATGTAACCAAGCAATTCAGTTCCATGAACGCCTTTCCGGTGACCCAGTGGTGCTCCATACTTACGAACGGTGCGTTTCAATCCCTTCATCGTGTTATTGTAGAACAACGAAGTGTCCACGTCACAATGCTCAAACACCTTCAACCCCTGCCAAATGGCCTCAACACAAGTCGCAGTATAGCCTTCGCTAAAAGGCACAGGAATGCCCCCATGAGGATAGAACGGGCTTAACTTGACTAGTCCATTAGTAGCATTGCTGGTCACATCTGCCAATATTGCTCCAGGATACTTCTTCAAGATATTCTCTGGCTTCTTCCGTTTAGTTTCTATAATTATCATAGCTCTTTTAATTTAATTATAGTGTGTAAAGAGGAAGGTTATAATCCTCAACAAACTTGGCTTCACAACCAGGTAATAGCTTTTTAAATCTGTCATAACTGCCTGCCGGTATGTGGATTTCAGCGAGAGTGCTACACCGAAGAAATGCATTCTCTCCGATATGTGTCACTGAACCAGGAATAGTGATGCTGGATAATCTTTTGCACCCATAGAATACTTCTTTACCGATATGTGTTACAGAATTAGGAATGGTGATGTGATTTAAGTTATAGCATCCTGAAAATGCATATTCTCCTATCCGTCTAACACTGTCAGGAATGGTAATGCTGGTTAAATTTTGACATCCATAGAATGCCCCACGCAAGATATGCGTTACCGAATCAGGAATGATGATGTGGTTTAAGTTAGAACATCCCGAAAATGCATATTCTCCTATCCGTCTAACACTATCAGGAATGGTAATGCTAGTTAAATTTTCACAATTAGAAAATGCATCATCTCCGATAAATGTCACCGAATTGGGTATATTGATGCTGGTTAAGTTAGAGCACATAGAGAAGGCGTTGTGACCAAGATATGTCACCCTATTAGGTATGGTAATGACAGTTAAGCTAGAGCACTTAGAGAAAGCCTTGTTGCTGATACGTGTCACCGAATTGGGTATATTGATGCTGGTTAAGCTAGAGCACCTATAGAATGCCCCATAACCAATATGTGTCACCGAATTAGGGATAGTTATGACTGCTAAGCCGGAGCACATAGAGAAAGTCCAGGCTCCGATATGGGTCACCGAATTTGGGATGTTGATATGGGTCAAATCCTTGCATCGTTGGAATGCTTCGTCACATATCACTTGCGTTCCTGGCTTGACCTTATCCACACCTTTTAGAAGTCGTTTCCCATCAGAACTGTAAATAGCACCAAACTCATCTTCTACTCCGTTAGCAATATCTTCGTCGGTCACTTTTGTAGATAGAGGAATATCGTCTGTTTTTATAGGCTTGTTTATGTTGAACGCTCGGAAAGAGATATGCGAAAGTGAATTCTCTGAGAAGGCCATAAAGAAGAGACTGAATAGCTTTGCAAATTTTGCATCACTCACCATCGAGAGCAAACTTGACATCATCGGACACTTGCCCAAGTCACGATAATCGGTCTCAGTGAGTAATAACGTGTCACCTTGGGTTGCGGGCAATAAGTCTGGTTGGAGCGCTATAGCGTACAATTGCATGGCTATAGTAGCCAGGGAGAAGTCGTCAATATGCTCGTTGAAGTCATCTATGGTGCGAAGAGGGTGGCGATAGTCGGGGGATCCAATTTCTCGAGCCTTCTGCCCCTTCATGGCAGGAACAAACAATCCATCGTAGTCTACCAACACAAGTGATCCCTCTTCCTTTACCAAAATGTTATCAGGTTTCAGGTCTCCGTGAGCGAAAGGCTGCGACACGAGCCATGAAGCAAGGCGGCAAAACTGGAATGTGATAAGATGTAGAGCATATTGGTCATGGAGGTGTTCACGGATATACTTGTCAAGAGTTACGCCTTCCACCCAGTCCATCAGCAATACAGGAAACTCGCTAACATCACTATTGCTCGTGTCAACAAACAATTCCTTCTCAAGGTATTTGATTGGGATAATGAAATCCGATGAGACAAACTCAAGTTCATCGGCAATAAGTTTATAGGCCTCGTTGCGACCAGGCTGATCCTTAATGAAACACTTTAGAGCACAGAACTTTCCATTTCGCTCATCCTTCATCTTAAAGACAACAGCGAAGTTGCCACTGCTCATAACGGGGTTGCCATCAGAATCGAGCACCGGCCTTAAATAAGACAACTGTTCAAGGTTGTCCTCAGCCAACTTGATTGCCTCAACATATTCTGATATCAACGGATATGCCTTTGTATTCATTTCTAGGTTAGATAACATTAGCATTTTACAGGTCTGCTGCTTGCCAGTATTATCGATATAATGGCAATCGGCTATCATTAGTTTATCCCAAGCTGAATCACCTTCAACAGAAAGTAGATCTACTGCTCTTTGTGAAACCAAACCTATAGCACTGGCATCTTCTGCATTAGAATGATAGTACAGGTAGATACCTTCCTTAGTCTTGTGAGGGCGTACATGAATCTTACATTGATGTTTGCTCTCATAAGCCCTGACGGTCATTCTATTTGTGAAAGTTGTTGAGTTATCCATAACGTTTCATTTATGCAAAGTTGCCACTACTTATTACTATTATATCATACTCATCTAGAGCAGGGCGAAGGGGCGAGAACTGATCAAGGATATACTCAGCGAATTTGATAGCCTCAACATATTTGGATATTCGTAGGTAGCTCATACAGGATTGGTATTAATCCTACAAAAATAGTGATTCTTTTGAAAAGAATAAGAATGTTTGCAAGAAAAATATCTTTGCCCAAGGCAGTAATTTGCATTTATGCTATAATTGTCTATAGAAACAGTGAGGTAAAAAGAAAATGGCTTTATGCCATTCTCTAGTAATGATAGTTTAATAATTTCCTAAGTCTCATGGTAAGACCAGTCGAGACTGTCAAAATAGTTGACACTTTTTCGTTTATTTCTTGACGATTGGCTTTTTTGTTTGTAAAAGGCTTGTTTACTTTTATGGCTAGACTTACCTTTGCAACGTCAATCAATAACACATAATATCTAAAGACAAATGAAAAACTTAATCACATCCACAATCCTGCTGCTGGCTCTCCTGTTGCCAGCCGTAGCCACGGCTGCCGACATTGAGGTCGATGGCATCTATTACAACATCAACCGCATCAACGCCACCGCTACCGTCACCTTTGGTAATAATGAATACAAAGGCTCAGTAACCATCCCTGCCACCGTCACCCATGACGGTACAACCTACGCCGTCACCACCATTGGCGACTTGGCGTTCTCTCGCAGCATTTACTTGACCGACATCAACATCCCCAACTCCGTTACTTACATCGGCTACGGGGCGTTCTCTCGCTGCAAGAGTTTGACCGAAATCAGCATCCCCAACTCCGTCACTACCATTGATGAGGCGGCGTTCAGTGAATGCTCCTTCCTGACTACGATCAACATTCCCAACTCCGTCACCACCATCGGCGACAGGGCATTCTCTGGCACTGGTTGGTATAGCAACCAACCAGACGGATTGGTCTATGCGGGATTGGTCGCTTATAAATATAAAGGCACAATGCCCCCGGGGACAAGTATCACATTAAAAGAAGGAACATTAAGTATTTCTGGCTATGCGTTCGCTGACTGCACTGGGCTGACCGGCATCGACATTCCCAACTCGGTAACTTATATCGGTGATTGGACGTTCGCTTACTGCGAGAGCCTGACTAGCATTGACATCCCTAAGTCTGTAACAAAGATTGGCGAGGATGCGTTCTATGATACACCATGGTTCAATAACCAGCCCGACGGATTGGTCTATGCCGGCACGGTCGCTTATAAATATAAAGGCACGATGCCAAGCGGAACGAATATAACTTTAAGAAATGGAACCACAAGTATAACTGGCGACGCGTTCAGATACTGCACAGGTCTGACCAGCATCGTCATTCCCAACTCGGTAACTGATATCGGTGCCGGGGCGTTTGCACACTGCACAGGTCTGACCAGCGTCAATATTCCCAACTCGGTAACTGTTATCCGTGGCGATACTTTCGTGTTCTGCAGTGGTCTGACCAGCATCGTTATCCCCAACTCGGTAGATTCTATTGCTGGCGAAGCGTTCGCTGACTGCACTGGGCTGACCAGCATCGTCATTCCCAATTCGGTAACTGGGATTGACCGCAAGGCGTTCGATTGGTGCTCAGGTCTGACCAGTATCGTGGTAGAAAGTGGCAATCCAAGATATGATTCGCACAACGGCTGTAATGCAATTATAGAGACCGCCTCTAATACTTTAATTGCTGGCTGCAAGAACACGATTATCCCCAACTCGGTAACTAAGATCGGCGACTATGCGTTCTCTGGCCGCACTGGGCTGACCGACATCGTCATCCCCAACTCGGTAACTGCTATCGGTTTCATGGCGTTCAAGGGATGTAGTGGACTGACCAGCATCGATATCCCCAACTCGGTAACTGAGATCGGCATCCATGCGTTCGGTAACTGCACTGGGCTGACCAGCATCGTCATTCCCAACTCGATAACTGAGATCAGTGACAATACGTTCTCTGGCTGCACTGGGCTGACCAGCATCGTCATCCCCAACTCGGTGATTAAGATTGGTCAACAGGCGTTCGGTGGCTGCACTGGACTATCCAGCATCGTCATCCCCAACTCGGTGACTAGGATTGACTTCAAGGCGTTCGAATGGTGCACTGGACTGTCGGATGTGTATAGCTACATTGCTGACCCCTTAAGAGTATCGAACGAGTATGGTGATCCATGTTGTTGGTGGTATTTGTATGATGACGACTACTCAGGTCGCACACTTCATGTTCTACAGGGAATGACTGGTGCCTACCAAGCCGATGAGCGCTGGCATCCCTATTTCGGGCAGATTGTGGAAGACATTTTCATGGGCGACGTGAATCGTGACCTTGAGGTCAATATTGCTGATGTAAACGCCGTCATCGACATCATCTTAGGCGGAAATGATGACACCCCTGCTGCCGACGTGAACGGTGATGGCGAAATCAACATCGCCGACATCAACGCTGTCATCGACATCATCTTGAATGGTACCCGGAATTAGAAATAACTGGTTGTCAACATGACAACCGAGATCGAACCTCATCCGTCCGAGACCGGAGGTACCACATCAAAAACACGAAGCGACCGACTGCCCGTGCAGCCGGCCGTTTTTTGTGTAAATCTGTATGAATAATCGTACAAAGCATCCGCATTCTATTACAAACAACCATAACAACTTTGAACAACACAATCAACCTTTATTTTAATATTTGGTTGTTCGTGTTGTGAAATAATGTTGTTGATGTTGTTTGATAAAGCTTTCTATATATACATTAGTATATTTTGTTGATTTCTTGACGTTTAAGTCAACCTGGCTTAGCGCATTAGCGTGAGTCCCCACGGAATGCGGAAGCCTCTCTTTAAACTTTAAACTCTAAACTTTAAACTGCGAGCAACGCGAGCATAAGTAGGAATTTGGACCGTTTTTTATTGGATTATTAAATATTTGTTACTATATTTGCGGCATTACTAAAGAATTGGAACACAAAATTTACTAACACATTAAACGATAAAGATTATGAAAAGATTATTCCTTCTTTCCCTGGCTGTGCTGATGGCATCACTTGCCGCCCACGCCGACGTGACGATCAACGCCACCAACTTCCCTGACGCGATCTTCCGCTCCTACCTGCTGGGCCAGTATCCCAGCGGCACCATCACCACGGCGCAGCTCAATGCCCGTGACACGTTGAATCTGGCTTACAAGGGCATTTCCGACATGACGGGTGTGCAGTATTTTACACAATTGAAAAGATTGGATCTCTACTCGAATAATCTGACCACGATTGACGTGAGCGCCAACACCAAGCTGATTTACCTCAATTTGGGATACAACAAGTTGACGTCAATCAACGTGGATAATAACACTGTTCTGCAGGAATTGTATCTCCAGAACAACCAGATTTCTCTTTTCTCGGTAACGAACCGTAGTGCCTTGAGGACGTTGTGGATATCAAACAATCCTAATCTGACGTCGCTCACCTGCTACCGCAACGCAATCACCAGTTTTGATATCTCCAATTGTACTGCCTTGGCCAGTTTGAGGTGCTATGAGAATGCTAATCTAACCACTATCTATGGGTTGGCCTCCTGTACGGCAATCACCTATCTGGACTGTGAGGACTGCGCCATCACCGACTTGAGCGCTGTCTCAGGCATGACGAACTTGGAAAAGCTTTATGCACGCTACAATCAGCTAACGTCACTCGATGTCTCTGGTCACCACAATCTGTCTTACCTCAGGGTCACGGGTAATACACGGCTGACAGAGCTCTTGTGCTATAGCTGTGACTTGACCACGCTCGTAGTTTCGGGCTGCTCGGCGTTAAAAACGCTGAAGTGTTATTATAATTCTAATCTAACTGCCATCACTGGCCTGGCTGGTTGTATCGCATTGACCTATCTGGACTGTGAGGACTGTGCCATCACCGAACTGCCCGGCGTGAACAACATGAACAACCTGCAAACGCTGTGGGCCCGTAACAACCAGTTGACGGGCACCCTTGAAGTGAGCAACAAACCTCAACTGAAATATCTCAGGGTTAGAGGTAACACGGGGCTGTTAGAGCTCAGATGCGCCTACTGCGCCTTGACATCGCTTGATGTGACAGGCTGCACTGGTCTGAACTTACTGCATTGTGAAGTAAACAGCAATCTTTCGTCAATCCAGGGACTGGCGGATTGCACAGCGTTGGCTTGGTTTGGCTGCGATTATTGCGCATTCACTTCACTTGACGTGACGTTCTGTCCTGGCCTCAAAAGTTTTTATTGCTATAATAACCAGTTGACCTCGCTCAACGTGACGGGTCTGACTTCCCTTGTGAACTTGAACTGCATGAACAACCCTGACCTTGGCAGCATTACCGGCTTGAGTGACTGTTCGGCCATGACTTATTTAAACTGCTCTAACTGCGGCCTCCCCAGCCTGAATGTGGATAATATGAACGACCTGGGGGAACTGTGGTGCAGTGGCAATCTGTTCACCACACTCTTGGTAATTAATAAACCCCAGTTGACGGCACTGGCTGTCAACGATAATCCATTCCTTGAAGAATTAGAATGCTACTCTTGCGCTCTGACCCGTTTGGAAGTTTATAATTGTCCTGTACTGAATTATATCGATTGCATGTACAACCAATTGACTGAACTGGACGTCACCACTTGCCCAGAGCTCATGTATCTACTGTGTGAAGACAATCAACTGACCGAACTGGACATCAGCCGCAACTCCAAACTCCTCTACCTCTGGTGCCGCTACAACCTGTTGACAAGTGTGGACCTGAGCACTTGTCCTGACAATTTCCTTTCTCTTGACATCCGTGGCAACCAGGTTTCAGGCACTATCGATGTCTCGAGGTTTGCCTCGTTACTCCATTTAATGTGCACCAACAATCAGATTTCTCAAGTGGTACTTGGTAACCATGATGATCTCATTTACCTTTTGTTAGATTTTAATCAGCTAACAAGTATTGATGCCCGTGGCTGTAGTGCTCTGCAAATTTTCCGTGCTCAGAACAATCAGTTGACCAGCCTGCAGTTGGGTAATAGCCCTGATTTGAATCAATTAGCCCTATTCTATAATAAACTCAATGCCAGCCAGATGGGTCAGATCGTCAACGCGTTGCCCACACGCAGCGCCGATGCTCCCGGAGCACTTTATGCCGTTATCGATTATGATCCCGAAGATGATATTGTTGAGGGAAATGTCATTACTGCAGCTCAGGTCAGCCAGGCCAATGCCAAGAATTGGGATGTCTACCATTGGTCTTGGGCGGAAGGCGAAGGCTGGGAACTCTATACCGGCAGCTCGTTTGTGCGCGGCGACGTGAATGGCGACGGTAGCGTGAATATCAGCGACGTGACAGCCCTGATCGACCTGCTGCTGGGCGGCGGCACCATCAGCAACCCTGCGGCTGACTGCAACCAGGATGGCAGCGCCACCATCAGCGACGTGACCGTCCTGATCGACTACCTACTCGGCGGCAGTTGGCCCTCGAAGGTGATGCGCACTGGCACCAATGTTAGCGCCGTTGGTGGTCCTCATTTCGATGACAGTGAGAGTATTGTGCTCGAGAAGCCGCAACGCAAGCGCCATTGATTATTTACTCTCTAAATACAGAAGATATAAAGAGTTGATATTCTTTCTTATTACTGTGCTGATGGCATCACTTGCCGCCCACGCCGACGTGACCGCCCTCATCGACTATCTGCTTGGAGGAGCCTGGTAATGCTCGCGTTGCTCGCCGTTTAGAGTATGCTCGCGTTGCTCGCAGTTTAGAGTTTAGAGTTTAAAGTTTAAAGATGGGCATTCGCATGGTTTTGCGAGCCCTTGCGAGCAATAGCATTAAGACTTAGCGGCTTCGCGGCTTAGCGTGAGACTCGCTTTGCTCACAGTTTAGAGTTTAAAGGGACATCCGCATTCCGTTTTGTCGGGGTGCGGATGTATTTTTGAAGACAAGAAGGACAATTTGTTGGTTATCAATTAATAAAACCTGTTTGTCCTTCTTGTCTTTTTTGTCTTCAAATCATACGGCAAGCGCTGTTAGTTGCCGTTTCTCAGGCCGCCCACCAGGTCGTCGTTCTCGACGGTCGTCTCGGTCTGCTTGACACGGGTATTGCTGGAGCCGAAGGCATAGCTCACCGATAGTTGTACATTGCGCTGGTTGAAGTGGCCCACGCCTTGATTCACATAGTCGCCCTGCGTGATGTATCCCTTGGATACCTCGTATTTGCGCAGGATGGAATTAGCGTTCACTCTCACTGTTAATCGGTTGTCCTTGAGGAAGGAACGCGACAGACCCAGCATGATGGTCGGGTTGGGTATGGTGCTGTAGCCGTACACATGACGCAGGTCATGGCCGATTTCGTACCACATGCAGGTCGCCGTAGCACGCAACTTCCACGGCAACTGCTGCGAGAGTTGGGCATACAGATTGCCACCCCAGCCGCTGTTTGTCAAGTCCTGCGAGGGGTTGCGGTAGCGCTTGTAAGCCACCTCGCCGTTCATGACAAGGGTGGTCTTGCCTGTTATCATCCATTGCAGGAAACCGCCCACGCCGGCCATCAAATAGCGGCAGTCGTTGCTGTAGGTCATGTACACGATGCCGTCATGGGAGGTGCGATAGGAACCGATGAGGTTGTTGGTGATGGTCAAGGTGGGCTTGATATTGAAGGTCAAGCGGTTACCAGTGTGCTGGAAGTTGAGGCTCAACATATTGTTGCGGGCACTTGACAGGTGGGGATTGCCATATTCTATCGTCGTGGTATAACGCCTGACTGCGGGGTTGAGATACTGAATGCCTGGGCGGTTAAGGCTTGTCGCCCACGACAACCGCAGGCTGTTGAACGGCGTCATTTGCCAGTGAACGCTCGCCGAGGGAACCACATCGTGCAGGTCGTGCCCGAAGGCCTCCCCATCGCCATTGGGGTAACTGGCGCGGAAGTGGCTGTACTCGTAACGCAAGCCGCCGCGCAGGGTGACATCGCCCACCTTGTATCGCCATGAGGCATAGGCGGCACCCACGTGCATATTGTGCTTGAAGCGGGTGTCAGTATCCAGTTCAGCAACTCCGTCATAGTTAATGCGGTTGTGGCTCTTGTTCAGCCTTAGGATGTACTTGCCGCCCACTTCCAGCAGGTGATGACTCCATAATGGCAGTTGGTAGTCGAGCTGCCACGTGTGCTCGATAAAGCGTTCCTTGCCCCACTTGCTGTAGCTCGTGTAGTCAAACGGCGGATTCACCAGGTTGATGAGCGAGTCGTACTGTTCCTCCTGCTGGCCTGTGGTCGAAAACATGTAGGAGGCGGTCAAGACTTCATCTTTGCGGCTGGTGCGGTGCTCCCAGTCGGCGCGTCCGTTCCATGACATGCCGCCATACTGCGGCACGTTAAACGGGTTGTCATAGGACGTGATTAACTGCCCTGCTGCGTCATGATACTCGATGTGGCTATCGCCGTAGATGTTCAGACCGTAGCGGTAACCACCAAAGGAAGCGGTAATCAAGTTCAGAGAATCGATTTCCAGGCTGGCGTTCAGGTTGAGGTTATATACCCAAGCGGGCTGCTCGTTGCGATAGAGATTATACATCGTGGCGCCCGTGTCCTTGTAGGTCGTCCATGTCTCGTCTTCGCCGGCAAACATGCGCCGTGCCTGTTTCTGGAAAAATCCTGTTGCTCCAAGGGTAAATTTACCCGCCCGTGCAGCGACATGGGCACTGGCATTGGGCGAGCCGAAGGTGTTGATTGAAGCCGAAACGGTGCCGTTCACGCCCTCGATGCGCACGCCCTCCACGGTGACGATGTTCAGTATGGCCGTAGCCCCCTCGGCGTCATAGCGGGCACCAGGCTCGGTAATCACCTCGATGCGCTTGATTACGCTGGCTGGCATGGCCCGCAGCACCTCCCTGGGGTTGGACGACAAGGACGGGTCGGGATGACCGTTCTTGTAAATCTTGAAGCTGCTGCTGCCGTTGACGCGCACATTGTCCTGGCCGTCAACGCTCACCAGCGGCACGCGCCGTAGCACATCCAGCACAGTGCTCGTGCGGGCTTCGGGGTCGGCCTGCACATTGTAGCTCACACGGTCATCCAGCGTCTTGACCAGTTGGCGCATTGTCACCACTTCCACGTCCTTGAGCGCTACAGTGTCACTGACGCTAAGCGTGATACTATCCTGTTTTTCTTCGACTTGCCCAGCCGTTACCTGGGCCAACGCAGTAGCGGTCGTTACCATGGCCGCTACCATCAATACGATAATTCTTGACATATTCATTTTTGGGTTTATGATTGATTTCGGTGGCAAAATTACCCCCATCAATCCGCTCCGCAGCCCTCCCATGACTTACCAAGTCTTAACCAAAAACTTATTTAGTCTTAACGGAGGTGAGGACTAATGGGTTATTTGTGTATTTTTGCAGGTGATGAATGTGAGGTTGAAATATATCGGTGTGCTGGTGATTGTGGCGCTGTTGGGTGTCGCTGCTTATCAGGCCTATTGGTTGCAGCAATTGTACTTCACGATGGGCGAGCAGGTGGACAATGACATCCGTGAAGCCATGCGTGTTGCCGACCTCAAGGAAGTGTTTCTGCGTCTCAAGAGCATTGAGGACAAAGGACCTCATGGCGTGATGGACGTGAGCGCTGGCATTGGGGAGGATGGCAGTATCATCGCTAATAGCGTCACTACCACCCGGGTCACACTTGGCGACGATACGCTTGAACAGAAAACAGGTGTGGTACTGCGTTCAAGCCCTCAGGCTGCGAGCGACAGCGCGACTGATGAGAATGCTTTCATGAAGATGCTCGAGGACCAAATTTCTGTTACCGAACTGGCTGCGATGATTCAACAGGGACTGCACCTGGGCGTTGACCGCTTTGAAGGCACTCGATATGAGAAATATGACTCCCTGCTCACGGCAGGCTTGCAACAGCTGGGGCTGAGCGGCGACCACCGATTGCTATGTATTAAGGCCGACACCGTCTATCAGCATGCGACACAGGGCTATGTCCCCAGTAAACGGGCACGCCAATTTCTCTATGACTGGGCAGATTATGGACGCTATGAACTCACCATTGAGCCCACCACGGGGTTGGTCCTGCGGGAGATGGCCGGCATCTTGACTGCGTCTGGGCTCATTGTGCTGCTGCTTGGGTTGGCCTTCTATTTCTTGATCAGAACCATTATCAGGCAGCGCACGCTCGATGAGATGAAGACCGACTTCACCAACAATATCACCCATGAGTTGAAGACACCCATAGCCGTGGCCTATGCGGCCAATGATGTATTGCTCAACTTCGGTGAGCAGGCCGATGAAGCCAAGCGACGTCATTATCTGGCCCTGTGCAGACAACAATTGGAACGCCTGAGTGGCATGGTCGAGCAAATCCTGTCGCTGAGCATGGAACGTAGGCGGCAGTTCAAGCTCAATATCGAAGCGGTGAACCTTGCCGGACTGCTGCAACCCGTCATCGAACAGCAACAGTTAAAGGCCGATAAACCCGTTATTTTCACAACGCATATAGATCCTGAAGACTTGACCTTGCAGGCCGACCGCGCCCACTTGAGTAACATCATGAACAACCTCATTGACAATGCCATCAAGTATTCCCCTGATGAGGCGCATGTTGAGATTACTGCCACCTCGTCAGCCATCAGCGTGACCGACCACGGCATAGGCATTGCTGCCGATAGGTTGCCCCACATCTACGACAAGTTCTACCGTGTGCCCACAGGTGACCTGCATGATGTCAAGGGCTATGGCCTGGGGCTGTTCTATGTCAAGACGATGGTCGAGAAGCATGGCTGGAGTATCGATGTGTCAAGCACAAGGGGCGAGGGGACGACTTTTACAATTATTCTGCTATGAGCGAGATCATCAACATACTGCTAGCCGAGGACGAGCGCACCCTGGCGATGATCATCAAGGACACCCTGGATGGTCAAGGATTCCATGTGACCGTGGCTGGTGATGGTGAGGAGGCGCTGAGGATCTATGCCGCCAGTAAGCCCGATGTACTCGTGGTGGATGTGATGATGCCGCGATTGGACGGCTTCGAGTTGGTGAAACGTATACGCAAGAGCGACGGGCAGACACCTGTCATCTTCCTGACGGCGCGTTCGGCGGTTAACGATGTGGTGCATGGCTTTGAAATGGGAGCCAACGATTACTTGAAGAAGCCTTTCGGCATGCAGGAACTCATCGTCCGCATCAAGGCACTGCTGGGAAGAGCATGTACCGTAACAACTCAGCCTGAGCAAGCCACACGCTTCACCATCGGCCAATACCTCTTTGACGCTGTCATTCAGCGGCTGACACACGTGCCGACGGGAACACGTGCCGAACTTTCCTATCGTGAGAGCGAAATCTTGAGGCACTTGTGCCTGCATCCCAGCGAGGTAGTGACATCCCAGTCGCTGCTTATTGAACTATGGGGCGATGACAGTTTCTTTAACAACAAGAGCCTGCATGTGTTCATCACCAAACTGAGGCATCGTCTCGCCCTTGACACATCGTTGCGTATTGTCAACGTGCGGGGCATCGGTTATAAATTGATTCTTGGAGAGTGAACCTTTTATTGGGCGCTTGACTTGCGTGCAAAAGGTTCCCACGGGAGGAGGGCGGTGTCTTCGGCGAGGACGGTGACGGGCATGCCGACGTAGGCAAAATGCTCTTTCAGCGTGATGATATCCTTGTCGAGCAGGCGGATGCAACCCTCGCTGGCGCGGCCAGGCACAGTGTGCTCGTTGTTGGTGCTGCCGTGGATTCCGATGCCCCTGTGCCCGGGTGTCTCTAGGCGCAGGAACCAGTGCCCATAGGCCTTGATGTTGCCACGTCCGTCATGGAAATTGTGCCGCCATGTTGAGGCATCTTGAATCATCGTGATTTTGAAGGGTTTGCCTGTGGGTGATTCGGGGGTTCGCATGTCGCCGCGCTTCTGCTTATTGCCCTTGTTCTTACCCATGCAGCAAGGGAACTGAGCGACCATGATGGTATCTCCCGTTGCATCCAGGTCATAAACGGTGAGCGTCAGGTCGTGTTTTGAGATGACGATAAAGGCAGTGCCCGTTGGCTTCTCGGGCAGGGGCAGGCTATCGACCTGCAAGTTGGCCGCTCCCGCAATGGGCAGCAACAACAGGATGGATAAGATGATATTCTTGATCATGATCATGCAATTATCTTTATTGAGATGGCAAAAATAGTAATAATCCATGAGGTGGACAAGCCGTCTGTGATGTCCTCCAATAAAACGTTACGCCTTCTCAACCCGAGAAAGCGTAACTTAGTGTGTTCCAATAAAAACTATAAACTTGTGGTTATGAAAATGTAACTGATGTCCTCTCGTTTTAATCGTTTCTTGTTGCTTAATTTTTTAATCTCTCTTATTTAATGAACTATGAACTAATGAAAGCTACTTCAAGTTCGGTGACAAAAGTAGAATTTAACGCATTGTTTGTGCAAAAAGATTAGACCAAGTAGTTATTTTTATCGACAAATATGTATATTTTACGCCAAAGAGTGACAATTTTTTTGATAAATCGGTTGCATTAACCGATTTTGACAAAAGCTTCCATAGAATTTTGTAGTGCGTACAAAAATGACTATCTTTGCACCAACGAAACTAAATGATATCAACATTTTAATAACAAAGAATTATGTATATTGAAGAGATTCATGCCAGAGAGATTCTGGATTCGCGTGGCAATCCTACTGTAGAAGTTGAAGTAACCCTCGAGAGCGGCGATATGGGCCGTGCTTCGGTGCCCAGTGGCGCATCCACGGGTGAGAACGAGGCTCTCGAGCTGCGTGACGGTGACAAGAACCGTTACGGTGGCAAGGGCGTCTTGAAGGCTGTCAAGAACGTCAACGAGGTCATCGCCCCCGAGATTGAGGGTATGGATGCATTTGACCAGCGCGCTATCGACATGGCTATGTTGAAGCTCGACGGTACTCCCACCAAGAGCAAACTCGGTGCTAACGCCATTCTGGGCGTTTCGCTCGCCGTGGCTCACGCTGCTGCTAACTACTTCGGTATGCCCCTGTATCGCTACATCGGTGGTACCAATGCTCATGTGCTGCCCGTGCCCATGATGAACATCATCAACGGTGGTGCACACAGCGATGCTCCCATCGCCTTCCAGGAGTTCATGATTCGTCCCGTAGGCGCCAAGACTGAGCGCGAGGCTGTCCGCATGGGTGCCGAGGTATTCCATGCATTGGCTAAGTTGCTGAAGAAGCGTGGCCTGAGCACTGCAGTGGGTGACGAGGGTGGTTTCGCTCCCGCACTCGATGGCATTGAGGATGCTCTTGACAGCATCGTTCAAGCTATCAAGGACGCCGGCTACAAGCCCGGTGAGGACGTGAAGATCGCTATGGACTGCGCTGCCAGTGAGTTCGCCGTAATTGAGGATGGCAAGTACTACTATGACTACCGTCAACTCAAGAGCGGTCAGCCCAAGGATCCCAAGGGCAAGAAACTCAGCGATGACGAGCAGATCAAGTATCTCGAGGAACTCATCACCAAGTACCCCATCGACTCCATCGAGGACGGTCTGGACGAGAACGACTGGGATGGCTGGGTTAAGCTGACCAAGGCCATCGGTGACCGTTGCCAGCTCGTGGGTGACGACCTGTTCGTGACCAACGTGAAGTTCCTGGAGAAGGGTATCAAGATGGGTGCTGCCAACTCTATCCTGATCAAGGTGAACCAGATTGGCTCCCTGACCGAGACGCTCGACGCTATCGAGATGGCTCACCGTCATGGTTACACCACCGTGACCAGCCACCGCAGCGGTGAGACCGAGGACACCACCATCGCCGACATCGCCGTAGCCACCAACAGTGGCCAGATCAAGACCGGTTCGCTCTCGCGCACCGACCGCATGGCTAAGTACAACCAGCTCATCCGCATCGAGGAAGAACTCGACGAGGCTGCTGAGTACGGCTACAAGAAACTCATCTAATATTTGCAATATTAGAGCCAATACCAGAATCGGGACCGCCTTACTGTGGCGGCCCCGATTTTTATTGGTTACGGGCGTTTTTTAGGAGGTATATTAAACTTTTTGGTCGTTTTGTTATCTGAATAGCGTGATGGCAGTATGGTGATAACATCAAAAAAGTCATCAAGATACGCATTGGGATTAAAAAAGATGATTAACTTTGCAGTGAAAACAAATATTCAACCAATTATGAAAAAAATCTTATTTATACTCGTTGCCCTGTTGACGGTCATGACCGTCCAGGCTCAATCCGTATGCGGGTCATGGCAGAGCATGCAGCCTGAAGTTAAGAATGAGGGTGATAACTATCTGATGATTAGTTATATTAACACTTATAACGAGGATGGTACTTTCGTATCGGACTGCGATGTGACTCTGTCGTCAAAGCCGGCGCAGACCAAGGAAATGGAAGCCGCCCTCACTGGAAGTGTTAAGGGAACCTATACGATAAATGGCGACAAAATGGAGATGTTCTATAACGTGAATACGTTAAAGGTGGAGTTTGTCAGTTTGTCGGAAAATGGAAAGGTGCTTGATGACCCCGCGATTTTGTCAATAATCAATGAGAAGATCAGCAAGGAGGCCAAGGCTAAAGTCGCAGAGTCTTTCAACAATGAGAACTACACCTACAAAATAACCGCTAACGGCTCAATGCTTGAACTTACCGATAAGGATGGTAAAACAGAAAGGCTGATGCGTATAGCCGACATCAAGCATTGATGTGCAGTCTTGTCTAGACGATAAACATTCAAAAAAAGTGCCCGAAAAAGTGTTGGCACGAAAAATGTGATTATCTTTGCAACGTTATACAACTTAAAAATGATTATGAAAAAGGTTTTATTTACACTCGTTGCCTTGATGGCGGTCATGACCGTGCAGGCACAATCCATTTGCGCTACCTGGCGCAGCACGCAACCTATTGTAGAAACTGCCGAGGATGGCTCACTGGAGATCCAGAACCTCACTTACACCTTCAATGAGGATGGTACATTCACCCTGGTAGATGAGTTTACCGCGTCATCAGAGCCTGCTCCCACGATGGCTATCGAGATTGCTACCTCGATTGAGATTAAGGGCACTTACACCCTGGAAGGCGACAAACTGACGCTTACCCCCAATGCTGACACCTTCAAGGCTGAGGTCCTGAGCGTTTCTCAGAATGGTAAGGTGACCAACAATCCCATGGTCGTATCGGGTATTAAGCAGATGCTGAACAGCGCTGAATTTAAGAATCAGTTTGCAGAGCCCGAGACAGACACCGTAAAGGTGGGTGAGTCTACGCTCGAGATGGTTAATGATGGCACGACCTTGTCATTTACACGCTTTGCCACCATCAAGAACTAATTGACGGTAACAAGAAAAATTAAATCCCGCGGGCCTATTGGCTAGCGGGATTTTTTTAGAGCTTGCGGATGAGGGTGAGGCCGTCGCGCAAGGGGATGATGACCTTCTCGACGCGTGGGTCTTCTTTTACGCGGTCGTTAAAGGCGAGGATGCCACGGGTCTGGGCCTCGCGTTGCGCCTTGGGGTCCACGACCTTGCCGGCCCACAGGGTGTTGTCGGCAATGATAAAGCCTCCATCATTCAGGTATTCCATCACCAGGTCATAGTACTCGACATACTGGCGCTTGTTGGCGTCGATAAAGACGAGGTCGTAACGTTCGCCTAGTGTGGGAACGATGTCACGGGCGTCGCCGATGTGTAATCTGACGCGCTTGCCGAAGGGCGACAACGCCAAATGTTCACGGATAAAATCTTCCTGCTCGTCATTGACCTCGATGGTATCGACGCGGCAGTCATCGTCAGCCAGCCCCTCGGCAAGGCACAGGGCTGAGTATCCGCTGAAGGTGCCTAACTCCAGCACACGCTGCGGCCTGATCATGCAGGTGAGCATCTTGATGAGACGTCCCTGCAGATGCCCCGAGCACATGTGCCAATAGTAATTCTGCACATGGGTATCATGATCGATGCGAGCCAACGCCTCCGGCTCCTCATCAATATGCCCCAAAATATACTCCTCTAACTCCTCATTCATAAAGACTATACATTTTTAATTGTCATACTCATCTGCTGACTCGTCCTAAAATTTTTTGACAGATTGTTCTTTATTTTCCTATCAAGACGGGTAATGCTGAGCCGTCATTGTTGGTGCTAAAGTCTGTTGGGGG
>CACYQB010000020.1 GCA_902776435.1 uncultured Bacteroidales bacterium | reverse complement strand
TCTGCGGAAAGGGAGGGATTCGAACCCACGGTACGCAAAGCGTACAACGGTTTTCGAGACCGCCCCGATCGACCACTCCGGCACCTTTCCAGTCTTGACTTCGGGTTAATATCCCAAAAGCGGGTGCAAAGTTACGGCAACTTTTCGACCTGGCAAAATTTTTCAGAGGTTTTTTAAGCCCTCGATGGTCTTGATGGGGTCCTCAGCGCCAAAGACGTAGCTGCCAGCGACAAGGATGTCGGCTCCTGCTTCAGCCAGTTGGGCGCCTGTTACGTCATTCACGCCGCCGTCAATCTCGATTTGGGCATTGGAGCCATTGAGGATGATGAGTTGGTGCAATTCGCGCACCTTGTTCAACGTCTGGACAATGAATTTCTGGCCGCCGAAGCCTGGGTTGACAGACATCAATAACACGAGGTCCACGTCACATATAATGTCACGCAGCATCATCACGGGAGTAGCTGGATTGAGGGCGACACCTGCCTTCATGCCTGCGTCATGGATTTGCTGCACGACGCGGTTCAGGTGGATGCAGGCCTCCTGGTGGACGGTCATGATGCTTGCTCCGCAATCACGCACCTGGGGAATGAACTTTTGCGGCTCAACAATCATCAGATGTGCGTCAAGAGGTTTGTTGCACAGGCGTTGCACATGCTTGATGACAGGAAATCCGAATGAGATGTTTGGCACGAACACGCCATCCATTACATCCAGGTGAAGCAGGTCGGCACTGCTGCTGTTGATCATGTCAATGTCCTTGGCGAGGTTGCCAAAGTCGGCTGACAATAGGGAGGGAGAAACTTGCATAACAGTTAGGAGTTAGAAATGAGAAGTTAGGAGTGAGTGTCTATTTGTTTGGACGTGGGGCGCTTGCGGATGGCCTGATAAGCCAAGAAGAGGACGATAAAGATGGCCAGCGCATAGCCCGCCCACGACAAGTAGCGGTTATAATGCTCCAATTGGGCCAGCAATTCCTCTTCGGGGAAATGCAGACTCAGCCAGTAACCTAAGCCCGCCAACACCGCATTCCAGATACCAGCACCCAGCGAAGTGAACAGGGCGAAAGTGCCGAAATTCATGCGTGACAGTCCAGCAGGGATGGATATAAGTTGGCGGATGGCAGGAATCAAGCGGCCCAGAAACGTCGAGATGGCGCCGTGGCGGTCAAAGTAGTTCTCGGCTTTCTGCACCTTCTCGGCATCGATGAGGCACATGTGGCCGATGCGACTGTTGGCGAAGGCATAGACCACGGGACGCCCGATGAGCAGCGACAGCACATAATTGATGACAGCACCCAATAGGGCGCCAATGGTGGCAATGAGCACAATCATGAGGATGTTCATGTCTCCGTTGCGGGCGGCAAAGTAGGCTGCGGGCGGAATCACCACCTCGCTAGGGAAGGGGATGAACGAACTTTCTATCGCCATCAGCAACAAGATTGTGCCATAGGTCAGGTGCTCCTTGTACCAGTTATAGATGCTCACGATGTCATGAGGCATATACAACAGAATGGCAACCACTACAGCTACCAGCACCACGAGTATTACTATCAGTTGTATCGTATCTTTTTTCATATCGATGGCAAAATTAGTTTAATGATAGCGAAAAGCAAAATTTATTCGAGCAATAATATTTTACTTGGCCAGGGTGAGGCGCATTTCGCAGGACTTGCAATCGCAGGTGATTCTTATTAATGTGTTGTTGGTCTTCAAGTAGAGGTCAGGTGGGAGAGCGGTGGCATTTTTCCCTCTGAGGCAGGCGCCAAGTTGGCGGCGGATGCAGTAGCGGGTATGCATCAAGGCCGTGTCAGCAGTGACTGGTGCCCCGGTTTCTAGCGCCGGTGTGATGTTGGCCACGCCGTGGTCGCGATATAGGGCTTCGGCGAGGTGGTTGGCCACGTTGTCGGCCGCAGTGAGAGTAGTATTGGAACAAGGGTAGGACTTGTCCTCGGGGCGGCGCTTGTCGATGGGATGGGTGATGCGCTGGGCGCGGTCGAGCAGGTCGATGGTCTCGCGGCGCAGCTGTGACAGCAACGAGGCGGGGATAAAGATGTCGCCTGGCACCTGTGCTTCTCCCAATCGATAAATAGTGCCGCCTAATTTGGCGAGTTCGGCTCGCTGGCGGTCACCTTGGGGCTTGTCAGCAGGTTTCAACTCACAGGGCACTGTGTGAGTCACACGGTTGCCGCGCACGTCGGAGAAGCTAAGCGTGAGCAGGCCTCCAGTGTATCGCAGCTCAGCGTCAACGGTGATACTGCGCGAGGATGAAGTCTTGGCCAGCAAGTCGGTAAAAGCTTTGTCGGCAGTGCGATAGATGCGGGTACCACGGGGTATCTCGACATGTTCACGCAGTTGTGCGGTGCCTTCTCCCAGTGCACGGTTGACCCTGATGCCTGTGAACTCGCCTTTGCTGTCAACGTAACTCAGACCGTCACCATTGGTTAGGACGGCACTCGTTTCGATGGTGAGCGTATTGCCGCGACAGCGCAGGGCGCGTCCCAAATATTCTCCTTGGGACTTCGGCGTGTCGATCGAAGCCATGGCGTTGCCGTCCTTGGGACGCCGTTCGTCCAGGAAATAGTGGGTGAAGCCTCGGTTGAAGCTCTTCTTCAGATCCGGTTCAAAGGTGAATTCTATGTTGCCGAACGAAGCGCGGTGATATCGTTCCGGTTGGCGGTCGATGACCTTGTCGATGGCGCGTCGGTAATAGGCAACCACGTTCTTCACGTAGCCCACGTCCTTGAGGCGTCCCTCGATTTTGAACGATGAGACTCCTGCGGCCATCATCTGCTCGAGGCGGTCATGTTGTGCAAGGTCACGTAGGGACAGCAAGTGTTTACCCTCGACAAGAACTCGCCCACGGTTATCCACGAGATCGTAAGGCAGACGACACAACTGAGCACACTCACCACGGTTAGCGCTGCGGCCTTTCAGCACTTGGCTCATGGCGCAACGTCCGCTATAGCTCACGCACAGGGCGCCATGCACAAATGCCTCCAGTGGCACCGAGGTCACACGTCGGATATCGCTGATTTCGTCAAGGGTTAATTCCCGAGCCATTACCAGTTGGGAGAATCCCAAGGCCTCCAGAAAACGCGCTTTCTCGGGCGTGCGCAGGTCACACTGGGTGCTGGCGTGAAGGGCGATGGGTGGCAGGTCCAAGCGTAGCAGTGCCAAGTCCTGCACGATGAGGGCGTCCACGCCGATGTGGTACAGGTCATGGACAAGCCGTTCCACCTCCATCAGTTCGTCGTCATAGACCAGGGTGTTGACCGTGGCATAGATACGTGCCCCAAACTGGTGGGCATGGTCGCAGGCGCGCCGCACGTCTTCCAGCGAGTTGGTGGCGTCGGCACGGGCGCCGTGATGGGACGCGCCCATATAGACGGCATCGGCGCCATGGTCGATGGCGGCAATGGCAATGTCGGCGTCGCGGGCGGGCGCTAACAGTTCTATGTCAACGGGTCTTTGCGTCATTATCTGGTATGTCGTGGCATGGCCGCGACATGTAAGTCGGTACTCTAAATGTGTAATGTGAAAGAGTCGGCATCACGCCAGGCTGGGAATTTCTCGCGGAACTGCGCCAGCTGGGCGGGGGAGAGGTCGGCTGTGATGACGGGACTCGTCATGCGTTGGGCGATGACCTTGCCCTTGAAGTCGATGACGAGCGACGAGCCTTCGGGATACTCAACGCCGGCGGGGTCGGTGCCGCAGCGGTTCACTCCGCAGACGTAGCACTCGTTTTCCATGGCGCGGGCTGCCAGCAATGTGCGCCACACCTTTTCCCGCGACTTGGGCCAGTTGGCAATGACCACCAGCAAGTCGTAGTTATTGTTCACGTTGCGGCAGAAGACTGGGAACCTCAGGTCATAGCACACCACGAGTTTGATGTTGAATCCACGGAACCGCACGATGGGAGCAGCAGTCAGTCCTTGGTTGAACACCTTGTCTTCGCCACCGAACGAGAACAGATGGCGCTTGTCATAATAGGTCTCGTCACCATTGGGCTCGATAAAGAAGGCGCGGTTGTAGAGTTGGGCTGCCGTATTGGCCAGGAAACTGCCGATGATGCCCACGTGGTACTCTGCTGCGAGCTTGCGCAGGGTTTGCAGCGTGTCACCACTGTTCCACTCCGCAACGGCGGCTGCCTGATCGCGGTCGCCAGTCATGAATCCCGTGCTGAACAGCTCCGGTAGGATAACCAGGTCGGTATCATCGGGCATATTACGCAGGTTGCGCTTCAGTTGCTTGATGTTGGCCTCACGGTCACCCCAGATGATGTCATCCTCGATGAGCGTGACGCGCAGGTTGCGGGAAATCACTTCTTAGTTAATAGTTAAGAGTTAATAATAATTGAAGCTGTGTCATAATTCATCTGATGTGAAATTCTCGGCCGTCAGGCCGATTAAAAAACCAGAGGCGTATTATGACACAGCCTCAATACAGTTTATTCCAGTCCGGTGACGAACTTCTCGGGGTACTTACCGCAGCCGTGCTGCTGAAAGTATTGCTTGATACGGATTAAGTCGGCATCGGCATCGTCGCTCAACTCAAACTCCCGGTCGATGCACACCACGCGCTGCTTGTAGTCAAAGTAGGCAAGTACAAGCGGAACTTGGGCATCGCGGGCCATGAAGATGGAGCCCTTGTGCCAGTTGGGGTTGGGGCTGCGGGTGCCCTCGGGCGTGACGCCGATAGCGAGCCGGGGCGTAGAGTTATAGGCCTCGACGATGGATTGCGTGAGGTTGCCATGCTGGCGACGGTTGACAGGAATGCCGCCTAAGGCTTTCATCAGGTAACCCAGCGGAAAGAAGAACCAGGTGTCCTTCATGAGGAATCCCGCCTTCATGCCCACAGAGTGGATACCCAACTCACCCAGGATGAAATCCCAGTTACTGGTGTGCGGCGCGATAACGATGATGCATCTGTCAGGCATCGTCAGGTTGACCTTAAAAGTCCAACCCGCTTTCTTCAATATCCAGCCAGAGAGGTTCATTCAGGAGTTACTGGTGTATTATTTCTTTGAGGGCATGAGGTCGTTCATGCGCTTAGCAATGTTCTCGACTTCGGCGCGGAAGTACTCGCTCAGCTCTTTCTCATTCTGCTGGAAGAAGGCACGGCGGGCCTTGTTGTACTCCTTGCGGTTGGCGAAGTCTTTCACCTTCTTGCCAAACTTGTTGCTCACACGGTTGATGGCTTCCTGCTGCAGCAGGGCGGTGTCAATGATAATGCTGTCCCACTCGTCGCGCTTGTTCTCGCCGAATGCGGATTCTGCAAAGATACACTCGCCTGCAATTTCGCCACAGGCATTCTGGATCGCTTTCTTAATCTGTCGTTTGCTTGCCATAATAATAAAATGTAAATACAAATGAATTGTTATTATCAATCCGCTAAGGTACAAATAATATCCCGAACTGCGGCAGAATAGAACGCGAAAAATACTGGAAAAAGTCAAAAATCAGTTTTTTTGACACGAAATTATAAAAAAGTGTCAAAAAAATTTGCCAGTTCAAAAAATGGCAGTAATTTTGCAACGCTTTTCGATGGAGATATCGTCTAGTGGTCTAGGACGCCGCCCTCTCACGGCGGAAACCAGGGTTCGAGTCCCTGTTTCTCTACAAGCGAAGCCTTCACCCAATTTCGAGCGAGGGCTTTATTATTCGACGGAGATATCGTCTAGTGGTCTAGGACGCCGCCCTCTCACGGCGGAAACCAGGGTTCGAGTCCCTGTTTCTCTACCAAGCGAAGCCTTCAGCATCAGTGCTGGAGGTTTTGTTTTATTATGTGCAGTCATGTATCCTGTGCCGCGACATCGTCGCGGCTCTTGTTCACATTTTCTTGCAGAGGTACAATAGCCGTTGCCCGGTGGCGGTTGTGGTGCCGAAGATGTAGCAATCGCCGCCATCCTGCAGCCGCAGGCGTGAGCGCAGTTGCTGGGCCGACATTGGGAAATTGCGGGTGGCAACGTTGGCACGGGTGATGCCTGAAAGTGCGTGTGCCAGTTCCTTCTTATTCATTGTTGTGATTTCCGTAACTGCAAACCGTCGGCCGGGGAAGTTCTCAATAAACTCATCAGAGACAAACAGGTGGCTGTCGCTGGCGATGGCTTTGACGTGATAACGTTCTGTCATCACACCAAAGCAACCCGCCTTCATAATGGAGGCATTAGGCTCATACAGGTATGCGCTGCCCGCTGTTTCGTCATCGGTGGAGATAGCGGGTGACATGGCATTCTCCTGTGGCCTGTAGATGAGTGATTGCCCGTCGTTCAAGCAATGGATGCTCGGTTCGCCCCGGTGGTCAGCGCTCATGAGTACGAGCAGTTCCTTACATTCGTTGTTCACACTCACAATATGAACCTCGGCGACGCGCTCGCCCAGGTCCTTTATCGCCTTGTGCCAGTCGAGCATGGGGGAGAGTTTCAGCAAGACGTGGTCGGCCGTCTTGAAGAGCTGGCCCAACAGTTCCAGCACGTTAGGCGTGCAGTCATCGATGGCGTAGGTGCGGTTGCTGTTCTGATCTCTTCGAGCGGGATCCAGGTAAATAAGGGTGGAAGCCGGTTCTGTGACAAGGTCATGCAAGAACTCCTCGGCCTCGGCATGGATAACGCGGGCATGGTTCAGCCCAAGGAGTTCAAAATTATGGCGTGCCGTTTTACAGAGAGCCTCCTGCCGCTCGACATATATCGCTTGCTCGAAACCCTTTGCCAAGAAAGCGAAGTCCACGCCGAAGCCGCCCGTCAGGTCTATCAGCGTCATGCGGCAGGCCTGAGGCAGCTTTTCCACAATGTCACATTTATATAAAGCGGTCTGTTCGCTCGAGCATTGTTCCATCGACAAATGGTGCGGATAGATGATGCCATCGGTAACGGACCACGAGGGCAGTTTGCGACGCGCTGTCTGCCAGCCCTGAATCTGCTCCAGTGCCCAGGTGAGGTCCACATCGTTATCCCGTCGTGTCTGCAACGCCAGCGCTCTCACGTCGTCTTTGCGGTGTTCCCTGACAAACGCTATCGTCTTCTCATTCCTTTCCATCATCTACGTTAATTTCAATTAATCCGTGATGTCCGTCTTTCTCTTCAGGTAGGGTTGCAGGAACTCGTCAAGGGTATTGGCGCCGAGTTTATGGGCAATTTGCGTTTTCTTGTTTGAGACGGTTCGCAGATTGGTGTAGTGCATGCACATCATGATGACCGTTCTCGAGAAACCATGACACTGCAGCGCTATCATGTTGATTTCATCGTCACGCAGGGTGCCGTCTGCCGCCTCTTGTGCCTTGACCAGCACGTTGTCATACAGTTCGTTGGCCAGTGCTTGCAGGTTATCCCAATAGGAGGTGCCCACCTCATCGGGGCCACGCATCGTCATCAGTTTGTTAAAGCGCTTGGCAAAGGTCGTCTCGTTGCACTCGTAGGACCACTGCAGCAGTTGGTGAACGACCTGAATCTGGCTGTCCACAATGCCTTTCAGTTCATCGGATTGCTGCTTGGAGGACTCTCGTTCCGATAACATCGTCTGCATCTGTTCCAGACTCGTGATGGACTGATCAAGGTCCGATTTCATCAATTCATACTCAGCCTGCTGCATTTTCAACCGGTTGCGGTAACGCCACAGCAGGAAAGCCAGCGCACCAGCCGCCAGTACTAATAATGTCAGCGCCAGCAGCGTCCCCTTGAGGCGGGAGTTGAGCAGGGCATTTTCGAGTTCAGCCTTCTGGTTGTCATATTTCTTCTCTACCTCCATCAGCCGGTCGTTCATGCTGCTCAGCGTCAGCGAGTCGGCCAGATGGTGGGTGAGGGTCAGGCAATTGATGGCCTTTTCCAGATTATTGTCATGACGAGCCATGTCGGCCTGCAGTTGGAAATACATGATGCTGTCGGCAGTGGTGGTCATTGCCGGGGCTTGATTCAGGTAGTAACGGGCCGAGTCGATGCGACCCAGGTGCAGGAAGGCCGATGCGGCGGTGTAATGGATTCTCGGGTGGATTTTTTGGCTTCCACTCCAGGAGATGGCCTCGACAGCATCATCCTTAGCGCCCTGATAATCGCCACGTGCAGCGCGGTATTCTGCACGGCTGAAGAGGTTGGCCACTACCGCTTGCGGCTCGATTTCCTGTTTGGCCAGGTCAATCGCAGCGTTAATATAGTTCATGGCGCTATCCTGTTTTTCCTTGTTGATGCGGTACAGGCCGCCCAACTCACTCAGGCAGATGATTTGGTGATGCTTGTCGTCGATTTGGCGGAACAGTTCCAGTGCCTCACGGTATTTTTCGGCTCCCACGGTCTTGGCTCCCACGACCTGGCTCTGATACAGTTCGCCTATCATCATCTTAGCCATCGCGCGGTTCTTGACGTCATCGTCGGCCGCAACGTCCTCGGCTTGGCGTAGGTTGGCAATCGCCTTGTCAAGGTGGCCCAATTGCTTGTTGACGCATCCCTGATAGAGTAGGGCACGGGCATGTTTCTCCTTGTCGCCGTGGGCTTGGAAGTAACGTGCCGCCTCGTTGATGTCGCTATCGCTGGTCGCTGCGATGTTGCAGGCAAAATTGGCCTGGGTGGTCAGCAATACCTGATAGGCTTGGTCGTGATGATTAAAAGATGAGGTGTTGAGCATCTGGAGCATCTGTATCGCTTCCTCGCCCCGGTTCTGGGCCAGTAACGAGTCCACGGCAACGAGTTGCTCATTGTCGGTAGGATGCCCACATCCAACCATCATGAACAGTACCATCACGGTCGCCACCATGTATATGATATGTTGTTTGTTTCTCATTTCAGTGCCTTTATAATAATAGCGCCTTAGCATCTTAGCGTGAGGCTTTTTTCAGATTAACACTGCAAAAATACTTCTTTTTTTGCAGGTAATTTGCTCCCCAATTCAACAAATTACCTACAAATGACCTTTTGGTTTTGTAAGTTGTTGATAATTAGGTGTGTATATTTCTTGGAATGACCATCGAATGTGGACCGTTTTTGGCGTTTTTTCAATAATCGGTTGTAACTTTGCAACCGAGAGTTTAACCAAAAAATGAATGTTATGAAACAGGCAGAATTCAATATCAATTCGGTGGCGGTTGTCAAGATTGCCGTACTCGTGAGTTTTGTGGCAGTGACCTTTTCGGCCCTTGCGTCAAGTCATGGAGCCCATGGTCTTGCCCGTGACTCCGTAAATAGGGAGGTAGTTATTGAGGATTCTGATCAGATGCCCCGGTTACCTGTGAAACCCGAACCGTTTGTTGTTTACCCACCCAAGGCTGTCAGAGATAGCTTAGAATCCACGGACAAAATCTTCTATTCAGTAGAGCAGATGCCCCAGTTCCCTGGTGGAGAGGCCGCCTTAATGAAGTACTTGCAAGAGAATGTAAAGTATCCGCCCAAGGCTGCCAAGGATAGCATACAAGGCCGCGTTGTGGTACGGTTTGTGGTAGATTCGTTGGGATATGTGGGTGACGTGAAAGTGCTCCGCTCAGTGAGTGCGGACCTTGACGCTGAGGCTGTCCGTGTGGTCAAGACCCTGCCCCGATTCGCCCCGGGGCGCATGTTCGGAAAAGCTGTCAACGTGTGGTACACCCTGCCCGTTACTTTCAAGCTGCAGGACAAATTAGATCCGGAAAAGCCTAAAGACGTGGAAGTGAAAGCGGAATTTCCCGGCGGGGAGGAAGCGTTGAATCAGTTCCTCAAGGACCATATCAAGTATCCGCCCAAAGCCGCCAAGAAGAGGATACAGGGACGTGTTGAGGTAGCCTTTTGGATCGACAAGAGTGGTAAAGTTCATGATGTAAGGGTTGTTGATTCGGTAGATAAAGACCTTGACAAAGAAGCTGTCCGCGCCTGCAAGTTGTTGCCCGATTTCATCCCTGCCACAGTGAATGGAGAGCCAGTCGAAGTCCTTTTCAAACTGCCAATCAGATTCAAAATACCTGGTTTAAAGACTCAATATTTGAAGTCGGTTCAAATAGATTCAAAATGAATCATCTGATATTGTTGTGGAGTTGTGTTATAATAGTCCTCAGGTTTTTTGATCGGCCTGGCGGCCGAAAAATTAAGCAAAAATTTTTATAAAAATTAAACAAGAGGATATATTTATTTGATTTTATTGATAATCATGCGCCATGATTGTATAAGGTTGTTTAGTACTAATAATTTAAAAAGTACTTGCGATATAAGACATGGTGATACAATCTTTAAAATAGCCCTTGTGGCTTGGGTGAGTTTATGTCTGATGGGTCTCATCGCCACGTCATTCCACACTGATGAACAGTATTTTTTAAACTTTTTTGGTCAGTTCAGGTCTTAGTCGTATATTTGCATTAATTTTGTGTGAGAAAACATAGTTTAATTTAATAAATACTAAGATTATGAAGAAATTATTGTTGATGGCTGCGCTTTTCTGCTTTGCAGCAGCACCTGCCGCTATGGCACAGAATTATGAGACTCCCCAAAACCTGGAGCAGCAACAGAATCAGTATGCCAAGGATGCTGATGTAGCCAAGAAACAAGCCGAGGCTGCCAAGAAGCAGAAAGACGCTTACAAGGAGCAGGAGAAGAAGGCCAAGGAAGCCAAGAAAGCCGCTGAAAAGAAAGAAAAAGAGGCTAAGAAGGCTGAAAAAGAGGCCAAGAAAAATCAGAAGCTGATTGAAAACCGCCAGAAAGCAAGCGAGAAGTACAACCAGGCTCAAAACAAGCTGAAAGATGCTCAGAACAAGGTCAGTGAAGCCCAGAAGAAGATGAATGAACTGCCCGAGAAGCAGGTCAAGGATCGTCAGAAACTCAACGAGGAGGTAGCCAAGGCACAAGGTAACACCGAGAAGATGATCAAGATGGAGACCAAACAGAAAAAGTTTGAAGAGAAGGTCGCCAAGGACAACCTCAAGGCTCAGCAGAACTATGAGAAGGCTATGAAGAACTTGAAGAAGGCCGAGGAGAATCTTGAGAAGGCCCGCAAGAACGTTGAGAAGTACAAGTAAGGCTTTAGGCTTTAGGTTTTTTAGCCTTGACGTAATAAAGGGGCTGGTGATGGAATTGATCGCCAGCCCCCTTTTTTAGTAACATGAGTACGGATAAACTGCTGATACTCAGCTCCCCCTCTTGGATAAGAGGGGGCTGGGGGGCGTCGATAAAACCGAAAGTGGGTACCATCACAGTAATATCAACGCCCCTGCCCACTCCCCCTCCTCCGGCACTTCGAGCCACCTCCCCCAGGGCGGGGGAGGAGTTCCACCTTTAATCCTGAAGGGGAGATACTAACGCATGGAATCTCAGTAAACAATTTCGTCGAACTTACGCTATTTGTCATTGAAATTGAGGCTGAAATGAACTGTAGAGCCATCTGTGCCGATTAAAACTTGGGTTTGAGGTCTAAAGTCTAAAGACTTTTTACTACCTTTGCACGACTTTTCTAGAAAATCTACTGAATGGACTATCAACTCATAGCCACACCCAGTGGCACTAATGCCCGCGCCGGACTCATCACGACCGACCACGGACAGATCGAGACGCCTATCTTCATGCCCGTGGGCACTGTGGGCGCTGTCAAGGCCGTACACATGACCGAACTGCGCGAGGATATCAAGGCGCAGATTATCCTGGGCAATACCTATCACCTGTACTTGCGTCCCGGCATGGACATCATCGAGCGTGCCGGTGGACTGCACAAGTTTAACGGGTGGGACCGACCTATCCTGACTGATAGCGGCGGTTTTCAGGTCTTCTCTCTTGCCGATAACCGCAAGTTGACTGACGAGGGCGTGACTTTCCGTAGCCACATCGATGGCAGCAAGCATCTGTTCACACCTGAGAAGGTGGTGGACATCGAGCGTACCATCGGCAGCGACATCATGATGGCACTGGACGAGTGCCCGCCCGGCACCAGTGACTACAACTATGCCCGCAAGTCGTTGACGCTGACGCACAACTGGCTTGCCCGTGGCTGGAAGCATTTCAAGAATACCCAGCCCCGTTATGGCCATAGCCAGGCCTATTTCCCCATTGTGCAGGGCTGCGTCTATAAGGACCTGCGCCAGGAATCCTCCAAATTTGTGGCCGACCTGGGTGCTGATGGCAACGCCATCGGCGGTCTTGCTGTGGGCGAACCCACCGAGGTGATGTATGAGATGATAGAAATTGTCAACGACATCCTGCCACAGGACCGTCCCCGCTACCTGATGGGCGTCGGCACTCCCGCCAACATGCTGGAGGCCATCGACCGCGGTGTGGATATGATGGACTGTGTGATGCCCACGCGCAATGGCCGCAACGGTATGCTCTTCACCCGTCATGGCATCATGAACATGCGCAACAAGAAGTGGGCCGATGACTTTACTCCCTTGCAAGAGGATGGACCCTCGATTGTGGATCACATTTACAGCAAGGCCTACGTGCGCCACCTGTTCATTGCCCAGGAAATCCTGGCCATGCAGATTGCCAGCATCCACAACCTGGCCTTCTACCTGTGGCTCGTCGGTGAGGCCCGTAAACACATTATCGAAGGCGATTTCCCTGCTTGGAAGCGCCAGATGCTCCATGACGTACAAGTGAGGCTTTAGGTTTTAGGCTTTAGGTGATGGAAGAGGAACTCAAGAACATAGAGATGCAACCCGCCGAGGGAGAGAATCAGCCCACCAATACCGCTGATTCCGTTCAGCCTGCGGCACCTGCTGCCAAGCGCTACCCGTGGTATTACGTGAAGCGTTTCGACCGCTACATCATGAAGAATTTCTTGGGTACGTTCTTCTTTGCCATCCTGTTGCTGTTTGCCATTGTTGTGGTATTTGACATCAACGAGAAACTGGATGCCGTGCTCACCGCCCCCCTGAAGGCGACCGTCTTCCAGTATTTCATGAACTTCCTGCCCTTTGTGCTCAGCCAGTTCAGCCCGTTGTTCACTTTCATTGCGGTGATTTTCTTTACATCCCGTCTAGCGGACCGCAGCGAGGTGATTGCCATGCTATCCAATGGCATCAGTTTCCACCGGTTGGCGGTGCCCTACATGGTTTCGGCGGCAATCATCGCCCTGGGCAGTTACCTGCTGGCGGCCTATATCATTCCGCCTGCCAACGTGGAGCGTATCGCTTACACCAACAAGTGGGTCAAGAACAAGGAGGTCATCTACGGTGACAACATCCAGCTGCAGGTCAGGCCAGGCGTGATGGCCTATATGGCACGATATGACAACACGACGCGTAGCGGTTTCCGCTTCACTCTGGAGGAGTTTGACGGCAACACGTTGAAGTCCCGCCTGACAGCCGAGACCATCCGGTATGACTCGGTCGGCTTGTGGACCGTCCGCCAGTACACCATCCGCAATTTTAACGGGATGAAGGAAACCATGACCAAGGGTACCGTGATGGACACGTTGCTCAACATCGACCCGCGTGACTTCCTGATTTCCAAGAATGACGAGCAGACCATGACCTCGCCCGAACTCAAGCGCTACATCAACAAGCAAAAGGCCCGTGGTGTTGCCAATATCAAGAACTTTGAAATCGAATATGAGCGCCGCATCGCCATGACGGCAGCCGCGTTCATCCTCACCATCATCGGCCTGTCACTCTCGTCGCGTAAGGTCAGGGGCGGCATCGGACTTAACATCGGCTTGGGACTGTTGTTGAGTTTCTCCTATATCCTGTTCATGACGGTGACTTCGTCCTTTGCCGTGTCGGGATATACCAGTCCGCGTGTGGCGATGTGGATTCCCAATTTTGTGTATATCATTATTGCCGCGATTCTCTACTACCGTGCATCGAGGTAGGGGAGGGCGCAAATCTAAGATATAGATTCACAGGACAATGACGTTTAACTCATTCAGTTTCATCATCATATTTCCGCTGCTGTTCCTGCTCTATTATGCCATTCCGGCACGATTCGGCAAGGGACGCAACCTGTTTCTGCTGGTAGTCAGCTACCTGCTGTACATGCAGTGGAAACCCGCCTATGCGTTGGTGCTGATGGGTGTGACTGTCGTGACCTATCTGGCGGCTTTGCTCTTGGGACAGTCGCGTCGGCCCCGCTTAGTCTTGACTCTGGGTGTCCTCCTGTCCTTGTTGCCTCTGCTGTTTTTCAAGTACCTGAATTTTCTGAACGAGGCTTTGAGCAGTCTGCTCTCATTGGCGCACCTCCAGTTCAGCCTGCCGGGCTTGAACTGGGCCATACCTGTGGGTATCTCATTCTTTACCTTACAGGCCCTGGGCTACCTGTGGGACGTGTATTACAAGCGCCAGGAGGTGGAGCGTGATTTTCTCACCTATGCCTTGTTTGTCTCTTTCTTCCCGAGCATCACGTCGGGCCCTATTAACAAGGCGTCGCTTGTCATTCCACAGTTGAAGCGCCTGCGTCCTTACTTCGATTACCCCAAGGCTGTCGAGGGGATGAGGATGCTGTTGTGGGGCCTGTTCATGAAGGTGGTGGTTGCCGACCGCATCGCCATCTATGTGGACATGGTCTTCTCCCACTATGTGAACTTTACAGGTATGACCTGCCTGGTGGCAATCATCCTGTTTGCGATACAGATCTACGCCGACTTTGCCGGCTATTCGCTCATGGCCCTGGGTGTGGCCAGGGTATTAGGCATTGACCTGACCGAGAACTTCCGTCGTCCCTTCTTTGCCACGAGCGTGGCTGACCTGTGGCGCCGCTGGCACATTTCCTTGTTCAACTGGTTGAAGGATTATGTTTACATTCCCCTGGGCGGCAGCCGTTGCTCCACCATCCGCAACTATTTCAACATCCTTGTTACCTTCGTCGTCAGTGGCCTCTGGCACGGTGCGAACTGGACTTACGTGATTTGGGGCGCGATGTTGGGTGTGTTCATGTGCACCGAGAAGGCCATAGGTTGGCAACGGTGTACCGGAGGCCCGTGGGTGAAACTCTGCAGGATTGTTCTCACTTTCGGAGCCTTCTGCGCTGCGTTGATATTCTTCCGCATGCCGACGGTGATGGACGGTGTTGGCGTTTATGCGCGGATTTTTGACTTCAGCTTGCCAATGTCGGTTTATTTTGATTGGGTGCCCAATTTCCCTTTCACGGTAATGGGTATTACGCTCTTGTTCCTCAAGGACTTGCGTGACGAGTTCTTCCCCCAGCGTTTCCCCTTGATGTTGAACGCGCATGCCGCGGTCAGGTGGGGAACCTGTTTGTCGCTGGTAGTCTTGATATTATTGACGGGTGTTCTGGATTCGGACCAGTTTATCTATAACCAGTTCTAGTATGATGGATCAGGCAAAGGGATATAGACTCATGAGATCGTTTATCGTCAAGGTGGCGGCGTGTCTGCTGGCGCTTGTCGTGTTGGACTTCGTGGTAGGTTCGGCGCTGGACTATGTCTCCTCTCATGTCACCTCGGGCGAGGCAGGCCGTGACAATTACATCAGCGACAGCGTGGCGGCCGATCTGCTCATTATGGGCTCGTCAAAGGCTTTCCGCCACTACAATGCCCAGATGATGACCGACTCCCTGGGCCTTTCCTGCTTCAACTGTGGTGAAGGTGCCTGTGGCATCCTTCTGGCTTATGCTCGGTTGCAGATGATCGGTGAGCGTTGCCACCCGAAGCACATCATTTACGAGGTGACACCCATCTACGACTACCTGATTTATGACGAGAGTCAACGAGCCTTGGGACGCATGAAACTGCATTATGGCCGTATCCCCGCTATCGACAGCCTGTTGTGGCAAGTCGATGCCACTCAGAGTTACAAGATGTGGAGCCGGCTTTACCGCCACAATTCCTCTTGTCTGATGGATTTGATTTCTCTGTTCAAGTCGTCGGGGCAGGAGGGTGTCAGGGGATTCTCTCCGTTTGAGGGAACGTTTGATGCGATGAAGGTCCAGAAGGATGCTCCCCTGCAGTATGACAGAAAAATGGGTTACCAGTATGATTCTCTGAAAATCAAGTATTTCAATAAGTTCCTTGACTTGGCGCAGCAACAGGGTTCCACTGTAACCATGGTCGTATCACCCATTTGGTACGGACAGGACACCCTGGTGCTGGATATCGTCAAGGACATCTGCAAGCAGCGCTCTTTACCCCTGCTGGACTTTTCCAACGATCCGAAATATGTCCATCAAGACCAATACTATAGCGACGGCATACACCTCAATGCCTTCGGTGCCGATGAATTCACACGTGACTTGATCAATGAGTTGAAACGAAGAGGGCTGCAATGATGCCTTTTTATAGTTGTTTTTGGCCTTTTTATAACAAATTTGTTATTTTCTTACAATTTTCTGCTTGTTTATAAAATTATTGACTAATTTTGTGGCTATTCTTACCAGCGTGGCAATGATAAGCATTGTTGTGCGCCGATAGTGTTGTTTGTAATACAAGAAAGAGATGTAAATCGTATAAATTGTGTAATCATTTAATTCAAGACTCTTATGAAAAAATTATTTACGCTTTTAATGTTGGCTGTGTTTGCCGTTGGTACGATGATGGCAAATTGGCAGCCCAGTGACACCGAGGCTATCCGTCTCGACAAGGAAGATGCCGACGGTCAGGTCCAGATGAAGACAATCCGTACCCCCGAGGGTAAAATCATCCTTAGCTGGTTGCGTGGCGAGAGGGTGGACGGTGTTTTCTCCTACAGGTTGCACCTGCAGGTATTTGATGCCGATGGCAATGCCCAATTTGGCGATGAGGGCATCATTGTGTGTGACAAGCCGACTCGCACATGGACAACCGACTATTCATTGGAATTGGCCCCGAATGGCGATATCCTCTTGGCATACAATGACGTTAGAAATGATCCCGAGAATCAGGAGAACACCGAAGTCTATCTGTATCGTTACACCCAGCAGGGTGCACCCGTGTGGGATGTTGATGGCATCTTGTTCCCCGCTGAGTTGATTCACGAGAATGCTTTTGCGGTTGAGGATGTTAGCCCCAAGATCTGTGTAAGTGGTGACAATATCTATGTGGCAGCAATGCACTCCGAGTACTACAGGGAAGAGGCTAATGAGGACAACTGGTCTCCTTCGCCTTGGTTCCCCAACCAGCAGATGCCCGATTCGGTGGATGTCAGCGATAACGCCTGGTTGTTGTTGCTCGTCAATGATGAGGGAGAGTTGGTTTCTGAGGAGCCCTTGAAAATCGCTTCGAAGATAGTTGTTATGAAGCCCTCTACTGATGGCAACATCTTCTTCATTTATGACAACGAAAACCTCTCATTGGATGCCCAAATGGTTAATGCCGATCTGGAGAACGTTTGGGACGAAGTGAAGACAATCGAAGAAAGACCGCTCTCGAGTGGTATGTACATGCCTACTCCTCTTGCTGAACTTGATGACGAAGGCGGTCTCTTCCTGTCCTATCGTGCACTCGAATCCTTCTCGGGATATCAGGTTCTGAACCACTTGAATGCTGACGGCACATTCCTGGCCGAAGCACCCAGCTGCAACAATTCCCAGGATGGTGATGCCGGCTCGGCTTACATGGGCGTTAAGGAGGATGTGGCATTTGTGGCTTGGGAATATGAGTTCTCAGATTACTTCATGAATGTGAATGTCCTCGATGCCGTTGGCGACTTCTGCTGGCCCGATGATTACCGGTATGGCCGCTCTATCGACGAGACCGATATGTGGGGCTTTACACCTGTCAAGGTAATTCCTCAGAGCGATGGCTGGGTATTGCTCTACGGCAAGAGCACGAGTTGGAATGGCGCCAACTTCATGGTGGTGAAGATGGATGATTTCGGCGAAATCATGTGGAGCAAGCAGATCTGCGAGGACAATTTCAAGTCGAGCGGATTCTCGATTGTATATGATGAGAACAATGCCTATATCTTCTACACCCAGGAGACCCAGTATGATGATGACTGGAACGAGATTCCCGGCAGTGCAGGCATGTATGTAATGTGTGTTGACATTTCTGGTCAGAGCCACACCGCCGTCAATGAGGTAGAGGCAGGCCAGCCTGTGAAGACCGAGATTTACACGCTCGACGGTCGTCGTGTCAACGAGTTGGAGAATGGTGTGAACATCCTCCGCATCACCGATGCCAATGGCAACGTCACGAGCAAGGAAGTGCTCAAGTAATGTAGTCATAGCATTATAGCGATTTAACACTTCAAGCCTTGTGTCCCAACAGTGGCACAAGGCTTGAATTTTGCCTTAATGTACTCCATGACACAATTATTATTAAAAATAGTTAGATGATATAAGCATTTTTTCTGCTTTTTATTTGTTATTTGTTCAATAATTCTTATCTTTGCAAGATGAATTCAAATGAATTAGATTATTAGCACGAATATGAAAAAGATTATTTTTTCCTTGATGGTTTGTCTGCTTGCTGGCATGGGTGTCATGCAGGCCCAACTGCCCGCTGTGACGCTCAAGAGCATCGATGGCGCAACAGTTCAGAGTGAGACCTTGAGTAATGATGGCAAGCCGTTTATTATCGACTTCTTTGCCACATGGTGTAAGCCTTGCAACCGTGAGTTGTCCGCTATTGCCGAGGTCTATGACGAGTGGCAGGAAGAGACAGGCGTAAAAATCATCGCCGTGAGCATTGACCAGGGGCAGAACATCAACAAGGTGAAACCTCTCGTTGACCAGAATGAGTGGGAGTATGAAGTCTTGTTAGACCCCAACAGTGAATTGCTGAAGGCGCTTGGTGGACAGATGATCCCCTTTGTCGTCGTTGTGGACGGTAACGGCAATATTGCCAGTAAGCACAGTGGATATACTGACGGCGCTGAGAATGAACTGATTGAAGAGGTGCGCAAGCTCCTTGCTAAATAAAGCCTAAGCGACTGACGTTTATAATGAACCGATTGAGAATCATACACCTGGTGCTGCCCGTATTCCTGCTGGCGGCTTTGCCTGCTTTTTCCCAGGTGACGCTGAGCGGTAGCATCCAGAGTGATGTCCTCATACCGCAGGACGACGAGAAAATCGGCACCGAGCACTACGATGACAAGGTACTGACCAACACTTATGTTGACCTGAAACTCGGCAGCAAGTATGTTGATGCTGGCGGCCGCTTTGAGTTCCTGCAGTACCCCTTGCCCGGATACGAACCCGACCTGAAGGGATGGGGTGTGCCTCATTTCTATATCAAGGGCCATTACAAGAATTTGGAACTTACCGTGGGTGACTACTACGAGCAGTTTGGCTCAGGTTTCATCCTGCGCACTTACGAGGAACGCTCGCTGGGTATCGACAACGCCCTGCGTGGTGCCCGTTTGAGTTACAAGCCGGTCGAGGGTGTGGCCATCAAGGCCTTGACAGGCAAGCAGCGCCGCTACTGGCACCATAACGATGCCCTCGTCAGCGGTGTGGATGTGGAGATTGGCATCGAGCAGTTCATCAAGTCGCTGGAGGCTCATGATACCCGCATCACCGTAGGTGGCTCTTGGGTCAATAAGCATGAGGACAACAAGGACGATGAGTTTTTCGTTGACGTGACTCATAAACTCAAATTGCCCAAGTATGTCAACGCTTGGGATGCCCGTTTGAACTTGATTCACAAGGGATTCAGTATCCTGGCTGAGTATGCCCAGAAGTCACAGGATCCGACCTTCGATAATTTGTATCACTACGGTAAGGGTAGTGTCGCCATGCTTAGTGCCTCATATTCTCAAAAGGGTGTGAGTCTGCTGCTGCAGGCCAAACGCAGCGAAAACATGTCTTTCCGCAGCCGTCGCACGATGAGCGGAACCTCTAGTTTCATCAACCACCTGCCGCCGTTCACCCATGACCAGACCTACGCCTTGCCCGCCCAATATCCCTACGCCACACAATTTGATGGCGAATGGGCATTTCAGGCCGAGGCAGGTTATACCTTCAAGAAGCAGACGCCCCTTGGCGGCAAGTATGGCACCAAGGTCAAGGTCAACTTCTCTCATGTACGCGGTCTGGATCAGGGAGAACTCAAGAATCCCTTCCATCCCGATATTCCCATGGGTAGCGATGGCTACAAGACTTCCTTCTTCAAGATGGGAGAGACCTATTATCAGGACATCGATGTGCAGATTGACAAGCGATTCACTCGCGACTTCTCGCTCGTGTTCATGTACATGAATCAGCGTTATAACATGACTGTGGTCGAGGGCCACGGCGGCATGATTACCAGCAACATCCTGGTGGCTGACGGTAAGTACAAGTTCTCGCCTAAGTTGACTTTGCGTTGTGAACTGCAGTATCAGTTCTGCAAGGGCGACCGGGGTGATTGGGCGTTTGGTCTGGCCGAACTCTCATGGGCTCCACACTGGATGTTCACGGTGAGTGACATGTGGAATTGCGGTGAGAGCAAGATTCATTTCTATCAGGCTTTGGTCACTTATAGCCTCAAGTCACACCGCATTCAGGCGGGCTATGGTCGCACCGATGCCGGTTACAACTGTTCGGGCGGCGTATGTCGTTGGGTGCCTGCTACTCGCGGCTTCACATTCTCCTATAATTACACCTTCTAAGAGTAATGACGATGAAGAAAACAGTATATATCATATTGGCCTGTGTGGCGCTGATGCTGATCTCCTGTGATGAGGTCTCGCGAGACGACCGTCTTACTTATGTCGAGCCTCCCGAGGCGGGACGAGCCGTGCTCATTGAGGACTATACTGGGCAGTATTGTGTGAACTGTCCACGAGCTACAGAAGAAATAGAACGCTTGGTGGAACAGTATGGTGACTCGGTTGTGATAGCGGTTGCCATTCACTCGGGGCCATTCTCTAAAAAGGGTGAGCCATCGCCACTTTATACCGAGACGGGAGATATGTATTTCAATACGTGGGGCCTTCAAGCTCAGCCCATTGGGTTGGTGGACAGGATGTTCGACTCTATGCCCCTTAGTTATACTGATTGGGGAGGTGGTGTAAACTATGAACTCTCTGAATCTCCTTTTGCCAAGGCTCCTGTGTCTTTTATCACTATTCCGGTGTATGATACCAAAACACGCCAAGTTTCAATTGAGGTGCAGACAATCGGCTTGGATTCACAGGCTGTTAGTGGCAAACTGCAAGTGTGGCTGGTCGAGGATAGCATTGATAACTTTCAGATGATGCCCGGCGGCTCGACACAAGAGCATTATAACCATATGCACGTCTTCCGTGCAAGTGTGAACGATCCATGGGGAGATGCGTTAACCGTAAACCACGGCGAGGTAGTGATCAAGGATTATGAATTTAAGTTGGATCCCGCATGGGTACCCGAGCATTGCGCTATCGTTACTTTCCTGTATGACGAAAACGGAGTGCGGCAAGTGGCAAAAAATAAATTGACTATCTAACCTAAACTCAGATATTACAATTATGAAGAGATTTCTTACTTTATTATTGTTTGGCTTGTCACTGTTGGCGATGCCAATGCATGCCCAGGACGTTGACAACAGTTTTGTCTTTGTTGATGAGGAGGGCGAAATCATCGCAGATGGCGCGACTGTTGTTCGCAACACTGTCGAGCAGTATGACGAGGGTACCGAGGTGATTTACTCGGGTATCTCGGTGTTGAATGAGTCGGCGCCTGCTAGCCAGCTCCTCAGGATGCATTACTCCATCAAGCAGATTGACAATGGCTCATATCAAATCTGCTTCCCGATTACTTGTAACACAAGGACCGAGGTGGGCGATTTTGTGACTTCCGATGGTACCTTGATGTCTGACCTCCAGGATATACAGAGCGAATGGTTCCCCACGGCCGACGGCACCTGTATCGTTGAACTCCGAATCGAACTTGTCACTAAATCTGGTTTCCCGCCCACGGTGTCTCATCAGGCTTGGGGACGTAGCATGACCTTGAAGTTTGTCAAGGGCGGAGCACCTGAGCCCATCAAGGGTGACGTGAACGGTGACGGCGAGGTCGGCATTAGCGACGTTAACGCCTTGGTTGACATGATTCTGTCAGGTGCCGATTTCGTGGCTTCGGCCGATGTGGACAAGGATGGTGAGATCGGTATCAGCGACGTGAATGCTGTCATCGACATCATTCTCTCTGGTAATTAATTTAATAATGGGTTTTACTATTTTTATTAACAATAAAAACTTTAACTTTATGAAGAAAAAATCTTTACTCATGTTGATGGCAGCCTTGCTGTTGCCGCTGTCAATGGGTGCACAGTTGCTTAATGCCCCCCAGGCTAATGGCCTGTTGCATTACAACACTGTTGGACTCAAAAGTATTAATGCGCCTCAAAAGGCTCCCATGCATGCCGATTTGGCTGAGAACCAGCGCATCATGGGCCACTACGACACTGATGATCTTTCAAGCGATGGCTTGGGTATCACAGGTCTGCCCGGTACGATGCCCATCGCTACCGTGCTCGAGCCCAGTGAACTCTCGATGTACCTTGGTGGTAAGATCGTTGCTTTCCGTGTAGGTTTGGCTCAGGCCACCTCCATTACACGAGTCTTTGTTGCTCCCGTCGATGCAAATGGCAATATCGGTAACTTTACCGAGTGGTCAAACAGTTCAGGCCAGGCTGGTTGGAACGTGATTACTCTCCCTGAGCCTTACGAGTTGAATTTAGATGCAAACTCCGGTCTGATGATTGGTTTTGATTACACCCAGACTTCAAGCAACTATCCTATCTCGGCTGTTGAGGTTGGTGACATCTATCCTTCATATTGCTACATCCAGGGTGCTTGGCAGAACGTAGGTTTGGATTCTTATGGCAACCTTAGCGTTCAGTGTATCGTCGAGAGCGATGAGTTCCCCGACTATGCAATCCGCATGTCAAACCTTCACACCAGCAATTTTGTGAACCTGGGTGATGACATCAATTTCACCTTCAAGCTGAAGAACACCGGTCTGCTGCCCGTTGAGCCCGAGGCTCTGGTTCTTGATGTCATGGTTGATGGCGAGAAGGTCGGTACCCTTACCAACCCTGTTGAAGTTGGTTCGACCTCTGTTGACATGGCTGGCGTTGTATCGACTGCTGGAATGGAGACCGGCGAGCACGTGCTCACCGTTGCTCTCGCTACACTCAATGGCGAGGCTATTGAGGATGGCCAGTCGCTGGATTACACCTTCAAGATCATCACCAGCAGCTTCCCCCGTCAGAAGCACCTGATTGAGGAGCTCACTTCCAACACTTGCACCTATTGCCCGCTTGGCGCTTCCATGCTCCACTACCTCATGGATATGCGTAACGACATCGCTATGGTAGCCATCCACGGCAACCAGAGTGGCGTTGACCCCTGCAATACAGCACAATGCGATACCCTGTTCAACTACATGGGCGCTCAGGGTTGGCCCTATGCTGCATTCAACCGTTCTGTAGGTTGGGAAGATGATAGCAACATCGCTTGTGGTATCGGTTACTATGAGCAGTATCATCAGATGGTAGCTGAGGAGTTGAGTGGCTTCCTGGATTATCTTGCTGAAGAAACTCCCAGCTTTGCTACCGTTGAGATCAATGGTGTAGTGACTGAAGATCGCATGTTGCAGTTGGATGTTCATGGTGATCTCACTCCCGACTTTGACGTCATGATGGGTGAAGATGCCAAGCTGACGGTTTATCTGACTGAGGACGGCCTGGTATATCGCCAGCTCAATCAGGGTAAGTGGATTTCTGATTATGTGCACAACCACGTGCTGCGTCAGGCCCTCGGTTCTGTAAAGGGTGTTGACCTCAACAAGGTAGGTGACAACAAGTATTCTAACACCTTCGAGGTTGAAATTCCTGCTGACTGGAACATTGACAACATGGACGTTGTTGCCTTCATCAGCCGCCCGCTCGCTAACGGTACGACTGGCGTTTACACCGATATGTATGTCAACAATGCCAACTCGGTTCGCGTCAATGAATTGACCGCTGGTGTTGAGGAGCTTCTCATTGACAATGATGCAGTACCCGTTGAGTATTATGACGTGATGGGTCGTCAGCATGACAGCCTGCAGCCCGGTATCAACATCGTGAAGATGAGCAACGGCACTGCCAAGAAGGTTCTCGTGAAGTAAGATTTCTGGAATTGTTTTTCCCGGCGTAATCGCTGGCGGGCGTTAGCCCGGAGGCTTGCACGCGAGCCCGAAAAGCGATTGAACAAAGTTATGACTGCGATAATTCAGAATTGAATTGTCGCAGTCATTCCATAGGCCCGGTCACCGAAGGTGGTCGGGCTTATTGTTACATTAACATCCTTGACAAAGGGGCGGGTAAAGATGAATGCGCTACCGGCTCCGATGGCGGCCCCGCCCAGCACGTCCCACCAGTCATGACGGTCGGTGTGCACGCGGCCCCAGGCGACGAAACTCGACACGACATAGGCGGGCACGCCCCATTTCCAGCCGTAACGTTTCATCAGGTAAGTCGAGCCGTTAAATGCTACTGCCGTGTGGGTGCTGGGAAAGGCGTGGTGCCCTGTCCCGTCGGGGCGGTCCTTGCGGATGCATAATTCAAGTCCATAGTTAACGGCAAGGCAGGTGGCTGTGCTCAGGCCTAACTGCTTCAGACCTTCGGTATCATGTTTCGCAATGGCGACACCCAGTGCGGTGGCATCGGGTAGGAGGCACAGCACATCAGTCGTGTGCCTTAACCCGTCATCCCCGGCCTGGACTTGTTGGCTTGAAGCCAGCATCATCACACACAATATCAGGTACCCAAGACTTCTCATATATACAATGAATGAAATGAACAAAATGAATGAAGATTTCCCCCTAACACCTAAAGCCTAAAACCTAATAAAGCCTCTTGAGCAAGTCGACTCGATGGATGCGCTTCAACGCGGCAGTGATGGCGGCGCGGTTCTTGCGGTCATACCAGAAGAAGAACAGCCTCTGGGCCTGTTTTTCCATCGGTGTTTTAGCACAATAGACCGGTTTCAGCGTGTAGGGGTGGAACCCAGTATAATAGGTCTCGGTCGAGACGGTCATGGGAGTTGGCGTGAAATCCTGTACCTGCTCCAAGCGAAAATCCAACTCCTTGGTGATGGCAGCCAGTTCGGCCATGTCTGCCTCATGGCAGCCGGGGTGTGAAGAGATGAAGTAGGGGATAAGTTGCTGGCGCAGGTTATACTTCACGTTCACGCGATCAAACAGGGCTTTGAAGCGACGGAACAGAGCAAATGAGGGTTTGCGCATCAGCATCAGCACCTCATCGCTGGTGTGCTCGGGCGCCACCTTCAGTCGTCCTGAGACATGGAAGCGGATCAGTTCCTCGTTATATTGGGCATTGACCTTATCCACACGCGCATCTCCCGTGCGGTGCATCGACAGGTCATAGCGCACACCGCTGCCGATGAACGATTTCTTCACTTCGGGCAGGGCATCCACGGCATGGTAGATGTCTAGCAGTTGGCTATGATCGGTGTTGAGGTTGCCACAGGGTTGCGGATGCAGGCACGAGGGACGTTGGCAACGCTGGCAACGCTCTAGATCCTTGCCATGCATGCCGTACATGTTGGCGCTCGGGCCTCCCAGGTCACTGATGTAGCCCTTGAAGTCTTCCATCTGTACCACTTGCTTGACTTCGTGCAGGATAGATTCCTTACTGCGTGAAGCGATGAATTTGCCTTGATGGGCGCTGATGGTGCAGAAAGCGCATCCGCCGAAGCATCCTCGATGCATGCACACCGAGTGCCTGATCATTTCATAAGCCGGTATGCGTTTGCCCTGGTAACGGGGGTGGGGCAGACGGGTATAGGGCAGGTCAAACGAGGCATCTATCTGCTCGGTGGTCATGGGCGGGTTAGTGCGGTTCACCTTCACCGCAATCTCGCCCGTGGCTTGCCACACGTTGTGCCCGTGCCACAGGTTGCTCTCAACTTCAATAACCTTAAAATTCTCTGCCTGTGATTTCTTCGACTTTTGGCATTCCTCATAGGAGTGCAGCACCACGTCGGTATCAGTGTTTTCGGTTGGGAGTTCGCTAAGTGGGCGGCGCACTACGGTTTGGGGAATGTCGGTCAGTTCTTCAATACGCTTGCCGCTGGCAAGGGCATTGGCGATAGTGGTATTGGGCAACTCGCCCATGCCATAGACCAGCATGTCCGCCTGGCAATCCATGAGGATGGAAGGCCGTAGTTTGTCCTGCCAGTAGTCGTAATGGGCAAGGCGCCGCAACGACACCTCGATGCCGCCAGCCACAACGGGAACGTCGGGGAACAGTCGTTTGAGGATGTCGCTATAGACAATCGTGGGGTAGTCAGGACGGGCACCTGCTCGGCCGTCTGGTGTATAGGCGTCATCACTGCGCTTGCGGCGGGCAGCGGTGTAGTGGTTCACCATCGAATCCATTGCTCCCGCCGACACGCCGAAGAACAGCCTCGGCTTTCCCAATTTCTTGAAATCGCGCAGGTCATCACGCCAGTTGGGCTGCGGAACGATGGCCACTTTATAGCCCTGGGCCTCCAGCACACGCCCGATGACAGCAGTACCCATCGACGGATGGTCGATGTAGGCATCACCAGTGAACAGGATTACATCGGCCTGTTCCCAGCCCAGGTGTTCCATCTCTTTCTTGGTCGTGGGCAACCATTGCCCTTTGACGTGGTTTTTATCTCTTATCTTTTATCTCTTATCTTTTATCTCTTATCTTTTATCTCTTATCTTTTATCTCTTATCTTTTATCTCTTATCTTTTATCTCTTATCTCTTATCTCTTATCTTTTATCTCTTATCTCTTATCTCTTATCTTTTATCTCTTATCTTTTATCTCTTATCTCTTATCTCTTATCTCTTATCTAATCCCTCCCCTTCATCATCTCCTCGAGTTTCAGAATCTCATCGCGGTACTGCGCGGCTTCCAGGAAGTCCATCCGCTTGGCGGCCTCGATCATCTGAGTCTTCAATCGGTCGATGGCGGCCTGCATATCCTTGCCGCTCATGTAGGCGACAACGGGATCGGCGGCTACGCCGGCGCTGTTGTCAAATTCCTCGGTATAGCGCAGATTAGACGCTGGTGTGGGAGGCACCATGCCTTGGTTGTGACGGCTGGGCGTCGTCGGATGCCGCATGTCGGTATCCTGGCCGATGATGGCCGTGCGGGCCTTGATAATGGCCGTGGGGGTGATGTCGTGTTCCTCGTTATACTTGAGTTGCAGGGTGCGGCGGCGTTCGGTCTCATCGATGGTCTGCCTCATCGAGTCGGTGATGTTGTCAGCATACATGATAACGGTACCGTTCAAGTTGCGTGCTGCACGACCTGCTGTCTGCGTCAATGAGCGGCGGCTGCGCAGGAATCCTTCCTTATCGGCATCAAGGATAGCAACCAGCGATACTTCAGGCAGGTCAAGGCCCTCGCGCAACAGGTTCACGCCCACAAGCACGTCGATGGCGCCGGCACGCAGGTTGTCGATAATCTCGATTCGCTCCAGCGTCTCGACATCGCTGTGCATATAGGCCGTACGGATGTCCAGCCGCTTGAGGTAGTCGCTCAGTTCCTCGGCCATGCGCTTGGTCAAGGTGGTTACCAGGGTGCGTTCGCCGCGCTCGATGCGCAGTTGGATTTCCTCAACCAGGTCATCCACCTGTCCCTGGGAGGGACGAACGATGATTTGTGGATCAAGCAAGCCTGTAGGACGTATCAACTGCTCTGTGATGATGCCTTCACTCTTATTCAACTCATAGTCAGCTGGTGTGGCGCTCACATAGATGGTCTGGTGCGTCATGGTCTCAAATTCCTCGAACCGCAACGGGCGATTGTCCAGTGCGGCCTCCAGTCTGAAACCGTAATGCACCAGATTGGTCTTACGCGACTGGTCGCCACCGTACATGGCCCTGATTTGTGGCACTGTCACGTGACTCTCATCAATGATGGTGAGGAAGTCGTCGGGGAAGTAGTCTAATAGGCAGAACGGTCTCATGCCTGGCCTCCTACCGTCAAAATATCGGCTATAATTCTCAATACCAGAGCAATAACCCACCTCGCGCATCATCTCCATATCATAGGTCACGCGTTCGTTCAGCCGCTTGGCTTCGGCAAAACGGTTCTCACGGGCAAAGGCGGCTACTTGGTTTTCGCGGTCCAGGTCAATCTGGCCAATGGCGGCCTTCATGCGTTCCTTCGTGGTCACGAAGATGTTGGCTGGGAAAATCTTAAAGCCCTCAACGTCCTCGGTAGGCATCTGCGTCTCGCTGTCGAGAATCTGGATGCGTTCGATTTCGTTGCCCCAGAAGATAATCCTCAACATGATGTCCTCGTCGCTCAGGAACAAGTCAACGGTGTCACCCTTGACGCGGAAAGTGCCCATCCTCAATTCGGTGTCACTGCGCGAATACAAGGCATCAACGAGTCGGTGTAGCAACTCGTCACGGCCAATCAGTTGCCCCACCTTCAGTTCAATGGCGTTGGCAGTGATGTCCTCGGGATTGCCCATGCCATACAGGCACGACACGCTCGACACGACCACGATGTCGCGTCGTCCACTGAGCAGCGCCGTCACCGTCGAGAGCCTTAACCTCTCAATCTCGTCGTTGATGGCCAGATCTTTCTCGATGTATTTGTCTGTCGAGGGGATGTAGGCCTCAGGCTGGTAGTAGTCATAATAGGAAACGAAGTAGTGCACAGCGTTCTCGGGGAAGAAACTCTTGAACTCGGCATACAGCTGCGCCGCAAGCGTCTTGTTGTGTGACAAGACCAGCGTGGGACGCCCAGTGCGCGCGATGACATTGGCCATGGTAAAGGTCTTGCCCGAACCCGTTACGCCCAGCAGCGTCTGATAAGGCACCCCTTCATTCACGCCGTCGGCCAACTCGGCTATCGCCTGCGGCTGATCACCCGTCGGCTCATATTCGCTATGCAGTCTATACTCCATCGTCTAATACATTTACTCCAAACCACAAAGATACAAAAAACTTTTTAGTTCTCCGTTTTCGGTCATCACTATTTTGCCGCCATGGCATGATTTATTGTTTGATGACACAATGGCACGCCACCCGCATTGTGGGTTGCGGGTGGCGCGTCATGTCGTCGTATTGCAAGCCTGTGGCTTGCATGAGAAGATTAGAACTGCCTTGCGGCGGTCAGCATCACCTCACTCAAGGTGGGATGGCCGTGGATGCTGCGAGCCAGCAGGTCAACGGTAGCACCGGCATTCATGGCGGTCACTACTTCCTGGATGAGGTCGGCAGCATGGGCACCGCAGATGTGGCAACCCACAATCTGGCGTGTCGTGTTATCGACGATCATCTTGATCAGACCGTCGGTCTCGTTCATGGCTACAGCCTTGCCGTTGCTGCGGAAGAATGACTTCTTTACCGTCACATCAAGGCCTTTCTCGGCACACTGCTCCTCGGTGAGGCCCACCATGGCCAACTCGGGTACAGTGAACACGGCACTGGGCACGATGTCGAGCTTGATCTCATCAGCCTTGCCCAGGATAGCATGCAGGGCGCGTTGTCCCTGTGCGCTGGCGGCATGGGCAAGCATCATGCGACCGTTCACGTCACCGATGGCGTAAACGCCCTTGACGTTGGTCATCATGTTGTCATCCACCTCGATACCACGGCGGCCCACGGTAACGCCCACTGCGTCAAGACCCTGCGGCAGCACGGGCTGGCGACCAACCGACATGAGCACCTTTTCGCAGGTGACACTCTGGGGCTTGCCCTTGAGCTCATAGGATACGGTGAAGCCTTCCTCGCTTTGAGTAATACCATTAACGGCAGCGCTGGTGATAATCTTGATGCCGCGTTTGCTCAGGACGGTTTTCAGGCGTTTAGCCACGTCCTTGTCAAACGGAGGCAGGATTTCCTTGCAGTACTCGATGACGGTCACCTCAACGCCAAACGTGCTGAACACGGCGGCAAACTCCATACCGATGACGCCACCACCCACGATGCACAGGCTCTTGGGCAACGTTTCCATCGCCAGGATGTCGTCGCTGGTCATTGCCAGGTCGGCACCCTCGATGGGCAGGCCGCGAGGAGCAGATCCCGTGGCGATGATGATGTTCTTGGCACTGTACTCCTCGCCATTGACCACAACGGTGTTAGCGTCCTTGAGGGTGGCTTCGCCCTTGATGGCGGTGATGCCAGGAGCGCCCATAAGCATCTCCACACCTTCGCGCAACTGCTTGACGACAGCCTCTTTGCGCTCAAATACGGGTGCATAGTCAAAGGCCATCTCGCCGGTCTTCACGCCCCACACCTCGGCTTCTCGCATGAGGTTGATGACCTCGGCATTGCGGCACAGGGCCTTGGTGGGGATGCAACCGCGGTTCAGACAAGTGCCGCCCATCTGGTCACGCTCGACGATGGCGACGGTCAGTCCCTTTGCGGCAGCATCGGCAGCGGTCTCATAACCGCCAGGACCAGCACCTATAATAATAATGTCAAACATATTCTTTCTTTTTATTCAATTGGGCTTTTAGCCCAATTGAGGGTTAGTGATTATAGATTAGTGATTAGAGAAATTATTGATAGACTGGAGGTAATCCTCACTAATCACTAATCTCTAATCACTAATCGGGAAAGTTGCTGATTATTCAGCAACTTGACTATCAGCCACGAGCTCGCGCCAGGTCACGATGGGATGCAAAGCGGCCTGGGTGTCGTCGAGGCGACGAACGGGCGTGTTGTGGGGAGCGGTCTTCACCATCTCGGGATCATCTTTAGCCTCCTGGGCAATCACACGCATAATGCGGATGAACTCGTCCAGGGTCTGCTTGCTCTCGTTCTCGGTGGGCTCTACCATGAGTGCCTCGTGGAACAGCAAGGGGAAGTAGATCGTGGGAGCATGGAAACCGTAGTCCAGCAGACGCTTGGCCACGTCGAGCGTGGTCACACCAGTGGACTTGTCCTTCAAACCGTCATAGACAAACTCGTGCTTGCACACACCGCCGATGGGCAGCTCATAAACGTCCTTCAACGACTCCTTGATGTAGTTGGCGTTGAGGGTAGCCAGCGGGCCGACCCACTTGAGCTGGTCGCGGCCCAGGGTCAGGATATAGGCCAGGGCGCGCATCATCACGCCGAAGTTGCCCAGGTGACCGCTGATGCTGCCGATGGACTTGTCGCTGCACTCCAGTTTGAAGTAGTCGTAATCCTCTTCCTCGACTCTCACGACACGGGGGTTGGGAAGCAGGTGCTCCAGGCCAGCGCGAACGCCGACAGGACCGCTACCGGGACCGCCTCCACCGTGAGGTGTCGAGAAGGTCTTGTGCAGGTTGATGTGCATGATGTCGAAGCCGATGTCACCGGGACGCACCTTGCCCAACATGGGGTTCAGGTTAGCACCGTCATAGTACATCAAGCCGCCGCAATCGTGAACAGCCTTGGCAATTTCGCCAATGTTGTGCTCAAAGATACCCAGCGTGTTGGGGTTGGTCATCATCATGCCAGCGATGGTGTCGTCGAGCAGTGGACGCAGGTCGTCCACATCGACGGTGCCGTCGGGACGGCTCTTTACTACCACCACGTCAAGACCGCAGACGGCCGAGCTGGCGGGGTTGGTGCCGTGTGCACTGTCGGGGATGATCACCTTGGTGCGCTTCGCGTCGCCACGCTCCAGGTGGTAACCGCGCATGATCATCAAGCCTGTCAACTCACCATGGGCACCGGCATAGGGGTTCAAGGTGAACTCGCTCAGGCCGGAAATCTCGGCGAGGCTGGTCTGCAGGAAATAATACACGGCGAGGGCGCCCTGGGTGGTCTCGGGGTTCTGCAGCGGGTGCAGACCGGTGAACTCGCGGTGGGCAGCGATTTCCTCGTTGATCTTGGGATTGTACTTCATCGTGCAGGAACCCAGGGGATAGAAACCCGTGTCCACACCGAAGTTGTTGTTGCTCATGTTGGTGTAGTGGCGCACGACGCTCAACTCATCCACCTCGGGCAACAGGGGTGCGTTTTCACGCATCAGGCCCTTGGGGAGGTCGCTCATCTGGTACTCGGCACACCTGTTCTCGGGCAGGGAATAACCCTGACGGCCATTCTGTGACAACTCAAATATGAGTTTACCGTAAAAAGTGTTATTCATAATTTACTTGCCCTCCTTTTCTTCGTTAAAGGTTACACATGCGTCAACAAGGTCGTCACAATCCTCGCGGGTGTAGGTCTCGGTCACTGCCAGCAACAAGGTGTCGTCGGCAATTTTGAGACCGCACTGCAGATACTCTTCGCCGCAGTACTCCTGCAACTCGTCGATATTGAGCTTGGTCTTAACAGCAAACTCGTTCAAGAAGGGCTTGTCAGGATAAGCCATCTCAAACAGACCGGTCTTGACCAGACTCTCTGCCAGGTAGTGGGCATTGCTGTAGCTGATGGAGTTAACTTCCTTCAGACCCTTAGCACCCATCAGCCCCATGTAAACGGTCACATACAGTGCCATCAGGCTCTGGTTGGAGCAGATGTTACTGGTGGCCTTCTCGCGGCGGATGTGCTGCTCGCGGGCTTGCAGGGTGAGGACGAAGGCGCGCTTGCCGTCAGCATCCTTGGTAGCTCCAACGATGCGGCCCGGCATCTTGCGGATGAGTTTCTTGGTTGTGCACAGGAAGCCCACATAGGGACCGCCATAGTTCAGGGGGATACCCAGGCTCTGGCCGTCACCCACTGCGATGTCAGCGCCCCACTCAGCGGGCGATTTGACAACGCTCAGTGCGGTGGCTACACAGTGCATGATGAGCAATGCCTTGTGCTCGTGGCACATGTCGGCAACACCGGTGTAGTCCTCGAGGATGCCGTAGAAGTTGGGCGTGGCAACGATAACGCCAGCCACATCATCCTTCTCGAGCTCAACCTTGAGGGCGTCATGGTCCATCACGCCACCCTTGGCAGGAACCATGTCGATCTGGATGCCTTGGTACTTGGCGTAGGTCTTAACCACGCGCAGCACGTAGGGGCTGATGGTCTCGCTCACCAGGACACGTTTGCGCTTCTTGGCGTTGGAGACAGCCATCATCATAGCCTCGGCAGTGGCGGTCGTGCCGTCATACATGGATGCGTTGCTCACTTCCATGCCGGTCAACTCGGCCATCATGCTCTGGTACTCAAAGATATATTGCAGGGTACCCTGCGAAATCTCGGCTTGGTAGGGTGTGTAAGCAGTGAGGAACTCGCTGCGCTTCACGATATCTTGAACGACGGCGGGACTGTAGTGGTCATAGTAACCTGCGCCCAGGAAGGTGCGCATGGTGATGTTGCCCATCCCCAGGTCGTCAAAGAAACGGCGCACTTCTATCTCACTCATCGACTCGGGAAGCTCATACTCCTTCTTGAGCTGGAGCTCCTGAGGCACGTCCTGATAGAGGTCGTCCAGCGACTTGACGCCAGCCGTCTTGAGCATGGCTTGCAACTCATCGCTGGTGTGCGGATAAAATTTATAACTCATTATCTATTAGTTTACAGTTGTCGGTTATTTATAATAACTCCTAACTCCTAACTCCTAACTCTGAATTACTCGCCGATCATGGCTTTGTAAGCGGCAGCGTCCATCAGGCTGTCGAGTTCGCTCTTGTCGCTCAACTCAACCTTGATGATCCAGTTCTCAAAGGCATCCTTGTTGATCAGGCCGGGCTCGTCCTCGAGGGCTTCGTTCACCTCAACAACGGTACCGCTAACGGGTGACATCAGGTCGCTGGCAGCCTTAACGCTCTCTACTGCGCCAAAGTCCTCACCTGCGGTAACCTCGTCGTCAACCTCGGGCATGTCCACGTAAACCACGTTGCCCAACTCATGCTGTGCATAGTCGGTGATACCAATAAAACCGAAGTCGCCTTCTACCTTTACATACTCATGTGACTCGCTGTAATAGAGTCCGTCGATAATCTTACTCATTGTGCTTTTAAAAATTAATTAGTTAATATTCTGTTTGTTATAATTGATTCTACCTTCGTTTAGGCACCTAAAGCCTAAAACCTAAAGCCTAAAACCTAAAACCTAAAACCTTACTTCTTGTAATTAGGCGTATAGAAGCGTTTCTTCACCACTACGGCGGGGAACACTTTCTTGCGGATGCGCACGTTGAGGGTATTGCCCAGGGCACCAACGGCACGGTCAACCAGTGCAAACGCTACGCTCTTGTCCAGCGTGATGCTGTGATAGCCGGTGGTGATGTAACCCACTACGTTCTCGCCGTCGAGCACCTCATAGCCATGGCGGGGAATAGCCTTGCCTTCAAGTTCCAGACCCACCAACTTCTTGGGCGTGCCTTCAGCCTTCTGCTGAGCGCAGGCATCACGGCCGATGAAGCCACCTTCCTTGTCGAGTTTCACAAACATGCCAAAGGTGGCAGCGATGGGTGAAATCTCGGGAGTCAATTCGTCGCCATACAAGGGCAGACCGGCCTCAAAGCGCAGAGTGTCGCGGCAACCCAGTCCACAAGGCTGTACGCCGGCTTCCATGAGCTGGTCCCACATCTTGCAGATGATAGCGGGGTCGGCATATACCTCAAAGCCGTCCTCACCAGTGTAACCGGTGCGGCTCACGATGATGGTCTTGCCGTCATATTCCATCTTCTTGAAAGTATAGAACGTCAGGTCGGTGGTGTCGATGCCTAATACTGCGCCCATGGTCTTCTCGGCCTCGGGACCTTGAACGGCGATCTGGCCGTACTGCTCGCTCTGGTGGTCAACCTTCACGTCGAAGTTCTTGGCTTGCTCCATGATCCAGGCCACGTCCTTGTCGATATTGGCGGCGTTGATCACGAGGAAGAAGTCGTTGTCGTCAACACGGTAAACCAGCAGGTCGTCAACGGTGCCTCCGTCGGGATACAGCATCATGCCGTACAGGATTTGGCCGGCCTTGATGGTGTTGATGTCGTTGGTGAAGATGTAGTTGGTGAACTTGGCGGCGTCGGGACCGGTGATTTCCACCTCACCCATGTGGGACACGTCAAAAACACCCACCTTCTGGCGAACAGCGTTGTGCTCGGTGGTGATATCTACATACTGGATGGGCATGTCATAACCTGCAAAGGGGGACATGAGAGCGCCTAGCGCTACGTGTCTGTCATGAAGACAGGTAACTTTGATTTCTTCAGTCACGGTTTAAAATGGTTTTTAATTGGTTAATAGTGTTATTAATTGTTCGTTTGTTAAATTCAGTATCCATTGGCCTGTGTCACAGCCGTCAAGGGCTGTTTCCAGAGCACCTGTTTCGAGTCTTGCGCCACGCAGCTTGTCGAGCAACTTTTCTTCGACATTGCTGCACAAGGGCAGGAAGTCGCCTGTCAGGTGCAGGGCGCTGATTGCGTCGTGCTTGAGTTCCACGTGCATGTGGATGCTGCCAACGCCCTCGATACGTCCCCCTCGCTTCACCTCATGACGCGGGTTGTTGCCCTGCAGAAATTGAGGCTCCAGATAGGGTAGGGTCAGGCGCTCGATTTCAGCAACATCATCGGCTGTAAGGCGGATTTCGCCGTCGCACAAGGTCTCGCGCACATGGCGCTTGAAGTCCTCGATGTCCATCGACAGGTGCTCGCTCAGGGTGGTGATGTGGCTACGCACCGACTCCACGCCTTTGCTCGTCAGCTTCTCGCGCGAGGGCGTGATAGCGTTGAGCATGTGTTCCATGTTGGTGTCGTAGAGCATCGTGCCATGCACAATGCTGCGTCCAGGGATGTGATAGAACGCATTGCCGCTCACCTTACGCCCGTCGATAAGCACATCGTTGCGGTCGCTGGCGCTGGCATTCAGCCCCAGGTCACACAACATCGATGCCACAGCATGAGTGTAACGCGAAAAAGTCGTCTGCACCTCATCGCTGCGGGTGATGTAGCTGAACATGATGTTATCTCGGTCGGCATATACACAGCCGCCGCCGCTGCGTCGACGATAAAAAGCGATGCCGTGCTCACGGCAGTAATCCACGTTGACTTCGCTGTCGATCAGCTGGTTGCGACCGAAAATAACCGTCGGCTCCACCTGCCACATGAAGAAGATATCCTCCTCTCCAAGGATGCGTGCTGCATACTCCTCCATCGCTAAGTAGAACGGAAGAATACGTGTCGCGTTGTCAGGCAGACTCAGGTATTTCATCATGTCTCTTTAAACTAACCACAAAAGTAAGCCAAATTCCTCACATTATAAAATTATAACTCAAAATAATTATTAAAACCCGATTTTTACACAACAACGGCCATCCCTGGTGAGGGAATGGCCGTCATGTTATAATGTTATTCCAGCGCTCGAGCGTGCCCAGTCAGTGTCCCCTGTGCCGTGGCTCCGTCGCGGTAATTCCAGCGCCCCGTGGTCAGGCTGTGTCCCGTGGGCCGCGGCTCTGCCGCGGTAATTAGTAGCACTTGATGCGGTACATGAAGCCGAGCTCCACGCGGTTAGTATTATAGTCCTGCAAGCCGCTGGCCTTGTTGAAATCGTACTTGTGTCCCAGGTATGCAAGGAACACGCGGAAGTCCAGCTTCTTGGGCATCGGCCAGTACTCGATACTGCCCAGATAGCCAATCGATTTGCGGTAATTGTGCAGGTCTTTAATCTTGGCGATACTCGTGGTCTCGTAAGTGCCCTTGAGCATCAGGTTCCACTTGGGGGCGAACTGCCAGTTCATCTTGGCGATGAAGGTGTGGCTGTGCACCTTGCCCAGGTGGGTCGAGCCCGGAGCAATCATGTCCTGCAGGTCATGGGTGGCATAGTGCAGGCGGTCCACGTCATCCCATTCGCCGAAGTAGTCAAAGTATAACTGGTAATTCGACAGATTCAGACGCTGACCCAGGGTGACCATGCGGCTGTATTTATGTTTAGCCTGGGTTTGGATACCCCATGCCCAGCGGGTCTGCAATTGGCTCTGCAGAAAATCTCCGTTCCAGTTCAGGATGTAAGTGAAAGGGGTGCGGCTCCTCTGCAGCATCTCGGGCCGTTGCAGGTCATCGGTGACAATCTGCGGACCCTCTCCCAGGTCCTCAGTAAACGAGCCGTTATAGCTGTTGGTCACCTGGAATGCAACTTCCTGGGTGGGTACAGGACGGTAGCTCACCATAGCACCGGCCATGAAGATGTCCATCATGTCGATGAGGTCACTATAGCGGTAAATCTCCATGGGGTTCTGATCGTATTCAAAGCCGCCCCAGATCTGGCACAGCTTGCCGGCGGCGATATTGACCTTCTCGCTGGGGCGGTAGCCCACCATCATGATGTCGGTCGCTTTGGCGAAGTTGTCCAGTCCCTTGGCGGTCTGGTTGCTGTTGAAGCGGTGACGGATACGGTAGAACACCTTGGGAGTGATGTCACCCTTGATGTCGAGGCGCAGGTCGCGGCAGATGAAGCGTGAATCCCACTTGCCACAATTTGCGTCTTCGGCAATCAGGCTCGATGCGAAATTGATATGGAAATTGAATGCGTCGGTCTTCTTTTCCAGCTTGAAAATGCGCTCTGCCAGCGATTCGGTTTCGTCATTTTCATCACCTCCCATACGGGTGTTGTTACCTTGTGCCATGGCGCACAACCCCAGTAGGGTAGTGCATAGGGTAAGCAGCATCAGTTTTCTTGTCATTGCGGTTATCGTGTTATTGTTTTAAAAATTGGCTGCAAAAGTACAAAATTTCCTCAAGAAGAATGTAAAAACTACCGTTTTTTGTTTTGTTTCTCCAAAAATATCAGTATATTTGCAGACTAATTATTTTTTTATAGGAAATATCATATTAATTTTTAATCATCAGCGACATGTTTAAACGATCCCTACTCTTAATGATGGCGGCGCTAACCCTGTTGAGTGGCCGCGCCCAGTTGAATAGCCGAAATGTTGCCGTACTGCCAGCACGGCCTCAGTCAATAACCCGCCCTAGTTGCCAGGCCCAAGAAATGAAAATGCGCGATCCTGGACAACTGTCTCCTGCCAGGGCCAAAAGATCGGGAGATGTGAAGCCCTTCTATTGCCGTCCTGCTGGAGCTTTTTCTGGGTGCATTGTGGTAGAAAATGGAGCATACGCGGGTATGTACTATGCTCCTTATATCTTTGTAAAGCCTTATGTGGAATATACTTTCCCCGTCATTGCTCCTGGCTTTAGCGAGTCTGATGAATTCTGGTGGTCTTATGAATTATATAATGCTGCTGATGAACTGGAGACTCATGAAGAGAGAACCAGAGATTTGAAGGTGAAATATGATATTGAGTCAGTTGATGCCCCCATACTCGAGAATTACTTCCAATATCCCTATTATATCCCGCAGACTCCAGGGATGGTACAAGATCTCAAGTTTGGTAAAGTGCTATCGCTCCCCAACACGATGGATTATTGGGATATGGATATCCTCAAGTCAAGTAAGACTTTCTGCTACGGTGGCCGCAACAATGACCAGCGTTACCCCATGACTTACTATAGTGGTGCCGTACCTTACGGCAGCAACGAAAATGGCTGGTGGTTCGGTAAGAATGGTGGTACCAATGGCGGTGGCTTCGTTGATGGTATCGCCCAGGCATTTGAAAAGCCGACGGCACCTTATCTGCTCAACCAGGTGGTTCTTGACTGCGCCATCCTCGAGGTCACAGGTCAAGTCGACATGACCTGTAAGGTTTATAAAATCGATGAGATTCCCCCTTATCAGGATGACGGTTATGTAGTGCTGCCCGATGAGCCCGGTGAACTCATTGCCAAGGGTCGCGCAACCCTGACTCCCGAGACTGCAGACGCTACTGGTGACCTCGTTTTCTTCACCCTCTATGATGAGGAGGATGGCCTGGAAATTGACATCACCCCGACGATTGACTGTGCTATTCTCGTGGTTATTGATGGTTATAACGACCCCGGAATGGAAAACTTGAAAGATTTCTCCGCATTAATATGTAGCAATGTTGAGGATGACGAGGGATATGGAGAGTTGGCCTACCTCAAGTATGCTGCCGTTGATGAAGATGGCAACATCGGTGACTATGTGTGGGCTGGCCTCAACAATTTTTTCAGGTCTGGCGAAATGAAGACGGGTTTGTCCATCTTCCTGAGCACCGAGAACCCCTATCTGACCTTCAACTACAATGCTGAGGACGGTGAGTACCACTTCCCCGACGAGGGCGGCCTCATGACAAAGTGGTTTGGTGCCGACCATTTTACCGCAAGTATCGAGTTCTGGGCATGGATGCCCAGTGCCGATGATGATTGGGTTTTATCCTGCGACGGTGACGAAGTGCCCGATTGGTTAAGCATCGAGTTGATCGACGATATAAAGGAGGGGGAATTCTCAGGTCTTGTGACCGCCAAAGTTGTGGCTGAGCCTCTGCCTGAAGATGTTACTTATCGCGAGGCAATCGTTCGCTTTGCGTTCCCTGGTGCTTACTTGGATTATAAGTTCATGCAGGGCGACGATGGAGGCTGGATATTTCCGCCATTTCCGGATGGGCCTAACATGGGCGATGTGAACAGAGTGATAGGAATCATTCTCGGAGATCCTGTTGATGATGAAGAGATGCGCAAATATGACATTAACCAAGACGGAGAAATTAACATTGCGGATGTGAACTTACTGATTGAAATCATCCTATACTTATAATTTACAGCCGATAATGACAAGCAAGCGCCTTTTCTTTATGAAGGGCGCTTTGTTGTACTTGGACTAGATGATGGCTGGCGGCAAGGCGGTGTTATCAAAAATTTTTATAACTTTGCAACCTGATAACTAAATCATAAAAAGATAAAATGCCTAACAACAGCAGAGAGAAAAAACTGGAGGCCTTCGGACGGCTGCTCGATATCTTGGATGAGCTGCGCGTGAAGTGCCCTTGGGACCGTAAACAGACCAATGAGAGTCTGCGCCCCAACACCATCGAGGAAACCATGGAGCTTGCCGATGCCATCATGGCAGATGACGACGAAACAATCCGCAAGGAATTGGGCGACGTGCTTCTGCACATTGTCTTTTATGCCAAGATCGGTGACGAGAAGGGCAAGTTTGACATTGCTGACGTTTGTGACGCGTTGTGCGAGAAGTTGGTGTTCCGTCATCCCCATGTTTTTGGCGAGGAGAAGGCCGATACCGCTGCCCAGGTCCTCCAGAACTGGGAAGTGCTCAAGATGAAGGAGAAGGGTGGTAACAAGATGGTGCTCAGCGGTGTGCCACGCAGCCTGCCGTCGCTCATCAAGGCCGAACGTGTCCAGGAAAAAGCCGCCAATGTGGGCTTTGACTGGCAGCACAAGGAAGATGTTTGGGACAAGGTGCGTGAAGAGTTTAACGAGGTGGAGGCCGAGTTGAAGGGGAACAGCGAGGTGGGCCGTGAAAAGGAATTCGGTGACCTGTTCTTCTCGCTCATTAACGCGGCGCGCCTTTATGGAGTGCGTCCCGATAACGCCCTCGAGCGTACCAACCGCAAGTTCATTGCCCGCTTTAACTATATCGAGCAGAAAGCCAATGAGCAGGGTCATCACGTCAATGAGCTGACATTGGCCGAAATGGACGAGCTCTGGAACGAGGCCAAATCCCAGAAACTCGGAGAATAATAGTCATTATTTTAAAGTGATACTATAAGTTTTATCTATTATCTATTATCTATTAACTCTCATCTCTTATCTGAAAAATGAAGGTTTGCGTTACAGAGAAACCCAGTGTGGCACGTGACATTGCCCGGTTGCTTGGTGCCAATGACAGGCACGAAGGCTACTTCGAGGGCAATGGCTATCAGGTGACGTGGACTTTCGGGCACCTCTGTGAGCTCAAGGAGCCCAACGACTACACAGATCACTGGAAATGGTGGAGCCTTGGCCAACTTCCCATGATACCGCAACGTTTTGGTATTAAGCTAAAAGACGATAAAGGTATAGAGCAACAGTTTAATGTTATTCGGAGCTTGATTGCTGGGGCCGATGAGGTGATTAACTGCGGTGATGCTGGCCAGGAGGGCGAACTCATTCAGCGATGGGTTTACCAGAAGGCAGGTTGTAACAAGCCTGTCAAGCGATTGTGGATATCGTCGTTGACCGACGAAAGTATCCGCAAGGGATTCCACGAACTGAAGGATTCCAAAGACTTTGATAACCTGTACTTTGCGGGTTTGTCTCGCGCCATTGGCGACTGGATATTAGGTATGAACGCTACGCGCTTGTACACCTTAAAATATTCGCGCTCGCGTGATGTGTTGTCTGTGGGCAGGGTGCAGACACCCACACTGGCCATGATCGTTACCCGCCAACGTGAAATAGACAATTTCGTTCCCGAGGATTATTGGGAGCTGAAAACAAAATACCGTGGCGTTACCTTCAATAGCACTCGTGGCCGCTTTAAGACCGAAGGCGAAGCAAATGCTATTGTAGAGAATATCAAGCAGTTGCCGCTTGAAGTCACTTCGGTCGAGACCAAGAAAGGAAAGGAAGCGCCACCTCGCCTGTTCGACTTGACGAGTTTGCAGGTGGAGTGCAATAAGAAGTTTGGCATGTCGGCCGATGAAGCCCTCAAGACCATTCAGTCCCTTTATGAGAAAAAGGCGACAACTTATCCCCGCGTGGACACAACTTATCTGAGTGACGACATTTATCCGCAGGTGCCTGGCATCCTGCAGGCTATGGTGCCCTATGCCAACTTGACGGCTCCTGTGCTGGCGCTCAGCAAGTTGCCCAAGAGCAAAAAGGTGTTTGACAACAGCAAGGTCACTGACCACCATGCCATCATTCCCACTAACGTCAATCCGGCGACAGTGGCGATGACACCCGAGGAAAAGCGCGTCTATCACCTTATCGCCATGCGCTTTATCGCTGCTTTTTATCCTGATTGTGAGTTTAATACGACTACTGTCATGGCTCAAGTGGGCGAGTATGGCTTCAAGGCGACGGGTAAGGAAATTCTCAAGCCTGGATGGCGTGAATTGTACAATAAACCGGGTGAGAAGAATAATGAGGAAGAAGGCAAGGAAAAGGCTGACGATGAGGATAATGGCGTGATGCCGCACTTCGAAAAAGGGGAGAGCGGCCCTCATGAGCCATCGGTGCTCAAGCGCACGACGCAGCCCCCAAAGCCTTATACCGAGGGAACCCTGCTTCGCGCGATGGAAACGGCGGGTAAAACCGTCGATGACGAGGAACTGCGCGATGCGATGAAGGAGAATGGCATCGGCAGACCTTCGACCCGTGCCGCAATCATTGAGACCTTGTTCAAGCGCCGCTACATCCGTAAGGAGCGCAAGAGTCTGGCTCCCACGATGGCGGGCATTCAACTTATTGATACAATCCATGAACCATTACTTAAGAGTGCTGCGCTCACTGGGTTGTGGGAGAAGAAGTTGCGAGAGATTGAACGAGGTGAATACAGTGCTGCACAGTTCATAGCGGAACTGAAACAGATGATCGGCGAAATCGTCATCAACGTTTTGCGCGATAACAGTAGTGGCAGCATTGCCGTTGAGCACGGCAAGCCTTCCAAGCCTAAGGCGCCATCGGCTGCCGATGGAGAGGGCAAGCCCAAGAAAGCTCGTGCCCCCAGGCTCAAGAGTATCGAGGAAATACCGTGCCCCGTCTGTGGCAAAGGCCACTTGGTCAGGGGCCGGACGGCTTATGGCTGCAGCGAGTACAATAACGGTTGCCACACCGTGTTGCCGTTTACTGAATACCCGGCCGACTTGACCCCGGCCAAGCTGCGTAATCTCGTGAAAAAGAACTTCAATCCTTCTAAATAAGGTGAAATATAATGAGTGACTTCATTCAATATGTTCTTGCAGGAGTGATCGTGGGTGCAGCAGTGGTGGCTGCGGTGCGTGCAATCATGAGGGCTGTCGATGGCAGGAAATCGGCTTTAACTGCTTGTGCTGCATGCAAATTAAAGGACGTGTGCCAGAAGCCAGAGAAAAATTCTGCAAAAAAATGTGCCGATAAAGTTGCACAGGTCAAAAAGTAGCTGTAATTTTGCACCGCTAAACACAAAAGGTCGCTTGGATGAGTGGTTTAGTCATCGGTCTGCAAAACCGGGCACAGCGGTTCGAATCCGCTAGCGACCTCATCAAATGGAATCGTTAATTGGCCAAGTGGCTGGTTAACGATTTTGATTTTGTGTCCGATACCATTAAAACATTAAAGTAACACTTTAAGAAATTATCACCCGGAAAGCCTTCTATACAGGGAGCAGAACTCAGTTTAGGTTGTTAAATTTCTATAAAATGCGTAAAAAGCATGCGTATTTGTTCCCTTATTGCTTTGAATAATCTCTCAAATGCTGTAATTTTGTGGTCTAAAATGGTGGGGTGTAAAGAATTGGTGGCAACCTATCGACGGTGCTTATTAAAAACCGCTTCTTTAATTAATTGAACCCCAACGAAATATATCATTTTCTCCACTTGTTCATTGCTCTGCGGCAGTGAGCCCCTATCTTTGCATACTAAAAAAACTAACATAAATGATAAGTAAATGGAATTACTTACCTCTAACATCCGACGAACGCATTGCCCAGGAGCAGTTGGCGGCCCAGTTCCCCAATTGCCCCTCGATCGCTCGGTTGTTGGTGCTCAGGGGCTTGAAAGACGCGGAGTCAGTCCACGACTTCTTCTACCCCTCGCTTCAACAGCTGCACGACCCGTTCTTGATGAAGAACATGGACAAGGCAGTGGCAAGGCTAAACAAGGCGTTAGGGGCCAAAGAGAAGATCATGGTGTACGGAGACTACGACGTGGATGGTACCACGGCTGTAGCGCTCGTCTATAAGTATCTTCAAAACATTTACTCCAATCTGGTGTACTATATCCCGACACGTGACGACGACGGGTATGGTATCTCGTTGCAGAGCATCGATTATGCTGAGCAGATTGGGGTGAAATTAATCATTGTGCTCGACTGCGGTATCAAGGCAGTCGACGAGATTGCCTATGCGAAGCAGAAGGGCATCGATTTCATCGTTTGCGACCATCATGTCCCTGACGATGAGTTGCCAGATGCCTCGGCAATCCTAAATCCCAAATTGGTTGACGACACCTATCCCTTCAAGGGCTTGTCGGGATGTGGCGTGGGCTTCAAGTTCATGCAGGCCTTCTCTAAGAGCAATGGCCTGGGTACGATGTACAACTTGGAGGCTATGCTCGACCTCGTGGCTGTGAGTATCGCTGCCGATATTGTGCCGCTGACTGGCGAGAACAGGGTGATGATGTTCTATGGTTTGCGCCGTCTGAACAACAACCCCAACGTCGGCCTGCGCAGCATTATCCGCACCTGTGGCCTGCAGCGTCACGAGCTGACGATCAACGACATCATCTTCAAGATAGGTCCACGCATCAACGCTTCGGGACGCATGGAGTCAGGCCAGGAGTCTGTTGAGCTGTTAGTGACACGCAACAGCCAGTCGGCCATGGAGATTTCCAAGCGCATCGACCAGTATAACAGCAACCGCAAGGAGCTTGACAGCCAAGTGACTGTCGAGGCCAACGAGATTATCGACCGCCACGCTCAGGTGCTCGATGGCAAGAAACCTATTGTCATCTATGACCGCAACTGGCACAAGGGCGTTATCGGCATTGTGGCTGCCCGCTTGGCAGAGCTTTACTTCCGCCCGTCGGTGGTGCTCACCTATTATGCCGATGGTATCGCCACGGGTTCCTCCCGCTCGGTACGTGGCTTTGACGTCTATAGCGCCATCAAGTCGTGCCGTGACCTGCTCGAGACCTTCGGCGGACATACCAATGCCGTGGGCCTCTCCATCAAGGAGGAAAACATCCCCGAATTCCGCCGTCGCCTCACCGAGTATGTCGAGGAGCACATCCAGGACGAACAGGTGACGCCCGCCATGGATATCGACTGCGAACTCAAGCTACCCGAGATCAACGGCGCATTCCTGCGTTACCTGCGCATGCTCAATCCTTACGGTCCTGGCAACAGCAAACCGCTGTTTGTCACCCGCAAACTCTACGATCAGGGCACGAGTAAGGTGGTCGGCAAGAAGTCGGAGCACATCAAGCTCGATCTGGTGGACGAGGACGGCAACAAGGTGTTCAACGCCATCGCATTTGGCATGGCTGGTTACAATGATGCTCTCAAGGCCGGCAAGGCGGTGGACATCTGCTATACGATCGAAGAGACCCGACATCGCATGAGCACTACGGTGCAACTTATGGTCAAGGCTATAAAACTGCACGATGATGCCGAGTCAGCCCAAGCCGATTCTTGATATTCTCAAGAAATACTGGGGTTACGACGCCTTCAGGCCGCTGCAGCAGGATATCATCGACTCGGTCCTCGCTGGCCGCGACACCTTGGGCTTGATGCCCACGGGTGGCGGCAAATCCATTACATTTCAGGTTCCTACAATGGCCATGGACGGCATGGCCCTTGTTGTCACGCCCATTATCTCGTTGATGAAGGATCAGGTGGACCGCCTGCGTTCCCTTCACATCAAGGCGACTTACCTCTATGCCGGCTTGACGCGGGCCGAGGTCAACCGCACCTACGAGAAGTGCTTGTATGGCAACTGCAAGTTCCTCTACGTCTCGCCCGAGCGCCTGCAGTCCCAATCGTTCATGGAGCGCCTGCGCCAGATGAAGGTTTCGCTCATCGTTGTGGACGAGGCGCATTGCATTTCGCAGTGGGGTTATGACTTCAGGCCTTCGTTCCTCCGCATTGCCCAGGTGCGTAAACTCTTCCCCAGCGTCCCGGTGTTGGCGCTCACCGCCACTGCCACGCCTGTTGTAGTCGAGGATATCCAGCGTTGTCTGGCCTTCAGGCAACCCAATGTGTTCTCGATGAGTTTCGCGCGCAGCAATTTGTCCTATGTCGTGCGACCCACCGAGGAGAAGGTGGCCGAACTCATTCACATCCTGCGCTCAGTGCCTGGCACTGCCATCGTGTATGTCCGTTCGCGGCAGCGCACCAAGCAGATCAGCGACGAACTCAACCGCGCTGGCATCCATGCCGACTATTATCACGCTGGCCTGTATGTCGAGGACAAGGAAGACAAGCAGAACAAGTGGACCAGCAACGAGTGCCGTGTCATGGTGGCGACCAACGCCTTCGGCATGGGCATCGACAAGCCCGACGTCCGTCTGGTCGTCCACGTGGATATTCCCAATTCATTGGAGGAGTATTACCAGGAAGCGGGTAGGGCAGGCCGTGATGGCAAGCGTTCCTATGCCGTCTTGCTGGTCAAGCACACCGACCAACGCACCCTGCGCCGCCATGTTACCGAGGCGTTCCCCGACAAGGACTTTATCCGCAGTGTCTATGAGCGTGTGGGCAATTTTCTTGGCGTGAGCCTTGGCGAGGGATTCCAGCAGATGTATGACTTCAATTTCAACCTCTTCTGTCGTACGTTCGATCTGCCCGTCCTCCCAACCCATAATGCATTGAAAATTCTTACTCAAACCGGTTATATCGAATTTGTTGAGGAGATTGAGACTCAGTCCCGAGTGATGATCCATGCCCGCAAGGACGAACTCTATGACTTGGACACGAACACGCCAGGTGCCGACCAGGTGCTGCAGGCCATTCTGCGTATCTACACGGGCCTTTTTGCCGACTATGTATTTATCAACGAGGACGTTATTGCCTATCGCACTGGTCTTGACCAGGAAACCATCTACAAATCACTGCTCGAACTCACCCGCATGCGCATCCTGCATTACGTGCCGCGCAAGCGTACACCTTATATAATATATAACACCTCTCGCGAGGAGCCCAAGCATGTGCTCATCCCCAAAGCCGTGTATGAGGACCTGCGTGACCGCATGACCAGTCGCGTCGAGGCAACCATCAACTATGCTTATAGCGACACTGGATGCCGCGAACGCATGCTGCTAAGTTATTTCGGTGAGAACAAGGCCGACGAGTGTGGTCATTGTGACCTGTGCATCGACAACCGCAAGCGGGGCGACCATGAGCCCGCCGATGTCCAGCAGGGCATCCTCTACATGGCCGGTCTGCGTCCCCGCCGCCTGGAAGAATTCCTGAACACCCTGTCCTTCCCCAAGGACGAAATTCTGTCAACCCTATCCTTCCTCGTCGATGAAGGCTATATCGACCACCTCGACGACGACACCTACTACAAGCACTGAAATAAAGCGCCCCGCGATTCAAGATTTGTGACAGGCTGGTGGGCTTACTTGTGGCAGGCGAGCAGGTCGTAGGCCTGCACAAGGCCAGAGGCCTTGAATAGGGCATAATAAGCCTATGAATTTTTAATCGGCATAACGGCCGAGAAATTAAACAAAATTATAAATAAAATTAAAATAAAAATTTATTTTGTTTAATTTTTATACAAATTTTTGCTTAATTTCTCCGTGCTTTGCTCGGACATAATTACAGACGAAATTATGACACACCCTCATGCTGTTAAATCAAGTCAAGGCTTACAGCCTTGTGCAGACCTTCGGCCTGCTTATTCTACAACATGACTTCTTTTACCGGACAGCCTAATGGTTAAAAATAGAGCGGCTCCCATAAGGGAACCGCTCCAATTATTTCTCAAGTTAATTGATCTTACTTGATGACCTTAACGGCGCTGTGGCTGCCGTCGGTGTAGGTGGTCACGATGATGGTGAGACCGTTAGCCTCTCTCATCTCCTGACCCATGATGTTGTAGTAGCGTACGCTCGATACAACCTTACCGTCAACCCCAATTTCGTCAACATCCGATCCCTGAGTAATATATACATATGGATTGCCTTCGTAGTCGTAACAAACGCCAAATAAATAGGAGTAACCAGCAGGAGCGGTGTAGTGGTTGTCGTTGGCAAATAATGGATTATCAATAGCATATCCCATGGCGGCTTGTAATAGATCTTCTTCTGCGCCATATCTTACACCATCTATTGAGAAGTTAAAACAAACATCTGGACGATAGCCGGTTTCTTGATCAAAATCACCATATGTTGAAAAATCCAATTTTACATATGTATAGTAATAATCATGATTATCATCAGATTTAAGCTGATGCCACACTTCGTTTCCGTTCTTATCAATGAGCACTACCCAGTAGCCCGTATCATGGGTAGTGTCGCGGGCTGGAACAGTTACATCCAGTCTTCCATCCCAACTACAGAAATGGCACAGTTCTTTTGCCAATGCCATAAATGAGTAAGTCTCATCTTTGTCACCTCTCAAAATGCTATATGGATTCTCAACGGGCTGTAGTGAATAATCTTCACTATCATAATCATCTTCTACTAAAAACAACCTCACTTCGCCATCCCCCGTCGCTGTGACGGTAACGGCATCATTTGTGACTTTGTAACTGATGACAGGTTTGTCGGTATAGCAATCAATCCAAAAAACGTAACAATAATACTGTTGGGTCTCAGGGTCCGTGTAAATACCCAATAGATAAAAGCGATCAGAATCGATATAGTAATAGTTATCGTTCTCGTAAAGCGGATTCTCCATTGGATTCCAAAAATAGGCTTCGGTCATCTCCTCGGGCCCGCCATAGCGTTTACCATCAACGACAAAAAAGAGTGGAATATTGACATGGGTATCACCCCAGTTGTCATAGTCAGCTAAAGACGTATCAGCGACGACAATACCACTAGTATGTAAAAAATCAGAGTCAGATGTCTCTAATTTGTACCATACCTCCTGATTGTTCTTGTCAATAATCACCGCCCAGTAGCCGCTGGCGTGAGGATCATCATTTTGGGCGCTAAGGCTCATTGTCAGTGCCATCAATATGGCTAAAAGTAATAATCTTCTCATAATAAATAAAAATATTTAATGTGTTAATAATTTCTGGTCTTAGCATGAAAAACAACGAGCCCTGTTGTTATACTTTGCTCACAAAATTATGTATAAAAGCGATAAAATCCAAGCGTTATAGAGAGTTTTCTGTTTTTTTTTTTGATTCGTTAACAAATGCTGTCAATCAAAGTGATAGCAAGTAAAAATAGAGCGGCTCCCATAAGGGAACCGCTCCAATTTTTTCTCAAGTTAATTGATCTTACTTGATGACCTTAACGGCGCTGTGGCTGCCGTCGGTGTAGGTGGTCACAACGATGGTGAGACCGTTGGCCTCTCTCATCTCCTGACCCATGATGTTGTAGTAGCGTACGCTCGATACAACCTTCTCAACGTCACTGATGAGTTCCTCAACGTCGCCGGTACCCTTGGTCAGACGGTAAACAGCGATGTTGCCACCAGGATAGTACTGATAGATGGTCACACCCTTGCCATCAGCGTCAACCTCGGCGTTCAGCCAGTTGGCCTGATATGTATTGGCGTTGGCAGTAACGGTCGAGGGAACTACTGCGATGGGCTCATCGGCGCCAGCCTCGGCGATAGCAAAACCATTCTGGTAGTCAGGCTTCTGGGGATAGATGTAGAACTCCTTGCCGTCCCAGATGAAGGGGAACATGCCGTTGCAGTTACCCTTTTCAGGAACGACAACGGTAGTGGCAACGATGTTTTCACCATCGGCCATGAGCTTCAGGGGCTGAGCGTTACGGGTAACGTAAAGCAGAGCATCCTCACCATTGATGTCCTTGTAGTAGTTGATCACGGTCGAGCTGGTGGGAGTCAGGCCGTCACAGGGAGCTACGAAGCACTCGTCAACGACTACCTCGCCACCGGCGATGGTCATAATAGAAACGCCATTGTTGGCTGCACCGGTCAGGTAGATAACACCGTCCTCCATCAGGTTACCCTGGGCGAAGCCGAGGAAGTCGCAACGACCTTCGATGCCGCACTCAGCGGGAACGGTGTATTCCTTCATCTCGTTAGTCTCGGGGTTGATCACCTTGATGGTAGCATCCTCGGCCCAAGCATCGGGGAACTTGGCGTTGCTGACAACCAGGTTACCAGCCTCGTCGCGGGTCATACCGCAGTTAGCGCCACCGGGATAGGTAGTGTTGGCAATGCCGTCCTCGCCGATAACGATAATGCTCTGGTCTGCCTTGTTGTTGATGTAGAACAAGCCGTTCATACCGAAGCCCTGACGAACGTCGGCAGTGCTCAGCATGGTATCCAAACCAGTGATGTCCCAAACCTTGGTGATGCCATAACCCTCACCGGGCTGATCGCCAGCAGCGGTGATCACGATGGTCTTAGCCTCCAGGTTAACGGTCACATTGTAAGTGCCAGCGGGAAGCTTGAAGCTGTTGGGTGTACCGAAGTTGCTCATCGGGAGCTCGATGCCGAACAGGTCGGGAGTTACCAGATAACCGTCCTCAGTAGCACCAATGCGATAAGCAGCGATGCCAGACCAGTCGTTCTCGTCCTCGCCAAGCTTGGTGGTGAAGGAGAAGAAGCTATAACCGATACCGTCGTTCTCATCGATGTTCTGACCATTGGTTACGATGGTGGCAGTGAAGATGTTGCCATCCTCGGTGTCCATCTGTACGCCCTGGTTGGGTGCCCAAGTCTGGTCAAATACCTCGCCCAGGATGTAAAGCTCACCCGTGAGGATGTCGATGCTGCCTGACCTGATGAGCTGGCAGTGAATCTGCTCGGTCTCAGGCTCAAACCTGAAAGTGATGTCATAGGTGCCGTTCTGGCTGATGGGAACAACCATGTTGTCGGTGGGCCAGCTGTAGTCCCAGCTGTGGTTACCTACCACCTTGAACTGCAGCTCAGTACCCTCAGCCAACTCGATGCCGAACTTCTTCAGCTCATAGTTGCCGTTCTCCAGCTTGATCATGTCATTGCTGGTGTTCTCGGGATCCCACTCAGTACCGAATACGACTGCGGGAGCGCCGGCTACGGTGTAAGAGTCAATATCGATGGGAGCCACATAGCCTTCAATCTTGAACTTCATGTTCACGGGATCAAGGGTGAACACATAGTCGCCACCAGTACCGGTGAACTTGTAGGCACCGTTGCCGTTGCCCTGCTTCTGGGTGTTGATCCAGCCACCAGCCTCTACGGTCTGGTCGGCACCGGTTGACGGGCCGATACGGTAGTTGGCGTTGAAGGTGTCCCAACTGCTGTCGAGACCATCACTGAACACAAACCATACAGCGCCATTGATGGCAGCAGTATAGCTGTAAGTGCCATCGCTGTTCTGGGTCATCTCCACACCAGCGGCGGGATTCCAGTTGCCAAAAGGCACATTACCTACGATGTAGTATGCTGCCTGCGAAGAGAAGGCCAGCATGACCATCATAGCAATAAGAGTAAAGAATTTTTTCATAGACAAATAATTAATTTGTTAAACAATACTATTAAAAAATGATTTCGTGTCTATCTATATACTTAACTTTGTTCGCACATTATGTCCTTGCTAAGTGGTAAAACCACTATTCCGCAATGACTTGGCAAAGGTAACAAAGTTATTTTTATCAGCCAAGCATAGATAGAAAAAATTACCCCGAAAGTCCTTTTTTTGATAGCTAATAGGCAAATTTTCATATTATTATCAGTGGTTTGAGAGTGGCCGTGAAGATAAACTGATCAATTTGTGTAATTATATTCACAAAAAAACCTTTTGGTCGAGAAATAAGTTGTAATTTTGCGGCAGTTTTCAAATCAATGAGAGATAGAAAATAAAAAGAAATGGCAGAAAAAGCAAAAGTCCAGTTCAGGCAGAGCATTGTCGTGCGCTTTTCGGGCGACAGCGGCGATGGCATGCAGTTGGCTGGCAACATCTTCTCTAATGTGAGTGCGGGGCTTGGGGACCGCATTTCCACTTTCCCCGATTATCCCGCCGAGGTCCGCGCACCGCAGGGCTCACTGGGCGGTGTGTCCGGTTTCCAGGTGCATATCGGTCACGGCGTTCACACGCCAGGTGACGAGTGTGACGTGCTGGTGGCAATGAATCCCGCCGCCCTCAAGCAGAACGCACAGTTCTTGCGCAAGGGGGGTGCCGCCATTGTTGACATCGACACCTTTACCCAGGCTGGCCTTGACAAGGCCTTGTACACGACCACCGATCCCTATGAGGAGCTGAACCTCAATGCGCAAGTCATCGAGGCTCCCATCACCACGATGGTCAAGGAGGCCCTCAAGGACACGGGCATGGACTTGAAGGCACAGCTCAAGTGCCGCAATATGTTTGCCCTCGGTCTGGTGTGCTGGCTCTTTAACCGACCCATGGAGGCTCCCTTGAAGTTCTTGAAGGCCAAGTTTGCCGACAAGCCCGAGGTCTATGCCGCCAACGAGTTGGTGATCAAGGGCGGTTACAACTATGGTCACAACATCCACGCCACCGTTTCTACCTATCGTATCCAGAGCGATGAGGTGCGTCCTGGCACTTACACTGATGTTAGTGGCAACAAGGCGACCGCATGGGGCCTGATCAAGGCTTCTGAGATGAGCGGACGTCCCTTGTTCCTGGGTTCTTATCCTATCACTCCCGCTACCGATATCCTTCATGAACTGGCCAAGCGCCGTGACTTGGGTGTGAAAGCCATTCAGATGGAGGACGAGATAGGAGGTATCTGTTCCGCAATCGGCGCTGCTTTCGCTGGCCATTTGGCCGTGACAACGACATCCGGCCCTGGTTTGGCATTGAAGAGCGAGGCCCTGGGTTTGGCTGTGATGGCCGAACTTCCTCTGGTGCTCGTTGATGTGCAGCGTGGCGGTCCTTCTACGGGCCTTCCCACCAAGACCGAGCAGACCGACTTGAACCAGGCCCTGTATGGCCGCAGTGGTGAGAGCCCCCTGGTGGTGCTCGCTGCCGCTTCGCCCACCGACTGTTTCAAGATGGCCTTCCAGGCTGCCCGCATCGCAATCGAGCACATGACGCCCGTTATCCTGTTGACCGACGCCTTTATCGCCAACGGTTCTTCGGCATGGCGCATCCCTGAGGAGGGTGAGTATCCTGTCATCAAGCCCAACTATGTCCCTGAGACTTTGAAGCCCACTTGGACGCCGTTCATGCGCAATGCCCTGGGCATCCGCTACTGGGCCATCCCCGGCACTAAGGGGCTGGAACACGTGGTCGGTGGTCTGGAGAAGGACTACAACCTGGGTGTGCTGAGCAACGATCCCATCAACCATGCCCACATGGTTGAGACCCGCCGAATGAAGATTGCCAACGTTGCCAATGACATCCCCGAGCTCAAGCTCAAGGGCGATGCCAGTGCCGACACGATTATTCTGGGCTGGGGTAGCACCTATGGCCACATCCTGGATGCCGTTAACCGTCTGAATGACGAAGGCTTCAGAATCGCCATGACACACATACGCTATATCAACCCGCTGCCCAAGAACACTGCCGAGTTGCTGAGCCGCTATAAGACGGTGATTGTCGCTGAGTTGAACACTGGCCAATTGGCCAATTACCTGCAGAGCAAGGTGCCCAACCTGAACATCTGCCACATCAACAAGGTACAAGGTCAGCCGTTCCTGGTTCAGGAGATTGTCGATGGAGTTAAAAACATCATGATGGAGGAGGAATTGTAATGGAAAAGAACGAAAATATCCAGCCCTTGGCTCATAAGCCGCTTGATTTCAAGAATAACCAGCCCGTGCGTTGGTGCCCCGGTTGCGGTGACCATGCTGTGCTCAATGTCCTGCTCAAGGCCATGGCACAGTTGAATATCCCTCCCGAGAAGACCGCTGTGATTTCCGGTATCGGTTGCAGTTCGCGACTGCCTTACTATACCAAGACTTACGCCTTCCACACCATTCATGGCCGTGGCGGTGCCGTGGCTACCGGTTTCAAGACCGCTAACCCCGACATGACCGTTTGGCAGGTGTCAGGCGATGGTGACTGTCTCGCTATCGGTGGCAACCACTTCATTCACGAGGTGCGCCGCAATATTGATGTTAACTTGCTGTTGCTCAATAACCGTATCTACGGTCTAACGAAGGGCCAGTTCTCGCCCACGAGCGCTCGTGGCTTCAAGTCCAAGTCTTCGCCCTATGGCACTGTCGAGGATCCCTTCATCCCCGCCGAGTTGACCTTCGGCGCTCGCGGCACGTTCTTTGCCCGCAGCCTGGATGTGGCGTTGGACATCAGCCAGGAGGTGATGATGGCAGCAGCCGAGCACAAGGGGTGTTCAGTAGTTGAGATTCTGCAGAATTGTATGATTTTCAACAACGGCATCCACAGCTACATCACCGACCGTGAGAATCGTCCCGACCGCACCATCCATCTTGTCCATGGCGAGAAGATGATCTTCGGTAAGGACAATAACCGCGGCCTCGTACAGGATGGTTTTGGCCTCAAGGCGGTAACCATCGGTGAGGACGGTTACACCATCGACGACGTGCTCGTGCATGATGCTCATTGCGAGAGCTTCTTCTTGCATCAGATGCTCGCCATGATGGACGGCACCGATCTGCCCGTTGCCCTCGGTGTTATTCGTGCCGTTGAAGCTCCCACCTACGAGACTGCTGTTGCCGAGCAGGTTGAGGAAGCCAAGGCCAAGCACGGCTTCACCTGCCTCCAGGATGTTATCATGGCGGGTGACACGTGGGAAGTAAAATAATCAACGTGAGTTCGGCGAAAATAGAGTGCTGATACTCAGTTCCCCCTCTTGGTTAAGAGGGGGTGCCCGTTAGGGCGGGGGCGTTCGTGATACAGCAATAAATAACCTTAATCGGTGGAATCAACGCCCCCCGGCCCCCTCTAATCTTAGAGGGGGAGTTGCTAATACGCTGATTGACAATCAATAATTTCATCAAACTCGCGTTAATCAGAAGAGGGACGTAATCGTTCCCATGATACAACCTAACAGGGCTCCGAGCCATACAATGGCGCGGAGCTCTTTTTTCATCACGTCTAGGATGATGGCCTCGGCCTCGTCCATGTCCATTTCATTGATGCGTTGCTCGATGATGCTGCTGATGTCGATGTCCTGCAGGATGCGGGGCAGATGCTCGGTAATGATGGTCTTGTAAGCGCTCTGGATGCCGCTCTTGATCTGTGCCACTTGCTCATCATGCCCCGAGACCAGTTGGCTCATGGTCATGCCCATCAACTTTTCTGATTCGTCGATGACTAAGCCTTCAATCATCTGTTGGGAGTTGTTTTGCAGAATCTCGTTGATGTGTTTGGCAAGCAATTTCTCGATGGGTTGGGCTAGACCGGCGACAAACTTGTCTGCGCCGAAGAGTCCCACCACGCTATTGCGTGTCTTCTCCATGACATGCTCGATGGCCATGTGTGCGATGCTGTCTCCCAAGTGGCTGTCCTGCAACTTGCCCGATATCATTTTGACAACGCCCGTGGTCGCGTTCTGCTTCATGGCATCGATGTCCTCCTGCGACAGATAGTGCCCGGCAAATTGCACAATGGTCTCGGTGTTCTGGCTCTGAGTAGCCACAAACTCGTCGATGGCATTGTTCATCTTTTCCAGCATCTCGGGACTTAACAGGCTCTTTTCCAGCACCTCGCGGTTCATCAGATTCTCGCTCACGGCCTTTCCGATCGAGCCTGCGATGCGGCTTTTCTCCTTCGGGATGATACCTGGTGTGAACGGGATATGTATGCCCATGACGTACCAGGCATTGTGAGGCCTGAACAACATGCGGATTGCGATGTAATTGGTAATATAACCGATAAGTGCTCCGACAGCCGGACCAATGAAATAATGATACATGATTCTCTGTGTTAAGTTAACTTGAGTTCGATGAAAATAAACTGTTGATACTCAGCTCCCCCTCTTGGATAAGAGGGGGCCGGGGGGCGTCGATCCCACCTATGGCATGCATCGTCACAGTAGCATCAACGCCCCTGCCTACTCCCCCTCCTCCGGCACTTCGTGCCACCTCCCCCCAGCGGGGGAGGAGTTCCTCCTCTAAAACTAGATGGGGAGTTGCTAACGCGCTGATTATAAGTAAACAATTTCATCGAGTTGACGTTATATTACGGGTGTGACGGCGTAGCCTCCATCCTTTTTACCTCAAGTCCACTACATCGGTTCCAGCCGGTACCTGCGATTTGTCAAAGGTGAAGGTCGAGGCTGGTAGGGACTTGTGTTTATAGCCCGTGATTTTGACGGTGTTAACGGTCTTGTCGCTCATCTCGAAGCGCGCAGTGCGCAGCAGCGAGGTCGTCTGGTCAAAGTAGAGCCATATAGTCTTGATGTTGTCTTTCTTTTTGGGTGTCAGTTTGATGACAAAGGTGTTGGGCGTCTTGGCTTTGGCCTTCTTCATGTTGAAGTTGGCTTTGAAATGGGCTGCGGCGGCTAGCGGATTGGTCAGTTGCAATTCGCTAGCGGTGGGCGATGAGATGTTGACCTCGCTGGTCAGGGGCGACCACGACCATTGAGTCTTGCCGTCATACCAGCACTTGGCCTCGGGCGAGATGATGCGAAACTTGTTGCCCTGCATCGCTATCGTGCCCGAACTCGTTCCCTGATTGGTGGTCACACTATAATTCGCGGTCACGCCACCACTCGCATTGATGGCTGCCACACACTTGTCAAGCATGGCGGCAGGCGTCTGTGCCAGACCTACCATGGCCGCAATGCAACTTATCATTAAAAACAATATTCTTTTCATCATTGACACAATTAATTAAATCCAATCTCTCCAGTACATTATAGCAAAAAGAGTGCCAACCCGCATCGGGGACGGCACTCCTATGAGAATTGTCAGTTAAGAGAACAGTTGTTCGATATCCATTGGGCTGACGAGCACTTGGCGTGGTTTGCTGCCTTGAGCGGGGCCGACGATGCCTGCATGCTCCATCTGATCCATCAGACGGCCAGCGCGGTTGTAACCGATCTCGTAGCGGCGTTGCAGCGACGAGGTGCTGGCGGTGTTGCTCATGACGACGTAGCGCACGGCCTCCTCAAACAACGGGTCACGGTCCTTGACGTTGCCCACATTGGCATCGCTGCCGCCTCCCTCGTCCTTGCCGACGTACTCGGGCAGCATGTAGGGATTATCGTGGTTGATGTCACGGTCATTGTCCTCTTGCTCCTTGATGTAGTCACAGATGCGAACGATGTCGGGCGTATCGACAAACGGGCACTGCAAGCGCGTCAACTCGCCGTCGATCTGGAACAGCATGTCACCACGGCCAATGAGCTGCTGAGCACCCCTGCGGTCGATGATAATCTGGCTGTCGATACCCTGGGCTACGGCAAAGGCGATACGTCCTGGGAAGTTACCCTTGATCAAGCCGGTAATCACCTTGGACGACGGGCGCTGAGTGGCGATAATCATGTGGATGCCCACGGCACGGGCTTTCTGGGCGATGCGCACCAGTGGTGTCTCAACCTCCTTGCCGGCGGTCATAATCATGTCACTGAACTCGTCGATGATGCCCACGATGTAGGGCATGTACTGGTATTTCTTCTCGCCGTGTTCGTCACGTACCTCACGCAGTTCGCGGCGCCACAGGTCGTTGTAGTCGCTCACGTTGCGCACTCTCACTTCCTCGAACACGCTATAGCGGTTTTCCATCTCCTGGACGAGGCAGTTCAGCGTCTTGATGACGCGGTCGGTATCGGTGATGATGGCTTTTTCCTCACCTGGGGCCTTGGCAAAGAAGTACTTCTCCAGGTCGGCATATACGCTGAACTCCACACGCTTGGGATCGACAAGGACAAACTTCAGTTCCGACGGGCCCTTCTTGTAGAGCAGCGACGTGATAATGGCGTTCAGACCCACCGATTTACCCTTACCGGTTGCACCTGCCACGAGCAGGTGAGGCATCTTGGTCAGGTCGGCGATAAACACCTCGTTGCTCACCGTGCAGCCCAGACACATGGGCAGCTTGGCGCGTGTCTCTTGGAAGGCTTTGGAGCCTAACACTTCACGCATGGGGACAACCTGCGGGTCGCGGTTGGGTACCTCGATGCCGATGGTGCCCTTGCCGGGCATGGGGGCGATGATGCGGATGCCCAGGGCGGCAAGGCTCAATGCGATATCGTCCTCCAGGCCGCGAATCTTGTTCACGCGCACACCATCCTGAGGCACAATCTCAAACAGTGTCACCGTGGGACCCACGTGCACCATGATTTCCTTAATCTCAATGCCATACTTGCTCAAGGTATCACGGATGCGCTCCTTGTTCTCGTCCTGCTCTTGCTTATCGACGCTGTTAGGATTCATGCGGATGTCCTGCAGCAGGTTGAGGGTGGGGAAGTGGTAGTGGCAATATTCACCCGTGGGATCGTGAGGGTTGCTCACGTCCCTGCCGGCTGTGATGGGTTTGAGTTTGGCTGTCTCGCCCTCGTCGTTCGAGGCGTTGTTCGCAGCTTTGCTACGGGTGCGGTTCCTCACGCGGCGGGCGAGAGGGACTTTATCCTCATTAGAATCAGGCTGCTCGTCTTCTCTATCGGTGGTAGAAATCTTCTGCTCTCCGCCCAAGAAAGTGGACTGGCCCGGTTCGCTGATAACTCTCTCTGACTCTTGTTTACTGCGGCTGCGTTTTTTCTCAATCTCTTGTTGCAGCTGCTTGTAGAGTAAATTAAACGTTTTGTAAGTGAGGAACACCCAAAACATGAAGATGGCCAGATTGACAGCCACCATTCCATAGATGCCCACAAGGCCTATCAGCCACTTGTTGGCATAGAATCCGAAGTATCCGCCAAGGGGGAAGAAGGTGATGGCCTTCATGAAATAGGTAGCGGCACCCACAACCATCGAGAAGGTGAAGATGCTGTACAGGCACACGAGGGTGTAGGAGAAGAAATGGATTTTCTTGCCCTGGCGCACCATGCGCAGGCCTAGGGTGATAAACCACACCACGATGATAAACGCGGCCACACCCACACCGCTCGAGATAAAGAAGTCGCTTAACGACGCGCCAGCGGCAGCGCCTGCGTTGCGTATCTGGTCAGGCACTTGGGCATTCTCGATCATCGAGTAGTTGGCAATACGGTTCTGGTCACTCATGCCTGCCGACAAGAAGAACGACAGGAACGAGATCAGCAGGTAGATACCCGTCAACAGCATGAGAATACCGATGGCAAATTTCATTCTGCCATTTTGGAAAAACGCCTTAAAGCGTTGCCACTTGGTGACTTTCTCCTTATCGATGGCTTCCTCGACTTCTTGACGTTTGCGGTAGTCTTCCGACTGCTGTATTCCACTGATATCGGGGGCGTAATAGCCTTGATTCTCACTCATGTTTTTATTGTGGTTGGCTTGACTTTTGCTCATTGTTGCTATCGAAAATATGCTATCCTTGTTAATTTGGGGCTGTAAAATTACAAAATAAAATTGATTTACAAACGCAAATCCCAATATTTTTTCTTGAAAAAATATTTCTACCGCTTTCGGTAGGGAAATGCGTCTGCTGGAATCAGTCTTTTTTCCAGAAGGAGCGGGTGAAGATGACCAGCACGGTGAACAATTCCAGACGGCCCACCATCATCTCAAAGGCAAGAACCCACTTGGCGGCGGGATGAAGCACAACCCATGAACTGTTGGGGCCTGTCATGCCGTAGCCGATACCCACATTACTGATGGCCGACATCGACGTGTACATCGCGTCAAATACTGGAACGCCAAAGAAGGTGAGGTACAGCGCCACCACCATAATAATGAGAATATAGACGGCAAAGAAGGTATTCACCTTGTTCACCACATGGTTGGGCACGGGCTTACCATCGATGTGGACGGCACGCACCGAGTTGGTGTGCAATACGCGATAGAACTCGTTGGCGGTATTCTTCAGCAAGACAATCAGACGGTCCATCTTTGCACCACCCGAGGTGGAACCCGCCATACCGCCAAAGAACATCATCACCATCAGTACCACGGTGACAAACTCGCCGCTGTTCTCGTAGTCAAATGTGGAAAAACCAGTCGAGGTAATAGCCGACAGGGTGTCAAACGCGCTGTAAATAAACCTGTCACCATGAGTGTCAAGGAAGCCCTTATATCCCATGTAGGCCATGATGGCAACTGTGGTGATGAGTGTGGTCATGCAGTACCAGCGCAGGGTGTTGTTGTTCCTCAGGCGCTTGAAGTTTCCATGCCCGACCGCGGCAATCAGCGAGAAACTGATACCGCCAATGAACATGAAGATGATGACCACGATAAACACGTAGCTTGATTCCCAATAGTCAAGGCCGATGTTTTTAGTCGAATAGCCGCCAGTCGAGGTCGTTGTCATCGCGTGGCATATCGCGTCAAACCAGTCCATTGGACCAATAAACAGCAATATGGTGAGCAGCACTGTCAATCCGATGTAGATGAGCCACAGGTCTTTAGCCGTCTGGCTCACACGCGGGCGTAAACGTTCATGGGTGATGCCGGTCACCTCGGCGTTAAACAGTGCGATACCGCCTTTCTGGTTCAACATGGGTATCACAGCCAGGGTGAACAGGATGATTCCCATGCCGCCGATCCACTGCGTCATCGCCCGCCAGAAGAGCACGCCGCGGGGTATCTCCTCGACATAGCGTATCACGCTCGACCCCGTGGTGGTGAAACCCGCCATAGTCTCAAAGAAGGCGTCAGTCACATTATTAAACGTGTAACTAAACAGGTAAGGTAGCATGCCGAACAGCGAGAAGAACACCCAGATGATGCCTGTCAGCATCAGGCCTTCGCGCTTGTGCATCGAGGTGCTTTTGGGCTTGATGCCGAATGCCATTGCCGCACCGGCACCTGCGGTGATAGCCGTGCTATAGATGAACGCGTAGAGAGAGGTCTTTTCATCAAAAAACCACGAGATGGCCAACGGGAACAGCATGAAGGCCGCCTCGATCAGGAGCAGCCAACCCTGCATACGCAGCACGATGGGAAAGTTGATATTTTGGTTGATATGCTTGGGCATCTCACGAGAAATATTTGTCAAGTTTGTGCATTGCGCCTTGCAGGCAGAAGACTACCACGTGGTCGCCCGCCTGGATGCGCGTGTTGCCGCCCACGAGCATTCCCTTGCCGTCACGCACGAGTCCGGCTATTGTGAAATCGCGGCTCAGCTTTAGGTCTTTTACTGGAGCGCGGGTTACGCGGTCACCTGCCTCAACGATGACTTCGGCAACCTCGGCATCAGCCAAGGCTAGGCAGCGGGCATTGTCTTCATCGGCGTCAATCAGGATTTGGAAGATGCGACTCGACGCCAGCAACTTCTTGTTGACGATTGTGCCAATGTTAAGTGCCTCGGCCTCATTGATGAACTGGATGTCCTCAACCTGGGCGATGGTCTTGGGAACGCCGTTGGTCTTGGCTATCATGCACGCCATCATGTTGACGGCGCTGTTGTCACCCAGGGAGATGAAAGCGTCATAGTAGCTAACGCTCTCCTCCTCACTGAGTTCTGAATCGCGGAAGTTGCCTTGCACCAACTTGCAGTTGGGATAACGCTGGGCTAGCTCTTCGCACCGCTCCTCACTTTCCTCGATAATCTTGATATCTACGCTCTTGCCCAATCTCTTGATGAGCTGCTCGGCAATGTCGTTTCCTCCCACGATGAGCACATTGTCAACTGGGTTCTGTATTTTTCCGCAGGCTTCACGCACCTCTTCAATATAATCGCGGGTAGTGGCGATATAGACGATATCGTTCTCCTGGATAACGTCGTCGCCACGAGGGATGATGATCTCGCGGTTTCGTTTGATGGCCGACACATGCAGGAATTGGCTGATATCAGACAAATCCTTGAGCATGTGGTTGACGATTTTTGCATTAGAACGTATTTTCACGCCCACAACAATGAGCTCGCCGTCAAATAACTCAAACCAGTTCCTCGCCCACGTGCGCTTTAGCGCGCTGGCGATTTCTTTGGCTGCCAGCATTTCGGGATAGATGAGATGGTCAATGCCCAGTTTTGTGAAATGCTCGCGCCAGTTCACATTGAAGAACTCATCATTGTCGATGCGGGCAACGGTTTTCTTGGCTCCAAGTTTCTTGGCCATGGAGCACGACAATATGTTGCGGGCCTCACTCTTTGTGACAGCGATAAACAGGTCACAATAGCCGGTTTTGATGGCGTTGAGGTCGCTGAAGGAGATGGCACTGCCTTGATGAGTGAGCAGGTTGTAATTCTCGAGCGGCTCGAGCTTCCTGTTTTCAACGTCCATGACGATGATGTCCTGCTCCTCATTACTGAGCATCTTTGCCAAATGTGTCCCGACTTCTCCAGCGCCGGCAATAACGATTCTCATTGTTTATTTTGGTTATTATAAATACGTTACAATTCTACCCCTAACTCCTACCTCTTCACTCCTAACTCCTCCTTGATCGCTTCCTCAAGCGACTTGGCGTCCATGCCGCAGCGCTCATAGAGTTGGGCCACAGTGCCCTGGTGTACAAATTCGTCCTGTACACCCAGCATCTTGAGGCGGGTGTCACAGTGATGTTGGGTAATCCACTCGGCAACAGCCGTCCCCAGGCCACCCATGACGGTGCCGTCCTCGATGGTGATGATGCTGTGGTAACGGGTAGTTGCTTCCTTCAGAATCTCCTCATCGATAGGTTTCAGGAAGATCATGTCATAGTGGCCCACGTTGATGCCTTGTTCCTTCAGGCGGTTGACCACCTCGATGACCTCGTTGCCGATGTGACCAATGCTGAGCACAGCCACACCTTCGCCCTCGTTCATGCGGCGGCCGCGGCCGATGGGCAAGGCCTGCATCTCGTTATGCCACTCGGCGATAACGCCTTTGCCGCGCGGATAGCGGATGGCAAAGGGACCAAAATTGTCGCTCTGGGCGGTGAACATCAGGTTGCGCAGGTCGTGCTCGTTGATGGGAGATGCCACAATCATGCCGGGGATGCAGCGCAGGTAGGCCAGGTCAAACAGTCCGTGATGGGTCACGCCGTCCTCGCCGACAATGCCGCCGCGGTCGATGCAGAAGGTTACCGGCAGTCCCTGGATGGCCACATCGTGGATGATGGAGTCATAGCCACGTTGCAGGAAGGTGCTATAGATGGCGCAGTAGGGGCGCATGCCGTCCTTGGCAAGGCCTCCAGCAAAGGTCACTGCATGGCCCTCGCTGATGCCCACGTCAAAGGCGCGTCGCGGCATTGCTTCCAGCATCAGCGACATCGATGTGCCGCTGGGCATGGCGGCAGTAATGCCGACAATCTTATCATTCTTCTCGGCCAGTTCGACCAATGTCTTGCCGAACACATCCTGGTACTTGATGGGGCCGCCTTTGCCGCCCTTGGCGCGCTCACCGGTTTCCTCGTCAAATTTTCCTGGTGCATGCCAGGTGGCGGGATCGGCCTCGGCAGCCGCAAATCCCTTGCCCTTGACGGTGCGCACGTGTACCAGCTTGGGGCCTTCCATATCCTTGATTTCGCGGAATATCTTGACCAACCGTTTCACGTCATGGCCGTCATACAGGCCAAAGTAGCGGATGTTCAAGCCCTCGAAGATGTTCTGCTGACCGGACAACAGGGACTTCATCGCATTGCTGAATCGCATGATCAATCCCTTGCGGTTGTCATTGATGACATTATGGCGCCGCAGGAACTGATAGGTCTTATAGCGCACCTTATTATAACGGTGAGACGTGTGCAGGTCGCTCATGTAGGAACTTAAGGCGCCCACATTGGCGTCAATCGCCATGTCGTTGTCGTTGAGCAGGATAATCAGGTTGTTGGGGTTGGTCGTCGCATTGTTGATGCCCTCAAAGGCCAAACCGCCGCTGATGCTCGCGTCTCCGATGACGGCAACCACCTTGCGGTCCTTGTTGTCCTGCAGTTCGGCAGCAATCGCCATGCCCAGCGCGGCCGAGATGCTGTTAGACGCGTGGCCGGCTGTAAAGGTGTCATACTCGCTCTCGGCGGGATTGGGAAAACCGCTCAGTCCGTCAAGCTTGCGGTTATCGTCAAACTGGTCACGGCGGCCCGTCAGGATCTTGTGGGCATAGGCTTGATGCCCCACGTCCCACACCAGACGGTCATCGGGCGTGTTGAACACGTAGTGCAATGCCACTACAATCTCAACCGCGCCCATGCTCGACGCGAAATGTCCCGGGTTGCTTGACAACTCGTGTATCATGAACTGCCGCAGCTCGTCACACACCTGTGGCAGCTTGTCGATATCGAGTTTCCTCAAGTCGGCAGGCGTGTCGATGGTGGCCAGCAGCGGGCAGTGTTGTTGTATGTAGGAGTTCTTAGTCATGGCTTAGTCTTTTTTTCTCACATATTTCTTGTAGAGAGGGACAAATACGATGATGCCCGACGCCACGATGATGAAAATCACCATGAAGTCGATGCGGGCCGCCCTGGTAATCAATAACCAGCACAATCCTAGCCACAAGAGCAGGATGCAAACAAATCGTATCAAATTACCGGTTGTCATAATCTTCTCAAGAATTGTCTAAACTGCAAAGATACTCAATTTTTGTAAATTGTCAACTTCTGCTGCCATAAAAAAGTAGAGGCGCATGATTTTGCGCCTCTACTGTAGTTCTTAGTGAAGCAGTAATTACTCGTTACCGCTCAGCAAAATGTCGATAAGGGCAGTTACGTCAGCGATGGTTACACCATCATTGCCATTAACGTTAGCTGCCTCAACATCGATAGCACTGCCATCACCACCCAGCAGGTAGTCAATCAGTGCGGTCACATCAGCGATGCTGAGCTTACCGTCCTTGTTTACGTCATGAGCTACAACGTCTCCGCCTGTGCCGGGAATCACATAGCCGTCATAGGGGTAGCAACCGATAACCATCTGATTTCCGCTGTTGCTGGTTTGGCTGAAATCCCAAATCTCTTCGTCACCATATGGATGGAAAGACAAGGCGTCGATTTCATACCAGCCGTCAAACTTGCCGTTGAAACCCCAGTTCATGTGGAATTTACCCTCGGCATCAACACCATCAAGCACCCAAGCATGACCTTCCCAGACGTCATGGTAGGGGATGGGATGTCCAGCTTCAAGCTCGGCGCATATCAGTTCACACCATTCATCAATGGTATAATCGTTAGAATTATCGGTGTAGTAGAATGAATCTTTGCCAATCAATTGCAAGTTCTCATTGAAACCGAAGGTTTTGAAACCGTCTCGCTGATCATAAGAATAACTGCCTGTGCTAGTGCCGCTATTTCCATAGCGAGACTTGCAGGCTTGTCCGCAGTAGCGGCTCAACTTGGCAACTTCATTGGCCTGATCTTCGGTAAAGTCTACAACAATAGGGTTACCAGTCACGGGATCGTAGTAGGCGTATTGGTCAAGAATCAGGTCATAGTTAAATGTGGTGGCGGGCAGACTGGTGTAGTTACCAGGGTAGCCCGGGACTGCCGATACTTCACTCGGGTATTTCCAGTAGTTCATGATTTGTGCCATGGCAAGAGGGGCACAACCCACCGAAGTGCGTTGTCCCAAGGCGTTCGTCGGACACAGGCGATTCCATGGATCACCTTGTCCCCAGCTACTCTTCAGCATTGGATCGATAGGAGTTGAACGCTTGGATGCTTTCACTGGAACGGTTTTGCCCTTGTAGGCCTGGGCGGTTTCAATCTGGCCCTTGAGCATGTTCAGGTAAGCCTTCATATTGCCGGGCAGGTTGTTCATATCGATGTTACCCGTGTTACCATAGGCGAGTACCTGCTTAGCACGGTCGTCACCAGCCATGATGACCCAACCGCCACCCTGGATGTTGAACACATAGTAAGCGTTGCCTTCTACGCTCGATGCTTCAGCATGGGCGAGTTTCAGGTCAGCCATTGAGGGAGCATGGAACATGCCCTTAGTGGCTACGTTCTTCTTCAAGAAATCATTTGCTGCTTGGCGAGCCGCATCAGCAGTGATGGTTGCGGCATTGGCGGACACCATGCCGGCAAGACTCAGAACACAAATAACACTCAGTTTTTTTAAGTTCATAGTTTTTCTTTTTTAAAAAGGTTGATAATGATAAGAATTTTGAAGTTAATTATCTGCCGCAAAATTATGTATTTTTTTCTAATAAAGCGACATACGTTACTGGTTTTTTCACTTTGTTCGTCGATTATCTATTAATAACAAGTGCGCATTGGCTGTAAAAACAATGCGCACTTGTGAAATTTCAGTGATTGAGGGGCTTCAGCCTCATCAGTTGTTGTCACCGCTCAGCAGCATGTCGATCAGGGCGGTCACGTCAGAAATTGTGACATTACTATCTCCGTTGACATTAGCGGCTTCGATATCGATGGCACTGTCATCTCCACCCAGCAGATAGTCAATCAGTGCGGTTACGTCAGCGATAGTGACATCGCCATCCATGTTCACGTCACCCATAATGGTGTACGTCGGGGGCTCCCAGCCAGCAGGCGGCTGAATGCCGATAAGCATCTCATGGCCCGTGCTGAAGTGAAGCTCGTCACCGCTGCGGTGGATCATGTTCAGAGCAGTGGATACATACCAGCCGTCGCACGTGCCATACCAACCCAAGTTGAAATGGAACATTCCGTCGGCATTATAGCCGTCGCAAATGAAGGCATGTCCGCCCTCGGAAGGATCATCTGCAGAATAAAGGATTGGGCGGCCTGCATCCAGCTCGGTCCTCATCTTGGCTTCCCATTGCGATGTTTGTGAATTGTTCTTATACACATGTTGGGCTGTGGAGCGGTAGCCAAAACTCTTCATTGCTGCCAATTGGTCATCAGTGTAAGCACCGCTGCCTTCAGGGTCATAATCCATTTCTACCGCTTGACCACAATAACGACCTAACTTAGCAACTTCTTGAGCTTGAGCATCGGTATAGGTGTCTTGGATCAGTTGGCTGGTGTTCCAGTCCCAGTGGCAATAGGATTTGAGCATCAAACTGTAATCAAATGTGGTAGCAGGTAAATCATCAACAGTTAATGAATTACCACCCCACCACCAACCACCACCGATGGTGTAACCTGAAATAGCGGCGCTGCCTTCAGGAAATTTCCAGTAGTACATTACCTGAGCCATCGCGGTAGCAACGCAACCCACGACGCAATACTCGCCGTCCTTCTTGGGGCACTGCCAGTCGTAAGGATCTTCTTGGCCCCAGGTAGTCTTGATGAGGGGATCTACGCCGCTGCTTGCATTGAGTGTCTGGTGGATGGACACCAAGTCATTACCCTCGTATTTCTGGAGGAACTCAATCTCCTGTTTATAGCCATTCAACAAGCCCTGTAGGTTGTAGGGGAGTTTGTTGAAATCCAAGTAGCCCTTGTCGCTGTAGCCTAACACCTGTGGCGCGCGGTCCTCACCAGCGATGATAACAAAGCCGCCACCCTTGACATTGAAGGCATAGTAGGCATTGGCATCAGATGAAGCTCTGGATGCTTCGGCGTGAACGAGCACGAGGTCGGCAGTGTGGGCATTAAATAAGCCTTTAGCGTTTTGTTGATGAATGAATTGGTTAGCAATGGTGCGAGCCCTTGCGGCATCAACATTGCCGGCATTCGCGTTGAGGGCGGTCATGGCAAATACCGCAACCGCCATAGTTGTCATGAGATTTTTAATCTTCATAATGGATGGTTTGATTGGTTTATGATATGAATTAAAAGTCGTTTATTTTGTTGACAACAGGAGGTCAATGAGTTCGGTCACGTCATCGATGATCAACACGGGATGGGTATTGTTCAGCAGCATGTCGATGGTCAGGGTCACGTCATCGATGTTGAACGGAGCTCCATACTTGGCCAGATGGCCCACCACATTGAGCTGGCTGCTCTCGCACTGGATGCGCGTGCTGCGGTTCGCTGTCGAGAAGAAGTAATGGAACTGCACGTCATAACTGCCTGTCTCGAGTGTCGTGGGCAGGACGATGCCAGCAGTCACGTTGCTGCCTTGCTCAAAGTTAGCGGGAACCACGTTGATGGCATTGCTCATGGCAAGTTTGCCCGTGGCATTGTTGATGGTAAACATCAGGTTCAAGCTCTCCTGGGTGGCAAGGACGTTGACGTTGTTAGCTTGAACGTTCATGGTTTCGCCTAACACGAGCAGCTCGTTAGATGCCTGCAGAGCGTCAGCCGAGATGATGCAGTACTCGGGAGGCACAACACCCAGGAGGATCTCGTGGTTGGAGTTGAATCTCAGGTAGTCTCCCGAGCGGTGAGTCATGTTCAACGCGGTCGATACATACCAGCCGTCGCAGGTGCCGTACCAGCCGAAGTTGAAATGGAACAAGCCCTCGGCATTATAGCCGTCGCAGATAAAGGCATGTCCTCCCTCGGCAGGATCAGAAGCTGAGTAGAGGATGGGACGACGCAGGTCCAGTTCTTCCCGGAGCATGGCTTCCCACTCAGCGGTACTGTAAGATGTTCCCCACCAACTGTCGCGCTCCACGTCACGGGCATTGTTGCTGTAACCGAATTCCTTCATCGCACTCAGCTGGCTGAAGGTATAGGCGCCACTGCCCTCAGGGCTGTAACCCATATCCACGGCCTGACCGCAGTAACGGCCCAGTTTTGCCACCTCCTGAGCTTGCTCATCGGTATATGTGTCCTGGATGAGTTCACTTCTATCCCAGTCCCAATGGCAGTAGCTGGGCAACATCAGATTGTAGTTGAAGGTGGTCTCGGGCAGTGCGGGAATCGTCTGGCCGATATCATAACAGTAGTAGGAGCTGATTGCACGGCTCATTGTCGGATAGCGCCAGTAGTACATCACTTGGGCCATCGCTGTAGCCACACAGCCCACAACGCAATACTCACCCTGATAGACGGGACACTGCCAGTCATAGGGCTCTTCCTGGCCCCAATAGGTCTTGATAAGGGGGGCAACACCGCCAGTGGCACGAATGGACGGAGCGACCTTGTACTCCGGATGGGCCTGGAGGTATTCGATTTGCTCTTGATAACCTTTCATCAGGGCAATGTAGCCCTCGGGCAGGTTGTTGTAGTCCAGCTTGCCTTGGTCACTGTAGCCTAATACCTGCGGGGCGCGGTCCTCACCGGCGATGATGATAAAACCGCCGCCCGTGATGTTATAGGCGTAGTAGGAATGAGCGCCTTCGGCGGTACGCGACGCCTCGGCATGGGCGAGTTTCAGGTCGGCTGTTGCGGGCGCCCTCAGCGAGCCGGGCTTGGCCGACGCATGTTGTTTGACATAGAAGCTGGCGGCGTTGCGTGCATCAGCTTCATTGATGTTGTCAGCATTGGCGTTCAAGCCGCCCATCATGAGCGTTACCAATGCACAAGCACTAATGAGATTCTTGATTGTCATCATGTTTCAGGGTTTACTGTTAAAAAATATGTTGATTAAACTGCTGCCAAAATTAGTGAGTTTTTGATAAAATGCCAAAGTTTTAATATTATAATGAGCATTTTTCTTGAAAAAATGCTAATTTTTGGCTCGTGAGATGGGGTGTGTGGAGTTTTTTTGTAATTTTGTAACGCAGTCGGCCCGAATTCGAGGGCTGTGCAGTTACAGTTTTTAATTATTGACATGCAATTTTCAATTAATCAATTATTATCTATCAATAAAAATGAACAATTTCATCTATAACATTCCGGTCAAGGTTTATTTCGGTGAGAACCAGTTGCATCACCTCAGTGAAGAACTCGCTAAGTTTGGCAAACGTGTCCTGCTCACCTATGGTGGTGGTTCTATCAAGCGCACGGGCCTGTATGACGCGGTAGTAGCCGAGGTCAAGAAAGCTGGCATGGAACTGTTTGAATTGTCAGGCATTGAGCCTAATCCCCGCATTGATAGTGTGCGCCGCGGTGCCCAGATGTGCAAGGAGCATAACATTGATGTGTTGCTCGCAGTGGGTGGCGGTTCCACCATCGATGCCACCAAGTTTATGGCTGCTGGTGCCAAGGTTGACCATGACCCGTGGGACTTTTTCAATGAGAAGTGGGCTCCCATCACCGAGGCCCTGCCCATCATCAGCGTGCTGACACTTTCAGCTACCGGTAGCGAAATGGATGCCGGTGGTGTGATCAGCAATCCTGAAACCAACGACAAGATAGGTCGTGTCGTTCATCCCACCTTGTTGCCCAAGGTATCCTTCCTGGATCCCACGGTGACCTATACCGTGAGCCCTTATCAGACGGCCTGTGGCGCAGCCGACATGCTGTCCCACATCTTTGAAGTCTATTTCAACATGGATCAGGACCTCTACATGCTTGACTGCTTCATGGAGGGATTGATGAAGACCATCATCAAGTATGCCCCCATTGCCATGAAGGAACCAGAGAACTACGAGGCTCGAGCCAATCTGATGTGGACTTCGTCATGGGCTATCAACGGCTTTGTTGACGGTGGCAAACGCCAGGCTTGGAGCTGTCATCCGATGGAACATGAGGTATCGGCCTACTATGACATCACCCACGGTTTGGGACTTGCCATCATCACTCCGCGATGGATGGAATATTGTCTGAGCGAGGACACGGTGAGCAAGTACGTGCAGTATGGTGTCAATGTCTTCGGTATTGATGCTTCTCTGCCCGCTATGGACATCGCCCGTCAAGCTATCGAGAAGACCAAAGAATTTCTCTTCGGCACCCTTGGCCTGACAAGCACTTTCACTGCATTAGGTATCGGTGATGAACACATTCCCACCATGGCCCGCAAGGCTTGTGGTGATGGTGTGCTGCCGGGCTTTGTTCCCCTCAAGAAGGAAGACATCGAAATCATCTTCCGTAACTGCCTGTAAACCCAATAATTGACTGAATCTAGGTCTTTTAAGGCGATTTTACCTAAAAAAATGGTATTTTTGTTGAAAAAAATCTAAATTTTTGTCTTTATTTAAAAATATATAGTATATTTGCATCGTCAAAAATTGCTTCTCTCTGTTTTAGAGGAAGTGAATTGACATGAAAATGATTGGAAATCTGTTTTTGATTTCAATATTTGATTTTGAATAACTCTTTTCATAATTATACTAATTATATTTGAATCAATTCTATTCAAGTTACAAAAGTTAATAAATTTGGAGAAATGTTATTTGCGAAGGGTTCGTCACGCGGGAGCGCAGCGAACCTTTTTTTTGCATTATGATGATGCTTGCTTATTGTGCAGTAGAGTATGAGTAGGGGAAATCCTGCCTGGTTGTGCCACGCTTGTAGTTGGGACTTTCACTCATGATGAAGCGGATGTTGCAGCCTTGCAACAGCCGCTTGTGGTCCAGATAGTTGTGGGTGTACTCTTTGCCATTGAGCAGCATCGACTGGATATAGCATCCTTTGCCCTCGCGGCTGAGAGTCACCCGATGACCGTTTTCAAGGTGGAGTGTGGTTTTATCCAAGTAGGGTGTGCCTATCACATACTGGTTACTGCCAGGGCATACGGGATAGAACCCCAATGCCGAGAACACATACCATGCCGAAGTTTGCCCGTTATCCTCGTCACCACAGTAGCCATCGGGAGCAGGACTATAGAGCCGGTCCATGACTTGAGTGACCCAATACTGCGCTTTCCATGGCTGACCAACGTAATTGTACAGGTAAATCATGTGTTGGATGGGCTGGTTCCCGTGGGCATAGTTTCCCATGTTCATGATCTGCATCTCCCGTATTTCGTGGATGGTATAACCATAGTAACTGTCATCAAAAACGGGAGGCACGGCAAACACTGAATCAAGCATCTGGTTAAACATCTCCTTGCCTCCCATCAGGTTGATGAGGCCTTGCGGGTCATGGAAAACACTCCATGTGTAGTGCCAACTGTTGCCTTCGGTGAAGGCGTCGCCCCACTTGAGCGGGCTGAAAGGCGCTTGGAATGTTCCGTCGGCAAGACGTCCGCGCATCAGCTTTGTATCGGGGTCAAACACGTTACGGTAATTCATTGCGCGCTGAGCGAAAACCGCAATTTCGTTTTCAGGCTTGCCCAGGGCCTTGCCCAACCGATAGATGCACCAATCGTCGTAAGCATACTCCAGCGTGCGGGCCACGTTCTCGTTGATGCCGGCATCATAGGGGATATAGCCCAATTTATTATAGTACTCATGTCCCAGGCGACCAGTGGATTTCACTTGGGGGTGAACGGCGGTGGTGCCATGCACGACGGCTTCCCACAACTTGTTGATGTCATAGCCACGCAAGCCTTTCAGGTAAGCATCGGCGACAATCGAGGCGCTGTTGTTGCCCACCATGCAGTCGCGGTGTCCAGGGCTGGCCCACTCGGGCAGGAATCCGCTCTCAAGATAGGTGTTCACCAATCCCTCCTGCATCCAGGCGCCCATCGTGGGATACATCAGGTCAACGAGCGGGAACAGGCTGCGGAAGGTATCCCAGAAGCCTGTGTCGGTAAACATGCGTCCCGGCAGCACCTGGCCGTTATAGGGGCTGTAATGGACTGGCTTTCCGTTGCTATCTATCTCATAGAAACTGCGGGGGAACAGCACCGAGCGGTACAGACACGAGTAGAACGTGCGCAAGTGGTCGATGTTGTCATCCTGGACTTCAATGCGCCCCAGCACCTCGTTCCAGCGCTGGCGGCCTTTCTCCTTAACGGTCTCAAAACTATCATTTCCCAATTCTCGGAGGTTGATGATCGCTTGATCAACACTGATGAAAGATGATGCGACCCGTGCATTGACTTGCTCGCCACGATGCGTTTTAAACGTCACGATGGCCCCAGCATGGCTACAACTAATGCCTTTTTCACCCTTGTGCAGGATGCTGTCTTCAACAACGCTGAACGATGAGAAAGGCTTGTCAAACTGAATGATAAGGAAGTTTTTGAAGCCCTCAGGCACACCGCCACTATTCCGTGTCGAGTACCCCCATACCAATTGTTTCTCAGGGTCGATCCTGATATCGGAGCCTTTGTCAAAAGCATCTATGACGATGTTGGCCTGGTCCGTCTCGGGGAAGGTGAACCGCAGCATGGCTGCCCGATCGGTAGGCGCCACCTCGGCAATTACATCGTGGTCGGCAAGATAGACCTTGTAATAGTAAGGTGTTGCCTCTTCGGCCTTGTGCGAGAACCAGCTGGCTCGCTCGTTCTCGTCAAATATCGGCTCTCCCACCGTGGGCATCAGCGAGAACTGACCATAGTCGTTGATCCAGGGGCTAGGCTGATGCGTCTGCTTGAAGCCGCGTATCTTGTTGGCTCCATAGGTATATTGCCACCCGTCACCCATCTTGCCTGTCTGCGGCACCCAGAAGTTCATGCCCCATGGCATGGCGATGGCAGGGTAGGTGTTACCCGTTGACAGTTGAAAACTCGACTGTGTTCCCACCAGTGTATTCACATAATCCACTGGCTCCAGGATACTGGCCGATGATGTGATGGCCCAAATCAACGATAAGATGATAAATATTCTTTTTCTCATGAGAACAGCGCAATTGTATCTAAATTAAAATTTGAGCAAAAGTTAAAGTATTGCAAGCCTGTGGCTTGCACGCGGTTTTACGGTCGGTTCTTCTTGTCGATGCCCCATTTCGATGGCTTGGGACCCATGACAAGTTCAAGGGTGCCGCCCGCAACGATGTCACGATAGTCAATATAACTCTTGTTATAGCGCTTGCCGTTGAGCGTAGCGCTTTGAACGTAGATGTTCTCGTCGCTGTTGTTTACGGCCTTGACAGTAAAGGTTTTGCCATCGCCTACATTGATTCTGGCCTCGTTGAACAGTGGTGAGCCGATAATATACTTGCCACCTGCGGGCTCAACTTGATACAGGCCCATGGACGAGAGGACATACCATGCAGACATCTGCCCAACGTCCTCATTGCCTGACAGGCCGTCCACATCGTTGCGGTATTGCTCACGCAGCACGCGACGGATGAGCTGTGCCGCTTTCCAGGGTTGTCCCACGTAGTTATACATATAGATAATGTGGTGGCTGGGCTCATTGCCGTGGGCATACTGGCCAATCAGGCCCGATACGTCGGGAGAAGCCTCCTCTCCCATGTCGCCCTCGACGATGAACAGCGAGTCGAGTTTCTGGATAAAGGCTTTCTCACTGCCAAACTGTTTCACCAGCCCGTGCACGTCATGAGGCACAAGCCAGGTATATTGCCAGGCGTTGCCCTCGCAGTAGTCATCGTTGCGGTGCTTGGTCGATAGTGGGTCAAATTCCGCAACGTCGCGGAAATTGCCTTTCGAGTCCTTGCCACGCATGAATTTCAATTTCTTGTCAAAGTATTTCTCGTAGGACTTGCTGCGGTTCAGGAAATAGTCATAATTCTCCTTGTCGCCAGCCACTTTGGCCACACGGGCGATACACCAGTCAGCCAGGGCATATTCCAGTCCTCGCGCCACAGTCTCCTTATCGGGTTCCAAGTCGTAGGGGATGTAACCGTACTGTTTCAACAGGCCCATGGAGCGCTCATCTAGCATTGCACTGGTGGTCATTGCTTTGAGGGCTGCTTTGGAATCCACGTCAAAGCCTTTCAGCACCAGATCGGCCAGCACGGGCACGCCGGGATTGCCCACCATACAGTCGGTTTCGTTGCCCATCAGGTGCCACACGGGCAGTTTGCCTTGTTGCTCGGCGATGTGCAGAAAGGTTTGTGCGATGTCCCGTTGTTTCTCGCGGTGGATAAGTGTCTGCAACGGGTGGGCAGAGCGATAAGTGTCCCATAGTGATAGGGTAGTGTAGTTGGTGAAATCACCCTGATGCACCTTGCCGTCCGCTCCTCGGTATTGCCCGTTCACATCACAGAAGACCGACGGTGCGACCATCGTGTGATAGAGCGCAGTATAGAAAACCTTGCGGTCGTCCTCGTTATCTGTATCAATCTGGATTTTATCCAGTTCGACGGCCCAGGCGCTCCATGCTTTGCGGGCGATATCATAGAAGTCCCAGCCGGGATTCTCTGCCACCAGGTTCTCTATCGCATTCTCGATGCTCACGGCCGACAGTCCCACTTTGACGATAAATGGTGTAGCGGGAAAGTTGGGTGCCGATATGATGCCCGCGGTGTCGCCATTCAGTTTCTCGAGCGTCACATTTTGCTGGAAATCCATGACAAAATAGACCTTCTGGTCTCTTGCCCAGCCCGATGAATAACGGTAGCCTACAATCCTCTGGGGTGATCGTTGCTCCATCATCATTTGTTTAGGGGAATCCCATCCGATGCCTTGGCCCAAATCGAGGCGCAGGTAGATTGTGTCTTGTTCGGCATCGAAGTCATAGCGGTGCATACCCGTGCGCTGGGTGGCGGTTAATTCCACCCGAACGTAAGACTTGCTCCCATTACGTAGTGTTATAGAGTAATAGCCCGGATGGGCACTCTCGTCATTGTGGCCGAAAATGACCTCTCGCTGGTCACGGTTAGTTACGGGCAGCAAGGCGATATCGCCCAGATCGCCGATACCCGTTCCGCTCAGGTGCTGATGCCCAAACCCGATGAGTACCGAGTCGCTGTCGTGGTAGCCCGAGCACCAGTCCCAACCGCGTGTAGGCTCGGTGGGTCCCAACTGTACATAGCCGAATGGCACGTTGGCTCCGTAGAACACATGCCCGTGCCCACCCGTGCCGATTCGCGGATTCACCCAATTGCTTCGGACTGAATGACGCTCCTGTGGTCTGGTCATGTCACTTTGCGCACTTGCCATGATCGAAATGCTGGCCGCAAGAATTATCAGTGTAGAAATGGCTTTTTTCATAGTTATGGTAAAATTGGTTATTCTATATACATATTGACGGCAAAGCCGGTCAACAACGCAATCGAGAAACTGGCTAGAGTACCGAGCAGGACATACTCGGTGATCTTAATCTCACGGGCCTTGTTCAGGTCGCCGAAGCGGAAGATGGATTTCGCTGCGAGCAGGAACCCGACGGCCTCGATATTTCCTGTGATGACAAAAGTCAGGATAAGCACGCGTTCGATATATCCGATCCATTTGCCCGCGTTGGGCATGCCTTGCGTCTGCATGCTATTGGACGGGGTCCAGCCCTTGATGAACATGCTGATGAGCAGCGACGAGGGCTTGAGCATCAGCATATAACCGATAAGGATAGCCCAGAAAGTGCCCGACTGTGCGATATCGGTCACCCATGTCAACCCGATGGCTTGATCGGCATAGAGCGCCCACCACAATCCTGTCATGACGGCAATGTGGGCCAGTTGGTCGACCAGGAATGCGATGGTGCTGGTCGGGAACCATTTGACCTTGGTGATGTCGATGATGAAGTGGGTGATGAAAATCACCAGCGGAATGATCCATCCGCCCCAATCACCCACCAGCAGATAAGCGCAGCCGGCATGGATGAGCGCATGGATGGCCTGGAAGGTGATTCCACGCATGCCTTCCTCGCGTTTGCCCTTGCACAGCCAGTCAAATTGGAGGAAGAAATCGGCAATGACATGCGACGACAACAGTTTGAGTAGAAGCAGAATATTCATCATGTTATCCTTTAGCTCAGATGGTTGTTGACGATTTTGCAGTAGCGCTCAAGGTACATTCTGATGAGTGGCTCTCGTGCCGATGAGAGCACGTTGCGCACGTTCTGGACCGAGGTGCCGATATATTCGGCGACTCTTTTCTTGGGACTGTCGGCCTTGAGCGACAAGTAAATCATGCCCGCTTGTTTGCCAGACCACCTCTTGATGATGTCATCGACAAATGCTGTGGATACTTCCAGTTCTTGGTCAACGTCATTCCAGGGCGTCTTGATGGCAAGACGCGTCTTGTTCATCGTGTCGAGTTGGCGGCCTGAATATTGGAACGCTTCCCCGTCCGAGGTCACAATGCTGTCTGCCATGAACTGCACTTCTCCTATTCCCAGCGAGATGCGCGCATCCCACATTCCGTTCTCCCTGTCGGGGGTCTGGTGGATGAGTCCAGCTCGCAGCAGGATGGCGACTTTGAGGGCCGCTGCAGGGTCCTCAACCAGCAACTGGAAGCTGTCGCCGCGGAACAGTTCCATCGAGAACGGCGATACGCATTGCAGCTCTTCCTTCATCGTGTTCAAGCAATTCAGCAAGTTCGCCCGGTATTCGGTCTTGATGTTTGTTGACCCCACGATGTCTCCTGTAATTACTCCTTTTATCATATTTTTCATCATTTTTTTATGTGAGTTCGATGAAAATAAAATGCTGATGCTCAATTCCCCCTCTTGGTTAAGAGGGGGTGCCCGATAGGGCAGGGGCGTTCGTGTTACTGCGGCTGATTTCCGGCTTGGGTATCATCAACGCCTCCTGGAAGTTGTGTCATAATAGGCCTCTGGGTTTTAATCGGCCTAACGGCCGAGAAATTAAACAAAATTTAGTATTAAAATTAAACAAATTAAATTTTTATTTTAATT
>CACYQB010000019.1 GCA_902776435.1 uncultured Bacteroidales bacterium | reverse complement strand
GTGTTAAGCCTGTCGCTAGCGTTCATCCTGAGCCAGGATCAAACTCTTCGTTGTTGTATTTCGTTTTTTCTTTTGCAAGAATATAATGAAAACGCAACACCCGACCGAATTTCCAGTTTCCTGTTCCTGGCCTCTTTTCAGGTTGAATCTCGTATCTTACTGCCTGTTGTACATCGTCTTAAATGACTCGGAATCGACGGGAACAACTATAGAATTGTCCCTTGTTCTCTTGTACTACTCATTGCTGCAAACATGTCAAAGAGCTATCGTTTGACGCCACCCTTGTGGCGAAAAGCGGTGCAAAGGTACTGCCATTTTTGAAACTGACAAATTTTTTTGGCAACTTTTTTACATCAGAGTTATTAACAGGTCTCTAAAAATTCGATTCAATAAGCTGATTTTCAACCTATTGAATCGAACAAAAAAATTTTATTTTTTTTGAAAAAAAGTTGACTGGTCTTGCAAAAATTATGGCATCATGCGGAAAACGCGCACACCGATGTTGTTTTTGGAACGTTCCAAAAACTTAAACAATGGCTTGGACTCAAGCATGACCTTGCCACCACTCATCGAGGCATCCAACAGATAGGGGTCTCCCTTGTCATCGACAATGATAATGCCGTTGTGGGAAACATCAAGTCCGTCGGCCTTAGTGACCAAAGAGATAAAATCGCCCGAACGCAAGGCCGCCTTCACATCCTTGTCGTTAAGCCAGGAGCGTTTGAGATAAGGGAAGCGGTGTTGGCGCAACTCGTGACGTCTGATCTTCTCCACCATGGCGGTGTCGTTCTTGAGCTGGCGGTACTGGCTCGGGTTCTTCGACATATAGTCAATATTCTTGACCATATAGTCGGCATGAGGCAGATCCGGGGTGACTTCGACCAGATTGCCTCGCAAATGGTTGTCGATAATCCACTCGCTGATGTAGTGAATGCGGCTGGAGTAGTCCCCCATCGTGCCTCCACGGTAGCGGACATTCTCGATATTGGCCGCATAGTCCCGCCATGAGTAACGATGATTGAGCGTGGCGCGGGTCAACGCATAGAGAGATTCGATAAAGGTGAGGCAATCCAGCTCATGGATGTTGATGGTAAGTACCTCCTCGTCCGCTTCAAGAGTGTGTGCGACATAGGGGGTGCCCAGCAACTGGCGTGCATAAAACTCTATCAACGCATTGGCATCGGCGATGCCGCTTTCATTACCTTTGGCCAGCAATCCATTGATCACTGTCGTGTCGCTGTCGCAATGGAAACGCATCTGGGTCGTGGTGGCAGCTTGGGCCACCTGCTGTGTGGTCTGCTTGGAGCCGCAAGCCATCAGCAAAACGATAAAGAGCAATAAAGATTTCTTCATTTCAATCCGGCTTTAAAATTCATGTCACAAAAGTAATGAAAAAACCATCATCAGCCCGACTTTCAGGCTTGTTTTTTATTTTATTATATAATAATGTATAAGGAATAGCGATCCGGTGGTGACTATAAACCCACGCAAGGAGAATGGCTGATATCGTTTTAGGGCATTTTTTACACCGCGATTTGGCGGGATGGCGAAAAAAATGTAATTTCGCACGTTTTTAGCAAGCCAATAATTCAAAAAGACATGAAGAAGATAATATTGATGTTGATCGCCGTTGCCATGCTGACGGCATGTGACGGCAACAAATTCCATGTTGATGGCACCATCGAAGGCGCCACCGACACGACGACCCTCGTGCTCGAGCAGTCGAGCAACGGCGAATGGTTTATTATCGACAGTATTGATGTGGACAAGAACGGCAAGTTCAGCGTGAGCGCCCCTGCCCCCGAAGTGCCGAACATCTACCAACTGCGTCTGGGAGGGCAATCCATCTGTTTCCCTATCGACAGTCTGGACCACCTGACCATCAACGCCAAGCTGCCCAACTTTGCCAGCGATTACACCATCAGCGGCAGTGAGCATGCCGAGCAGGTGATGAAGATTGACAAGGAGGCGATGCAGTTTGCAGGCAACAAGGGCACTGCCGCCCAGATGCAAGCCTGGAAGGACCAACTGGCCAAGCAGATTGTCGCTGACCCCAGCGGCATTGTCGCCTATTATACCATCAACAAGTATATCGACGGAAAACCCCTGTTTGACCCGCTGAATGACAACGACCTGCGCATCATCGGCGCCGTTGCCAACTCCTTCAACTCGTTCCGTCCCGACGATCCCCGCACCGACTATCTGGTCAACCTCCTACTTGACGGCCAGCGTCGCCGCCGCGCCCAATCCGCGCCTACCGACACGGTATATGCCGACGTGACATCACTGATTGACATCAAGTTGCAGGATTATGACGGCAAGGAATACAGCCTCTCAAAAGTGGCAGCCGACAACCGCGTCGTCCTGTTAGACTTCACCGCCTACACGACGGATATCTCGCCCCAACTGAACAAGTTGCTTCACGATATCTATCAGAGCTACCACAACCGAGGACTGGCCATCTATCAGGTGAGCCTGGACCAAGACAACGTGGCATGGCGACAAGCGGCACAGAACCTGCCGTGGATTACCGTATTTGACCCGATGAGCATCAACTCAAAGAACGTCGGCGCCTATAACGTCAACGGCATCCCCACCACGTTTATCATCAAGGGTGGAGAAATCGTTGAACGCGTGGAAGACGCCAGCAGACTTAAAGCCGCTGTGGCCAAATACATGTAATTACTGAATTCAACCCAAACTTTTCCAGAAATCGAGATAGCGCTGCGCCACAACAGGTGCAGCGTTATGTTTTTCGACAAACGCACGGCTAGCACACGCCATCTGAGGCAACTGGTCACGGTTTTCGACCAGCCATGAGAGTTTGTGGTCAATGTCCCCCTCGACAAGGGGCGAAACATTGACAATGGGCCTATTGGCGGTTTCCCCGATGAGGTCGTAATATTCAGGCTCGGCACCCGAAACCGCTACCAGTCCCTGAGCCATCGCAATCAGAGCGTTGGTACCAGGCGTGTAACTATAGAGTTGGTCTAGGATGATGTGCGAATCACGCATGCGTCGCGTGTATTCTTCGTAGGGCAGATTTTCGACCACTTCAAGTTCGGTGATTCCAGGATAACGTTCGTGGATGCGCTTCATGGCAGCCAACAGACGGTCGGTACCCTTGATGACGTGGCGGTCACGCTGGATGCCTATAAACATGCGTACCTTGTCGGGGGCTTTATCTAGAGGGCGAAATTCCAGCGACGCAGTGTCGATGGGGATTCCTCCATAAACCACACGGTCGCCTAGCAGAGGTCTGTAAGCCGCATAATACTCATACAGGCAAGCCACAGCACCGTCAATGCCAGCCAGAATATGGTCGCTATGCTCACACATGAAGGGTTGTTTCCAGTTGTCCTGTTGCTGCATGATGTACTCTGATGAGCCCACATAGGGCGAGGGTTCCTCGCCAATTCTGTAGTCACTGTAACGGAAGGTGTGTCCATCGTGGCAGGCGTCATAATAAACCCTGTCGGTGGCTAAGGCAGAGAGCACCACATGCCGATTATTGGCCTTAAGATAGTCAAAAACCTTTGCGACACGGTGAGGTTTCAACCGCAGGAAGATGGGTGAAGCGATTTCGACGATATCATAGCCCTTCATGAGGGGCAGCGCCCGTTTGATATCAAGCAGATAACGAATGGCGCCTATCAAGCCTGGACGCCTCAACAAATCGATGTCACGCTGGGTGTCCATCCAACGCGAGCCATCGGATGCCACCGTCGCCTCGTGCCCTAATTTTCGCAATTCGTGGGCAAGGGCATTATGCATGTTACTGGCATCGCCAGCGAATAATATCTTCATATAAGGGTGCAAAATTAGAGCAAGTCGAAGACAAAAGCAAAATTTATACTGATTTTGTTGATGCGAGGCCAATTTTATCCAAAATGAGGACATTTTTTGCACTTTTTCAAAAAAAGCAGTAGCTTTGCCACAATCTAACGAGCAATTGACCCATCATGATAGAAGTCTCCATCGTTATCCCCGTGTATAACCGCGCCGCCGTGGTGCCTGTGACCTTGCAGAGCATCCTGGCCCAGACCTATCGCCCCCTACAGGTCGTGCTCGTTGACAATTTCAGTACCGACAACACCCTCAATGTGCTTCAGCAATTCAAGGAAGACCATGAACGCGAGGACTTGAAGGTGGTTGTCACCCGAGAAGAACACAGAACTGCCGGCGCGGCCCGCAACCACGGCTTTGAACACGCCACAGGCGAGTGGGTGCTGTTCTTTGACAGCGACGACATCATGGAACAGGATTTGGTGTCCAGTTACGTGAGCCTGATTGAGAAAGCGAGGGAGAACGGAAACGAACCTGATCTCATCAGCGCCAGTTCCACACTCATTTTTCCTGACGAGACCCAGCGCGAGGCCCCGTTCCACAAGAGGGACCTGTTTGCCAACCATATCTTGCACGGCCAGTTGGCAACGCAGCGATATGCCATCAGGCGGGAATTCTTTGCCTCTACTGACGGGTGGAACATCAACCTGCCAGGTTGGAATGACTGGGAATTGGGGCTCAGGTTGCTGTTGACCAATCCTCAAGTAGCATTCATGGGAGGCCGGTCACACATCATTATCAACCACAACGGCGCTGATTCAATTACGGGCACCGAGTTCCACAGCCGCCAGGGGCAGTGGGAGCACGTCATCGATATCATGATAAACGAGGTAAGGTGCTCTCGCCTAAAGCCAGAACACAAAACCCGTTTCGAACGGTTGCTGGAGTACCGTCGTCTGGTTCTCGCCGCACAATATGAGCGCGAAGGTTTCCCCGACCTTGCCAAGCCCTTGTGCCAGGAAGCCTACCTTGCGCTGCGTGACAGCTACCACGACAACCGCCGCTGGCGATGGTTCGTCGCGCCGGTAACTCGCCGCCTGTTTGCACGCATCGCTTCAGGAAAACGCGGATCGGCTCGCATCGCCCGTTTACTGTACTAGATTTCAGTTTGCAACCCAGTTGCACGGAATTGTCCGTACCTTTGCCTCATCAAAACAAAAAGGAGGCAAAGAAATGGCACATATACATGAACATCATCACGAACACGAACATCATCATGATGAAGAGGAAAGCATGGCCTGGTGGAAACCCGCATTATCACTAGCCATGCTGCTGGCAGGCATTGCCATGAGCGCAATGGGCGTGACGTGGTTTCAAAACCAGTGGGTCCGCTTCGCATGGTACCTCGTGGCATGGCTACCCACAGGATTGGGCGTGTTACTCGAGGCTATCGAGGCTGCCCGTGAAGGGGAATTATTCAGCGAGTTTCTGCTCATGTCTGTGGCGAGCATCGGCGCCTTTGCCATCGGAGAATACCCTGAGGCAGTGGCAGTGATGGCACTCTACTGCATCGGCGAGGCACTGCAGGATAGCGCCGTGAGCCGTGCGAGAGGCAGCATCAAATCTCTCATTGCTTTCCGTCCTGACCATGCCATCGTCATCCGTGACGGGAAACAGGTAACCGTTTCTCCTGCCGAGGTCATGGTTGGAGACATCATTGAAGTCAAGCCAGGAGAACGTGTACCGCTCGACGGAACGCTCATGGGCGATGCCGCGACATTTGACACTGCGGCACTGACAGGTGAGAGCATGCCGCGCATGATAGAAAGCGGAGATGAGGTCTTAGCAGGGATGATTGCCAGTGAAAGCATCGTTCACATTCAAATCATTCGTCCAGCCAGCGAGAGCGCTATGTCGCGCATCCTGCAAATGGTCGAGGAGGCCACAGAGCGCAAGGCTCCCGCCGAACTGTTCATCCGTCGCTTTGCACGCATCTATACGCCGATTGTGGTAGGGCTCGCTGTACTCGTTGTTGCATTGCCCTGGCTGTATGCTACAATTGATTCAGGTTTCAATTATGACTTTACTGAGTGGCTGCATCGCGCACTCATCTTCCTGGTCATCTCGTGCCCGTGCGCTCTGGTCATCAGCATCCCGCTGAGTTACTTTGCCGGCATCGGGGCCGCCTCACGCCGCGGCATCCTGTTCAAGGGCAGCAACTATCTGGACGGCATTGCCCAGGTCGATACGGTCGTATTTGACAAGACAGGGACATTGACGACCGGACGCTTCGCCGTGATGCATGTTGAAGGACTGAGTGAAGATCAAGTCGCTACCATCGCCGCCATAGAACAGGGCAGTCCCCACCCCATCGCTCGTGCCATCATCGACTATTGCCAGCCCAGCGATTCCGCAGTCAGCGGTCTGCGGAATATTGCAGGCTACGGTCTGAGCGCCGTGGTTGACGGCAATGCGTGGCTTATTGGCACCACACGCCTCTTAGACCATGAGCACGTGCAGTACCCCACCGAGTTACGAGATGTTGCCGGAACTATGGTCGCAGTTGCAATCAATGGACAATATATCGGTCACATTTTGCTAAGCGACCCTGCAAAGGAGGACGCAGCCGGTGCTGTATCCAGTCTTAATAGTCTGGGCATTAATACGGTCATGCTTTCGGGCGACAAGCAGGCACTCGTCCATCAGGTTGCAGAAGGGTTAGGCATCGGCCAAGCCTATGGCGACTTGCTGCCGCAGGACAAGGTAGAGCACATCGAGCGCATGAAGCAGAACGGCGGACAGCAAGTGGCCTTTGTGGGCGACGGCATCAATGACGCGCCAGTGCTTGCGATGAGTGATATCGGCATCGCCATGGGCGGCATGGGCAGCGACATGGCTGTGGAGACCGCCGACGTGGTTATCCAGACTGACCAACCGTCACGTGTGGCCGAGGCAGTGATCCTGGGCCGCCGCACACGCCGCATAGTCGCCATGAATATCGCCTTTGCCATTGCCGTCAAGGTGCTAGTGATGATTCTCGGCGTGATAGGCATCGCGACCATGTGGCAAGCCGTATTTGCCGATGTCGGCGTCGCTCTGCTCTGCGTGCTCAATGCCCTTCGCCTAATGCGTCCCTCAAGCCGCTAATCGTCTAATCGAATAGTTCTAAAATAATAATCGAGGCTTCACTCGTTGTGAGAAGCCTCGATTATCGTATTTAATGAGTTTTATTTCAGGCCGCGGTTGCGGAGGAGGGCGTCAACGGTGGGCGCCTGGCCACGGAAGTTCTTGTAGAGCACCATGGGATCCTCGGTGTCGCCAGACTCCAGAAGTTTCTGGTAGGCAGCAGCAGTAGCCTTGTCGAAGCAGCCGGCCTTCTCAAATGCGAGGTAGCCGTCAGCCTCCAGCACCTGCGACCACAGGTAGGTATAGTAACCGCAAGCATACTCATCACTAGCGAAGACATGCTTGAAATAGGGGCTGCGATAGCGGAACTCGACGAGAGCGGGCATATTGAGCTGGTTCTTCACATCCTGCTCGAAAGCCTTCACGTCGATATTCTTCACCTCCTCAGGAGTCCAAGCCTTCTTGTGCCAGTACATGTCCATCAGGGCAGCACCAACGAGCTCGGTGGTCATGAAGCCCATGTTGAACTGAGCACTCTCGTTGAGTTTCTGCACAAGGCTGTCGGGAATCACCTCACCAGTCTTGTAGTGACGGGCGTAGTTCTTCAGCACCTCAGGCTCAAATGCCCAGTGCTCGTTGATCTGCGAAGGCATCTCGACGAGGTCACGGTCGGTATTAGTACCAGCCAGGCTGCGATAAGGCACGCGGGTCAACATGCCGTGGAGGGCGTGACCAAACTCGTGGAAGACGGTCTGTACCTCATCCCAAGTGAGCAGCGAGGGGGTATCGCCTGCGGGAGGCGTCATGCTAGCCACATTGTAGATAATGGGACGGATGTTCACACCACCATAGTTGTAGGCCTCCTGCATGGCATTCATCCATGCGCCGGGAGCCTTAATGTCACGAGGCAGATAGTCGGTCATGAAGACGGCGAGGTGCTTGCCCTCGGCATCCTTCACGTCATAGACCTTAACCTCAGGATTGTACTTGGGGGCATCGGGCATCTCCTCGAAGGTGAGGCCGTAGAGCTTGTTGGCACAGTAGAAGATACCATTCTTCACCACGCTGTCGAGGCAGAAGTAGGGACGTACGTCATCCTCACTGAAGTTGAATTTCTCCTTCTTTACCTTCTCGGCATAGTAGTAATAGTCACAAGCCTCGATCTGTGCGGTGTCACCATGAGCAGCAGCATACTTCTGCATATCGGCAACTTCCTCTTCCACCTTCTTGATGGCAGGACGCCAGAGCTGCATGAGCAGATCCTCGGCAGCCTTGGGGGTCTTTGCCATATAGGGGTCGGTGGCATAGTCGGCATAGGTATTGAAGCCAAGCAGGTTAGCCTTCTGTTGACGGAGGAGCAGGATGTTGCGGATGTTCTCGCTGTTGTCCCACTCATCACCGTGGCTGGCAGTGGTGGTGTAGGTCTCATACATCTTGCGGCGCAAGTCTCGGCTGTCGGCATAGGTCAGCACAGCGAGGCGGGTTGCTGCAATGGGAGTGAAAGCCCACTGGCCCTTCTTGCCCTTCTTCTCGGCCAACTTGGCAGCATTATCGATGATATCCTGAGACAGGCCCTTGAGCTCCTCTTCCTTGTCTACATAGAAGACGCACTCACTCAGGTCATGCTGGATGTTGTTACCGAACTTGAGGTTGAATTCACCCAGTTTGCGGTTGATTTCCTTGAGGCTATCCTTCTGAGCAGCAGTCAAGAGAGCGCCATTACGCACGAACTTCTTGTAATACTTCTCGGTGAGACGCTTCTGGACGGGATCCATACCCAGCTTGTCAGCGTTGTCATAGACGGCTTTTACCTTGGCAAACAGGCTATCGTTCATGTACATGGCATCGCTCTGTGCTGTCAACTTGGGCATCAAGGTCTCGGACAGTTTCTGCATCTCAGGGGTGTTGTCGCTCTCGCTCAGGGCATACAATACGCCAGATACCTTGCTCAGGATATTGCCACTGTTGTCCAGTGCCAAGATGGTGTTCTCGAAGTTAGGCTCGGCCGTGTTCTTGATGATGGAATCAATCTCGGCATTCTGCTGCTCGATACCGGCTTCAACGGCAGGCTCGTAGTCAGCGTAGGTGATCTTGTCAAACGGCGGAATGCCGTACTCGTTCTCATACTCCGACATAAACGGATTGTTCTCGGTTGATTTCTTCTCGCTGCAGCTCACAAGGACGAGGGCCGCTAAAGCGAAAACGGTGAATAAAACTTTCTTCATGTCACTTGATAATTTAAAAATGATATATTATTCGTTTGTATAATCACGATGACTTTTAGTGTCGATATCAAATGTGACCATCAACGGATAGTGGTCACTGGAACCACCGACCAAGCGTTCGCCGCTCAGGGCCTGCAAAGCCCCACGGTAGAAGATCTGGTCAATGCGGAACTTGAGCCGATGGCGGTTATAGGTATAGGCATAGCCGCGTCCCACGTCACCCCAAGCGTCATACAAGTCATCACCGCGGATGACACGATACACGTGGGATGAAGGAACATCGTTCATGTCACCACACACAATCAGGTTAGCCGGGGATTCGTCAAGCGCCTTACGCAGCGCTTCGGCATTGTCGCCACGCAGGGCAAACGAGCGGCGCATGCATTCGATTGGCGAGAGCTTGACTGCAGGCGAGACGCGCGCATTCATGCTCTTGCCAAAACTCAAATGATAGGACTGAAGCCTAAAATCAACTAAGCGCAGTTGTTTGCCGTTGGGCAGTTGCAGGTCATAGGCTCTGGCCAGATAGGATGACTGGTCGCGGTTATAACCTAAGGGCGAACGGGCATGCTGGGGTTCACACAAGGGTTGTGTGACGAATGGATACTTAGACATGATATTCAGTCCCTCCCCGCTAGAGTAGATATAGGGATATCGGGCTTCTATCTTACCCTTGAGCGGAATCAGTGACGGCATATCCTTCCACTCCACCCCGCTGGCTGTACCCTCTTGCAAAAGCACCACATCAGGGTTAGCATCGAGGATAAGACGCATCGTTTCTGACGGCTTGTTATTGTATTCAGGCTCGTTATAATTAAAGCCTAACACGTTATAGGTCATCACCTTGAGTTGCAGTGTACTATCGGCAGGCATGGGAGGCGCATTCTCACTTGTGTTCATCGGCACAAAAGTCTTGATCGTCGATAATGATGCCAACAATGACACCAAGATGATCAAAACCGACCACCAGCGGCGCCAGAACAGTGACACCACCAGCAGCGCCAGGCACAACAGCACCATGGGCATAAAAGCCAGCACCATAAACGGGGCCGGGAAAAAGTTCCTCGGGTCGATCCCGCCCGCATGGGCACAGGCAATCGTAATGATTGCAATCACTGCCACAATGATTTCAAATACACCAAAGCGGCGTTTCTTCTTTCTGCGTCTATTTCTGTCGTAGGTACTACTACTCATTTTCTTCTAATTATGATCTTAATGATATTAAACATTTTAAGGTGTTCGGCGCCGTGAAGCCTTGAACAGTTTATCTTTCTCTTCGTCGGTTAACGCGTCATAGCCCGCAACCTTGATTTTGCCCAAAATGGCATCCAATTCCTCCTCGCTCACCGTGTCGGCAGGTCGATGATGCTTACTGGCCTGCTGTTGCTGGCGACTTGTTGTGCCCTCAGGTGCTTGACGGCGTACAGGACGCTTAAACTTGGGCAACGACCTGCCATTGAACAAGCCCACTATGGCATCGATTGCCGCATTGAGCGGACGGGTAATATCCCGCCCCTGCTTGATGCGCAACGTGAACCATGCGCCAACGATGGCACCGCCAATGTGGGCGATATTGCCACCCGCATTACCGCCCTCAATGCCGATAATCGCTATGAGCACAGTGACCAGAGCAACCCACTTGATAGAGACCTCGCCAAGGAAGAGCAAGCCAATCTTGTAGTCAGGGGCATAGACTGCGGTTGCCACGACGATAGCGATAACCGACGCCGATGCGCCCAACATATAATACACATTGGGATTACTCGTGAAATAGGGCAACAAATTGGTTGACAACAGGTACAGCAAAGCGCCACCCCAACCGCCTAACAAGTAAAGCCCTGTGAGTTGTTTGGGTGAGAAAAATTCCATAAAAATGCGCCCCAACCAGTAGAGCCACAACATGTTGAACAAGATGTGCAGCAGGCCGTAATGGGCAAACATATAGGTCACCAAGGTCCACGGCCGTTTCAATACCAGCCACAGGTCACTGGGCAATTCCACCCATTGCAGCACATCGTCACCAGGCATGTTGAACAGCATAGCCCCTATCGCCACAAGGTGCAACAACAAGAAGACGCCAATGTTGATAAAGATAATCCTCAACAACATCGACCCCTGGAGGTAACTGCGCTTGATGTCATCAATAAAAGCCATTGCCACGAGTCAACGTGCCGTTGTGTTTCCAGTACAATATCATGAGGATGCCAGCAATCATGCCACCCAAGTGAGCATAGTGTGCCACGCCGTTCATCGTATGAGAGATTCCGAAGAACAACTCTATGGCGCCATAGCCGAGCACTACCCACTTGGCCTTGATGGGGAACGGGAAAGGAATGATATACATGGACATATTGGGAAAAATCATACCAAATGCCAGCAGGATGCCGAACACTGCACCCGAAGCGCCCACCGTCACGAGGAGATTATAGAACTGGTCGGCAGGAAAACCAGGATACTGCATACTGATGCTGTTGTACATGTCCTGCCAAGATAATTGCCACACCAACTCTTGCACGAGTGCCGCACCCAATCCACAAGAAATATAGTAGAACAGGTAACGCTTGGAGCCCAGCACTTTCTCGATCAGGCTACCGAACATCCACAACGAAAACATGTTGAAGAAGATGTGGGCAAAGCCGCTCGAGTCGTGCATGAACATATAAGTGAACAACTGGGCGGGGTTGAAGTCACTACCCAGCCAAAAGTGCAAACCCAAATAACGTTCCAAATCAATGATGCCAGCACGGCCGAATACGATGGTTGCCAACCACACTATCACATTAATAATCAGCAGGTGCTTGGTCACAGGCATGATCGAAGACCAGAACGATCGATTATTGTATTGCATATTCTATCTCTTAATTAACGCACAAAAATAGCGAAAAACTCCCTATTAGAGGCATTTTTCATGCCAAAATCGCCTAAAAACGTCATTTTTTGGCGTTTATTGGCATTTTTTTCATCATTTTTTTTGCAGAAACTCTTGTAATACTTATATTTGCGGTTACAAAATAGAACTTATTTTATTCACATATTTTATTTTATTAAAAATTTCACACTATGAACAAGACTGAATTAGTACAAGCAATCGCCGAGAAGGCCAATCTTAACAAGACTCAGGCTAAGGCCGCTCTTGATGCAATGCTCTGCTCTGTAGGTTGTGCATTGAAGGATGGTAAGAAGGTTGCCCTTATCGGATTTGGCACCTTCCAGGTAGTTAAGAAAGAAGCTCGCGAGGGTATCAACCCCGCCACCAAGGCTAAGATCCAGATTCCCGCAAAGAATGTCGTTAAGTTCAAAGCTGGTGCTGAGCTCGCCGAGAAGGTTAACTAAAGAAATAACCTGTACTAAAAAGACACAAGGGCACTCTCCCTTGAAAACGTCTAATTGTCTGTCATGCCTCCTTGTGGAGCCATGGCAGATTTTTTTGTATCCTGTTACCAACATCACGATCAGATAGTCAAAAAAAAGAAGATATTGTGTACAATAAATGATTTTTTGATTATTTTTGTGGATTGAAACTATCAGGTTGTCATTACCTATCCGGAAATTACTCGAAACATATAACCAATAACAGTAAACGCTTATGAAACAACTTATTACTCAAAATCCCTGGTTGCGCCGACTGATGTTGGCTATCATCTGTGTCAGTGCAGCAACTGTCCTACAGGCTGCCAGCATCACCTATGACGGCATCAACTACACGACCTCTGGCGACAAGGCTACCATCGCCAAGTACACCATTGACAAGACGGTGACACCCTATGACACGCTTTTCTATAGCGGTGACATCGTGATTCCTGAGAAGTTCACCTATGAGGGCACCGAATACACCGTTGTGGCAACCGCCGCCAACTCCTTTGTGGGTTGCCGCGAGCTGACGAGCGTAACATTGCCCGCCACCTGTGTGACCATTGCCCGTAACACCTTCAAGGACTGCTCGGCCCTCAAGACAAGCCCGCTACCTGCCACCGTCACCAGCGTGGGCAGCGGTGTGTTCAACGGCTGTACAAGTCTGGAAGAAGTCACCATCTGGCCGGGGTGGAACAAGCCCATCAGCGAGGAGTTTGCTAACTGCGACAACCTCAAGCGCCTCATCATCGCCGAGGGAGAGACTCCCATGGTGATGAAACTTGCCGCCTTCGGTAACAGCGCTGAAGCCCGCACGGCACTCGCTAGCATCGAATACATCTATATGGGCCGCAATGTGGATGCCAGTGCCTATACCAACGCCGAACAGCCTTTCCACAACATGTCCGGCCTCAAGACACTGGTCATCGGTGGCGAGACCACAACGATACAGAGCACGACATTCCAAGGATGTACCGCACTGGACAATATGACCTTTGAGGAGGGTAATAAGGTGTCAAGCATTGGCACCAGTGCCTTTGCAAGTTGCACCTCGTTACAGAGCATCGACCTGCCTGCCACCGTTACCGTCATTGAACAGAGCTTGTTCAATGGCTGCCGCAATCTCAAGAGCGTCACCATGGGCGACGGCGTGACCAGTATCGGCATCACCGCCTTCTATAACACCGCATTGACATCCATCAGTTTCCCGAGCGCATTGACCTCGATTGGCCAGAGCGCCTTTGAGAACAGCAAGCTCACGGGAAACATCACACTCCCGGCATCAGTGACCGCCATCGGCACTCAGGCCTTTGCCGGCACCCAACTCACAGGAGTGAGCATCCCCGCCAGCGTAACCAGCATCGGTTCGGGCGCCTTCGCTCCCATCCCCACCCTGGCCAATATCACCCTGGCCGAGGGCAATAGCAGTTTCAAACTGGATAATGGCGTGTTGCTCAACACCACTGGCACCCGCCTGCTGGTAACCGCCCACGAGGGTACCATCGGGACGACTTACAGCAATGCCACTGTGACCACCATCGACAACTACGGTCTGGCCTATGCACCGTTCACCAGTGTTGACCTGCCCGCCCTGAGCACTATCGGCAACTATGGCTTTGCCTACAGCGATATCGAAGCCTACACGCTTGAGAGCAATGTCAACGTTGGCCAAAACGTGTTTGCCGGTTCAGCGCTGAAGACCATTGTCATCGCCGAGGGCCGCAATGAGATTCCTCAAGGCCTGTGTGCCCAGTGCCAGCAACTCACCAGTGTGACACTACCCAGCAGCGCCACCAACATGATGCGCAACTGCTTTGAGGGTTGCACGGCACTCGAGGAAATGGAGATTCCCGCCAATGTCAACTATATGGAGCCCGGTTCGGTTCCTACCACCATCAAGGTGCTGCGCGTGCTCAATGTCAACCCGCCCGCCCTTGCTGCAGGTGTGTTCAACGAGAGTCAAGGCGATGTCATCTGTAAGGTGGCTCCCGGCTCGGTGGATGCATTCAAGAACGCCAACCAGTGGCGCTATCTGAACATCGTTGGCGACGAGAGCATTTCGGGCGAAGGTGCTACACTGGGCTGTCCCACGGGATTGTACTTTGCCACTACCGACGGAGCCCTGATGTACAAGGATGAGAATGGCTCAATCGTGAACACCAACTTCAATGCCGGCCAGCATGCCTTCACGCTGCAGAGTTACAAGAACCGCGTCTATGTCGCCGTGGCCGGTCAGCGATTCACCTATCAGGATCCCAACCAACCGCTGGGCGACGGTGAACTGTTCTATGTGAACAACACCAACGGTATCTTCTACCGCGTTACTGTTTTGAACAATGTGGGCTATGCACCGAGTGAAGACCCCTTCACCATGTTCATCGACAAGAACGAGAACAAGATCTACATCAGCGACCGCAACGTGGGTATCCACGAGATGGACGCCGACACTACGGGCCTGTATGGCCAGCAGCCTTTCTTGCTCCAGAACCAGTGGCTGCCCTACTACAATGACGAGATCAGTTGGGGTAGTATCACCGGCGGTTTCACCCAAGACAAGCACGGCATCTTCTGGATGAGCAAGAAGTTCAACGGCATCTGCCTGTTGCGTTTCAAGAAGAACGACATCTATCCCGACGGCGGCCAGGGCAAGCCCAAGCACTACAATGCCTTGTTCAAGGACGCCATCATCAAGACCTTCTACCTCGATGAGGAGAATGGCTACCTGTACATGCAGGTACAGACAGATCCCTACGGCTGCGTACCCGGCATCTACCGCATCGCTCTCAACAAAATCGAAAACATGCAAACTGGCGCCGACCTGGAAGGTAACGAAAACCTGCGTATCGCCGACTGCGAACTCATCGATGACTCACCCATCATGGTAGACGGCAACGAGGACAGTGGCGAAATCGCCGCAATCGCTCAGATCAATAGTGACGGAAACTACATCTACTGGTGCTACATCGCTCCCCCTGACGACAGCAAGTCTATCCGCAACAGCGTGCCCCTTGATGTCAACAACCCGTTGCACCACAGCGGTATCAAGTGCCTGCCAGCAAAGGCTAACGCTGACGGTACAATGCCCACCACGGTAACGTTTGCCGTCGAGGGTGTTGAGGCTTATGGCGTCTGTGGCGCTACCTTCACCAAGCCCGTCGATCCGCAACCTGGGGTACCGGGTGACGTGAACGGTGACGGCGAGGTCACCATTGCCGACGTCAATACAGTTATCGACATGATTCTCTCGGGTGAGATTTCGATCGACGGTGATGTGAACGGTGACGGAGAAGTTACTATTGCCGACGTAAATGCCGTTATCGACATCATCCTGAATTCATAATCAATCAGGACCACAAGCGACCATACTATAGTTAAAGCGAGCACCGATTGGTGCTCGCTTTTTTCGATGAAATGGTTAAAAAAAATGGATTAACCATTCTATTATCCAACAGTATAGTTAATCCGAAACTCTTTGATAAATCTTAATGATTCTTTCCTTTATGCGCTACAAAGATAGTATCATTTTTTCAAATACAAAATAATTTCATGTTTTTTTTAAAAAAAAATCTATGAATATTCGAAGGCCCCCTTCAGAGCAATCTTTAATTCCATGATACTCAACAATGCAAAATGAAGCATGGTCGTCACACATCAGTTTCACGCTGAGCGTCCGCGCGGTTATAGATGCGGTCAATGACTAGTGCAATAGCACCGTCACCAGTCACGTTGCAAGCAGTACCGAAACTGTCCATCGTGATATATAGCGCTATCATCACCGCCTGCTGGTCAGGAGTGAAGCCCAAGATGGATTGCAGCACAGCCAGAGCCGCCATGATGGCGCCGCCTGGCACGCCAGGTGCAGCGACCATCATCACGCCGAGCATGAGAATGAAGCCCGTGAACAGGCCTATATCAATGTTTCCGCCCTGCATGAGGAGCAAAGCCACAGCGCAAGCGGTAATTTTCATAGCGCTGCCCGACAGATGGATGGTGGCACACAGGGGCACCACAAAGCCGGCAATGCCTTCGCTCACACCGTTTTTCTTGGCCTGCTTGAGGGTTACGGGAATCGTCGCTGCCGAGGACGAAGTACCCAGGGCAGTAAAATAGGCGGGCAACATGTTATAAAGCGCGCGGAAGGGGTTACGCCTCGAGATGACGCCAGCGATGCAATACTGGAAAACAAGCAGGAAGACGTGCATCACAAAGATAACCCCAATGATGGTGATAAACACATTGATGATGTGCCATGCCTGGCCCGTGAACGACATGTTGAGGAAAATCGAGAAGATGTAAAGGGGCAAAATGGGAATGAGCGCCACCTCGATGGTCTTGGCAACGATGTCACGGAACTCGTCGAAGCATTTCTTCAACGTCGGAGACTCAAAGAACGAAATGCCCAGGCCCATGACAAAGGCAGAAATCAGAGCACTCATCACATCGAGCAACGGTGGTATCTCGATAGTGAAAAACGGCTCTATTTCGCCTGCCGTCGCCACAGCCTCGGTAGCCTTGGCCGGATCGATGAGCATGGGGAAAATGCCGGTGCTCACAAAGTAACTCAAGTAGCCCGAGAACACCGTATCACCATAAGCAATCATTGCGGTGATGAGCAGCAGTTTGCCGGCACCCTTGCCGATGTCAGCGATAGCGGGCGTCACCAGTCCCACGATGATGAGCGGGATCAGGAACGAGAGGAAATGACTGAAGACACTATTAAACGTCACAAAGCATCTCACGGCCCATTCGGGGAAAAACATACCGCACAGCACACCCAACACGATGGCGATCAAGATGCGCGGCAGCAGACCAATCTTAAAGGTTTTCATTAATTAACGACTGATTATTATTAATTTTTGCGCAAAGGTAATATTTTTTGTCGTACTTTTGCGTTATTAATATGGCGAGTTTCCCGTGCGAGAGCACCTATTGAGGTAATTCGTCCTAATAACACATTATAATAATAGAGATCTATTCAGCGTGGTAGAGATTATCAGATATGAGGCTTCGATGGCTGCCCAGTGGAACGATTTTGCACGGTCGAGCCGCAATGCGACGTTCCTGCATCAGCGCGGTTACATGGACTACCACAGCGACCGTTTCACCGACTGCTCGCTGTTGGCCTTGCGAGACAGCAAGCTGTGTGCCCTGTTGCCTGCATGTGTTGACGGAGATACGCTCTATTCCCACCGCGGTCTGACTTATGGCGGCTGGCTCGTGCCTCTCAAGCACTTTGACGCCACGGTCATGATCGAGGTGATGGATGCGGCCGTAGCATGGATGCGAGCCCATGGCCTCAAGCACCTCGTTTACAAGTCGGTGCCTCACATCTACCACCGTTACCCGTGCGAGGAGGACCTGTATGCCCTCTTCCGCCACCATGCCGCACTCACCGAGGTCAACATCTCAACTACCATTGACCTCACCTGTCCCCTCCCCCTGGATCGCGGCAACAAGAGCGGCGCCAACGCAGCCCGCAAGGCGGGTATCATCGTCGGTCCCAGTGAAGACTGGCAGGGGTACTGGCACCTGCTCTCATCACTGCTCGATGAGCGTTACAGCACACGCCCGGTCCACACGCTGGACGAAATGCGCCTGCTGCAAGGCCGCTTCCCGAACAATATCGTGCTCCACACGGCTACACTCGATGGAGAGATGCTGGCGGGTGTAGTCATGTACCTCTCCCAACCCGTGGCCCACTGCCAGTACATCGGAGCCTCGCCTGCTGGCAAGGACAGCAAGGCGTTGACGCTGCTGTTCGACCATCTCATCAGCGAATATAAGGCTCAGGGCTACAGATACTTTGACTTCGGTATTTCCAATGAGGACCACGGCCGTTACCTCAACGAGGGGCTTGTCAGGCAGAAATCCCGCCTGGGTGGCCGCGGCATCGTTTATAACGCCTATCAGATAGACTTGTAATCCCACACCATGGCGGGCAAAGGGAGCAGCATATCACGCATGGCAATGAAGGCGATGGGCCTCTTCGGTGGGGTTCAGATTGCCGGCATCCTGTGTTCCATTATCCGCACCAAACTTGTCGCGATGTGGATAGGTCCCGTCGGCGTAGGACTGTTCGGCCTGTTCAACAATGCCCTCGAGATGATTTCGACGGGCACTAACCTAGGCATCCGTTCCAGTAGCGTTCGCGACATCTCCCAAGCCCTGGCAGGAAGAAATCCTGACCTGGTGGCTCGCATGGTGAACGTGGTGCGCAAGTGGTCGATGTGGCTGGGTCTTGCCGGAGCGTTAATCACCTTGACACTGGCTCCGTTGCTCAGCCAGGTCACATTCGGAGACACAACACACATCTGGGGCTTTGTCGCACTCAGCGTTGCCGTACTGCTGCAAGCGTTGACCAACGGCGAGTATGCCGTGCTGCAGGGCACGGCGCGCCTCAAGCGATTGGCAAGTGTCACCCTGTGGGGTACCATTGTGGGTTTGGCCATTTCCATCCCCTTGTTCTACTGGCTGCGTGAGCGCAGCATCCTGCCCTCGATACTTGCCTATGCCGCCGCTCTGGCTGTCTTCGCCTGGCTATTCCGCAACCGTGACTATCCACCCGTCGCGATGAGCCGCCAAGAGACCTTCAACATGGGCAAAGGCTTCGTCCAGTTGGGAATCTTCATGACCTTGGGCAACTTTGCCAGCATCCTGGCCAGCTATGCCTTCAATGCCTGGCTCAATGTCAATGCCGGCACCGAAGCCGTGGGCTTCTACCAAGCGGGCTACACCCTTATCAATAAATATACAGGCTTGATTCTCACCGCCTTAGGTATGGAATACTATCCCCGCCTTGCCAAAGTTGCAGAAAGCCGTCTGCGTCTGCGCGCCTTCGTCTCCCAGGAAATCAACCTCGCCATCGCGGTCATGGCGCCCGTCGTGGCGCTGTTCATCCTGCTGCGTGAACTGGTGGTGTGGATTCTCTACACTCCCGAGTTCAACGTCATCTTCACCTTCGTATCGTGGGGCATGATCGGCACCGTGTTCCGCACGCTCTCGTGGTGCCTGGCGTTCACCATCCTGGCTAAGGGCGACGGCAAAACCTACCTGTGGACCGAGGTGGCCAGCGCTGTCATCAACCTGGTATTGAACATCGTTTTCTACCGCTGGTGGGGACTGACTGGCCTGGGCGTCGCGTTCCTGGTTTCTTATGTCCTGTACACGCTCATCATCGCTGTGGTTTATTTCAAGGTGTACCGTCTGCAGGTGACACGCGCTAGCCTCTACAACCTGCTGTGGACCCTTGCTGTAGCCAGTTCAGTCATGACGGCCATGGAGGCCAGCTTGTTGCCCATAGCCATCATTGTCACCGCAGTGAGTATCATAGTTGCCATCCGCCAGATTATCGTGTTGTGGAGGCGGTAACGGCATGCTTCCTCAATGGCTACCGTAAGTGGTAGTAACACCCATTTTTATCAGTTAATTTTTAATAAATGAGGTCGATTTTATTAACAATCAGTTGCCCTGTTTGAAATATGTTTGTACCTTTGCACCGTTAAACCAATTATTAACCGCGAGGGATCTCACCTGCACAAGTTGAGATTCTTCTAATTTTTTGAATCTTAAAAATTAAAAAAACACAGTATTTAGCATGGCTATTACTTACATGACACAGGAAGGTTACGACAAGAAGATGGAAGAACTTAAACATCTTGAGAATGTCGAGCGTCCCGATGTTGTCCGCGCCATTGTTGAGGCTCGCGACAAGGGAGACCTTTCAGAGAACGCAGAATATGATGCCGCCAAGGAACGCCAGGGCATGCTCGAAGCTAAGATTGCTGAGCTCAAGTCACTTATCGCCTCGGCCCGCATCATCGACGAGAGCAAAATATCGACCGATGAGGTTCAACTGCTCAACAAGGTGACCATCCGCAACCTGAAGAACAAAGCCACGGTGACCTATACCATCGTTACCGAAACCGAGGCCAACCTGCGCGAGGGCAAGATTTCCATCTCTACCCCCATTGCTAAAGGTCTGCTGGGACACAAGGTGGGTGAGACCGTCGAAGTACAGGCTCCCGCCGGCTTGATGAAGTTTGAAATCCTCAAGATTGAAGTATAACACCAATCCTCACGCTAAGTTTTTTATCGCGCTGGGCGCGATAAAAATTATCAACAACATCAATTATGGCAACTATTTTCAGCAAAATCGCCGCTGGTGAGATTCCCAGCTACAAGGTGGCCGAAGACGACCGCTATTTCGCATTCCTCGACATCAATCCCATGGCCAAGGGCCACACCCTGGTTATCCCCAAACACGAGGTAAATTATATGTTTGACCTCGATGAGGAAGAGTATGCAGGACTTTGGGCGTTTGCCCGCAAGGTCGCCATGGCGCTTGAGCAGGCCGTTCCCTGCAAGCGCATCGGCATCGGCGTGCTCGGCATGGAAGTACCCCATTGCCACATCCACCTCGTTCCCTTGCAGACCGAGAAGGACATGGCCTTCGGTGGCCCCAAGCTGACCCTCCCCGCCGAGGAAATGCAAGCCATCGCCGCCGCCATCGCCTCCAAGCTCTGATGCTTAAGGCCAGACAATAGCGAGGACTTTTTAATTAAGATTTGACAAGGCGCCTGCACCGTATAGAAATCGGGACAGGCGTCTTGATTATTATTCCTACGGCTTTCAGCAATAATTATTACATGCTGTTTCTTGTTCATAAAAAGTCAACTCATTTTTCTTGTTTTATCAAACGAAAGCATTACATTTGCGAAATGATTTCGAATGTTTAGGGCTAACTCTATCTTGCGAATCACTACCTTCAACTAGATGCAAAGAATTATTACACTAACCATCTATCGCGGTGCTATAATTACAACACCATTAATACATTAACTACAATGAGTAGATTATTTCATTACCTAACTTGCAGCCTGTTGCTCATGACGGGCTGGGCAAACGCGTTAGCCCAGGCGGCGCCAACCACTTCGCCTGTTCAACGCCTAAATCTCGAGCTCGTCAATAACCAGAGCACCTTCGTCATCGATGAGGAAAACGGCAACCGGAACGAGTACACAAACACCTTCCGACTCAGCCAGCCGACCGACTATAAACTAACGGCCGGCATGCTCAAACAGGGAGACAACTTCATCACCCTCTCCCGCCAAGGAATCAAAGATGGTGAAACTATCGGTGACCCCACCGACTTCGCCCGCATCAACCTTAACGCTACAATAACGACGCCCAAAACTGAGATCATCGACATGCTAGACTTCTATCAGGACGGAGAGGGAGTTCACTCGAGTTCGACAACCATTACACAGACCATGCTTGGCGACAACAGCAACTGGGGCACCGATGGCAGCAACCTCATTTGGCAGGCCAACGGTTATGCCTATATAACTAATACTACAGGACTCACCTATACTGTACCATCAGGCTATAACAACGCCACACTTGAATTCTCCATCTACAATGGTCCAGATGCTCGTGGAGGCTATTGGGCTTACAACCTTAATAATGAGGGATGGAGGATCGCAAAAAAAGCAACAGCCGGAGGCCATTCAACATTCGTCCTCACTGGACTGAGTAATGATGATATCATCAGTTTCTTAGGTGCTTCGTACGACGACGGGTATAGTTTAGACTATTCACCCGATATCGAACTGATCTATGTGGCTTCTGTACCTGCTTCCTTTATTCCCACCATCAAGGTGGCACCGACTCAGAGCTATTGGGAACAGAATATTGAAGACTGGGGAACTCCGAGTTCACTAGGTAGTAGCATCGTCTACACTCCCAACGATGCCATTGATCTGTCTAACCTAGGCAATGTCACAGACCAATTTGCCGTACAAACTGACAATAGCGGCCATTCGGACTACTATAGTTATAAGGCGGACTTAGATGCCAACATTAGCGTAGCCCTGAATGGAGAGACGGGGTTAGACTTTTATGCCAGTGCTGATTTCACTGCTTGCACAACAAGCGACCCCAGCTCTGGCGCCTTTACGGGTAACAACGGCTGGTTTTTCAATGGCGCTAATGCCTATATGGATGACAATAACGACATTTGGGTTTATATCGCCTATTATGGTACCATTATATTCCAAATGCCCGAAACATTTATCGGCAATAGTGTCACCGTTACTGTAACATCAGGTCCAAACCTTGATAACAATAATACTGGCATCCTGTATGTCAATGATGTCCTTTATACTTTCACCGGCAGCGGTTCACACACCTGGACTGTACCCCTCAGCTCAAACGGTATTATCGAGTTCAAGGCCGATGGCCAGACCTACTCGACCGATATCGCAAGTGTCGTAATCAGCAGTGGCAACGGTCATGCCATGAGTGCACCAGTACAAGCCGCCAACGGGGAGTTCACTTCTCATCCCCGCGGACTGAAGGCCAAGGCTGCTCTGCCTATCGGACAGAGCCACAAACAGCGCGAATTCAAGGCAATCATTAATGACAAATAAGACATCAAGATATGAAAACGATATTTAATAAATTACGCTTTGCGCTACTGCTAGGTTTCATCGCCATCGGCATGACAGCGCTTGCCCAGAATATAGCCAACATCGAGAAGATGTCCATTTCAACCCAGATGTTCCTTGACCAGATGGAAGGCAAAGCCGATTTTTATGCGCTTCCTGCCCCAACTAGATCAGGACATAAGGTCGCAGAGGGAGTGAGCCTTCAACCTCGTATTGCTAAGCCAGACACCATAAACGGACAATTGTATATTTCATCCTTTGTGCGTGTTACTGACGACTCTGTCATCGATCAGCTTAAAGATCTTGGAGTCATTATTGAGTGCCAGTTTAAAGAGGGATTAATGACCACTTATATTCCAGTTGACAGGATTACAGAAGTAGCTGGAATTGCTGGCGTTAGGGAAATAGAAGTTGCATCGGTGTTGCGCCCATTAACAGACAAAGCTCGAGAAGCAACCAACGTGGATGATGTGCTCACCAACTCAGCTGATGCCATAGCAGCAGGGCTGAACGATGTGTATGATGGCACTGGAGTCATCTTGGGCATTATCGATATTGGTATCGACTTCAATCATATTGCTTTTAAAGACAAGAATGGTAACAGCCGTATCAAGGGTTTATTGTGCTACACAAACACTGACAATTACCAAGCTCAGCCTGCCTATGAGTGGACAGGAAGTGGAACAATCCCAAATTATGACGTGAACGATGAGGACCATGGCACACATACCAGCTCTACCGCAGGAGGATCGAGCGTAATAATTAATGGTTCCAATGTCACTGTGACTGATGACCATTCCAACGCCACTTATGGCGGCATGGCACCAGGTACAGACCTCTACCTTGCAGGTGTCGGTGTATTGTACAATACCAGAACAGCTTATGCTCTTAAAAAGATATCAGACTTTGCCACGGCACAAAACAAGCCATTGGTTGTCAGCAACAGCTGGGGTAGTCATAACGGTCCACACGATGGAACAGGCTATTTAGCAGATGTAGTGAGACAGAATTATGGAGATGATCATCCTAATCACATATGCCTTTTTGCTTCCAGCAATGATGCGGGTAACGCCAACTATGGCGGTGAAGGCGGTGGCTATCATGTAATGGGTGCTGCCAGCAGTGCCAATCCTCTGCGCACTATCGTGCGCAGCCATTATTATAGTGATACCGATGATGGTTACCTATATTATGGTACAATTGCTAATGCATGGTGCAGAGATCAAAATGTGTCAATGACATGCAAGATTCATGTCATTGACCGAAACACCAGAACAGTCATTAAAACCGTAACAGCCAACCCATCTGCAAACGGAACCATAATATCTGCATTAAGCGATTATTATTCGGGAACATTAAAGGCCTACTCCTCAACAAGTAACAGCAAAACTCAGATTCGTATAGACGTTACATCCAGCACACTGGAAACAACGAGTTACAGCGGCTCATACGTTAGCGACTATACCTTAGCGATAGAATTCTATCCCAATAGTGGCGAACATGTCATTGATGTGTGGGCTGGTGAAATAAGCTATTTTAACGATTTTTTGACCGTTAACGGCTACAACTGGACCTGTGGTAGCGATGATATGACAGCAAGCGACCAGTCAACGATTCATGAAGCCATCTCGATTGGCGCCTACGTGACTAAAAACCAGATTACCGACTACAACGGAACAACTCATTCTTATGCAAGCACCTTCACCATGGGGGATATTGCTTATTTCTCAAGCTATGCAACCGCCGACCAAAGCCCGACCGGCGAACGGTACCCATGGGTTGCAGCTCCCGGTGCACGTCTGGTGGCAGCAGTGAACCATCACCATACCACAGACAATTATAATTACATTAATGGCCAATATGGTAAGACTGACCGCGTCAACGCCAACACCACTTACCCCTATGGAGCAATGCAGGGCACCTCGATGGCCTGCCCCACCGCCGCTGGTATCGTAGCGCTGTGGCTCCAAGCAGCCCAAGAAGTTGGCAAGACGATGACCACCAGTGACATTAAAGATGTGATGAGAGAAACCGCCATCATCGACCAGTTTACCACCACCGGCCCAAATGCGAGCCACTTTGGTAACGGTAAGATTGATGCGCTGGCAGGTATCCAATATATCCTGGGTGGAAACACACCCACCATTTCAGCGATTCCAACCGAAGTAACCTTTGACGGAGAGCCAGGCAACTCCTATACCTCAACAGTGTCTGTCAGAGGAAGAAAACTTACGGGTGACATTATTGCTACGCTTAACGACAATAGTGGCGTGTATAGCATTAACCCCACTAATTTGGGCAATGGTGGCGAACTTACTATCACGTTTGCACCCAATGAGGAAGGTGAATACTCGGCTACCATTACGCTTACTAGTCCTGGTGCAGAGCCTGTTACCATTACAATTAACGGTATTGCCCTCATCCACACGTCCACGTTGACGAGTAACGTGATTGCAGTGCCGGTTTATCAGAGTGAGGCTGAAGTTAATTATAGTACTTACATCTTCAGTGAGGGTGAGGTGATAGGTGATGTTAATATGAATCTTGCCTATCCTAGCGGTGCTGCTCCTGGCGAGGTGAAGGTTCTCGCCAAGAATGATGAGCACATTCTGAATTACGAGCTGCACCACAAGGTGGGCAACGGCAACTGGACCTATCCTAACGGTAATGCCGTGGCCACGGCCAACCACGTCGGCAACTCCTATGTTGTAAATGACAACACATTTACCTTCCCGCAGGATGCCACCGAGATGTGGATAACAATGAACGACAGCCAGCTCAACACGGCCATGACGACCTATTATATTCCCGTCACCGTGGCTAAGAGCATCGTTGAAAACGGCAGTCAGGACAACACCTATGGTGCACCCGTCGTCGTGAGCACATCGGATGGTATTGATCTCGAAGTCTCCATCGGCGGCTACAAGAGTGCCTCAAAAGACAAATATGGCAACTATACGGGCATCTGGGAAGGACCTAACGGTATCAACTATTGCGTTTACATGCCCCAGATCCTTGTCGTATCCCAACAGTTAGGAGCCCTCAGACCTTACATGTACCGCGCATGGCTGTTAGCCAACGACGATATCACCTATTACAATTTCGCTCATCATCCCCAAACGGGATTCTATGGCACTACGCCCATAACTGACCTACCTAAGTTGTTGGCCGAGAGCAGTATCGAAGATGTGAGCAATCCCACCCACGTGTTACTCCCCGAGGAACTTGGTGATACCTATGAGGGCATGAATACCTTCGGCGCTCCCGTCAATGTACTCGATGCTACCGATAATCCCAACAATCCCGGCATCGTGATTGCCGTCCGCGTCTATTACCAGAGTGCCGACGAAGAGAACGGCCACATGCTGCGCGGCAACCGAGATGGCGGATACGGCTTCGGCGAGGGCCGCGGTAGCGGTAACGGCATTCCCACTGGCGTCAACGAACTGTTCGGCTTTGGCAAGCAGGTGGTTGACGTACAGTATGTCAATGCCCTGGGTATGCAATCTAAGGAGCCATTCGAGGGTCTGAACATCGTTGTCACCCGCTACAGTGACGGCTCAATCACTACAACCAAAGTCGTTAAATAAGGACACATAATTCACTAAATAACTCTTTGCATTAAGTAGCAGGGGCCCGCCGTCGATGGCGCGCCCCTGTTTTTATTGATTCTGCAATAGATATTGCAGTCTCTCCCTTGAATGAGTTTGGTGATTATTTGTCACGCAACGTGAGAATGTAATAGCGGGACTCACCCTCGAATCTCTTGCCACCCTCGGTTTCCAGATGCCACACGGACTCGCTGTCCCATGAGTCGGATGGCCATTCCCTGTCGCTCGTCTTGATAGTTTTAATATACTTCCAGAAAGGCACAACAAGTTCCTCGCGGTAGAGGCCGTCCCACTCGTCATGGACCCACAAGACCTGATCAGGCGCCAGCACGGCAACATTGACGCTGTCGGCCTCTCCGTAATAGGTGGTAACGCTGTCGCTCTCCACGATGGCAAAACCGCCATAGGATGACGTGAGGATTTCCTTGTACATGGCGACCGTCACCGTGTCACTGGTCTTGTTATATAACTTATAATCCACCGATGACACCGGGTCACACGACACCAGCGACGCCGATACCGCAGCAAGTCCAGCCAGCCACAATGACATTTTTATATTCTTCATGTTAGTGATCACTATGCTTCGTTATTCTTGTATTATTAACGGCAACGGGCTGGATTTCTTGCATGGGCGGGGAGATAAAAGTGGCTCACAGAGCATCACAGGCCTGATAAGGACAGATAAAATCGTTAATAATCCTTATAGATGCGGGGCCAATGGCGGCAAGTTTGCGGGAAATTTTGTAAATTTGCAGGTTAAAACGCAGATTTTTACTACAAGTATGTCCCAAGACAAACAGAATCAGATAGAAGATCCCGCTATGCAGACGGGACAACAACCGGGCAGCGACTTCGGCGGCTATAACCAGCTGGTGACGCTCACGCCGCGTGAGCACATCCGCCAGCGCCCCGGCATGTACATCGGCAAGCTGGGCGACGGTTCCCAGAGCGACGATGGCATCTACGTCCTCATCAAGGAGGTTATCGACAACAGCATCGACGAGTTCAACACGGGTTATGCCAAGCCCTCCATCGATATCGACGTCGTGGACGGCGCGGTGACCATCCGTGACTATGGCCGCGGCATACCCCTGGACCAGGTCAAGGACGCCTCATCAAAGATGAACACGGGTGCAAAATATGACACACAGACCTACAAGCGCTCCGTCGGCCTGAATGGTGTGGGCATCAAGGCGGTTAACGCCCTGTCCACTGAATTCTACATCCGCAGCGTGCGCGACGGTCAGTGTTCGTCGGTGCTCTATCATGAGGGCATCGTCAAGGAAGAGAGCGGTATCACCGCTGCTGCCGAGGGCGAGGAGAACGGCACGCTGGTGCGTTTCAAGCCCGATGCCAACATCTTCAAGAACTACGAGTTCCGCGAGGAGACCATCGAGGCGATGATCAAGAACTACTCCTACCTGAACACAGGTCTCACCCTCAACCTCAACGGCAAGAAATACCACTCGCGCAACGGTCTGAGCGACCTGGTCAAGGAGAACATGACCAACGACCCGTTGTATCCCCTGATGCACTTCACCAGCAGCGACATCGAGGTGGTCATCACCCATGCTGCCCAGTTGGGTGAGGAGTTCTACTCATTTGTCAACGGCCAGCACACCACCCAGGGCGGCACACACCAGAGTGCTTTCCGCGAAGCCTTGTCAAGGACCATCAAGGAGTTCTACGGCAAGAACTTCGAGTACAGCGACATCCGCAACGGCATCGTTGCCGCCATCAGCATCAAGGTCGAGGAACCCATGTTTGAGTCCCAGACCAAGACCAAGTTGAGCAGCAGCATCATGTGGAAGGACGGCCCGACCATCTACAAGTTCATCAATGACTACATCAAGAAGGAACTCGATGACTACCTGCACAAGGCCCCCGAAACAGCCGAAGTACTGCTGAAGAAGATTCAGGACAATGAGCGGGCACGCAAAGCCATCGCTACCGTGAGCAAGCAGGTGCGCGAGAACGTCAAGAAGGCCGCCCTGCATAACGACAAGCTGCGCGACTGCCGTGTCCACTTCAACGACGCCCGCGCCCCCAAGGACAACGACCGCCGTGGCGAAACCTGCATCTTCATCACCGAGGGTCTCTCGGCAAGCGGCTCGATCACCAAAATCCGCGACGTGGAGACCCAAGCCGTGTTCTCGCTGCGAGGCAAGCCGCTCAACACCTATGGCCTCGACCCCAAGAAGGTCATCACCAACGTGGAGTTCGCCCTACTGCAGGCAGCCCTCAACATCGAGGACGGCATCGATGGCCTGCGCTACAAGAAAGTCATCATCGCTACCGATGCCGATGTTGACGGCATGCACATCAGGCTGTTGCTGTTGACCTACTTCCTGCAATTCTGCCCCGAACTCATCAAGACCGGGCACCTGTATATCCTGCAGACTCCTCTCTTCCGTGTGCTCAACAAGAAGGAAGCCAAGCGCAAAAACCGCTCTACCAAACGCGAGGCCAAGCCTCAGAAGGTTGAGACCTACTATTGCTACAGCGATGAGGAACGCCTGGCTGCCCTCAACAAGTTGGGCGACGCTGCCGAAATCACCCGATTCAAAGGATTAGGAGAGATCTCGCCTGACGAATTCAAGGACTTTATCGGTCCCGAGATGCGTCTGGACCGCGTGTCGCTGCGCAAGGAGGATTCCGTGAAGCAGATGCTCGCCTTCTTCATGGGCAAGAACACCATGGAGCGCCAGAACTTTATTATTGACAACCTTGTAAACGAGGATGATGAAGACATCACAGTACACTAATCAAGACAACGGGTGCCGCGTGGCACTTTTTCCCGGGTCCTTCGACCCGTTTACCCGTGGCCATGAGTCCATCGTGAGGAGGGCCCTGCCGCTGTTCGACAAGTTTGTCATCGCCATTGGCGTGAATGCCGACAAGCACGCATTCATGACCATGGAGCAGCGCAAAGCATGGATTGAAAGCGTCTTCAAGGACGACCCGCGCGTGGAGGTCATCACCTATACAGGCATGACCGTGGATGTGGCACGCGAAGTGGGTGCGCGATTCATCGTGCGCGGTGTCAGGCTGATCCAGGACTTCGAGAACGAGAAGCACTTGGCCGAGGTCAACCGCGACCTGACGGGCATTGAGACCATCCTGCTTTACACGCTGCCCGAGTACAGCCACATCAGCAGCAGCATCGTGCGTGAACTGGTGCGCTACGGCCAGGACGTAAGCCCCTACCTGCCCGAAGGTGCCGACAACACGCAACTTCAAAAAAGAATAAAGTCTAAAGCCAAATTTTTAGAGCCTAAACAATGAAGAAGATATTACTTGCCTTGCCCATGTGCTTGGCACTGTCATTAACTATATCCGCCCAGCGATCCTTGCCCCAGGCGATGCAGAAGCTGCTGAACGCCGAGTATGCCATCACAAGTCTTTATGTGGACTCGGTCAACGAGGACAAACTCATCGAGGACGCCATCAAAGGGATGCTCGAGAGTCTGGATCCCCACTCGTCTTATACCGATGCTAAGGAGACCAAGGAACTTGAGGAGCCCCTACAAGGCGAGTTCAGCGGCGTGGGCATCCAGTTCAACATGAATAAGGATACCCTGTATGTCATCCAGACCATTCCCGGCGGCCCCAGCGAACGTGTGGGCGTGCTGGCAGGAGACCGCATCATCTATGTCAACGACACGATCATCGCGGGCGTGAAGATGAAGAACAGCGATATCCAGAAGCGCCTGCGCGGCAAGAAGGGCACCCAAGTCACCATCAAGGTGCAACGCCCCAGCGTCAAGGAGCTGATCACCTTCCGCATCACGCGCGACAACATCCCCCTGCACAGCATCGATGCCCAATACATGCTCGATGAGCGGACGGGCTACTTGCGCATCTCTCGCTTTGGCGCCAAGACCTATGAGGAGATGATGGATGCGCTATCGGACCTCAAGAAGCAAGGCATGACCCAACTCGTGATGGACCTGAGTGACAACGGCGGTGGCTACCTGAATGCAGCCATCGACATGTGCAACGAGTTCCTGGAACGCGGGCAGCTCATGGTCTATACCGAGGGCGATAACTCACCCCGCAACGAGGCTAACGCCAACGGTTATGGTGACTACAAGGACCTGCCCATGGTGGTCATGGTGAATCAATATTCGGCATCGGCAGCCGAAATCTTTGCCGGCGCCATGCAGGACTGGGACCGTGCTGTGATCGTGGGCCGCAGGACATTCGGTAAGGGACTGGTACAGAGGCCCATTAAGTTTGATGACGGATCCATGATGCGTTTGACCGTAGCCCGCTATTATACGCCCAGCGGACGTTGCATCCAGAAGCCCTATGACCGCGGCAACAAGAAGGCCTACGAGAAGGAACTGCTCGACCGTGCCAATGAAGGTGAATACTACAGCCTGGACAGCATCCAGTTCAACGATACGCTGCGCTACACCACGCGCTTGCATGGCCGCACCATTTACGGCGGCGGTGGCGTGATGCCCGACGTGTATGTGCCCATCGACACGACCGAGTATTCCACCTATTACCGTGACATGACGGCTAAAGGCATCATTAACCAGTATGCCATCCAGTATGTGGACAAGAACCGCAAGAGCATCAGCAAGCAGTACGAGACGCTGAAGGACTTTGACAACGGCTTCGTCGTCACCGACGCAATGATGCGAGACTTCATTGCCATGGGCGAGAAGGACAGCGTGAAATATGACGAGGAGAAATACCGCACCAGCGAGCAGTTGCTCAAAGACATCATCAAAGGTCTGATTGCCCGCGACGTGTATGGCGACCAGAGCGCCTACAACGTCATCATCAACCACCGCAACCGCGACCTCAAGGCCGCCATCGCCGTCCTGAACGACCGCGAGCGCTTCGACCGCCTGTTGCGCGAGGGCAACCCCGAGTACGAGCGCCTGGTGAAGAAACATGACGAGTAACGTCACTGCATCTTCCAGGCCAGACTACGGGCCTGAATAAACGCTAATTTAATGGCAATAAATTGCTGATACTCAGCTCCCCCTCTTGGATAAGAGGGGGCAGGGGGGCGTCGATGTCACCGAAGAAGGGTACCGTTGCAGTTACATCAACGCCCCTGCCCTAACGGGCACCCCCTCTAATCTTAGAGGAGGAGTGGCTAACGCATTGAAACCAATGAATAATCTCATCGAATTCACATTAGATGAACAAGAATGTCTAGAATCTATTGAACAACAACGCTCCCGTGGCATGATGCTAGGGGAGCGCTGTTGTTAAGGTTACCTCACGGCAGGGGCGGCGGCATAATCGGGCCGTTGTCGTCAGGGAATGGCGGCGGTGTCATTTGGGACCTGTCCAGGCGCTGCAACTCATCGATGCGGCGCATCGTGCTCTTGTACACCCTATAGATGAGCAACACAAAGAAGATATTAATCACCACTGACAACGCCGGGAAGATGCCTTCGCTGAAGGCCAGCGCATCATAAATCCAGTGAATCAATATCGGCACAGCCAACACACATACCGCAGTAATGGTCGACCGGTCGCCGAAGTGTCGCTTGCTGTAGAAGTAGCCCATCGCACAAGCAATGGCGAAATGGGCAGGAACAGCGGTCAAACCACGCATGATGCCAGTACCCAACCAGTTCTCGCTCTGTACCAGATAGAGCACATTCTCGGCCGCAGCAAATCCCAAGCCCACGCAAGCGGCATAAACGATACCGTCAAAACGTTCGTCATAGAATGGGTTCCTGCGCAGGAACAGCCACAGCATGAGCAATTTGGCCAGTTCCTCGGGTAAAGCGGCGGCAAACAGAGCCGTGCCTACCGCTCCAGCAAACGAGCCCAAATCATAGACAAACAAGCCCATCATACCCAAGAGTTGCGTGATAACCAACGTGACGAACGTCGAACCCACGCCATAGAGGAAGGCCAGGATGAGCTGACGCAATGGTTCGGGACGCAATGAGTCCTTCTGATAAATCCACCAACCGAGAATCACGGCCGGAATCAGCGCAGTAATAATGACGAGAAGCATAACTGTTGACTTTTTTAAAATGCACCCGATGAGACAGGGATTGCCATCATCGGGTGCTTGTGGACTAAAATGAATCTTAATTTACAGAGCCAGGCGGAAGCCTAACGCGTAGTTGCGGCTGCCAGGAGCATCGTAGTTGCGGACGGTGGTGCGGCAGTCAGTAGGAGTGCTGAACCAGCCACCGCCACGGGTAACACGGCGCAAACCGCTTTCAGGGCCGACGGGATCAGTCTGGGCATCCTCAGTATAGTTGCCATACCAGTCGGCACACCACTCATTGACATTACCACTCATGTCATACAGGCCAAGCTCATTGCCACGCTTGAGGCCTACCACATGGGTACCGTAGTCGGGGCTGTCAATGCCCTGTGCATAGCTGTTGAAGTAGTACCAAGCCACCTCATCCAGATTGTCGCTACCGGCATACATGTTGTCACGGCTCTTGCTGCCTCCACGGGCTGCATATTCCCACTCGGCCTCGGTGGGCAGACGGAAGGACTTACCCGTGATGGCATTCAGGCGGGCGATGAATTCCTGGCAGTCCTCCCAGCTTACCTGCTCAACAGGACGTTGGGGGTCACCGGTGAAGCTGCTGGGATTGGTGCCCATCACAGCCTCCCACAATTCCTGAGTTACCTCGGTCTGGCCGATGCTGAAGGGCGATACAGTCACTTCGTGAGCGGGCAGCTCATCAAGGTTGGCATCACCCTCGGTCACCATCACGGTGTCAACACCCATGGTGAAGGTGCCGCCATCAACGGCTACCATCTGGAACGACACGCCGTTAACAGTGAACATGCCGGGAATGGTGTTGTAATTCAGCATGCGCTCAATGAACGAGTTGGCAGCACTCTGCAACTCATCGAAGTTCTCGTTGAGTACCGAACTGCAATCCAGCAAGAGCATGACGAGGGCGCTCGAGTAAGTCTTCTCGATTTCGGGCAGACGGCTAACCGAGAACTCGGTGCTGCGCTCCCAAGCGGCCTGGTCCTCTACCCAGTACCACTCCTGAATGTTCTTCTTCTCGATGCGTTCCTCGCTGTCCAGCTGGATACCGCCGAAGACGAGCGTCACAAACATACCATCCACATAGGAAGCAGCAACACTGTCACCAGCATTGCAGGTCATGCCCTTGTAAACGATATTGGTCAAGCTGCGTGTCTTGAGCGAGAAAGTACCCTCAATGTAAACCTGGGATTCATTGACGTCATCAACGCCCACCTCGTCGAGGGTAAAGCGGATGCGTGTACCTGTACCCACACCGGGGAAGACGAGTGTCAAGGTCTCAGACATGTTGCGGCTAACCAGGTCATCGGCGATGGTCTGGAACTTGGTGTTCACCTCAGACATATTGGTCACCTCCATAGCCTTCACAGAGTCACTGGCGAGGGCATACAGATTGTTGCGGAACTGAGTGGTATCCTTCACGTTCTCGTTGATCAAGCCCACGGTATAGGCCTTGATGTTGCGACCATATACACGCTCGTTGGTGATGCGGTTCTTCAATGCTGCGGCATATTCAGCCTCGGTCTCATACTTGTCGGTCAGCATCAGCGAACCCTGGTCCAGACCCTCGGTGAAGGTGACTACAGCCACATTCTGGAGATTCTCAGGATACTTGGCAGTGTTCAGGTCGTTCAGCGCCTTATTCACTGAGTGGTAAAGCAGACGTCCGGGCTGGGTTGTCAACGATGTCACAAAGCCATTGAAATCGTCCACCGACGTGGAGTCGAGCAGAGCGATGTCCTTAGTGGTCAGCATCTGGTTGTAGCCGATCACGCCCATGTACATACCCGTGTCCACCGTGATAATCTGCGGGCCATTGAGAATAATGTCAATCAGCACGTTAACATCGGCAATCGTGATGTCACCGTCATTGTTCACGTCACAATTGGCACTGGCGGTGCCGCTCATGATGGCGTCAAGCACGACATTGACGTCAGCAATAGTAACATCACCGTCAGCGTTCACGTCGCCATTAACATTACTCGAATAGTGGCGCGGTCCAGCCAACGCCATCATTGTTGATATAAAAATCAACGAAAAAAGAGTAGTCAGTCTCATGTTTGCTATCGATATTATTAAGTTTTGATGATTAAGTTTCAATATATTTTGCCACACTTATTGTCATTATTCCATAATCAACCTACAAAATTACAAATAATTCACCTAAAGCAAAAAATATTTCGTCATAAGTTATTAACAATAGCCAGTATTTGAGCCGATTTGGCAACGAAGATAATGAATTATTCATCCCGATACATTTTTTTGCCGTATCTTTGCATCCCGAAAAACAGTAAGCCCAAACTTTGTTTATATGGTATCGGTCACACATCTCGTCGGAGTCGTTCTCACCGTAGCCCTGCTACTGGCCATCAGCTGGTGGTCGGGCCGCAAGGTCAAGGATGCACGCAGTTTCACCACGGGTGGCACCAGCGGCAGCTGGATGGTCTGTGGCGCTTTGTTGGGAACCTTAGCGGGCGGGCAGTCCACCATCGGCACAGCCCAGTTGGCATTCTGTTACGGCCTGTCGGCGTGGTGGTTCACCATCGGAGCGGGCTTGGGTTCCCTGGTGCTTGGACTGTTTTATGCTGGTCCCTTGCGCCGTAGCGGATGTTCGACCTTGCTTGAACTTGTCAGCCGCGAATACGGCCACAAGGCCGAGACCGTGGGCTCCATCCTCTTCCTTATCGGCATTTTTATCAGCATCATGTCTCAGGTGCTCTCGTCATCGGCCATGATAGGCAGCCTATTCGGTATTTCCACCACATGGGCGTCAATTACAGGCGCGGTGCTCATCATGCTCATGGTACTCTATGGAGGCATCCGCAGTGCGGGAGCGAGTGGCATTGCCAAACTGATTCTGCTCTATCTGTGCTCCCTTGCAGCGGGTTTCATCGTGTGGCGCATCGCTGGAGGCCTTTCGGGCATGCGCGAGGCCCTGGACAATGTCTATCAATCCCCCACCCTTGCCCAACTCAACGGACTGACGGATATAGAAAGCATTCATCACCGCTATGGCAGTCCTTTTGCCCGCGGTGTCTTCAAGGATTTGGGAGGATGCCTGTCGCTTATACTGGGTGTGGTATGCACTCAGAGTTATGCCCAGTGCATCTGGTCAGCCGCCAGTACACCTAAGGCCCGGCGGGGCGCATTGCTTTGTTCCCTGTTCATGCCGATTATCGGTGCAGCCTGCACCCTTGTGGGCATCTACATGCGTGGTCATTATGTCACTGCCGACGAACTCAAGGCGCTGCAAGCCGCAGGGCAGACTTTGCCCGCGGGTTTGGGAGTCATTGAAAATTCAGCACAGGCTTTTCCCGCATTCATCCTCAAGCACTTGCCCGCATGGTTAGGCGGACTGATGCTGGGTACGATGCTTATCAACATCCTGGGTTGCGGCAGCGGCCTGTCACTGGGTGCCGCCACCATTCTGGTGCGTGACGTGTATGGGAATTTCAAGCGGCGTATGGGTATGTCAGGTTCTCCGCTATCCCAACTGGCCCAGACGCGCCTGTCCATCGTGGGCATACTTGCTGCTGCCGTTGTTGCCACCCTGTTGTTCCGCAGCAGTTTCATCAACGACTTGGGGTTCTTGTCCTTGGGCTTGCGGGCCGTGGCCATCTTGCTGCCGTTGAGTTTCGCCCTGTGGCGTCCAGGCCGATATAATCCTCAAAGCGTGCTGCTATCCATGCCCGTCGGCGTCGGTGCCATGCTGCTGGCCAATTTCACCTCATTGCCCGGTGATGCCGTCTATTACGGCCTCACGGCCTCCCTCCTCATCATCCTTTCAGGACGACAAAGAGCAACACGCTAATAGACCATTCAATCAACTCAGAATCATGTCGATGAGGGCGTTGATATCGGCGATGTTGACTTCGCCATCGCCATTGACGTCACCCGCAAACGATGTGTTGTCGGCCAGAATCATGTCGATGACGGCATTGACGTCGGCAATGTTGACTTCGCCATCGCCGTTGACGTCACCTGCAAGGGATGACCTGTTTCTATAGACAAAGGAGATGATGGGGCCATAGGCCGTCGTGTGGGTATTGCCGTCAAAGTCCAGATAGCTGGTCTTGCAGCGGGCATAATAGGTTGTGCCGTCCTCCATCAGTTTGCTGTTGACCTTGATTTCACCTGCGGGTAAGGTAGAGGCATACTGGCCGTTTTTCAAGGTCTCGATGAAGCGCGTACGTCCCCAAGTCGTCTCGCTGGGCGACACCTCGATGACGTAGGAGGTGGCCCATGTCTGAGGTTTCAGCGTAATGTGCTGGTCTTTATACAATTCTCCACCATCGATGGGAATTTCAAATCGGGCAGCCGCATGAGATACCGAGAAGCGCACTACATTGCTGGTCATCGTCACATCATCGACAGTAAGGATGACACGGGCGAAATAGGTATTGCCAGGTTCCAAAAGCTCATCGGGCACGACGAGCGAACCTGATGTCGATATGCCAGTGAATACCAGATTTGTGAACTGATCGTCGCTTGCCACCTGAAGCGTTGCGGCCTCATTGCTGCCACAGGTGTACCACTGCACCGTCACAGGCACGTCAAGGTCTTCACTGCCGTCGGCAGGATTGGTGATGGTGAGCAACATGGGCGTGAAGGATAGCACCGCGCTCACGCCACTGTAACAACTGTCGGCACACGACTGCACACGCCAGTATTGCTTTGTTCCATGAGAGAGCTTGTTAAAAAGCTGTGAACAGGCCTCGGTCGAGGTGACTCTTACGCTCTCCACCACATAACTGAAGTCTGGGCTGTTAGCCAATTCGACTAGAAAACTGGTCGCTCCGAGTACCGGATGCCATGAGAAATTGAAGGGGGCATCCACAACAGCCCCGTCGCTGGGACTGATAGGCAAGGGATTCTCAAGCTGGTCGAGTTCTACACTCAGGAAAGCCGGAGCCCACTCGTTGCCCACACGGTCCAGTACGCACACGGCGAACTGGCAACCCTGCTGATACTGCTCAGGAATGTCAAATGACGGCTCATAGGTCATGCCTAACAGAAAGTCAATCTGTCCCGTGAAGGTATTCTTGTTCATCGTCATGGGGAAGGCATAGACAGTGTAACGCACATTATCATATCCCTCCCAACTGATGCTGTTGCCCGTGCGGGAGAGGTTTTGCACCTCCCCAGGGTTGTAACCCTGTTTCCAGGGCATCGCTGGAGGCAGGGCCGGACGGGTGAAGACCGTATTCTTGAGATAATGTGCCAGGGAGTAACTATTCAGGGTGTACAGGTACTTGCACGAATAGAAAATGGCACCGGGGCTATTGTCTAGAGAACTGGTGCGGTTGAGTTCCACTTCGTTGGCATACTCCTTATACTGCACCTCACCAGAGGAATTGTTCAATGAGGAGATTGACGAGGATATATAGACTTGGCGACCGAACTTGTTAGCCACCTTGCCCCACCAGGGAGTGATTTTCCCATAGTCTGCCGTGGCTCCGATGGGCCAATAGACCTGGGGAGAGATATAGTCGATGCTCTGGGCGGCTAGCCATGCCAACGGGTCGCTGAAGATACCATTGTACTGCCAGTCGCTGCCCGCAGGACAGGGTTCCACGCCATACTTATTGGCAACAGCCGCGCTTGTAGCGGCAACGCCCGCTGGCGAGATGCCGTAACGCACATCGGGCCTTGTCTCCTGAATCATGTCATAGACGGCCTGCACCATTCTATTGACATTGTTACGGCGCCAGTCTGCAAACGAGAGCGTCGTGCCCGACGCCTGCCACTCGCCGTAATCCTCGGCACTGGCATCGGTCGGGATGTTTTGCGGATAGAAATAGTCGTCATATAGGATGCCATCCACATCATAGTTGGTGATAATTTCCCGACAAACGGCTACAATGCGGTCGATGGTTCGTTGCTGGCCTGGGTCGAGAATGATGGTTGAGCCATAGGTCAACAGCCACCCGTCCTCCTTGAGTTCCTGGTCTTGAGGCGTGTTCCAGTCTGTGCCAGTGCTCCAGCGGTAGGGGTTTACCCAAGCGTGACACTCCATACCACGCTTGTGGCAGCCCTCGACAACATATTGCAACGGATCAAAACCCGGGTCCTGACCACGATGGCCCGTCAGAAAACTCGACCACGGTTCAAGACTCGACTGGTACATCGCGTCACACATCGAGCGCACCTGGAAATTCACCGCGTTGAAGTTATTGACTTGCAACGAGTCGAGCAGGCGGTCCATCTGCTCCTTCTGCTTGGTGGCTCCCGCACCTTGCGAGGGCCAGTCCAGGCACCATACCGTAGCAATCCACGCCGAACGGAATTCGCGCTTGGGTATACCATAGGCCCAAGCCTGCATTATCCATGCCGCCAACAGCAACATCACCAAAAGAGACGTACCGAATCGTTTCATATCCTAAATATTTGTGGTTAATCGTTAAAATACCTTTACACGTGGCAAAGATAACGCAAAAAAGCGCAACCACAAGCGGTTGCGCTCTAACTTATAGTTATTTAACGATTATTCGGTTTACAGTTTGTCGAAGGGGATGCGCGCGAGCAGTTCGCCAAAGCGGTTGGCGCCTTCCTGCAACTGACCCTCGACCATCTTGCGCATGAAGAATGGCAACTGTAACTGCAGTTCTGCTGTGCTCATCGTGGTCTCATCGGGCTGAGCCTCAAGATTAATGACCATATTGATGGGCACAGGTGATTGGGAGGCGGTATAGACCACACGCTGGCCCTCAACACTATTGGCGTGGTCGAGTGCAAGGGTCACCTCGCCCATCGGAGACTGGATGGCGATGAAATCATCGCCAAACTTGACAGTATCGAGATGCTGACGGGCTTCGCCTTCAATCCTATCGGCATTGGCCTCTATAAGTTGCTGGATGTGGGAAGGATTGGTGAGTTTGCTATAAATGGTTGCCGCGTCACACGCAATGGCATGAGGATCACTCTTGAAAGATTCCATTTTCTTTAGTTGTCAGTTTTTAGTTTTTAGATATCACTTTTTTAATCTACCGCGTCAAAGCCTGCAGGTGTCCATGACTCTGGGTCATTGTGCCACTGCTGGAGGGCTTCGGCATCGGCCTGGGTCACCTTGCCACTGTCCATGGCGACGTCGAGCATCGTTTCAAAGTTCGTCAGGGTGATGATCGGCAATTTGGCACGCTTGAGGCCCTTGGCAGCAATTGAGAACTGATAGTCAAAGATGACCACTGCACCCAAGACGATACCGCCTGCTTCTTGCACGGTTTTCAAGCACTTCAGGCAGTTATTACCCGTCGAGAGCTGATCCTCGATGAGAACGACTTTCTGCCCCGGCTTGATGTCTCCCTCGATGAGATTCTCGAGGCCATGATCCTTGGGCGTGGAGCGCACATACACCATGGGCAACGCCAACGAGTCGGCAACCAGCGCGCCATGGGCGATTGCTCCCGTCGCGATGCCGGCAATCACATCGGCATCACCGAAGTTCTCCATGATGAGCCTCGCCATCTCCACCTTGATGAGGTTGCGCACCTCGGGATAGGAAAGCGTCATCCTTAAGTCGGTATAAATCGGTGAATTCCAACCTGTTGCCCAAGCAAACGGGCTATCGGGCTGTAACTTGATCGCACTGATTTGCATCAGTTTCTCGGCAAGAAGGGTATCTAATTTCTTCATCTTGGTCATTAAAGGTTCAAAAAGATGTGCGAAATTAGCAAAATAATTGCGGTTAGGAGACACATTACCACAAGAAAAAACCAAAAAACTTGTTAACGCGGCAATAACTACTTAAATCAAGGCCCGTCCTGAACAGCAAGAAAGAGATATTTGCCAAATCAGAAAAAAACATTAACTTTGCAGTGAATTAACTACACATCTTTTTGAATATGGCTAATGGCAAAATTGGCATCGTACTGGAGGGCGGTGGCATGCGTGGCATGTACACCTGCGGCATTCTGGACGTGCTCATGGAAAATCACATATATCTCGACGGCATGGTCGGAGTGTCGGCCGGCATCGCGTTTGGCTGCAATTACAAGTCCGGACAGGTGGGACGTGCCTTGCGTTACAACGTGCGCTTTGCCAAGGACCGCCGTTACAGCGGCATATGGTCCCTGTTGAAAACCGGCAACTACTACAATGCCTGGTTCGCTTACCACCAGGTTCCCAGGCATTACGACATATTTGATTACAATGCATTCGAGGACTCTCCCATGGAGTGCTATGCAGTATGTTTTGACGTGAACTCGGGAGACGGTGTCTATCAGCGTTTGGACCATGTGAATGATGATTTCTTTGAGTGGATCCGCGCCTCGGCATCCATGCCTGTGGTTGCCCAGCCCGTCGAAGTGGGCGGACGGTTTTTGCTTGACGGAGGTCTTGCCGATTCTATTCCCCTAGAGTTCATGATGAACAAGGGATATGAGCGCAATGTGGTCATCCTCACGCGCGAGGAAGGCTACCGCAAGACGGCAGAGCACGGCATGTGGCTCATGAAACCCCTGTTGCGCAAGTACCCCAAGGTCATCGAGGCACTGAAGCATCGCCCGGCCCTATACAATAAACAGGTGCAACTAGTGCGGGAAGAGGAGCGCAAGGGGACAGCCTTTGTCTTCAGACCTTTGAAGCCGCTGGACGTGAGTCGCACCACCCACGATGCCATGGAGATGAACCGCGTGTACCAGCAAGGGCGCGAAGAGGCGCTACAACGCCTTGACGAACTCATGAAGTTCCTGGCTGGCGAAAATGACAGTTCCTCACCAACCGAAAGCCATGAGTAACCCCAAACAGCCGCTCACCCCAGCCCAAGCCATGAACCGTGCTGCAGCACTATGCGCGCGCAGCGAACAGGCTACAAGCGACATCCGTGACAAATTGTTCAAGTGGGGACTGAGCGGAAATGAAGTGAACGAGATTCTGCATCAACTCACCGAGCAGGGCTTTCTGGACGAGGCTCGCTATGCCAGGGCCTTTGTCAAGGATCGTTTTGCCCTGAATGGCTGGGGCAGAATCAAAATCGCCCATCAGTTAAGACAGAAAGGCATTTCTGCCGAAACGATTGACGATGCCATGAACGCGATTGACGACGATGCATACCGCGAACGCCTCGTCGAACTGCTACGCTCCAAGTGGCGCATGGTGAAAGGCCGTGAACCACGTGCAGCATGGGCTGCAATGATGCGCTTCGCTGCATCAAGAGGTTTTGAAGCGTCTTTGTCAAGCGAATGTGTGAAGCAAGTGACACAGATTGATGCTGAAGACGATTAAACAATGGCTTAACGCGGCGGCCGACATGGTAATGCCTCGCATCTGCCCCGTGTGCGGTAAGGCACTCGACGGGGACGAGGTGTGGTTGTGCCGCAAGTGTCTTGCAGCCTTGCCACGCACCCGATATGAGGAAGTCGATTTCAACACCATGGAACAGCACTTTGCCGGAAAGGTGCCCATCGAACGCGCTACCGCCTATTTCTTCTATGAGAAGGGTTCACCTTATGCGTCAATCCTCCACGACATCAAGTACCACAGCACGCCTGGGATGGGCCGTTGGCTCACGGCCCGAGCCGTACGCGACATGCAGGGCAGCCATTTCTTTGACGGCATCGACATCGTCACCGCAGTGCCCCTGCATCGCAGCAAAATCGCCCATCGTGGCTACAACCAGAGCGAATACCTGGCCCGCGGCATAGCAGACGCTCTAGGCATCCCCTATGTTGAAACCCTAGAAGCGGTACGTCCCCACTCCACCCAGACCCACAAGGGGGCACTCGAACGCTGGCAAAACATCCAAGGCAACTACGCCCTGAAAAAAGAAACCGACCAACTGGCCGGCAAACACATCCTTCTGGTCGATGACGTCATCACCACAGGTTCCACCCTCATCGTCTGCGCCAACGCGCTTAAAGCCATCCCCAATGCGAAGGTTTCTGTTTTCACACTATCTGCCGCAAGACTCGAGTAATTGTTGAAGATACACCCATACACCAAACAAACGGCGCCTTGCGGGCGCCGTTAACTTTAAAATTCCTCTTTTTCTTTTGCCAAGTTGCGATATGCTAACTTGTCTTCCAAGTATTCCTGAGTCGCTATCAACGTGGGCTTTGGAAGTTTCTCGTAGTATTTAGAGATCTCAATCTGCTCACGGTTCTCGCTGATTTCTTCGAGGTTGTCGCTCATTGTAGCAAACTCCTGAAGTTTCTTCTCAAGGTCGGACTTCATCTCAGCAGCAATCTGATTGGCACGCTTGCTGATGATGCAAACGGTCTCATAGATGTTGCCCGTGGGCTCTGCCATCTCGATAATGTCATGCACCGTTGTCGTGAGTGGCGCGTTAGTTTTCTTGTAATCCATGTCTTACTTGAAATTTATTATAATGTATTGTTTAGTTCTTAATTCACTTAATTGCCGTTGACATACTTATTGGCAATCTTGAAAATGTTGTCGGCCTCCTTGCGCATGGAGCTCTCGGGGTAGTCGTTGACAAACGAGTAGTACTCGTCGATGACCGTGCGGAAACGATCCAGTTTTTTCTCAACGACACTCTCGCTGGCTTCCTTGAAACGGGCACGGAGCACGAGCATCTCCAATTCCTCCTTATATTTACTATAGGGGTAGTCCTTGATGGCGTTCTTAGCCGTAATCACAGCACTCTCATAGTTATTGCCCATGTAGTTACCCAGGTTGTAATAGAGCGTTGCATTCTGCAGTTCCTTGAGGACTAACTTGTCCTGAAGTTCAAACACGGCACTCTGGGCAATCGAGGCCTTGTCGCTCTTGGGGAAATAGTCCAAGAAGGCCTGCAACTCCTCCATGGCACGGATGGTCTCGGTCTGGTCCAACTGCACGTCAGGCGAGTCGAGATAGTAGCCATAACCGGCATAGAAGCGAGCCAGCTCAGCATACTGTCCGCGAGGATAACGCTGATAATACTGCTTAAAGTAAGAACCAGAACTGATATAGTCCTTGTTCTCGTAGTAACTCAGAGCCAGCAGATAGAGCGATTCCTCGGCCTTGGGCGTGCCACGGAATATGGGCACCAGTTCTCCCAAAATGGTATAGGCCTGGGCATAACGCTTGTTTTCAAACGCTTTCTTGGCATAGGCATATTTGTACTCCAAGTCACTGCTTTTCATCACCTTGTTGTACTCGCCACAGCCCATCAGCACACAAGCCATCGCCAATATTATCGTCAACTTCTTGATCATCAAAAACTCGTTTTTGCGCATTTAGCCCGCAAAATTACTCTTTTTTTCTAAGATGTACAAGCCTTAACCCTGATTTGCGATTTTATTTCGCAAAATTTAACGGATTCTTTGGTGCCAGCATTCATTTCCATCAAAATTAGCATGGACCGAACGATGATTTAGGAGAATTTGTTGTAACTTTGTGAAATGAAATAACTATTAAAAACGAATGACGCTATGAAAATTGGAGACAAAATACCCGAGAACTTGGGCGTTGACATGAATGGCAACGAAGTGAAGGCCAGCGACTTTGCAGGCAAAAAACTGATTATTTATTTCTACCCGAAGGACAACACCCCCGGCTGCACCGCCGAGGCTTGCAGTCTGGCTACAGGCTATGGCGCCTTGAAGCGCGCAGGATTTGCCCTGCTCGGCGTGAGCAAGGACAGTGCCAAGAGCCACCAGAAGTTTGCCGAGAAATATAGCCTTCCCTTTCCGCTTATTGCAGACGAGGACACTACACTGAATCAGGCCTTTGGCGTCTGGCGTGAAAAGAAAATGGCGGGCCGCACCTATATGGGCACAGTGCGCACAACCTTCATTATTGATGAACAGGGCGTTGTCACGCACATCATTGAGAAAGTGAACACCAAGGACAGCGCTAACCAAATCCTGGAGTTAGTAAATAGTTAATAGAGAATAGTTTGACTATGAAAAAGATATTTTTGATGATGGCCATGCTGGTGATGGCCATGGGTACAAGCGCATTGACGCTTGAGGAATGTGTGCTGCGCGGCAATTCGCCCCGTGGCATCGGTGCGATGCAACCTTCCAAGAGTGACGGCCGTTACTTTTACCGCTTGAGTGACGACGGTAACGCCATTAAGCGCATCAGCTATGCCAAGGGCGACGAGAGCGTCCTGGTGGACACCAGCAACGAAATGGTGACGGGCTGGGACGATTTTGAGGTAACCGCCGATGGCGCCTATGTCCTGCTGTGGAACAACTCCCAGGAAATTTACCGTTACAGTTTCAGCGCCGACTACTACGTGTATGACCTCAAGAACAAGACGATGAAGGCCCTGAGCGACGGCGGCGGTGAGGAAATCGCCACCCTCTCGCCCGACGGCAAGCGCGTGGCCTATGTCAAAGGCAATAACGTGTTTGTGCGCAACCTCGTCGATGGCACAACCGTGCAAGTGACGCGTGACGGCGAGAAGAATAAGATCATCTATGGCGTGCCCGACTGGGTTTATCAGGAGGAATTGGGGATGCTCAACACCCTCAACTGGTCTAGTGACAGTCGTTCGCTGGCCTTCCTGCGCTGGGACGAGAGCCAGGTGAAAATGGCCTCGATGGTCATCTATCAGGGCACGTGCAACCCGCGTGACGAGTATGCCCTCTATCCTGGCCGATATGACTTCAAGTACCCTGTTGCCGGCGAGAAGAACTCAGTGGTGAGCGTTCACTGCTATGACGTGGTAGATGGCACCTTCAAGAAACTCAACGTGCCCCTTGACGAAGAGGATTACGTGTGCCATATCACCTTCAGCCCTGACCCACAGCGCCTGATGGTGCAACGCCTGAACCGCCACCAGAACGACCTGCGCATCTATGCCGTTAATCCGATGACGGGCGATGCCAAGCAGGTGTATCACGAGACGTCAGACACCTGGGTGGACGCCGAGACCAGCCAGCAGGTACAATACGAGGACAATTTCTTCGTCATCCCCAGCGAGCGCTCGGGCTATATGCAGCTCTACCAGTATGATCTCGAGGGTAACCTGATGCGCCAGTTGACCAACGACAACGAGCGCATCATCTCGCAATTCTATGGCTACGACAAGGCGACCAAGCGTTTCTACTATCAGTCGTCATGCGGCCCGCTGAACCGTGTTGTCGAGTACGTGGACGCCAAGGGGAAAGTAACACGCCTCGCACCGTCAACCACTGATGGTCAGGGCACTGCGTCTGCCATCTTCAACGGAGACTTTAGTTATTACGTGGGTTGCTATAGCGATGCACAGACGCCTAACCAGTACCGCATCTATGACCGCAAAGGAAAACGCGTCCGCGACCTGCAGCTCAACGAGGAATATGCGCGCCGCTACACGGCAGTTGATGTTCCCAAGAAAGAATTCTTCACCATGGAGCATGACGGCTATACCCTTAACGGTTACATGATTAAGCCAGTGGACTTCGACCCCAACAAGAAATATCCTGTCATCATGGAGCACTACAACGGCCCCGGCTCACAGGAGGTGCTGAACAAGTGGCGCATGGGCTGGGAACAGTACTTCGCCACCGAGGGTTACATCGTGTGCGAGGTGGATAGCCGCGGTACAGGATTCCGGGGCAAAGCTTTTGAGTCCATCACCTACCTGAACCTGGGCAAATATGAAACCGAGGACGCAGTAGCAGCAGCCAACTACATGGCCAGCCTGCCATGGGTCGATGCCGACCACATCGGCATCATGGGATGGAGCTACGGCGGTTTCCAAACGTTGATGGCAATGAGTGAACCCGGCAGCAACTATGCCTGTGGCGTGAGCATCGCCCCCGTGACGACATGGCGTTACTATGACAGCATCTACACCGAGCGCTACATGCGCACGCCTCAAGAGAACCCCGAGGGCTACAGCAATTTCCCGCTGAACCGTGCCGAGAATCTCAACGGCCGCGTGCTCATCATGTTTGGCAGCGCAGACGATAACGTGCACATTGTCAACTCGATGCAGTATGTCTCCAAGTTGGTTGACATGAACCGCACCTGCGACATGATGGTGTTCCCCAACATGAACCACAGCATCCGCGACTGCTCGGCTCGCTACGTGGTCTACAAACGCGCCCTCGAATTCTACAACCAATACCTTAAATAAGTTAGTAGTTAGTAGTTAGTAGTTAGTAGTCAGTAGTCAGTAGTCAGTAGTCAGTAGTCAGTAGTTAGTAGTTAGTAGTCAGTAGTTAGTAGTTAGTAGTTAGTAGTTAGTAGTTAGTAGTTAGTAGTTAGTAGTTAGTAGTTAGTAGTTAGTAGTCAGTAGTTAGTAGTTGACAGTAATTAGCGAGCAACCACATTTATCTATTATCTTTTATCTATTATCTCTTATCTCCTCTAAAGCCAATGGATTATAGGGATGTGTTTTTTGTGGTGACGGGGCCGACGGCGACGGGCAAAACGGCGCGGGCGGTGCATCTGGCCAAAGCGATAGGCGGAGAAATCATCAGCGCCGACTCGCGCCAGATTTACCGCGGCATGGACATCGGCACAGGCAAGGACCTGGCCGAATACGACGGCGTGCCCTTTCACCTCATCGACATCCGCCCCGCAGGCTATCGCTACAGCCTGTATGAGTTTCTGGAAGATTTTGAGCGGGCCTATAATGACATTCGTGGACGGGGCAAGCCCGTCATCATGTGTGGCGGCACGGGGATGTATGTCGAGACCGTCGTCAAGGGCATCAAACTGCCACCCGTCCCCCGCAACGAGGAGTTGAGGACAGAGTTGGCAGGCAAGTCACTAGAGGAGTTGACCGCCCTGCTCAAGACGATGAAAACCCTGCGCAACAACAGCGACATCGACACCGTGGCCCGCGCCACACGCGCCATCGAAATCTGCCGCTACTATGAACTTCACCCCGAACTGAAAGCGCTCACCGAGCCCCACCCCATGGAGAACGCCCTGGTCATCGGCGTGGAAGTGGACCGCGACACACGCCGCAAGCGCATCAGCCGCCGTCTGCGGGCCCGTCTCGACGAAGGCATGATTGACGAGGTGCGCCGCCTCATCCATGACGAGGGCATAGACCCCGAAGACCTTATTTATTATGGCCTGGAATACAAATTTGTCACCCAATACGTCATCGGCCAATTAACCGAGGAAGAAATGTTCCGCCAGTTGGAAATCGCCATCCACCAATTCGCCAAGCGCCAAATGACCTGGTTCCGCGGCATGGAAAAACGCGGCACCCCCATCCACTGGCTCTCCAGCACCCTCTCCCCTGACGACTTCACCACCCAAGTCCTCACCCTCGCCACCACCCTCTCAAACAACCCAAACAACCAATAAAACAACACGACCATCCGATTTTGTTTCCGGAATGCTTCATTTTTGAATCATTTCGGAAACAAAACCATAGTATTTTCAGTTTAGGATGGGGGGATTATTCTTTGGGTTGGTTTTTCTTTTTGAGGTATTCCTGGCGGGCGTGGCGCAGGCGGCGTTGACGCTCGGCCTCGCGGCGGCGACGGCGCTTTTCGGCGTCCTCCTGGCGGTATGCGAAATCGTTGTCTGCCATAATAGTTAACTGCAAATAACGTTAATTTAAAATATTGCTTATCAGAAATATAATTTAGATAAATCCGAAAAAATTGTGGGCTTGATTATTCCTTGTGGAAGGTGTCGGAGAAGAGGGTGCGGTTGAGGATAGAGCGGCCCAGGGTCAACTCGTCGGTGTACTCGATCTCGTTGCCGACGCTCACGCCACGCGCCAGGATGGTGATCTTGACGTCGGGATACGGGGCGAGGCGGCGGAAGATGTAGAAATTGGTCGTGTCGCCTTCCATCGTGGCGCTCAGGGCAAGGATGACCTCCTTGATGCCACCGGCCTTGACGCGCTCCTCAAGGCTATCCACCTCGATGTCGGCAGGGCCGATTCCGTCCATCGGCGAAATCAGTCCGCCCAAGACATGATACAGACCGTTGTGCTGGCGCGTATTCTCGATACTCATCACGTCCTTGACATTCTCGACGACACAGATGGTGGAAGCGTCACGCGAGGGATTGCCGCAGATGGGGCACACCTCGGTCTCGCTGATGTTGTGGCACACCCGGCAATAGCGGATTTCGCGACGCAGCTTGATGATGGCTTCGCCGAACGACACCGCCTCCTGCTCGTCTTGCTTGAGCAAGTGCAACACGAGACGCAAGGCCGTCTTGCGCCCGATGCCGGGCAACTTGGCAAACTCACTGACCGCCGTCTCCAACAACCGTGAAGCAAATTCCTGTTCCATTCTTTATATTAATGTTTGGAAGGGCAAAGTTAGTCATTTTGTCACGGATGGGAGCTGATTTCACAATATTTAATCTTATTAAGTTGCATTTTGCTTGTGGCAGTCGGTGGAAATACCTACCTTTGCAGTGGTAAAATTTCAAAGTAACAACATTAAAAGATTAAAAAACATAACATTATGGCATTAACAAACGACAAATTGGTCATCGTCGGCGCTGCTGGCATGATTGGCTCTAATATGGTACAAACGGCCCTCATGATGGGCTTGACAACAGACATCTGCCTCTATGACGTATTCTCGCCCGAAGGCGTGGCCGAGGAAATGCGCCAGAGCGGTTTCGGTGACGTGAAAATCACAGCCACCACTGACGCCAAGGAAGCTTTCACCAACGCCAAGTATATCATCTCGAGCGGTGGCGCTCCCCGCAAGGAGGGCATGACCCGTGAGGACCTGCTCAAGGGCAACTGCGAAATCGCTGAGGGCCTGGGCAAGGACATCAAGACCTATTGCCCCGACGTGAAGCACGTCGTTATCATCTTCAACCCCGCTGACTTGACGGGCCTGGTAACCCTGCTGTACAGCGGCTTGAAGCCCTGTCAGGTAACCACCCTCGCCGCTCTGGACACCACGCGTCTGCAGAGTGCGCTGGCCAAGAAGTTCGGTGTGATGCAGAGCGAAATCACCGGTTGCGCCACCTATGGTGGTCATGGTGAGCAGATGGCCGTGTTCGGCAGCCACGTCGAGATCGCTGGCCGCAAGCTGACCGACATCGTCGGCACGCCCGAATTCCCCGCCGAGGAATGGGAACAGATGAAGGTTGACGTCACCAAGGGTGGCGCCCAGATCATCAAGCTGCGTGGCCGCAGCTCATTCCAGAGCCCCGCTTACCTGTCGGTAGAGATGATCCGCGCAGCCATGGGCGGTGAGAAGTTCCGCTTCCCCGTGGGCACCTACGTTTGCAACGACAAGTACAACCACATCATGATGGCTATGGACACCACGCTCGACGAGAACGGCGCATCCTTCAAGGTGCCTCAGGGTCTGCCCTCAGAGAACGAGAAGCTCGACGCCAGCTACAAGCACCTGTGCAAGATGCGCGATGAGTTGGTTGACCTGGGTATCGTTCCTCCCATCAGCGAGTGGAACAAGATCAACCCCAACCTGTAAAAATTTCCCGAGAAACCTTTCAGGGTTCATTTTACAGAAACCGTATTCAGCTGAGGTGCTCTCCCGGGCATCTCAGCCTTTTTTTACAATCCATTGCCTGTCAATCCATCTATCCACGGAGAAACAAGCAGTTGTGCCGCACGTGACGAAGTTACTCATTGATAATATTTTTTCTTATATTATTTGGGAAATAAAAAACTTTGGAGTAATTTTGCAGTGCTTTTCCTGAGATAGGCACCAAGCGCGGGCAGTTAGCGCAGTTGGTTCAGAGCATCTGCCTTACAAGCAGAGGGTCGGGGGTTCGAATCCCTCACTGCCCACAACAAAGCATCAAAAGCATCAAAAGATAAGACATCTATATATCTACCTATTAGACTATTAGTTGTTGCAACCGGCCGCGAGGCCACTAAAAATCTATTCATTTAAGAATTTACGAGACAAACAAACAGAAACCATTCATTATTATTTAGTTAACGATGGACGAGAATTTGAAAAAGCCTAAAAGGCCCAGAATCGGTGAGAGCAATCCTAGTATGGAGGACAACTTGGAAAGCGGTCGCTATGAAAAAGTAGAATATAGCGCCCATGAGCCTCAGCAGACTGATCAAGAGACGTCTGCCGACGGTTATCATCAGCAAGAAGGTTATCAGCCCCGTCAAGGCGGCTACCAGCAGCGTCAGGGTTATCAACCCCGACAGGGTGGTTATCAGCGCCAGGGTTATCAGCCCCGTCAGGGCGGCTACCAGCATCAGGGTGGATACCAACCCCGTTATCAGCAACGTTATCAGCAGCCTCAGGATGCTGATAATCAAGACACAAACGCCGAAGGCAACGCTACGCCTGCCGACCAGCAGCAAGCCGGTTATCCCCAGCGTCAGGGCTACCAGCCCCGCCAGGGTGGCTATCAGCCCCGTCAAGGTGGTTACCAGCCCCGTCAGGGCGGCTATCAGCAGCGCCAGGGTGGCTATCAGCAGCGCCAGGGCGGTTACCAGCAGCGCCAGGGTGGTTATCAGCAGCGCCAGGGCGGTTACCAGCAGCGCCAGGGTGGCTATCAGCAGCGCCAGGGCGGCTATCAGCAGCGCCAGGGCGGTTACCAGCAGCGCCAACAGGGCGGTTACCAGCAGCGCCAAGGTGGTTACCAGCCCCGTCAGCAGGGCGGTTACCAGCAGCGCCCCAAGCGTCAGGGTCCCAAGCCCCAGATGCGTTTCACGCCCAAGCCCCAACGCGTCATTTACGAAGAGCCCGCTATCGATCCCAACATGGAGATCCGCTTGAACAAGTTCATGGCCAACGCCGGCATCTGCTCACGCCGTGTGGCTGATGAATACATCCAGAAAGGTCTCATCAAGGTCAATGGCGAAGTGGCTACCGAACTCGGCATGAAGATCACGCCCAAGGACATCGTTGAGTACAACGGCGAGATCGTAACCACCGAGAAGAAGTGCTACATCCTGCTCAACAAGCCCAAAGACACCGTCACCACCAGCGACGATCCCAACGGCCGCAAGACCGTCATGGACCTCGTCAAGGGTGCTTGTGAGGAACGAATCTATCCCGTGGGACGACTGGACCGCAACACCACCGGGCAATATGTCAAGAAGAAAATCTACCAGGTGTGGACCGACAAGCCCATCAGCGAGGAGGACATGCAGCACATCGCCGACGGCGTTGAGCTCGACGACGGCCCCATCCACGCCGATGCAGTGAGCTACGTCTCACCCACCGACCGCAAGCAAGCCGGTATCGAGATCCACTCGGGCCGCAACCGCGTCGTTCGCCGCATTTTTGAATCGCTGGGTTACCACGTGGTGAAGCTCGACCGTGTTTACTTCGCCGGTCTGACCAAGAAGAACCTGCCTCGCGGCCGATGGCGTTACCTCACCCAGGAAGAGGTTAACTTCTTGAAACAAAACTCATTTGAATAAACAACACAACACTATCACACTTTAACAATGGCTTTGAAACGAACAAGAATCGTTGATATTTTTGATCCCGCATTAGTGGGTCAGCAGGTGTGCGTTAAAGGCTGGGTTCGCAGCCGCCGTGGTAACAAGTTCGTCCAGTTCGTCGCATTGAACGACGGCTCGACCATCAACAACCTGCAGATTGTCATTGACCTCGAGAAGTTCAGCGAGGAGGAGTTGCGTCCCATCACTACAGGCGCCAGCCTGCACGTCGAGGGACAGCTCGTCCAGTCTCAGGGCAAGGGCCAGACCGTTGAGGTACAGGCCCAGAGCGTTGAGATCTACGGCACCTGTGCCGATGACTATCCCATGCAGAAGAAAGGCCACACGCTGGAGTTCCTGCGTTCGAAGGCACATCTGCGCATGCGCACCAACACCTTTGGCGCCGTGTTCCGCATCCGTCATCATCTGGCGTTTGCCATCCACAAGTTCTTTAATGAGAAGGGTTTCTTCTACCTGCACACCCCGCTGATCACAGCCAGTGACTGTGAGGGCGCCGGTGACATGTTCCAGGTGACCACCCTCGACCTGGGCGATCTACCCAAGACCGAGGACGGCAAGACCGACTACTCGAAGGACTTCTTCGGCAAATCCACCAGTCTGACCGTATCGGGCCAGCTCGAGGGAGAGCTTGGTGCCACCGCGCTGGGTGCCATCTACACTTTTGGCCCCACCTTCCGCGCCGAGAACAGCAACACGCCTCGCCACCTAGCCGAGTTCTGGATGATTGAGCCCGAGATGGCTTTCTATGACATCACGGACAACATGGACCTCGCCGAGGAGTTCATCAAGTATTGCGTGAACTATGCTCTCGAGCACTGCCAGGACGACATCGAGTTCCTGAACAAGATGTATGACAACACGTTGATCGATCGCCTGCACAGTGTGCTCAAGGAGCCGTTCGTGCGCCTCACCTACACCGAGGGCATCGACATCCTCAAGCAGGCCAAGAAGAAATTTGAGTTCCCCGTGGAATGGGGCGTGGACCTGCAGAGCGAGCATGAGCGCTACCTCGTTGAGGAGCACTTCAAGCGCCCTGTCATCCTCACCGACTATCCGCGTGAGATCAAAGCCTTCTACATGAAGCAGAACGAGGACGGCAAGACCGTTCGCGCCATGGATGTGCTCTTCCCCATGATCGGCGAGATCATCGGCGGCAGTGAGCGTGAAGCCGACTATGACAAGCTGATGAACGAGATCGAGCGCCGCGGCATCCCCATGAAGGACATGTGGTGGTACCTCGACACCCGCCGTTTCGGCACCGTGCCCCACAGTGGCTTCGGTCTGGGCTTCGAGCGCCTGATCCTCTTCGTGACCGGCATGGCTAACATCCGCGACGTCATCCCGTTCCCGCGCACGCCGAACAACGCCGAGTTCTAACCCACTCGACGCCAACCCGTAACACACGCCAGCCGCGACAGCCTTATCCGTTGCCACGGCTGGCCTTTTTACTGATTATCAAATCTTTTTTCTCATGGCAGTAGAGAAGCAACCACATAACGGACAGATCACCTCAACAGACTCATTGCTGCTGAGCAGGCAGGAGTGCAACCTCATGCGAGGCCTTGCCATCCTTCTCATCATCACCGACAATTTCACTCATTTGTTTAATGGGGTATTCCTGGACAATGAATTCAACTTCATGTGGAGTTCGGTTGAAGGTGTTCTCAACAACCTGTCCCACCCCGACAAACTGCTACCATACAACCTATTGGCATTTTACTGCCCTTACGGCGTGATGCTGTTCACCTTCATCAGCGGATATTGCCTGACGCTGAAATATGAGAAGGGCGACGGTCAGGGAACGTCCTGCAAGGATTTCATTGTGCGCCACTACAACAAACTGTTTTCCATGCAGTTCAAGGGGTTGACGATTTTCCTCATCGTTCTGTTGCTGTTCAATCACCACATTATTGTGGAATACCCCATACTGCTGCAAGCCTTCCTTGTGGGGAACCTTCACCCCAACGCGATCATCATCCCTACCCCCTACTGGTTCTTCGGCATGATCATGGAGATGTATGTCATTTATCGTCTGATCATCTACCGCCGCCGGGATGGCATTGCCATAGCATTGACCGTATTATCCTTGATGGTGATGGCATTCACCGACCCGGAGGGCAATTTGCTCAGGAACCTGCGATACAACTGTTTCATCGCCATCTTGCCGTTCTGCATGGGCGTGCTGGCCGCACGTCACCTCAACCACAAGTCCATGAAAATTGACAAGACCGCAGCCTGCCTAGGATGGTTTGTCCTTTCTTTTATATTACTGACCCTTTCCAAATTTAATTTCTATTCTTGGCTTGTCATGCCGGTTTTCGTTGTCACATCGGCACTGGCCATTGTCAAACTGATTGCCAAGGTGAGATTGTTTGACAACATCTTCGGCTGGTTAGGCGCCTTATCGGGAGTCCTTTTTGTGGTACACCCCACAGTCAGGATGTTACTGATTCCCAGAGCCAATGAAAGCGGCGCATTTGCCATCACACTGCTGGCTTACCTCTTCATCACCTTCGGCCTGAGCATCATGCTCAAACCCCTATTCACCCACAAACAGTAAAAGAACTGTAAACCAACTTAGTTAATCGCTCTCAAATCTGTCAAGTAATTCTTAGGGATAGTTGTCTTGAACTGAAAAAAGTTGACAGATTCGAGAGGCAAAAAGAGATTGCCAAATGCAAGAATTTGTACAACGATCCACTGTAACGGAGGTGGACCC
>CACYQB010000018.1 GCA_902776435.1 uncultured Bacteroidales bacterium | reverse complement strand
ATACGCCAACATTCAAGGGTTTAAATCCTTGATTGTTAGCGTATTACTTTGTTTGAGCGGTAAACGGGACTCGAACCCGCGGCCCTCAGCTTGGGAAGCTGATGCTCTACCAACTGAGCTACTACCGCAATTTTTCCTGCCGCCGACTAGTGGCGGCTCAGAAAATGATATGTCTGCCTTTATGCGTCGGCGTGGTTGATGATGTTGGTCACGCTGTCTCCGTTCTCAGTCTCGAAATAATGCACGGTGAGGGTGTCATTGATTTCCCATGAAGCGCGATGCTCACTGTCCAGGTCGGGATAACTGAACTCGACGGTATCGTCACCCACCTTGAGATATACACTGTTCATTGCTCCATCCACGGCTACACCGGTAACCTCGATGGCGGTGTCGGCGACCTGTTCTATCGTATCGGCCACTGCGTCCTGCTGGTCGTTCTGCTGAGTCTCACCTGTGCAGGAGAACAACGAGATAGCGAACAGCAAGCCAAAGGCTAAAACTAAACTTTTCATAATACCTCCTCTTAGCGATTTGTTTGTTTTACGGATGCAAAGTTAGTGCTTTTTGCGGTAGGGACAAAACTTAACTTTTATTTTTTTGACAATCAGAACTTGTAGTTGTCGCTATCGAGGCTATCGAGTTCCTCATAGTCGGATATTTCGTCCTCGTTATACTCCTGGTCACCGTAGAATTCACTCTCGTCAATGGCCTCGATGTTAGTGGCATCGGGGATTTTGGGGATGGTGATGAAGTCGGCGATGTCCACGCTCTCGGCTGGCGGATTACCCACCTTACGCTCACACAAGGGGTCATGAAGGGACTTACCGGGAACGACTTCCTTGAGTTTGACCTTGAAGAATCGCTCGGTCATGTAGTCAAAGACGAATTTCATCCTCTGTCCCTCATCCTCGAGCAATTCATCGAGCTGAGTATCGTCCATGATCCAGATGTCCTCATCACTGTCGCTGCCCATGTCCATGCAGGTGACTTCTTTTTCCTTGTTCCACTCGTCGTCACAGATGTAGAATGAATCCATCTGCTCCTTGCTGTAGCCCGCAGAGTCCAAAATCACATTGCGCAATTGCATGAAGGTCGCCGTAGAATCTATGGCAATCTGTAACTTGAAGTTATCGGCTTCGTCCGAGACGATGACAAATTTGTAAATCATAACAGTAATGTATTCTTTGAGTTTTGATGTTGCGAAATTACTAATACATTTTTATCAAGCAAGTGTTTTTGGGATTTTTTTTCAAGAAACCCTATAAAAAAGGCGCAAGAGGCACTCATGCCGCCTGAATAAACGAATAAAGCCATGCTCAAGGGCACGGCTTTACTCATTAAATATATTATATCCAGTTATAATCTCTATCGCAATCAAGGCACGAGTCCGTAAGAGCGGAAGACCTTCTGAATCTTCTCGAGGGCGAATGCCACCTGCTCGTGGGTGTGCGTCGCCATGAGGCTGAAGCGGATGAGGGTGTCGTTGGGCGCCACTGCAGGCGAAACGACGGGATTGACAAAGATGCCCTCGTTCAACAAGTCGCGCGTGATAGCAAAGGTCTTGTTGTTGTCACGGATGAACAGGGGAATGATGGGAGTCTCGGTGTGACCGATCTCACATCCCATCTCACGGAAGCCCTGCAATGCCTCGTGAGTAATGTCCCAAAGGTGCTCTTGACGCTCAGGCTCGGCGATGAGGATATCGATAGCCTTCATTGCAGCTGCAGTCGAAGCCGGCGTGATGCTGGCCGTGAAGATGTAGCTGCGGGAATGGTGACGCAAGTAGTTGGTAATAATCTTGCTGGTTGCAATGAAACCACCCAGCGAAGCGATGGACTTGGAGAACGTACCCATGATGAGGTCCACCTCGTCACGCAGGCCGAAGTGGTCACACACACCGCGTCCACCCTCGCCGAACACGCCGATACCATGGGCTTCATCCACCATGATGCTGGCATTGTATTTGTGGGCCAGGTCAACGATATCAGGAAGTTTGCACACGTCGCCCTCCATAGAGAAGACACCGTCGGTGACAATGAGTTTCACGCGGTCGGGCTCGCACTTCTTGAGCTGGGCCTCAAGCGAGGCCATGTCATTGTGCTTGTACTTGAGAGAATTGGAGAACGAGAGGCGGCGGCCTTCGATAATCGAAGCGTGATCCTGCTCGTCCCACAGGATATAGTCCTCACGTCCCGTGAGTGTAGAGATGACACCCAAATTGACACCGAAACCGGTGCTGTAAATCATCGCATCCTCTTTACCCTCGTACTCGGCGAGCTTACGTTCCAGTTCCTTGTGCAGGTCAAGTGTGCCATTAAGGAAGGGAGAACCGGCGCAACCGGTACCATATTTTTCGGTAGCCTCGATTGCGGCGCGCTTGATACGCTCGTCGTTCACCAGGCCAGAGTAGCAATTTGAACCGAACATAAGCACCTTCTTGCCATTCATGAGGACCTCGGTGTCTTGTTCGCTTGAGATGGCGCGAAAATAGGGATAAATCCCAGCGGCCTTAGCCTTCTGAGGCTCGTCATATCGCGCTAACTTGCTCTGTAATAGATTCATATACTTATATCTAAATTCTTGATTTGCCATCATTGACGGGTGCCGATGATGACATTACTCTATAATTGGCTGCAAATATATAAAAATAATCTTTAAGCAAATGTTAAAAAAATTACTTAATGCGGCATATCTAATGGTTGGACTTCATATAACATCCTATCATGCAGGCTTTCACGCCTTTTAATGATTTTTAAAAATACTAAAAACCATTAATTGCGGTCAACGTCGTCCATATCGAGCTCTGCATTATGGATAAGGTCATAGTCTGAGAACTCGATGCCATCAAAGTCGCCATCCTCAAACATGTAATCCTGCCTGAAACATCCACTGTTGATTGTCGTGATCAAAGCTAGAGCAGCAATAAGTCTCACATATTTTAAAATCTTTTTCATATATACCCAACGGCCATAAACAATACACTTAGAACTGCAAAAATAATAAAAAATAAAACCAAGAGCCTCATTTTTGAAAAAAAACATCTAATTTAGCGCATTAAAATCACTAAAAGCATTAAGCGAATGGACTTATTTGAACAGCGAATCAAAGAATTGCGGGAAATCATCAACCGCCACAACCACAATTATTACGTCCTGAACATGCCCACCGTCAGCGATCAGGAATTTGACGCATTGCTGCGTGAGCTTCAGGATTTGGAACGCGATTACCCGCAATACCAAGACCCGTTGTCCCCTACCCAACGCGTGGGCAGCGACATCAGCAAGGGATTTGTCCAAGTGCGCCATGAGCGTCCCATGATGTCACTTTCCAACAGTTACAGCATTGAAGAGGTGCAGGATTTCCTGCGTCGTGCCCAAGAGGGCCTGGGTGGAGAAAAAAGCGAGATCGTGGGAGAGATGAAATATGACGGCACGTCGATTTCGGTCACCTATGAGCATGGCCGTCTGGTGCGTGCCGTGACTCGTGGCGACGGTGTACAGGGTGATGACGTGACCGCCAATGTCATCACCATCAAAACGGTGCCCCTCGAAATTACTTGTGTGGACGATTTGCCTGACAAATTTGAGGTCCGTGGCGAAATCCTGCTGCCGTGGAAGAGTTTTGAGAAACTCAACGAGGAACGCCAGTTCAACGAAGAGCCCTTGTTTGCCAATCCCCGCAACGCTGCCGCCGGCACCCTCAAGTTGCAGAACAGTGCCGAGGTTGCGCGCCGTGGCCTGGATGCCATCTTCTATTTCCTGCTGGGTGACAATCTGCCATTCGAGAGTCACTATGAGGGAATCATGGCTCTCAAGAGATGGGGATTCAAGACGGGTGAAATGTCCATCTTGCCCAGTATCGACGCCGTGAAGGACTTCATCGGCCACTGGGACGTAGAGAGAAAAAAACTGCCAGTTGCCACCGATGGCCTCGTGTTCAAAATCAATTCCCTGCGCCAGCAACTCAACCTGGGCTCCACGGCCAAATCCCCCCGCTGGGCGATTGCCTACAAGTTCGCCCCAGAACGCGAATGCACCCGGTTGCAGTTCGTCTCGTTTGAGGTGGGACGCACGGGTGTCATCACACCAGTGGCCAACCTTGACCCAGTATTGTTGAGCGGCACCATCGTCAAACGCGCATCGCTGCACAATGCAGACATCATCGAACAGCTGGACATCCACGAGGGTGACATGCTCTATGTGGAAAAGGGAGGCGAAATCATCCCCAAGATTGTTGGGGTTGACGAAAAACAGCGCCAACCCGACAGCCAGCCAATTACGTTCATCAGCCATTGTCCCGCCTGTGGCACGCCCCTGCAGCGCGTCGAGGGCGAGGCGGCATGGGTATGTCCCAACAAGTGGGGTTGCGGCCCACAGATTTGTGGCCGCATTGAGCACTTCGTGGGCCGCCACGCGATGGACATCGACGGCATCGGCGAAGAAGTTGCCGTCATCCTTAACAAGAGCGGCCTGGTCAACGACGTGTCCGACCTGTATGACCTCACACAGGAAAAACTTGTCGCCCTTGACCGCTTCCAGGAACGCAGCGCCCAGCGAATCCTGCGCGGCATTGAGGCCAGCAAGCAGGTACCCTACGCCCGAGTCATCTTTGCATTATCCATACCCTTTGTCGGCGAGACAACTGGCAAGGTGCTGGCCCGTCACACACGCGACATTGACACCCTGATGAGCCTGCCCGCCGAGCAATTGGCCGCCATTCCAGAAATAGGCCCCAAGATTGCCCAGTCTATTGTCGATTTCTTTGCCGAGGAGCGCAACCGCGCCATCGTTGAACGCCTGCGCGCCGCTGGCTTGCAGATGTCGCTCAGTGAAGAAGAGACAGCGGGCCAGACCGATAAACTGATGGGCAAGAAAGTCGTCATCAGCGGCGTGTTTGCCAAGCATTCCCGCGAGGAATACAAAGCGATGATCGAACAGAACGGCGGCAAGAACGTGAGCAGCATCTCGAGTGCAACGAGCTTTATCCTTGCTGGAGAGAATATGGGTCCTGCCAAATTAGAAAAAGCGCGCAAATTAGGCATCCAAATCATCAATGAGGATGAATTTTTAGAGATGATCAAATAACTCCATCTGGCATGAGAAGAATCATGAGTTTGCTATTGATGACGACTTGCTGCGCATCCATGATGCTGGCGCAAGATGTGGAATCCTGGGTATCGGAGATGCTGACACAGTACCCCAAAGCACGCATTCTAGACATCTACAAGTCTTGTTTCCAGGACTATATGGGAGCCGAGCACCTAGTCGGAGATACAGCCTCGGCAAGGGCCTATCTCGAACAGGAATTAGAGACCACCGCTCTGGATGAACTGATGCCGTGGTATTACGAGCCCTGCGGCATCAACGGCAACTATGTACGCGTCAGCCTTCGCGCCGTGATGGAAGGTAAGGTGCAAGCCGAAAAACTGCTAGACGCTTTTGTGCGCAGCGCCAACGATCCCGAGCGTCCCACCATCGAGACCTGGAAAGAAACATGGCACGAGATTGTAGCCGTCATTGACAAGATGGGACTGGAATTGGCTCATCAGCAAGAAGACATGGCCTTCATTGAAGGGGTGCTCGCACAGCGAAAATACGCCATCAGCCACTCGCCCGACTATCGGGAAGCCTATTCACCCCACTACCGCATCATCAAACAGGAAATCTTTGAGAACGAGTTCAAGCCGTTACTGTCTGAACCCTCTTGCACCCAGTAACAACCAAACATCAATAAGAAATTGCGCCCCGCCTAGTTGCCGGTCAACTGGCGGGGCGCGCGGCTTTGTTCAAATCATCTATTACCGGCTTTAGCTTATAAAATTCATTTCGTATGGGGGATTATTTTATCGGTGATCTTTGTCGCGGTACGGCAGAATTTCGCCATACATGGTGATGGTGTTGGAACCATAGATGTGGGCCAAGGCCTGATTAGAATTGTGGTACAGGGTGATATCGATATCTATATCAATCGATCTACCCACTATGGAGAACTGCATGAACACGTCGCCATTGTCCTTGTACTGAATGCGCTTCTTGGTCACCTTGCCTTTGTTGGTGCATCCACCGAGGCCATTGATACCGGGATTGCCCATGTTGAGGGCATACTGGAAGATGCCGTCTTCGGCCTGAACCAGAATGAAATTGGAGTTACCATTGATGGCATAGTGGCGATAGCCCGAACGGCCAAACTCGATAAAGTCGGCGACAAGAACAAAGTAGCCACGACGCATCGAGTTGGCGGCCTTAGCATAAGCCACATCGTCATTGAGTTCACGCAGGCGTTTCTCTCGCTCCTTGATTTCCTTTTTAGTTTCCTTAACAGGCTCAGCAGGAGTGATCACCTCCAACTTCACGTTATCACTGGTTTCTATGTCAACCTCATCGATGATGGTCTGTGCTGTCGCACACAACCCCATTGTCATCAGTGCACCTAAGGCTAATAATATTCTCTTCATAATCTGGATGGTTTAAGTGATTAATTTCTGTCTATTAGACCGAACAAGTAAAAAAATGTTTAATTTTGCAAATCAAAAAAAATCAATCGAGATTATGGAAAGAAAGACCAACATGAAATTAGGCACCCGCCTGATCGTGCTGCTGTGCTTCATGGGAGCAGGGCTGATTGTTGCCAGTATTGTCAGTATCATCCTCCCCTATTTGGGCCAAGGCCTGCTCTCAATGCTTACCGTGCAGGACTTCCTTGCCTTCATCGTACCGGCAGTTGCTGCCATGGCATATTTCTATCATCGTCCGCATCACGCGATGTGCCTGGACCGTGCTCCAAGTTGGACGGCTGTAATCATTGTGCTAGTCTTCTTTGTCATCTCGCTGCCTGCCATGAATTGGCTTGTAAGTATCAATGAGGCAATGACACTGCCCTCCTGGATGAGCGGTATCGAACAGTGGATGCGCCTCAGCGAGGATGAAGCCGCCGACGTCACCAAGGAACTACTTGACATCCACTCGATTGGAGAACTGATTGCCTGCGTGTTTGTGGTTGGCTTTATGGCCGGATTGAGCGAGGAAATGCTCTTCCGCGGGGCCATGCTGCGCACGATGCAGGACAGCCGACTGGGCACCCATGCTGTGGTGTGGATTGTCGCCATTGTGTTCAGTGCCATCCACCTGCAGTTCTACGGCTTCATTCCCCGCATGGTACTCGGCCTGTGGTTAGGTTACCTGCTCGTGTGGACGGGCAGCCTGTGGGTACCCATCATTGCACACACCCTGAATAACAGCACGGTGGTCGTGTTCAATTACCTGTCCAACAATGGCGTCCTGCCTGAAGGCTATGGTGACAACATAGGCCTCTCGGCTGACGGCGGCATCCCCTGGCTCGCGATAGCCAGTCTCATTGCCAGCATTGCCATTGCCTTGTGGTGCCATCACCATTTCACGCACCCCAATGAGACAACCTAAAAGGTCTTAGAAAATATTTTGCTAGGAAATTGCTTTTTTGTCACGAAAATATTTTATCTTTGTAGTTTAGTTTGTAGTATAGCGAATAAACGCATGCGTCACTAGCACGCATAGACAATGGCAAAAGTCTGACATTAAATCAATTAGAACAACAAACGACTAAATACTGTACAGTTATGATGAAGAAATTTATCCTTATCGTGTGCGGCTCATTTGTGGGCGCATTCTTAGCATTCATGTTCTTTATGATTGCTGCAATGATCATGAGTTTTGCAATCATGGGCTCGATGAGCAGTATGGGCAGTGTCAAGAAATCCGGAATTATCTCTAAGCACTCTATCCTGAAAATCGACCTGGGCAACACCATTGACGAACGCGGAGGAGAAGGTGCATTTGACATGATGTCGATGATGATGGGAAATGACATGGAGTCCTCATTAGGCTTGAACACCCTGTTGTCGGCCATCGAAAATGCAGCCACAAATGATAAAGTTGACGGCATCTATCTCGAGTGCAATGGCGTGGACGCTGCTCCCGCCACCTTGCAGACCTTGCGCCGTGCCCTCAAGGAATTCAAGAAGAGCGGCAAGTGGATTGCCGCATACGGCTACGAGGGTATTACCCAGGCCGACTATTACCTGGCCAGCACTGCCGACAGCATCTACATCAACCCCGTGGGCTCTGTGGACCTGCACGGTATGGCATCGGTGACGCCCTACATGAAGAAATTGTTTGACAAGGTGGGTGTGGAAATGCAGGTCGTTCGCGTGGGCACGTTCAAGAGCGCTGTGGAGCCTTACATGCTCGATGACATGAGCGATGCCAACCGTCTGCAGCAGGAACACTACCTGGGCGTCATTTGGAAAGAGATGGTCGACAGCATCGCCATCGACCGCAAGATCCAGCCCGAGGCACTGAACAGCCTGTGTGACAGCGTCATCATGACCTTTGATGTCAAAGACCTGATCAAGAACAAGCTCGTGGATAAGATGGTCTATAAGAACGAGATGGAGAACATCCTGCGCGCACGCACCGAGGTTGACATGAAGGATGACCTGAATTTTGTCACCCCCGACGACGTGTCTTCCTCATTAGAGGACTTCGCGAGCGGCGACCACATTGCCGTAGTATATGCCGTGGGTGAGATTGACGGCAGCGGCGGCATCATGAGCGCAGGCGAGGAAGGTATCAACAGCGAGAGGCTGAGCAAGACCATCCTCAAGCTCATGGATGACGACAATGTCAAGGGCATGGTGCTGAGGGTGAACTCACCCGGCGGCAGCGCCTTCGGTAGCGAGCAGTTGTGGAAAGCCATCCAGGACTTCAAGGCCAAGGGCAAACCCGTGGCAGTTTCGATGGGTGACTATGCCGCATCGGGTGGTTACTACATCTCATGTGGCGCCGACCGCATTTTTGCCGAACGCACGACCATCACGGGCTCAATCGGCATCTTTGGCGTCATTCCCAGCTTTAGCGAACTCGTGGAGAACAAGCTCGGCGTGCACATGGCAAGCGTCAAGACCAACGAGAATGCTGACATGGCAGCTGTTGGCAAGAAGCTGACTCCGGGCCAGCTCGCCGCACTCCAGAATATGGTCAACCAGGGTTATGAGCTGTTCACCAAGCGTTGCGCTGACGGCCGTCACGTCACCCAAGACTCCATCAAGCAGATTGCTGAAGGCCGCGTGTGGGATGGCGTCACCGCCAAGCAGATTGGTCTGGTGGATGAGTTCGGCGGCATTCGCGAGGCCGTGGCATGGGTAGCCAACAAAGCCAAGTTGGGCAACGACTACAAGACACAGAACTATCCCGCCCTCGAGGACAAATTCATGGCTCTGCTCGACAAGTACATGGTGAGCCGCTATGAAGCCCGGCTGCAAAACGAGATGGGCTTGCTCTACGACTGGCACAAGCAGTTGCAGCGCATCATGGGCCGTGACCAGATCCTGTGCCTCATGCCCGAAGCCGAAATTGAACTGTAATCAAAAAAAGTCCAAAATCTAAGACCTAAATCTCTATAATGGACCTGTCCAAGATACTCAATAAGGACCAACGCAAGTCCATCATGAACGCCCTGCTGACGCCATTCTCATGGGGATATGGCGCCGGCGTGTGGTTACGCAACTCGGCGTTCAACATGGGCCTGCTGCCACAAGAGGAGTTTGACGTGCCGGTTGTCTCGGTGGGCAACATCACCGTGGGCGGCACTGGCAAGACCCCTCACGTGGAATATATCATCGAGAAACTCTACAACCGCTACCATGTGGCGGTGCTGAGCCGTGGCTACAAGCGCAAGACCAAGGGCTTTATCCTGGCCAGCAACAACATGACGCCGCGCGATATCGGTGATGAGCCCTACCAGATTTACCGCAAGTATGGTGGCCTTATCACCCTGGCCGTGTGTGAAAAGCGGCGCAAGGGCATCCGCGAATTGCTGCGCATCGACCCCGACATCAACCTCATCCTGCTGGATGACGGTTTCCAGCACCGTTATGTGAAGCCTAAGGTGAACGTGGTGCTCGTAGACTTCAACCGTCCTCCGTATGAAGACAAACTGATGCCGTTAGGAACCCTGCGCGAGCCTGGCGAGCGCCTGCTGCGCTGCGATATGGTCGTTGTGACCAAGTGTCCTAGCGACCTCACCGCGATGGACATCAGGATGATGAAGAAGAACCTGGACCTGTTCCCGTCACAACAGCTGTACTTCAGCAACATCCGCTATGCCGACCCTGTGCCGGTATATCCTGTTCAATCGCCACAACTCACGTCCCTGCAATGGCTGCGTGAGGACGATGCCATCCTGTGTTTGACGGGCATCGCCACGCCCAAGCCGTTAGTGCGCTACCTGCGCCAGTTCTCGACCAATATCAAGGTGATGCATTTTGATGACCATCATTTCTTCACCCGCAGGGATTTCACAGATATCTTCAAGGTCTTTAACGAACTTGAGGGCAAACGCAAATTTATCATCACCACCGAGAAAGATGCTGTGCGCATCCTCAACAACCCGTATTATCCACCGACAATGCGCAACAGCATCTACTACATTCCCATGAAGGTGGGATTCCTGGAGATGGAAGGCTCAAACTTCATCGACGATCTGGTGGCCAAAATTAACGAGCCAGAGGAATAACGGGCTCTTTCCAACTCTAAACGTCAACACAACAAGAAACTCTAATCAAGAAGAAAGGACTGCTTATGGCACAAGAAATCAACTGGCTGGACAAGATTCAGGAAACCAGCGAATTTATCAAGAAACGCGTTAATAACAAACTGCCCAAGACCGCTATCATCCTGGGTACCGGCCTCGGTGCAGTGGTTGACCACATTCATATCGAAGTCGAGATTCCTTATGGAGAGGTTCCCAACTTCCCAGTATCGACTGTCGAGGGCCACAAGGGACGCCTCATTTTCGGCACCTTGGGCAACAAGTATATCATGGCCATGCAAGGCCGTTTCCATTATTATGAGGGCTACACGATGCAGGAGGTGACCTTCCCCATCCGTGTGATGAAAGCCATCGGCATCAAGACGCTGTTTGTCTCGAATGCGTCAGGCGGCATGAATCCCAGCTTCAAGGTGGGCGACCTGATGGTCATCACCGACCACATCAATGTCTTCCCCGAGCATCCGCTGCATGGCAAGAACATCAACGAACTCGGTCCCCGCTTCCCTGCAATGGTCGACGCCTATAGCCCCCGCCTGGTCCAGATGGCCCGTGACATCGCCAAGGAAAAAGGCATCCGCCTGATGGAAGGTGTGTATGTGGGCACTCAGGGCCCGACCTTTGAGACGCCTGCCGAGTACCGCTACTTCTGGCGCATCGGTGGTGACGCCGTCGGCATGAGCACCGTTCCCGAGGTCATCGTGGCACGCCACGGCGACATCGAGGTGTTCGGCATCTCGATTATCACCGACCTGGGCGTCGAGGGCGCTGTCGAGAAAGCCTCCCACGAGGAAGTGCAGAAGGCCGCTGCCGCTGCCCAGCCCATCATGGCCATGCTTGTTCAAGAGATGATCAACCGCTTCGACGAGCTTTAATTCAATGAGGAATTGCCACGGCAAAGCCGTGGCCCACATGAACACTGACGACCGAAAACTGACAACTGAAATCATATGAAGGAAACCGAGATTTCTACATTGGGCGAGTTTGGGCTGATTGAGCACCTGACCCGCTCTTTTCCTGTACGCAACGAGTCCACACACCGTGGCGTTGGCGACGACTGCGCTGTCATCAACTATGGCAAGGACCGCGAAACACTGGTCACAACCGACCTCTTGCTGGAGGGCATCCACTTCGATTTGACCTATGTGCCACTGATGCATCTGGGCTACAAGTCCATCGTGGTAAACCTCAGTGACGTGTACGCCATGAACGGCACACCGCGCCAAGTAACCGTATCGCTTGGCATCAGCAAGCGCTTCACCCTGGAACACATCGAGCAGTTGTATGAGGGCATGCGCATTGCCTGTGAACACTACGGCGTGGACCTGGTGGGCGGCGACACGAGCGCGTCCGTCACGGGATTGATCATCAGCGTGACATGCCTGGGCGAGGCTCCGAAAGACGACATCGTCTATCGCACGGGAGCACGCGACACAGACCTCATCTGCGTGAGCGGCAACTTGGGGGCTGCCTATATGGGCCTGCAACTGCTGGAACGTGAGCGACAAGTGAGCGCCCAGATGAAGGATAAGGACTTCGAACCCGACTTCTCGGGCAAGGAGTATATCATCGAGCGCCAACTAAAGCCGGAAGCCCGCTATGACGTTATCGAGGAACTGCGGGAACTGGGCATCCGCCCCACTGCGATGATGGACGTGAGCGACGGCCTATCGAGCGAACTGCTGCACATCTGCAAGGATTCGAAGGTGGGCTGCCGTGTGTATGAGGAGCGCATCCCCATCGACTACCAGACTGCATTGATGGCCGAGGAACTCAACATGAACCTCGTGACAGCCGCCATGAACGGTGGAGAGGACTATGAATTGCTGTTCACTGTACCCCTAGCCGACCATGACAAAGTGGCACGCATGAAGACCGCCCGCATCATCGGTCACATCACCAAGCCCGAAATGGGCGCTTGCATGATCACCCGCGACAACCAGGAACTGGAAATCCGCGCCCAGGGCTGGAACGCCTTCACCCCCGACGACTAATTTACAAACGGCGAATTATACGAATTACACGAACGGCATCCGCACTCCATGAATAGTGACTTGTCACGCGGATGCCGTTCGTGTAATTAGCCGTTTGAAAAATACTTGCCGTTAGTGGTTTCGGAATGTAGTTTTTATCGGGATTTTAATATTATTTCCGTGTTTTTAGGTCGATTTTTGCTAATTTGTGTTAAATACTGCCATTTTTTTGCCGAAAAATTAGGTAGTAAAAAACAATTGGCTTTATATTTGCAGTGGTTTTCATGGTATTAGTTTTTAAGATTAGGGCAAAATGAGTGTCGTGAGACAGGTAATTTCCCTAAGTTTAAGGTTTATGTTAATGGTATTAGAAGGTTAATTAGTTAAATCAAGCCCTTGACGTCGAGTCAAGGGCTTGTATTTTTGTCACCAATCTAAATTGCAGGAAATCAAATTAAATAAACCACTATAGGTTTGGGGGCCTATAGTGGTTTTTGGGGATTTTCGCGCGGGAGCGCGAATATTGATGTGGGATTAATCCTCGGGGGCCTCGTCGATGAGTTCGAGGAATTCATCGAGCTTGGGCGTGATGATAATCTGGGTGCGGCGGTTGCGCTGCTTGCCCACTGCGGTACTGTTGCTAACCACGGGATTGTACTCGCCACGGCCACCGGCGGTCAGGCGCTTGGGGTTGACACCGTAATTGTTTTGCAGGGCTTGAACCACCGAGGAAGCACGCAGACAGGAGAGGTCCCAGTTGTTGCGGATATTCTCGCGGCGGATAGGCACGTCGTCGGTATTACCCTCAATGAGTACGTCGTAATCCTGATAGTCGTTGATAATCTTGGCAATCTTGGACAGCGTCTCGGCGGCACGGTCGTTGATCTCATAGGAGCCGCTCTTGTAGAGCATATTGTCGGCCAACGAGATATAAACCACACCCTTCAGCACCTGCACATCCACGTCCTTGAGTTCTTCCTTAGAAAGCGAGCGTGTCAACTTGTTGGTGAGGGCCAGGTTGAGGGAGTCGCTCTTAGTCTTCAGGTCGGTCAAGTGGCGGATATACTGGTTGCTCTCGTTGATCTGGTCCACAAGCTTCTCGATCGATACATTGCTCTGGCTGGAGTTGACAAGGCTCTTGTCAAGCGACTGCTGCAGGCGTTCATAGGCAGCCTTGGACTCGGACAGCTGTTCCTGGAGCGAAGCCACACGCGCATTGGCAGCCGCCAGTTGCTCTTTAGTCTCCTGGAAACTGAGGTTCATCTCCTTGTAGGATTGCATCATCCCCAGGTTGCGCTGCTTACATTCTTCTAAATCCTTCTTGCTGGCACAACTGCTCACGAGCACAAGAATGGCCAGCAAACTCATCATCAAAACATTCTTTTTCATATTCATCATCATTTTTCTGGTTTCTGGTCCCAAATCTTCAGGTTCCAGAAGAGTTCTATTTTTTCTTAGACGCAAAAAACGCGAAAATGTTATATCCGTTTGAATGATTTAACCAAAATCGGTCAATTCTTACACTTTTTTACACTCTGTAAGCACAATTGTTGGGCAGCATGGCAGACTTGAGGAAAAATATTCGTCTTTTATCAGAGAAAAAGTAGTGTGATTGCAATTATAGCAAAAAAAATCACTAACTTTGCCGATTAAAATTATCATTAATGGACGCTCGCGAGAAAAAACAGTTGCTGCTCGATTCCCGATACCTGCGCATGACGCAGATTTGGGCCGAAAATTCCTATTGCCGCCGCCGTCAGGTGGGTGCGCTGCTGGTCAAGGACAAGATGATTATCAGTGATGGCTACAATGGCACGCCTTCAGGGTTTGAAAACGATTGTGAGGAAGACGCCGACCACTCGAAACCCTATGTCCTGCATGCCGAGGCCAACGCAATCACCAAGGTGGCCCGCAGCAACAACAGCAGCGATGGGGCGACGCTCTATGTCACCACATCACCGTGCATGGAGTGCAGCAAACTCATCATCCAAGCAGGCATCAGGCGCGTGGTGTTTGGCGAGTATTACCGCATGCACGACGGCGTGGACCTGCTGTGCCGCGCCGGCATCGAGATCATACACCTGTGGAAGCGTGGTGACGAGTATGAGCAAGTGCCCATCACCAGCGACAACAGCGAGACTCACTATCAGGAAGTAGAAAAATACCTTTTGTCACAAGCATAACTGACCCGAATCGTTTACCGACAACACAGATGAAACAACAGTCCCGACGTCAACCCATCTGGTTACCCCTCGCCATAGCTGTGGCGGTGGTGGTAGGGCTGTTTATTGGCAATCGCCTCTCCCCCAGCAACTACGCTGCCGACAATGACCGCAAGGTGAATGCCATCCTGAACCTCATCAACCAGGACTATGTGGACTCGACCAACCTCAAGGACCTGGTGGAGATGAGCATCCCCGAGATATTAAGCAACCTGGACCCCCACACGTCCTATATCAGTGCCGAAGAATTCAAGTCCTCGAACGAGAGCGCTAGTGGCATGACCAGTGACATCGGCATCCAGTATGAGCCAATCAACGACACCATTACCATCATCGAAGTCATTCCCGGCGGCCCCAGTGCCAAGGTCGGCTTGAAGGCAGGTGACCGCATTGTGTCGATTGACGATACGACCACTATAGGCGAGAAAGTGACTAAAGGTGCTATTGCCAAGCGCCTGCGAGGCCCCAAGGGCAGTAAGGTCAAGTTAGGCATCAAGCGACTAAACAGCGACAAGACCTTGACATTCACAGTCACTCGTGGCAACATTCCCGTGAATACCGTCGATGCCCATTACATGCTCGACAAGAACACTGGCTACGTCAAGGTGAACCAATTTGGCCGCAACACCTACCGCGAATTCATGCAAGCCATGATCAAACTCAAGGACGAAGGTGCCAAGCGCTACATGATAGACCTGCGTGGCAATGGAGGAGGCTTCATGGAGATGGCCGTCCGCATGGTCAATGAGTTCCTGCCTGCCAACCAACTGATTGTCTATACCCACGGCCGCTACAAACGCAATGACCGTGAGTGGTGGAGTGACGGAGACGGACGATTCCAGGATGCTGAGGTGGCAGTGCTCATCGATGAATTCAGTGCCAGCGCCAGCGAGATTTTCGCCGGGGCCTTACAGGACAATGACCGCGGCCTGATTGTAGGCTGCCGTTCCTTTGGCAAAGGCTTGGTACAGAAGGAATTTGTATTGCCTGACAGCAGCGCCATCCGTCTGACCACCGCCCGCTACTACACGCCCAGCGGCCGCTGCATCCAGAAGGATTTCAAGCGTGGAGCCAACGAGGAATATGACAACGAACTCGTGGAACGCTTTATGCGCGGAGAGATGGACAACCGCGACAGCATCAAGGTGGATAAGAGCAAGATGTTTGCCACCGCCCACGGCCGCACAGTCTATGGCGGCGGAGGCATTGTGCCCGACATCTTTGTTCCCCGCGACACGAGCGGCGTGACAGGCTATTACATCGAGGTTGACAATGCCGGATTGCTGCAGCGTTTCACATTTGACTACTGCAACAACAACCGCGCCGAACTGAATAAAATGAGTGACTACAAGCAGTTCCTGCGCATGGCACCCAGCGACGATAACCTGATCGACATGTTTGCTGATTATGCCCAGGCCAATGGTATCGCCCCGCGGTGGTATTACATCAACGTATCACGCGACCGCATAGTCACAAAACTCAAGGCGCTTATCGCCAGGGATGTATTTGGCAGTCAAGCCTATTATCCCATTCTCAACCGCAACGACAAGACCGTCCAAGCCGCCCTCAAGGCGCTGAACAAGCATAAGGCCGTGTTCCCGATTACCGAGAGTCTAGACCCCAAGTCCATCTCGCAGAAGCGTCGCGGCCTATTGAGTGAATTATGGTTAAAGCTTAGAAGTTAAAACGTCCACAGATATGAAACAGAAGTCTGCACTTCAACCCGTCTGGATACCCCTCGCCCTAGCAGTGGCGGTGGTGGTGGGCGTCTTCTTTGGCAGCCGTTTCCCGAGCAACAACAAAGTGGCTGAGAACGACCGCAAGCTCAATGCCATCCTGAATCTGATTGCACAAGATTATGTGGACACGACCAATCTCCATGACCTCATTGAGATGAGCATCCCCGAGATATTGAGCAACTTAGACCCGCACACGAGCTACTTCAGCGCTGAGGAGCTGAAAGCCGCTACCGATGACTTGAACGGCTCGTTCAGTGGCATTGGCATCTCATTTGTGCTCATGAACGACACCATCGGCGTGGTAGAAGTCATTCCTGGTGGCCCCAGCGAAAAAGTGGGCCTGATGGCCGGAGACCGCATTGTGATGATTGACGACTCTACCGCCACCGGCGAGAAGATCACCAACGGTGCCGTGATGAAACGCCTGCGTGGTGCCAAGGGCAGTAAGGTCAAGTTGGGCGTCATGCGTCAGAACAGCAAGAAAATGCTCACGTTCACCATCACACGCGGCGACATTCCCGTCAACAGCGTGGATGCCTACTACTTGCTCGATAACATCACGGGATATATCAAGGTGAACCAGTTCGGGCGCCACACCTACGATGAATTCATCACCGCGATGGCTTCCCTCAGGGAAGAGGGAGCCGAGCGATACATACTCGACCTGCGAGGCAATGGTGGCGGATTTATGGAAATGGCGGTGCTCATGGTAAATGAGTTCCTGCCTGCCGATCAACCCATCGTGTTCACTCGCGGACGTTATGAGCGTGACAACAGCGAAGTGTGGAGTGACGGTAACGGCTCCTTCCAGGACGCCGAGGTGGCAGTGCTCATCGATGAATTCAGCGCCAGCGCCAGCGAAATCATGGCGGGTGCCTTGCAGGACAATGACCGCGGACTGATCGTCGGCTGCCGTTCATTCGGCAAGGGATTGGTACAGAAGGAGTTCCCTCTGCCTGACAGCAGTGCCCTGCGCCTGACCACTGCACGCTACTACACGCCCAGTGGCCGCTGTATCCAGAAGGATTACAAGGCCGGCATGCTCGACTACGAGAAAGAACTCTTTGACCGCTACCTGAATGGCGAGCTCTACAGCCGCGACAGCATGAAGATTGACAAGGACCAGATGTTCACCACGATGTATGGCCGCACGGTGTATGGCGGCGGAGGCATAGTCCCTGACATCTTTGTAGCCCGTGACACGAGTGGAATAACCGAGTATTATATCGAGGCGGCCAATGCGGGATTGCTGCAGCGCTATGCGTTCAACTATTGCGACCGTCACCGCACAGCCCTCAACAAGCTGGACGATTACCAGCAATTCCTGGCCACCGCGCCCAGCGATGACGAGATGCTGAGCGAATTTGCCGACTTCGCTTCACGCAACGGCATCACTCCGCGATGGTACTATATCAACCAGTCTCGCGATGTGATTATCACCAACCTTAAGGCACTGATTGCCAGGGACATCTTCGGCAACAAGGCCTTCTACCCCATCATTAACCGCAACGACAAGACCATCATGGCTGCCCTCAAGGCCCTCAACCAACACAAGGCAGCATACCCGATCAGCGAATAATCCTCTTTTAGGGGTATCAATTAACGACCAGGACGAGGCAGAGGTAATCTGTCCCGTCCTGGTCATTTTCTGCAAGAACCCACAAAGGAGGTTCAATAAGTTTCTATTTCTTCTTGCGAATGGTGACTGACCCGTTGCGGAAGTTGTACTTGTCACCACGCGGAGTGAGGAAGTCGATGCGTTTGCGCAAGCGCGGACCCATCTTGTCCTTTACTACCCACTCTCCATTCAGGGAAGGGGTTGACTCACTCTCAACAATAATCACGTCGCCCATTTTGAAGCCATGTTGCTTGAACATGTCATGCGAGAGAGCGACCCATCGAATCTGATAGTTTTTCAACTTATCATAATTGATTCGGTCTCCACTTGCTGTTACCCAACCAGCACCTCCCTGTCCAGGGTGATATTTGGTGGCATGCAATTTAAAATCCTGCCCCACGGCAGACACAGCAACTACAACAGCAAGCGCTAAAAATAATCGTCTTAGCATAAGTTGTTAGTAATTGGTTTGTATAAATTTGGCGACACCTCAGCTATCGAAGCAAGCTCCAAAAGCACGAGGTTTGCACAAATGTTGCACCGCAAAGGTAGGCAAAACAATTGAAATGACCAAATTTTCTAACAACAAAAAGCTCAAAACGAATAGTCAAGTATCTGATTATTAAAGCGTATGGTCTTATTGGTAAAGAGGCGGTCCATGGCTCCATCGGACACCAATTTGGCCGTTGTTCCGGTAATTACCTGGCGATCGGTCGTGATGAGCCAGAGCTCATCGGCGAGCATCAGAGACTGTGAAATGTCATGGCTGGAGAGCAGCACTGCCTTGCCTCGTTCGTGGGCAAGAGTCTGCAACAGGCGCATCGTCTCGATGCGGCTGGCGACGTCAAGGAAGGCCGTGGGCTCATCGAGAATGATAATCGGAGTCTGCTGAGCCAGCGCACGGGCAATCATCGCCTTCTGGCGTTCGCCATCACTCAACGAAGCGATATACTCTCCCGCTTTGTTAATGATGCCCGAGTCAGCCATTGCCTGACGAACAATCTCGTGGTCCTCGTCATCGAGACGTCCCAAGAATCCCGTGTGAGGCTGACGTCCTAACCCCACGAGTTCTTCGACCGTGAGAGCACCAGCCTGGATGCGCTCGGTCGAGACGAGGCCCAAGATGCGCGAACGCTCCTTCTGAGGCATATCCATCAGGTTCTTACCCTTCACCTCAATACTACCGCCGATGGGCTTCTCGTCACAAGTGATAGCCCTTAACAGCGTGGATTTGCCCGCACCATTCTGGCCCAACAGGGCAACGAGTTTACCACATTCCAAACTCAAGTTCAATCCTTTGAGCAAGGTCACCTGTTGCTTGCCATTGCGGTAGCCGACAGCGAGGTCACGAGTTCTTAATATTGTGTTATCTTCCATTTTCAATTAAAGTATTGGATGCGACGACGGTTCAAGATGATATATAGGATGATGGGCACACCGATGATGGGAGTAATGGCATTGATGGGAATGATGCCATGAGGGTTGCACACGCTGACCAGGGCGCACAACAGGGCTATATCAGCGCCCGCCAGGATGGTCGCAGGCACCAACCGGCTGTGGTTGCTTGTGCCGAGCGACATACGGGCAATGTGGGGCACCACAAGGCCGATAAAACCGATAGGTCCGCAGAAGGCCGTCACGACCGCCGTCAACACACCAGTGATGAGCAATAGGATGTTGCGTGTGCGAGCCACATTCACACCCAGGTTACGGGCATATCTGGTTCCTAACAATAAAGCATTTAACGGTTTGACCATCAGAGCCGCCCCTATCAGCGCCAGAATGATGATTCCGGCATAGACAGGCATCTGGGCCACGCTCACACCCGAGAAGTTGCCGAAGCCCCACGACACGTAATTGTGTACACCCTCCTCGGTCGCCACCGAGTTGAGCAACTGAACGACACTGGAAGTGAGGTAACTCACAAGGATACCGATGATCAACAGCATCGTATTGCTGCGCACAATGGCCGAGAAGGCAATCAGCACAACCAACACCACGCCAGCACCCATCAGAGCGCCCAAAAGTACCGCCATATAACTGCCCACGTTTCCACCGAACAAACCACCCAATGAGCCACCCATTGCCAGAATCACAATGGCAACGCCCAAACCCGCGCCCGACGAAACGCCAAGAATCGACGGTCCTGCCAAGGGGTTATTGAAGGTGGTCTGCAACAAGAGGCCCGAAATAGACAGCGCAGCGCCAGCCAATGCCGCAGTGGCAATCATCGGGATGCGTGATTGCAGGATGATAATTTCCCAAGCCTTGTTGTCACTGCCCTTTCCCATGACAATGTCAGTAATCTGACTCATCGGGATATCCACTGAACCAAAAATCAAGCAAGCCAATGCCAGGAGCACAAGCGACAATGTCAAGGCAATCAGCGTGACAGCATAGCGGCGATATGTCATCGGGGAATCAGTCAATGTGATGATACATCTGGTTAGTGAAATCGGGGAACAATTCAGGGTGCAGTATGGCCGCAAACTCCCGCAGCAGCGCCTCAGGGTGGAAGGGGATGCGGTCAAAGAAGCGAGTCTTGTCTGTATCGCAGACATAGACGTGCTTATTTTGGAAGGCCTTCATTTCCTTATTCAGGTCATAAGCGCCTTGCAAATCCTTGAGTGAATTGATATTGGTCCACTTGATGAACCAGTAATCGGCATTCTGAGCCACTGCGAGCACCTGGTTAAAATCGAGTGCCAGAGAACCCGTATTATCATTATCGGCCCACAGGTACTTGCCACCAGCATCGCCCAGAATACGCGCCATGTAGCTTTGGCCGCCAGGCACGTTCCACACCCCGTTGATAACCATCTCGGTAACAACGGTGGGATGAGTTGCAGCGTCAGCGGCTTTGCTTTTCATATCGTTATAAGCGGTAACAACGGCATCGTAGAGACTATCGGCCTCGGCACGCTTACCGACTAACTCACCATAGAACTTCATCCACTCTGCCCGGCCCAGCGGGTCATATTCAAGATAATCGGCACACTCGATGATAGGAATGTCAAGACTGGCAATCTGTCCATAACTGGCATCCTGATAAGGTGACAGGAGAATGGCATCAGGTTGCATGTTGATGACCTTCTCTACGGTGGGATTCATCGAGTTGCCACAATCGGCAATCCTTCCAGAGGCCAATCCTGCAGCAATCGTCGAGTCGTTGAAGTACTGGCTATCCACGACACCACGCACGGCATCAATAGCGCCCAGTTCGGCCAGCAAACTCGTGTGCACCGAGGAATAGACCAACGCATTCTTGACAGGAGTGCGCACCACAGTTCCTTCGGGCAAATCATCGGGCAGCGGAGCGTCGGCAGGCACCAGCACATAGCGGTGCAACACCCCACCCTTCCATGGATCACCCACAGTGACTAACGTATAATCAGCCGCTCGCTGCATCGACAGCAATTTGGCACTCGTGATGACCGAATCCTCAAGATTCAACGACGCACTGCTGTTGCCACCCCTAAAACAAGAGGTCAACAACAAGACGATAGAGAGGATTATCAACGGGTTAAAACACTTTTTCATAACTGATGTTGTTATTCTTGACGCTTGTTGGCAGGATTCATGAGATCGACAATATAGGGGCGCATGATGTCCTCGGTAGCACGGTCAACGTACTGGAAGAAAAAGTCCTCAATGATATATTGTTTCTTGTAGTCTTTCATTCCCTCGTAGCGCATTTTCAGATCCGGGTAGTCCTCCAGCAGTTTGCTGAGGTAATCGGACGTCAATTCTTCAACCCTACGGTTCATGAAATCAATGTAGTAGATAGCTGGAACATCAAGTGCTACTCCCTCATAAGAACTGCCTAACAATGACTCAGTCAAACTCACTGACGCACTCGAGATCAGATATGCCACCTTATCGTTGAAATATAGGGGGGAAAATCGACGGATATTCTTGGCGTCCCCCTTAAAACACTCCCTGATATACTCATCATTGATCATCCAGATACTGTCACCAATGGATAGAGCAATGTGTTGTTTCTTTATCGTTTCATTGACCTTGATTCCGCCCTTGAAATAGACTGAAAAAGGGGAACCATCCACCATAACTATATAGGGATCGACATACATGGAAACGGGGCGACCATCGAGCATCTGCTGCCATGTGTTATAAAAATAGGCAGTGTCGTGCTCCTCAGGTTCGACAGCGCCACAGTGCAGTGAACACATCGCCACCACAAGCGCCATCAGCTTATAAAAAAAACTCTTTTCCATGAAGCACAATCAATTAAAATAATTTGCAAGGACTGTTAATTAAATGATCGACATTATACTTTCACCAAATCGAGGATGTAGGGGCGCATGACATCAGTCGACGCACGTTCGACAAACTTGAGGAAGTAATACTCGACGATGTCTTCCTTCTTGTAATCCATCATGCCCTCGTAGCGCACCTGCAGGTCATAGTAATCACGCAGCAATGCACTCAGCACAGCATGTTTTACCTTGAGGACCTTGTGGTGCTCAAAATCAATGTAATAGTAATTCCAATTAATCTGGATAAGGGACCGTGGTTGACCAATTTTGGACATACTATAATGCAACTTTCCATTATAAAAGTTCTCTTCAGAATAATCCCTATAGGGATAACCTCCGTATGTGAAATAGGCCACTTTCTCATTAAAATACAGCGGTATATAGCCTTTTAAGAGGTTGACATCCCCATCAAAATGTTTCTTTAGATAGTTACTGTTAACATACCAGATGCTATCACCCATTGATGCCCCCAAAAAGTCGTGATCGATTACACTGTTCCATTTCTCATCTTCAATCTCAAAAAATATTTGCAACGGAGTTTGAGCATAGATAAACGGATCGCGCAACATGCTCACAGGTTCAAAATATAACATCTGCTCCCATGTGTTATAGAAGTAGACCGTGTCGTGATCCTCAGGTTCGACAGCGCCACAGTGCAGTGAACACATTGCCACCACAAGCGCCATCAGCTTATAAAAAATACTCTTTTCCATAATGCAATATCAATTAGAATATTTTGCGAGGACTGTTGTTCAAAGGATAAACTTTATTCTTTCACCAAATCAAGGATGAAGGGGCGCATGATATCATCAGTGGCCCGCTCAACATACTTGAAGAAATAGTCAAATATGATCTCCCGTTTCTTGTAATTTTTCATGCCTTCATACCGCATCTTCAGGTCGTGGTAATCTTCCAGCAATTCGCTTAACACTTCGGGAGTGACCTTACGCACCATGTGATTCTTGAAGTCGATGTAATACAAGTCCACAATCTCGGAATAATCAATCACCTCTTCACCATATAAGAGATCCTTTAAACTCAAATTTTTACCATAGCCCACATAGTAGAAGTATGCTATCTTGTCATTGAAATACAGGGGCATATATTTAAATTCTATGTTGCGGATGTCACCCTTGAAATTCTTCCTCAAGTAAGTACTGCTGATGAGCCACATGTCATCAAGGGTCGCTCCCAAGTGGTCATAGAGACGATAGTCGTCGCTTGTGGTATAAATGTCAACCGCATAAGGTGTCTCGCATTCAATAACAGGAGAAACCACGAGGGTTGATGGATCCACGTTAAGCATTTGTTCCCATGTGTCATAAAAATATACCGAGTCACGCACTTGGGCTTGAGCAACCGTCTGGAGCGAGCCAACTGCCAGCAGAATTAAAATATATCTTAACCAGTTTTTCATATCTTTATGTGTGATTTAAAATGTTTTCAATAGTTGGTAAAGTTTGCGTGTGGGCAAGCCCATCACGTTGTAGAAATCCCCATTGATTCCCGAAATGCCTATGTTGCCGATCCATTCCTGGATGCCGTAAGCACCGGCCTTGTCCAAGGGATGGTAGTGCTCAATATAGTAGTCAATCTCATCGTCGGTGAGTTCGGCGAAGTGGACAATGCTCGTGTCGGCAAACGACTCGACACGTTCCGTTGTTGAGACACAAACACCACTGATGACACGGTGGGCGCGCCCCGAGAGGGCACGCAGCATGCGGTGAGCATCCTTTTCGCTTGTTGGCTTGCCCAGCACGGCCTCATCGAGCACAACAACAGTGTCGGCAGTGATGAGCAGTTCATTGGGCATCAAGGGATGTCCCTCGGCCTTGATGCGGGCCAGAAAGACGGGAATATCCTCAACAGGCAGATTGGCGGGATAAGTCTCGTCAATACCCTTAATGGCTTCGACACGGAACTTAACGCCCATGTCGTTGAGCAACTCCCGGCGCCGCGGAGAGTTACTGCCCAGCACTACATCATATTTTGCTAAGTTATTGAGCATCATCAAGCGGATTACGATTCATAATAGAGTCTGAAAGCATGCGGTACAACTCACGCTTATCGCCGTCAAGCATCGCCAAATGGCTGTCGATGACCTGGTGGTCGTGGCGGACTGCAGGCCCCGTCTGGGACTGGAAGGGCGACAGGCGGTCCAATTTATCGACCGTGGTGCGGATAAGCGGCAACATGGCCTCAAAGGGCAAATCGGCATCGTGGAGCACTTCGCTGGCCAATGTCCACATGTGGTTGGCAAAGTTGCACGAGAAAACCGATGCCACATGCAACTGGCGGCGCTTCACACTATCGGCCTCGATAACGTGATGAGACATCAAGTGTCCCAATGCCATCAAGTCAGCAAGGGTGGATTCATCGCTGGCCTCGGCAAAGAAATGCACATCATCCAGCGGAGCCACGATTTCTCGCGAGAAGGATTGCATGGGCCACAAGACGCCATAATGCTCACGGCGGCCAGCAAACAGGTCTATCGGCTTGCTGCCCGAGGTGTGAATCCACAGCGCCCCGTTATCGGCCGTCGAGGTGATAATGTCCGCTATGGCATCGTCCTTCACAGCAATGATATAGGCATCGGCATCAGCAAGAAGGTCCTGAAGGTCATCAATGGCATGGGGACAACCGATGGCTGAAGCCAGAGTTTGGGCATGAGCCAAGGTGCGGCTGTAAATTTGAGCCACCTGACAATGTGCGGCCAAACCATGCGCCAAGCTGGTCGCCACATTACCCGAACCGATGATAACCACTCGCTTCATTTACCAGTTGTAATCGTATGCAAAGGTACATTTAAGACTCGAAATAGACAAGAAAGTTTAAGCAATTTACTTGTACAAGCCAATGGGATGAATTATCTTTGTCAATCATTTCAAGTATAGCATTATGAAAGAGATTTATTTTGCGGGAGGATGTTTCTGGGGAACAGAACATTACTTCAAGATGGTGAATGGAGTAGTAGAAACCGAGGTGGGCTATGCCAACGGACATACCGAGAACCCAACCTATCAAGACGTTTGTACCGATAAGACAGGCTTTGCCGAGACGGTACGCATTGTTTATGACCCCAAAGTCATATCGCTGGAGTTCCTGACCGAGATGTACTTCAAAGCCATCGACCCGACAAGCGTCAACCAGCAGGGACACGACAAGGGCACACAATACCGCACAGGAATTTATTACACTGACAACGAGGATATTCCGACGTTACAGGCGGTCTATAACCGTGTGCAGGCCGAGGTAAAGTTGAGACTTGCCGTAGAACTCTTGCCGCTCAAGAACTTCTATAGCGCAGAGGACTACCATCAGGACTATCTGGACAAGAATCCTGAGGGTTATTGCCACTTGCCGTTGGAACTGTTTGAAATGGCCAAGCGCGCGAACCGTTAAGCCCTCATGCAACGCACAACGGAACAATTCAAGAAACTCATCAGGCGATGGACTGATCGCGATAACCGCTGGTTGTCGGTTCCTTGCACCATCGCAGCGTTGTTCGTGTTGCTGGTGATTGTCAAGAGCTGCCAGGGTATCGTCTATTACAATAGCGACGAGTGCAAAGTTTACCGGCTGGGCTACCCCATCGAGGACGCCCGAAAAATCGTATCGGTACTGAGTAAAGCTGAAACCGACACGTTCATTGCTCATGACGAACACGACACCATCGCTATCCCATTACTCAGCGAGCGCTATTTCATTGCCGACAACTTTAATCGCTATCTCGCCTACCACAAGAAGGACACGACTGGCGCACCACTCACCAACATCGTTGCGCTGGTTAACATCGGCGCCGACCAAGACCGAGAATCAAGTGCCGTTCCCTGCGACACCAGCAAAGGCCAACTCATGCTGGTCAATGGCCGCCATTATCTGGATGAGAACTACAAGCCAGACAGTCTGGCCACGTTCAGCATGGACTACTGCTATGAGCATCAAAAGGCTCAGCGTGTTGTAGTTGATGCATTCATGGCGTTGCAGGAGGCATGCAAGCAGCAGACCGATGCACAGTTGATGGTCAACTCGGCCTACCGCTCCTATCAGGATCAAATCGGGACCTATAAGCGCAACCCAAAAGGATATGCTGCCCGGGCAGGAAGCAGCGAGCACCAGACGGGTTTTGCCATCGACGTCACATCGCGGCAGCATCCCATGAGATGGCCATTTGATACATCCGAGGAAGGCATATGGATGCGGGAGCATTGCCATGAATACGGCTTTATCCTGCGCTATCCCAAGAGGCAGTCACAGATCTTTGGTTTTGCCTACGAGCCGTGGCACCTGCGCTACGTGGGCAAGGAGGTGGCCAAACGAGTCCATGACGAAGACATTACCTTCGACGAGTACTATGCCTACTATTTAGATAAGAGATAAGAGATAAAAGATAAGAGATAAAAGATAAGAGATAAGAGATAAAAGATAAAAGATAAAAGATAAAAGATAAGAGATAAGAGATAAGAGATAAGAGATAAGAGATAAAAGATAAGAGATAAGAGATAAAAGATAAAAGATAAGAGTTTATTCCAGGGTGGCTTGATAGTGGCCTGATACATCATCAACTATCTTGAACTGGCCGTTTAAACCGTGACGGCTGCCCATGGCGGCGGTGACCATGCCCATGGTCATGCGCAGGTTGACCTCTACACAGGGATTTAGAGCGATTCTGCAATTTTCATCCCAATAAAGCATCATGTCGATGCCCAAGTATCCATTATAGTGAGGAGCAATCAGGTCATCAATGACCATAAGGACTTGACCTATCACGGGGTCAAGATCGGGATACATACCCAGCAGCATCTCGTGCAGTTCTTCCATCGGGGCTACCCTACCCGCCCCGAACTGGCTGTGGAAGTCACTGTCAAACACCGAATAGCCCATGAACATCGTACGGCCATCACGGCACATGCACTCGATGGCAAAATCCTGCACCTTATCCAATCCCACCTCACACAAGAGCGAGCCTTGACGGTTCAAGGCGCCCTCAATCCAGCGAGGCACGTGGTTGTCGCCCATCGGGTCGATGACGCGGTAGATGCCCTTGCCGCTACCCGACCACGGCATCTTCAAGTAACAACCCGGGTGGCTGTGCATGAAAGCGGTCACATCGTCAACAGCGGTCAATTCCATAGGGCAAGGCGAAAAAGCCTCACCCAAGGCTTGATGAATAGCAATACTGGTGCGACGGTGCGACAAGCGACGTATCCAATCCAGCTGTTCATCGGTGGGCAGATTGTCGGGTGAGACGCCCGACTGCAACAACTGGTGGCGCAACGTGGCATCCCAGCCCCATGGATTGATGCGGCAATCGCCGAAATCGGCGATTTGGCTGATGGGAACCGGGGTGATGTCAAGATGATGGTCATGGAGCCAATGGCGGTCCTCGTCAACCGGGCAATCGTCAGGAATGGCGATATAAGACCCCGCAGGCGCTACCCAGGCAGGCAGCAGCCTCAGGTCATGACGGAACTGGCGTGCGAACGGCGGCGCAGTGTAGTTGTGCGCCCCGTGTGCCAGTGCCAAGTCATGCTCCGGGTTGAAAAGATAGATTTCTCTCATCTAAATGCAAAGATAGCAATCTTTCGGCTGACAAGTGTAAAAAGATTAGACACTTTTATACAAAAAACAGTCAATCAGTAATTATTATGGAAAAACAAATTGTGGAAAACAATAAAATGCATAACTTTGAGCCAATCAAACCCACTAACAACTAATATGATACAGATCATGAAACTTACAACATTTTTCCAACGAGCAGCCCTGCTCAGCGTGTTAGCAACAGTGCTGGCTTTTAACAGCGCCAACGCACAGATTCCTACGGACTCGATCGTGGCAGACTTCAACGAGTTTATCAGACTCCTGGAAGAAACCCATCCCGACCCCTACACCAACTATGGCGGCAGGCCTTTCTTCCGCCGGGCCGCGATGGAGACACGCTTTAGTCTTGTCATGGATTCAGTGACTAGCCCCGATGTGCTCGCCAATCGCATCAATGAGTTTCTGGCTCCGATGAAGGACCGCCATACAGAGATTTGGAGTGATAACTTTGAATGGTGGAGACACGCACCAATCAGGTTTGAAGCCATGAACCAAGGTATCATCTATGTCCACGTATTGCCCACCCAATACAAGGAACTGTTGGGTAGCAAATTGGTGGGAATAGAGAACATGTCCGTTGAAGATATCCTGACCGCAATGGCCAAATACAAAGCCGTCGAAAACGAAATCGGCCGCATGGAACTTATCGGCTGGGATTGTGTAAGTTTAGATAAAGTGATACCCAATATTCCCGAAGATTCCATCACCTATCATCTTGAAACTCCCGAAGGAAAGCAAGTGGCATTGAAGTTACCGTTTTCAACCTCAAGTGAAATCGGGCTAAAAGAAGACTGCGGAATTCCAGGAACCGATATTTTCCCTTCTAAACAACTTGCATTTGACTTTGTCGGTAAGGGCAAGAATACAATGTACATGAGCATTAAAAGCATCATGGCTCGTGACTGCATTGAGTATATGCGTGATAATGGTTGGGATTATGAAAGTGAACTCCAGTGGCTATTCAGACAAGTGTATCGCAATCAGGAAATGCCCAGCGACCCCAATGAAGCCATTGCGATGCTGCCCTCTTTCAGTGGCGAATTTGAAAAGATGCTCCTCCAGATGAAGGCAAACGGTAGCAAAAACCTCATCATCGACCTGCGCTGGAACAATGGCGGTTTCACTCCTATTGTAATACCGACGTTGTATCAGATGTGGGGCGACGAATATATCAAGAAGAGTTCAACGTTCAATACCGAGGGCTATACCATGATTTCTCCACTGTTGACGCAAAAGTATAACACCACTTTAGAGAAGATGAACGCTGAGAGTCCTGTCAAGTTTAAATATGGTGATTATCAATGGGAAGAACAAGGAGAACCCATCACCATCGTTACCGATGAAATCCGCAACAAGGAGATTTCCCAAATGATGAGTAGCGTCAAGGACAAACTTATTGCACAAAAGGGGAAACCGGTCTATACACCCGAGCATGTGTATGTATTGACCAACCCTGTCACCTTCAGTGCAGCATTCCATTACGCATTCTTCTTGTGGAAGATGGGGGCAACAATCGTCGGCATTACCAGCAGTCAGGCACCCAACACCTATATGGAACAGACGCCGTTCGAGTTACCACGCACCGGTCTGAAAGGCAGCATTTCCAACTCGCTGCAGTTGTTTCTGCCAGCGGATGATCCTCGCGCCAAGGACTTCTACCCTGACCTGATGCCTACCTACGAGGACTTCAAGCGCTACAACTTTGACTGGAACACCATCCCCATGTACTTAATGGATATCATCGAGGGAAAAAACTAAACCATAACAACTGGAGATAAACAACAACTGAATCATCTGAAGAATCTGAGTTTTTTGGACGAAAGGCTCAGACTTTTCAGATGATTCAGTTGTTATTTATATTTTTACTTGACGGCGATGTTGACGGTGGATTTCAGGCCCGTAGCGGGGTCCTTGACGGTGAGCGTCATCACGCCTGGGGTTTTACCGGCTTGGCAAACGACTACCAACTGGCCGTGGAAGAGGCTCATCTGGGGCTGAGTAAAGGGCTCCAGCGAGGTGGCATCGCCGTTGCACGCAGCCTTGTAGGTGCCAGCACCTGTGACACTGAATTCAAGTCTATTGGCAGCATCGGGGCACAGGGTGCCATTCTTGTCAACGAGACTCACAGTGATGTAGGCCAAATCGTTGCCGTCGGCCTTGATGGTCTTGCGCTCGGGCTCAAGCACGAGGCGTTTGGGCTTGCCAGCAGTGCGGACAATCTGCTGCCCTGCCTTGTTGCCGTTTTCGTCATAGACAACCACTTTTAACTCACCGGGCTGATAGATGACGTTGCGCCAACGCAGGCGGAAACGGTCCAGACGAGTGGTATCATTCTTAGTGATGCGTCCCTGGCTCTTACCGTTGACAAAGAGTTCGGCGCTGGGATAGTCGGTATAGCAATAGACAGGAGTCACCTTACCCTTTCGGTCGGGCCAGGTCCAGTGCGGCAACAGGTGGATGGTGTGTTCTTGCTTGTTCCAATGGCTACGGTAGAGGTAGTAGCGATCCTTAGGAAGGCCAGCCAGGTCGCAGATGCCGAAATAACTGCTGCGCGAAGGCCAGTATTCATCATAGGGCGTAGGTTCGCCCAGGTAGTCGTAGCCGGTCCAGACAAACTCACCCACAGTCCAGTCGCGGTCGTCCTGCATCTTCCAGTCATCGTCGGGCAGGTTGCTCCACCAGCAGTGTTCCACGTCATAGCCCGAGCACTGGCCGTCGGGCCAAGCCTTGTTGGTGGCAACCGTGTCGGGGAAGTAGTAATGGCCACGTGTGCTCACAGTCGATGCCGTCTCGCTGCCTAGGATAAATCCCTGCGGCAAGCGCTGAATCATTTCCTCATACTTGTGGAGGCGGTAATTATAGCCTGGCACATCGGCTACTTGGGCAAAGCCGCACCAGATGGTGCCGTCGGCTTGGTCCATGCCACAAGTCACCATGCGGCTGGGGTCATACTGGTGGCACAGGGCAATCAGGTCTTTGTAACGCTTCACGCCCTCGGGTTTCCATTGCTCGGGAATCTCGTTGCCCACGCTCCACAGGATGATGCTGGGGTGATTGCGATGATTGAGCACCAGGTTGCGGATATCCTGCTGCCACCACTCATCCCAATAACTACCGTAGCCGTTACGCACTTTGGGCTCCTTCCAGCCATCAAAGCTCTCGGCCATGACCATCATGCCCAGACTGTCGCAGATCTCCATCTGCATCGTCGAGGGCATATTGTGGCTGGTGCGGATGGCATCGGCACCCATGGCCTTCATCATCTCAATCTGACGGATGAGCGCCGTCTTGTTGATAGCGGCACCCAGCGGGCCGAGGTCATGATGCAGGCAAACGCCCTTGATGCTGCGACGCACGCCGTTGAGCTGGAAACCACCCTCCTTGCTGAACGAGACGGTGCGGATACCCACTTTCTGGCTCTGGCGATCCAATTCCTTACCGTCACACAGCAGTACGGTCGAGACATGGTAAAGATAAGGAGACTCGGGAGACCATAACGAAGGATGATCCACCGTCAACTGCGTGGCAAAATGTCCCATGCCGTCGGGAGTAGTCCGTTTTGTCGCTACCACCTTTCCTGACGCGTCGGCCAGTGTGATGATCAGTTCATAGTCCCCGTCAAGCGAACTGCCGGCATCAAGCTGGTGCTCGATTTGCAGACTGGCTTTGTCGCCGTCGATGCTGAGTGTGCGCACATACATTCCCCAAGTGTCCAACACGTTAAAACCTTGAGTCATCATCAGCTTTACGGGACGATAGATGCCACCGCCAGGATACCAACGGTTGCTCTCCTCCTTGTTTTCGAGTCGCACCTCAAGTTCATTGACCGTGCGATTGTTGTGGATATAAGGGGAGGCATCAACAATGAAAGCATTGTAACCGTAAGCCCAATGGCCAGCCAACTGTCCGTTGATATAGACATGGGCGTCGGCCATCGCGCCGTCAAACATGAGTTGAACATGCTTGTAGCTCACAGGAACGGTGAACGTGGTCTTATAGTAGCCCTTGCCAATCCACGGCAGAGCGCCTGAACGTCCGGACTTCTCGGTGGCTACGTCCTCGCCATTTTCCTTGATGGCGACCACCTGCAGGTCCCACTTCTTGTCAAACGGACCGCTGATGGCCCAGTCATGGGGCACGGTCACCGATTCCCAGTTAATGTTATCACGCGAGAACTGCCAGCCTTCGCTAAGCGTCATCTCAATTTTTCCCTGTGCCATTGCCCCCATGGAGACAAGTGCAGTCAGCAAGATTATGGTTATCTTTTTCATTGCTGTTTCAATTCCTGGTTAATGCTATCAATGTAATTCAACAGTTCGTCACGACCACGGGCATCCTCGCTCGATGTCATGAATACGGGAGGCAGCTCCTCCCAGGTCTTACGCAGTACCTTTTTGTAATCCTCAACAGCAGCGGGTCCAGCCACCTTGCCGAGCTTGTCCATCTTAGTGAAGACGATAGAAAAAGGCACACCATGCTCACCGAGCCACTCCATGAACTCGAGGTCAATCTTCTGAGGCTTGATGCGGCTATCCACAAGGACAAAGAGGTTAGTCATCTGCTCACGGCCGAGGACATAACCCTGAATCATGCGCCAGAGCTTATCACGTTCTTCCTTGCTGCGCTTGGCATAGCCATAGCCAGGCAGGTCGACAATATACCACTCGCCATTGATAAGGAAGTGATTGATAAGCATCGTTTTGCCCGGGGTGGCACTGGTCTTGGCCAGCGCTTTGCGCCCCGTGAGCATATTGATGAGTGAAGACTTGCCCACGTTGCTGCGCCCGATAAAGGCATACTCCGGCAATGATGTATCCGGGCACTTGCGGTAATCACTGTTACTGATTTGATATTCGGCTGATTTGATGTTCATATTCCTTTTTCAGTTTTCAGTTGTCGGTTTCAATTGCTTCTAAATAGAAGGAAACGGGACGGAAGCCGTCATTGCAGGAAATCATCGCTGAGTGGGGGTTCTGCATCCATCCGTCATAGAAGTTTCCCTCGCCTCGAGCGAGCGCCTCGACGAAGGGGCGCATAGATTCCCATGCGCTCTCGCACAAGTCTGACGGGCGTTGCCCATCGATAGAAATAAAGGTCTGCCCCACCCTGATATCGCAGGTATGCTCAATCGGGTTCTCATATTGTTTCATGAGATCGGTATAGACCGTCTGGCGCATGGCTGTAATGCGCACACGTTTCATCGGTGAATCGGCTTTGTCATTGTTCATAGCGCAAAGATACACTAAATCCCCCAAAATCCCAAATCCAAACTGGGGGCACGTATAAAAGTCGAGACGGGAAACCTTCAATCAGGCTCCCCGTCTCTTCAGGTAATAGATGATATGTTAAGAAACTGTAATAATTTTCAGTTCAACAACTTTCATCCCAAAAGGAATTAGCTAAGGATGATGTCGATAACAGCGTTAACGTCGGCGATAGTTACCTCACCGTCACCATTAACGTCACCAATCATCTCGAGCTCACCCGACAGAATCATGTCGATCAGAGCGTTAACGTCGGCGATAGTTACCTCACCGTCCTGGTTCACGTCACCGGGAACGGGAACGGGACCACCCTCACCCTGCATGAACTTGTAATCAATGTAGGCACCGGGGAACTCAAAGCGAACGATAGCCTCGCGGTATGAAACGCCAGCGGGCAGGGGCTCAGCCACAACCTCGGCATTTACAAGACCGGTGAACTCGCCATTCTTCATTTGGTCAGTCAGCTCAATGCTCAACCAATCGGGAACCTCCTCGTCGTTGCAGGAAATGTACCAAGCATCATCGGCGCTGGGAGTCCATGCCCAGAACTCAATACTGCGGGTAGTGTAGCTGCCGAAGTGCTTCTCCATGAGACCACCCTCATTGGGGAAGGTGTACTCACCGTCCTCATCATTGTAGTTGAAGGTCAGATAGGGGTTCTCGGTGCTCAAGAAGATGGTCAGACCAGTCTTCATCTCATTATCGTCACCACCGAAGAAACGATTGAGTCCAGCCCATACATAATGGTCAAGGTTACCATCCTCATCAGTGAGACCAAGTTTGAGGTAAGCAAGCTCACCATAACCCTCATCGACATACATGTCACTGCTGATCATAGCAGAGAAGTCCTTCAGATTAGCCATCTCGGGATCGTTGTAACCATCAATAACCACGAGGATAGCGCAATCGATAGTCGGGGTGATGTCATACTGCAGACCGTCCTCCTCACCGTAGAGGGTGAAGAAAATCAGGTCACCAGTCTCGGTTGCGGTCTCGGGAGTCAGGGTTGCGCGACCCATAGCGATGAGTTCGCCAGGCTCCTCGGGCAGAGCAACCGAATTGGAATCGTTGTAAGCAGGAATTTCATCGAGCTTGTAAATCTTACAAGTCATCTCGACAGGAGCAGTAACCTCGAGGACAGCGCAGTCAAGAACCACCTGCTTCAACAGATAGGGGAAAGTCGGTTTCTCAAATGCCTGAGCGATACCATCAACGCGGTTACCACCGTTGGTACCACCGTTCTTACCGAACCAGTAGCCCGAACCTTCTTCACCTCTGGGGTCATAGGGCTTAGCACCACTGTAGTAGGACATGGGATAGCGCTCGTCACCATTGCGGCCACCGTAGCAGAAAGACTTACTGGACTTGAGGACGTCAATATCCCAAATGTCCATCGTGCTGGGAACAGCCAGGATGTTAGCGCTATGCTCTGCACCGGTAATGGGCTTATCGGAAGTTCCGCTCATCTCATAGCCATGGATAAAGAACTGATAGAACTTTCCACCAGGAACAGTAGCCCTGAAGATGGGCACAGAGTCAATCTCATAGCTATACTGCATTTCAAGGTCCATGCCAGGCACTGTTGCCCACATCTGAGTCTCTTCGCCAGCATCATTTATGTCAGAGTACTGAACTCTCCAGTCATAGGTGGTACCATCGGCCACACCGTCGGCATAACCGTTGAAGGTATAGTCAACATAGGGAGTCATAGCGATATAAGGAGCATAGTACATACCAGCGTATGCACCTTCCTCAACAACAACGCTTCCGGCAAGAGCACCGGCGGGACGACGATACCAAACGTCAACAGCGCCAGCTTTCTTACGAGCATTCTGAACAACAGGGGTGCCAGGAGTGCGCATCTGCATCTCTTTCATCTGGGCCTGCGGCTTGACCAACTGCGTCTGAGGACGAGCAGGAATCTGGGTAGTTTCAGAGCGCTTGAGTTGCGCATTGGCAGACGTCACCATGAGTGCGGCTGCAGCTAAAAGTAAAACCTTTTTCATAAAAAAATTGATAAATAAGATATGTTAATAAAATATATGAATTTTCTTAAACTAAATCAAAACCGGGGCATTTCACCTGTGGGGATCATACCCCGGTTATATCAGTAGCCACTAATACTTATAGTTTGCACACAAAGTAGTTAGCGCCATTGCCACTATCGGATAACTTCATATCGACAGGAGCAAGGAGGGAGCTAGTGGTCAATGTGAAAGTATTGCCATTCATCAGGCCGATTATCGAGTTGAGTGCAGGGCACTTCTCAGCATAAACAGCACTTGCAGCATCACCCTCGCCAGTGAAGTTGAACTTAATTTGATCGTCACCCACGGGTTCAATCTTGAGGTAGAATGTGGGATAGAAAGTCTTCTTCTGATACAAGCAACCGAAGATGAGTGAATAACGGCTATTGTCAGCATCATAAGAAATCTGAATAGACGTGAGTTTGCGCTTGCCGTAATCATTCAATTCATTCTTCAATGTATTGAGCTGAGTTGCAAATGCGCCACCCACCTGGGTTGTATCAACCTTCCAAATGAACGTGGGAATGGTGAACACCTTGTTCAGGTCATCGGCAGTGATGGTCGTCTCGTTGTCATCGCGGCAAAGCAGCGAACCATCGGCCTGACGGATGAAGTTCTGTACAGTGTAACCGTCGATGGTGAGGGGGTTCATGAATGACAAACCATCGTGAGTGATAATCACGTTGTGAGTCACAGCGGTCGAGATCTCATCGTCGCCCTCACGGAACATCTTCAAGATACTGGTAGCACCATTCTTGATGATCCAGCGGGTGTCATTGGGCAGGTTCATATAAACCTGAGGAATCTTGGCATTGAAGAAGGAGTCGGCCATAGCGACAACCTCATCCATGTAAACATGGTCATCGATGCCTGCATCGAGGCGGGTCATGATCATGTCGATGCCATACTTCTTACCCGAGATATAGAGCGTGTCGCCCGAGTATTTCATCAGGTCAAACTCATAGTCACCCTCGTGACCGTAGCCAGTCTCGTCGGGATCCTCGTCACTCATGCTGGGGATGTCCTCAGGATCAGCAAAGACGTGGAAGTACTTGTTGAAACTATTGAACGAAAGCACGGGGCCATTGTCGGTAATCACATCCCACAGAGAGGTCTGGCTGCCATAGGTGGGCACCTTCAGGGACTCACCCTCGACATAACCGATCCACTCGTTCTTGCCAGAGATAGTCACAGAACCATCGTTGCGGAACGTCATTACATAGACGTAACCCGGCTCATTGCTGTTGGCATAATACTGCATCTGCCACTTACCACCCTTGTCGGTAAGAATCTTGATGAAGTCAGCCTTGGCTTTTTCCAGACGCGTAATAGCATCGTCATCAAAGATCTCTTCAGTCTCATTCTTACATGACACGAGAGTCAGCGATGCGAGCGCAACAAGCGCCAGTAAAAAGATATTAAAATACTTTTTCATTTTATTTTCATCATGTTATAAGGTGAAACACATTACTGAATCTCGGTGACCCACTTACGCAACTCGTTGATGTTGTAAGAGATCTGGCGAGTCTGGACTTCCTTGCGGAGCTCATCCAGGTCCACATTCCAGTCGGTCTTGAGCCACTCGCGGGCGATGTTGACCTTGTCAAGGATAGCCTGTACGCCATCGATACCGTCCTTGTCCTCTACGTCATAGACAATGATGCGGTTACCGTCATGGTCAACATTGTTACGCCAGTACTTGTGGATGGTACCATCCTCATCCTCCTCGATAAATACGTTGAACTCGCTCACGTACTCAAGGTCGCGGGTCACGTCATTATCGGGATAGTAGTAGTAGCAGTAGAACTGGCTAGTCACGTCATCCTCGTCACCCGAAGCCCAACCACGGCTTGCAAGATCCAGGATGTGATTCCACTGAGCATCGGTCTTAACGATATAGTTAGCGATGGTCTCGGCAAAGTCCTCACGGAACTCACTGGAAGCGTAGGTCGTCACGAAGCCCAAGGAAGCCACCTGACCCTCACTGCGGTCCTGCCAGTTGTTGCTGTCGTAGTGACCAATCGAAATCGTGTTGAACTGATTGGGATAGGTCTTGGTCTGGTGCAGGATGTGAGCGAACTCATGGTGCATGGTCTTGAAGTAGTACTCATTCATCATGTTGAAGTCGTTGATGCGCATGGCATTGACCTTGAACAGCGAAATCTTGATACCACCCTCGGCAAGACCGACAATCTCGGTACCCGAAGTCGGGTTATAGGCAGGCGAACCAATCAAGAGGATGATACGGGGACCATAGGTCTTGAGGAAGTCCTCACCAGCCACCTTGTCATACACGTCAAACCACAGATGCTTACACAGAACAGCCAGGTCGATGGAGTTCTCGTAGGTAGCAGGCACCAGGTTGTAGTTCATATTGGTGCTCACGTCCGGCATCTTGTAGAGGAACGTCAAGTTATACTTATCGAGATAGTTCTGCTTGAGGAACTTATCGAGCTGATAAGTGTAAGAGCTGGGATCAAGCGTCTCATCGACATCGGGGAAAATCGTATCGCCCAGCTTGTCTTCACTGCAAGAGGAAAGCGACATGGCGCTCACGGCAACAAGCAGCAATGCTGAAATATAAAATTTAATCTTTTTCATATTGTATTAGGATGAGCATTAATCAGAAATACGAACATTCTCGTCACGGCCAATGCGAGGTGCCTGAACAGGCGCGTTGGTCGAACGCGGGTTGGGATCGAGACCGGCACCGATAACCTCACTCGGGATCTGGATAGCGTAGCGGGGATCCAGAACCTTCAGGGTATAAACATCGCTGATGCCCATCTTGTGCTCAATGGTGAAGCCGTAGCGCTTGATATCAAACCAACGGTTACCCATGTGAACGAGTTGGATGCGACGGAAGTGCTGTATGCACTGCAAGTAAGGCTCAATCTCATCGGTCAGTTTGTACTTGTCGCTGGGACAAACCTCATCGATGTTGAACTTCATCACGATACCATAACCGGGATCGGCACGGTCGGGATCATCAAAGCAACCATAGAAGTCGATAATCTGCTCCTTGGTGAGTTCAACGTGGTTATAACGGTCACTCTCATTTGGCGAGAGGTGCTCCTCGTTCCAGAGGTAGAGATCGTCGAAGGCAGCATCGATGTTGCCCAAGAAGAGGTTAGCCTCGGCACGCATCAGCAGGGTTTCCTCGCTGGTGAACTCGGGACGAATCTCGTGGCAATAACCGATACCCGAAATCTTGTCGGTGTACTCGAACTGCTCGAAGCAGTTACCAGCATAGTATGAACCGTACTCCTGGCCACCGGCACTACCGCAGACACCATTGAAGCAAGGCATCATAGCGAATTTCTCCTTGGTCTTGGTGTTCTGGTACTGGCAACGTCTCCAAGACGGACCAGGACCCTGGATAGTAGCGCGCTTAGCGTCACGGTTACAGGTGAAGCGATAGCCCAGGAAGCGACGCCACCAGGTGCTGTAGCTGGTGAAGAGCTGGAAGTTGCTGGGACGCTCAATACTGGTGAAGTAGCGGCCGATGTCGCTGATGTAGTAGAAGTCTTCCTGCCACCAGCCATCGTTAAGCATCGATGAGGGCTCATTGCCACGGAATGCAGCGTTAGCATATTGAACCACCTTCTCATAGTCACGCTTGATGAGATAGAAGCGTGCAGCGAAGGAGTTGGAAGAAGCCAGGTTGAAGTGATACTTGGGCGACTGGTAATACTCCTCGGTGATGAGGGGCAGTCCCCTGAGCAGGTCAGCCTCGATTGAGTCATAGGTCTGCTTCAAAGTACCACGATCGTACTTGGGATCGAGCGTAGTCTCGGGTTTAGTCGAATAAGGAATGCCAGGCAAAGTAGCATTGATGGCATCACCACGATAAGGCATACAGAAGATCTGAGCCAGGATGAAGTGGTGATAGGCACGAATCATGTAAGCCTCACCCAAGATGGCATCAAGGCGAGCCTTATCGGCAGCAGTCATGGGTTCATCTTCAATCATGCCAGTGGACTTGAACTGAAGTCCCTTCTCCAGCACGGCATTGGCCACAGCGATGGCGCCATAGCAAGAGTTCCAAACGCCAGAGGGAGAATCACTGTCAGAGATATTGAGGTCAACATCATCCCAAGCATAAACCTGCTCGTCGAACTGGTCATAATAGGAAAGGTGATAACGGACACCATCTTTACTGGGCGAGTTGTTGTCGATAACGTTATCGCTCGAGAGCTCACCAACGAGTGCGTAGTTGGAGTCCATGTAACCAGTAACAAGCAACTGCTGGAGCTGGTCAAGGTTCACCAGGTAGACGCGGGTATCGGGCACCTTGTCCAGGAAGTCCTTACAAGAGCTCAAACCAACGAGCGCCACTGCAATGAATAATATTTTATATCTTAATTTCATAGTCGTGTATATATTATATATAATGTGGAACTTCAAGGATTACATACCCAGACGCAGAGTCAAGGTGAACTGCTTGGGGTTAGGCGAAGCCACACCACCGCTGTTGAAGAACTCAGGATCCTGGCCATTGAGCTTCTTGTCGGCATAGAGCAGACAGATGTTGGTGGCAGCGAACTTGATCGAAGCAGTGTTGAGACGCAGGTGAGAAATCACTGAACGGGGGATGTCATAGGTCAGAGAAACCTCTTTCAGACGAATGAAACCACCGTCGGCTACGCGTGCGGTACTGTAGTTGTAGGCATTGTAAGCCATACTCAACTCATAGTTGGAGTAAACCTGACGACGAGAAGCGATAGCGGGTACTACACCGTCAACCAACTCATCACCGGGGAGAACCCAACGGTTCTTGAAGTCCTTGGTGAACGATGTCAGGTCGCTATAGCTCGAGCGGAACACCTCATCAAGGCGAAGCTTGTTACCAAAGGCATAGGTCATGAAGACCATCAGGTGGAAGCCCTTGAAGTCGAAGTTGTTGCCGAAACCGCCGGTGAAGGTGGGATCAACGGGACCCTCATACTTGAGGAAGCCTAACTTCTCATACTCCTGGAAGTTCACACCGATGTTAGAAATCTGGCCATTCTCGTCGGTAACCAGAGGCAGACCGTGGCTGTCAAGACCCTCGTAAGGAATCGAGAAGATAGCACGGTGGGGATAACCCTCCAAGGGGAAACCGCTACCACGAACGAGGTCGATAACGCGCGAACGTGACTGCAGCTTGCTAATCTCGGTCACAGCATAGGAGAACGTCAAGTCGGTGCTCCAAGCAAAGCCACCAGCGCTGCGGGGCTCAATGTTGCGTGAAGACAAGGTGAACTCGACACCATGCGACTTCATCTCGGCCACGTTACCATACTTGGTGGTAGCACCACCGACACCCTGGGTGCGGATCAGACCGATCAGGTCGAAGTTGTTACGGAAGTACCAGTCAAACACGAGGTTGATGCGGTTGTAGAGGAAACCGAGGTCAACACCAAGGTCGAACTCATGCTTCTTCTCATAGGTCAACTCACTGTTGCCAAGACCTGACAGATAAAGACCCATCTCCATCGCGTCAATTTCCTGACGCCAGGGGCGAGTGGGATAATAGAGTGCCTCGGCATTGGCATAACCAGAGGGACCACTCTCACCAGTCAGTGAGTAGCTCAGACGCAGCTTAGCATAAGAGAGAGTACCTTTCTGGAACAGGCCCATGTTCTGGAAGAACGGCTCGTCATAGACGTTCCATGCAGCTGAAACGTTCCAGGTGGGAAGCCAGCGGCTCTGGTCGGTCTGACCCATCAGGTTAGAACCCTCATAGCGGATGGTTCCGTTGAGGACGTAACGGCCTAAGAGAGCGTAGTTGGCATTAGCGAAGTAAGCCATGTTACGGCGATGGGTGTTACCCAGGCTGTAGTAGGCACCATTCTCTTCCTGCATCTGCTTGAAGAGTTTGTAGTTCAACGAGGGCAGGTTACCGTTGTCATAAACAACGCCCCAAGCCTCGAAGTTCTGGTAGAAACGGTCAACGCGGCTGGCCTCCATACCGGCATACAGGTTGAGGAGGTGCTTGCCATTGTTGAAGTCCTTCATGTACTGACCAGTGACACGGAAGTCAAAGGTCTTCAGCTCGTTCTTGGAGAAGAACAGCATACCACCCTCCTTCATGACACTCTCGGGAAGTGCGTTGGGCACGTCGATGTCAGTATAGAGGTATGAGTTGGACGAACGGATAAGAGCGTTCTCGGGGATGATACCGGCACGGTAAGCATTGGCCTGGTTACTGGTCTCGAGAACGTAGTGGTTCTGCTCAGAGTTAGCGGTACGCATCGAACCCAAAATGTTGAACTCAAGGCTCTGGTCCTGCTTGATGATGGGCTTGATGTTCAATTCAGCCTGGAACTTGAGGTCGGTAACGCCCACATTGATGAAGTTGGACTCCAACTCGTCAAAGATGTTGAAGTTGGTGTAGTTGCGGACATAACGCCTGTTGGGATCAAGGGTACGGGCAGTGTTCAAAGCGAAGCTATAGGGGTTGATATCGAAGTCGCGCCTTACCTCACCGTAAACGACGTCCACGTTCTGACTCAGGGTACCGGGAGCCTTCTGGTCACGGAAGCTGTTGCTGTTCAGAATCTTGACCTTGATCTTATCGGTAATGTTGTAAATAGCGTTGGCGTTGAAGGTGTAGCGCTCAACACGGCTGCTCTTGTACCATCCCGGGTCGGTCATTACCGAAGCCGAGGTGTAGAACGAACCCTTGTCGGTACCACCCGAAACGCTGATAGCATGGTTCTGCATCACGTTGTTGTTGAACAACAGGTCAAACCAGTTGGTGTTACGCATCTCAGCCTCACGCAGGTACTTGTTGCGTGCGTCCTGAGTGTTGGGCAGGCCATACGTTCCGGTAGCGGGATCGTAGGTGTCCATCAGTGTGTACATCTGGCCATAGATACCTGAGGTGGTGCTGTTAACCAGGTTGGCATACTCCAGCCAGCCCTTCTGCTCCATCTCACGAAGGATACTCATCTGCTCCTGAGAGTTGCAGATGTTGAAGTCACGATAGTTGGGTTTCAAACGATAGGTAAACTCACCCGTGTAGTTAATCGAGGTAGATCCCTTGCGACCAGTCTTGGTGGTGATAACGATCACACCGGCATTAGCCTTAGCACCGTAGATAGAGGTTGCAGAACCGTCTTTCAGGATCTGGAAGCTCTCGATATCGTCGGCGTTAAGACCAGCGACGGCCGAAGCAATCAGCGTGGTAGCGTCACCCGACGAGAGGTCGTCGGCGCTAATGTCCACGTTGTCCTCCAGAATCACACCGTCCACAACCCACAGGGGCTTGGAGCTACCGTAGATAGAGGTAGCACCGCGCACGCGGATCTTGGGTGCGGTACCGAAGGTACCCGACACGTTCTGCACCTGCACACCAGAGACGCGGCCTTCAAGACCACGGCTGACGTCAGCGACACCAGACAGCTTTGTCTTCTCGGCGTCAACGCTCTGGGTTGCACCAGTAAAGAGTCGTTTGTCCACCTTCTGGTAACCGGTGACAACGACCTCGCCAAGCATCTCACCCTTGGGCTTAAGGACGATTGTCATGCCAGCCTTAGCGGCGACAACGGCATCTTCATAACCCACATAGGTGACTTTAATCTTAGTGCCTGCTGGCACATTCAATGAAAAGTGACCATCGAAATCGGTAGCGACGCCGTTCTTAGGATTGCTCTGCTGAACGACCGAAGCGCCGATTACAGGTTCGTTGTTCTCGTCAAGCACTGTACCGCTCACCTGGGCCGAAACACCAAGCGAAGCAAGAGCCATAACAAGAAACAAAACTAAATGTTTAAGACTCATAAATTTAATTTTAATTGATTAATTATTAATGTTTTATAAGTTTACATTCTATTACCTACCCTTCTAACACATGACGGCTTCAAGACTTCACTAAACACACGAACCCGGTTATTCATATAGGTATCGTATTACAAGCTTCCATTCACTACGACAGATGGATTGACCAACATCGCAACAGTTTCTTAACTCCACATCTTTAAAAGATAGGCTTGCAAAGTTAATGATTATTTTTTAATTAATGTAAACATATGATAAACTTTTTTCCTTTTTTTAAAGATTTGTTGTGAGTTTTTTCGACAAATAACTGCAAATCAGCGCATTAAGAGAGAGCATCTCTTAATTCGGCTTTACACTGCTGTTTTTCAGTAGATTAACTACGGATTACAATAGCAAAGCCCATATCTCGAGGGTTTCAGGCCACTAAAGTAATGAAGCCACCAGCATGAAGGTATTTCCTGCTATTTTCAGCAGATTTTTGCTTCCATAAGACGATATTCGGAAGAAAAGAAGTAACTTTGCGAATCAGCAACCATATTGTGCAGCATCATGGAAATCGTATATGACGACAACCACATTGTCATCGTCAACAAGAACGCCGGGGAACTCGTCCAGGGCGACCGCACCGGGGATCCCACGCTGATCGACTCGGTGAAAGCGTGGCTCAAGGAGAAATACAACAAACCGGGCAACGTGTTCCTGGGGGTTACCCACCGCATTGACCGCCCAACTTGTGGCCTGGTGGTCATGGCCAAGACCAGCAAGGGGTTGTCCCGCATGAACGAACTCTTCCGCAAGGGCGAGGTCCACAAGACCTATTGGGCCGTGGTCGGCAAACAGCCCCCCGAGCCCGAAGCCACCCTGACGCACTATCTCAAGAGCGTCGAGAGCAACAACAAGACGCATGTGAGCATCGTGCCACGTGAAGGCCACCAGCGGGCAGTGCTCCACTATCGCGTTATCGCTGCCAGCCAGCGTTACTGGCTGCTTGAGGTGGATCTCATCACTGGCCGTAAACACCAGATACGGGCCCAGTTATCGGCCATCGGGTGTCCCATCAAGGGCGACCTGAAGTATGGCGCCCCCCGCAGCAATCCCGACGGCGGCATCTCGCTACAGGCCCACCGCATCCGTTTCACCCATCCCGTGAGCGGCAACGACATCGACATCACCGCCCCCCTGCCTGACGACTTCAAGCGGCTCGGGTTTGAAGATGTTCCCGAGTCGTGAAAGACAACCACGGCGTGTGGTTTTGTATTTCTGAAGAATTATGGTTACCTTTGCAGCAACGAATCAACTATTATCAACATAACTTTTAATCGAAACTTATGGCAAACAATCCTGAATTCCGCTATGCGCCCATGTTCCAATTGGGCAAAGACGACACCGAATACTACAAGCTCACCAGCGACTATGTGTCGGTGGGCGAGTTTGAAGGCAAACCCATCCTGAAAATCCAGCCCGAGGCCCTGACCATGCTGGCTCAACAGGCTTTCCGCGACGTGAACTTCCTGCTGCGCCGCTCCCATAACGAGCAGGTTGCCAAGATCTTGCGCGACCCCGAGGCCAGTGACAACGACAAGTATGTGGCTCTGACCTTCCTGCGCAATGCCGAGGTGGCCGCCAAGGGCCAGTTGCCCCTGTGCCAGGACACCGGCACCGCCATCATTCACGGCGAGAAGGGCCAACAGGTGTGGACCGGATTCTGTGACGAGGAAGCCCTTGCCCGCGGTGTGTATAACACTTATACTCAGGAGAATCTGCGCTATTCCCAGAATGCTCCCTTGAGCATGTATGAGGAAGTAAACACCCGTTGCAACCTGCCCGCTCAGATTGACCTGGAGTGCACCGAGGGAATGGAATACCACTTCCTGTGCGTCACCAAGGGTGGCGGCAGCGCCAACAAGACCTACCTGTACCAGATGACCAAGGCCGTCTTGAACCCTGGCACACTGGTCCCCTTCCTGGTTGACAAGATGCGCACCCTGGGCACAGCAGCCTGCCCGCCCTATCACATCGCATTCGTTATCGGCGGCACCAGTGCCGAAAAGAACCTGCTGACCGTCAAGTTGGCATCCACCCACTACTATGACAACCTGCCCACTACGGGCGACGAAACCGGCCGTGCCTTCCGTGATACCGAACTCGAGAAACAGGTACTCGAAGAGGCCTACAAGATTGGTCTGGGTGCCCAGTTCGGCGGCAAGTACATGGCTCACGACGTGCGCATCGTGCGTCTGCCGCGTCACGGTGCCTCCTGCCCCATCGGTCTGGGCGTGAGCTGCAGTGCTGACCGCAACATCAAGGCGAAAATCAACAAGGACGGTGTGTGGATTGAGAAACTCGACGACAATCCCACCGAGCTGATTCCCGAAGAACTGCGCCAGGCAGGCGAGGGCGACGGCATCAAGATCGACCTCGACCGCCCCATGAGCGAGACGCTGGCTATCCTCGACAAGTACCCCGTTTCGACCCGCGTATCACTGAGCGGCACCATTATTGTAGGCCGCGATATCGCCCACGCCAAGTGGAAAGAGCGCTATGACCGCGGTGAGGGTATCCCCCAGTACATCAAGGACCATCCCGTACTGTATGCCGGCCCCGCCAAGACGCCTAAGGGCATGCCCTGCGGCTCCATGGGCCCGACGACAGCCAACCGCATGGACCCCTACGTGGACCTGTTCCAGAGCTTGGGCGGCAGCATGGTCATGATTGCCAAGGGCAACCGCAGCCAGGAAGTGACCGACGCCTGCAAAAAGCATGGCGGTTTCTACCTGGGCAGCATCGGAGGCCCCGCCGCCATCCTCTCCCAGGAGAGCATTAAGAGCATCGAGTGTGTTGAGTACCCCGAGTTGGGTATGGAGGCCGTATGGAAAATCCGCGTCGTGGACTTCCCCGCCTTTATCCTCGTGGACAACAAGGGCAACGACTTCTTCAAGAAAATCGGCCTCTAAAGCAAACCGAACCTACTTAAAACGGTTAATCACCACAACGCCGTGCGCCCCGATTTCGTCGAGCCGCACGGCGTTTTTCTTGTAAAGAACGAGCCAAAATCCTACCGATATTGGTAAAAATATGTTAAATAGCACATTTTTTTGCTCCATAACTCTTGACAGTAACTAAAAAAGCATTACTTTTGCACTCGCAAATTGCGGGATGGAGCAGTGGCAGCTCGTTGGGCTCATAACCCAAAGGTCGTCAGTTCGAGTCTGGCTCCCGCTACTAGAGACGAGGTCAAGCGTAATGCTTGATCTCGTTTTTTATATCTGACTATAAGGGTTTTACGACAAAATTTTGTCTATGGTATTGCACGCGTGGCGGAATTTGTGTAAATTTGCTTGATTAATCAACCACGTGAACGCTATGAAAAAGATTGCGGTATTATTCGAAGGAGACATCAACAGGCGGCTGGGTGTGTTTAACGCCGTCATCAACCGAGTGAAGCACCTGCAACAAGTCGCTGACTACAAGATAGATGTGTACATGTTCCAGATGTATGACGGATGGTTGATGCGACGCATCCGCCATAGCAAGAAGATAAACTCCCGCCCCGATGCCATTGTCGCCGATGGTGTGACAATTCACATCACTTGGTTCCGCCGTCGCTGGACAGACTCCATCATGCACCGCTTGTTCAGCAAACCGCCCCGCGCGCTGCTGCATCGCTTGCACCGCCTCGGCTGGGAAATGCGTGGTCACGACCTGGTCAGTGCCCATGACCGCATTGTGGGACATGCCGCCGTTTTTGCCGGCAAGAAGCTGCATATTCCCAGCTTTATCACCTGGCACGGGGCAAGCATCTATACCGATCCTCCCCGCGACCAGATGCTTAAAGAATTAACCATCAAGCTCTTGCACGAGGCAACCTGCAATTTCTTTGTCAGCCAGGGACTTCTTGACAAAGCGCATGCCGAATTGACCGACGGCTTCCCTGCCGAGATCCTGCTCAACGGCGCCAGCGAACAGTTCCGCCAATATGACGAAGAAATCCGTGCTCAATTACGAGAGAAATACGGGGTTAATGATGGCAAAAAGGTTGTCGCGTTCGTCGGACGATTTGAACCCGTGAAGAACGTCACCCTGCTGCCCGACATCTACAAAGAGATTGAGACCAAGTATGGCAAAGAACTGACATTCTGGGCAATAGGCGACGGCGTCCAGCTAGAAGAGACGCGCCAGTTGATGGCTAAAAAAGGTATCAGCTGCCATTTTACCGGCAAGGTTCCACCCGAAGAGATTCCTGACCTGCTCAATTGCGTTGACCTGCTTGTATTACCCAGCAGCCTTGAGGGCCTGCCCCTGGTTGTTATCGAAGCGCTCTCGTGTGGCGCCCGCGTTGTTGCCACCAACGTCATCGGCACGGCTGAGGCCGTGGGACGTGAAAATGCCATCGATCTGGGTGATGGTTTTGTGGAGCGTTTCACCGATCGAGCAGTGCAATTATTACAGGGTAACATTGAGCAACACTTGCCACCCGAAGTGAGCTGGACCGCCACCGCCATCAAGGAAAATGGCATTTATCACCAATATTTAGACAAATAATTATCAAAATATTATATAACAATCCTTTATCTATATTAATTTAAAGTGATTATTTAATATCAAAATATTTGTAACAATCTGACAAATAAATAAGAATTAATTCGACTTATTTATTGAATATCAATTTAATAAATCGTAATTTTAAAGTAAATATTTAAGTTCTAAAATTTGATGCCCAAATTTGCCGAAACATTGCTGCCGTTAGCCATTCCGGGCACCTATACATACCGTATTCCTGAGGGAATGCGGCTCTCTATCGGCATGCGTGTTTTAGTCCCCTTCGGCCGTAAAAAAATCTTCACGGCCATCATCACTTCGCTGCACGACAGGGAACCTAGGGGCTATGATGTGAAAGAGATTTTGGGCACACTTGACGATAAGCCTATCCTGAGGCATCCACAGTTGGAATTCTGGCAATGGATTGCCGACTATTACCTGTGTTCGATGGGCGAAGTCTATAAAGCCGCCGTGCCATCGGGACTCAAGGTGGAGAGTGAGACGACCATCAGCGTCAATCCAGACTTTGAGGAGAGCGAACCTGGCCAGTTGAGCGACCGAGAGCGCGTTATTCTGGATTTTACAGCCCAACGTGGACGCGTTCAGATTAACGAAATTGCAAAGGCAACCGGATTCAAGACCGTAGAACGAAATGTCAGCCACTTGTTAGACATGGACGCATTGTATGTCAGTGAGCGCGTCGTTGATAACTATCGTCCTAAAACTGAGGCATGTGTGCGTCTTACTGTAGCCCGTGACAACGAGGAAAAACTGCATGAATTCTTTGACCAGTTGAAGAGGGCACCTAAGCAAGAATCCCTGCTGCTGGCCTATCTCGACATGTCACGATGGCTGCAGAGCGGCGAAACGCGGGAAGTGAGCAAGGAAAACCTGTTGAAGCGGGCTGGCGTGAGCAGTGCCGTGCTGCACGAAGCCGTGAAGCGCGGCTTGTTCGAGATCTATAAAAAAGAAATCAACCGCTTTGACGACTTGGGAAGCATCCTTGAAGAACCGCCCACTTTAAGTGACGAGCAGCGGCGGGCCTATGACGAAATCCACCATTCCATGCGCGAGCATGCCATCACCCTGCTGCATGGCGTGACTAGCAGTGGCAAGACATCAGTATATATGCATCTCATCGCTGATGCCTTGCGACTGGGCAAGCAGGTGCTATACCTCGTCCCCGAAATCGCGTTGACAACACAGCTGACCCGACGGTTGCGACGTGTGTTTGGCGACAAATTGCTCATCTACCACTCTAAATTCAGTGATAACGAACGGGTGGACATTTGGAAGAAGTTGCTCAACTCCAGCGAGCCCTGTGTGGTCATCGGAGTGCGCTCCTCGGTGTTCCTCCCCTACTCCAACCTGGGCCTTATCATCGTTGACGAGGAACATGACAGCAGCTACAAGCAACAGGATCCCGCACCACGCTATAATGGACGAAATGCAGCCCTGGTGTTAGCACAGATGCATGGAGCCAAGACTGTGCTAGGCTCGGCAACCCCTGCCATCGAGGTCTATTATCTGGCCCTTCAAGGCCGTTATGGACTCGTGAAGCTGCTCACGCGCTACGGTGACATCAAGATGCCTGAAGTCAAGGTCATTGATACCATCGCCGCACGCAAGCGACGAGAAATGCACGGCCTGTTCAGCAACGAACTCATCGCTAGCTGCCGCAAGGCACTGCAGGACAATGAGCAAGTCATTCTGTTCCAGAACCGCCGCGGCTATTCACCGATTGTGCGTTGCAAGGAGTGTGGCTGGGTACCCAAGTGCGAGAACTGCGACGTTTCGCTCACCTATCACAAGCACAACAACAGCCTTGTGTGCCACTACTGCGGCTACACGATACCCCGGCCCGACCTGTGCCCCGCCTGCCGGTTGCCGGGCATCGAAATTGTGGGCTATGGCACCGAGCGAATCGAGGACGATATCGATGCCGTTTTCCCTGGAGAAAAGATCTCCCGCATGGACCTTGACACAACGCGCAGCAAGAACAGCTATGACCGCATAATAGACGAGTTCTCACAGCACCGCACCAACATTCTCGTGGGGACACAGATGGTGACCAAAGGGCTTGACTTTAACGCCGTGAGCATTGTGGGCATCCTCAATGCCGACACCATGATCAACTTCCCGGACTTCCGCAGCCATGAGCGGGCCTTCGACATGCTGGAACAGGTCTCTGGCCGTGCAGGACGAGCCCATAAACAAGGTCAGGTCATCATCCAAACAAGCCAACCCGATCATGACGTCATCAAGTTTGTGCAAGCCCATGATTATGAGGGATTTTACCAACATGAATTGAATGACCGCCAGCAATTCGGTTATCCCCCGTTCACTAAGGTCATCAATATCTACCTCAAGCACCGTGACGATGCCACCGTGGGCGAACTCGCCGTGCGTTACTGCGGTCTGCTGCACCAAGTCTTCGGAACACGCGTATTGGGGCCTATGGCTCCCTTCGTGGCCCGTGTGCAAAACCTGTACATCCGCCAAATCACCCTCAAGATGGAGACAGCCGCCTCGATGGCAAAGGTCAAAAAGATCCTGCGTGACCTCTATGAACAGATGATTGCTGCTGACGCCCGCATGAAAACAGTGAAACTTTACTACGACGTCGATCCCGTATAACAGCAGGCTTGTGCAACAATCTCCTGACAGCAGCACACCGCAAAATCAAGATGCATTATAGAAAAATTTCTCTATTGTGCCCTCTAATTGGATTTTTTGCAGTAATTTTGTGGCCTAATTTGCGAGATAACAAGATAAAAAGAACAATACAATATGAAACTGATAGACGGAAAAATGACTGCCGCTGCCATCAAGGAAGAAATCAAAGCCGAGGTGGAGCAGATGATAGAAGCGGGCATGAAGCGCCCGCACCTGGCAGCCGTACTCGTGGGACACGATGGCGGCTCGGAGGCGTATGTAAAGAACAAGGTTATCGCATGTGAGAAGTGTGGTTTTAAGTCGTCACTCATCCGATTGGAGGAAAATACGACTGAGGAAGAATTGCTAGATTGCATCAGACAGCTCAACGAGGATGCCGATGTTGACGGCTTTATCGTGCAACTGCCATTACCCAAGCACATCAATGAGCAGAAAGTCATCAACACGATTGACTACCGCAAGGACGTTGACGGCATCCACCCGATGAACGCCGGACGCATGGCCTTGGGTCTGCCCAGTTTCATTTCAGCCACACCACTGGGTATCATCACCCTGATGAAGCGTTATAACATCCCAACTTCAGGCAAGAAGTGCGTGGTGCTGGGACGCAGCAATATCGTGGGTAAGCCGATGGCCCAGCTGATGCTCCAGAAGGAACATGGCGACGCCACAGTGACCATTTGCCACAGCCACTCTACAACCCTCAAGCAGGAATGCCTTGAGGCAGACATCATCATCGCAGCCATTGGCCGTCCTAACTTCGTCACTGCCGATATGGTTAAGGATGGCGCTATCGTCATCGACGTGGGCACGACTCGCGTTGCCGATCCCACCGCCAAGAACGGCTACCGCCTGAATGGTGACGTGAAATTTGACGAGGTGGCCCCCAAGTGCGAGTATATCACCCCTGTCCCCGGCGGTGTCGGTCCCATGACCATCTGCTCGCTGATGAAGAACACCCTTTCCGCCGCCAAAAAAGAAATCTACGAATGAGAGAAGAGAGAAGAGATAAAAGATAAAAGATAAGAGGTGCTTTGACAAGTGTCGAAGCACCTCTTCTTATTGATTGCTTATTCTTTATTTAGAATTGTTTTGTTTAGTTGTTATCACAGTACTTGACAAGAGCTTGATTAACTCTTCGCAGTCACCATCAATCCTCTCGTACTCATTATCGTTTAGATAACCTGTTTTGTTCAACAACTCAAGCCAATATCTTGTCTCTACACTTTCTTTTAATGAAATCGATGCTTTTGCAAGAAAATCTTTACGGCTTATTCCATACAATGCTTCTGAGAGATTTGCTCCAATTGAAGTGCCACATCGCAATAATTGCTTGGACATAACAAACTCCTTCTTCTCATTGCACAAATATTTATAGAGATTCACAATTCGTATGGCAAATCCCTTACTCTTCTCAAATGTCAAGCTATCGGCCATCTCTTATCTTTTATCTCTTATCTTTTATCTCCTATTTAGTCGAAGAGGCCTTCGGTGGCTGCGTCGTCTTGGCCTCCGCCACCGCCGCCGTCACCTTCGGCACCGCCGCCTCCGCCGCCGTGCCAGCCGCCACCGCCACCACTACCGTAGTAGCCACCCAGTTCGTCACCGCAGGCGTTGAAGTCCTTGGGGAAGTCGAATTTGGTGCTCTGTTTGTAAGGCAAGGTCTTGTCGTCATAGATCCACTTCATGTAATAGCCCAGGATGGGAAGCGCTGCTTCGGCACCCTGACCCATTGCCATACTGTTGAAGTGGATGTAGCGCTCTTCACCACCTACCCATACGCCAGTAACCAGTTCGGGCGTGAAGCCCATGAACCAACCGTCGCTATGGAAGTTGGTAGTGCCCGTTTTACCGCCCATCTCGGCTGTGATACCATAAGCGTAACGCAGGCGTGCACCTGTACCGCCATCAACAACCTCGGTCAGCATCGAGAGCATCTTCAGGTAAGTGTCTTCGCTCATAATCTCGGTCTGGCTTCCAGTGAACTCAGCAAGGACATTACCACGGTTGTCGGTGATGCGAGAAACGTAAACCGGTTCGACACGCATACCACCATTGGCAAATGCGGAATAGGCTGCCACCATCTCACGCAGCGTGACCTCACAAGAGCCCAGACTCAACGCGGGCACGGGATCCAGATAACTCGTGATACCGAAACTGTGCATCCATTTAGCCAACTCAGACGGTGTCATCGTGTAGTAACCATTACGCTCAATCCAGTTCTCACGAGTACCACGCATGAAGCCAGCCGAAATCCAGTTCTTAGAGTACTTCAGGGCCTGCTTCAGCGTCATTCCGCCACCACTACCCTCGTTGGCAGGGTTGTAAACCTCATTGTTCCAGATGATATTGGGGGCACCACCGGGACGTGTCGAGCAAGGAGTCAAACCACCGAACTCGATGGCCTGGGAATAGACAAAGGGTTTTACCGTCGAACCAATCTGGCGGCGGCCTGTTGATACCATGTCATACTTGAAGAAGCGGAAGTTGGGACCGCCCACATAGGCCTTGACAAAACCTGTTACGGGGTCCATCGACATCATAGCGCAACGCAAGAATGACTTGGTGTATAATAGCGAATCCAACGGCGACATCTGGGCATCAAACCCGCCCTCGTAGTTGAACAGGTGCATCTGCACGGGTTTCTTGAAGTTTTCCATGATTTGGGCATCGCTCAAACCATCGTTCTTGAGGACACGGTAACGCTCGCTGTGACGGATGGCCGCATTGATGAGGGCTTGCTTTCCAGCGCTGGAAAGTTCCTGCTTGTTGTTGGTATAAGGATTCTTGGTACCACCACGCTCACGCAGGAAGGCCGGTTGCAAGGTCTTGCTCATGTGCTTGTGCACGGCCTTCTCGGCATACTCCTGCATGCGGGAATCGATGGTCGTGTAGATCTTCAAACCGTCGGTATATATATCATAATGTGAACCATCGGGCTTGGTGTTCTTGTTACACCAGCCGAACAGCGGATTGACAGCCCAGGCTACCGAGTCGTCTATGAAGGCTTGCTGATTCCACGAGGGGTAGTCCTTACGGTTGGGCTTCTTGGCCGACATCACACGGCGTAACTCCTCACGGAAGTAAGGTGCGGGGCCATCGTTATGGTCCAGTTTCTGGAACTTGCACACAAGAGGCAAGTTCTTGAGCTGCTCGCACTCGGCCTCGCTCAGATAGCCAGCCTTGACCATCTGCTCAAATACCACGTTGCGGCGCTGGCGAGTGCGCTCGGGATAGCGAACGGGATTATAATAGGACGGATTCTTACACATACCCACCAGTGTGGCAGCTTCCTGGATGTTCAGGTCCTTGGGTTCCTTGTCAAAATAGACACGGCTTGCCATCTTGACACCCACAGCGTTGTTCAAGAAGTCGAACTGGTTGAAATACATCTTGATAATCTCATCCTTGGTATAATAGCGCTCGAGTTTGACCGCGATTACCCACTCGACGGGCTTTTTCAAGGCGCGTTCAAAGATGTTGTGAGACTCAGGCGAATACAGCTGCTTGGCCAACTGCTGAGTGATGGTACTGCCACCACCAGCGCTCTTCTGACCCATAATGATGCGCTTGATGATCGCACGGCCGATAGCCTTGACATCGATACCGGAATGCTCATCAAATCGAGAGTCCTCGGTAGCGATAAGAGCATCGGTCAAATGCGGTGACATCTCGTCAAAGTCCACATAGATGCGGTTGCTGCGGCTACGGTAGTAACGTCCCATCTCCACGCCGTCGGCACTGTAGATTGTCGAGGCAAACTTGTCGGTGGGATTCTTCAACTGGTCAATGGGCGGCATATAGCCAATCACGCCATTGTAAATTAACACAAACATCAGCACCAGTAAGCCGACAAATATGGCAAACCAGGTCCACATTTTGCGGGTGATGCTGCGGCTCTTGTTCTTTCTCTTTCCAGTAGTCTTTTCGCTCATATCTTGGTCTAGTTATTTACATTAATCACTATCAATCAGCCTATTGAACCCAATCAACAGGTAGAATGACACTTATCAAACTGCAAATATAATGAAAAGTTTTTAGTTGATAGTTTTTAGTTGTTAGTTTTTTTAGCATTACCTTTGTGGTCATGCAATACATCGGTGAACTGATTTCAATAGGGGTAGCATTCTCGTGGACGGCGACGGCACTGCTAAGCGAGTTCGGAAGTAAGCGCATGGGCAACTTGACACTGAACCTGATGCGCATGGTGATAGCCCTAATATTCTCTTGTATCATGTTTTGGGCCTTGTCGGGTTCTCCCCTGCCCGCTGGGGCCAGTAATGAGGCCTACCTGTGGATGATGCTATCGGGACTGGTGGGCTATGTTATCGGTGACTACTGCCTGTTCCAGTGCTACATTATCATTGGCTCAAAGTTTGGCCAGCTGTTCATGACCCTGGCACCCATCACAGCCGCCATCATGGCCTGGTTCACGCTTGGCCAGGAAATTCGCCCTACCGCCATCCTGGCCATGATTGTCACGCTGGCAGGTATTGGCATCACCGTGCTTGGACGCGGCGATGACCACAAACTGTCGCTCAAGCTGCCGCTGGTCGGCGTGCTGTTTGCCATCGGCGCCGCTGTATGTCAGGGCGTTGGGCTGGTGCTGAGCAAGATAGGCATGGACCACTACGAAGCAACGCTCACTTCCGACCTGGCAGGATGGATGCTGCCGTTCCATGCCAATTTCTTTCGCTGCATTGCTGGAACAATCGGCTTCGCATTATTGATGGCATTTAAGGGAGGTTTCTCTCCTCTCGTCAAGGGCGTGAAAGACCGCGTGGGGATGACTGCTGCCGTTGCGACGACCATTTTCGGGCCGTTTGTGGGCGTGGGCGCATCACTGCTCGCCGTCCAATACACTGCTGCCGGCATCGCCAGCACCCTGATGGCGTTGACACCCATTATCATCATCTTACCTGCCTGGTGGCTGTTCAAACAGCCCATCACGATGAAGAGCCTCCTGGGTGCCCTCATCTCGGTCATCGGAGTCTCTCTCTTCTTCTTGCTGTAAACCGAAAAAAGACAGTTCTTATTTGAAATCGGGTGTTAGAGCGGAGTGCATCAGCAACCGCTTGAAAGCGGTGAAGCCATTACTCATCTTCATGACGTGTAAATCACCCTTGAGGAAACGGGACAGCTGGCTAGGCAGCGGAACGGGTTCCTCAATAATGTTCTCCATCAAGTGCTTGAGTTTAGCGGGATGGGCCGTGGCAAGCGCCACACCAGTCTCGCCAGGCTGCAAATCTTCGCCAAGAGCCCTATAGGCCACAGCACTGTGGGGATCAAGCAGATAACCCTCGTCATCATAGGCGTGCATGATGGTATCGATAATCTGGTTGTCGTCATAACTATAGGCATGGATGTGGCGACAAACGTTATCATGTGAACCCAACAGGTCCACAATACGACCGAAGTTGTTAGGACAACCTGCATCCAGGGCGGGCGCGATGCTGTACTTAGTGGGCCTGGGAGTGAACACACCCGTCTTGACGTAGTTATAGAAGATGTTGTTCTGGTTCTCAACACTGACAAAACGCTTGACAGGCAGGCCCATAGCCTGCGCCATCAGTCCGCTGGCCAGATTTCCCAAGTTTGAACAAGGCACAGCAAACACCAGGTTGGAGACATCCACCTTCTGCCGAAGGAGTTGAACATAGGCCCAGAAGTAATAGACCATCTGAGGGATGATGCGCGCATAGTTAATGGACATGGCGCTAGTCAGTCGCATTGTGTCGTTCAGTTCCTTGTCCATAAAGGCATCCTCGACCAGCGCCTTGCAGTCGTCAAACGTTCCGTTCACCTCAATAGCCGTCACATTCTCTCCCAAGGTGGCAAACTGCGACTTCTGTATCTTATTGACGGCCCCACGGGGATAAAGCACAAAGACCTTCACGCCCGGCATCCGCCAGAAACTGTTAGCCACGGCACTGCCTGTATCACCACTGGTGGGCACCAGCACGTTGAGGTCACACAACTCGGGGTTACGTTTGCGGAAATAGTTCAACAGTCGCGCCATGAAACGGGTTCCCACGTCCTTGAAAGCCATCGTCGGGCCGTGAAAGAGTTCCAGCACATACTTATTTCCCGGCATAGCGACTAACGGGATGTCAAAATTGAAGGCATCAAACACGATGTCATGCAACACATCGGCAGGGACATCATCCTTGAGAGCAAATGACGCTATAGCATAGGCCATCTCCTGCAAGGTCATCGCGCTCATGTTACGCAGGAAGGCCTGGGGCAACCGAGGTAAACCCTCAGGCATATACAGGCCCCCATCGGGTGCGAGCCCTCTGGTGACAGCCTGCTCGAGGCTTGCTGTGTGTTGATGGTTCAGAGTACTGTAGTAATTCATTCGTTGACGATGACTGTTCCAGGAGCACTGGGATTGAAGGTGTTCTTGACCCATACGGGAATGCGCTTCATCGCCACGGGAGCGATGGTGGGCGGATAAATGACCTTGGCACCGGCATCACACATCTGTTGAGCCTGTTCGTAAGTCATGTGCGGGATGACAGTTGCATCAGGATGGGTGCGTGGATCGGCGGTCATGAAACCATCTACGTCGGTCCAAATCTCAAGCGCCTCGGCATCCAGCAACGAAGCGAGAATGGCAGCAGTATAGTCACTGCCACCACGGCCCAGATTAGTCACATCACCCGAATCTTTGTCACGGGAAATGAAGCCTTGGGCCACGTGTACGCCCTGCTCCATCGAAGCGAAATCAGCATTGACAAGACGAGCCGTCTCATCCCAATCCAGAACACGGCCACCGGCATCAGGGACAGTGCGCATGTAATTGAGCGACAGGTGAGGAACACCGTCCTCGAACATACCCGTCACTATCGCCGATGACAGAATCTCGCCATGGGCGACAATTGCATCACACACGCGTTCAATCTCGCTCACAGGCATATGAGGATTAGTGGCAAGGGCAAGATAATAAGGCTTGAGGCTCTCGTCAATGAAACGGTCGATGGTCGCGTGGACCTCGTCACGCATAGACTCGATGACCACGCCATCGATGGCATCGTGGTGACGCTTGCGCGCCAGCTCGAGCGTATCGAGACAAGAGATGTCGCGCTGCTGGGCCTGCTCACACATGGCCAACAGCTGGTTGGTGAAACCACCCATAGCCGAGACCACCACGAGCACGGGCTGTTTCTCGGCATTGACTATATTCTTGAGGTTGAGCAGACTCTCGACACTACCGACCGAGGTCCCTCCAAATTTCATGACTTTCATTGCTATCTTGAATCGGTTTAATTTCTTTATTATATAACGTAAAACATGCTCATTTATTAGAGAGCAAAGGAGAAAAAAGTAGTTTTTCTTGCCATTGTGTGCGGCTTTCAGTATCTTTGCCACGATGAACGATTGGGATCAGGACATATATCACCTCAACGATGAGCAACCGCAGCCCCGACGCGGCTCAATTTTGGTGGCCAAACCCACCGTTGGCGACTTCTTTTTCAAGCGGTCGCTAGTGCTCATTGTGGACCCTGACGAAGGAGAGGGCGCGATGGGTGTCATCGTCAATCATTTCATGGGTTACAACCTGCGCGACATCATGCCTGAAATCGAGAGTGTCGAGGAGATTCCGCTGTACATTGGCGGTCCCGTGGGCACACAGATGCTGTTTTTCATGCACACGTTAGGGCCGGATGTCATTCCCGGGGCTATCGAAGTTGATGACGGAGTTTACTTCGGTGGAGAATTCGATGCCATCAAGCGCTATGTGGAATTAGGCGGCCCTATCGAAGGGCGCATCAAGTTCATCGTGGGTTACAGCGGTTGGGAAAAGGACCAACTTGCCAGTGAGATTTCACGTCACGACTGGGCTGTGCTTGACAATGGCGGTCGCGACCTGCTCATGGGAGAAGGGGACGATGACCAGTGGAGAGATGCAGTGGCCCGTTTCGGTGACCGTTACCGCTTGTGGCTTAACCTGCCCAATGACCCAGCATGTAATTAATAACCAGAAATCAAAAGTTAATGAGTTTAGTAATCGGCATAGACGTGGGCGGCAGTACGACCAAGATTGTGGGCATTGAGAATGGCACCACCATCAAGTCCCCCATGAACATCAAAGCCAATGATCCTATCACTTCGCTGTTCGGAGCTTTCGGTAAATACCTGTATGACAATAACATCTCCCTCGAAGATGTGGAGCAGGTGATGCTCACCGGTGTGGGAGCCAGCCGAGTAGCCACCCCTATCTATGGCTTGCCGACAGCCCATGTGGATGAATTCCAGGCCGACGGATTAGGCGCACGTTTTGACAGCGGCTTAAATCAGCTGATTGTTGTGTCGATGGGAACAGGCACCACGCTAGTGCGAGTCGATGGCGAAGATATCAGGCACATCGGTGGCATCTCGATGGGCGGCGGAACCCTGCAAGGCCTGTCCCGCTTGATGCTGAAAACCAGTCACATCGATAAAGTCGTGGAAATGGCTTCTCAGGGAGACATCACGCACATCAACCTCCAGATTAAGGACATCAGCGAGGGAGATATCGAAGGGCTGCCCATGCACGCCACGGCCTCGCTATTTGGTAAAGCGGTTGACAGCAATGCCACGGACAACGACATCGCCAAGGGGTTGATATGCATGGTTCTGGAAACCATCGGCTCATGTGCCGTACTCTCCCAGGTAAACAACGGGTTCAAGGACTTTGTCCTCATCGGCAACTTGACACAGCTACCCGAGTGCCAAATCATCTTCCCGATGATGGAGAACCTGTATAACGTTAGGTTCCATATCCCAAGCCATGCCCGATACTGCACCGCGCTCGGCGCCGCATTATCGTATAGCCAACATCCCACTAACAGTTAATGCCAACTTATCTGCATTCATTATGGAACTGACTGTTGTCATCGTTAACTACCGCGTTAAGTACCTGTTAGAGCAGACTTTGCGCTCGGTGGAGCAAGCTATGCAGGGTATATCGGGCGAGGTCATCGTCGTGGACAACCTATCGGGTGACGATAGCATCGCATTTTCTCGTGAAAGGCATCCCGACGTCACCTATATTGAGAACCAGGAGAACGTGGGTTTTGCGCGCGCCAACAATCAGGCCATCATGCAAGCCCGCGGCGAATACACCCTCATTCTCAACCCCGACACCATCATCACCCCGCAATGTTTGCAAGAAGGCATTGCCTGGATGAAGTCGCATCCCAAATGCGGAGCGATAGGTGCCAGGATGATGGACGGCAATGGAGTGTTCCTGCCTGAGAGTAAGCGCTCCTTCCCCACTCCGTGGGTGTCGTTCTGCAAGATTTTCGGACTCTCCAAACTGTTTCCCCGTTCACGGTGGTTCGCCAAATACCACCTGCGCTACCTGAGTGATTTGGAGCCTCAGAACATCGATATCCTGTCTGGAGCCTACATGCTGTGCCGCACCAAATTGTTACAGCAGTTGGGCGGGTTTGACGAGGACTTCTTCATGTATGGCGAGGACATCGACTTGAGTTATCGCATTGTCAAAGCCGGTTATGAGAACTGGTTCCTGCCGACTCCCATGATTCATTACAAGGGCGAGAGCACCCACAAGAACTCAATACGCTATGTAAGAATCTTCTATGACGCTATGCTCATTTTCTACCGCAAGCATTTCCCGCGTTTCAGCGTCATTTTCTACCCCATCATCAAGTTGGGTGTGCTTGTGCGTGCCGGCTTGTCGATTGCCAAGCGCGTGTTCAAGCGAATATTTCTCCACAAGACCAAATCGGTGCGCGAAACGTTGCCGTGGGTCATCATCAGCGACGACGCCCGTGCAGTGGCCGACCGATGCGGCATCAAGGACTACGAGACTACCATTCCCTCCACAGGTTGCCATAATGTGCTCATTGACGACGGCTGCCACACCTGTGCACAGATTGTTGACTACATCAGGCTGCACAGCGACAGCAAGCACATAGCGTTCCATATCTATGCCAACCGCCACGGCATCATCATATCCCCTAAAATGTCCCAATAATGAGCCAACTGTTAAGCAATGACATAATTGCCTTGCGCCCGCTTGAGCCCACCGACCTCAGCACTCTGTACCGCTGGGAAAACGACAGCGAAATATGGGCAGTGAGCGACACGTCAGCGCCCTATTCCCGCAAGGCGCTGTGGGACTATTTAGAGTCCTATACCGGCGACATCTATTCCCAACGCCAACTGCGCTTGATGATTACCCTTACCGATGGCGGCACACCTGTTGGCACTATCGATTTCATGAATTTTGACCCGCTGAACAACCGCGCTGAGTTGGGGCTGTTCATTGCTTCAGAGTTCCGGGGCAAGGGTCTGGGCCGACAAGCACTGGAACGCCTCACGGCCTATGCCCGCGACCACATCGGGTTGCGACAGTTATATGTCTATATTTCACTTAACAACAAGGTGTGCCTTGACCTCTTTGAGCGATTCGGGTACCAACGCGTGGGCGTGCTCCAGGCGTGGGTGAAACGTGGCACTACCTATCACGACGTGGCTCTGCTGCAAATGTTATTCTAAAGATTATGATGGAACGCAATTACCGCATAGACTCACTGAAGGGCTTCCTGATACTGCTTGTTGTGCTCGGTCATGTGATTACCGCGCTTAACAACACCAACATCTTCAATCATGCTGTCATGGGCCTTATCTATGTGTTCCACATGCCCTTGTTCATCCTGATTTCAGGCTATTTCACCCGTCCTGCCGACCAGCAGGATGGTCGCCAGTTGTGGAAGACCGTAGCAAGGCTGATGGTAACGATTGTCTTCTTCCACCTGGTTTGGGTGTTCCTCAGGTACAGCCTGAAAGGCGATGATCCGATTGACATCCTGCTAGAGTTCCCCTATGGCATTCTGTGGTATCTCATGAGCCTCATTTACTGGAGGTTGATGATTTATTACACGCCTCGGGCACTATTACAACGACCAGTGGTTTACATTGCAGTTGCATTTCTGATTTCGGTATTGTGCGGCTTGACCGAACTGGGCAAATTCCTGTCGATCCAGCGCACCCTCAATTTCTATCCGTTCTTCTTGTTGGGCTATTACTACAAGCAGGGACGCATCAGCGAAAAATGGTGGAAAAACAACATCTTGCACGTGTTGACCGTAGTCGTCCTGTTGCCTGTCATCTTCATCCTGTTCCCCAGGTGCGGATACATCTTGAACGGTGCGGACCATTACCCTATCACCGAGATTCCCCAGAAAGTGCTCATCCTGATGTGCTCAACCGCCATGTCGCTGCTGGTGTACAACCTCATGCCCGATGTGAAATTGCTTCGCCCCATCGGCAAGGACAGCCTGTTCTATTACCTGTATCACTACATTCTCCTCATCGCTCTCATTGAGCCCGCTGTGGAGTATTTCTCGTTGCCGACAAGCCTGCCATTTATACTGGTTTATTGCGCCATCATCATGGCCATCCTGGTGCCGTTGCACCGTGTGAAAGCGCTGCGATGGCTGACTCACCCCACCCTGGAAAAGAAATCGAGGCAATCATCGTCGTGATGAAAACCTCGATTATATCTCAAACTTTTAAAGTAATATCTCTTACTTTAGACTTGCAAGCAATTGTTCATCAGGGTCAACAGCAACAATTTTGCCGTTGGCGTCCATGAGGAATGAGTGGTACCCTTCATCGAGGCGCCAACTCTTGATGATTTTCTCCTGAGCTTCCTGTGAAGTGCTGAATTGTGTCGAGTGATTCAGGTTATCGATGGCCACCACAGCGTCAAACACGCCCTCGCTGCGGTCCATGTTGACCGACACATGAACAAAACCCGCCCCATCTACACGTGACAGCGAGTCATAATGCTTATTGATCCATCTTGACTCGACATCGGCCGATGACCAGAAGGTGAGCAGCACATTTTCGCCCATGTGCTGTTGCAAGGGCGACAGGCCATTGTTATTATCCAATACCAAGCCTGGAGCCTTATACCCGATGCGGCTATCGGCAGGAGCCGAGTAATAGGCCGAAGAGAACAAGGTGAGCAGCCCCAATATGGCAATAGTCAATAAAGTCTTATTCATTAATCGTTCATTATGATTCACAATAAAGGGCATCACTAGATACCCCTTGTCGATTCTCGACAGCCCACGATTACCGATAGTGGTAATTGATAGGGTCTGCAAAAGTACTCAAAAAAAGTTATTAACAA
>CACYQB010000017.1 GCA_902776435.1 uncultured Bacteroidales bacterium | reverse complement strand
AGTATCTCCAAAATCTCATAATCCGTTCTTCGTTTTACTGTTCTCATTTTAGTCCTGATTTTATCTGACATTTTTGTCAAACTATTTCAGGACGATACATGCCTTCGCCAGCAAGTTCAGAAGACAAGAAAGACAAGAAGGACAATTATTATTTAACGATATTGGTGGATAGCATGTCCATCAACTGATATAATTTCGTTAGTTTCTTTGTCAAAGAAATAGCGTTCTACTTTAACGGTTTTGGAAGCGAAATTAACAATGATTCCACATGGTAGTTTAAGCAGACGCATGTAATTGTATAGTTGAGAACGCATGTTATTCGTTAGATCATCCACCGCCTTGCATTCAACAATAATGTCTTCTTTACATAAGAAATCCACACGGTATGTTGCTTGCATAGGTTGACCATGATAAGAAGGATGGAAGGTCATCTCCCTATGATATGGAGTCTTTTGCTCTTCCAGTTGCATTTGTAGTCCCTCTTGATAACAGTATTCATTTAGCCCAGCGCCAAGCTCTTTATGGACTTCGTAGATGGCACCGACTATATCATACAAATGCTTTTTTAATGACTCTATATCTATCATAATTGAAAACAATTAAAAATAAAAAAATTGTCTTTTTTGTCTTTCTTGTCTTCTAACATGTTGAGATAAGGGAGTGGAGGGCGAGGCGGTAGCTGTCGAGGCCGAAGCCAGCGATGATGCCTTTGCTGACGGGGGACAAGAGGGACTTGTGGCGGAAAGGCTCACGGGCGTAGATGTTGCTGATGTGAACCTCTACCACGGGGGCGGTGATGGCCGCAACGGCATCGGCGATGGCGACCGACGTGTGGGTGTAGCCGCCAGCGTTGAGGATGATGCCGCAGTCGTCAAAACCGACGGCCTGCAGGCGGTCAACGATTTCGCCCTCGATGTTGCTTTGATAGACGTCAATCGAGTGTTGTGGGAACTGCTCAATCAGTTCTTGCAGGTACTGGTCAAGCGAGCGGTTGCCATAAACCTCGGGCTCACGCAGGCCCACGAGGTTCAGGTTAGGACCATTGATAATGTGGATGGTCATCTTATTTCTTAAAGTAATACAGGAACGAGGCGATGCCTTGCAGAGCGGGTTTGCGTTGGCCCTCGATTTCCATCTTGAAGTCAATCTCGGCCTTGCAGATGCCGCGCAGGTCGGCGATATTGTGCAACTTGGTGACGAGGCGCACGCGGCTGCCGGTAATAACAGGTTGGCCAAAGCGCATCTTGTCCATACCGTAGTTGACTTGCATCTCCAGGTTGTTTACCTCAATGATCTGGTTCCACAGGTGGGGAATCAGCGACATGGTCAGGTAACCGTGGGCGATGGTGCTGTGATAGGCGCTTTCAGCCTTGGCACGCTCCACGTCCACATGGATCCACTGGTGGTCAAGCGTGGCGTCGGCAAACATATTGATACGGTCCTGGTCAACGGTGAGCCACTCACTGGCACCGAGTTCCTCGCCCAGATGTGCGGCAAATTCTTCGTAAGAGTTGATGATAAGCATTGTATTGTGATTAAAGATTAAAGTTTATAGTTTACAGTTTAAAGATGGTGTTCCTTAGTTCCTGAGGCGGCGGCGCATAATCAGCGCGGTGACCATGCTGGTAAGCAGGCCAACTGCCGCAACGAGAGCCAGTGTGATGAGCACGTCCATGCCTTGCACCTCGACAGGATAGGCACTGATAATCATATTGGCGGGGTCACCACTGAGGCGCAGCCAACCGAATTCCTGCTGGCACAGGCACAGGATGAGACCGATAATCACACCCGTCACAGCGCCGGCCAGCGTGATGAGCCAACCTTGAAGGACGAAGATGCGTGATATCTGACGGTCGTTGGCACCCAGGGCGCGCAGTGTGGCGATGCTCTCGTCCTTCTCGATAATGAGCAGTGACAGGGTGCTGATGACGTTAAATGTGGCAATCACCAGGATAAAAGCCAGCAGGAGGAACGCCATCCATTTCTCGATATTGACCAGGCGATAAGCCTCGCGCTGCTGCATCAAGCGGTTTTTCACTTGATAGCTGTTGCCCAACGCCTGGGTGATGGCGTGCATCACTTGCTGTTCGCTCGCGCCAGGAGCCAGTTTGACCTCGATCTGCGTTGCTTCGCTCTCATAGTCAAATAGTTGGCGTGCCATGTCGAGCGGCACGTAGATGAGGTCGGCATCGTAGCTATTCTGTTGCAACTGGAAGATGCCCGAAATGAAGACTGAGTCTTGTCTGAAAGCGCCCATCGGGTTGGCAATGTTGACGCGCCCCTGGCGTTGTGGGGCATACAGGCGCACCATCCCCAGGAACTCTGGCCTGACGCACAACCTAACGGCAGGACCGGCACCAGCTACGCCAAATTTTGACACCTGGTCGCGGAGTTTCCACTTGCCGTCAATGATGACAGAGTCCATGTCATTCATCGTGTTATAATCATCAGGCACGCCCTTGAGCCGAACAGGCATCTGCAACTGGGCGTAAATGGCGAGGGCCTGATCCTCGATGACGGGCATGACGCGCTCCACGCCAGGTATGGCACTTACAACGTCAATGACGCTGTCGGCATCGTTGATCGTCTTGCCCAGGGTGGCTGTAATGGCCACCTGTGGGTCTAGCATGGCCAACTTGCCCATGATGAGGCCGCGGAATCCGTTGAAAACGCTCAGCACGCAAATGAGTGCGGCTGTCGATACCACGACACCACACACGGCGACAATCGAGATGATGTTTACTGCCTGGTGCCCCTTCTTGGAGACCAGGTAGCGCCACGCTATCTTCAACGGAAGGCTCATTTTAGTTTTTAGTCCTTAGTCCTTAGTCCTTAGTTTTTAGTCATAAGGAAGCGGATGCCAACTCCTCACTTCTAACTTCTAACTTTTTACTCCTCACTCTTGGGCTTGTCTTTAGCGAGGAGCTCATCGATGTGGTCGATGTAGTCGAGTGAGTCATCGATATGGAATTTGAGCTCGGGGCAGCGGCGCAGCTGGTAGCGCGTCTGCTGGGCGAGTTCATGGCGGATGCCGCGCTCATTGCGGTTGATGTTGTCCATGATGGCCTGTGCGTTCTCGCTGGGGAAGATGCTCAGGCGCACGTTGGCTACGCTCAGGTCGGGTGAGACGCGCACGCTGCTCACGGTGACGAGGGTGCCGCGCGTTTTAGCGGTCTCACGGCGAAAGATTTCACTCAGTTCTTTCTGGACCAGGCGGCTAATTTTCTGTTGTCTTGTTGTATCCATTATTGTTTGATTATCTATTGTTTTGCGGCTGCAAAGGTACAACTTTTTCTAGAAAATCTAGAGTTTCTAGGTAATCTAGATACTCTAGAGTAAAAGATGGAACCGAGGATTCTTGTTGAATTCTCGGTTCCTGATGGTGAGTGCCACGTGCATGTGGCACTATGGGTTAGTTGTGGATTACTCCTCGGGGAGCATGACAACCTCTACCTTGTTGCCAGCCGACAGCAGCTGCTTAGCAAAGGCGGCAATGCTCTCGGGGGTCTGGGCGTTGACAATCTGCTCAAAGCCAGTGTGGCCGTCCGAACCGGTGAACAGATAGTTGTGGATTTGGCGCAACCAGTAGCCATTCTCCTTGAGGCTTGTGCCATGGTCCTTGATCATGAGTTCCTTGATCTCCTTGAGGGTGGTGGGATCGATGCTCTTGCAAGCCTCGTAGATTTCCTCGTTCATGATCTTGACAGCCATGTCAGCCATCTCGGGTTTCATCGGGCAGGAAGCCATGACAGCAGTGAAGAAGTTGTGGCCCTCATGGGTGGACCAGCCGCGTGCACCAGCCGAATAGGCAGCGCCGGCATCCTCACGGATCTTCTGCAGATAAATCTTGCTCAGCACCTGACCCAGCATGTTAGCCTTCAATTGGGTTTCCAGTGAGTAAGGAGTCTTGGTGTCATACCAGTAGATCTGGGCCATGGCCTTCGGAGTCTCACTCTTGCGGGTGAAGTGGGTAACATTCTGGCCTGCGGGGTGTGACTCAACATCGACATAGCTGGACTGTTTGCCCTTCTTGCCAGGCAGGCTGGCAATGTATTGCTCGATGAGGGGACGGATAACTTCCTCGTCAAATGCACCCACAAACATGAAGGTGTAGTTGGCGGCATTGGCGGTGCGCTCCTTCACAATCTGCATCATGCGGTCCAGATTCATTTGGTCCAGATAGCTGATGTCAAAGGGCCTGTTGCGCCAGTTGTGGTTACCCAGGATGTAGTTGACCGAATCCTCAAATACGTTCTCGGGGTCGAGATTCCTGTTCTTGAGCATGGTCTCCACTTGACCCTTGATCATGTTGAAGCTCTTCTCATCCTTGCGCATGTCGGTGAAGTTGAGATAGGTGAGCTGGAACAAGGTCTCCAGATCCTTGACAGTGGACTGACCGCTGAACTCGTCCTCATAGGTGTCCATTGAGAAACCAACGCTGGCCTGCTTGCCGGCGAGGGCCTTCTGCAACTCGGTGTAGGAGAATTCTCCCAGACCGCTCATCATGGTAGCCAGGGGCAACAACTCGGTGTTCACCCAATCCTTCTCGCCATAGAGCGAAGCACCACCACGCTGGAAGGCGCTCATGCGGATCTCGTTCTCCTTGAAATCGGTCTTCTTGAGGATGACGCGGGCGCCATTGCTCAGTTCAAGTTCCTTGTAGCCGAACTGGTTGTTGACGGTTTCCTTTTTGATCTTGCCGGGCTTGGGCAGCTTGGCAATCAGGGGCTCCTGCTTCACATTGTCAACAAAAGCCTCGACCTGAGCGTTCAGACCAGCATCAACGGCAGCCTTCAGACCCTCGGGGGTGGGATATACGGCACCGTCCTTCTCCTGGTTGAAGTTCATGATAACCAGGTTCTCACCCGTGGTGCTGATGAAGCCGGGCATCATCTGGTTAACGACGTCAACGGGAAGCATGGGCACGTACTGGTTCATGATTTCATACTCCTGCTCAATCGAGGGGATGGGCTCGTTGTCCAGGTAGTTGCGGTAGTACTGTGAGGCAAGACGGGCATTGGAAATCTTGTTGCGCTCGTTGTACTGCTTCTCCAGACGGCTCAGGTACTCTTCCTTAGCACGCTCATACTCGGTAGCGGTGAAACCGTGCTTGGCGGCACGCATGGCCTCGGCAACAACGGCCTCGGTAGCGGCCTCAAGTTGACCCTCCTTGGGCATGATACCCAGGGTGAAGGCGTCCTTCGTGTTGGCAAACAGGTAGTTGCCATCATAGGCGCTGGCCTGGATGAAGGGGCAATCGGGCTCCTGAGCCTTCTCGGACAGGCGCTCATTGAGCATGCTTGCCATCATGTCCTTAGCATAATCGATGATTAGGTACATCTGGTCAGCCTTGACTTCCTTGGGTATGGCGCCATGTTTGAACATCACCATTACCTGACTGAACTGCTGCTCCTTGTCCTTGTCAACCACTATGATGGGCTGCTCATTGTCGGGCACGGGCTCGTCAACCACCTGTGCGGCATTGGGATCGGGGGCGGGCATGCCCTTGAAGAGCTCCTTGATCTGGGCCTCGATGTGGTCGACATCGACATCACCCACGATAACCAGGGCCTGGTTGTCGGGACGATACCACTTGTGGTAGTAGTTGCGCAGTTCGTCGTACTTGAAATTGTCCACAACGCTCATCAGGCCGATGGGCATGCGCTTGCCGTACTTCGAACCAGGGTAAAGGTTTTCGAGCTGGTTCTCGAGCATGCGCTGCTGGGCGCTGCGGCGCAGACGCCACTCCTCGTGGATCACACCACGCTCCTTGTCAATCTCCTCGTCGGTGAGCAACAGGCCGTTACTCCAGTCCTTGAGGATGAGCAAGCAAGAGTCGATAGCGCTCTGGCGCGTGCTGGGCACGTCATTGATGTTGTAAACGGTCTCGGCAATGCTGGTGTAAGCATTGAGGTCCTTACCGAAGGCCACACCCAGTGAACGAGTGTAGTCGATGATACCCTTGCCCTCGCCGTTGAAGTGCTCACTGCCGTTAAAGGCCATGTGCTCCAGGAAGTGGGCGAGACCACGCTGGCTCTCCTCCTCCTGGATGGAGCCTACGCGCTGGGCGATGTAGAAATTCACACGGTGCTCGGGATAGTCGTTGTGACGGATGTAGTAGGTCAATCCGCAATCCAACTTGCCGATGCGTACTTGGTCGTCAACGGGGATGGGACCCATTGACTGTGCCTTGAGGGCACTGGTGCTGAACGCCATTATCATCAACAGCATTGCAGCAAAGATTTTCTTCATCTTCATTTGGTTAAATAATTGTTTGTTATAAAGTTGTTGATACAGTTATTCTATATGTTGTTAGACTTCTTGAATCACTGTTTGGTTGCAACACAGCCGTGTTAAATCTTCCAAACCAACCCACAAAGATAGTATTTTTCTTTAGATGCAGCCTATAAAAACCTGTTTCTTTTTGTTTTATTGTTCGCGGGTGAGTTCATTGATCTGTTCAATCATCTCGTCGTTAGTTCGCTGCAGTTTGCGGTAGAAGGACAGACCGATAGCCATACCGAGAACGCCACCTGCGACTATCGAGATGAGGATGATAAGGAAGAATATGGCCATGCTCTCAGGGCCAAGTTTGCTTGCTTCAATTGTGTAGATTTCATAAGAGTACCAGGTAAGCCAAATGGCGGCAGTACAAAAACTGATGATCAACTGTTTCTTGCGGTTCTGTTTCATCTGCATCAGTTTGCGGGCTGTTTCCACAAGGTCGTCTCCCATGTTGCTGATTTTCATTCTGTTAATGAGGTATTCGGCGACGAATGAGCCAGCAAATATCACGATGGTGAAAATGATGAATGCCCATGACATACCCGAGTCGATGAAATCCCAAGTCATGAAGGGTACAAACAGGCCCAGTATCAAGCAGTACCAGAAAAGGGTGTGGTGAAGGCTACGCATTTTGCCTTGGATAGTTTTCTTCACCAGGTCTTCATTGAGGCGTCCCTGCTGGTCTACCTTGTTCTTGAGCGCTGCAATTTGCTGTCGCAGGTCATCAAGTTCGTTAAAGTCATTAAGGTTGTCGTTCAGTGTTTCCATATCTTAGGTGTAGTTTTAGTTCATTTGTTTGAGTTGTTCCTTGATGCGGTAGAGGCGCACCGACACGTTCTTGACATTGATACCCACAATCTGGGCAATCTCGTCATAACTCATGTTCTCGAGCCACAAGAGCACGATGGCACGGTCAAAAGGTTGAAGCCGCTGGATGCGAGCGTGCAGCATGTCGGTCTGGCGGTTGTCAGCGTCGTTCTTGTCAAACAGGTCGATGCCTTCCATGAGCGGTTGAGTCTTGCGGCTCTTTTTCTTGCGGTCGATGGAGATACAAGAATTTAGGGTCACCTTGTAAATCCACGTCTTCAAGTCGCTCTTGCCCTGAAAGGAGGCGGCTCCCTGCCATAACTTGATGAGCGCCTCCTGGAAGAGGTCATCGACCTCCTCCTTGTCCTTGGAGAACATGTAGCACACCGTGTAGATGGTGCCCTTGTTCTCGCGGATGATGCGCGCAAATTCGGCTTCGTTGATTTCCATATTAAATCATTTTTTGCCCGTTAGACGCAATGGTGAACTAAAAAACTACACAATATCTTGATTTTTTTCTTTTTTATCCTTCTCTACTGGAAACTAAGGACTAGGGACTAGAAACTAAAAAGTCTGCATATCCACGAGGTGCTTGTAGGCTCCCTGGCGGGCGATGAGTTCGTCGTGGGTGCCGCGTTCGATGATGCGGCCGTCCTGCATGACGCAGATCAGGTCAGCGCCCTTGATGGTGCTCAGGCGGTGGGCTATGACCAGTGTGGTGCGGCCATGCATGAGTTTGTCGAGGGCATCCTGCACGAGGTGCTCGCTCTCGGTATCGAGGGCGCTGGTCGCTTCGTCGAGGATGAGGATGGGCGGATTCTTAAGGATGGCGCGGGCAATGCTGATGCGCTGGCGCTGGCCGCCCGAGAGTTTACAGCCGCGGTCACCGATGTTGGTGTCAAAGCCCTGTTCGCTGGCCATGATAAAGTCATAGGCGTTGGCGATGCGTGCTGCCTCCTCCACCTGTTCTCGGGTGGCGTTCTCGACACCGAAGGTGATGTTGTTGTAGAACGAGTCGTTGAACAGGATGGCCTCCTGGTTGACGTTGCCCATGAGACTGCGCAAGTCAGTGATGTCAAACTGGCGGATGTCGGTGCCGTCGATGCTGATGGAGCCTTCCTGCACGTCATAGAAACGCGGCAACAAGTCGGCCATCGTTGTTTTGCCACTGCCGCTCTGTCCCACGAAGGCCACAGTCTGACCCCGCTTGATGTCGAGCGACACGCCGTCGATGACCCAAGCGTCGCCGTAACGGAAACGCACGCCCTTGTACTGGATGCTGTCCTTCATCTGGGTCAACGGGGTGGGGTGCTCGGGGCTCTTGATGGGGTTGTCGGCCGTGAGGATTTTGTCGATGCGCTGCATCGAGGCCAAACCGCGCTGGATGGCGTAACTTGCCTTGGACAGGTCCTTGGCAGGATTGATGATGCTGTAGAAGATCACCATGTAATAGATGAACTTGGGCGCGGTGATGCTGCTGTGGCCGCCCAGGATGAGCGTGCCGCCAAACCACAGTACGATGGCGATGGTCAAGGTGCCTAGGAACTCGCTCATCGGGTGGGCGAGTTCATAGCGACGGCTCAGACGGGTCACGATGTTACGGTATTTCTCGTTTTCGCCCTCAAAGCGGTTTCGCACCTTGCGTTCGGCGTTGAATGCCTTGACGATGCGCAGGCCACCGATGGTCTCCTCGATGTTGCTCAGCATTACGCCCCACTGAGTCTGTCCTTCCAGTGAAACACGCTTCAAGCGCTTGCCCACACCGCCCATAATCAGGCCAGCAATCGGCAACAGTATCAGTACAAACAATGTCAGCTGCCAACTCAGGGCAATCATCATCGTCAGGCACGCGATAATCATAATGGGGTTCTTGAACATCATGTCGAGTGACGACATGATGGAGTTTTCGACCTCGGTCACGTCACCGCTCATGCGGGCCATCACGTCGCCCTTGCGCTCGTTGGAGAAGAAGCCGATGGGGAGGGACACGATTTTGCTATAGATCTGGTTGCGGATGTCGCGCACTACGCCCGTGCGTATCGGAATCATGAAGAAGGCGCTCAGGTAGGCACAACCCGTCTTGAAGGCCGTCATCACCACCAGTGCTGCCGCGATGCAGGCCAGGGCGGTCGATTGTCCGTAACGCTCGATGATGCACTGCACATAGTAGTAGAAGTTGTTGGTCAACACAGCGTCCAGTTTGCCGCTACCCATCTCCATATAGTTGTAGGTCTGTGTATTAAGTCCAAACAGCATCTCCAGAATCGGGATAATCAGCGCGAACGAGAACAGCGTCAAGAATGCAGTCAACAGGTTGAACAGGACGTTCAACACAATATATTTCTTATAGGGCGGCACAAACCGCTTCAACAATTGCCAAAAACCTTTCATAGCCGCAAAATTAGTGCAAGCCGAGCGTAGTGCCAAGCAAAAAACAGGTTTTTTGATTGGACACTACCGAGGCGCCGCCTAATTTCGCCTTAGGCAACGATTGTGCAAGCCGAGCGAAATGCCAAGAAAAACACTTTTTTCTTGCATTTCCGAGGCGCCGCCTACCTTCACAACAGGCGTTGCCACCGCCGCTCAGTCGTTTGGTGCGTCTTCTTCTGTATTGCGAGCCATTGGCTCGTAAGAAAATTCAAGTTACCTTTGTTGAAAAATCGACCAAAACGGGTTTACATTTCCTTGGTCTGAAACGTCTATCAAGTGTAATTGACCCACGACTATGACAAAAAGTGAATTGGAAATACTGTTCAAAACGCATTACACGGCAATGTATCGCCTGGCGGTCTCCCTGCTCTACGATGCCGACGAGGCGCGGGATGTCGTGAGCGACATTTTCGCCTCGTTACTCGACGGCGGCATGGCTATCCGCAGTGACAACTCCCGCGGCTTCCTGCTGACGTGTGTGCGCAACAGTTGCATCAATGTGATTCGCCATAAGCAGATGCGGGAACGTTTCATCAAGCTCTATTCGACAAAAGCCGAGGCGCTTGCCGATAGCCCTGACGACTCGATGATGCTTGCCGAACTGCGCGAATACATCGACAACCACCTGCCGCCGCTGTCGCGCCGCATTTTCACCCTGCGCTACCTGCAAGACATGACCTGCCAGCAGGTCGCCGAGGCCGTGGGGGTGAGCCGCGTGACGGTCCATCACCACTTGTCACAGTCACTGGAGAAAATCAATGCCAATTTCAACAACTCAAAACAATAGACGTTATGGAACAGAACGATAAAATCCGTCTCTTGCTCGACATGCACGAGCATCCCGAGAATTACACCGACGAGCAGTTGGCTGCCATGCTTGATGACGAAATGCAGGAGCACATGGCCACGGCCAAGCGCGCCATGACCGACATCCCCGAGCCCGATGTGGATGCCGAGTGGCAACGCTTCGAGCAGGAGCATTTTGCGACCACACGTGACCGCCGCTGGCTCAAGGTCGCTGCAATTTTCCTTGGTGTAATTATGCTCTCGGCATTTACTTATGCCGCTATCCATGCCGTGCGTGCCCATCAGCCTGAAGTTCAGCAACCCATGACCGAGCAAGTCGAGAAAACGGATAATCCTGTAGAAACATCCTCCCCGACCGAGGCCGAGAGAATCGACAGCGTTTCAACGGGCCAGCCCGTTACTTTCGACAACGTGGCGCTTGAAACCATCATTGGCGACATCGCGGCCCGTCACCAGTTGCAGGTCGAGTTCCGCAACGAGGACGTCCGCGCACTGCGCTTCTACTTCGTATGGCAGCCCGATGAGGACTTGGATGCGGTGCTGGAGCGCCTCAACCTGTTCGAGAGTGTGAATATCAGTAAGGAGGGCAATACAATCGTGGTGGAATGATGGCAAGACGTATGATATTTATCGTGGCGTGCTTGTGCATCGCCACGGCTGCCTTTGGGCAGCGGGTGACGCGGTCGTTCAATGACGTGTCGATGAGCGAGGCACTCAAGTGGCTCAACGAGCGGGGTGGGGAATACAACATCAGTTTTCTCTACAACGAGTTGGAGGACTTCAGGGTGACGACTTCGGTCAAAAACAAGTCGGTGCCCGATGCCATCCAGCAGTTGATTGGTTTCTATCCCATCAAGATGACTGTGCAGGGCAAGGAAATCGCCGTCGAGTGCCCGCAGAAGGCTTCCACGCGCTACAAGGGCACCGTCCTCGACGAGACGGGCCAGCCGTTGCCCTATGCCAACGTTGCCCTGCTCTCGCCGCGCGACTCTACCCTCATCACCGGCGGCGTGACAAACGAGAGCGGTCTGTTCGTCATCCCATGTGACCAGAGCGGCGTCCTCGCACGCATCACCTACGTGGGCTACCGTCCCGTCTATCGCCACTGCAAGTCGCCCCACCTGGGCACCATCAAAATGCAGCCCGACCAATACGCCCTCGGCAGCGTCACCGTCAAGGGCGAACGCCCCCAGTACCAGATGACCACGGGCGGCATGACGGTCAACGTTGCGGGCACGGTGCTCAGCGACATGGGTACGGGCATTGACGTGCTGGGCCAGTTGCCCCGCGTCGATGTCAAGGGCGACGGCCAAGTGAGCATTTTTGGCAGTGGCACACCGCTCATCTACATCAATAACCGCCCGATTCAGAGCAATACCGAGTTGTCACGCCTCAAGTCGGGCGACATCAAGTCCATCGATGTGATCACGAGCCCAGGTGCCCGATACAAAAAGAATGTGTCGTCGGTTATCCGCATCTACACGGTCAAACCCCAAGGAGATGGCTTCAGTGTCAGCACTATTACCAACGTGCGTAACAACCACGAGTGGGGCGGATATCAGGATATAGACGTGAAATACCGCACTCACGGCCTGGAATTGTTTGCCGAGGGCTACTGGCGCAGCGCATGGATGGGTGAGGACAATGATATCAATAATGACTTGTTCTTGGAGGATGGCACAGTGCATGTTGACCAGACGGGCGACACCAAATTCCGCAGTAAGTCGCATTATGAGCAAGTAGGCTTCAATTACGATATCAACGACAACCATTCGCTGGGTGCCTCTTACACCTTGAGCGGGGTCAATATCAAGAATAGCAGTGTTATCGGTGAGCAGCAGATATGGAACAACGGTATACTTGAAGGCAGCGTCTTGTATGATGCCCTCGTCAATCGCAAAAATAATCCGTTGCACGATGTCAATTTGTATTATGTGGGCAAAGTGGGCCAGTTGTCAATCGACTTTAACGGCACGTGGTATTGTCGCAATGAACGCAATACTGATGAACGCACTGAATTAAGCGATGAACTTGATGACCGCCATGTGCTCACCCAGAGCCGCCAACGCAACCAGATGACCGCCGGCAAACTCATCCTGAGTCACCCCCTGTTGAAAGGTACCGCCAGCATCGGCACTGAGTTGACCTTTACCCGTACCGACGGCACCTATTCCAACGACGATCAGTCCCATTTGTCATCCGACACGCGCATCCGCGAGAACAATAGTGCGGGCTTTGCCGAGTATGACTTCACCCTGGGCAATTTCACCTTCGGCGCCGGACTGCGTTTTGAGCACATCAACTCCGACTACTATTCGTCGGGCATCCGTGAAGAAGAACCCAGCCGCACCTATAATGACTGGTTCCCCAATGCCTCCGTCGCCTGGAAGAAGGACAAGTGGAACTGGCAACTGAATTACAGCCGTCGTATCGACCGACCCAGCTATTTCCAGCTGCGAAATTTCATCCAGTACGATAACCGTTACACCTACGAGGGTGGCAATCCGCTGCTGCGCCCGCAGCTGAACCACCGTTTGGAGATGTCGGCCATTTACTCGTGGCTGAGCCTGCAGGTGCGCTACACCTACAGCCAAAGCACTATGTGCTGGGTACCCGTGTTGGAGAAGGACAAGCGTTATGCCCTGCTGTGTACCCACAACTATGGTGATGCCCAGCGTTTGTTTGCCTCGCTGGTGGCTGCACCTCGCTTCGGTGTCTATCGGCCCACGGTGACGCTGAGTTTCAACAAGGTCTTCTTTGATGCAGAGCAATACGGTTCACGGTTGACCCATCACAGGCCGTTGTGGCGGTTTGAACTGAGAAACACCTTTGTTCTTCCTCATTCCTGGACGGCAGTGCTGGGTGTGCGATTTGCAAGTGATGCCGATGACGAGTTCCAGAGCGTCAAGCACTATTGGACCGTCGGAGCCCGCATCAACAAATCCTTCTTCAACAAGGCGCTGCTGGTCAACCTCTATGCCGACGACATCTTCAAGACCAGTCAGGAACGCTGGACCACCTACGGCATCGGCACCAATTTCACCAAGGATTGCTACAACTTTGACCGCACCATCGGCATGACCGTGACTTACAAATTCAACGTCACCCGTAGCAAGTACAAGGGCACCGGCGCCGGCAACGACGAGAAATCCCGCCTGTAACAGCAAAAACAACCGATTGAAAAAACAACGGTCGCGGGTGGTTGCACCTGCGACCGTCAACATGAGGTTTTTTCTGGGTGTTATAATGATTGTTAGTATTTTTTAGTCCTTAGTCCTTAGCTCTTAGTCCTTAGTTGGCACCTAAAGCCTAAAACCTAAAGCCTCACTTAATGATTCCCATCTGCTTGCCAATCTTGATGAAGGCGTTGATGCACTTGTCGAGGTGCTCACGCTCGTGACCGGCTGATACCTGCACGCGGATGCGAGCCTGGCCCTTGGGAACAACGGGATAGTAGAAACCGGTAACGTAGATGCCTTCCTTCTGCAGCTCGGCAGCGAAGTCCTGCGACAACTTGGCGTCGTAGAGCATCACGGCGCAGATAGCGCTCTGGGTGGGCTTGATGTCGAAGCCGGCCTCAATCATCTTGTCACGGAAGTAGTTCACATTGTCCACCAACTTGTCGTGCAGGGCGTTGCTCTCCTTGAGCATCTTGAACATCTCGATGCTGGCACCAACGATGCCGGGAGCGATACTGTTGCTGAACAGGTAAGGACGTGAACGCTGACGCAGCATGTCGATAATCTCCTTACGGCCAGTGGTGAAACCGCCCATAGCACCGCCGAAGGCCTTGCCCAGCGTGCCGGTGAAGACATCGATGCGGCCATAGATGTTGTACTGCTCGGCTACACCGTGACCGGTCGGGCCAACGACGCCTGCCGAGTGTGACTCATCAACCATGACCATGGCGTCATATTTCTCAGCCAGGTCACAGATCTTGTCCATGGGAGCCACATTGCCGTCCATCGAGAAGACGCCGTCCGTAGCGATGATGCGGAAGCGCTGTTCCTGGGCCTGCTTGAGGCACTCCTCGAGCTCGCCCATGTCAGCGTTGGCATAGCGGTAGCGTTTAGCCTTGCACAGGCGCACGCCGTCGATGATCGAAGCATGGTTCAGCGAGTCGCTGATGATGGCATCCTCCTCGGTCAGCAGGGCCTCGAACAGACCACCGTTAGCGTCAAAGCATGAGCCGTAGAGGATGGCGTCCTCGGTGTGGAAATAGTCGGCGATGGCAGCCTCAAGTTCCTTGTGGATATCGCTGGTACCGCAGATGAAGCGAACCGATGACATACCGTAGCCATGGTGGGACATGGTCTCGGTGGCAGCCTTGATCAGACGGCTGTTGTCACTGAGGCCGAGATAGTTGTTAGCGCAGAAGTTCAGCACCTCGTCATTGGGCTTCACCTGGATGTCGGCGCGCTGCGGCGTGGTGATGATGCGTTCATTCTTGTACAAACCGGCAGCCTGGATGTCGGCGAGCTCCTTCTGGAGATGTTCCTGGAATTTTCCAAACATGATAAAATCAGTATTTAAAGGTTTGACATTAATGTATTTTAGTTTTTAGTCCTTTGTCCTTAGTTCTTAGTTTTTAGTCCTTAGTTGGGGGACCGAAAACGGCTATCAGCCCACAAAGATAATAATATTTTTCTATTGTTTCGTTTTTTCTTTGTAAGATTTCTGACCCCTAAAAACCTAGTCGTTGTCGGCACTGGAGGCGACACTGCCTTGGCGCATGGGAGTGTAAGGTCGTGGCGCGGGGCTTTGCTCCTGGACCGTGGGCTGCTCAGCCTTGCGGTTGTGGCGCTTGCGATGGTGCCAGCGGTCGCTGACGACTTCCTCGATTTCCTCCTCGACTTGCACGACCACCTCTTTGCCATCCATGCGCTTGCCGCCATTGATCGCATACAGCTCATATTGTTCAATGATGTTGATGAGTTTGGCCGGGTAGTTGATGTCCTCGGCATATCCGCAGTCCCTGAGCCCTTGCGCCCAGCTGCGGTAGTCGGTCACGTCAAGCTGGTACAGGACTGTGTAGCGCGGGCCGTTCAGGAACTTGGCGTGGTCGATAAAGGAATCCTCGGGACTGCCATATTTGCGATAGCCCACGGTGCCCAGGGAGTCGCTCCGCCCATAGACTTCGCCCTGCCAGTGGTAGGCCTTGATGCCGAAGTGGTTGTTGGCTTCAACGGCCATCTTGCTCTGGCCCACATAACTCTCGAGCAGCCCTTGAGCGAGGGTGATGCTGGCGGGAACACCATAGTCCCGCTCAGATTGCAGCGCCACCTGCTTGTAGCGCTCGATGTAGTCAAGATATCGCTGATGTTTGGTCTGTGCAGGTGCCCAAAAGGCTGAAAAATGCACAAAAATCAAGCAAATTAACAAGATTCGCTTGTTTATCGAGAAAAAAACTATAATTTTGCGTTCCAAGTCAATAAAACTCATAATTCGTTATGATCGAAAAGAAAATCACCACAAAGGTAAGGGTTTATTCTTATAATGAACTCACCGAGGAGCAAAAAAAATTAGTGGACATGGCTCGAGAGGCCACGACACACTCCTATTCTCCATATAGTAACTTCAAGGTCGGCGCTGCATTACAGCTCGACAATGGCGAGGTGTTTATCGGTGCTAATCAGGAGAATGCGGCCTTTGCCGGCATCTGTGGCGAGCGTGCCGCACTCTATGCAGCAGGTGCCAAATTCCCCGGTGTGCCCGTCAAGTCGGTGGCCATCACTTCTTTCACCCGTGGCGAGTTTGTCGTGGAGCCGACGGCCCCCTGCGGTGTCTGCCGCCAGGCGTTTCTCGAGTTTGAGAAAAACGGCCATCCCATCGAACTCATCCTCGCTGGCAAGGAAAAAATCTACATCCTCGACAGTTTCCAGGACACGATGCCCCTGTCCTTCACAGAGTTCTAAGTTTTTTCTTTGAACTTCACGCCAACTTATTAAACAACTTAGAGACGCAAACCCTTGCGTCTCTAATTGTCTAATACCTTAACGTGAGTTCAATGAATTTGTTGTTTGCCAATCAGCGCGTTAGCAACTCCCCCTCTTATCTAAGAGGGGGTGCCCGTTAGGGCGGGGGCGTTGATGCCACCTGAGAATATAATTCAAGGACAAATCATACTCATCCGACGCACTCCCCCTCCTCCGCCCTAATGGGCACCTCCCCCCAGGCGGGGGAGGAATCCCACCTCCCCTATCTTAGGGGAGGTGTAGATTGACAGTACTTAATTTTTGTCGAACACATGTTAATTGGCACCACTCAACAGATAGTCAATCAGGGCAGTGACATCGGCAATGCTGACGGTGCTGTCGCCATTAACGTTGGCTTCGGCTGGTATCTCACTGTCGTTGCTTAGCAGGTAGTCGATCAGGGCGGTTACGTCAGCAATAGTGATGTGGCCGTCATGGTTCACGTCACCACGCTGGAACTGGGCTGCTCCTGAGATGGTCACGTTCTCGTCGGGCATGAGCAGGGTGAAGGGATCCTCCTCTCCCGTCAAGGTGCCCGCATTGACGCTGTAGCCATCGTCCGAACCGTCCAGGTTGAGGCTCACCTCGTCGTTAACACCAGCATAGAGCACACCTTTATACATGATGCCTGTGCCATAGGCGGTGATGCCGCTTGTCCCGTACTCAGCGGCTGTGCCGCTGAACCCAACGGTCACACCCTGGCCAGCGATGATGCTGTGGGCCTGCTTGCCCTGAACGACACCAAGCGTATCGGTGAAGTAGCTGTTGGTGATGGTGGCACCATCACGGCGCGAAAAAGTGTAGCAGTCACTTTCGTCGATGTTCACCTCGGCTGGGGCAAAGAGGCTGTTGCTGATGTTGACGGTCTTGTTGCGCCAGCCCACGAAGCCGCCGCAGCTGTTGGTCGATGTGCCAAGCAGTTTGCCGTTGAAGACGCAGCCCTCAATGGTGAGGGTTTTGCCGTCGTAGTTGCCCTGCACGGCTACGAGTCCGCCGTGGGTGCCATCGCCCTCTGTGCTGCTATCGATGGTGACGCTGCTGACGCTGTTGGTGATGCTGGCTGAGCCTTGCGCGATGCCGATGATGCCGCCTGCGTACTTGCCGTTGGTGCTGATGGTGCCGTCGACGGTACAGCCACTCACGGCGAGCTGGGCGCTACTGACCACCTGACTAGCGATGCCAGCGGGATAGAGGTCAGTGTTGTTGTCGCCCTTGGTGCTATTAATATTGACAGTGACGTCGCAGTTGGTCACGTCCACGTAGCCCCATACTTTGGCAATGAGTCCGGCCATGTGGCGGTAGTCGTTGGCGGTGATGTTGGTTTCCACCTTCAGGTTTCGGATGACGGCGTGGTCGGTGTCGCTGCTGCCCAGCACATTGCTGAAGGGAGCTAAGTAGCTGTCTGTGGCCTCGGCGGTGAAGGTGAGTTTGTTGCCCCCACCATCAAAATTGCCGAGGAAGTCGTGGTAGTCAGCACCTGCCATGCGGCTGACGCTGATGTCCGCACCCAGTTTCACCGTCTTGCCGCTAAAGCGGTTCCACGTGTCGTTGTCCTGAAGACAGTCGCAGAAGTAGTCCCAACCCTCAGCACTGCTGATGATGTAGGGATTTCCCTCTGAACCATCCCCTTCGCCCAGGTGTGAAGTAAAGATGGCATTTACCGTCACATCGCCGGCAGGCATCACAAAGGTGTAGGTGCCGTTGGCTCCTGCGGTGGTCTCCACAGGGGTGTCGCCATTCATCACGGTGAGGGTCTCAAGTTCATAGCCATTGTCGGGCGTGGTGGTGAGTGTTACGGTCGTGCCTTCACTGGCGATCTCCATGTCGCTTGTCACGCTGCCGTGTGCAAAGTTGGGCACCGTGATGCTGTATTTAGGCAAGGGCAGGTGAAGTCTTTTGCCATTAATGATGTTGGCTCCGCTGTAAAATCCACTATATTCGTTTCCCTCGTCATCAGTCAGAGTTTGACCTTCAACAATTTGTAGCGAATTATCATAGGCTGTTTTATTGATATAGATGAAATCCTCTTGAGTGGTGCAACCAAGTGTGATGGTCTTAGCATTAACTCCATAATCGCCAGTGGCGGTGAACTGTCCGCCTGTGATGGTGAGAGGGCCGTTTAAAACCTCAAGACCATAACCGATTTCAGGATCACCAGTTGCAGTTACTTTCCCACCTGTTATAGTAATTGATAATCCTGTATTTGCAGTTCCTATAGCAGCATTGCTCTTGCTGGCATAAGCTTCAATCACGCCTCCGCAGATTTTTAAGTTGCCAAAGGTCCTAATTCCATAAGTATTATCGCCTGGAGTGTTCACAAATTGCCCCGTACAATTTCTTTGGCCGTAAATGGTTAAGTCTCCCGTACATAAGAGATCATAATTGATAAGATGTAGTCTCGCATCATCGGCAAGAATGAGCTTGGAGGAATCTCTGAAAGCTATAAAACCGTCCAATTCGATATTTCCGGTTACTACATACCAGCCCGGATCCTTCCAGCCACCATCAGTGAGTAGTGTGGCTTCAACTGTTTGTTCCGTTCCGTTCTCGTCAATGTAGGTAACGATTTGTGTCTCGGCCCACGCCGTGGCGCAGGTCATCATCACGAGCAGCGTCAGGGCCGCTCTTGTCAAGATTGATTGTGTTTTAAATCGTCTCATAATCTTTGTAATTTAATAATGTGAATATTTTGATGATTGAATGATTTTCGGTTGGTCAATCCTCGTCTTTGCGCCGGAACCAGTTTTTCCAAATGAGATAGATGAGCAGTCCCCACAACACCAGGTTGATGATGACGAGCGGGACGGTGAGCCACAAGGGCGAATCGAGGATGTAATTGTAGAAATCCATATCACATGCGGATCAATTATTTTCTTCACAAATTTACCACAAGCCAGCCGCAACGCCTGTCTTAATTCGCAATCAGTTGTCTTAATTCTCCATTTTACCTGTCTTAATTCGCAAAATAAAACAAATAATTAACATTTATTAAATATCAAGTACAAATTTTTAAGAATTATGTTTTGGTTGTTTGCCCGTGTTCATAAAATGCACTATCTTTGCACCTGGTATGAGAGAGATGCAGTTTACAGCCATTGTGCTGACGCTACTGATGACTGGGGTATTGGTGTTTCTGCTTCCAGGACGCGTTGCTGATGACCGCGTGACCAATCGTTCGCGCTGGCTCATGGTATTGGCCTTCATCTTGACCGGCTTACAATTCTTCTTGCAGTTCACCTCTGGGCTGCGTGCCTCAAGTGTCTCACGCGCTGTGGCCCTTAACCTGCTGTTGTTCACACCTTGTACCGTCTTGTTCTCGACGTGTGTCTTGAACCTTCAACGCCAGGGCCGCATCCGTCGCCGCGAATGGATATTCGGCGGGATTGCCTGTGTGTTGAACGCCGTCATTCTTGCCGTGGGCTGGTTCCAGCCCCATCATCTGATGGAGTGTGACATGGTGGCCAGTTCCGTTTTTGCCCTCTTGCAGGCTTATTATGCCGTGCTCATTAGCCGCGAACTCAGGCGCTTGAGGGCCATGCTTGCCAACTACTACGACCGCGAACCCGATAGTCTGGTCAACTGGATGAGCATCAGCATCATCGCACTAATGGCGCTGGCACTGATACTGCCCGTTGCCATCTTTTCGTCAGGCTGGCCGTTGGCGGTTTTTGCCGTGTTCTTCATCACCGCCATTTTCTACCTGTGGTTCTGCTTCGTGCGATATGTCATCAGCAGTGCCTCGCGCCGTGTGCGTGAGGCCGAGGAGGAAGAGCAGCAAGAAATGAAAACCCAAACCGCCGAACCGGCAACAACAAGCAATGATGCCGTGAAGAACCCCGAACTGAAAGAAAGCGAGAACGTCGCCATCGAGCACTGGGTCGCCCAGGGCAAGTACCTGCGCCACGACCTCAAGAGTGCCGATGTCGCCCGCGAACTCGGCATCCCGCGCACCCACCTCCTGGCATGGGTCAAGGCATCAGGCTATGAGTCGTTCACGCAGTGGATGACCACCCTGCGCATCAACGAAGCCAAGCGGATGCTGCGAGAGCACCCCGACTTTACCGTCGAAGCCATCGCCGACCACTGCGGCATCAGCCGCACCCACTTCCACACCGTCTTCAAGCGTGCCACAGGCCACTCCCCAACCAACTACCCCACCAAAACCTAAATCGAAAAGCCTAACGACTAGAAACCAACCAGTCCCGTAGTGCGAGCCACCGGCTCGTATCCGTCCCCTCCGTTCTCTCCGTTTCCTCCGTCCTATCAAAATCAAAGAAACTAAGGACTGAGGACTAAGGACTAAAAACTAATTAATACCTTTGCCTTGCTGCGAAAGTAGGCTGCGCCTCGGGAAAATCAAAATAAATTTTGTTTTCCGCTCGGCTTGCACTACCTTTGCAGGTTGTAATCAAGAAAACCAAATCATTAACGACGATAATGAAGAGTAATTTAGACAAGAAACTGATTGGGTCATTGTCGCTGGGCGACGTGATCCACTTCCTGATTGCGGTCATCGCGTTTGCCGCAATCTCATGGATTTATTTCTATCCCAATGACGTGAACGGCGATGTCCTGCAGCAGCATGACGTGATGCAGGGCGCTGCCAACAGTCAGGAGATTAAAGCCTTCCAGGAACAAACCGGCGAGAAGTCCTGGTGGACCGACGCCCTGTTTGGCGGAATGCCCACGTTCCAGATTGCACCTTCCTATGAGGGCACGTCCTACTTGAATCCCCTGTCGGCGCTCTATCGCCTCTACTTCCCGACGCCCGTGAGCTGGCTGTTCTTGCTGATGCTGGGATTTTTCTTGCTCATGCTGGCATTCAAGGTCAAGTGGTACTATGCCGTGCTGGGTGCCATCGGCTATGCCTTCTCGAGTTACTTCTTCATCCTCATGGGTGCGGGCCACATCTGGAAACTGATGGTGCTGGCCTATATCCCGCCCACCATTGCGGGCATCGTGTGGTGCTATCGTGGCAAATACCTGGGTGGTGCCGCTGTGGCAGCCTTCTTTGCCGCATTGCAGCTGGCCAGCAACCACGTGCAGATGACCTATTACTCGATGTTCCTCATCGCCGCCCTGGTCATTGCCTATCTGGTCAAGGCCATCATGGACAAACAGGTGGGCCGCTGGTGCATCGCCACCGTCTCGCTTGCCATTGCGGCCGCCTTGGCCCTGGCTGCCAACTCTCCCAACCTGTACTTGACTTATAAGTATTCCCAAGAGACCATGCGTGGCGGCCACAGCGAACTCACGCCCAAGGGCGAGGACGCCGCCACGGCCCAACCCACCAAGGGCGGCCTTGACAAGGACTACATCACCCAGTGGAGTTATGGCAAGGGTGAAACCTTTACCCTGCTCATCCCTAATGTAAAGGGTGGCGCTACCATCAAGCCCGAGCACGGCGACAACCGCATGTTGGCCTTGAGTGACACCAAGAAGGCGGAGAAAATGGCCAATAATGGTGAAATGAACCAGCAGGATGTCCAGATCCTGAGCCAGTTCCCGCAATACTTCGGTGACCAGCCGATGACCAACGGCCCTGTCTACGTCGGGGCGTTGATTTGCGCGCTGTTCCTGTTGGGCTGCTTGATCGTCAAGGGCCCGGTGAAATGGGCGTTGCTCGTTGCCACCATCATCAGCATCCTGCTCTCGTGGGGTCACAACATGATGTGGCTCACCGACTGGATGATTGACCATTTCCCAATGTACAACAAGTTCCGCACCGTGGCGTCTATACTGGTTATTGCCGAGATTGCGATGCCCATTCTTGCCGTTCTGGGCTTGCGTGAACTCTTTAAGGAAAAGGACGGCTGGAAGCGCTACCGCATGCCGCTGTTCATCTCGTTCGGCCTGTGTGCCGTAATCTGTCTGGTGACTGCGATTTTCCCGGGCATCTTCGGCCACTTCTCGGCTCAGGAGCATGAGCAGCTTGTCGCTTCGGGACAGATTCAGCAATTCCCCAGCGTCGATGCGGCCATTGCCGCCGTGCGTGGGGCCCTTGTCAGCGGTGACGCTTGGCGCAGCCTTATCGTCATCCTGCTCGGCTTAGGAGTCATCTTTGCCTATCTCAAGGGTAAACTGAATGAGATGGTGGCCACGCTCATCGTAGCTGGTATCGTGCTCGTTGACATGTATGCCGTGAACAAGCGCTACATGGACTCGGATACGTTCACCTCTCGATATGATGTCCCCGAGCAGACCTTCTCGCAGCGTCCCGCCGATGCACAGATCCTGCAGGACAAGGACGTGAACTACCGTGTGATGGATGTGCAGCACTTCGGCGAGGCCATGCCCAGCTATTTCCACAAGACCGTGGGCGGCTACCACGCAGCCAAGTTGTCGCGCTACAATGACTTGATCAATAACCAGATTGCCAACAATAACATGCAGGTGCTCAATATGCTGAATGCCCGCTATTTCATCCTCGATGATCAGACGGTACAGCGCAATCCTGAAGCCCTGGGCAATGCATGGTTTGTCGATTCGTTGACCTATGTGAACAATGCTGACGAGGAAATGGCGTTCCTCGACAACTTCAATCCTGCCCGCAGTGCAGTGGCCGATGCCAAATTCAAGCAGCAGTTGGGCGAGGCCCGCGCCGTGCAACCCGGTGACACCATCTATGAGACTGCCTACGCTCCAAACCACTTGACTTATAAGAGCCACAGCGCCACTGGCGGCTTGGCCGTCTTCAGTGAGGTGTATTTCCCCTGGGGCTGGAAGGTCAGCATTGATGGCAAGCCTGCAGAGATGGGTCGCGTGAACTATGTCTTGCGTGCCCTGCAGCTGCCCGCTGGTGACCATGAGATCGACTTCAAGTTCGCTCCCGATGAGGTCAGCAAGACCCAGACTTGGGCCAAGATCGCTGTCATCGCCATCTATCTCTTGTTGCTGTTGGCGTTGAATTACGCCCTCTTCGGTGACAAGTTGCGCAAGAAGAAAGAAGCAACTAACGCTTAAAAAAACCTTGTTTCGTCTGAAACAATATCTAAATGCTTGGAGCCGTCACCATCGCAGTGGCGGCTTCGGCATCCATTCGCCCTATGCCTACCAGTTTGTGCGTACGGTCTGGCGCCAGCAATGGCCCTATTATGCCTATGGAGGCATTCACCAGTTGATAGAGACCATCAAGTCCAGCACCAATCGCCAACAGCGGCGAGAGATGGATCTCATCAGTGAGCGTGAGGCGAGATTGCTGTTCAGGGTGACTAATTTCTTCAATCCTGGTTACATCTTGCAGATAGGCGCCGCCACAGGTGTTGAGAGTGTCGCTATGCTGGCTGTGAACAGCACCAGCGACCTCTACCTCTACGATCCCCAATTGGAGGGGAATGCGCTTGCCGTGCGTGTGCTGCAAAGCCAGCTGGGTAGGGTAGAGTGCTACAATGACGTGGACGTTGCGGCCAATGAGTTCATGGAAAACGATGATGCCCCCAAGATGGCGTTGGTCAACATGCCCGTAGCAGATGCCGTGCTCAACCGCCTGCTGGACGAACAATGCGTCCTCGTGCTGCGAAATCTCAACCGCAATCAGGAGATGGCCCGGCTGTTTGACGCCTGTTGCGGGTACATGCCCATGGGGCAAACCTATACCAACAACAAAATCGCCATCCTCAATCCCAACCCCAAACTCCAGCGCGAGGACTTCCTCCTCTGGCTATAAAGAAAGGCCATCAGGGGAATCGTCCTACCGATGGCTTTTCCAGATGATTCGTAAATAACTTGTTACTTGTTGATTAATGGTTTGTCTATTACGATGAAGCCTCTATAGTGGTGGTCAGCGATAGAACTGCCATTGTTATTTGTACCGTCTTGGATCTCGCTATTGCGAATGATGGGACGATTGTTCTTGAAAATCACTGAGTAGTGATCACCATAGCACATGACGTAAAGGTCTTCCCCGCGTTTGAGCATACCACCTGAACTTTTCAGGTTCTTATCAATTGCAGGACTCTCAAAAATTGTTTCTTGACCATCGATGATGAGGACGGGTTCTTTTTTTACACCCGATGTTTCAGTTGCACTGCCTAGGATGTAAGGCTTGCCGTCATAGATGCTTGCCTGAACAGGGAAAAATGAGCCTAGGCTTACTTCTTTGCCACTAAACCAATATTTGGCCTTGAGTGAATAATCCCAGTAGCACATCAATGCTTGATTATCACATACGTCAAAGCATAACATATCCTGAAACTCCACACTAGGAAGGGTGAATTCTTGTCCATTAACCCATGGGCATTTCCCATATCCGGTGTAGGAATCGACAACAACATCAGGTTGCCCGGTTGTTTTGGGATGTATTCTCAGATTACTGAAAGATGCTTGACCCAAATACTCAGCCAAAAAGTATAGTAGGGTGCCATTTTTATTAATGGTCCACCTGTCGCCGATATATGTGGGGGCATTAGGATCGGAGGTGTATTGCGGCTCAGCCTCTAGGGTGTAATAATCTCCATGATATACCGCCAAGCCGTTGATTCCGGTTTTGCGATCGGCAGAATAAATGGGCACTCCATTCTTGAGAATAGATTGATTATTTAACACTGCGTACCAGTCCTGCCCCTCTGCAGTAAGATACATGATTCTCTTGCCAGGCTCAGTTTGGAAGATCAACTCTCCGTCAAGGCTATAGATGAAGTCTTGGTTGTTCTCGATAAAAGACACATAGATGTTGACAGGGTCATTGGCTAATGGATCCTTGTTTGGTTCATCCTTGTTGTCGCATGAAGCAAGAGCAAGCATCCAGGTTATAGCTAAAAGAAGATACTTTTTCATAATGTTGGATGTTTAAATGGTTAATAAGAGGTGTATTAATAGAACGTTATGGATAAAATTATATTGTGCTAAATCAATAAAAACCGCTTGAATGCAGTTATGCATCCAAGCGGTTAGGTTGTCGGTTATCCGTTATGGATTACTTCTTGGTGACGGGCATCTGCATCCTGGGACCAGCGGGCTTGCTGTCGTCGATGCCGAGGGTCTCGATGTCGAAAATCAGAGTCTCGTTGGGCTCGATGCCGCGGTTACCCTGGGGACCGTAAGCGAGTTCACCGGGGATAACAACAGTTACCTTGCTGCCGGGCTTCATGAGCTGAATCATCTCAGAGAAACCGGGGATGACTTGCTTCAGGTTGAAGGGCACGGGGTTCTCACCGCTCTTGTCAAACTCCTCACCGTTGATGTGGCGACCCACGTAGTTCACCTTAACGATGTCGCTGTCGCTGAAGTTCTTGCCCTCACCAGCTGCGAGCACCTTGTAAGCGATACCGCTCTTGGTAAAGGTATAGTCCTTGTCGTTTTTCAGCTTTGCCATGTACTCCTCACCGGCCTTCTTGTTGGCAACGGCCTTGGGAGACTGCTCCATAGCCTTGTTCAGCAGAGGCTCAATCTTGCTCTGCATCATCATCATTTCTTCCTGGCCCATGGGGGTGGTCTTCATGATGGCTTCACGCAGGTGCTTCATAAAGAGAGCCTTGTTGATGGGCATACCGCACTGCTGCTCGATACCCTGATAAAGTTGGGCAATCTGCATACCCATTTGCAGACCCATCTGGAAATTCTTGCTGGTGTCAGCGTTAGCGATGAATTCCATACCCTTGAGGGCCTGATCCATGTTGATGGCGGAATCCATGCTGCGTAACTGCTGGCCCATACCGGCACCATACAGGTCACCAAAAGCCATGCTCAACGAGTCCATAGCCTCGCTGCTGCCACCTGCCTTGCTGTTGCAACCTACAAAACCTACGGTCAACAGACCGGCTGCTGCAATTGCTAAAATCTTCTTCATAATAATAAAACCTGTTTTTTAAAAGAATTTTGAATGTTGTTATTTAAAATAGTTTTTAGTTTTTCTTTGTGACCTTGATCAACTGCACGTCAAAGATGAGTGTCGCGTTGGGAAGGATCTTGTCGCCAGCGCCCTTTGAACCGTAGGCCAGTTCGCTGGGGATGAACAGACGGTACTCGCTGCCCTCGCTCATGAGCTGGAGACCTTCGGTCCAACCGGGGATGACTTGGTCCAGGGCGAAGGTTGCGGGCTCGCCGCGCTCCACACTGCTGTCAAACACGGTGCCATCCAGCAACTTGCCGGTATAGTGCACGGTTACAGTGTCGGTGGCGCTGGGCTTGGCACCAGTACCCTCTTTCAATACCATGTACTGCAAGCCGCTCTGGGTTTGCACGACGCTGTCGTTCTTGGCGTTCTGCTCCATGAACTCGCGACCCAGGGTCTTGTTGTCCTTGATCTGCTGGCCGTAGTCGGGAGTGGTTTCCTCGGTGTTCTCGGTGCTTGACGAGTTGCCGCCACAGCTTGCCATGCCCGTCATGAGCAGGGCAGCTATTGCCATAACTAATACTTTCTTCATCGCGTTGCTATGATAAGTTATGAATGACGTTGAATGAGGGATGATTTACTTTTTCTCGACCTTGAGCAACTGAACGTCAAAGATGAGCGTCGAGTTGGGTTGGATGGGACCAGTGCCGAGGGGGCCGTAGGCAAGGTTGGAGGGGATGAACAGCCTGTAGGCAGCACCCTCACGCATCAGTTGCAGACCTTCTACCCAACCGGGGATGACCTGACCGACTGCAAACGTTGCGGGTTCGCCGCGCTCCACGCTGCTGTCAAATACCGTGCCGTCAATCAGCTTGCCGGTGTAGTGAACGGTAACCACGTCGTTGGGGCCAGGCTGGAGGCCTTCACCCTCTTTCACAACCAGGTACTGGAGTCCGCTGGGGGTGACTTTCACGCCTTCAGCGTTTTTGTTCTTCTCCAGGTACTCGCGGCCCAGACGCTCGTTCAACTCAGCGCCCTGCTTCTCAAGATTGGTGAAATACTCGGTGACAATCTGCTTGGCCTCGTCGAAGGTCATCTTCTGCTCAGCGCCTTCAAAGATAGCTTTCAGTCCATCAGCAAAATCATTGATATCCAGTTTCTTGATGCCCGAGCCGATAAAGTTTCCACCCATGCTCAAGCCTAATGCGTAACTCAATTTATCCATTGAAAAATCTTCTATTTTTGTAAAAAACGGTGCAAAGATAGTCATTTCCTTGATTAGGGTGTGCGTTTTTAGAAAATTTTTACTATTTTTGCTTTCACATTATTTAAAAATCCAATTATCAACCCAATCAACCAATGACTATGAGCAAGAAGAAATTAGTGATTTCATCGGGTGCCGGCATTAGTGCCGAGAGTGGTATTAAGACCTTCCGTGATGCCGACGGTCTGTGGGAGAATTATCCTGTGATGGATGTGGCCAGCCATGAGGGATTTTTGCGCAATCCGGCTCTCATCCATAAGTTCTACAACGAGCGCCGCTTGCAACTGATAGGCGCCAAGCCCAATGCCGCCCATCTCGGTTTGGTGGATTTGGAAAAGGACTTTGACGTGCGCGTTATCACCCAGAATGTGGACGACCTCCACGAGCGTGCCGGCAGCAGCAGTGTGCTGCATCTGCATGGTGAGTTGATGAAGGTGCGTTCCCTCAGGCGGGAAGACCGCGTTTATACTTTGCCCTGTGACCAGTTGACCGACAAGGGTTTGGAGACCAGCGTGGATACCCGTGACGCACATGGCGACCCTGTGAGGCCTCACATCGTGTTCTTCGGCGAGGGCGTGCCCAATATGGAGGCTGCCGCACAACTGGCCCATGATGCTGACATTTTTGTCGTTATCGGCACTTCGCTGGTGGTGTATCCGGCTGCCGCACTGATTCAGTATGTGAAACGTGGTGTACCCATCTATTACATCGATCCCAAGCCTGCTGCCGTGCCCGATTGGGTTCATGTCATCCAGAAGCCCGCGACACAGGGTGTGGCCGAACTCATCGACATTCTGCGCCAGTGACCTTTAACATCGGTCAGTCTTGACATAAAGCAACCGCTCCTGTACCACATGTGGTGTACAAGAGCGGTCGTTTTTTTAATGTATCTGAAATATCAATCCTTGAACTTGATGATGGTGTCCTTGCCGGCGCGTATCTCGACAATATCCTGATAGAGGAGACGTTCGTTCTTCTGGCGAATCATCACACTGCGGGATCCCTGCTGTGCACCATATCTCATGCCCTTGACTTCCCCGTCAACAATCTGTGCGGTCGAGGCGAGAAATGTCTTGTTCAGGCCCGAGATGTTCACCCACAAGTCGTCATACTGCTTGCCGGACTCGCTGATAAACACAAGGTAGCCAAAGGTGTCGCGGGTCTGGTAATCCTTAGCCAACTTGTAGCTGTTGCCCGAGCAGGAACTCAGCAACAGGCCGAAAAGGCAACACAGGGCGTAGAGGAACCTCTTCATCTTCGTCTAGGAAAGATTATCACTTCATGCCGAACTTGATGCGCAGCTTGTCAATCATGTCTTTGGTCATGGCGTCGAGATCATACTCGGGCTTCCAATCCCACTCGACGCGGGCACAGGTGTCGTCCAACTTGTTAGGCCAGCTGTCGGCAATGCCCTGGCGCAGCGGGTCAACTTCATAGACCATCTTGAACTCGGGGATGTATTCCTGAATTTTGTGATAGATGACCTCGGGGTCAAAGCTCATCGACGCGATATTGAACGAGTTGCGGTGTACCAGACGGTTGGGGTCAGCCTCCATGATCTCGATGGCGGCGCGCAGGGCGTCGGGCATGTACATCATGTCCATCAGTGTGCCAGCGGCAATGGGACAGGTAAAGGTCTTGCCTTGTACAGCGCTGTAGTAGATGTCAACGGCATAGTCAGTCGTTCCGCCGCCCGGAGGAGTGACGTAGCTGATCAGACCGGGGAAGCGCACCGAGCGGGTATCCACGCCGAACTTGAGGGCGTAATAGTTGCTCAGCAACTCACCCGTGACCTTGGTCACACCATACATCGTGCGGGGCTGCTGGATGGTGTCCTGAGGCGTGCCATCCTTGGGCGCATTGGGACCAAATGAACCGATGCTGCTGGGGGTGAACACGGCGCAATGCTTCTCGCGCGAGACTTCGAGCACGTTCATCAGACCATCAATACCGATGTGCCAAGCCAGTTGGGGCTTGTTCTCGGCAACGGCGCTCAGCAGGGCTGCCAGGTTGTAAATCGTGTCGATGTTGTACTTGTCCACCACGGCGCCAATCTGCTGGGCGTTAGTGATGTCAACGATTTCCGAGGGACCGCTCTCAGCGAGTTCTCCCTTAGGTTCGGCACCAGGAATATAACCAGCCACCACATTGCCAGTGTAGATGCCTCTCAACTTCATAGTCAGCTCCGAACCAATCTGTCCTGTCGAGCCGATAATCAGGATATTTTTCATTGCAGTTACTCTAAAATGTTCAGGTTTATGTTCGTTAATTGTGGCACAAAAATACACCATTTATCAATAATGTGCAAATTGCCTCTGCTTTTTTTTAAACCCACCTGCAAAAAAGGGTTCATCATCCTGCCTGTGTCTGATGTCTTTAGTTCTTTCTTGAAGGAAAAATGACAAAATAATTGCCGCGTGACGGAGTGAAGTTGGGGGAAATGTTGTATCTTTGCATTTCTAGACTGGACTAATGTTGAAATAGACCTTTTTGTAATCCGATGAGTGAGAAGTATATCGTATCGGCGCGTAAGTACAGGCCCTCGACATTCCGCAGTGTAGTGGGCCAGCAGTCGTTGACCCACACGTTAAAGACGGCCATCGCTAGTGGCCGATTGGCGCATGCCTACCTCTTCTGTGGCCCGCGTGGAGTGGGCAAGACAACCTGTGCCCGCATCTTTGCCAAGACCATCAACTGTGAACACCCCACGCCCGAGGGCGAAGCCTGCAACGAGTGCCCGTCATGCAAGGCATTTAATGATCAGCGGTCTTACAATATCAACGAGCTGGATGCCGCGTCCAACAATAGTGTGGACAACATCCGCGACCTGACCGAGCAGGTGCGCATCCCGCCGCAGACGGGACGTTACCGCGTGTTCATCATCGATGAGGTCCACATGCTCTCGCAGGCTGCCTTCAACGCCTTCCTCAAGACGCTGGAAGAGCCGCCTGAATACGCCATTTTCATTCTCGCTACCACCGAGAAGCAGAAGGTCATCCCCACCATCCTGTCGCGTTGCCAGATCTATGACTTCGCCCGCATCACTGTGCCCGACATTGTCCAGCAATTGCAGTATGTCTGTGAGCAAGAAAACATTGAAGCCGAACCCGCTGCTCTCAACGTCATCGCCCAGAAGGCCGATGGCGCCATGCGCGACGCACTCTCCATCTTTGACCAGGTGGCCGCTTCGACCGAGGGGCATATCACCTACCAGAGCGCCCTCGATAACCTCAATGTGCTCGACTATGACTATTACTTCAGGCTTGTAGATACCTTCCTCGCTGGCGATGTCATGCAGGCCCTGCTCATCTATAAGGAAATCCGTGATAAGGGATTTGACTCTCAGTTCTTTATCAACGGTTTGGCCCAGCACCTGCGCGACCTGATGGTTGCCAGCACGCCCCAGACGCGCAAGTTGCTAGAGATGAATGACGAGGTGGCTCAGCGCTATGGCGAGCAGAGCATGAAACTGTCGCCTGCATTTTATTACCGTGCGCTGGACCTGTGCAGCAACTGTGACTTGAATTACCGCAATGCCAGCAGTAAGCAACTGTTAGTGGAACTGACACTTGTCAAATTGTGTCAACTCGTGTCCCCACAGCCCCAGCAGGCCGCGCAACCGCCCATCCAGAAGATAGCTGCCCAACCCGCTCAGCCCGCTCAGGCCCCAGCCCAGCAGCGTCCCGTTTCTCAGCCGGCTCAGGCCGTGAAACCACAGCCCGTGGCACCGCCGCCCGTGGCACCAAAGGCTGCCCTTCAAACTCCGCCAGTTGCTCAGACTCCACAGCAGCCCGCCCGTACAGCGGCTCCCGCTGCGCCTGCAGCCCCAGCTGGCAGCCCGATACCCCGTGTTTTGGGTAAAGCCGCCCGCATCATGGTGAATGTGCAGGACGACCCGACCGCCCAGCAGGCAGCCGCGGCTGCAGCCGCCAATGTCCCGCAGCGCACTCAGCCCTTCACCGATGAGCAGTTGCAAGCCGCATGGCAGGGCTACATCGATCAGCATCCGCAGGAGAGGGCTTTGTGTACAACGATGTCCTATGCCTTGCCACAGCCTGCAGGCGATGCTGAGCATTATGTGATGGTTGTGGGCAGTCCCACCGAGCAGAAGAATGTAGAGGAGCACAAAGCGTCGCTGATGCGCTTCCTGTGTGACGCTGTCAAGAACGACCGCTTCACGCTCGACATCAAGGTGAGCGAAGTGCCCATCGACACCCCCAAGATCCTATCCCCTCGCGAAGTTGTCGAGAAAATCAAGGAACATAATCCAAACTTCAACCAGTTCCTGAAAGATTTTGACCTCGGCCTTGCCTAACCCCCAATAACAATAAGCGTCAATTCGACGATATTATTCGCTGAGATTCAGTGCGTCATCACCTCCCCCTCTAAGATTAGAGGGGGTGCCCGAAGGGCGGGGGCGTTGATGATACTGTGGCAGTGCCTGCCTTTGGTGGTATCGACGCCCTCCGGCCCCCTCTTATCCAAGAGAGGGAACTGAGTATCGAACTCACGTGATATAACGGTTATTCTTTCTTGCTTTGTTCACGGTAGATGCTGTCCATGATTTCAGCAGCTACTGCGGGTGTGTAGTGTGATGGCTCATAATAATTGTGGTAATCCGTGGTCCAGTGGTTGATGCCCGAGAAATTGAAGACGTTGGCCTTGCCAAAGATGTCAAATAACGTTTTTTCATCTTCGGGATTAAGGCTGTACTGGTCATATAAGGGACTGATCACAATCCTGTAAGAGGTATTGTGCCGAGACAATATGGCACGGATGCCTTTCAAGATTCTTTTGGCTTCATCGGTTAATAAGACAGGAGATACCTTCGGGTGCTGATAATTGGCAAATTCCTTGACTTTATTGTCATTGTAAAACACTCCAGTAGCTATCAGACTGTCGTTCAGCCTGGATGATTCTTCGTTGGTCACGGGGTCATAGACGAACCCTGCATTGTTTTCGATGTGCTTCCTCATGTAGTCCTTGAACTCACCAGTAATCTGATACTCTGTCCAATAGCGCAAGAAATCAAGGTCTAACCAGTTCCTGAGGATGTCCCCATGAAAAGCGAAGGCATTACGGTATCCGGTCAGCACTGGAGGCGTAGCGTGATAAGGGCCCTGGACATCTATTCTGCCCAGGAATTGATAGTCAAGCACAATCAGCGCATTGTTGAGTTTTTCTCCGCAATCATCAATATACTTGATGGCGTAATACAAGCCCTTGATGGACCCGCCGGAAACCGAAAAATGGTAGCAGACAGCAGAATCGGGCAGGTGTTTTTTCCATTCATCAACCTGATAGAACAAGCTGCGGGAATTGCCGAAAATGAAGGAATCGTAATGATAGGTCCCGTACTGTTGCTTATAGGTCATAGCTGAGACAAATCCCCTGTTCAACGAGGCACCAGAGTCCGTCTTGCGATAGTTGTCATAGTGCCATATCACTTTAAAGGGGTCAATGATGATATAGCACATCAGCAATACCATCACAGGCAGAAAGAAAAGTGATATTTTGCACAAGAACCTTTTCATTTTCAGAACTGGAAATAGATAAACGATTGACTTTCCCCCGAGAATTTATCTATCAGCAAGATGATAAGATAATAGATGCCCCAGCGAATTGCCGTGAAGTTGAACGGCTTACTGCCCGGGAACTGTAACGCATGCTGTTTGTCTCGCTGGAACCACTCAATGAGCAACAGCAGGAAACCGAATCCGGCCATCGTCAAGCCACGCGTCATGGACGGGTCGTAAAAACGGTTTGTGAAAATCGACGTGAAATAATCTGCAGCTTGAGCCATAGACTCAGCACGGAAGATAATCCATCCGATGGCCGCCAGCGTGAATGTGAGCATCATCTGGCCCATCGTTTTCACGCCAGGGAAAACCCGGAGAGCAGCCAGGCTGTTCTTGTCCTTCGTGTTGATACCTAACAATTTATACAGGACCAGCAGCGTCCCATGGTATAGTCCCCAGCAGATAAATGTCCAGTTGGCGCCATGCCACAGTCCACTGATGAGCCAAACCACGTAAACATTACGGATGTTCTTCCACTTGCTGCAGCGGTTACCTCCCAGCGGGATATAAATATAGTCGCGGAACCAACTGATCAACGAGATGTGCCAGCGCCTCCAGAATTCAGGGATGCTCCGTGAGAAATAGGGATTATTGAAATTCCTCATCAGATTGAACCCGAACAGGCGTGCGCAACCGATGGCAATGTCGGAATAACCTGAAAAATCGCAGTAAATTTGGATGGTGAACAGTACAGCGAGCAGAATCAATGTCAAGCCCGGGAGATGGGCATAGTTAGCCCAATGCTCATTGACCACAGCAGCGCAGTTGTCGGCGATTACCAGTTTCTTGAAAAAACCCCACAGCATCTGTCGGCAACCATCCACGGCCTGGGCGTAATCAAAATGCCGACGGCGCTGGAATTGAGGCAAGAGGTTTGTCGCCCGCTCGATGGGGCCCGCTACCAGTTGCGGGAAGAAACTGATGTAGGCAAAAAACTCCACGATGTTGCGCGTGGCAGGCAGCTTCTTCTGATAAACGTCAATGGAATAACTGAGCGCCTGAAAGGTGTAGAAACTGATGCCTACGGGAAGGATGATCTGCCGGGTCACGCCATCGAGATGCCACCCCAGTGCCCCCAACAGTAACTCCAGGTTTTCAACAAAGAAATTGAAATATTTAAAAGCACCCAGTATGCCCAGGTTGAGCACGATGTTGGCGGCGCTCACCAGACGCTGCATCGGCCTTCGGCCCTCATAATGCTCTATCAGCAAGCCGCTGGCAAAGCTGCTGAGCGAGGTGATGGCAATTAATACCAGGAAACGCCAGTCCCATAAACCGTAAAACACATAACTCGCAACCACCACAAACAGGTTTTGCCATAACTGCTTGCGGAAGACAAACCAATAGAGCAGGAACACTATCGGCAGGAACACCAGGAACTCAAACGAGTTGAAAAGCATATAATAGTAGCCTTCTCCTTAACAATAAGTCTTTATTGCGGTGCAAACTTACTCATTATTTCCTGAATGGTTATATGTTTTGCCCGATTTCTGGTAGGCATCGGGCTTTAGGGATAAGTTTCACTGCAGGGCATTGATGCTTGAAGCCTTGACGTTGAAGAAGTTGTCGCCATTGTTCTTCAGCAGGTTGTACTCGCCGTGATTGCCCCATGAGGCGGGCTTGTCCTCGATCATGGTGTCCTCGCCCGTGTCGTTGTCGACGTAGGGCTCAATGAGCCGTTGCCACGAACGGATGCGGGCTTGGGACGAAGTGCGGTCCATGAAAGCGTTTTTCTTGTCAATGAGTTCCTTGAGATAAGCGATATATTTGGCCCTGAAGTCATTGAACTTGAGTATGCGGGCAATTAGGCGGTTGTTGTCATTGCCCCAGTTGAGGGGATTCTGCCGCCCAGCATCGTCTTGAACGCCGGTCCTCAGGCTGGTGCCTAACGTGTTGTCGTAGTCGTAGGGGATAAAGAAGAACTTATATCCCGTCAGACCCCTGGCATTAAAGTAGATATAGTAGTTGTTGGCGTTGTTCCAGTAGTCATCCCACATGCCGACGGCAACATTGACTGCATAGGTCTTGAGCAGGAGGTCCACATCGGTCACTTCTTGAATCCACTGGTAGAAAGCATTGTCGTTGAGGCTGCTGAGCTTGTTCATGAAATCCACCAGCTGAACACGGGCGCTGTCAAACTCCTCGGTCTGGGTCTCGAGCGTGTAGGCATGGCGGTCGTCGGTGTCATCGTCATACCAGATGTCGCCGTTAGGGTTATTGAGGCCGGCAGCCGCATTGCGGCATTTCCACAGGTATCCGTTGTTCGACCCGAAGAGGTTCTTGCGGTCCTTGAGATAGCGCTTGTCGATGGGTTCCATTAACTCATAGACGCCATAGTAGGCCTCCTGGCTATCACCCTCGACATGCAACCACAGGCGGCAATAATTGTTACGCACGGCAGTCCATACGCCTGCGCGGCGGAAGAGTTCGTAGCAGAACATCTCGCGCACATAGGCGGGGTCGTCCTTGAACCATTTGAGGTGCAGTTTACGCACGCCCTGGATGGTATGGGCCTCATCATCGACATATTTGCGCAGGTTGACGCCGAAGTGGGCATGGTGCCAGTCTGTGTTGTTGCGCACATGCATTTCGCCATAACGGCCCTCGGGGCGGCGGCGTGACGTGTTGCCCTTGAGGCGCAATCCCACGCTGTCGATGACAGTGGTCTCACCGTCCTTGACAAACGAGATGGTCGCCATGATATACTGCGTGGTGAAACTGTTAGCGTCATAGAGGGCTAGCAGTCGGTTCCATTCCCCCAGTCTCACGTCGATGTGTATCTCGGGTAAGGCATCGTCATCCCACACGTAATCGTAGCCTTCCTTGACAGGAACGGGAAATTCCCCGCCTAAGAGGTAATCGATGAGGGTAGTGACATCGGCGATGGTCGTCTCCTTGTCGTAGTTGACGTCGGAGCGCTTCTTGGTGTCATAGTTGGCGAAGCCACCCATCAGGATGTCGATAAGGGCTGTGACGTCGCCGATGGTAATCTCTCCGTCACCATTCACGTCACCCACACTCAGCGTGCTGGGGTCGGGGAGGGGTGGCTCCTGATACTCAGCGATACTGAATGTGAGGTTGTTCAGGTTGAACGTGAACGTGTAGTCCACACCGTTACCTGTGAATTTGTAGGAGTGGTTGTTGTTACTCTTCTGGGTCGTATAGGTGTTGCCCACGGCGACCTCTTGAGTGCTGTTGGGTGGCCCGTAACGGTAGTTGGCGTTAAAGGTGGTCCAGTCACTGTCCTGTCCGTCGGCAAAGACAAACCACACCGTTCCGCTGACATTGACGGTATAGGTGTAGGTGCCGTTACCCTGGTTGGTCATCTCGACGCCATTTGCCGGATTCCAGTTGCCGAACGGAATGTTGCCCACCATGTATATAGCGGCCCGTGCCGGCATCAACGCCAGCACGACCGCCATGATTGTCAATAGATAATACTTATTCATCTTGAATTTTGGATTTTTACGCTTCGGCGAATATAAGTTTGATATCAATCCTCATACCAGGTGGAATACATCAGGTAGTTCTTGGCGATTTTCACGTTGATTTCGCTGGCCTGTTTCGGGTCAACCATCTTCTTGAACTTCGCAGGACTGCCTGCCCACAATTCATGAGGGCCAACTTTGGTGCCGCCGAGGACAACACTACCTGCTGCGATGATGGCGCCCTCGCCAATCTCGGCGTGATCCAGAATGATGCTGCCCATTCCGATGAGCGCCATGTCACCGATTTTCGCACCATGCACGACCACATTGTGGCCGATAGAGACATCGTTGCCGATTTCGGTGACGGATTTCTCATATAGGGTGTGTATCACACTGTTATCCTGGATGTTGACACGATTACCGATGGTGATGGTGTTGACATCGCCGCGCAGCACGGCGTTAAACCAGATGCTGCAGTCCCTGCCCATGGTCACGTCGCCCACAACGACAGCGTTATCGGCCAGGAAACAGTTTTCTCCAATCTTGGGCTCAAAGCCCCTAACTTTCTTGATGATAGCCATTATGTTATTTAGAGTTTAATGTTTAAATGAATTCGATGAAATTGTTCGCTGAGATTCAGTGCGTTAACAACTCCCCCTCTAAGATTAGAGGGAATGCCCAAAGGGCAGGGGCGTTGATGATACAGTGAAGGTTACGGTTTTCTGTCGTGTCGACGCCTCCCGGCCCCCTCTTATCCAAGAGGGGGAGCTGAAAATCAGCAGTTATTCTCATAGAACTCATGTTATTTAGAGTTTAGAGGGTGTTAAATTTCTTTGGTCTTGTTGGCGAGCCAAGCGGCTTCGTCGGCATTGAGCAGCGGGGTGATGCGCTCGCGCACCATGCGGTGGTAGTCATTGATCTGGGCTACCTCCTCGGCAGTAAGCATCGTGCGGTCGATAAGCTGCAGGTCATAAGGATAGAGCGTCAATGGCTCAAAAGTGAGGAAATTGCCGAATTCCTCGGTTTTCTCAGCCTCGACGGTGAGCAGCAGGTTCTCGGTACGGATGCCGTATTCTCCAGTCTTGTACAGGCCTGGTTCGTTGCTGGTGACCATACCGGGGATGAGTTTGACATCAATCAGGTTGGTGCGGATGCTTTGCGGACCCTCATGGCAGCCCAGGAAATGCCCCACGCCATGGCCGGTACCGTGGCCGTAGGTCATGGCCTCTTGCCACAGCGGCATGCGCGCGAGCACGTCGAGTTGGCAACCCGTGGTGCCCACAGGGAATTTGGCGCGTTGCAGGGCCAGATGTCCCTTAAGCACAAGGGTGAAGTCGTGCTTTTCCTGTGCTGTGGGGTTGCCCAGGGTGATGGTGCGGGTGATGTCGGTGGTGCCATCCAAGTATTGTGCACCGCTGTCAACCAGCAGGATTCCCTCGCCATGCAAGGTGGCAGCACTCTCGTCGGTTGCCTCGTAGTGGACGATGGCGCCGTGCTCCTTGTAGCCGCAGATCATGGCAAAGCTGTCCTCGATGTAGAGGTCTTGCTGGGCACGGAATTCCATACCCTTATTCCACACGTCCACCTCGTTGATGGTGCCACTGGGGGCAGTTTCCTCAATCCACTTGAACAGGCGCACCAGGGCAGCGCCGTCACGTTCCATGGCATGGCGGAAGCCTTCGATCTGCACCTCGTTCTTGATGCACTTGAGGTCGGTGATGGGCGAGCGGTAGTAAACCTTCTGGCAGGGCAGTGCGTTGGCCAGGGTGTCACTCACGCGGTTGGGGTCGATGAGGACAACTTCATGCTCGCTCACGCGCTCCAGGAAGCGCACCACGTCGTCATAGTCGCGCACCCTGACACCGCAATCCTTGAGGTGCTGGCGCACCTCGTCGGTCACCTTGTTCTCGTCGATGAACAGTTCTTTCTTGTCGCGGGAAATGTAGGCAAAGGCGATAGCCACTGGCGTGAATGCCACGTCATTGCCGCGCAGGTTCAGCAGCCAGGCGATGTCATCCAGTGAGGTCACCAGCATCGCGGTAGCATCATTGTCCTCAAGGATGGTGAGCAGCCGCTCAATCTTAGTGGTAGCCTCCTCTCCGGCATACTTCACATCATGGACAAATGCGGGCTCGCTGGGGCGGGCTGGACGGTCAGTCCAAATGGTGTCAGCGGGATAAAACTCGGTGACGAGCATGTAACCGTTTTCGCCGCAGAAACGTTCCAGTTGATTAGCTTCCTGTGCATTATACAAGCGTCCGTCGATGGCGATGACCGAATCCTCCTCGAGGACCTGTTGCAGCCACTCATGGATAGTGGGATCATTGCCCATATTCTCTTTCATCATCACAAAACCACTGTCGGCCAACTCTATTTCGGCCTGCAGGAAGTATCGTGAATCGGTCCACAGGGCAGCCTGGTCGAGCGTGACGACGGCGGTACCATTGCTACCCGTGAAACCGCTGATCCAGTCGCGGAATTTCCAGTGGTCACAGATGTATTCACTCTGGTGCGGGTCGGTGCCGGGGATGATGACGGCATCGACATTCAAGCGGCGCATCTCCTCGCGCAGCGCCTCAAGGTGAGGAAAAGTCTCTCTACTCATTGTTAATATTGGGTTTGTATTGTTTATCGTTTGATGAACTAACCTGCAAAGTTACAATTTTCTTATTAATTAAGGAGCAGCACCCTCGATTTTTCGCCATATCGTGCCACTAAATGATAAAATGTAGAATAATTTTCTACACCTGATTGTTTGTAAATGCGCGAAAAGAGTTGTATCTTTGCGGTCAACGAAATGCAGTATAATCGCATAATGAACTTTTTGAAGGAAAAATATTGGAATAGTATGAGTGACGATGTCCTAAAGATGTCGGGAGACATGATTTAACATCTTGGAAAAATCACATTTGTAAAGTACTGGTTAGCGTTAGTGGGGATACTATGCCCTTACGTGACCTCCTCGCCAAGTGCCAAACGGCACTTGGCGAGGAGGATGGAATGTAAGAGCACCCACTGGGCTCCCACGCTCTTGTGTAACCTAAATGGTCGCTACAAGGGAGCCGTTGCGATCGATGTTTGTACTGCAATGTCGATTCATATCGGGAAAGAAATTGAAGTTGAGCTGCGCCGGCAAGGGCGCGGCGCTACGTGGTTGGCCAATCGCCTCCACTGTGATCGTACCAACGTTTATAACATATTCAAGCGCGAGGGGATCGACACGATACTGCTACAACGCATTAGTGCCGTGCTGAACCGTAACTTCTTTGCGCTCTTTTGTCAGAGCTTAGGGGACAGCGATGGCGGTGAAAAAAATTCAACGGATGTGTAGCATTTTATGCAATACACGTGAGTAACATGCATCTGCAATAAGCAGTAATTTTGCAATCCCGAGTGGGCCATGCTTGTCATGGCCAGATAGTTTTATTGTAATTATCTATTTGTAATGATGACGATGTATATCAGTAATAATAACCAGGCCTCAGGGCGAATGCCCCGCGAACCTCCTTGTTTCTTCTTTTACATTTAGGTTACATTGTGGCATTACGTTTTTTAGGATTTTACCCCCACTAAATGTATTGGGGGACCGGGGCCACTAGAGATATATAGATTCATGACAACGTCGCTCCGGTGAACGCAAGAACCCCCTCTTGCCCAGACTAATCAAGAGGGGGTTTGTTAAATGATTTGACAACGCGCCATAAAGGTGCGGTTACAAAGTAATGGAAATACATATTGGAAAAGAAATTAAGGCAGAATTGCATCGCCAGGAACGGGGTGCATCGTGGCTCGCAGAGAAGTTGCACTGCGACCGCACCAATGTGTATAATATCTTCAAGCGGCAGGGTATCGATACCCGCCTGCTGGAACGAATCAGTATCATCCTGAATCGCAACTTCTTCACCCTCTACTGCCAGAAAGATAGTATGAATGTGGAAAAAGATTCTACAGAACCGTAGAACTATGCGCAACGCGCCTTTCCTGTGCTGTTTATTTATAATTAATAATTTTGCGTCCTAGGTAATATAGTGGAGAACCACGATTTTCTTAGAATTATTAAATTATTAATTATCAAATAATTATGAAGAATCTAATAATGTTTATTGCGTTGGTGTTCCTGTCAAGTACGACAGCGAGTGCCATCTACTTTGACGACGAAGGTGTTCCGCAGGGGTATCGCGGTTTTGCCGATTTGTCTTACACTCTTGGCGTGGGCGACTTGGGCAAGAACCACGACCGCATCGGCATCATGACTTCCCATGGCTACCAGATAGCACCGCAATTTTATGCTGGTTTGGGCGTGGGTTTCAATTACTATTTTAACGGGCACGACGAGTTGTGCAGTCTTCCTGTCTTTGCCCATATACGTAGCGACATCCTCAACAATGAGATAACGCCTTTTGTTGAGCTCAGGGTAGGATATTCATTGATTGACGTGAAAGGTGTGTATGTCAATCCGTCGATTGGATGCCGGTTTGAACTGACCGACGACATCGGTCTCAATGTGGGTGTCGGCTACACGATGCAGCAAGCTGAGTTTGTACACTACTCTGAGAAGAAGAATTGTGGTGGCATCGACTTTAGGGTAGGCATTGATTTTTAAAGAAAGGTAGCATCAATATGAATAAAAAGATTAAAAAACTGATTATTGTTAGTGCCTTGGCATTGTTGAGCGCGTGTGTATCGCCTACGCGGCTCAACTTCTCCTGTGACGATCCTACTCTCGATATCTTTATTGATGGAGAGTATGCTGGCAAGGCTCTGGTAAACTACGTGTTCCCCAACTCCAAGCAGGATGTTGTGGTAAGTTGCTATGACGGTACCAAGGAAGTTTATCGTCGCACCTTCAGCAAAGAGGGCAGGGTGAACAATGAGTTGATTGAATTGCAGATAGAGCAGAATCTGCAGTATTCGTCAGGTGGCAGAAAAGCAAAAACTTACTAAACATATAATTCTATAATGACATGAAACAGAAAGTATTATTGACTATTTTGCTGGTGATGTGTTCCGCGTTTTGGCTGCCAGCATTCGGTGGGCCTAAAATTGTGAAAATCTCAGTAGAGCCTCGTGAGGCAAACATTTATGTGGACAATACGTTTGTCGGGAACGGTTATGGCGAATTCCCTTGCCCGAAGAAGAAAAACGCCGTTGCTGTGATCCGTGTAGAGTGCGACGGCTATCTTACCATCAACACCAAGTTTTATGGTGGCGACAAGCGCGAGAGTCTGCACTTGGTGATGCAACCCGATGGCTTCATGAATGGCACCGAGGCTTCAGGTGCTGTGAACAAATTCTTCACGATAGAAGTCGATCAGAAATATTATTCTAAAAAGGCTGATGGGACCTATGATACCAAGACCGCGTGGAAATTGCTGCATCAGGTTCTCCTGAATTATTTTGACGAAATCGAGACCACCGATTTTTATAGCGGATATGTGCAGACGCCATGGCATTACACCGAGTTTACTATGAGTGACAAGCAGGTGCGCAACAGGGTGGTGATTAGAGATATCTCTAATCCGGAACTTGTGGCATTCCAAATTAAAGTGCTGAGTGAAGTGGCCGCTACCAAGTTGGGCAAGCATGGCGAGTTTGTCGAGGTGGACCGAATCCCCCGTGAGTTGTCGCCCCTCATTCAAGAATTGCAGACACGTATAGGTAAATTACATAGTTTCTAATCAATAAACTTAAAAACAGATGAGAAAAAGGAATGTTATAATTTTGCTGCTGGTTGCGGCATTGGCCTTTAGCGCTAAGGCCAATGTAATCGTGGATGATTTTAGTGCTAACTTGTACGCTTGGAATGAAGGAGAGATAGGTGATAATATCGGGACTATCCAGATTATCAATGGCCAATTGAACATCCAGTCTAAACATGACGAAGTGGCTCTCAAGACACATTGCTATGCACCTATCAACGTTGAACGTGATTTTAGAATCACAGCTCATGTTGTCATCGACAAACTCAAGGATGACAAGCAGGTTGGCCTGATCTTCAATTACCGTGATGACGGCAACTTCTATTGCTTCTCGTTCAATGAGTATGCTGTGAGCTTCCTGCGTTTTGAGAACAATAAGGAAGTGGGCAGTTTCCACCAGGGCATCAAGTGGAAAAAGAAGAAAAAACTTGAGCAGGAATGGACCTTGGTCAAGGATGCTGATGAGTTGGCTTTTCTGGTTGATGGACAGGAAATTATCCGTATCCGCTATATGCCTCTTGCCTATTGTGGAGTGGGATTCTACACCATCAGCAAGCAGAAACTGACGGTTAACAAGATAGAGTTTGAACAGTAAATGAAAGAAGATGTGTCATAATTAGGTCTCTTAATTTCTCTGTGCGTAGCACGGATATAATAATAGACGTGATTTATGACACATCCTCTTTTTTTACGTATAATATGAGTAGTGGCTGTTACTCGAACACTGGCGTGCCGATGCAGCCGTTGGGAGCCTGGATGTGGAGCATGGCGCAAACGGTGGCTGCGATGTCGGTCATGTGGGTTAGACGTGAAGTCTCACCGGGGGTGACGTGCCAGCCCATGAAGATGAGGGGGATATGGGAATCGCTCTGGCTCCAGGTGCCGTGATTTGAGCCAGCCCACTCAGTTTTGCCGGCATATACGCCCGTGCGCGGTACAATGTAGATTTCGCCGCTTCGTTCGGGAAAATAACCCAACTTGATGCGTTCCTTGAGGATGGTGGGAATGGGGTAGGAGTCAATATGTGCTACGTCGATGGCCCACTGTATTTCCTCAGGAGTTTCCAGCGCCTGACAAGCGGAACGCATCACCTTATCGTAGTCAAGATGTGCTGCTTCGATGGCTTCATGGTTCAAGTAGAAGGTGTATTCCATTTCTTCTTTGAGCAGCTTTTTAACTCCAAATTGTTTTTCCAGCAATTCATTGGCGGCAATGAGGGCGTCGGGATTGTGCCAGCATCCGCTGGGCAGGCCGTGATCCCTCATGCGGGAGTAATTGTGCGTACCACCATGGTCGGCCGAAAGGAACAGCAAGTAGTTGCCGCGACCGATGCGATGGTCCAAAACGTCGATGAAATGGGCGATTTCTTTATCTAATTGCCAGTAGATGGAGTCAACTTTGGGAGAATGTGTCCCGAAATAATGGGCACACATGTCGGTATTGGAAACGCTGATGGTGAGCATGTCGGTGACGTCACCCTGGCCCAGTTTCTCGTTGATGAGGGCTTGCTCGGCGAGGGCAAATGTCATAATGGTGCCCATGGGCAAGTTATTGAGGTCCGATGAGAGTTCCGCGTGATGCTTCTTGTTGAAGTCGCTGACCCACTTGGGCAATTTGTCCATGTAATAGGTGCTGGTGACAAACGATGAACTGCCCTTGTCAAACCAATAGGCGCCGATGGGATGGTGGCCCGCAGGCAGGATGGCTGCACGATCCTTGAGGGCGATGCCCACGGTGCGGCTCTTGAAGTTGGTGGCCAGCTGCAACTGGTCGGCAATGGTGGTGGTGATGAGGTTGCGAGGTGATTTTCCTTTTGTTTTCTCATTACCGCCCACGCCGCGTTCCGTGTCGTCCTGCACGCTCGTCACGTTCTTGCCGTTAATTATGAAATTGTTGCCGGCTATGCCGTGAAATGCGGGTGTCGTGCCCGTGTAGATGGAGGAGTGACCGGCTGCAGTTACCGTGGGCACATAGTCGATGATCGTGTTATTGCAACAGTAACCATCCTGGAGCAAGGTTTTAAAACCGCCCTCTCCCCACTGATAGTTATAGAGGTAGTCCCACCTCATCTGGTCCACGACCAACCCAACAACCAACTTGGGCCTCTCAGGCTGCGCACTAGCCCACAATGCCATCACAGCCATCACAATAACTAATACTCTCTTCATGTCTTTATCGTTATGGTTAAAATTTCTAATTCATTGTTTTTCAGACAACAATAACAACTGTTTCATTAACAACAGTAACAACTTTTTTGTTGTTTTAGTTGTTTATAAGTTGTTATGGTTGTTTGTTTGAGGTTAGAGGTGGCGGGTGGTGCCGCGGATGACGAGGCGGGTCTTGACGATGCGTTTCTCGGCATGGTCGGCAGGGAGGGAGCCCTCAACCAGGCCGATGAGGATGTCGGCCGCTTCCTTGCCCACTTGGGTGCCCCGTTGCTCCACTGTCGTCAGCATCGGGTCGCATACCGTGGCGCGGAAGCCGTTGGTAAAGCCGCAGATGCTCACATCGTCAGGAATCGAGAACCCTAATCGCTTGACCACTGTCAAGATGCCGATGGCCGTCTCGTCGTTGACGGCGAAGAAGGCATCGGGCCTGTTCTCCATGCGCATCATGGCAGGCGTGATACGCTCGGCATCGGCGCGGTTGTCACAGATGCGTACCAGCGACTCGTCCACTTCCAGCCCGTTCTTGTACAAGGCGTCGCGGTAACCATTGTACCGGTTCTTGGCTATCATCATGTTCATGGGCGCACCATAGAAGGCGACACGCTTGCAACCTGTTGAAATCAGATAGGAAACGGCATTGAGCGTACCCATGTAGTCATCAACAACCACGCGGCTGGCATTCAGCGCAGGGCAGATGCGGTCAAAGAACACCAGAGGCACCCCGGCGGCTTCCAAGTGCTTAAAGTGGTCATACTGCTCGGTATCCTTGGCTTGAGAAACGATGATGCCGCACACCTTGTTCTTGAGCATTGCCTCACAAATCTGTACTTCCCGCTCATAGCTCTCGTTGCTCTTGGCCACCATGATCTGGTAGCCGCGGGCCGAGGCCTCGCCCTCGATGCCGTCGAGGATTGACGAGAAATAATAGTGAACCAGTTCGGGCACGATTACACCGATGGCGTGGGAGGGATTGCGGCGGCTGTGGCGCAGTTGCTCGGCGATGATATTAGGAAAATAGTTGTGTTCACGGGCATACTGCTGGATAGCCAGGCGGCGCTCGCGCGAGATACTTGGGCTATCACTCAATGCTCTAGAGACGGTAGCTACCGATACGCCCAACTCGCGGGCTATATCTTTCATCGTCAGATGTCTATTCTCGTTCATCTTTTTCTTACATGAGTTGGTTAATACTACGAAAACATGAGAACTCTCAAGATTCAGGTGCGAAGATACAACGAATAATTGGATAACGCAAACGATTGCATTTATTTAGTGAAAAATTTAACATTATAAAAAAGAAAAATCATTTGAAAAGACCTATTTTTGCCATGTTTTAATCGCCTTAAAACGGCCATTTAGAATCAGCCAGCAACGTAACCGTGCTGTGCAAATAATTAAAGTGTTGAATCTAAATTATTGATTACCAACATAATATTAACTTTAAAAATTTAAAAATGAAGCAGGTAAACATCAGAGCCTATGCACAGATTACTGTGAATGGCATTGTGAAGGATGCTACCGGCGAGCCTGTCATCGGCGCGAGTGTTCGTGTCGTTGGCACCCAGCAGGGTACAGTGACCGACTTTGACGGTCTGTTCACCCTCGAAGGTGTGCCTCAGGGCGCCAAGCTCCAGATTTCGTCTATCGGCTACGACACCCATGAGGTGACGGCAGCCAGTGACTTAGTTATCACCCTGGCCGAGAGCACTCAGATGCTGCAAAATCTGGTGGTCATCGGTTATGGTGTCGTTAAGAAAAAAGACTTGACTGGTTCGGTCGCTTCTCTCAAGCCCGATGAGAAGAACCACGGTCTGGTTGTTAACGCCCAGGACATGATCCAGGGTAAGATTGCCGGTGTGAACGTGACCAGCGGCGACGGTGTGCCAGGTGGCGCTCCAACCATCCGTATCCGTGGTGGTTCGTCACTGAACGCATCCAACGACCCCCTCATCGTGATCGATGGTCTGGCGTTGGACCGCCAGGGTGTTAAGGGTGTTGCTAACCCCTTGTCTATGGTCAATCCTGCCGACATCGAGAGTTTCACCGTCTTGAAGGACGCTTCGGCCACCGCCATCTATGGTAGCCGTGGTTCTAACGGTGTCATTATCATCACCACCAAGAAGGGTCGCAAGGGTCAGGCTCCGCGCGTGAGCTACAATGGTAGCGTCGGCTTCTCGACTGTTAAGAAGACGCTCGGTGTGCTCAATGCCGACGAGTACCGCAACTTCATCTACAACTATTATGGTGAGGAAAGCGATGCCGCTAAGTTGCTTGGCAACGCCAACACCGACTGGCAGAAGGAGATTTACCGCAATGCCATGACTACCGACCACAACGTGACCGTTTCGGGTGGCTTGGCCAATATGCCTTATCGCGTGAGCGCTGGTTATACCTATCAGGATGGTGTCTTGAAAACCTCCAACTTCCAGCGTGCCACTGTCAGCGCCACATTGAACCCCTCGTTCCTGAACGACCATCTGAATTTCAACATCAATGGTAAATTCATGTACGCCAAGAACCGTTATGCCAATGGCGACGCCATCGGCGAGTCTGTTCGCATGGATCCCACCCAGCCCATTATGGCTGATGGCTTTGATAAATTCGGTGGCTACTTCACTTGGACCGACAAGGGTGATCTGGGTGATCCCAATTTCCCGCTGGTTCCCAACCGTAACACGGCCAAGAACCCTGTCGCTCTGCTCAACGAGAAGGACGACCGCGCCAACTCCTACGACTACATGGGTAATGTCGAGGTGGACTATCAGATCCATGGCTTTGAGGACCTGCGCTTGCACATGAACCTCAGCGGTGACTGGAGCAACGGTAAGCAGAACACCTACTACGCTCCCTGGGGCCCGACAAACTTCTACTATAGCAATGACGGCTTCACCAAGGAGAACAAGTACAACTTGACCTATTCAGCCTATGCTCAGTACTTCAAGGACTTCACCGAGACCCAGCACTTCGACATCATGGGCGGTTATGAGTGGAGCCACAATAAATACTGGGGCAACTCTTCCTACACTGGCTGGTATCCTGCCACTAACGAGACCACACTGGACGATGGTACTCCCGCCGCAGGCAAGTCCTATAAGCCCAGCATTGGCGAGTGGAAGCAGGAGAACTACCTGGTATCGTTCTATGGCCGTGCCAACTATATCGGTTGGGACCGCTATCTGTTGACCTTCACTGTTCGTCGCGACGGTTCGAGCCGCTTCAAACAGCACTGGGCAACATTCCCCTCGGTAGCATTAGGTTGGAAGATCAGCGAGGAATCCTTCTTGAAGGACCTCGGCTGGATGGATGAACTCAAGCTCCGTCTGGGTTGGGGTAAGACCGGTCAGCAGGATGGTATCGGTAACTACAACTACTTTGCAAGTTATAATGTGAACACCAACAACTCCGACGGTCGTTATCCTCTCGTGGGCCTGAACGACGAAGGTCTCCTCTATCGTCCCGATGCCTACAACTTGGATTTGAAGTGGGAGACCACTACGACCTACAATGCCGGTCTTGATTTCATGTTCTTCCACAACCGCTTGAGCGGTAGTTTCGATTACTATTACCGCAAGACCACCGACCTGATCAATACCGCTACTGTATCGGCAGGTTCTAACTTCCGCAACCAGGTGCCCCAGAATATCGGTTCACTGGAGAACCGCGGTTTTGAGGCTTCGATTACCGTTCGTCCCATCTCGACCGAGGACTGGCAGTGGGAGCTCACCGGTAACTTTACCTATAACAAGAACAAGATCACTGAGTTGACAGGTGAGTCAGCACTCGTTAGAACGGGTGGTATCTCGGCTGGTACCGGTAACACCGTACAGGCCCATGCTGTTGGTCACCCTGCAAGCTCGTTCTATGTCTATCAGCAGGTCTATGGCGAGGACGGCCGACCCCTGGAGGGTGTCTTTGTTGACCGTAACTCCGATGGCCAGATTTCGGAGGACGACCTCTATTTCTACAAGAGCCCGGCAGCTCCTTACACTGCTGGCTTGAGCTCACGTCTCCAGTACAGGAATTGGGACCTCGGTTTCAACCTGCGTGCTAATTTCGACAACTATGTTTACTGGGATAGAGGCGCTGGTTACTCTAACGTCGCTAAGCGTTATGACAGTTCATTCGGCTATCTCCAGAACGTGATTCCCCAGGCTGTTGCTAACGGTTGGACGACCTATGACAAGGTGGTCAGCGACTACTTCGTGCGCAACGCTTCGTTCCTCAAGTGTGACAACATCACGCTGGGTTACAGCTTCGCCAACCTCCTGCACAGGGGTAACTGGCAGGGTATGAACGGCCGCGTTTATGTAAGTGCTACCAACGTGTTCACCATCACCAAGTATGATGGCCTTGATCCTGAGGTCTTCGGTGGTATTGACGGTGGCATTTATCCCCGTCCCTTCACAGTTCAGCTCGGTCTGAACCTGAATTTCTGATAACTAATGACAATAGAACTTCAATATTCTTAGATATGATGAACTTAAGTTTTTTCAAAAAGATAATGCTTGGCGCAACCTGCCTGCTCGCTACAGGATTGAGTTCTTGTGTCAATGACCTGGATGTTACTCCGATCGACCCGAGTACTACTATGGAGGCCAACGAGGTTGCTCTGTTCACCAAGTGCTATGCCACTATGGCCCTTGCAGGTAACACTGGTGCCAATGGTGATTGCGACATCGACCGTCTGGATGGCGGTACCACAGGTTTCGTTCGCCAGCTTTGGAATGCCAACGAGTTGACTACAGACGAGGCCATCTGTGCTTGGGGTGACCCTGGTATTCCCGGTTTTAACTATAACCAGTGGGATGCATCCCATCCCATGCTGGAGGGTTTCTATAACCGCCTCTACTCGAGTATTTCCTATTGCAACCACTATCTCGAGTTGTTCTCTGGCGTTGACAAGACGCGAGAGGCCGAGGTGCGCTTCTTGCGCTGCCTGTACTACTATCACTTGATGGATTGCTACGGAAATGTGCCTTTTGCCACCACAATCCTCATGACCTTGCTCCCCGAGCAGATTCAGCGTGCTGACCTGTTCAAGTGGATTGAGGAGGAATTGCTGGCCGTGAAGGATGATATGATGACCCCCGCAGCTCGCAAGAGTTCTGACAATGGTTATGGCCGCGCCGACCAGGATGCTGCCAATCTGTTGCTGGCCCGTATGTACTTGAACGCTGAGGTCTATACCGGCACTGCCCGTTGGTCCGACGCGCTGAAGTATGCCAAGATGGTCATCGATGGTCCCCACAAGCTCTGGACCAACGGCACCGACCAGTGGAGCGCTTACCAGATGCTCTTTATGGGTGACAACGGCGAGAATGGTGCTTCCCAGGAAGCAATCCTTCCCCTGTTGCAAGATGGCTTGAAGACCACCAGCTGGGGTACTACCCTGTTCCTGATGGCTTCGACCTGGAAGAGCGACATGGATGAGAGCCTCTATGACCTTGGTAACGGTGATGAGGGCTGGTTGCCCACTGGTACCGTGGATAACGTTCCCGACGATGGCATTGACACCGTTCTGATTCGCAGCTATGCTTATGGCACCACTGAGTTCTGGGCTGGTAACCGTGCACGTTTCCAACTGCTTCAGAAATTCTTCCCTGGTGGTACTGTGCCCAGTGTGAATATCCAGCAAATGGTCGAGGCTGCTGGCGATGACCGTGCTTTGTTCTACGGCAAGGGCCGCACCGCCAATGTGGACAATCCCAGTGAGTACACCTCGGGTTATGCTGTTGGTAAGTACCGCAATACGTATTCGACAGGAGCAAATTCCCACAGTACGCAATTTGTTGATGCCGACTACTTCCTGATGCGTTCGGCCGAGGCTTACCTCATCGCTGCCGAGGCTGATGCCCGCCTCAACGGTGGTCAGACGACTCCCGAGGGCGCAGGTTACATCAATGCACTGCGCAACCGCGCCAACACTTGGACTGTAAGCCAGTACTCACTGGATCAGATTCTTGACGAGCGTTCACGCGAGTTGTATTACGAGGGCTTCCGCCGCACCGACCTTATCCGTTACGGATACTTTGGTGGTGACAGGAGCGGTGCTTATCTGTGGGAGTGGAAAGGCGGTGCCCAGAATGGTGCCCCGATTCCCGCTTTCCGCAACCTTTTTGCTATTCCTGCCGAGGACGTGAATGCCAATCCCAAGCTCGTTCAGAACCCAGGTTATTAATCCACTCACTTAAGAATACAGTAATATGAAAAAGATATTTTTCTATGCAATGATGTTGGTGGCCTGCACTATGGCATTCACATCGTGCAGTGACGATAATGACTCTAACCCGACGCTCATTCAGCCCACTGAGTTTAAACTCAATGAGCTCACCCTTGATGCTAATGCACTGATTGACCTCGAGGAGAGCAAGACTATCGCCATGTCATGGTCACAGCCCGTGTACACCACCTTTAATGCTCCCGTAATTGCTACCTATTCTATCCAGGTTTCTAAGAATGGCAACTACACTAACGAGTACGATGCTAGTCAGGAGGACAATTCTGCTGCCGACTTTGTGACGTTGGACGAGACCTTCACCACTTGCAAGGTTGACGTGTCAACTGAGAGCATTGACAAAGCCTTGGTTCGTCTGTATGGATGGACCGAGGATTCTATCATCCCCAACGAAGTACCCGTCTATATCCGTGTGAAGTCTGCCGTACAGGACGCTTCATTCAACGAGTATGGCACTGTTTATTCCAACGTGCTCAAGATGAGGGCTGTTCCCTATTACATCGAGTTGGCTGATGCTCCTATCGAGTTGTGGTACCTCACTGGTAACTGCATTGCCGATGGTTCTTGGACCAATAACGAAGATGCTGTCGGTACTCAAATGACTCCGATGTATCCCATCCCCGGCATGGAGTATGATAAGGTTACTGGTCAAGGTGTCATTGAGTATGCTGGCTTCTTCCCCGAGGGTGCCCAGTTCAAGATTATTGCTAAGGCCGGATTGGGCAACTGGAATTACGGCATGTGTGGCGGTGATGAGAATGGTGGTCAGGTTTACCGTGATGGCGGTGACGATCCCGGTAATATATCTATCACCGAGGCAGGATGGTACAGAATTGAGATAAATACTAAGACTCACGAGATGTCTTGGGAGAAACTCGAGGAATATCCTGTTTATACTCAGATCGCAATGCCTGGCGCATACCAGGGATGGGATACCAACAGTAATCTCATGAATGCAGTGACTACTGTTACCGAGAACCATGACTGGTATGTAGGCAAGATGGAGATTACCGAGGACACTGAACTCAAGTTTGCTGCCGACAACGCTTGGACTGTAAACTGGGGTGGAGATAACTTCCCCTATGGTAAGGGTGAACAAGATGGCAATAACATTCCCGTTACTGCTGGTACCTATAATGTGTTCTTCAACGACATTTTGGGCACTTATAACTTTATCCTTATTAAGTAATTAATAACAGTTCTGACGGATGGGCCGCGGCCCGTGCGACGGCCCACCCCGTCAGATATAATATCGATACATAGTTATTATGAAGAAGTTTTTATATATTGCCGCAATGACCATGTTGCTGGCAAGCTGTACCGAGGATTTCAAGGACTGGACAACACCCCAGAGCAATACTCAGGGCGAGAAGGTGACCTTCGGTAACGGCACGATTACTCCTGTCGATGTGATTGATTTCGGTGCGCTCTCCGACGACATCGAGACGGTGCAGGTATGCGAGATCAATGCTGCCACTTCGAGCGACCCCACCTATGTTCCCGAATATACCATCACTCTGAACGGCGAGGAATTCCCCTTGGAACCCGATGGTACGATGGATGCCAAGGATCTTGAGCAGTACGTTGTTATACTCTACGGCCAGGAACCCGTAGTGCGTACCCTCACTGCTCAGGTGAAGTGTATCATGAACAATGACGTAACGGCAGTGGCAATCGTCAGCGACGAGTTCAATGTTAGGGTTATTCCCGATGCTCCCACGATTTCTAGCGCTTATTATTACATCGGTACTTCTAATGATTGGACCGCATGTGACGCCTCTTACCAGCTCAGCAACGGCGGTGGTGATGTCTATGCTAACCCCGTCTTCAGCGTTGTTGTTCCTGCTGTCTATGACGCGAATGGCGCACGCACTGACAACTGGTTCAAGATTTACTCTCAAGAGACGATGGATCTGGGTGTTGACAACTTCTGGAGCGGAGACTTCATCGGTTATCCCGTCAATGGCGAGAATGAGATGAGCGGTACTTTTGTTGAAGGTGCCAACGATGTGATTGCTTTCGCCTTTAAGATTCCCGCCGACATCGAGGCCGACAAGTATCGCTTGACCTTCGATATGTTCAACCGCACGTTCACCATCGAGCCTCTCATCGACCTTGGTGAGCCCGACCTGTGGTACCTTGTTGGTAGCTGCATCGGTAACGGTTCGTGGGGCAACGAGGCAGGCAACGTGGGTATCGCTCTGATTCCCATGTACCCCAAGACCGATAACTATTCCATCAACACCTACGTGGGCTACTTCCCCGCTGGACAGGGCTTCAAGCTCATCCACATTCCCGGTAGCTGGGACGAGCAGTGGGGCCAGAAGGATGGCGTCCTCGTGAAGAACGATGGCGGCAGCAGTGATATCACTGTTCCCGAGGACGGTTATTACGAGATTACCTACGACATGGAGGCCGATGCACTGACTATCATGAAGTATGCTGGCACAGTCAGTGTTTACGACATGATCGGTATGCCTGGCGGTTATCAGGGCTGGGATCCCGGTAGTAACCTGATGAACGCCATGAGTACCACCCACGAGAACCATGACTGGATCATCAAGGGTGCTACCTATGATGCCACCGAATTGAAGTTCGCTGCCAACGGTAGCTGGGACATCAACTGGGGTGCTGGCACCTTCCCCTTGGGCATTGGTGAGCAGAACGGTCCCAACATTCCTGTTGAGGCTGGCACCTATGACGTTATCTTCAACGACATCCTGGGCGAGTACTACTTCATCGCCAAGTAAACGCTTGCCACAGCGATAACTATCCCGGCGGGGACATGCCATTGATGGTGTGTCCCCGCTGATTATAGTAGGAAAAAGTGGCTTGAATACCCTTGCAAACGATTGCACATTGATTTTTTGTAGAGATATTTATGCCAATGGCTTGGAATTAAGGATTATTTGCTATATTTGCACATATAACCAACTTAAAACGATACTGACTATGAAAAAGATTTTTACTACAGCACTTGTATTGATGTTGCCGTTACTGATGATGGCGCAGGGTTGGCCTTCAAAGTACAATGGCGTGATGTTGCAGGGTTTCTATTGGAATTCCTTTACCGACTCCCGGTGGCCCAAGCTGGAGGCTCAGGCCGATGAATTGGCCGAGTTCTTTAAGCTCGTGTGGATTCCCCAGAGTGCTCAGTGCAGCAATAGCACCTCGATGGGCTATGATGACCTGTACTGGTTCACCAACTATAATTGCTCGTTCGGTTCCGAGTCTCAGTTGCGCTCGATGATCAACACGTTCAAGAACAAGGGCATCGGCACTATCGCCGACGTTGTCATCAACCACCGTGCCACGATCAACGACTGGGTAACCTTCCCCACCGAGGTCTATAAGGGTGTTACCTATAAACTGCTGCCCACCGACATCTGTAAGGATGATGATGGCGGTGCTACCTTGAACTGGGCAAACCAAAATGGCAAGTCACTCAGTAACAACATCGACACTGGCGAAGACTGGGGCGGCATGCGTGACCTGGATCACCGTAGCGAGAATGTGCAGAACACGGTCAAGGCTTACATCAAGATGCTGCTCGATGACCTGGGCTATGCTGGCTACCGCTATGATATGGTGAAGGGATATGCTTCCCAGTACACGGGTATTTACAATTCCTATGCTCAGCCCGAGTTCTCGGTGGGTGAGTACTGGGACGGCAATCAGGGTGCTGTCAAGAACTGGATCGATGGTACTAAGGTGAATGGCATTGTCCAGAGTGCGGCATTTGACTTCCCCTTCCGCTATGTCATTCGCGATGCGGTCAACAATAACCGTTGGACCAATCTGGGCACCTCAAGCAACAAGGGACTCTGCCAGGAGAACAATTACCGCCGCTATGCGGTTACCTTCATCGAGAACCACGATACCGAGTACCGCAGTGCCAATGAGCAGCAGGATCCCATCCGTAACAACATCGAGGCCGGTAATGCCTACATGCTTGCCATGCCGGGCACTCCCTGCGTCTTCCTCAAACACTGGATTGCTTACAAGGAGAGCATCAAGCAGATGATTTATGTACGTCAATTGGCTGGTGTAACCAACACGAGCAATACCTATAATGTGGACATGAATGCTGGCTCTAACTACTATGTGCAGCGCACCGTCGGTACCCGTGGCACTGTGCTTGCCGCTATGGGTAGCACGGCCTACAACATTCCCTCCACCTTTGTGGTTGTGACCAGTGGCCCCAACTATCGCTTGGCTTTGAGCAAGACTACCGAGACCGCATGGGCCAGCAAGCCCAGTGGCGAGTATGATGGCGGCTTCGACGTGTCGCTCACGGCCGTGAGCCAGACCGATGGCGCACAACTCGTCTATACCCTCGATGGTAGCGAGCCCACCGCCAGCAACGGCACTAAGGTCGCTAATGGTTCCAGTGTGAATATCAATAAGACCACCACCCTGAAAGTCGGCCTGCTGATTGGCGGCGCTGTGAGTGGTGTGATTACCCGTCATTACACGATCGACAACTCGGTATTTGAGCCTTACGAGATCACGGTTTACCTCAAGGATCCTACCGTTGCTCCCAACAACTGGAGAGTGGTCAACTATTACACTTGGGACAGCAATAACCAGCAGTTCAATGGTAACTGGCCCGGTCAGGCTATCACCGACACTAAGATTGTCAATGGCGTCAAGTTCTACTACAGGAGCTATCAGATTACTGGCAAGGACTATTACATGAACTTCGTCTTCAACCAGGGTCCGAGCAATGTTCAGACCGAGGATGTGACCTATGTGAACAAGACTTCCTTCTTTGAGGTAACGACTCAGACTAACAAGTATCAAGTGAAGGATGTGACCGACCAGTACCTGCCTTATCTTGATGGTGTTACCGGTGACGTGAATGGTGATGGTGAGGTCAATATCGCTGACGTCAACGCCCTGATCGACATGATCTTGTCGGGCGATCTCGATATCATTGGCGATGTTGATGGTGATGGCGAAGTCGGAATCTCCGATGTCAATGCCGTGATCGACATCATTTTGAATCAATAAGATAGGGAACCAATGAACAATAGGATTAGAACCATATTCCTGACAATGGCACTGGCGTTGATAGCATTCAACGCCAATGCTGTTCTGAAAGGGGACGTGAACGCTGACGGCGAGGTGACCATCAGCGATGTGAATGCGGTCATCGATATGATTCTCTCGGGTAATGTTGAGATTAGCGGTGACGTGGATGGTGATGGTGAGGTGGGCATCGCTGATGTGAATGCCGTCATCGATATCATCCTGAACGGTGGGGAACAGGAGTATAACGGCCCAGTCGTGGGTGGGGATATCTCCATGTTGACCAAGTATGAGGCCCATCAGAAGAAGGCACTGCAATACAATGTCACCAATGCCCATTACTATGACATCAACGGCCAGATTATCCCTGATGTGATTCCTTGGCTCAAGGAGCAGGGCTGGAATGCTGCCCGTGTGCGTCTGTTTGTCAATCCCGCCAATGCCTCGGCTGAGGATAAGGGCCAAGGTGTCATTCAGAACCTGGACACCGTTAAGGTGCTGGGACAACGCATCAAGGCGGCTGGCATGAAGTTTATGCTCGATTTCCACTATAGTGACAGTTGGGCCGATCCTGTCAAGCAGTTTACCCCTGCCGAGTGGGCTGGCCTGGATGACGAGGCTTTAACCCAAAAGATCTATGAGTACACCCGTGACTGCCTGAGGGCTCTCAAGGCCGCTGGCGCTATGCCCGACTATATCCAGACGGGAAATGAAATCAGTTATGGCATGTGCTGGGGACCCGTGGGCACTCCCGCTGATAAACTCTTAAAATGCTATAGTGGTGATGAAACCAACTGGGAACGCTTCACCAATCTGCTCAAGGCTGCTGGCCGCGCCTGCCGCGAGGAATGCCCCCGCGCCAAGATTATCCTGCACACCGAGCGTGTCGCCAAAACGAGTATCATGCTCAACTTCTATAACCAGATGCGTGACAAGCAGGTGGACTATGACATCATCGGCTTGAGCTACTATCCTTATTTCCATGGGGCTTTGTCAGTGATATCCAATGCGCTAAACAACGTGGCCAACAATTATCCTGACAAGGACATCATGATTGTCGAGACGGGATACAGTTACCACTACAAGGTGGGCGACATGGACTACTCGTCAACGTGGCCGTTGACCTATGAGGGACAGCGGAAGTATACCGCCGACCTGGTTGCCCGCATCAAGCCTTATCGCCAGGTCAAGGGCTTGTTCTGGTGGTTCCCCGAGGCCAATGAGTATGGCTTGGGTGGAAGTTTGTGGAATATCTTACACGTAAACGACAACTGGTACAATGCCGGTTTGTGGGACCACGAGACGGGTAAGGCTACACCAGCCCTCTACGAACTCAAGAATTTCGTTCAGTAAGCATCGACCAGACCATCTTGCACCACACGATGGTGTAGAGATAGACATTAATGTATAGGGTGCCGTTCAGGAAGTTGTGAACACTGGACGGCACCAGTACATCGGTGGGTATGCACCCGAAAAATACGATCAGTGCCCAGAACAATACTTTGTCCAGTACGGTGTGATGCTTCTGCAGGTAATACCACAGCATGTAACCCGACAGGGCAATGAGATAGGTGTGAACCTCAGATGAGTCGCCAAACAGAATGATCCAACCCATGAGGACGCCGAGCGTTGTGGCACGGAACTCAAACTCGTGCCACCGATTGTGTTTCACAAAGAACAAGACGATAATCAGGCCTACAGTCACAAGTTGCACAATGCGGTAATGGTCCAGGATGTATCTTAACGGATAGGCATAAAGCAGTGACGCAAAGGTGTCGCTGCTCTGGTGCTGTGACAGCATGTTCCACCAGTTCATGTAGCAGGGGATGAGACCGTCAATGCCCACCTTGATGGCTGGTGAGATGAGCAGCAGGATGCCGATGAGTGCGGCAAGAGCGAGCCGACGGAAAGGCTTAGGATAGCAGAACAGGATCAGTAACTCCACGATGCCATACACCTTGGTCGTTGCCGATATCATGATCAGCAACACGGCCCAGAACCCCTTGCCACGTTCCAGCAGACTGAACGAGAACAGGAAGATATAGGCTACTACAATGTTATACTGGAACGGGAAAATGCTCTGCTCGAGCACCAGCAGCAGAAAAAGGAAAATCTTCACCTTGTAGGCGTCATAACGCTTGGGAAGGGTGAATATCGACAGGGCAAACAAGGTGTAGTTGCCTAGATTCCAGACAAACGGTCCCAACCACTTGGGCAGCATGGCAATGGGCCAGTAGAGCACCGAGAAGACCGGTGTATATAGGAAATAACGTCCGTGTGCCTCTACAAAGTCCATCGTATAAGGATTGACTCCAGTCCAGAAATCCAGTGTCGAGTCGGTATATACAAGGTAGTTGGCATACCGCAACCTGATGGTTTCAATCGCTGTGGCGATGATAGCCACGATGAGTCCCAGGATGTAAACCGAGATCTTAGGGTTTCGCTTGATGCTGTCGTTCAGTTTTAGCGTCATTTTGCTGAGGATGAGTGGGTGGTTTTGTTGAAATGCTGTGTAAACTCTGTATATGTGACAAATTGTGCCCCGTGCCGTTTGAAGGTCTTGATGAGGGTGTCCAAGCGGTTGATGGCAGCGGTTCCTGAGTTACGCTTGATGATATAAGGTATCTTCCATTCGGGATGTTCCTTCAGTGGGTAGTATTCCCAGGGATGGAAGTAGATGACAAACTGGCCATCGTGACGCAGAGTCCAGAGTATTAACTTCTTGTAGAGCCACATCGGGTAGTTGTGGCAGGCCAGCCAGAATACAGGCAGGCGCAGCCATGGTGTCACCGATGCGGGAATCTGCAGTACCTTTCCCTTATAGAATGGGGTGCGTGGCACGTCCAGATGCATATATCTGCCAGGAATGAAAGCGGGATGCAGGGATGAATTATAGAGGTAGCCGATGCGCTCCAGTTCCTCGTCATCGACAGCGAACATGCGGGGTTGGCGGTAGCCGTATGCAGTGGCTTGTGTTAGACGCTCGATGGTCTCCTTGGATTGTCTGGGGTCACTCTCTTTGGGCTGGAAATGATCCACGCCGTGACATGCTACCTCATGCCCCTCGTTGATGATGCGCTGCATGATGTCGGGTGCATGCTGGGCAAAGTTTGCGGTGCAGAAGAAGGTGGCCTTCACCTGGTTTTGCTTCAATGTATCCAGGATGAGACGGGAGCCTGCAGCCGAGACCTCAATACTTTTTTCAAAATCGATGTCCACACCTTGTTCCCGAGGCAAGTCAAACTCTTCGGTGTCAAAACTCAATAATATCAAATTGGCTTTACTCATAACAGGGCGCAAAATTACTAAGAAATATGGAGGTGACACAAAAAACTGACTCGAAATGGGAGTCAGTTTTTTTTGAAAAGATGTAATGTGACAATCATTGGATGGAGCGGAGGCTTATTTTTTTGCTGTGACGCACAAGAAGCCCCGCTGCTCGTCATGGTTGACAGTGATATCTTTAAAACCAGCCTCTGAAAGGCTCAACTTAATCTCATCGGGGGAATAAACGCGCATGGGACCCACTCTGCGGGCCAGGATCTCGTGTTCGGGATCCAAGCCGTCAAGCTCATTAGCGACAACAAACATGCCTCCTGGTTTGAGCACTCGATAGGCCTCGGCAAATCCTCCGTCAATCGTGGACCAGTAGTAAATGGTTTCAAAGGCGGTCACCAGGTCAAAAATCTCCTTGGCGAGCGGCATCTGTACCGCATTGCCGCCAACGACCAGGCAGAAACCGTCCTTGATGGCAGGGTAGTTCTCGTCGGTGGTCATCTCCACCGCAATCCTTGAGATGTCAAGCCCTGTCACGTGGCCGTTGGGGCACATTTCATGCATGCGCCTGACATTGCCTCCGCCTCCACAACCTATGTCAAGGATACGCAAGTTGTCATTCAAGTTGATTTGGTCAAACACCCATTTGGGCAATGCCTCGTGGCTCTTGCCGTTCATGGACATAAGAGCCCGTCTGCCCCAGAATCCTCTAGGGTGACCTCCTCGTCTATAATATCGATGAATTTTGGCCATCTTGGATTTATTGAATTATCTGTTGCAAAAGTACCTATTATTATATTACTATGCAATAGTTAATTGAGATTAATTGACTAATGCATCCAGATTAGAACTCGAGCACGAGGGTGCCGCGGGCGGGCAGGGTGATAGCGCCATCAGTGAGATTGATGGTCTTGCCGGTGGGAACGTCGCGGGCCATGGTGGCATTGCCGAAGACTTCTTGATAGCGGTCAAGTTGCATCTGGCGCTGAGAGGTTGTCCCATTGATGATCGTCACGGCATGGCGACCCTGATAGCTGCGGGCAACGACATAGATGCCGTCCTTGGGGATGAACTGGGTCATCTTGCCCTTGATGATGACATCGTTGCCCTGGCGCCAATGCAGCAAGGCACTCAGCCAGTTGAACATGTCGTTCTGGGCAGGGGTGCGGCCCTCGGCGGTAAAGGCGTTCTGTGCATCACCAGGGAAACCGCCGGGGAAGTCCTTGCGCACGTTGCCGTCGGTGATTCGTTTGGTGCCGTTCATGAGCACTTCGGTGCCGTAGTACAATTGCGGGATGCGCTTGATGGTGAGCAGGAGGGCCAACGCCTGTTTCAGCGCATCAACGTCTTGGCCGTCGTGCAGGTAGCGGTCGGTATCATGATTCTCGATAAAGGCCATCACGTTTTCGGGCTTGGGATAGAGGTAGTCCAGGCACAGGCTGTTATACACGCGGTTGTAGCCACGCCACCAGCCATCGGTCTCCTCGTGTCGCGCGCTGTCAACTTTCTCGTAGAAGGAGAAGTCCATCACCGTCTTGAGGTAGCTCTCGGGCTTGCCCATCTTGTTGCCTTTCTGCCAGGCTGCTGTATAGGCCGGATTCTCAACCCAGGTCTCGCCCACGGTATTGAAGTTGGGGTACTCAGTGTCGAGGCGTTTCATCCATCGGGCCATCGCGTCAGCGTAGGCATAGGGGTAGGTGTCCATCCTGATGCCGTCGATGCCAACGGTTTCAATCCACCAGATGCTGTTCTGGATCAGGTAGTTCATCACATGCACGTTGTGGTGGTTCAAGTCGGGCATGGAGCGCACAAACCAGCCCTCGACGGTCTCCTTGAGATCGATTTCGCTGGCATAGGGGTCCATGACGGGGGTGAGCTTGTAGCTCGTCTGCAGGTAGTTGTTCTTGTAGTCGGGCTGGTTGAACCAGTCATGGCTGGGCATATCCTTGAGCCAGGGGTGGTAATCGCCGCAATGGTTGAAGATCATGTCCATCACCACCTTGAGGCCACGGCTGTGGGCCTCGTCACACAGGCGACGGTACTCTTCGTTGGTGCCGAAGCGCGGATCCACACGGTAGTAGTTGGTCGTGGCATAGCCGTGGTAAGTCGAGTGATTGTGGCCGTCGGGTGAATTGTTTTCCAGTACGGGGGTGAACCACAAGGCGGTTACGCCCAATTGGGTGAAGTAATCCAGATGCTGCCTGATGCCCTCGATATCACCGCCATGGCGCAGGCTAGGCTGCGTCCTGTCGTTCTTGTAGGCCTCCATGCCTGCAATCTGGTTGTTGGCGGGATTGCCGTCGGCAAAGCGGTCAGGCATCAGCATGTAGAGCACATCGGCATTGGTGAAGCCCTTGCGCTTGTCGCCGCTCATCTCGCGGGCGAGCAGTTGGTATTTCACTTTCTTCTTGCTACGCCCCTGCTTGAAGGTCATTTCCATCGTGCCAGGCTGGGCGTCGCGGGTATTCAGATAAATCAGCAGATAATTCGGTGAATCCAGCCTTACCAGGCTGTCGAGCGCCACGCCCGCATAGTCGATGGTCACCTCGGCATCGCGGATGCCTTCGCCATAAACCATGAGCTGAACGCTGGGATTCTTCATGCCCACATACCAGTTAGTGGGCTCGATGCGGTCCACCTTGACCGCTGCATGGCCAGTCAGCATTCCCAATGCCACAGCCATCAACAATAATAATCTTTTCATTTTTGGTTATATAGAATTACTTTACGGATCGATATCAGTGTTGCCGTTAAAATCACGGACCAGGTAGTTAGGCCGGTTTTTGGTCTCGTTATAGATGCGGCCAATGTATTCGCCGATGATGCCTAGCGATAACAGTTGAACTCCACCCAGGAACAGGATGAGTGTCACAAGGGTGGGGTAGCCCTGCACGGGATCTCCCCAAATGAGGGCATTGATGAAAACCCAAGCCATGTATAGGAAGGCCAGCATCGAGACGATGATGCCCGTGATGGTTGAAATGCGCAACGGAACATTGGTGAATGATGTGATGCCGTCAATCGCCAGCGAGAACAGTTGGTGATAATTCCAGGATGATTCACCTGCAACCCGGTCGCCCTGGTCAAATTCAATCTCTTTCTTCTTGAATCCGATCCAGCAATACATGCCCTTGGTGTATCGTTCACTTTCGCGCAGCTTCTTCAGCGCTTTGATGCACTTGCGGTCCAAGAGCCGGAAATCGCCCACGTTCTGCAGTACGTCAAATCGTGATGAACTCTGCAGCAACTTATAGAACTGCAGTGACAGACGCTTGCGCAGCCAGCTCTCCTTGCCCCTTGACTTGCGCTTGGCATACACATCCTCATATCCTTCTTCCCACAGTTTGATCATATCGGGAATCAACGTAGGGGGATGCTGCAGGTCGGCATCGATGATGACCGTGCAATCTCCTGTTACATAGTCAAAACCAGCCAACATGGCCGTTTCTTTGCCGAAGTTGCGTGACAAATCGATATAGTTTACCCTGGTGTCTGTCTCTCTTAATTCTTTCAGTTCCTCAAGGGTATTATCTTTGCTGCCGTCATTGACAAACATGAGTTCCCACTCATAGCCGCTATTTGATTCCATGAGTTTTTTTAACTCAGGATACAATAGTGGCAATGATTGCTCCTCATTATAGCAAGGAATCAGAATGGATATTTTCTTCATCATGGATTAAGTTACCTGTTTTTTCTTTTCTATCCGCAAATGTAGCAACTTTCCATCTTTTTACCAAGAGTCAGCAGACTAAATACTCAAACAAGCAATCCTTGTTCTAGAGTTGTCCCTTGCAAGCTAACTTGTTATGCGCCGTTGGAGAGCAGCAAGTCAATGAGTGCGGTGACGTCGGCGATGGTGATGCCCTGGCTATCGTTTACATCCGCATTGCCCAGGTTAATCTGGCTCTCATCACCACCCAGCAGATAGTCGATGAGCGCGGTCACATCACTGATGGTGACTTTGCCGTCATTGTTCACATCTCCTTTTTTGCTTGCAGCAACATACGTCACCGTGCACTGCTCATTGCTAAAAGGGATTTCGGCACCTGCCGTTGTGGTGAACTCCACGTTACGCAATCTAATCGTTGCGCTTTCAACGAAATCTTCTCCCGCTGTGATGTCAAAGGTCACGAGTGCACCGCTGTTGCCGCTGTAGGGCTTGAGGTTGAGTGAGTAGGAGAGGAGCCTGTAGGCACTCCCTTCACCGAGTACACTTGTCGAGAAGGTGTGATTGGAGGCTTTGCGGTTGGTCAACGCGAAATTGCTCGCTGTCAATCCCTCGGGCAGGCAGACGTCACACTGGAAGGCGGTATATTCCGCCTCGTTGTCCAGCAGGATACTCACCGTGCGCGTCTCACCAGGGGAAATGGAGAAATCTTCTATATAAAAACGGTCGGTAGCTGCACCCCACAGTGCTACCCTAAACATCATGCTCAATAACAATAATCTTTTCATTTTCCTAAATCATCTTTTAATAAATTAATAATTAATAATGTGAGTTCGATGAAAACAATGTGCTGGCACTCAAATCCCTTTCTAGGGTGAGAGGGGAGTAATTGCCGCTTTGAATCATCGTAAATATCTTCATCGAACTCACATTACATGATTGAATACCTGATGCCTCGTTATTTTGTCAACAGTTTCGCGGACTGGCCATTGACGGTAACGAAGTGGAATCCGCCGTTGGTGGGGATAGTGTTGCGGCCGGCAGTCAGTTCGATGCTGCTTGTGTGTCCGGCAATGTCGCTGACTGTTGCCGTCGTTGCTACGGGTGTCTCGATGATGATATTGTGCCCGTCGCTATAGATCTTCACGTTGGCAGTTATCTCGTTGACGGCACTGGACTTGTTCACACCGATGGCAAATCCATCCAGCAGGGCGGTCTGGCAAGTGGTGGTGACGAGTTCGATATTGTCCACGGTAATGTCTCCCGTGACGTCATTATTGGCCGTTACATCAAAGGTCAGCAGTGCCCCGCTATTGCCACTGATGGGCTCGAACTGGATGGAGTAGCACAGGACGCGAATCTTGCCGTTACCGATGTTGTCCATATCGAAGGCGTGGTTGCCAGCGCGGTCGGTCAATGCAAAATTGCTTGCCGTCAGCCCGTCGGGCAGTTGCAGGTCGAGCTGGAATGCACAGTAGGTCATCTCGTTGTCGAGTGCAATGCTCACCGTGCGGGCATCACCCGGCTTGAGCGTGAGGGCTTCACCACTCATGCAGTCGCTATTGTCCATGAGAGCAGGCGCATGTCTGGGTGCATCCATATTGGGATAGAGGATGATGTGGGCAATCATCATGATGTCCGTCACGGTTATATTGCCATCGCCGTTCATGTCGGCGGCCTCAAAGATGAACGGACTGGGATTCCTGTCAAGCATGTATTGGGCTGTGGTGACGATGTCGGATACCGAGACGGCTCGGCTATCGTTGGCATCACCAGGCAGGAAGGCCTTGACTTGGATGGTGGCAGTCACATCAGGAATGCTCAATTCCTGGAACAGGTTGGTCGTCAATAAAGAATTTCTCAAGTTGAGGTCATAGTTCCCGACAGCGTTATCAGGAACGGCTACCGTGATATAGAACAGGTCTTCACCATTGTCGCCGCCGATAACCCTCTCGTTGGAAGAGTAACAAATCACACGCACAGCGCCATCACCCATATTGTCGGTCATGAGGACATGGTCGCTGGTCAGACGTCCTGAAGGAGTGATGACATACTCGTCATCCTCGTCAGTCACGATGGTAAAGCCATTGGGCAGATAAATGTCGGTTTGGAAGGCAAAGATGGGTTCGGTCGATGACATGGCAACGGGTACGATAATGGTATCGCCGTGCAATGCCGACATGTCATGTATGTAGAACGCATCTTCTCCTCCGGCATCCAGCACTCTGACTTCGCAGGATGCGCTCAGATTGCTGCTGTCTGTCGTGCGTGCGGTAATAACGACGCGTCCCTTGTGCAATGCGGCAATGTCGAGGGTGTTGTCGTTGGTCTCTTGCGTCATGAGAATCTCATTCTGGGGAATAATCCACTCGACGCGCTGATTGTCTGTGCTCTCGGGCAGAATCGTAGCGATGAGGCTTGCGGTTTCACCGATGGTCATCGACAGGTGGTCATGGTTGAAGGAGATGCTTTCGCCAAGCGTAGCGGGTACGACCACATGGCAGACAGCCTTGAGGTTGTCAAAATAAACGAGGATATCCGTTTCTCCAGGACCTATTGCAGTGACAAGGCCCAAGTCATCGACGGTGGCAATACTCTCGTCCAGGCTTATCCAGGAAAAGGTCTGTGTGATTGCATCAGCGGGTTGTGTGGTGGCATGGAGTATGTGCGTGGTCCCTTTCTGTAAGGTGATCTGGCTTGCATCCAGATTGAGATCGGTTGCACGGATGTAGTCTTGCTCGATAATGGTAGGAAATTCATTCCAGCCTTCGGCTTCAAGGTATAGGTTCCTGCTGCCGACGGGCACATAAAGCACTTGCGGGTTGATAAATGCGCCAGCCGAACAGGGAAGGGGAGTGGGGCTGGTGGCATAGGCGTCGGGGATGTCCTTGGAAAATGCGCCTACACCGATTTCCTCGATGTTGTTCCCGATAACAACGGCTGCTGCTTTGCCTTTCAGGGCCCCGGCTTGAATCACCTTCACACTATTGGGTAAATGCAAAATCCTGTCCCCGAGGTCAAACGAGTACAAGCCTGCCGGAATACACTCTACACCATCACCGATGATGAACTCGTCCATGGTATGGTACATGGCGCTTTGTCCGATGGTGGGGCAATTAACGGCATTATAAATAAAGGATTTCAAGCTGGAGCACTGACTGAAAGCCCAGCCGTCAATAGAATTCACTGTGCTGGGTATGGTCAGATTGGTTAATGATTCACATTGGCTGAAAGCGCCATAACCGATGGTTGTTAAACCCTCATGTAGATTAATGCTGGCAAGAGAGTAGCAGCTATTGAATGTCCAGCGCGGGATCACTGTGATGTGTTCGGGCAAGGTGATGTGCTTCAATGATCTGCATTGACTGAAAACACATTCCCCGATAGCAGTGACAGAATTGGGCACAACGACCTCTTCCAGCTTGTAACACCCACTGAAAGCATATTCTCCCAAATAAGTTACTGTGTTGGGAATTTCGATATGGGTGAGGCTGATACAGTTCTGAAAAGCTCGTGAATCAATATATGTTACAGAATTAGGAATGGTGACACTGGTGAGCCCAGAACAGTCCTGAAAAACGGCGTCCCCAATCTTGGTAATGGAATAGGGGATAGTGATTTTGTTTAACGCGCTGCAGCCAAAGAACGCGCCTACACCCAACTCGGTGACAGAGAATGGGATGACAATGTTATCAAGTGAACGGCAATAACAGAAGGCAGAATTCTTGATGGTTGTCAACGAATTGGGCAAGTTGATTGTCCTAAAATTGGAGCATTCATAGAAAGCCCAACTGCCGATGGTAGTCACTGAATTGGGAAGGACTAATTCGGTCAAGCCTTCACAGCCTGAGAATGAACGTTCACCGATTGTTGTGACCGTATTGGGAACGGTGGTGCTTTCGCATCCTACAACAATCGTGTTAGTCGCTGTCTCAATGATGGCATTGCAATCTTCTCTTGAATCATATACCGGATTCCCTTCATAGACTTCAATCCAATAGATTTCACAATGACCGAACGCCTCGTTTCCTATCGAAGTGAGGGTCTTTGGTACATAGACTCCCCGTATGTTGGAATTGTAAAACGCCATATTACCGATGGATGTGACATTAGTTAAATGAGGGTTATCCATGCGGGTGCAATTTTGGAATGCACGAGGTCCGATTGTTCTGATAGACGATGGTAAAAAGACACTGGAAAGCAGGGAACAACCCATGAAAGCCCTTTCTTGAATGTCTTTGACCGTATTAGGGATAGTCACTTTACGCAGGGTAGAGCAATTCTCAAAGGCGTTGTTGCCAATTGCCGTAACCGTATAGGTTGTGTCTAGATAGGTGACTGTTGAGGGAATGATGACCGTGTCTCTATAAGAAAGGTACTTTAATTCTTTGTAGGTCACGGTCGCTTCAGTCCCGTTCTTGTTGTAATAGATGCCATCGACTTCAAAGTCGTAGGCGCTTGCTGTGACTGGCATCATCAGTGCCAGGAGCAATAGTACGACGGGTAGGTAATAATTCTTCATTGTCGGCTAGGTTTTTAAGTTATTATTTGAGTGGAATATTTTGCTAGATGGGTGCAAATATACACAAAATAAAACTTAATTGCAACAATAAGTTGTGTTTTGCAAGCGCGTGATGCTGAAAATGAGCGCTGTTTGTCTATCCTGGTGAAGACCGCAGAAAACAACAACTGCCCCAATCGTTTTTGAGTCGATCGGGGCAGCATGGTGATAATATCTGCTGAATTATAGTAATTCAGGGAGTTGGAACAGGCGGGTGCCGTTGGAGCCCTTGATGAGGATGTAACGGCCTTCGGGGCGGTTGGCGGCAATGGCGGCCTTGACCTGCTCCACGTCATCAAATTTGCGGAACGGACAGTCGATATCCCTGAACTCCTGGCCCACGAGCCAAACTTCGTCAAATGGGCAACCCTTCAACTTCTCGACAATGCGCTCGTGCTCCTCGCGGCTGCTGTCGCCCAATTCGCGCATCTCGCCCAGGATAGCCATCTTGGGACTCACTTCCATCAGACTGAAGTTGTCCAGTGCAGCGGCCATCGAGGTGGGGTTGGCGTTATAGGCATCCACAATCAGGTGGTTGTGGGGTGTCTCAGTGAGTTGGGAACGGTTGTTGGAGGGCACGTAGTTCTCTATCGCATGGCAAATCTGTTCAGGTGTCACGTCAAAGTGAAGACCTACAGTAACCGCTGCAAGAGCGTTGTCCAGATTATAACTGCCCACGAGGTGCGTCGTTACCTCGTGCCACTCGCCGTCGCCTTGGCGCCATTTCAGGCGCAAGAACGGGTCACAGGCTATGATTTGGCCGTAAACCGATGCTCCAGGCTTGCTTTCGTCGCGGGTATAGTACTCGGCCTTGACGTTCTTGGGCAGAATACTCATCAGGTGCTCATTATCGGCGTTGATAAAGATGACACTGTCCTCTTGGGTTGCCAGAAAATCATACAACTCCCCCTTGGTGTGGATGACACCCTCCAGTGAACCGAAGCCCTGCAAGTGTGCCTTGCCCACGTTGGTGATCAGGCCGCAGGTCGGCTCGGCGGTCTCGGCAAGCGTCTTGATGTCACCTGGGTGACTGGCGCCCATCTCAATGACGGCGATCTCGTCCATGACGCTCAAGCGGAGCAGCGTCTTGGGCACACCCACGTCGTTGTTGAAGTTACCCTCGGTGGCCATTCCGTCATAGCGCTCGGTGAGGACGGCATTCACGAGTTCCTTGGTCGTCGTCTTGCCGTTAGTGCCTGTGATGCCGATGACGGGGATATCGAAGCGGCGACGATGCTCGCGGGCCAGGTCCTTGTAAGCCTGGAGTGAGTCGGGCACAAGTATCATCTTCCCTGCTCCTTGGTAACTGTTATAGACCTGCTCGTCATCAACGACGGCGATGGCGCATCCCTTTTCAAGGGCCTGTGCGGCAAACTGGTTGCCGTCAAATGTTTCGCCCTTCAAGGCGATGAAGATGCTGCCCTTGGGGCAGTCGCGGCTGTCGGTCGTGATGACAGGATGTTGCTCGTAGATTGCGTAAAGTTCTTTGCTGTCCATGTTGTGATTCATTTATTTTCGACAAAAGTACAAAAAAAGCGGATTTTTTATGTAATTTTGTACCCGTATTTTAATGTGTGCGCAAAAAATGAATTCACCTAAGAGAACTATAGCCATCGTTTGTGGTGGCGACTCCTCAGAATATGAGGTTTCCCTGCGCTCGGCACAGGGTATTGACTCGGCCTTTGACCATGAGCGTTACAACGTCTATATCGTCATGATCAGGAAGAATGACTGGCATGTCAACCTGCCTGACGGCCGCCAGCCTGTTATCGACAAAAACGACTTCTCGTTCATGAAGGACAGCGAGAAAATCCGTTTTGACTATGCCTATATCACCATCCATGGCACACCAGGAGAGAATGGCGTGTTGCAGGGTTATTTTGACATGATTGACTTGCCTTACTCGACCTGCAACGTGCTGGTCGAGGCACTCACCTTCCACAAGTTTGCACTGAACAACTACCTGAAGGCTTTCGGCTGCTCGGTCCCTGACAGCATCCAGGTGCGCCGCGGCGTGCCTCACGGCTGGACAGCCGAGAAGGTCAAGGACTATCTGGGCATGCCCTGCTTTGTTAAGCCCACAGCCGACGGTTCAAGTTTCGGCGTGACCAAGGTGAAAAGCTGTGATCAGCTGGACGAGGCCATGGAGTTTGCCTTCAAGCAGTGCGACAACGTGATGATCGAGCGTTTCCTGGACGGCACCGAGGTAACCGTGGGCTGCTACAAGACCAAGGAGAAGTCAGTGGTCTTCCCCGTGACCGAGGTGGTTACCGATAACGAATTCTTTGACTATGACGCCAAGTACAACGGCCAGGTGGAGGAAATCACCCCTGCCCGTATCAGCGACGAATTGACCGCCGCCCTGCAGGCCGAAACATCGCGCATCTACGACATCTTGCACTGCAACGGCATCATCCGCATCGACTTCATTATCACCAAGAATCCTGACGGCACTGACCACATCAACCTGCTGGAAATCAACACCACCCCCGGCATGACCGCCACCAGTTTCATCCCCCAGCAAGTCCGCGCCGCCGGCCTCTCCCTCACCGACGTCCTCACCGACATCGTCGAGAACCAGTTCTAACGGATAAAACGGAAATAACAGATAAAACGGAAATAACAGATAAAACGGAGGAAACGGCATCACCCGTCCCTCCGTTTCTTCCGTTAAATCCGTAAAGTCCGTTCTCTCCGTATTTTCCGTGAAATCCGTTACCTCCGTAAAATCCGTTATCTCCGTCAAGTCCGTCCTTTCTGTTCAAGCAAGGCATTTAGCCTTGCGATTTCCTGCTTGAGGGCAGCGATTTCCTGGGCTTGACGCTCGATTATTTCCTTTTGGGTCCCGCGTTGATCCAGTCGTGCGGCAGTCATGCGTTCGCGCACGCCGCCCTCGGTTGTGAATTCACGGTCTTTCCTCTCGATGTACTTGTTCATTGCCGCATCCACTTGGTGGCACAGGCAGATGGCCACGTTCGCCATTTCTTCATCGCTCATCATGGGCAGAAGATCCTTGTAGTCCTCAAACATGTAGTGTTTGCTGCAAAAGTCATGCAGGGCCTTAAATCGGGGATGGGTGCCATACCACTCAGTGTAGCCTTTGCGCTTGATATAATCCAAATAATCTTCCAGCAATTCCTTATTGCTGCCACGTGCAAAACCCAGTAATTTCAACTCACTCTCCAGTGAAATCTCCCCATCGCTGCTACCCTCCACGATATTCTGTTTGCAGCTGCGTGCCGCTTGCACCATTTGGTCCACAGTTCTGTCACCATAAGGTTTCAAGAAGCGATGAACAAACACCTGAGTCAACTGATACAGCACATCGCTACGCTGATAGAAACGCAGCTCAGTGTACATCGTCCTCCTGCGTAGCGAGCTCGCTGTCCCATCCTCATAATGATGAACATTCGGCTTCTTTTTCTTCTCCTCTTCCATATCCGTTCCCTCCGTATCCGTTCCTACAGTAATCTCCGTTAATTCCGTCTTATCCGTCATCTAACCTGCAAATGTAATAAAAATTCCTGACTAATCCTTGCCTACTCTCGCGAAATTATACTAAATTTGCATCCAGCAATTTAGAGATTGCTAGACATCGATGAAAAAAGAAGCGTATTGCTTTTACTTGTAGAAGAAAACGTAGGAAATTTTCTTTAAAGGCAAGTATGGTAATGCGGCTTCCGCGCTACGGCGTGGGCTGCAATTCCCATATCTTCCTTTAATGGTATCCTACGACCATCTTCTAGAGGTGTGGCGATTCAGTTCACGCTTCTTTTATTCCCTTAAAACCGCTCGTGAGAACTGCACCGGCAATAGGAGACAAATTAAAAATGAAAACACTAAACTTAACCTTACGTACCATCCTGCTGATTCTTGCCCTCGTCTGCACCGTCAACACCGCTCTCGCCTACGACATGTTAGTAGATGGTATCTATTACAACATTAACGGCAATGAAGCATCTGTTACTTATATGTCCTATAATAGTAGCTCTGGGACTTGCTATAGTAATTATAGTGGCCATGTCGCCATTCCAGAGAGAGTCACATATAATGGTTTGGTTTATACTGTAACAGAAATCAATTCGTGTGCGTTTTTTAATTGTTCGAATTTAACAAGCATATCAATTCCAAAAACAATTACGTCAATAGGGCCAAACGCATTCGCAAACTGTACTAACTTGGCACATGCTGTTATCCCAAACACTGTAACTATCATTAATACACAAGCATTCTATTATTGTAAGAAATTGTCAAGCATTTATATTCCAAATTCGGTGGTTGAAATAGGACTGGGTGCATTTGAGGGATGCACGAAAATGACAAATGTTTTTATTGGTAATTCTGTAACTAATATAGGTACTAAAGCATTCTACGGTTGCCCCCTTGCATACATCACATGCTTGGCTGAAACACCTCCAAGTTTGAATAGTAGTAATACATACTTTAGTTCCTATGCGAACACGACACTTTACGTCCCAGCAAATTCAATTGAGGCATATCAATCAGCTAATGTTTGGAAGAATTTTAAAATTATTACTGATTTTAAGCCAAATTTCTTTTCATTGGACGATGTTTCCACCATGCATGGGGATACAATTATTGTTCCTGTATCGATGCAAAATGAGAATGAGATAACGGCGTTTCAGACTGATATCTACCTTGTTGAGGGTTTTGAATTGGTCAAGAAAAATGGTGAGTATCAAGTGTCACTTTCTGATCGCAAGGGTCGTGACCATCTGATAATGGCAAATGATGCGCCCGATGGTGCCGTGCGGGTTATGAGTTACTCATCCACTATGAAAACATTCAAGGAAAATGATGGAGAACTCTTTTATATTACAGTAAAAGTGCCAGAAGACGGTGATGGCGTATATCCAATCGTATTAAAGAATACGCGCTTAACAACTCTTGATGAGGATGAAGTCCTTTCGCCTGATGTCTTCTGTAATGTGACTGTTTCGCCTTTCATCAAAGGTGATGCGAATAATAGTGGAGATGTAACTGTTACCGATGTTGTGGTGGCAGCAAAGTATATCTTATTCCAAAATCCAGATCCGTTTAATCTTGAGGCAGCTGATATGAATGGTGATGGCAAGATTACCATTACCGATGTGGTAAAGATTGCTAACTTAGTTCTCGATCAGAATTATGATGAGCCGATGGAACCCACTCTTAATATGATTAAAGAACGAATAGGCGATAAGGCTACAATCAGTGATAATGCAAGCGAAGTCACTATTGAGAATAATAAGGTAAGGGTGAATGGATTGTCATTGCCAGCGGCAAAACGGCAAGATTGATAATTGAATAATGGAGGATAAAACTATGAAGAAGGTTTTGGCATTATTGATGGTTGCTGCGACAGCATTGAGTGGTGCTGCTATTAACCGATTATACACACCGGATTTCGTAATCTGCCCTGGCGAGACCATGCAGGTAGCGATAATTCTGGATAATGATGAGCTGTTCACGGCATTCCAAACGGATTTGGTTTTGCCGCAGGGTCTCAGTGTAGTTCAAGACGATGGTGAGTACTTGTTAGACCTTGGTCAGCGGAATGCTAATGACCACTCGATTATCAGTAAACTTAGACCTGATAGCAGTGTGAGAATGGTATCATTTTCTATTGGCGTTAAACCTTATTCTGGCACCACAGGCGCACTTGTGGCCATCAACCTTACTGCTGATGATGATTTTGTTGGACCTGCTACGATTAGGTTGAAAAATTCAATATGTACGACTGTGGATGGCGTGGAATTCATTCTGCAAGGGGAGAGTTGTGACGTGCAATTACTTCCACAACTGTTAAGGGGTGATGTAAATGGTGATGGAATCGTGAGTATTAAGGATGTGACCTATCTCATCGACTACTTGTTGGCTGGTTGCCAATCCTCGTTTCACACTGAGAATGCCGACCTGAACGATGATGGAAATGTGACTATTGCTGACGTTACAGCCTTAATTGACTTGCTGTTGAGTAATTGATTAGCTTAGATACATTAAATGCCGCCACGGGGATGGATATTTCCTCGTGGCGGTTTAATTTGATAAAACTTAGCGCCTTAGCGCCTTAGCGTGAGGTCAGTTGTGGATGATGAGGGCACTTTGTGCGGGGACGGTGACTTTGCCTCCCTTGGTGTTGAGGGTGGTGATGCCGGCTTGGTCGCACTTGATGTTGCGGCAGACGACGGTGTAGGTGCCCTCGGGGACTTCGATGCTGCGGGCGCGCTTGTGGGCGTTGAAGGCAACATAGATGTCACCCCAGGTCTCGCCAGGCACGTTGCGGCCGTTGATATGGAAGGCCACAAGGCAGTTCTCAGTGGGCAGAAAGTCGAGGTTGCGGCGTACCATGTCAGCACTGCCCATGTGGAAGGCTGGATGAGCCTTGCGCATGGCAATCAGGTTGCGGTAATAGGCCATCACTTGCGGGTAACGTTCCAGGTTGTCCCAGTCCAGGTGATTGATGCTGTCGGGGCTCTCGTAGCTGTTGTGAACGCCCTTCTTGTCGCGCAGCATTTCCTCACCACTGAGCAGGAACGGCACACCCTGGGAAGTCATTACCACGGTCTGTGCCAGCAGGTCGAGACGGATGAGTTCGTCCATGGTGATGCCCTTGACGCTGGCTTTGAGACGGTCCACCAGACACATGTCGTCATGGCAGCTCACATAGGCGATCATCTGGGTGGGCTCCAATGCGTAGGGCGCTTTGCTGTAGTTCACCTTGCTGTAATCAACGCCAGGATGCTGGATGGCTCCCACGATGCCGAATTTGATGCTTTCCTCATTGCCCTTGACTCCGCCCAGGAAGGCCGCCTTGCTGTTGCTGTCCCACGGACCGCGCAGGGCGTCACGGATGCAGTCGCTAAATGCGGCAATGCCAGGCATCTTGTTGATGTTGGCCTTCATGGCCAGGTCACCTGAGTAAGCGCAACTGCCAGCGCTCCAACCCTCGCCATAGATGAAGATGTCCTGGGGCACAGCGGCACGGATGGCATTCATCGTCTCAATGTCGTGCACGCCCATCAGGTCAAAACGGAAACCGTCGATGTGGTATTCCTCGACCCAATACTTCACGCTCTCAATCATGAACTGGCGCATTCCCTCGCGTTCGCTCGCCGTCTCGTTACCGCAACCGCTGCCGTTGCTGTAGGTGCCGTCGGCGTTCTTGCGGTAGTAGTAATCGGGGCGCGTGCGCTGGAAGTTGCTGCCGTCGATGTTCCAGGTGTGGTTGTACACCACGTCGAGAATCACCTTAATGTCAGCCTTGTGCAGCGCCTGTACCATCTGCTTGAATTCGTTGATACGTATTTCGGGCTTGTAGGGGTCGGTGGAGTAACCGCCTTCGGGTACATTGTAGTTCACCGGATCATAGCCCCAGTTATACTGCGGCTCATCCAGGCGCGTCTCATCGACCGATGCATAGTCAAACGATGGCAGGATGTGCACGGCATTTACGCCGAGGGCCTTGAGGTGGCTAATGGCGCGCGGCTCAGTCAAGGCCAGGAATTTGCCCTTGTAGGTGAAGCCTCCAGACTCGTCAATCGAGAAGTCGCGATGATGCATCTCATAGAGGATGAGGTCCTTGGCAGGGATGTTGGGACGCGTGTCGGAGTTCCATCCGGCGGGGTCGGTATCGGCCATATTGACAATGGCGCCACGCTTGCCGTTCACGCCCACTGCCGTGGCCCATACACCGGCACTCTCGCCGTAGAACTTGCCGCCATACTTCACGTCGAAGGTGTAGAACTTGCCTTTCAAGTCGCCCTTCACAGTGGCCTGCCACAGCGTGCCACCTGCTTGAGCCCGTTTCATGTTAACGGTCTTGACAGGCTTGCCCCCCAGTCCGTCCTTGTAGATGCGCAGTTTCACCTGCTGAGCGTCCTCGTTGGTCTCCACGCTGAAAGCGCTCGCACTGGGGCCATAGGTGACCCCGGTGCGTGCGTTGATGGATTGTGGTACGAGTAATGCCATGATTATCGCTACCAGTAATGATGTGAAGCGTTTCATTATCGTCCGTTTTGGGTGATGATATCCTTCACATGGCTGTTAAACTCATGAGCCTTCATCAGTTGCTCAATGGTCATGTGCATGCGGTAGCGCCAGTAGTGGCGGGGATTGGCGGGGATATTGATGCGCTCGGCATCAGCATCGGCCAGGCGCATGTTCTCGTCGATAGCGAGCCAATCCTGCAACGAGAGCAGGCACAACATGGACGGGCTGGCGAGGTGGGAGCGCACGATGTCGTCGGCGAGCCATCCGGGCAGGGGATGAGGAGCGGCATCACCACGCCACAGGGCGGTGTTGTAATACTCCTGGGTGCGGTCCCAGTCTTCGTCCCACCATTGCCTCATCGTGGGCATGTCGTGGGTCGAGATGGTGGCCACGCTGCGATAGGGATTGGTGCTCAGGTTGCCGAACTTGATGTGGTTGTCCTTGGGCATCGACTGGATTTCGAGGCTCAGGATGCGCAACTCGTTCATTACCCATGCCACGCAATCGGGCACCATGCCCAGGTCCTCGGCGCATACGAGCATGCGGGTAGCTTGCACCAGCTTGGGCAACTTCTTCATGGCCTCGTGGTACCAGAAGTCGTTGTTGCGGTGGTAGTAGTACTCGTTATACAGCTTGTTGAAGGCGGCCTTGTCGTTGTCGTAGAGCGCCTCGTAGATGAAGTCGAACTGCACAGAGATGCGCGGATGGTACAGGGCGGGATTCTTGCGGTCGCGCACAAACAGCACATCGCTGATGAGGGCATACAGGCCGTCACGCAGCCAGATGTCCTCCTCGCTGGTCTTGCCCTGGAATGCGGCCTCAACCTTACGCTGGGTGTCATACTCGGGCTTCATGCGATAGATATCGTCGTGTACGCGCTCAACATACTTCTCGCGCACGATATTGGCCAACTTGCCAAAGACGCGGTCCAGCACCCAGTCGGCGATAAACGGCTCGGTCATCAGCTTCTCCTGGAAGTTGAGGCCGTAGCTGCGGATTTCATCGGCACTCATGCCCAGTGAGGGCGAGAACTGGCCCAGCAGTCCGTGAACAGCATTGATGGGGATTTCCCAGATGCGGAAGAATCCCAGCACGTGGTCGATGCGGTAAGCGTCGAAGTACTGTGCCATCTTGCGGAAGCGTTTTACCCACCACTTGCAGCCGTCGGCGAGCATCACGTCCCAGTTGTAGGTCGGGAAGCCCCAATTCTGGCCGTTGGTCGAGAATGCATCGGGCGGCGCACCGGCCTGGCCGTTGAGGTTGAAGTACTTGGGTTCAACCCAGGCCTCCACGCTGTCGCGGCTGATACCGATGGGAATGTCACCCTTGAGCACAACGTGCTTGCTCTGGGCATATTCATGTGCTGCATGCATCTGCTTGTCCAGATAGTACTGGATATAGTACCACAGGGCCACTTCCTTGAAGGCCTTGGTGCGGGGATTGGACATCGCTGCGCGCTCCTCGTCACCGAAGGTGTGGTTCGACGGCCATTTGGAGAAGGAAGATGTGCCGTATTTATCGCGGTAATGGCAGAAGGCGGCATAGGGTACAAGCCAATCCTCGTTGGCCACAAAGAACAACTTGAATTCGTTGCTCTTGAGCACCTCGGCACCTTCCTGCTCAAACAGCAGGGTCATGTATTCCAGCTTGGCCTTGTTCACGCGCTCATAGTCAATCTGGGGCAGAACGTTCAGTTCCTTGCGCAGTTTCTCGAACTCGGCGGCACGTTTCTTGTCGGCGAGTTTGGGCAACTGGCGCAGGTCCATATACTGCGGGTGCAGGGCATAGATGCTGATGCTGTTATAGGGATAGCTGTCGCTCCACGTATGGGTGATGGTGGTGTCGTTGATGGGAAGTACCTGCAAGGCGCGTTGTCCCGTGCTGGCCACCCAGTCCACCATCATCTTGAGGTCGCCAAAGTCACCCACACCGAAGCTGCCCTCGCTGCGCAGCGAGAAGATGGGCACCACCGTGCCGGCCAACTTGACGGGGTAGAGCGGGAAATAGGCTTGTTGCAGTTCATAGACGATATGTTCACCCTCCTTGAGGACGGGCAACAGCACGGTGCGGTTGTCGCCGGTCTCCCAGATGGTGGGCTTGCCCTTGCCGCCCATGATGACGAACTTGAACTCTACAAAGGCTTTCTTGAAGGCCGAACCATCGATGGCGATGACCCACTCATTGTAGTTGTGTTCGGTCATCTTCAAGGCTTTGGACTCGTTCCAGTCGCCCAACGTGGGTTCGTTGCCCACAACGCCAAGCACTTCGCCTGTACGCAGTTGCGGGGCGCGCACCTTCAACTGAATGATGGTGCTGAATTTGCTCTTGGCGAGGGACTGCTGTTTGCGCAGTGCCACACAGTCGGTGAATGCCGAACTGTACAGGTAACTGTCGTCAGGCATGTCGTTCCAGTGGTCATAGGTGGTGTATCTTGTGGCTTTGGCAGCGTTCAGGTCCAGGCGATGGGTAATCACCGTCCACTCGTGGCGCACTTCCTTGCCGTCGCGCTCCACGCTATAGTAGTAATTGATTTGTCCTGCCTTGGCGGGAAGGTCCAGGTCACACTTCCATGCCCTGTCGCTTGCTGACTTCATGACGTGCCGCGAAATCTTCTCGGCATCCGCATTGTCCACGATATTGAGCACCAGGTTCTCACCGTAAACGGTGCTATAGTCGATATTGAATCTTACTTTCATATTAGTGGTGTTTTAAGATTTTAGACGTTAGTCGGTTATTTATGTTTCTTGTCCTCGATGATGAATACACACACGGCTCCAACAACGAGCAGGATGCCGGCCAGCAAGAGCATGTTGCCCTGTACGCTACCCATGGCAGCCAGCAGCACGCCACCCAGGGCGGCGGCAACAATCTGCGGGATGCAGATGGTGCAGTTGAACAGACCCAGTGCGGTACCCATGCGACTGCTGCCCTCAAAGGCGTTGGTCACCATCGTGAACGGCATAGCGAGCATAGCAGCCCATGCGAAGCCGATGAGGAAGTAGGGCACAAACAGCATGTATTGGTTGTGAATGTAGGGAACCATGGCAAAGCCGATGCCGCCGATGACAAGACTCAGTGCATAGGCCACCTTGATGTTCTTGAACTGAGGCAATACCACTGCCCACAGCACGCTGCCGATAGCCTGCACGGCAAACAGGATGCCTACCCAGTTACCAGCGGTCTGATAACCTTCGCTGGCAGTGTCGGTGGTGTTCCAAACGGTGTCGGCAATGGTGCCGTTGGTATAGGTCCACATGTACATGAATGCGGCCCAGCAGAAGAACTGTACCAGGCCCACCTCGAAGAATACCTTGTAAGCGTGCTTCTTCTGAGCCGGGCTCATTTCGGTTGCAGCCTGTTCACCCTGCCCCTCGGCATTGGCTGCAGCGTTAAATTCAGCCATTTCAGCAGGGGTGTATTCCTTCACATGGCTAATCGTGTAGATGACACACAGGATGAGAATTGCGGCACCCACATAGAAGGACCACTTCACGCTGTCGGGCACAACACCCTCGGGAGCCACATTGGCAATACCGATGGCTGTAAACAGGAACGGGAAGATGTAGCCCACCAACGAACCTGCGTTGCACAGGAACGACTGGATAGAGTAGGCCTTGGCTTTCTGTTTCTCGTTGACCATGTCACCCACCATCATCTTGAAGGGCTGCATGGCCATGTTGATACTCGTGTCAAGGAACATCAGGGCAATCAAGCCGAAAATCATCGCGCCGGCGATGGTCAGGCCAAACGAACCCGCATTGGGCAGCAGGCACATCACGATGACAGCGGCTGCGGCGCCAATCAGCAGGTAAGGGATGCGGCGGCCCCAACGACCCAGCCACGTCTTATCGCTGAAGTAGCCCACTAACGGTTGCACTACCATTCCCATCAACGGCGGCAGAATCCAGAAATAACTCAGGTTGTGGGGGTCGGCGCCCAGGGTCGCAAAGATGCGGCTGATGTTTGCGCTCTGCAGTGCATAGGCAATCTGCACCCCAAAGAAACCAAAGCTGATGTTCCACAGTTGGTTGAATTTCAGATCAGGTTTAGTCTTCATAATTTTGATGTTTATTAGTGATTAGTGATAATTTCTAAGGTATAATTGTTATTCACCTACAAATATAACGGATTGTCCTAGATTTTGATTATAAATAATGTGGCTCGTGCCTAAAAAAATAATGCAACCGATTGCACTAACGCGTCTTGTTTGGTGGAATGCGGGGAATTGTGTACCTTTGCCTTCGGCGAAGATGGGCTGCGCCTCGGGAAAAAAAAGTATAAATTCTTTTGTTCTCCGCTCGGCTTGCAGTACCTTTGCAGGCTGGAATATAATAAAAACAAGATATAGACTATGTCATTACAATGTGGAATCGTAGGGTTGCCCAATGTCGGGAAATCAACCCTGTTCAATTGTCTGTCGAATGCCAAGGCGCAATCGGCTAACTTTCCTTTCTGCACCATCGAGCCTAACGTGGGTGTCATCACGGTGCCCGACGAGCGTCTCAATGAGCTTGCCAAACTGGTGAATCCGGCCCGCATCGTGCCCACCACGGTCGAGATTGTCGATATCGCTGGACTGGTGAAGGGCGCTAGCCGTGGCGAAGGTCTGGGCAACAAGTTCCTGGGCAATATCCGTGAGACCGATGCCATCATTCACGTGTTGCGCTGCTTTGACGACGATAATGTGACTCATGTCGATGGCACCGTGGACCCCGTCCGCGACAAGGAAGTAATCGACCTGGAATTGCAGTTGCGTGACCTGGAGACCATCGAGAGCCGCATCAACCGTGTGCAGAAACAGGCTCAGACCGGTGGCGACCGTGAGGCCAAGGCGCAGTATGAGGTCCTGAAGCGTTACAAGGAAGCGCTGGAGCAGGGTCGTAGCGCCCGCACCGTGGAATTGCTCAACAAGGATGAGGAAAAGATTGCTCATGAGTTGTTCCTGCTGACCAACAAGCCCGTGATGTATGTCTGCAACGTGGACGATAAGAGCGTTGTCAACGGCAACGCCTATGTGGACGCGGTGCGCGAGGCCGTCAAGGACGAGGATGCCCAGATTCTGGTGGTCGCAGCCCAGACCGAGAGCGAAATTGCTGAACTCGAGGACTACGAGGAGCGCCAGATGTTCCTGGCTGAAATCGGATTGGAGGAAAGCGGTGTGAACCGAATTATCAAGTCGGCCTACGCCTTGTTGAACCTCGAGACCTTCCTCACCGCTGGTCCCAAGGAGGTGCGCGCGTGGACTTTCCGTCGCGGCAGCAAGGCTCCGCAGTGCGCTGGTGTGATCCACAGCGACTTTGAGCGTGGCTTCATCCGTGCTGAAATCATCAAGTACGACGACTATATCCACTACGGCAGCGAAGCCGCTGTCAAGGAAGCCGGCAAGCTTCACATCGAGGGTAAGGAATACGTCATGCAGGACGGCGACATCGTTGTCTTCCGCTTCAACGTGTGACGCTCCCCTAAAGCCTAAAACCTAAAGCCTAAAGCCTAAAACGTATGTCCCAACGGGTACTACTGGTCAATAAGTTTTACTATCCTCGAGGCGGCGATTGCATCGTTGTCTTGAATACCGAGGCGCTGCTCCGTGACAACGGGGTGGAGGCCGAGGTCTATGCCATGAAGTATCCACAGAACCTGATGGCCCGTTATCAGTCCATGTTTGCCAGCGAGGTGAACTTTGGCGGTGGCATGGGCAACATGGTTAGGGCTATGAAACGCACTTTGGGTTTGGGTGACGTGCGCTCCAATTTTGAGGCCGTGCTCGATGAGTACCGCCCCGATGTGGTGCACCTGCACAACGTCCACAGTTACCTCTCGCCCGTCGTGGGCGAGCTGGCTCATCAGCGTGGCATCCGTGTGGTGTGGACCCTGCATGACTATAAACTGTTGTGCCCCCGCTATGACTGCCTGCTCGACGGCAAACCCTGTGAGCGTTGCCACAAGGGCGGTAAGTCTGCCGTGCTCACTCACCGTTGCATGAAGGGCTCGCTGCCTGCAAGTGCGGTGGCGTGGTTTGAGGCCTTGAAGTGGAATCGACGCAGGTTGGAGGCCAATACCGACCTGTTCGTCTGCCCGAGCGAGTTCATGGCCGATAAGATGCGCGCTGGAGGATTTGACTCCGCTAAGGTCAAGGTGCTGAACAACTTCCTCGACCCGGTCAAGTTTGCACAGTATCAGGCAATCGACAACACCGTCCCGCGTGAGGATTACTACTGCTTTGTGGGCCGTCTCTCGCCCGAGAAGGGCGTTGCTGACCTGCTTGCCGTGGCATCGCGTCTGCCTTACCGCTTCAAGGTGGCCGGTGGTGGCCCTCTCGAGGCTGAGTTGAGGGATAAGTATTCCTCGTGCGACAATATCGAGTTCCTGGGGATGCTCGATGCCTCGGGCGTCGTCAAGGTGCTCACCGGAGCCCGCTTGAGCGTGATTCCCTCGCAGTGGTACGAGAACAACCCTCTGAGCGTTGTCGAGTCGCTGTGTGCCGGCACGCCTGTCGCAGGCTCGCAGATGGGTGGCATTCCCGAACTCATCGGCAGCGAGAATGGGGTAGTGTTCCAGGCTTTCGATCAGGAGGCCATGGCCACAGCCATCACCATGTCGATGGCGCGCCGCTGGAACCACAGCCAGATTGCCCGTCAGGCACTCGAACGTTTCGGTGCCAAGGCCCATCTGCGCACCTTGTTAAAGGATATTTACGGTTTTTGATATCCTATTTATGTTTTTTTATTAACTTTGCACAATATTTTGCGACTATAATAGTTAAATAAGTGTAAAAGCTTATTGACGATAGCGATGAAGAATGTGATTCAGGGCAGTTTGATCACTACTTTCAGGTGCAATGCACAGTGTAACATGTGCAATATCTGGAAGTTTCAGACTAACCCTAACGAAGAAATAGACGCCTCCTTTTATGAGAAACTGCCTGCGGGGTTGCGCATCAACATCACGGGTGGTGAGCCCACATTGCGTCGTGACATCGATAAGATTTTTGAAATCCTATACCCGAAATCACGTCTTTTAGAGTTGAGCACCAACGGTTACAATACTGCCAAAATCGTTGAACTTGCCAACAAATATCCCAATATCCTTATCCGTGTAAGTGTCGAAGGTCTGCCCAAGATCAACGACGCCAAGCGCGGCATCAAGGACGGATTTGACCACGCCCTGCGTACCATGCTGGAACTGAAGAAGACCAAGTGCAAGAACATTGGCTTCTCGGTGGTCATTTCGCCCGACAATTACGAGGATTTGCTCTATCTCTACGACCTGTGCGTGGCACTCGACGTGGAGTTGGGCAACAGCGCGGTGCACAACTCATGGTATTTCCACAAGGAGGACAACCAGATTGAGAGCGAGAAAGCCCTTGAGCAGCACGAGAAGTTTGTTAAGGCCCTGCTCACCAGCAAGCGCCGCCACCTCAAGGATCGCCTCAAGGACTACGGCCGTGCCTACTTCAACCGCTCCATCCACCGTCGCCTGCGTGGTGATACCGACGAGTATCGTCCGCCTTGCGGCGCGCTCAGCGACTTCTTCTTCATCGATCCCTGGGGCAACGTCACCCCGTGTAACGGCAGTGGTGAGGAGTGGAAATTAGGTAATATCAAGGAGGACACGCTCGAGAACATCCTGGCCAGCGACAAGGCTCGTGAGGCTATGGAGAAAGTTCGCAACTGTAAGCGCAACTGCACCTTCATCGTCACCGAGCGTCACGACATGGTGCGCCGTCCATGGGTGCCCATCATGTGGATCCTCAAGAACAAGTGGCGCATCCGCAAGGGTCAAGACCTCTGCTGGGACTAAAGCTTTAGGTATTAGGTTTTAGGCATTAGGCGTTAGTATTATTACTTAAAACTTACAACTTAAAACTCTCAACTCTCAACTAAAAACTCATGAGAACGATAGCGGTCATCGGCACGCGCGGTTTCCCTGGCATTCAGGGCGGTGTCGAGGCTCACAGCTGTCACCTCTATACCCACATGCAGGATGTCCGTGTGCGTCTCTATCGTCGTCGCGCCTACTTGACTGAACAGTCTGCCCAAACTTTCCCCAACATCGAGTACATCGACCTGCCCTCAACACGTATCAAGGGCTTTGAGGCTGTTTGGCATACCTTGTTAAGTGTATTGCATATCATGTTTCACCGTCCCGATGTGGTCCACATCCACAACATCGGGCCCGGCATGTTTGCCCCGCTCATTCGCTTGATGGGACTGCCCGTGGTGCTGACCTACCACAGCCCCAACTATGAGCACAGCAAGTGGAGCGCGCCCGCCCGTTGGCTGTTGCGCCAGTGTGAGAAAATTTCGCTCCGCTCCAGCAATCGCGTCATCTTTGTCAACAAGTATCAGATGGAGAAATGCGGAGCCCTCGAGAAGAGCGTTTTTATCCCCAATGGCATCGATCCCGTAACCCGCAGCAATTCGACTTCGTTTCTCGACAAGCACGGCATCACCTCAGGCGGCTATCTGCTCGCTGTGGGTCGTCTCACGCCCGAGAAGGGCTTGGAATACCTTGTCGAGGCGGCCAATCGTCTGCCGCAGGTCAACCAATTGCTCATTGCTGGTGCCAGCGACCACGACAGCGCTTATCGTCAGTCGTTGGAACGATTGGATGTGAATAAGAAAGTCATTTTCACGGGATTCACCAGTGGCGAGGACTTGCGCCAACTCTATAGCCACGCCCGTGCCTTTGTCCTGCCGTCGGTCAACGAGGGTTTCCCGATGGTCTTGCTCGAAGCCATGGCCTACGGCTTGCCCATCCTGTGCAGCGATATCCCCGGCACCCGTCAGGTTGATTTGCCCGAGCAAGACTACTTCACCGTTAGGGACGTCGATTCCCTGTGCGCCGCTATCACTCGTCTGCTCAATACCCCTAACGAGCCCCAACACTATGACCTGCAGCACTACAACTGGCAATCCATTGCAAGCCAAGTTCAGCAACAGTACGATTTGGCGATACGCTAAGGCGTTGTGACTTCCCCCTTTGGTTTTTATTCATTGATATCCTTGCTCTGTGGACCTTCAGGGTCAACAGGAACGGGCCAGCCCCACTGGGATTGCAGCCAAGCGATTTTTTTGTTCAGACAGTTATTGCGGGTAAAATTGATTCTGTTCTTGATATTGTTGCATTCCGATTTGGGCCAGCGTTTGTAGTCACAGTCGCAGGCTGCCTCGATTCTGTCACCATACTCATCCAGTAATTGGTCTAATTGGGGATATATGTCATGATAGAATCGCTGCCAATGTTGACGCACGCATAGTTGGAATCTTGGGTACTTGGCAATTTCGGCAATCCAGCGCAAATGGAGGTTTGAGGAGGCATTGTCATAGATGAAATGATTGAATTCATAGGTGTCCGTGTAGCGTGAAAAGGCACTGCCGAAGTCCCAAAGCGGGCCAAATATCAGTTTAGTGCTATCCCCTCGGTGTTTGTGGAAATAGCAACTGCCATGAAAGCCCTCAGCATTGTCCATGATTTCCTGAATGATATAGAAGACGGCCAGCGAGTCAATGTCAACGTAATGCTCCCACTCCATATTGCTTTTGTCCTCACAATAGATAGCGCTGTCGGCTTGCATGAGGAAATCTGTTATATAGGCCCGTTGCACGCTGCTCAATTCTTCGGGAGAATGAGGTGTGGCCCAGAAAGGCCAACCGTTGCCCTCGGTAAACGCAATCTGATTAGGTTCATAATAGTTGTCAATTTCCATAAGCCAACCGCCCGTTACTAGGGTGGAATCGGTTTCATTGTCTTTCTGCTTGACAATATTTACGCGGTTTACATCGACGTGAATCTTCTCAGTCAAGTGATACAATCCGATGTATTGCCCGTTAAGTACTACCTCGATAGGCACTTGGCGCGGATTCCAAGCCATACCCATCTGGCGCCCGATTTCAAATGGCAGCATGTCATTGATTTGCCCAATCCAGTAATCAGCTCCGCTGAGTAACACCCAATGATGGCTTGACGGCATTCCCAGTATGGAGAGAGGATAATCTAACTTGAGCCTGAAAGGCTTTTTTTCGTGGTTTGTCCAGGTATAATTGCCGCGTCCTCTGATTTTCATACCTAAAGGGTATTCGGGAGATCCGATGGACTCATACTCGTCATTGCCCATGTTGTCGAGCCACCAGTCGGCATGAAGGTAGTCCTCCTTGCTGACTATGTCGCGATGACCCTCGGTGTTGATAAAGAGGACGGGTAGGGTGCCCGAGTAAGAAGGCATGGGAGGCAGTTCGCCACTCAATATGGCATCGATGAGCAGGTTGATGTCGGCGATGGTGATTTCCCTGTCGCCGTTGACGTCAAGGGCATAGGTGTAATAGCTGTGATACTTTGCTCCACTCATCACCGAGTCCAGCAATATATTGACATCGGCGATGGTCACTTCCCAATCGCAATTCACATCCCCACGCGGACGCAAACCGCCCTGACCACTCATCGTAATGCTAGATAGCATAATGGCCATGAGAAATATGATCAGTCGTATTTTCATCATTTGGGTTATTTAAGGTTAGACATAATAAAAACGTGATTAGCATGTGTTTATTGCACCAATAATCACACAATATTCGGGAAAATGAATCTAAATTACTTAGTGCATTTTCTGCTTTACAAGAGGCGGGTTAATCGAGATCATCTTGCGGGCACAGGCTACGTTAGTTAGTTCTTTGCCTTCCCTGACACAAGCCTTATGCATCTTGTCATAATTATTGATGACTTCAATCAGGTCGTTCTCGTCCCAGTCGTCACGCACGACACCTAGCCCGTTGGCAGCGATAAATGAAGCGGTGGAAGGTTTTGTGTTAGTTACCACAGGTGTGCCGCTGGTGATGGACTCGGCAATGGTGACCATGTTGAGGTCGTTACTGGTGTCCACGAGCAGGGCAAGTGAACGCCTCAGTGGGGACGCTAGTTGCTCATGGGGCAAGAAGCCATGGAAAACGACCTTGTCCCCAATGCCTAATGTGGCCACTAAACGTTCCAGTTCCTGTCGCTGGTCTCCGTCACCGATGATGTCCAAGCGGTAATGACGATAGGAATCATTGCCGACAAGTTTAGCAAATTTAGTTATGATCCGGTCAACGCGCTTGCGCTCAACCAATTGTGATACCACAATAAAAGCGTTATCGTGTTCGTCGCTGGGGTAGAGGGTATGGGCATCGGTTCCGTGGTCCACAATGACGTCGCTCAAGTTGGTACTGTACTGGCTTATAAAGTGCTTGGCTGGCTGACTGCGAGGCACCACTGTCACATGACGCATGAATAGTGGCACTATTGTGTTATGCCATAACTTGGATGGCAACTTGAACAAGAGCCGCTGGTGACGATCCATCTCCTGCCAGATGATCAGGCGCGAGGGGCACACCCGCGAGGCGATGAGTGAAGGAATCTGAAAGGCTTCGCTGGTGATAACCAGGTCATAACCTCCCGCATGCTGCTTGAGCCACTGGCGCATCCCGCGAGGCCACGGCAGCAGCGAGGGCTTGAACACCTGGGGCAGCCGTGAAGGGAAATAGATGACCTCAAACGGCAACTGCTCGTCTTTGCCGGTGGGCATGAACTCGACAGACGCCAGTAGCGTCACCTGGTGTCCCAACTCGATGAAACCGCGCGCAAAGTTACTGATCATGCAATCGCTGATGGACTCCTTGCGCTTGATGATGCCATGCTCGGCTGTCGAGAGAATGCAGTTGATGATCAGTATCTTCATGCTAAAAGTAGCTGGTCAAGATGTTACCTTGAGATGCTGTTGTTGCTGATTTTCCGTTTCCTGACATTAGTGGCGTTCTTGAGCATGTCGCTCTCGCTTTTGACGCCCTTGAAGACATTATTCTTGATTTCCAATTTGTCAATGCGGTTTTGTGATTTCTGCTTGCGGGTCATGAATTGCCCGTTTCCTGTGTTTACGGTGACATCATTATTCTTGAACATGACGGTCCCATTTTGGGCAAAACCATCCAGGAAGAACTCATCAACTTGGCTGCTGAACGTGTTCCCCTTGAAGTCCAAGTCCAGTTTCCTGACGGTTTCACAGAGAATTCTCGTGTTGCCGGCAAAGTAGTTGTTGCTGGCATGAAGAGAAAATGCGTCGGCAAATTCCCATGCACCGAAGTGAGCAACACAGTCCAAACCCTTGCACACGTTGCCTGTCATTGAAACTATGGAGTTGGCGTCGGATTTGCACCACACGAGTTCGATGCCATAAGGCTTACCCGTTTGGGGATTCCTGGTCACGTTGTTAACCACTCTGTTATCTGCCATGCTCACTTGTCCGCCTCGCATGACAATGAAGGCAAATCCCGTTGTGCCAAATTTGTTCACGATGGCGTTGTCGTTTTTCAGACTGTTGCCGTTGATATGGATGACATCGGTTGACGCACTCTGGTCATGGATTTCAATATCACTGTAATAAAAGGGGTCGTTACTGCTCAGTGGACTGTGGATGATCTCGTTGTTCTCTATATAGATATCGCGATGGTCATCAGCAGGATCAAAGCCGACGTAGATGCAGCGGGTGCAGATGTCGTTGATGTGGAACGTGTTGCCGCGCAGGTGGAAATTGCTGGTCATGCAACGGTCTTCGCTTGCACGATGGTCAGTGAAAAGGGAGACGATCATATCACACAATGGCTCTTTTTTCTTGTCTTTCTCATCCCATCCATAGTAGAACTCGTTGTCCTCAATAAAAATGTCGGTACGATTGACCTTGCCGCGAATGTATTTCTTGGAATGGTCCACCAGTCGATCAAAAATGGCTACGGCCTCGTCTTTACCGTATTTGACAATCTTATTGCGCTTGATGTTGACGTTATGCATCTCGCCTCGCAACCACAGGCAACCGCCATTGTGGCTGTTGTTGTAGTTGGTGATGTCGCAGTCGGTGATGTTGACATTGGAGCACACCTGCAAGTCAAAGTTGGTGAGACTGGCGTTGTAGTTGTAGCTTTTTATATGATGGATGTTCACGCTGTTGCAGTGGCGGATTTTAAACAGGTAATTGCTCTTCTCATCCCACCAGATGCCCTTATGTTCCTTTACACGGAACGAGATATCGCTAATACTTAACGATAATTGTTGGGCCGGCGTGCCAAACACGTCGATGAAGCAATCAGCGGTAAAGGCCTTAAAACCAGGCCTATCGTTGCCCTTGTCAAAGATAACTGTTGAACGCTGTGCACCTTCGCCCTTGATAGTCAGGTGGCTCTTGAAGACGATAGAGCCATCGATGGTATAACTGCCCGAGCCAAAGATAAGTACAACAGAGTCGTTTCTATTGCAAGTTTCGCCCACTTGACGCAGATACTGCGTCAGATCCTTCTTCACGTCATCGGCGTGAATGGTGCGAGTACGGGCTTGTCCCATAAGTGCCGTCAAGCACATGAGAACGACAAGACCACTGTATTTCAATAACTGTTTCATAGCCATTCCTCCTTTGTTTAATCCATTAGACTGAAACGCAAAGATAATGTTTATTTCCCAATCCCACAAATCTTGTCACCTATTAAAGAGGCATCAATGGGAGGTTGTGTCTTAACTCTAGCTTGTTATTATGTCCGTGCTGCGCACGGAGAAATTAAACGAAAATTTGTATCAAAATGAAACAAAATAAATTTTTATTTTAATTTTATTTATAATTTTGTTAAATTTCTCGGCCGTTAGGCCGATTGAAAACCTAGAGGCTTATTATGAAGTGCCCCTATCAATGTTGTTTATGTTGTTCAGATTGTTGTTATAGTTGTTTGATAATGGTGGTGAGGGAGGTGCGGAGGGCTTCGGTGGCGTACTGGCTGTCGTAGAGGGGGCGGGTGCTGGCTTGGGGTGCTTGCAGTGAGCGCTGAATCGCGGTCGCGAGTGCCTCACTGTCACCAGTGGGGAAGAACTCGATGCCCTGGTAGCCTTCACAGGTTTGCTTGAAGAAGGGCAGGTCGCTCAGCACCATCGGTTTGCCGAAGTAGCTGGCGATACTGGTCACGCCGCTCTGGGTGGCCGAGATGTAGGGGTAAACGACAACAGCGGCACGCGAAAAGAGGTCTTTGACCTCGCTGTCATCAATGAAGCGGTTAATAAAGATGATATTGCCATTATCCTTTTTCTGCCGCTTGAAATAGATGTAGCCAGCCCCAGCGATAACCAGGGGCATATTTTGAAGCTCGGAGTGGGAGAGATAGGCTTCGTAGAGCACATGAACCCCTTTGTATAATTGCACGTTTCCAAAGAATAGGATGTACTCTCCGTTCACGTCCTTCAGTTCGGGTGATGACGCGTTGCCGTTGGCTATGTCATCGGGCACGAGAGAGGGAAATGGGGCGTAATAGACTTTGTGATAAGGATACCGCTCCTTGATCTGCCGCAACTGCTCCTTGCTGTTGGTGATTTGGCACTGCGTGCGCCTAATGATACTTTGTTGAGGACCTTGAACAAGGATTCTGTGCTTGAGCCATGATGCCCAACTCTCAAACTTGGAGTCATGCCCCACTGCATCGTGCACAGTATAGAGCAGTCGGGCTAAGCGTTGCAGACGCTTGACTGTCCTTGACAGGACGAGTTCCCCAGTGAGGCAATAGATGAGTTGGAGCTCGTGGTCGGTTACGAGACGCTCAATTTCCTGAACCAGACGAGTTGGTTTGAACCGGTAAACCAATTTGTTGAGTTTTGAGGTCGGATAATCAATCCAAGTGACGGCATCGGTGGGCAGGTCGTCAAAGTCGTGCTTGACGCGATCATCCTTGGCAACGATCAGAACATGGTCGCCAGGTTGCCACAGGGTGTGGATGATGGCGTTGGCATAGGGCCTCATACCTGCCGCATACTCAGTGGCGAGAAACAATATATGCTGCCATTCTTGTCTCATGCGAGTTGGGGCTTAAGGGGTACCTCTTCGCTTTCTGCTTCTTCCTGACTTTCTTGGGCAAGGCGGCGTCTGGATGCCTCGACAGTCTCAAATTCGGGATGCACCTCGGCAGCATAGTGGGTGTTAAGGGACAGGGCGAGGAACATGAGCGACAGGCTGAGCACTTGTGGTGTGAGGGGTGCCCAATCACTGTTACCCTGTGTGAGCCAACAGAAAATGACACCAAGCCCTGAGATGTTCAGAATGTTGTAGTAGCGGTTCTGAGACTGGCGCGTTCGTCGCTTGAAGGTCGCGATATACCAGATGATAAATGCCAGTATGGGCAGGAAACCTAAAAGACCCAATTCCACAATCAGGATAATCCAGATGTTGTGGATGGGGTTGGAGAACATAAACTCTTCGGGTTGCCAGATGTCAGCGGCATCAAACACCTGTTCAAACATGACCGCCGAACTGTTCTCCACCAGATAAACGAGGTGGGAATTCAGTCCCACCCCGATGACGGGATGGTCCTGGAAAATCTCATAGCCGCAATAGTAGTGCATCAGGCGGGAGGTCGTCATCTCGTCCAGGTCCTCGATATCGCTGAACATGAAGCTCAACGGGCCTGTGAGCAACAAGGCAATGAGGATGCCCAGCGGGATGATACCCTTCAAGATGCTCTGGAAACTCAATAGCTTGTAGCGGCGATAGACATAGAACACTACAACGCCTAACAGGGAGACAACCGATGCCAACAGGGCGCTGCGGCTGGCGCTCAGGATAATTACGATAAAGGCCATGGCGGCAAACAGGGCACTCTCACGGCGCTTGTAGGCCGTGACAAAGCAGGCCGCAAAGAAGCCGAAGTAGTAGGACACGTAGGTGCCTAATACGTTGGGGTGGCCCATAGTGCCCACGGCACCGATACGCTCCTCGTTGCGCGTTGCCGCTTTGCTGTCAAAGATCTTGACGGCCGATTCCATGCCCAGGGCAGGGTAACAGATGGCCAGCAGGAAGTGTAAAATGACCGTTGCCGCTAGACCCATGTAGATGCCACGAACCACGTTCTTGACCGAGAAACTGTTGGTGAACAGGTACATGAACACGGCAAACGACAACAAGTAGAACACCTCGACCAGTGTCTCGCGGCGCGCCAGGTTGTAGGGATTGAGCAGGGTGTAGCCCGCGTAACCCAAGAAGAGGAAAAACAGCCATAGTTTGGGCCGCCGGATGCGCCACTGTTTCTGGCGCGCAACGATCCATATCAGCAAGAGCCCCATGGCATAGAACGGCCAAATCGAGAGGCTGTTGCCAAAGGAGCCTGTCGAGTCGGCATCTCCCTTGAGCACCGGCAGGAACAGGCGTGCAAAGCAGCACGAGAATGTGTAAATCGCAATGATGATTTCGAACAGGCGCTCACGTGTCAAGCGATTGCCTTCGCGTGCGATGAAAAACACCAGCGCGAAGGCCAACGTCACGAATATGAGCGCTCTATCCATCTACCAGATGACGTGTGGGGGTTAATCCTCGTCCTTGGTGTTGCCGATGCCGTAGCCGTAGGTATTGTCGTTGCTGGGCTTGGTATCGTTGAGCACAACGCACATGTTCTTTAACTGCTTGTTGGCAGCGATGCGGTTCATGAACTTGATGAGGTTGCGGCGCGTGTAGTTGGCACGTGTCACATATACGGTGGCATTGCTGTACTTGTCCAGGGCAAAGCTGTCGCTCACCTGGGCCACGGGAGCCGAATCCACGATAATCACGTCATAGTGCTCACGCAGGTCGTTGAAGAAGTCCTTCACGCGGTCGCTCAACAGCAGCTCCGACGGGTTGGGCGGGATAGCGCCGCCAACGAAGACGTCCAGACCTTTGACTTCCTTGCAGGGCTGTGCAATCTGGTCCAATGATACATCGCCACGTGACAAGTAACTGGTTACACCCGGCATCTCGTTGAGGTCGAGCATCGAGGCCAACTTGGGCGAACGGATGTCCATGCCCACCAGTGCCACGCGCTTGCCTAGCAGGGCAAACGACGAGGCGATGTTGGTACTGATAAACGACTTGCCCTCGCCACTGACACTGCTGGTGACCAGAATGACCTTGTCGTCCTCCTTGTTGAGCAGGAATTGCAGGTTGTTGCGCACATAGCGGAACAACTCCACAATCGACGAGGTCTTGCCGTCCTTGACCACGAGCGGGGTGTTGTGGCGGTTGTGGTGGATGTGGCCGATAAAGGGCACCTGGGAGATCTCCTCGAGTTCCTCCTGGTTGGAGAACTTGGTGGTAAACAGGTCCTTCATGTACACGAGCAGCATGGGCAGCATCAAGCCTGCCAACAGGGCCATCGCCAGAGTGATCATCTTGTTGGGGCTGATGGGCGTGCTCTCGGAGTAGGCGTGGTCCACGATCTTACCCTTAGGAGTCGTGGCCGCAAGCACGAGGGCATTCTCCTCACGCTTCTCGAGCAGGAAGGTGTACAGGGTGTTTTGGATACCCTGTTGGCGCATCAGTTCACGCGCCTCTCGTTCCTGGGTAGGCACCTGGCCCAAGTCGCCAGCTGTGGCGTTGGCCTGGCCGCGCACCTTGTTCAGTTGCAGGTCAACCCCCTTGATAGAGCTGTTCAGTCCCTGCAGCACGTTGTGGTGCATGGTCTCGATCTGTTCGTCGATCTGCTTGAGGGCAAGGTTGTCGCCCTTGGCCGACTGAGCTAACTCTTGACGCTTGGTCAGCAGGTTGTTATAGGCCCTGATGGACCCTGAAGCGGCACTGGAGTCCACTTCAAAGGGGATGTAACTATGCTTGTTGGCGGGATTGCTCACAAAGTCCTTGACCATGCCGAGGAGTTGCTTGTTGGTCTCGAGTTTGACGATGGCACGGTCGGTAATTTCCTGCTTGGCGACGGCCGACTTGACCTGCAACTCGGGATCCACAATCTTGTGGGCACGCTTGTAGGACTCGATATCGGCCTCACTGCTGGTCAGACCTTTGTAGATGAGCGCCAGTCGCTCGTCGATAAATTTGGCGGTATTGATGGCCTGCTCGTCCTTTTCGTGCTGGCCGCGCTCGTTATACAGTTCAATGAGTTTGTTCAGGATGTCCTTGCCGCGCGACTTGTTGCTCTCGGCGATGTTCAGGTTAATGCCGTTAGACTTCTTCGAGGCCAGTTTGACCTTGATGCGTTTGTTGAGGCGTTCGCCGAGCATCTGGTTGCCGGTCAAGCGTGCGGTGATGTGGCACGGTTTCCCTTGCTTGTAGCGGTCGGTGGTCTTGATGGCAAAGGTGCCATAGGTGGTCTTGAGTGTCGTGGGCAGGGTGACGCCCTTGACATTGGCCAACTTCTCCTTGCCGCTGGTGGCCTTGATGTCAGCCTTGCCAGTCTTGTCCAGGTCAATCTTGAACTTGACGCTCGACAGGGTGTCAAACATCTCCTCGGGGGCGATGACCTCGATGGGCGAGGTGTTGTAATGGTCTTTCTCGGGCTTGTACCATCCCTTGTCCTCCAGGTAGTTGTGATTGATGCCTAACTGCTTGACGACCTGGGTGCACAATTCCTGTGACGAGAAGACGAGCATCTCGTCATCGACCTTGCTGCCCTGGCCCATAAGTTTCATGCTCTTGAGCAGGTTGGCTCCGGCACCGGCGCCATTGTCCTCCTGGGCAACGAGCACGACAGCCTTGACGTTATAGATGCGCTTGGCATACTTGAGATAAGCAAATGCCAGCGCCATGCAGGCCAATAATGACAACAGGAAAAGCCACCAATAGCGCCTGTACTTGCGGATAAATGCGCTGAAGTCCACAATCTGCTCCTCTTGTTGAGCGGTGGGAGGTGTATTTAATTTTGCCATGATGTTCTAGGATTGTGATTATCGGGTAAGTGCGATGATGAGCGATGCAATGACTGACACACTGCTCACGACGGTCGAGATAACCGACAGTTTAAAGGCGTTATTCTGGTTATACTTGGAATTGTCGATGCGGATCTGGTTGGGCTCCACATACACGACGTCGTTCTGCTTGAGGTAGAAGTAAGGCGAGTTGAACACATCGCTGTTGGTGAGGTCCAGGCGGTGGTAGGCGCGCTTGCCCTCCTCGGTGCGGATGACGTACACGTGGTCGCGTTTGCCATACTCGGTGAGGTCGCCACACTGTGACAGGGCGTCGAGGATGGTGAAATGCTCATGACCTGAATACACGCGCTGCGGATTCTTGACCTCGCCCATGACATCGACCGAGAAGTTCACGATGTCAACGCGGACGTAGGGGTCCCTGACGTCCTTGGCGACCATGGCGGTGATGTCCTTGGAAATCTCGTTCAGCGTCTTGCCGTTGACGTAGATGCGGCCCAGCACGGGCATCATAATGTAGCCCAGATCATCGACGATATAAGTCTGGGAACGGGGCTGTGTCGTCTGGCGCAGGTTGCCGCGGGTGGCGGGGTTGTCCATCGGCAGGTTATAGGCTGCGGTGGCTTCGGGAACGGCCGACGTCACCACGATGACCAACTCGTCATCGGGCTGAATGCGGATAGGATAGATGCCTTGCGGATTGGGCAGGTTGCCATTGGTGCTGGCTTCCAGGTCTTTAAAGTAAGCCAAGGTGTTGTTTCTGGATGATGTACACGACAACAGCGACGCCGCTGCAATCAGCATTATAAGTAATCTTGATTTCATACGGTTGTAAATTGAATAGTATTTATTTACTATCAAAACGAGGATAACGCCCAATTATTTTGTCGAGCGTGCAGTTTTAGTGAATTTTGCCAGTATCTGCTCACGCAGTTCATGGCGGCATACCCATGCCATCACTGCAATAGCGGCTATCATGAAGGCGATATCCACCACGATATTGGGGCTGAAATAGAAGGGCACAATGCTCAACAGCGCTACAAGGATGGGCACCGATGTGCGCTTGTCAATTCTGAGGGCGAAATAGCGTTTCATGTCATGCCAGCGGTAGGTGAACAGCACCAGATAGGTCACCAACTGGGTCACGATCACGCCATACACGCCCAGCGGCTTGATTAGGGCGAAGTTGAGCGCCACGTTGACGATAGCCGCGAGGATGATGGCGGGCAGGGTGCGTGGGGTGTCCTTGGCGCACTGGTAGCCCATGTCGAAGAAGGCCGCTAACGCAAATACCACAGCCGACAGTCCCAAGGGGTAGATGAAATTGAGGCTCTCGCTATACTCATCGGCAACCAGCCAGCCGTAATTGACCTTGAGCATGAACACGTAACTCACCAGAATGAGCGCCAGCAGGAAGATGTAGCTGTTGAACAGTTTGGAGAAGAATCGGTCGCGGTCAGGGCTTTCATATTGCAGGATAGCGGTCTCCTGCCATGCCTGGTAGAAGATGATGGCCAGCGTGTTGATAATGCCTGTGAATCGGATGGCGACAGCATACACGCCGTTGATGTCCAAACCCAGGAACTTGGTGATGAACAGGCGGTCGCTGCTACCTGTGAGCCACCAGCACAACGAGCCTGGCAGCAAGGGCAGCGTGTAGCGCAGGATGTCGCGGCCCACTTGGCCGGCATTCAGGCTCCAACGCGTGTGACGCGTGATGAGGCGCACGCGGGCTTCGACCAGCACCAGAGCGAGCACGCGGGCGATGATGTTGGCCATGAAAATGCCCTTGATGCCCCAACCCAGTCCAGCGACGAACAGGATGCTGAACAGGCCGATGCCCAGGGCCGACAGGATGCCCACGGTAACAAAGGCGCGGTTGTTGCCTAATCCCCTGAATACCTGTGAGTAAACTTCCTGAAGGGACATGGCGATGAGCAACCCGAGGGCATAGCCCAGATAATGGATGTTGGTGAATGCTGCCAGCACTGCGGCAATGATGCCCGACACGGCAATGGTCGTCAGCATCGTGTGGGACACAAAGGTGACGATGCGCTGACGCTGCGTCTCGTCATCACAGTCAAGCAGGAACCTGAAGGCGCCGTCACGCAGCTGCACCGTGACAAAGGGCATGAGCAGCAGGCAAACGGTCAGGCACAAATCATAGTACCCAAAGTCGGACGTGTCATGTACAAAATAGGTATACATCGGCACCATCATGAATGTGATGATCTTTGAGCCGATGTTACCGATGGCATATATGCCGATGTCCTTCAGGAACTTAGAACTGCGGCTTTTTGCCCTATTATTTGTCAAGTCGTCTGTTTGGGTCATTTTTGCGGCTGCAAAGTTACAAAATAATTGAGTTTTTACACCTTCTTTCGTTAATTGTTTGTAATTTCGCACCACTAACCGCAAATGCGGTGTTACCAATCATCGCTTTTCAATGATAAAGACAATCAACTCGTGGCGAGGACTCATGGCTGTGACTGTGGTGCTCTATCATGCCGGTCTCGACTGGATATGGAACATCGCAGTGACGGGTGTGACGTTTTTCTTCCTTTCCAGTGCCTTCCTGCTGGCGATGAAGCATCCGTTTGACAGCCTCTCTTGGCGGGACTACCGCAGTTTTGTCGCCCGTCACGCCATGCACATCTATCCGCTTCATTGGTTAGGCCTGGCGGCGCTTATCTTGATTGCCTTGGTTTACAATCCCTCTGTCATTGACTGGGGCGCTACGGCGTTGAGTGCCTTGCTGCTGCAGTCGTGGTCACCCGTCCATGATGTGCATTACGGCCTTAACCCTGTCGCGTGGTACATGAGCGCGCTGGTGTTGTGCTACCTCGCTTATCCGTTGATTGCCCGTTGTTTCGGCCGTTGGCGCTGGCGCAACAAACTGCTGTTGGCGGCGGGATTGACGCTTGTCTTGGGCTTTATTCTAGTTCCACTTGATATTCCAGGGCGTGAAGCGGTGTTTGTCAATCCGTTAGCTCATGTGGTTGACGTGACTGTGGGCTTGATGCTCCTGCATCTGTATCACGTCCTGCGTGACCGCTATCCCGTGGTGAGTTACCGCACGGCAACGCTCATCGAGGTCGGGGCCATATTGCTGCTGGCTCTGGTGATAACCATCAATGTGACAACCACGTGGCTCAAGCCCTGGGAAGATGTCATCATCTGGTTCTTGCCTCAGGGGACGGTTTTGCTGTCATTGGCGTTGCTCAACGGGCAGGAGGGCGCGGTAGGGCGTCTGCTGTTAAGCAAGCCGTTGCAGTGGTTGGGCAAAGTGAGTTTTGAGGTCTATGTGCTGCAATTTGTGGCCTTCATGCTATTCAATTACTGGGTTGCCCCATTCGCTGGCCATTACGGTATCAACATCTATGACAAGTTGGCGTGGTTCGTCTTCCCGCTCTTGTTGCCTTTATCCTGGCTGGTGAACCATTATTTTACCCGTCCTTTATCCAGGCTTTTCAACCGATGAAAAGTCCCTTATACTCCTTTATATAATGATGTATTCTTGATGATAACGCTGTTCTCTCCCGTGCGTTTTGTAACAGTTTTTTACAATTTGAGCAATATCGGGGGAAAATCTGCGTTATTATGGATAAATGGACCTGACTAAGCTTAGACATATTGCATTAATATTGCTGTTGCTGCTGGGGTGCGCGAGCGTGCATGCCCAGGACAATGACATGATTCTGAACCGTCCTTATGCCGACGTCAAGCGGGTGCATTTAGGCTTCTCGGTGGGCATGAACTTTCAGAATATTGCCATTACCAACAACGGCTTTGTTACCAGTGACGGTGAGGAGTGGTATGCCGACGTGCCCGCTCATTCACCGGGCTTCAGTGTGAACGTGCTGGCCGACCTCCGTCTGCATGAGCACTTCAACCTGAGGGTGTCTCCTGGCTTATACTTTGGCAACAAGGTAGTGCGGTACCTCAACTACAGGGGTAACCCTGAATGGGCCGATCAGACGCATTACAAGCAGAGTCAGAATATCAAGTCCACTTACATTGTGGTGCCCGTCGACTTGAAGATGAGTGCTAAGCGTTATCACAACATGCGCCCTTACTTCACAGGAGGCGCGATGTATATGTTTGACTTGGCTAAGGATCATAGCGACCAGTTGCGTCTCAAGCACAGTGACGTGATGCTCACCGTGGGCATGGGTTGTGATTTCTATATGCCGTTCTTCAAGTTTTGTCCTGAAATCAAGTTCTGTTTCGGCTTGAAAAACATCTTGGAACGCAACCGTCCCGATCTCGAGAACAACGAGGAGATGTACCGTTTCACTCAAAGCGTGAACAAGGTCAAGAACAACATGGTGGTGGTCACCTTCTTCTTTGAATGAAAAGGAGCAACAGTTGATGACAATAAAGTTGCATGACATAAAACGATTGCTGGTCACAATGACACTGGGTGTCGTTGTGACGCTCAGTGCATTGGCACAGGCCGATGCTGCGATGTCTCACTTCTGGGTGGGCAAGTCCTATTATAACCCTGCGGTTGCCGGTGACGAGAATGTCATTCACATGAACCTGGGCAGCCGCATGCAGTGGGTGGACTTCAAGCATGCTCCCATGACCTTCTTCCTGACCGTCGATATGCCCTATAAACTGCTCGAACAGCGTTTGGGCCTGGGCGTGAAGGCAGAGTTTGAACGCATCGGTCTATATACCAACACGCGCATCGGCGCCCAGATCGCCTGGAAAAAGCGCTTTGGCCGCAAGACGTTGAGCGTTGGCGTCCAGCCGGGTATTTATTCCCAGACTTTCCGTGGCCGTGAGGTTATAATGCCCGAGGACGACGCGCACCAGGGCAATGACGAGGCCATCCCCAAGCAGGACGTGTCGGGCACATCGTTCGACGCCAATGTGGGCGTTTACTTCTCTGCTCCGCATTATTGGGCGGGTTTCTCGATGACTCACGTCACTTCGCCTAAGATTGAGTTGAAGACCTCGCGTGACGCTATCGACTACTACGAGTTCAACGTCAGCCGCACCTATTATTTTATGGGTGGCGGCAATATTCCTATCAATAATACGTTATTTGAAATACAACCATCCGCGATGTTCGTTACCGACACGAAGGCATGGACCGCTCAGGTGGCCGCCCTCATGCGCTATAACCGCATGCTCAACATTGGCGCCGGTTACCGCTGGAAGGATGCCGTGACTGCCTTCATCGGTGTGAACCTCAAGGATGCCTATATCGGTTATTCCTATGATTACCCGGTGTCAGCCATCAGCAAGGCAACCTTCGGTAGTCATGAGGTGTTTGTCACTTACAATGTCAAGCTGGATAACCGCGAGAAGAACAAGAATAAACAAAAAAGCGTACGCTTAATGTAAGAATATGAAACAACTATTTCTGATACTGTTGGTCGCTGTGGCGACCGTTTCATGCAGCTCAGTCCGCAAGGGTGGATCCGGCGGCGGTGAAGTGACCGGCGTTGGAGCTGCCGCGTTTAACGAGACCACCCCCTACGGCATGGTACTGGTGGACGTGGGTTCGATGCGTGAGGGCCCCAACGAGCGTGACTCGGTTTGGGGAATTGACTCGACAGCCCATGGCATCTCGGTCGATGCTTTCTGGATGGATGAGATGGAGGTGAGCAATTCCAAGTACAAACAGTTTGTTTACTGGGTGCGTGACTCGATTATTCGTGAACGCCTGGCCGACCCTGCCTATGGCGGCAACGAGGAGTTCAAGATCGAGGAGGACAAGGAGGGTAACCCCATCACTCCGCACCTCAACTGGAACAAGGCTATCCCCTGGAAGAACCCCAGCGAGGACGAGGAGCGCGCTATCGAGAGCGTCTATCGCATCAACCCCATCACGGGAGTGAAAGAACTTGATGCGGCCCAGATGAACTACCGCTTCGAGATTTATAACCTGACGGAGGCTGCTAAGCGTAAGCACCGCTTCGACGCCACCCGCCGTGACTATAACACTGACCACGAGGTGGATTTCACCGCGCCCACCATCAGCAAGGACACTGCCTTCATGGATGACGAGGGCCGCATCGTGCGTCAGACCATTACCCGCGCGCTGCAGAGCGACTACGACTTCCTGAACACTTACATTGTTAATATATATCCTGATACCACTTGCTGGGTCAACGACTTTGAGAACGCTTACCAGGAGCCTTACGTGCGCATGTATTTTGCTAACGGCAATTACAACAACTATCCCGTTGTGGGTGTGAGCTGGGAGCAGGCTAACGCCTTCTGCCACTGGCGCACTGAGTTCTTGAAGAAGTCGCTGGGCAACCAGGGCATCTATGTGGAGCCTTTCCGCTTGCCCACCGAGGCCGAGTGGGAGTTCGCTGCCCGTGCGGGCCAGAACAAGAATAAGTATCCGTGGGATGGCGACCTGCCCCTTACCGTAGACGAGGGCTGCTTCTATGCCAACTTCAAGCCCGACGAGGGTAACTACGTCAAGGACGGCTACATCATTTCGTCGCCCGTGGGTACCTATGAGCCCAACGATTATGGCCTCTACGACATGGCCGGTAACGTGAGCGAGTGGACTTCTACCGCCTACACCGAGAGCATTGACCGCATGACCGACGACATCAACCCCGAGTACCGCTACTATGTAGCCCAGGAGGACCCCTACAAGATGTCCCGCAAGATTGTCCGCGGTGGCTCATGGAAGGATGTGGTGCACAACCTGCGCTCCGACCTGCGCATGTGGGAATACCAGAACGAGCAGAGGAGCTACATTGGTTTCCGTTGTGTCCGTTCCAAGGTGGGTATCGTCAAGGGCAAGCGCAAAAACTGCTGCAAGGACTAACCAGCACATTAATTATCAAAAAGAACAAAATATCATAACACTCATTATTTAAGTTCAAGCAACAATGGGTAAAATCAAGAGATATAAAAAGAAAGCAGGCCGTTTCCTGAAGAGTGACAGTGGCCAGCGGTTTTTCAACTTTGCCTATAGTATCGGTGCCGCTATCGTGATCTTGGGTGCCTTGTTCAAGATTCTGCACATGCCGCTGGGTAATGTCTTGCTTAGTGTCGGCATGGGAACCGAGGTACTCATGTTCGTCCTCACGGCTTTCGATAAACCCGAAAAGGAATATCACTGGGAAGAAGTGTTCCCCGTTCTTGCTAGCCAGAACCCCGAGGACCGTCCCGACTTCAACACGGGCGGTGGCATTTTCATCGGCGGTGCCGGTGGCGGCGAGGGATATGAAGGTGGCGACATCAACGTCAGCGTCTCGGATGCCAAGAATGCCGTGGGCTTGCCCCAGGGTGTGAACCTGAGCGAGGAAGACACCCTGTCGCTGAGCGAGAGCATCGCTAAGATGGCTGCTGCCAGTGACCAGCTTTCCCGCATGGCCGAATTGACCGATGCCACCCAGCAGTATCTGAGCCAGATGGCCGGCATCAGCGAGCAGATGCAGAAGTTGCAGGCTACGACGACCGCCTTGAACGAGGTGAGCCAGACCCTGCTCGGCAGTTACCGTGCCATCACCGACAACAGCCAGAACATCACCGAAAGCTCGACGGGCTATGTGGACCAGATGCAGGCCCTCAACCACAACATCAGTGGCCTGAACACCATCTATGAAATCCAGCTCAAGAGCATCTCGTCACAGCTCGAGAACATCGACCGCGTGAACCGCGGCCTCAAGGACATCCGCGACATGTATGAGAAGAGCGCAGCCGAGAGTGCCCACTACTGTGATGAGACCGAGAAGATGGCCCGCTACATGAAGCAGTTGAACAGCGTCTATGAGAAGATGATCAAGGCGATGACTGTCAACATGTACCGTCCCATGCCCGGCATGCCCGGCATCGAGCCCGACAACGATCAGGACGCGTAATGGCGTTTTCACAAGGATTAAACTAACGACATCATTCCTATTCTAACCGATAGAGATAAACAGATAGATGGCAACCTCAAAAAATAAGAGCGTCAACCGCATGTCGCCGCGAGAGAAGATGATTAACCTCATGTACATCGTCTTGACGGCCATGCTTGCACTGAATGTCTCCAGCGACGTGCTCAATGGATTCAGCCAGGTGCAGGACGGTCTTGCACGCTCCAACCGAACCATCACTGCTCGTAACCAGTCACTCTATGGCCAACTCCAGGCTTTCAACGAGAAGAATCCTGAGAAGGGCAAGATGTGGCTCGACAAGGGTACGCAGGTAGTGGGGGAGACTGACAAACTCTATAACTTTATCGACTCGTTGAAATTCGAGATCGTGAAGACTGCCGACGGCGAGGATGCTGATATGAGCAACATCCGCAACCGTGACAATACCGAAGCGGCAAGCATCGTCATGCTGCCACCGCAAGGATCAGGCAGGCCTGGCAACGGTAAGATGCTGAGAACGCGCATCGAACAGTATCGCCAGTTTGTCACCTCTTTCCTCGATGACCCCGAGAAGCGCAAGAACCTGGAAACCGTGCTCTCGACTGCCGTTCCCAAGGAGCGTGGTGAGGAGATGACCAAGAAAACATGGGAAGAATACATGTTTGACAATATGCCCTGTATCGCCGCCGTGACGCTGTTGACCAAGCTGCAGAACGATGTGCGTTATGCCGAGGGTGAGGTCTTGAACCAGTTCCTGACCAATGTCGATCTGGGTGACCTGCGTGTGAACCTGGTCAACGCCTTTGTGGTGCCCGACTCGCGTATCGTGATGCGCGGCACCAAGTACAGCGCACAGATTGTATTGGCCGCTATCGACACTACCCAGCGCCCTGTCGTCTATGTCAACGGCGGTCGCCTGGGCAACAGCAATGGAATCTATGAGGTGGGAACCAGCAAGGCTGGTACCTATGACTACTCGGGTTGGATTGAGGTGCTGGGCCGCGATGGTACAGTGACCCGCCGCGACTTCAAGTCGAGTTACACCGTTATCGACCCGCTGGCAACAATCAGCGCCACGATGATGAATGTGCTCTATGCCGGTATCAACAACCCCATCAGCATTGCTGTGCCTGGTGTGCCCCAGGGTAGCATCAGCGCCACCATGACCAACGGCACGCTCACCAAGAGCGGAGACGGTTGGGTAGCGCATCCCACCAAGGTGGGTGCCGAGTGTGTCATCTCGGTTACTGCCGAGATGGACGGCCAGCGCACCAACGTGGGCAGTACCACCTTCAGGGTACGCAAGTTGCCCGACCCGACGCCCTTCATTACTTATAAGGACGCCAACGGCCAGGTCAACCGCTACAAGGGTGGCAAGCCTTTCCCCAAGAACTTGCTCATGGCAGCCCCCGGACTGGATGCCGCCATCGACGACGAGATCCTGAACATCGACTACAAGGTCGTCTCGTTCGAGACCGTATTCTTTGATTCGATGGGTAACGCTATCCCCGAGGTTTCTAACGGCTCGCAATTCTCCGAGCGCCAGAAGACCGCTATGCGCCGCCTGCAGCACGGCAAGCGCTTCTATATCTCCCATGTCAAGGCCACCGGTCCTGACGGCATCACCCGTGACATCTCCACCATCGAGGTGATCGTCAACTAAACATCATTGAAATGAATTGAACGACAAGAATATGAAAAGTCTTAGATTGATTATAGCAGTACTGCTAATTGGATTGACTGTCGGTGCCTATGCCCAGGACGCCAACAACACCGGTGGCGATTCCAAGGCCGGCTCCACTGGAGTGACTCGCGGTTCAAGGTCAGGGTCCAACTCGTCCACTCCTCAAGTGTCCAGACGCTCGGGCAACGACCGTGGCAAGAAGGACAAGAAGGACGGCAATGCCTTGATTACCGACCGCCAGCAGTCCTTCTACGAGGTGCGCGAGCCGAGCGATGCCGACTTGCAGTGGATGAAGGTCATCTACCGCTCTATCGACTTGACCAAGGGCAAAAACCCCGCTCTCTACTATCCCGAGGAGCCCAATGCCGACGGTGAGAACCTGTTTTTCATCATCATGCGCCTGCTGGCCAAGAACCAGATTACGGCTTATGAGTATCTGGATGGACGCGAGATGTTCACCGACGAGTTCAAGATCAAGGTCGATGAGATGTTAGACCGTTTCCACATCTATTATACCGAGGCCAAGGGCAGCTCGGCCAAGAATCCCATCTACGAGTTTGAGAATGCCGACATCCCCAGCAACGAGGTGCTCAGCTACTACATCATCGAGAAGTGGGAGTTTGACACGCGCAGCAACCAGATGAAGGCCCGTGTCGAGGCCTTGTGCCCCGTGCTCCACCGCATGGACGAGTGGGGTGGGGAAGCCGTTCGCTACCCCATGTTCTGGGTCAAGCTCAATGACATTCGCCCCTACATGGCACAGCAGTATGTCTTCACCGACGATGACAACAACCTGCCTCGTTACAGCATCGACGACTTCTTCAAGTTGAACATGTACACTGGCGAGATCTATAAGACCAAGAACCTGCGCAACCAGTCTCTGCGTCAGCTTTATCCCGAGGATGAAGCCTACAAGCATGCCCAGGACAGCATCGAGCAGCGCCTGCGCAGCTTCAACCAGGACCTGTGGATACCTCCTCTGGAAGTGCTCCAAGCCCGTGCCGAGGCCGAAGAGAAAGCCCGTGCCGAAGCCGAGGGTGAACTCGTTGAAGGCGAGGAAGACGCTGAGCAGGTAGAGGGCGAAGCGGCTGCCGAAGGTGCTGAGGAAAAGACCGTCACCCGTACCACCAAGCGTGGCAGTAAGTCTTCTGCTAAGGCTAAGGACACCAAAAAGGCTGCTAAGGCTAAGGCCAAGGAGAAAAAGGCCAAGATCAAGGAGCGCAAGCCCAAGAGCAGCACCCAGACCGTCAATACCGGCGTGCGCTCGGTCCGCAACCGCAAGAAATAAAACAAAATATATTTTTGGTCAATGCCATTGCATGAGTCCTGCTGTAGGGCTCATGCAATGACTTTTTAGGCACGGCGCCTGAAAAATATTTTTCATGAAATGCTTGTGGGTTGTGGAAGAATTATGTAACTTTGCGGCGCTAAAAAATGAAAGGAGGTTGGTTAGCCTGCTTTAAGAGATTGAAAATCAATACATATCGACCCTTTCCTGCATCGCTCGGCACGTGGCTCGCCGGCGGTGTGGCATCAATATAGAGCCGCAAACAATTGAGAAATTCAACTATAAATTACAAATACAAAACATTAAAACAAAACAAACTCATTATGATTATTGTTCCCGTGAAGGAAGGCGACAACATCGAACGCGCCCTCAAGAAATTTAAGCGTAAAACTGAAAAGACCGGTATTATTAAGGAGCTCCGTGGCCGTCAGGCTTTTGAGAAGCCCTCAATCACCAACCGCAAGAAGATGATGAAGGCTGAATATGTACAGCAGTTGCGTGCTCGTGAGGAGTAATACCGCTGTCAGCTAACAGATACACGACGGGAGTCGCCCAGCAGGGTGGCTCCCGTCACTGTTCGTGGGCGTGACGTTCTGGCATGGTGGCGCTTTGGTGTGTCCTGTGGGTTGTGTCAGATTGTCACAAAAGTCGCCTTTTGTGTGAGATTTTCGGCTTTTGAACATTTTTTTGGTATAAAATTTGCATCTGATAAAAATAGTTGCTAACTTTAGCACCGCAAAGCAACTCGTCGGGCCAAGTGTCGCCCGCCAGTTGCTTGTCACACACTGGAATGTATGCCTATGAACGCAACCATTGAACGCTTCCTGCAATACCTGCGACACGAGCGCAACCTGTCCTGGAGAACGGTGGACACCTACCAGCGTGATCTCCTCCAGTGGGAGGCGTATTGGACTGCCGGAGGACATCCGCTCGACCTGTTGACGGTCACGCCGAGTGACATCCGCACGTGGATCATGGAACGCGCGTCTCAAGGCGACTGCTCCGCTACCCTGCGCCGCAGGGTGCAAGCCCTCAGAGCCCTTTACCGTTATTTGCTCAAGAAAAACCTTGTTTCCACTAATCCTGCCGCTCAAGTCGAGCTGGCCAAGCTGCCCAAGCCATTGCCCAAACTCGTTCGCGAGAAGACTGTCGATGCACTGCTGGATGCCGAGGTCGATGAAAGCGACTTCACCCAGGTGCGCGACAGGCTCATCGTGATGCTGTTCTACGAGACCGGCATCCGCTTGAGTGAGCTCATCGGTTTACAGGATGCGGCGGTCGATACCGTCACGTGTGAGCTCAAGGTGCACGGTAAGCGTGACAAGGACCGCCTTGTCCCCTTTGGCTCCGAGTTGGCGCGCTGGATTGGCTGTTACCGCACCCTGCGCGATGGCGTTAGGCCTGAATGCGGCAACCTGCTGGTCACGGCAAAGGGTAAGCCGCTGTATCCCTCGCTCGTCTATCATGTCGTCCATGACGGACTCGCTCAGGCCGGCGGAACGGGCAAACTCAGTCCACACGTGCTGCGACACACCTTCGCCAGCGTGATGCTCAACCGCGGAGCGCAGCTCAACAGCGTCAAGGAGTTGCTGGGGCACGAGAGCCTCGCTGCTACTCAGGTATACACCCATGTGACATTGAGTGAACTTCAACATAATTATGAACTCGCCCATCCACGGGCACTTAAAAAAGGAGGTTAATATGGAAATTAAAGTTAATGCCATCCACTTCGAAGCAACCGAGAAACTGAATGACTTCATCAACAAGAAGGTCGAGAAATTGGCTAAGCAGAACGAGCTCGTCTCCACAGCCGAGATTATCCTGAAGGTCGTTAAGCCCGAGACTGCAATGAATAAGGAAGCATCTGTGAGGCTCAAGGTTCCCCGCAGTGAAGACCTGTTCGCCAGCAAGGTGGCCGACTCCTTCGAGGAAGCTATTGACAACTGTGTGGACGCACTCAAGCGCCAGATCGAAAAAGGCCGCCGCGACAAGTAATACGAGTCCCCAGACATAATTATTAAAGACATATCGCGCCCTCTGCCTGACAGTTGTCATCGGTGGAGGGCGTTTTTTGCCTTTAGTGAATAACGTGAATTCGACGAAATCGCTCGCGGATAATCGGCGCATTCGCAACTGCCCCTCTAAGACTAGAGGGGAACTCCTCCCCCGCCTGGGGGGAGGTGGCACGAAGTGCCGGAGGAGGGGGAGTGGGCAGGGGCGTTGATGATACGCGAGACGCTTTCTTTCATAATGGCATTGTCGCCCCATGTGGCTGTGTCATGAACCATGTCCGTGCCGCAGGTATTTTATTATTATATAATGTGTGATGGTGTGGCCGTGCTGGAGGGGCGTACAGTCTGGTTCAGAAATCTGCACATTGTTCTTGTTGGTGTAATTATCTGTATAACAACATATTAAAGAATAGTTGCAGCAATAGTTGAAAAGTTTTTTGAAAAAAAAGTTGAAAAAAGTTTGTCAGTTTGGAAAAAGGCAGTACCTTTGCATCCGCAATCGAGAACGCCCCGCATCTCATTGCACAACGATAGATGCCTCTTTAGCTCAGTTGGCCAGAGCACGTGATTTGTAATCTCGGGGTCGTTGGTTCGAATCCGACAAGAGGCTCAAAGAACATAACACAATGGGTAGATTCCAGAGTGGCCAAATGGGGCAGACTGTAAATCTGCTGCGTCATCGCTTCGGTGGTTCGAATCCATCTCTACCCACATGTTTTGCGGAAGTAGCTCAGTTGATAGAGCATCAGCCTTCCAAGCTGAGGGCCGCGGGTTTGAGCCCCGTCTTCCGCTCAAGAAACAAACGAATATTGCCTATGTAGCTCAGGGGTAGAGCACTTCCTTGGTAAGGAAGAGGTCGCGGGTTCAAATCCCGCCATCGGCTCAACGATGTAAAATGCTTCGCCTCTCACTGATTGCAGGTTAAAGTTATCACTGGAGGTGGAGCGTATTACGCAATAAAGTAGAGTAATATTATCATTCAAATTTCACAATAACAACTTAAAGTTATGGCAAAAGAGCATTTTGAAAGAACAAAACCGCATGTTAACATCGGTACTATTGGTCACGTTGACCACGGTAAAACTACCCTGACCGCAGCTATCACCACCGTGCTTGCTAAGGACGGTGACATCGCTGGCGATAGCGTTCGTTCGTTTGATTCGATCGACAACGCACCCGAGGAGAAGGAGCGCGGTATTACTATCAACACCGCTCACGTTGAGTATGAGACCAAGAATCGTCACTATGCTCACGTTGACTGCCCGGGCCACGCTGACTATGTAAAGAACATGGTTACTGGTGCCGCTCAGATGGACGGTGCTATCGTTGTTGTTGCTGCTACCGACGGCGTTATGCCGCAGACCCGCGAGCACATCCTGCTCGCCCGTCAGGTGAACGTTCCCCGTCTGGTGATCTTCTTGAACAAGTGCGACTCCCCCGATGTTGATGAGGAGATGATCGAGCTCGTAGAGATGGACGTTCGCGACCTGCTCTCTGAGTATGAGTTCGATGGTGAGAACACCCCCATCATCCGCGGTTCTGCACTGGGTGCCCTCCAGGGTGATCCCAAGTGGGAAGATACCGTTCGTGAGCTCATGAACGCTGTTGACGAATGGATCCCCCTGCCCCCGCGTGATCGTGACAAACCCTTCCTGATGCCCATCGAGGACGTCTTCTCAATCACTGGCCGTGGTACTGTTGCTACTGGTCGTATCGAGACTGGTGTCGTTAAGGTCAGCGACGAGGTTCAGATCATGGGTCTGGGTGCCGAGATGAAGTCGGTAGTTACTGGTGTTGAGATGTTCCGCAAGATCCTCGACGAGGGTGAGGCTGGTGACAACGTAGGTCTGCTGCTCCGCGGTATCGACTACAAGACCATCAAGCGCGGTATGGTAATCTGCCACCCGGGCGTGATCAAACCCCATGACCACTTCAAGGCTTCTATCTACGTCCTGAAGAAGGAAGAGGGCGGCCGCCACACTCCGTTCCACAACCACTATCGTCCCCAGTTCTACATCCGTACCCTGGATGTAACCGGTGAGATCATGCTCCCCGCTGGTGTCGAGATGGTAATG
>CACYQB010000016.1 GCA_902776435.1 uncultured Bacteroidales bacterium | reverse complement strand
AAAGTTATTAACAAGCACATTTCGGCATTTTTTGTGCTTTTTTGCTTTTTTTTAGGATAGTTTTCCCCTCACTACAGCCCGATTTCTGGGTTAGACCTTAAGACAAGAATATTACATCTTTCTTTTAAGAGAGATAAAAATCAAGACATTCCTTGGTCATTCTGAAAAAACGAAGTAATTTTGCAGCCGAATTAAAACCTATCCATTTAGAAATGAAGAAGATTTACAATTTATTCTTATTGACTATATGTCTTATTCTGGCTGCTGCCACATTTACTGCTTGCGAATTTGACACCAGTCCAGAGCCTGATTATCCCTCCTACGTGACCTATACCATCTCGGTAGGACACACCTCTTTTGAGGGTTCCGAATTAGTGTTGACCGACATCGAGACGTGGATCAAGAACAACCAGATCATCTATGACACTCCGGCCAAGTATTCTACAGGAGCGCCATCGGAATTCAGCCAGCAAGACGCTGAGGCTGTTAAGAAGTATGACGAATTTGTGCCTAAGGTAAAGGCCTATTTTGAGGAAGTAAGAGGCAAACTGAATGTCAAGGCCTATGGCAGCGACGTCAATAGTGTTAAGGGCACATTCTATGTGTTCGTAACGCGAGGACAGGGCGATGGCCGCGACCTCAAGAGTGAGACCATCAACCTCGTTTATCCCTAATCTCACTTTACCGTAGAATAATGATTACACAAGCGCAGCCTGCAATGGTTGCGCTTTTTATTTAGAGATTTGAGAAATTTGATTAATTTTGCGTCAGAGTAACGACAATATCCCAACCCTATGGCACAGATTAAAATCAGCAACGAGTGGTGGACGGCGCCTGCCGAAGGCGAAAACGGCAACCTTATCCTAGTGACCGGAAGAAGGGCTATGGATTCCGTGATTGCCACTGGAATCTATAAGTTCCGTGTCGAGGTCACCTGGAGATACGAGGGAGACCATAAAGCCTTGCCCTGTTATGCCGACTCCAAAATCATGGAAGAAGTAACCGACGCCCTTAACGATTGCTTCGACCGTGACCCGGTCGCTGTCCTCACCGGCATCTATACCGGTGACGGACAACGTAATTGGGTCTTCTACACCCGTAGCCTCCACATCTTCCAGCGCAAGTTCAATGAGGCACTGGCCGCATTTGACGCCCTACCTCTTGAATTCCACGCCGAGGAAGACCCCGATTGGGAAGAATACCGCGAGATGTGCCAATGTGAAATCGCCGACGCCGACGACTAACTTCCACCCCGACATTTTCACCTCATTCACGCATCAGGCGCGGAAGCCGACAATGCCGCGCTGTGACAACTGAAGTGTGCCCGCGTTGAAACGTTCGTGGGCTGTTTCGATATCTGCCGCCTCGATGGTCTGGTAAACCTCTGGCGTAAAAGCATGTACCATCGAAGTCAGTCTGTCGGCCATTGCCGGGATGATGCCGTTGCGCACATACTGTCCCACCCAGCGCGCGTTGCCGAAGGTGCGGTCCTTGTGGCTCACAGCCTCCCGAATGGATTTTTCCAGAAGCGCCTCGGCAGCCGTTGTGAGGATATACTGGTCCTTGGCCAGAATCAGTCTCGCAATCTGCATCAGTTGGTCAGCAGTGCAGTCAGGGAAGTAGAATTTGTAAGGGAAGCGCCCGTCAAGTCCCGGGTTCATCGTCAAGAGCCGCTTCATTTCCTGCTCATAGCCTGCAAAGACAATCAGCATGTCAGGGTTCTTGCGAGAAAGCACATCCAGCAGACACTCCACTGCAATGCGTCCGTAATCCCTGCCGCAATCCTCCTTGTAAAGGGTGTAGGCCTCATCGACAAAGAGCACATTGCCCTGGGCTTCGGCAAGAATCTGCTTCATATTCTGCTCGGTCTGCCCGATGAACTCCCCGACCATCTGGGAACGGTCCACACTGATCACCTCGCCGCGTGAAAGAATCCCCAGAGAATGGTAGATTTTTCCAAGCATCTTGGCCACCGTCGTCTTGCCCGTACCGGGGTTGCCCATGAACACGGCGTGGAAGGCAGCCTCGTCGCTGGTGTGAAGCCCCAGTTGTCGACGCTCCTGGTAGAATCGAGTCCTGTTAGAGAGCGTGACGATGTTACGCTTGATTTCCTCCAGTCCCACGATTTCATTGAAGCCGTCAAGCAGTTGGTCGGTCGTTGCCTGGGTGACACTGAAGAATGACTCGTCGATGTCATCGGGCAACACCTCGTCAGGTAATTCACTGTCAGAATTAACAGCCATTCGCTCAATTGCATTATGGCAAAAGGCTGGCTTCAAGTTATCGTTCACATAGTGGTTCACCGCCTTCACAGTCCACTGATTGGCAAGGCCTTGCTTATGGGCCTCGATTATCAGGCGACATAGTTTGTCGGTGGCTGCCGGAGACAGACGCAAACTGGCATATCGCAGTTTGCGGCTGAACAACATGATAATTTCCTCGAGTGTGCTGGGCTCCACCGCCAGGCGATTATACGCGGGGAAGTGCTCTTTCATCGAGGGATTCTGCTCCAGCAGAGCATCAATTTCGGTTCGGGTGCCGTAGAAGATGAAAGACTTGTCTTCTCTAGGCCAGTAAGTCATCAGTTTCTTGATGATGGCTTTTCCACTCGCCCCAGCCAGAATCCCGATGTTGTAAAAAACAATGATAAATTTTTTATTACTATTGTCTTCCCATGGGGCATCGGAATCCTTCTCGAACAATTCGTTCAATTTGTCATAGCGGTTCGGACCGACAGTAGGATCGTCAAGTTCTGTGCAACTGATTTGTTTCACCAACCTGCCCTTAGCCACCGATCGCGCCAGCAGGTTGACGTTCAGGATTAAGGAGTCGTCGCCATGCATCGTCACCAGCAGATTGTTGTTGAACGACAGCATGCGGTTTGTGCCCTGCTCATCCGAACGCATATCGTTCAAGACGTTCTGCTGTGCCCGGGCTACTGCCCAGTCGCGGAGTTGCCTTACGCCAGGACGTTTTGACAACTCACGCCATACTAACGAAGAACCTATATACAGTTCCCCGCAGAGCACAGCTTCAACACTCACCTTGGAACATTCTCGGCAACCCGTGACCCGCATCTCGCAACGCTCATCCAGAGTGAGGTCAAAACGGCTGACCTCTTCGGTTGTGCAGTTGCGCACCAGCAGGAAATACTTGCCGGGTACCCAAATCTCCTTGCCGATCAGTTTGGCCTTGATAGACCGACCAGAACATTTCATCAGAGACTTTTCATCTGCCAGATTGCCGCTATAGAGATCGGCCATCATCATCAACTGTTCGTTATAGATTGTTATCGCATGGGGATGGGAAGGTTTAATACTCTTGGTTGACACGACAACAACGTCAATGTCACCATAGTTGTACATGAACTCATGGTTGCCACTTGCGGGCAGAAACTTGATGGATAAATGCTGCATACTTTCACAATAGTTTTTTAATCGTTATTAGACTTTTAATTGAAACCGCTTCTAGTCAGGACGGACTGGTTACCGCCTGACAACGTACTAAGAAAAACGCACAGCCATGCATTGAGGGCCGATATTGTCACTTTCTGGTCAACATGTCAAGGAACGCGATCCGACGGGGACAAGTCTCCGCTGTCACTTGTTGTGAACGGGAGACGACGTGTCATCCAAGAGCCAGTCGGATGTCTTGGATGAAGTTGAAGAAATCATGTTGTCATTTGTTCTGATTCTTAAGATATGCTTTCATTTGGCGATGGATTAGACTAGGATTGCACATCAAGGTTTAACGGCAAAATCAAAAAAAATGCCGCAAACTTATAATCAATTATAAATGAGCCGTTTAGTATCCTATTTATGGGCTTTATTCTCGGCATATAGCATGAGGCAGAAGACGATTTCCACCCCGACCATGCACAAAGCAAGGACCTGCGGCGGGAACATCAAGCCCACAATCAGGGCACCGAGAGTCACGACGCCTGCCATAATGTAATAGGCCTTGGACTGATAGAGCCAACCAAAAGGCAACAGATGGGCGCCAAAGACCATTGCCAATGTCATGACCATCTTGTCGGGCATTGCGGCATATACCCACATGACGATGAGCAGATAAGGCAACTGCGCGCATGAGAAGATAATACCCAACGAGGTGAGAGGATTATCCTTATCATTAAACGTGATGCCCAGGGGTTTGGACAAAAGCCAAGCTATCGGCATCAGGGGGCAAGTGCAGCAGAAGGTCAACAAGTTCTTGGTTTCAATGGGTAGATTCGTCATATGCACAATGAATACCATGGTCCATATCAATACCGAGGCCATGATAAAGTGAAGACCACGTTTCTGGCCACGTGCACACGCCAATTTCGCCTGTTCCAAAGATTGTTTATCCATAGTTGCTCCTATTTTTTGGCACAAATATAGTTATAATTCAGGAAAAACGACTAAATTTGTGCATTTATTATGAGTGATTTCTACAAGACAGTGAAGGGCGTCTCGCAGGGCATCTACCGCGAGAAGATGTCACGTTTCCTGGCGTTTGCCGAACCCGTGTCGAGCGCCGAGGAGGCACGTGCCGTCATCAAACGCTACGCTAACGAGTACCATGATGCGCGCCACTGCTGCTGGGCCTACATGATCGGCACCGAACGCAACGAATACCTGAGCAGCGACAACGGCGAACCCAGCGGCACGGCAGGCAAGCCCATCCTGGGGCAAATCAACTCATTCGAATTGACCAATATCGTTATCGTAGTCATTCGCTACTTCGGGGGTATCAAGTTAGGTACTTCAGGGCTGATCGTAGCCTATCGTGAGGCGGCCAAACTAGCCATCGAAGCAGGAGAAATCCTCGAGTGCCACGAGCAGGCGCGGCTGTCGTTCACCTTCCCCTACCTGAGCATGAACGATGTGATGAAAGTGGTGAAAAAGAGTGACCTGAAGGTTATCGAACAGGCCTTTGACAACGTGTGCTCGATGACTATCGAGGCCGATGCCGACAAGGTGCCAGGGCTGCGCGAGCAGTTTGCCACCATCGACGGCACCAGCATCATATCATAACAACGAATTTCACAAATTAAACGACGGTCTCGCTACATCAGCTAGTCTGTGAAATTTGCGCTATTGGCTACGCCAAGTTAAAGGGCAAGGCGCAACCCCAGGTCGGCGTCAGTGAACACCGGCGTGTTGCGGTTCCGCCACGATACGCGGCAGCACGAGACAGCGGGGTACCAGCCGCCACCACGGAACACGCGGTAAGAGGCGGTAGCAGGACCTGTCGGATTGGTCTTCTCTTCACTGGTATAGCTGTCGTACCAGTCTTGACACCACTCACAGACGTTACCGCTCATGTCATACAAGCCCAGTTCGTTAGGAGCCTTGGTGGCCACTGGGTGGGGAATGCTGTAGGCATTGCCATTGTACCAAGCAACATTCCAAATCGTGTCACTGCCGGCATATTTGTAACCCAGGCTCTTGTTGCCGCCACGAGCAGCGAATTCCCACTCCGCCTCGGTCAACAGACGGAAATTCTTGCCAGTCAGCTCGTTCAGGCGAGCGAGAAACGTCTGGCAATCATTCCAGCTCACCTGCTCCACAGGACGCTGGAGATTTCCTGAAAAGCGGCTGGGATTGTCACCCATCACTTCGAGCCACAGCGCTTGCGTCACCTCAGTCTGGCCGATGAAATAGCTAGACAGATGAACGCGGTTCACAGGGGTCTCATTGCTTTGGTAGTCCCCTGCCTGCTCATCGGTAGCACCCATCCAGAAGGTGCCTCCCTTGACATATACCATATTGAACGGTACCGAGTTCACGTTATAGGTGAACACTTCGCCATCGACGGGCTCATCGACGGGTTCATCATCACTACACGAAGTGAAGCCCATGGTCAAGCAAATGGCAATCATGGCAATCAATAAAGATTTAATCTTCATCATTGTTTTGTTGTTTGGGTTTAAAGTTAGACTTATACTTATTTGAAAGATTCTTTCCTTGTTTGAAGCGGACGGTTAACGACACGTATGCGGTGCGGCCAGGGGTCGTCGTAACCAGTTGCAGCCAGAGCGGGCAGGTTCCGGCATAAAGACACCACAAAAGTACAAATAATCCAATGAAAAGCAATAGGGCAACTATAAAAAACTACAAATTACTCGAATTAAACTAATTTTGGCTTCCGCAGCGGAGCCTTCGTTTAATTCGCGTAATTCGTAGTTTTGTTTCAGCGTTCTTTCCAGAGGAAGCGGGCGCGGACGTGGTCGTCTCCATCGGCATCGGTGATGCTCATGTGAGAGTCAATGGGGTCGCTATCGTCGATGACAAACTCGCAGGTCTCACCGTAATGGGTCTCCTTGATGAAAGAGATCTCCATGCGATGGATGAAGTAGTTGTCATAGCAGTCCATGTCGAAGAGGTTCATCAAGTGGGAGAGGTAACGCACGGTGTTGACGTGACGGTTGAAGTCGCAATCCATGTAGCCGAAGGTGTATTCGACGGAGTGGCCCTGCTCGATGGGACGCAGACGGCTCATGGGTTCTATCGGACAAGGAAGGTCGGAGATATTCTCGCGGATGTACCCTAACTGGGAAATATCTACACTGGCACGGGTGTTCATGTCGATGACCATCCAGATGGTGCGAACATAGCCCAGCGGATTGCCCTCGGCATCATCGAGCCGCATGTTGCGCTGCGAGAAGTGGCGGTTATAGTCCTCAATCCAGGTAGTCAGGCGGTAGTTCTCGTTGACCCGCGGGAAGCGAGTCATCTCGATGGTCACACGCGAGAGGACCCACACCTGGTTGTCCTGAATCAGTCGGGCATAACCTACCCCCCATGAGTTGGCGTGAAATGTAGCCACCTCGATGATGCGTCTCATCAGCAGCGTCAAGGGCATTTCGCCTTGGGGATTGCACTCGCCAGCGGCGAGGTAGTAATCGATGAAGAATTCTTTTTTCTGTATATTATCCTTTTTATCTGAGCACATGGGTTTTTCCGATTAAATAGTTGTCTAACAGGACTAGGGCTGCCATCGCCTCGACAATGGGCAGGGCACGCGGCAATACCCAAGCGTCATGACGGCCACGGGGCTGCAGTATCACGGGATTTCCCTCGCGGTCGATAGTGGGGACCTCACGCATGAGAGTAGGCACCGGCTTGAAGGCCATACGCATCACGATATCCTCACCGTTGCTGATGCCGCCCTGGATGCCACCCGAGTGGTTGGTCAAGGTGCCGATGGTGCCGTCCTCGCGTTTCACGAACCGGTCCATCACCTCACTACCCCGCTTAGCAGCCATGCCAAAACCGTCGCCATATTCAAAGCCGTGTACCGACGGGATGCTCATCATCGCTGCCGCCAGTTGGGCATGGAGTTTGCCAAATACGGGTTCACCCAGTCCGGCAGGTACGCCCTTGACGACGCACTCGATGATGCCGCCCAGGGTGTCGCCATCCTTGACAGCACGTTCAAGTTCAGCAGGGTCAACGGGCGAAAAAGAAGCCTCCACGGTAATACCCAGGCGTGCCAATGCCTGCATGGCAATGCCGCCAGCCACGACACGTGCCACAGTCTCGCGGGCCGAAGCCCTGCCGCCGCCACGCGGGTCACGGATGCCATATTTCTTCTCCCAGGTGTAGTCTGCGTGGTTGGGACGGTAGCACTGGGCTATCTCGTTATAGTCGTCACTATGGGCATCAGTATTTCGCACGATGAAGCCGATGGGGGTGCCCAAGGTTTTCCCCTGCCAGATGCCTGAAAGCACCTCTACCCTATCCCGCTCGTCACGCTTGCTGCTGCCGATGGCCTGCCCCGTGCGTCGACGGTCCACAAACCGTTGCAAGGCATCAAGGTCGATATCCAGCCCTGCCGGCATGCCATCGAGAACGCCCCCCATTGCCGGGCCGTGGGACTCGCCAAAGGTGGTGAGGGTTAATATTTTACCTATCGTATTCATGATTCTGTCTTTTCGGCTATCAGGTCAACGGTTTCGGCTCCAACAAACTCGACAAGCGCCTGCGGGTCAATCTTGAATTGAAGCCCCCGCACTCCCGCACTCACGTAGATGTAGTCATATAGAATACAGGTCTCGTCGATATAGGTCGGGAACGGCTTTTTCATACCCACGGGAGAGCAACCGCCACGAATGTAGCCCGTGGTGGGCAGCAGTTCTTTCATGGGGATGAGGTCCACTTTTTTGTTTCCCGACACCTTAGCGGCCTTTTTCAAGTCCACCTCTTCGGCCCCGGGTATGACGCAGACGAGATGGCCCGTCTTGTCGCCCTGCAGGATTAGCGTCTTGAACACTTGCTCAATGTTCTCGCCCAGTTGATCGGCGATGTGCTGTGCCCCCAGGTCGCTCTCATCCACCTCGTAGGGGATGAGTTCATAGGCTACCGAAGCGGCATCAAGCAGTCGGGCAGCGTTAGTTTTTGCAATTTTTTTCATTCGTTTTAATCATTATTGGTGCAAAGTTACTACTTTTGCGGCTACAGAACAAAATTATAAACAGTACAGAATAATGAAAAAGATTATTTTAGCCGCAATGGTGGCCATCGCAGGATGGCTTTCTACCCAGGCACAGTCACTGCCTGCACCCGAGAAGTACAACAATTTATTGGAACAGATGGTGACCTTAGAGCAGCGTAAGGCTGAATTTATGATGAACGCAACCATGGAGACGTTGGCCAAGGACCCCAAGGGTTACCGCCAGATGATGGAATTGGCCGAACGCCGTTTCAGCAACGCCGCCGACCCTCTTCACAACGAGGGACTCTACATGGTTGTGCTCAAGCATGTGACCGAGAGTTATGTCCTGAGCAACACCGAGAAGGAGAAGCAGCGCCTGTTGCTCGAGGGTGCCAAGAAGAATATGATCGGCAGCGTGGCAGCCGACTTTGACTACGTCGTGCCTGGTGACAAGACCGTTCACCACCTCAAGGACCTGAAAGCCGACTATATCCTTGTTTACTTCAACAACCCCGACTGCGAATCCTGTGAGGCCGTCAAGGAACGCCTGGCCAGCAACGAACTCATCAACAAGATGATCAGCGACAAGAAACTCATCGTGCTTGCCATCTACCCCTACGACGACCAGAAACTGTGGAAGAAGGCCAAATATCCCAAGATGATGATTAATGGCTGGAACCAGAGCCAGCAGATTGAGTTTGGCGAACTCTATGACCTGCCCACCCTGCCCTGCTTCTACTTGCTGAACAATGACTACAAGGTGCTCATCAAGAACGAGGGCAGCCTTAACAAGGTCGAGGCCGTACTCAAGCAACTGACGCAGACTCAGCCCGCATCCGCCAATTAATATCACACTTTATCAGGACATACCCTCAATTTAGCGCGACATGCGCTTGAGGACATTATAGCTGGGGAGCACGCCAAGCTCTCCAGCTTTACTTAGGTCTGCCACGCCCATTTCCTTATTACCCATGCGCAGGTACATCAGGCCACGGTTGTAGTAGGCTTCGCCAAGATCGGGCTTGAGTTCGATGGCAGTCGTGTAACAGCTGATGGCGCTTGTGAAATCACCTTGCAACATATAGACGTTTCCCTTGTTATAGTGGGCAAACACGTTCTTGGGCGACAGTTTCAAGACCTGGTCCAGATCGGCCAACATCAGGTCGAGGTTGGTCACATCCTGACGCTGGCGCAACATGGCCTGGGACTTGGCATCAGGGGCACCCGTGAGAAGTTCATCGGTGCTTGCATCACGCTTCTGAGCCATGCGGTACTGCAGGTAATGGGCATCGGCGCGCAGGAAATAGGCCAACATGAATTGCCCGCTCAGCCTGATGGCGGCATCGGCGTCGCTGATAGCAGCCTCAGGATTCTTGACCAACAGATAATCTATTCCTCGGGCAAAGTAGTCAATGCTGCGGGGCTTGGCACCCGATAGCAGAGAATTATAGTACTCGATATTGGCAAAGTGGCGCTGGATGTCCTCCTCGCCCAACTGGGGTTCTCCGCCCACGAGCGTAAGGGTTCCAGGCAGCAATCGCGTCTCGTTCACATCCCCTATCTCGCGTATGTAATAGGTGTTGCCATTGAGTTTGTTATCCTTGGCATAATAGGACAGCATGAACATGGGCATGGGTTCCACCTCGATGTTGTCGTTCTGGATGTGGCCGCGTTGGCGGTTAGCATACTCGGGCTTGACGGGATCCTTGTCATTGACCGTGAGCAGGGTGTTGAAGCGTTCCATGATTTCCTCGGCGGTCTCGGGCTCGTCGCGGTCACCGTTGAGGGCCCGCTGCTCGGCCTTCTTGACGGCTGCAGTCGCTTCGATTTCGGCGGGGTTGAAGTTGGAGACGTGCGTCTTGTTGCGGCGGAAAATGGCCATCGCCTTCTCCATATCGGCTTCACTGCCCTTGACGTCGCCCATGCGGCGCTTGGCCTCGCCACGCGCCATGTAGCCAGCCTCAAAGTTGGGATACTTCTTGAGGATGGCCGTGAAATCCTGCACAGCTTCACGGAATTGCCTGGTGCGCATGTGCAGCAGCGCCCTGTTATACAAGGCCATGAAGTTGGAGGAATTCTTTTTGAGCACAAAGCTGAAGTCGCTGATGGCCTTATTGTTATCCCCCACCTCGGCACGCAACAAGCCTCGGTTAAAGTGCGCCTCGATACTCGTGGGGTCAAGGCCGATGGCATAGTCATAGTCGGCCATAGCGCCGAAGTAGTCGTCGATGTTGTACTTCATGTAGGCGCGGTTGATGAAGTAGCCGGCATAGCGCGGTTCAAGCATGATGGCGCTATCCATGTCGGCCACGGCGCTTTCAAAGTCATGGCGCGTGCGGGTAGCGATTTCGGCACGCATGACATAGGCCGCGGCATTGTTCTTGCTCAGCGCGATGCTCTTGTTCAGGTTCTCGAGTGCAGCGGTGGAATCTTTCCTGGCCAGGTTCATCTGTGCCAGTCCGATGTAGGCCCGGTCGTTGCGGCGATCCAACTGCAGCAAGCGCTCGAACGTCTGCTGGGCCTCGTCATAGTTCTTCAACTCGGTCTCACACACGGCACGGTTCATGAGCATGTTCTTATCCTCGGGCATAAGTTTGAGGCCTTCGTCATAGTCCTGAAGCGCCTCCTTGAAGTTGCCCATGTTCTGGCGGGCCACACCGCGCACCTGATAGGCATCGACGATAAACGGGTTGCGCTCAATGGCCATACCCGCATCCTGCTCGGCGCCCCGGTAGTCCTCCAGGCTGATTTTGGCCACCGAGCGGTAGAAGTAGGGCTCGGCCAAGAAAGGCTTTGCCTTAATCGCCTGGTTAAAATACTGGATGGCAAGGATATAGTCCTCGAAGTAGAGCGCGTTGCGCCCGATGTTCACCACCTGGTCAGTATTGATTTGAGCCCATGAGGCAAGCGCTGCTGCAAGTCCTGCCAACAGCAACGTCAAGCTACGATATATGCTCTGTACCTTCTTCATTATTGCGGTATTTTAACGACAAAAGTAAGGTAAAATTTCACGATAGCCAAAAATCCCTATTCGGGGGCCGTATTTTTCACATTTTATGGCTCGAAATCTTAAAAGTCGCTAAAAAATTGGGCAGGTTGGGGAAAAAGTGCGAAATTTGAAGTTTGAAACAAAAAATGACTGTTCGACAATGAGAAAATATATACTTTTCACCCTCTTGCTGGCGATAATGATGGCACCAGCCACGATGCAAGCCGACAAGAAGAAAGACAAGAAATACCAGAAGAAGGCTGTGACTGTCGAGAACACCTCGGCCAACGTGGACCAACCCATGCGCGAGGTTACCGTCACCGATCCCGCCAAGCAGCTCTATGGCGAGTGGGACATCGTGTCGATGCGCAAGAAGAAAGTCTATACCATCGAGCGCACCTACCTCTATCTGGACTTTGCCGGGGGCAACAAGGTCTATGGCAACAACGGCTGCAACACCATCAACGGCACATTCCAGTTGAACGGCAACAACCTGATTTTCGGCGAGTTCATTTCCACAGACAGGCAGTGCCACAACGTCACCAGCGAGAAAACTATCATGCACACCTTGGCCGACGTGCGCAAGTTCTCCCTCGAGACACAATACAATGCCCAGTACCTTAACCTGATGAACTCTAAGGGCAACGTCATCATGGTGCTCAAGCGCCACAACCTCGATGCCATGAACGGGGCCTGGCTCATCAAGGAGATTGACAATGAGAACGTGAGCGAACGCGGCATACGCGTCGTCGTCGATGCTATCGAGCAAACCATACATGGTGACACGGGATGCAATATCATCAACGGCATCATCACCCTCGACCCGACCAAGGACATGGCCATCCAGTTCGAGGATCTCCACTCCACCGAACATTACTGCGAGGACATCGACATCGAGACTGCCCTGCTCTTAGCGCTGGAGAGCACCGAATCCTGCAAACGCATCAATAACAACGAGATGGCACTCCTCGACAACAAGGGCGCCATCGTCATCGTCCTGCAACGCATCACCCTGCGGTAAACTCAAAACCCACATTAATACACAAAGAAGCATCCGCGTATCAGTTTTTTCAGTACGCGGATGCTTCTCTCAACTCTTAACCCTAAACTGCGAGCAACACGAGCATTTTACTTAATTACTCGCTTGATGGTAGTGGTGGAACCGTTGCTGAGGGTTTTCACGACGATGTTCACGCCGTCTTGGGGTTGCTGGCTGACGATGCCTGAGGGGGTGATGTACTTCACATCCACCACTTGCTGGCCTGCCACGACCTCCTCGACTGCGGCACAGGAGAGAATTGCGAGGGGATAGAGGGTATAGTTGGTGAAGTAGTCCTCGTCGGTGGCATGGATGCGGCGCATGGGAAGGTAGGCGTTATTCTCTTCCCACGGCTCATCGAGGGTGAAGACACACAACAGCCCGTAGTGGTAAGCCTCCTTGGCTGCCATCTCGGCCTCCAGGGCGGGTGCATAGTCAAAGTTGAGTTTCACCATGACGGTATCCTGCTCACTGCACAAGTAGGGCTTGCCCTCCTTATAGAAGAAGTAGCCATCGGCCTGGCCCACTTCATGACCTAAGGCGGCTAGGTAGTCTTCACTCAGGTCATACTTGAACAAGGTCAGTGTGGGCAATTCATCCTCATCAAGGGGCTCGGGGAGGCTGTTGAGCACCAAACGCGGATTGGTCAAGCGGTCGGCCAACTTGCCCTTGACAGTACCGGGCTTGAGGGCCTGATGGGCTGTCAAGGCGGCAAACATGGCCTCATCGCCCGAGCAGTCAAGCGCAATCCAGTCAGGATACCACGGCAGCCACTCGGCATAGCCCCAGTCGGCATACAGGTCATAATAGACCTCATCGACGTTGTCGGTCACATAGACCAACTTGCCGCTGGCAGCATCAGAGGCCGCCACGACATAGAGCGTATCGTTGAGTTTGTATTGAGCGCCATCCTCGCCGGCATAGAGCGTCTTCCACAAGCGGGTGCCCGGATCGCTGGTGATGCTGATGGGGAACAGCTCCATCGTGCCGTAATAAATTGACATCATTCCCTCGATGCTGTAGAGCTCGGTGGGGTCCTCCTCAGGATAATCGATGCCAAACTTGTTGAAGCCCGTCATCGTGGCCTCGAAGGGGGTGCCGTCCTCATCGACCTCGTCGCTGTAGATGGTGAACATGCCACGGTTGTCGATTTCGCTCAAGCGCACGCCGTCGAAGCGCACTTTGTAATTCGTCCAGCCCTGCTCGGGGTCAGCCACATAGTTGACATAGCCCGTGCAGTCAAAAGCCGAATACATATCTTCGTCCAGAATGTCCTTGGCATTGGCAAAATGAGCCGGCTCGGTAGCCTCGACCAGACTCCTGAAGGTGCTCTTCACGGCCGTCCAACCAGCGGGGATGACCGAGCCCAGGCGGTACTCCTTGCCCGTGTCACCGTAGATGATTCCCGCGATGGCATTGCCCTCGGCGTCAAGCTGCATCACCCACAAGTTTTCGTGCCACTGGTAATTAACATAGACGTCGCTCATGAACTGGAAGGCAGTACCCTCCTCGAGAGCGGCCAGGTTCTGGAGTGAGTCGAGCTTGAAGATATTGGGGTCGATGGGGTCCTCGGGGTCCACCTCGGGGCTGTCACCACTGGTCGTGACCACGATTCTTGCCACCTGGGCGTTCTTGGTGCCCACATGAGTCAACGTCACGGCAGTGGCACTGCCTGACCAGGAGCCCACAGCACCAGCAGCGCTATAGTCGCCCACGTCGGCAATGAGGTCAAAGTTAGAGGTGTTGGCGGCATTGACGGTGATGGCAGTGATGCTACCTTCGGCCACGGACAAGGTGACTGAGCCATCCACATAGATGCGCAAGCTGAAACTGCCCTGTGAGTTCCAGATGCGCGTGGGTGTAGCGCCATCGGTCGCCGAGAGCGTCACGCCCCCGACGGTCACCGGACCCGCCTGTACGAGATTGGTTCCATCACTCTGCTGGGGCACAGCATAGCCCATGGCAGTAATACCATCGGCAGTCGAGAAGTCAAAGGTCACCTCGGCTGCATGCAACGATAAAAAGGCCCCAAAGGCCAACAAGAAAATAGAGAAATAACGGTTCATTTGCACATTAATAGTTTTGTGGTGCAAAGTTACTGCCAAGTGGCGAAAATAAAGCAAAAATAGCCCGAAAAAAGTTATCAACAACCTCACTTTTTTCGGACTACCGGACTTGATAGTTCTTATGCCAGGTTTACTTGGTGAACAGGATACCTGAGAAACTGACGTAATTAGTGCCCATGTTGAGCACGCTGACGTTGAAATCATCAATCATCAGCAGTGCTTCTCCATTGTCGATGACAAGTGGCCGAGACTCGTCTTCCCGCGCCCTGTCAGCGTCAAATTCGGCCAACTGCTTGACATTAAACTCGAACATATACTCGACTCTATTGCCGTCATCCACCTTAATCAGCATGATGTCACCATCCACCTTCACAATATTGTTATCTGAACCCGTGACGATGGTCATCGAGGAATAACCCTGAGGCACGGGCACGTTCTTGATCATGTCCTCGTTGGAAAAAGTGTCGTGCAGGACCTCGGTGATATTGCCGTTTTCGTCCAGCGATGAGTAGCGGCCGAGGATGGCATTCCTGGCCACGACATCGTTGATAGCCCTGTAGCCATAGTCGGTATAGAGGTAATGGAGTTTGGAGTCGATTGAACGGGCCACCTTGGAGTCAGCCTGACGGAGCCACTGCTCGTACTGGTCGCCAGTGAGCGGGAACTGCTTGAATCCCGTAGCCATGAACGCCGTGCGGGCCTCTTTCTTCAACTGGCGTTGCGTCACGTTGGCAATGCTCTGCGGGCCTACCGATATCAAAAAGAGAATAGCGGCAAACGAGGCGGGAATCAACCAGATGCGCTTATTACGGGTGAAGATGAGCCACAGGCACACGGCATAGCACCAGATGTTGAACACCAACAGGTAGAGTCGGCTCACCGTGATGCCATAGTCCGCCAAGCGGCGGCCTATAGCCACCGTCATCAGGGCCAGCATGGGCAACATGACGACCGGGAGCCAGCGGGTGACCTGCTTGAACAAACGGTTGCCCTCCAAGTGCTGGATGGGATAAGTCACATAGATGAGCAATACCATGAGCACCATGCTGCCACTCACCAGATAACTCACGCCCCCCACGGGCAACGACCAATGGTAAAGAATCTTGAAGGCGTAGGCATAGAGTGTGATCATGTACAAGCCCAGCAACGGCAGGAAGAGGTATTGCACCACCCCCTTGGCAAAACCTGAAAACTCGGGGACGGTGGTCTGGAACTTGTTCTCCCCCCTGGGGATGAGGTTCATGAACAACGCCGGAGCCAGCGCTACCATACACACGGCGGCAATATCCTGATAAACGCGATAATCGATACTCAGCCCGAACAGCATTTTCAATGATTCCATCAGCGCAAACAGCCCCAAGGTCAAGACACCGCCGATGACAATGGTACTGATGAGTGACACGAGCGTGCTGATGGAGAAATTCCAGAAAGGCACATCCTGATTCCTGCGGTAAAAACAGATCAAGAAGATTGATAAGCCAATGGCAAAAACCGTTGCAGCAACGGCTATCATCTGAGGCATGGAGAAACGGTCAAACTGCGCCAGGTAGTAGGACACCGCCAACCACACGGCATGAACGACCACCTGCAAGGCCACGACAAGGTACCAGCGCTTGAAATCCTCGGTGAGCAACGAGAGCGCCACGGCAAGCAACGCAGCAGTGGCAGGATAAAAAATGCAGAAAAACTTCATCTTCTCCTCCACGTGTCCATCATGGCTGAGAAAAATGAGAAAACACGTCAAGAACAACGTGAAAAGCATTGCCAACGGGAAACGCCGGAAACTCTGGCCGAAACGCTCAATCAAGGCGCGCAATGAGAAACGCTTAAGACTTACCATAATCTATTGCCATTCTTAATTACTATCATAACGGAAAATAATATTGAAAATTGCAGCACGGCAAGGCGCAACCACACATATTCATATTACCTAAGAACAAATCAGAAAAACCATATAAAAATCCTACCAAAACAGATTGGGGACTTGCATATATTGCGTTTTTGATATAATTTTGCACCCCAATTCAAGAGCAGTATGGCGGCTTGTCGCTCGTAAACTCATGGTTGCGAGAGGAAAGTCCGGGCAACACAGAGCGTCACATTTCTTAACGGGAAGCTGCGGGTGACCGTAGGGTTAAGGTGACAGAAAACAACCGCCGCGCGAGCGGTAAGGGTGAAAAGGCGGGGTAAGAGCCCACCGGGCATTGTGGTGACACAGTGTGCCGCACCACCTGTGAGTTGCAAGTTCATGTATACCGGCATTTAAGGGCTGCTCGTCCATTGCCGGGGGGTAGAACGCTATACCGGCACAGCAATGTGCAGGACAGATAAATGACAGGCACCTGCCTCGGCAGGCACATAACCCGGCTTATAGCCATACTGCCCTTTTTAATATGTAATCTTTTTTATCACGTGTCACGTGTGTGACCCGGCTCAATTCAGAACTGACCAAGATGGCAAGAAAAGAAGAATTAGCGCGCATGTGGGAGCGTACCACCGAGTATCTGTTCAACCAGCGTCCGGCCTTTGAACGCGAAGGCGCATCGGGCTATAAACCTGGTCTTGACACCAGCATTGCGCTTGACAAGATGTATAACGAGCCGCATCGCAATTACCGCATCATCCACATCGCGGGCACTAACGGTAAGGGTTCTACGGCCCACCTGCTCGCCTCGTGCCTGCAACATTGCGGCTATAGAGTGGGACTGTTCACCTCGCCACATTTTATCGATTTCAGGGAACGTATCCGGGTAAACGGCAGGAAAATCAGCCGCAAATTCGTCATGGAATGGGTGGCCGCCTACAAGCAGAAGCCGCTGAAGGGTTTTGAGCCTTCCTTCTTTGAACTTACCTCTACCTTGGCATTTGACTATTTTGCCTGGCGCAACGTCAATGTCGCTGTCATCGAGACCGGCCTAGGCGGCCGGCTTGACAGCACCAATATCGTAATCCCGGACCTGAGCGTCATCACCAACATCGGTCTGGAACACCAGCAGTTCCTGGGCAACACCATCGAGGAAATCGCCAGCGAGAAAGCCGGAATCATCAAGCATGGACAGCCCGTCGTCGTTGGAAAAGCCGAAGGTAATGTCAGGCGAGTCATCGAGAACCAAGCTAAAAGAATGTACTCCGAAGCCAGATTCGCCCAAGACAAGCCCGAAGTCCTTGATGCGAAATATGTGGATGGCATGCTGCGCCTCAAGACCGAAAACTATGGCACCATCGATTGCGAATTGACCGGTGACTTCCAGATCGAGAACGCCAACACCGTACTCACCGCACTCGATATCCTCAAGCGCCTGAAGTACCGCATCAAGGAAGATGCCGTGAGAAAGGGATTTGCCACTGTTGTTGAGACAACAGGACTCATGGGCCGCTGGATGACGCTCGGCACAGCCCCGTTGACCATCTGTGACTCGGCCCACAACGTGGCCAGCATCACCCAAGCCATGAAACAGTTGAAAAAAGAAACCTATGACAAACTGTACATGGTCATGGGCTTCATGGCAGACAAGGACATCGACGGCATCCTGAATCTTCTGCCCCAGAAGGCCACCTATTACTTCACACAGGCTCATACATCGCGAGCCCTACCCGTAAACAAACTCAAGGAAATCGCGGCACAGCACGGTCTGAAAGGCACGACATTTGACCATGTAGCCGAAGCCTTAGACGCAGCCCGTCAAGCCGCCCTGCCGCGCGACGTCATCTATGTCGGTGGCAGCATGTATGTCCTGGCCGAATTGCTCAAGGCTATCGGCTATGACGACAAGCTCGAGAGCTGAGTCCCCTATCCTATCGAAACGTAATACCCCGCCTGGTCATTGATTTCCCCCTTGGCCAGGCGGGTTCTTCATGCTATAGCCGCACAAAAGGCATCGGCAGGTGACAAAATGTCATTAATTGTTACACGGCAAGGTTTTATTGTAAAACTATTTAAAAACATACGCTATTGCTATTAATTTAGTTTAAAATATCGCGGCAAAGTATTGCACATGTCATTTTTCGTTGTACATTTGGCACGCAATTTGAAAAGTTAAAATTAACAATTCGAAAAATTAAAATCAACAATAAATTAACAAAATTGACAAGCACATGAATAAAAACTTGAAATTAGCGATTATGCTCGTGGCAGCCTCGATTCTTGGTTCTGGCGTGACCATGATGGCGACAAGCGAGTTACAGAAGAAAGGTGTCATCACCGACACATATGTATTAAATAAGGAAAGTCAGACGGACAATGACGGCTTTGTTCGGACGACGACCAGGACTGTTGACATGAGCCGTGACTTTACCGATGTTGCCGAGAACACCATCAACACTGTGGTCAGCATCAAGAGTTACGCCACACCACAACAAAACATGTATCAAGGCGGCTTCATTGACCCGTTTGAGTTCTTCTTTGGCCCCGGCTTCGGACAAGGACAGCGCAAGCAGCAGCAACAGCAACAGAAAAGCGAGCCCCAGCCCCGCGGCATGGGATCGGGTGTGATCATCAGCCCCGACGGTTACATCGTCACCAACAACCACGTGATTGACGGCGCCGAGAAACTTGAGGTCACCCTCAACGACAACCGCCAGTTCAACGCAACAGTCGTGGGTACCGACGAGAAGACCGACATCGCCCTGATCAAAATCAACGCCAAGGACCTGCACGCCATCACCTTCGGCAACAGTGACGCTGTCAAGGTGGGCCAGTGGTGTGTCGCCGTGGGCAACCCCTTCGGCTTCAACTCGACGGTTACCGCAGGTATCATCAGCGCCAAGGCCCGTGGCATGAACACGAGCGACAATGGTGGCATCAAGGCCTTTATCCAGCATGACGCCGCCGTCAACCCCGGCAACTCGGGAGGCGCTCTGGTGAACACCGCTGGCGAACTCATCGGCATCAACACCATGATTTACTCCCAGACGGGCAACTACAGCGGATGTTCGTTTGCCGTTCCCAGCAACACCGTCAAGAAGGTCATCACCGACATCAAGCAATATGGCACCGTGCAGCGTGCCGTCCTGGGCATCCAGTACACAGAGTTGACTGCCGAGAAGGCCAAAGAAGAGAAGATTACCGCCACCAATGAGGGTATCTACGTGGCCAAGGTTACCGACCGTGGCGCAGCCAAGGAGGCCGGCCTCCAAGAGGGTGACGTGATTGTCAAACTCAATGGCGCACGCGTCAAGGACAGTGGTGAGATGCAAGAAGAGATGAACAAGCTGCGTCCCGGCGACAAGGCCGAAGTGGAATATTACCGCGACAACAAGTTGAGGCACACCACAGTTACCTTCAAGAACGACCAGGGCAACACCAAGATGACCAAGCAAAGCGACGTCATGTCACTGGGCTGCGCCTTCACCGAATTGAGCAAGGAGGACAAGGAAGACCTCGCAATCTCCAAGGGTCTGAAGGTGGTCGGCATCAAGGCTGGCAAGTTCAAGAACGCAGGCATCCGTGACGGCTTCATCATCACCGACATCAACAACATGCCTGTTGACTCTCGCGATGACGTGGAGAACATTTACAACCAGATCATGCGCAGTGGCGACAGTGACAAGGTGATGTTCATCACCGGCTTCTACCCCACCGGCAAGAAGGTTTACTACGCAGTCGACCTGAGCGACGACGAGGATTAAGCACTTACTTACGAAATATTCAAACCCGGCAACAGCGGCCCGAAATTCGGCCGCTGTTGCTGTTTATCTATGACTTTTCAGGCTCAAATTGCACCCAAAAGAAGATAAAATTCATATTTTTTGTTAAAAACCTATCTAAAACTATGGTTTTTTTGAATAAAAGTATTATATTTGCAGAAATTCTATGTAAATAACAAACTCTAATTTTTTGAAAGCTATATGAGAGGAGGATCAAGACCAGGTGCCGGAAGGCCCAGAATTTATGGAAAGCGAGTGCAGTTATCCATCCTGATTTCGGAGGAGACCAAAACGAAGCTCAAAGAGTTGGCTGCTGCCCATGACAAGCCCTTGGCTGGTATCGTTGAGCAGCTCATCATCAACGAACATCAGGGAATGAGTATGTCGTATTGACGGAGAGTGTAACCCTTATTACACCCTCCACATGATTGCAAATAACGAAGCCTGAACATCTTACACGACACAGTCACGTTTTAGCAATAACACCTCACGACATAACCTTACCCTGGCGATAGTGTTTTGAGCAGCAGACAAAAAACTGCTAGCGCTTTTTGAATTTTTGAACGATTGTCACTATATTATAGTGGCAGTGACGTTTATGCTATGGTGTCATGTCCAAGTTGGCACGTTTTTTGCTGTATGGTTGTGCTCGATGCTGGCGGCAATAATGGGCCACTCAATTGGAGCCGAAGCATTCCCTGCGGGCAATTTTTGCCTGCACCACAAGAATAAAAAGGACAAAAAAGACAAAAAATAATAGGAAAATTATCAATTTTCGACAATTCACTTGTAGGAATCAAAAAAATATTATACCTTTGCACGCTTAAACTCTACACTAGTTAGATGAGACAACTTAAAATTACAAAATCCATTACTAACCGCGAGAGCGCATCCCTCGACAAATACCTTCAGGAAATCGGCCGTAAGGAACTTATTACGGTTGATGAGGAAGTCGAGTTGGCACAGCGCATCCGCCAGGGCGATCAAGCTGCACTTGACAAACTTGTCAATGCCAACTTGCGCTTTGTCGTTTCTGTCGCAAAGCAGTATCAGAACCAGGGATTGAGTCTTCCCGACTTGATCGACGAGGGAAATCTGGGCCTCATCAAGGCAGCACAGAAGTTCGACGAGACGCGTGGCTTCAAGTTCATCTCTTATGCAGTATGGTGGATCCGTCAATCCATCCTGCAAGCCCTTGCTGAGCAATCTCGCATTGTTAGGCTTCCGCTCAACCAGGTGGGTTCGATCAACAAGATCAGTAAGGCCCAGTCACGGTTTGAGCAGGAGCATGAGCGTCGTCCATCGGCCGAGGAGCTCGCTGAGCGCCTTGATATTCCTGTTGACAAGATCAGCGACACAATGAAGGTTTCGGGCCGTCACGTGTCGGTTGACGCCCCCTTTGTGGAGGGTGAAGACAACAGTCTGCTGGACGTACTCCCCAACAACGATTCCCCCATGGCCGACTCGACGCTGAATCAGGAGTCGCTGGCCAAGGAGGTCAACCGCGCGCTCGACCAGCTCAATCCCCGCGAGCGCGACATCCTGAAGATGTTCTTCGGTATCGGTTGTCAGGAGATGACGCTCGAGGAGATTGGCGCCAAGTTTGACCTGACCCGCGAACGCGTTCGTCAGATCAAGGAAAAAGCCATCCGTCGCCTGAAGGGCCAGAAAAGCAAGTTGCTCAAGGCCTATTTGGGATAAAGACTTCTCATGTTAGTAAAGTGTATCAGGCTGCCTCACAAGGGCAGCTTTTTTATTGCAGAAAACGGCTAAAACATAACGATTGATGATGAAAACCGCCCAAATAATTGCATGTATAAAAAAATGATAGTAATTTTACCCCTTGTTTTATTAGCGGCAATCAAATTATTATCAATAAACAATTAAAAGGATTTAGCAATGAAAAAGATTTTGACTTTAGTATGTGCCCTCATTTTAGGCATGGGCATCGGTCAAGCACAAGTGCACCAGGGTGAGACCGCTGCTGGTTTCAACCTGTTGTACGGTAGCGAGATTAAGAACCTGGGCCTCGGCGTGCGCTTCCAGTATGGAATCCTCGACCACTTGCGCTCAGAAGTAGGCGTCAATTACTTCTTTCCGAAGAACCACGTTTCATGGTGGGATGTAAACATTAACGCTCACTATCTCGTAGGACTCTGGAACGAGCAATTGTATATCTACCCGCTGGCTGGTCTCAACTATACGATGGTGGATTACAAGGGTGAACTCAACGAAAAAGGCGAGGAGAACCACATCGGTTTGAATTTAGGCGCTGGTATCGAATATGAGCTTGCTGAACACTTCGGCATAAACTTTGAGTACCGCCACACCATCATCCGCAAAGTGGATCAGGGCGTATTTGGCCTGGGCATCAACTATAAGTTCTAACAAGCCACAAGGTCATCTACCAAAACAATTGAGGGCCGCGCTCACCAGCGTAGCCCTCAATTGTTTTATAGTCTTTGGGACGTTACTCCATGGGTTGAAGCTTGTCGATTGCACCCGACACAAACGAGGAGATTCCGCTGTCCTCGCTATCCTCGTTACCAAAGGCGTCGCGCGTCTTGATAGAGCACAATGAACGCAGGAGTTCGAGGGTGGCATTGGCCTTCGGGTCACTGGTATAGAAATGGCCCTTGCCATGGAAAATGTCCTCAAGTCCGAAGTCAAAGTAACCATTGACACTATCGTTGTGGGTTTGAGCGAAGAGACCAATCAACGCATTGCTGAAGAAATTGCGCACGGGCTGCATCTCGTAAGCATAGCCCTCGGTCTGCTCATAATCGAGCATCTTCATGTACAGGATGCCGTCGATGACACCGATGCGTATCATCTTGTTGTCATACTGATAAATATACTCACCCTCATAGACCTCGGGAGCCTGGCCCATCGCGTTGGCAAACGAACTGATCTTGCTCACCACGCCATCAGGATCGGTCGATCGGGTCGCCAGCACCATGTTCCACTCACCCTCGAGATGCGGGTCTCGAGCGAGACCAATAGTGAACGGGCCGTCAACAGTTGAAAGGATGCTCGCCAAATCTATCCGGCCGATATAGGGCAGCTTGCCAAACATCTTGAGCAACTGCTGAATCTGATGGAGTTTGACGAAGCTGTCGCCCTTAACACACATGGTGAAGATGTAATCCATCGAGTTAGGAATCGCCTTCAGGACATTGTCGTCGGGCTTGGCAAGCGTGGAATTGAGCAACTGTGCATACTCGCTATTGTCAGCGGCAAGGATTTGAGTCATCATGTCCACGCCATCGTCTTCAAGATTCACATTGCAGGTCACCGCGTCAATATCGCTCTCGGTAAAGATGCTGACAAGTGGCATCTTTTGGGACAATTCACGATAGACGTCACTCTTGTTGAGAATCGCCTTCAGGCCCTTACCCTGTATCCAGGCATTGATTTCAGCATCCTTGTCATGGAGCACATCCTTGGCCTGCTTGTTCTCGGTGATGCTGGTGGCAGTGTGACTCAGTATAGTCTTGGCAGCCTTAGCGGCACGCGAGACTTCCATGGCCTTGTTGACCGTACCCACCAAGAGGACTTTGCCATCGATGACATACAGGTTGTCACCCACATACATGCAGTCCAGACCTTCTACCTTATTAAAATCGCCGCCAACACGTATAGCCAACGTCTTGCGTGCCTTATCAGGGTCATCCAGTGCGGCCAGAATAACACGTCCGAAGGTTTTCACGGTAAAGAACATATAGGCCTTGCTGTCGGTATTCAATCCCAACTGAGGCAGGTCACTGAGCAACACGCACAAAGGCGAGGTGTCATTCTCGTCTATCACCTGCTGCAACGACTGGGGCAGGACGATCTTGTCGCCATCAAGCATACCGGCATTGTCGAGAATCCCCGGCACATCAAAACTTACCACGCCAGTGGCGTCGGCAGGCACCATTTTTTCAAGGCTGTCACCGGCGCATCCAGTCAACAGGAAGACAAATAGCGCCAAGGACATCATTTTTAACCATCTCATATTCACCATTGTTGAGACCGTCAAAGATTTAGTTTGTAATGCATTTAAACACTTCAACAGTAGCATATCGCTACCAACCAAGGCACAAAGTTACTACAAGTTGTTCTACCATAAGCAAGAAAAAGTCAACAATTTCATTTTTTTCTCATCCTGGCCATTAAGCGCCGACAAGATGTAATTCAAACCCATAGAATGAAATGTACCCGCAAAATCCTATAAGCCCCACACCCGTTATCAGTAGTATTTGTATTTATTAACTAAACTTTGACAATAAATCCAGAAAATAGTATTAAATTTGGACATCAAAACCATAAAGAACAGTTATCAACACAATCCAGTTGTCTTGAATTGCAACTGAATAAAAAGGAGAAGGATAATATGAACGATATTTCTGAAATTCTGAGAGAACTCTTGGACCGCTACAGTAACACGGCTGAGCTTGATGAGGAGTTTGAGCGTATGCGTCGAGAGGTTGAGGACTTTGAAAGCGATTACGTTTCCTGGTGTGATGACAACGGCTACAATGTCAAGGACGGATATCGCGACTTCATCAACGAGATTGTAGAATCTCAAGACTCCTATTGGGACAATTACCAAGAATTCGGCAACAATATTTAACCTACTGGTTTCGTTAATAACATAGCATACTTAATAGAAAAGACAGACATCACTTGAGAAATAAATGATCCTTACAAAACGAAACCGCAGCTTCGCTGCCGAGTGGGACTGCCAGGACGGCATTCTCATCTCGTGGCCACACGCCGGCACTGACTGGGCTTACATGCTCGACGAGGTGACGGCTTGTTATGTTGAGATGGTCCATGCCATCCTCGATGACGACGAGCGACTAATTATTGTTGCCCCCGACGGAGACGAGGTGCGCGAAGCCTTAGGCGAGGATGTGGACTGGCAGCGTATCGACATTGTCGAGATGGCGACCAACGATACATGGGTGCGCGACTATGGCCCTATCACCGTTTTCAAGGACGGGCAGATGGTGCTCACCGACTTCACGTTTAATGCCTGGGGCATGAAGTTTGCGGCTGACTGTGATAACCTCGTTACCTCACGGCTCGACAAATGTGGGACGTTCCAGTTGCCACTGCTCAATTACCGCGACCTGGTGCTCGAGGGGGGATCTATCGAGACCGATGGCAATGGTACAGTGATGACCACGACCTGTTGCTTGACGGCGCCCAACCGCAACGATGCCCTCTCGCGTCAGCAATTGGAACAAGTCCTGCTAGAGCGGCTGGGATGCATGAAGATGATTTGGCTCAATCATGGTGCCCTAGCCGGCGATGACACCGACGGCCACATTGACACCCTAGCTCGTTTCGCTCCCGGCGGCATCATCTTGTACAACGGCTGCGACGACCCCGAGGACGAGCATTTCGAGCCATTGATGAAGATGGAAGAGGAACTGAAAAGTTTAACCGATGCCGACGGCAATCACTACCATCTGATCAAATTGCCGATGCCTGATGCCATCTATGATGAAATCTCCCGCCTGCCAGCTACCTACGCCAACTTCCTGATCATGAATCATCAAGTGCTGGTGCCTGTTTACGGGCAGCCCGAGAATGATGTTAAAGCATGCCAACTCGTTGGCGAAGCATTCCCAGGCCGCAAGATTGTCGCCATCGACTGCCGCGCCCTCATCTGCCAGCACGGCTCCCTGCACTGCGCTACCATGCAGTTACCCAAAGGTTCACTCACTAATCATTAATTCAATCCACCTCATTTCATGAAAATCGGTATCATTCAGCAACGCAACACGAGCGACATCGCAGGCAACCGCCAGGCGCTCATCAAGAAAATAAAAGACCTTGCCGCCCAGGGCGCACAACTCGTTGTCCTGCCCGAGTTGCACGACTCGCTCTACTTCTGCCAAGTGGAAAGCGTGGACAACTTTGACCTCGCCGTCGAGATTCCCGGCAAGGAGACCGCAGAATATGCAGCCGTGGCTAAGGAGTGCGGCATCGTGCTTGTCACATCCTTGTTTGAGAAGCGGACAACGGGGCTATACCACAACACGGCCGTGGTGTTTGACACCGACGGCAGTATAGCCGGAAAATACCGCAAGATGCACATCCCCGATGACCCCGCCTATTACGAGAAATTCTATTTCACGCCTGGCGACATGGGCTTTCATCCCATCCAGACCTCACTGGGCAGACTGGGCGTTATGGTATGCTGGGACCAGTGGTACCCCGAGGGAGCACGCCTGATGGCAATGCGCGGCGCCGAACTGCTCATCTACCCCACAGCCATCGGCTACGAGAGCAGCGACACACCCGACGAACAGGAACGCCAGCGCGAGGCCTGGACGACCGTCCAACGCGGCCATGCCGTGGCTAACGGCTTGCCAGTCATCACAGTCAATCGCGTGGGACATGAACCCGACCCATCAGGACAAACAAACGGTATCCAGTTCTGGGGCAGCAGTTTCGTTGCAGGCCCACAGGGCGAACTCATCTACCGAGCTCCCAACGACAAAGAGGACCTCAAGGTTATCGATGTCGATATGGAAAGGAGCGAGCAGGTAAGACGTTGGTGGCCATTCCTGCGTGACCGCCGCATCGAGTGCTATGGCGACCTCGACAAGCGTTTCCTCGACTAAAGAAACGACAAACTAAGAAAATTACGCGAATTCAACGAATGGCATCTGCCAGGTTTGTGAAATTCGCGTAATTTGTAGTTTATTCAGGTGGCTGATCAGGCTTGGCCTTCGTCTTTGGGACCAAAGGTTTTCTTCAAGAAATCTTCCACCTTGTCCATCACGCCTTCGGCAGCCTTTCCTGCATCATCCAGTGCGTCTTTGGCTTTGTCCAGAACACTCTCCTCCCCCTCTTTGGGTTCGAAAGCGTCCTTGGCCTTCTGGCTGAGGTCTTGAGCAATCTCGGTAGCGGCGGCTGTACCCTGCTCCACAAAGTCCTTGGCCTTATCCATCATCTCGCCAGCGGCAGTCGCTCCCTCGCCAAACATCTCTTTAGCCTTGTCCAACAAACTGGGTTCGCCTTCTTTGGCCTCCAACATTTCCTTGGCTTTCTCCAGGAAATCCTGACTCATCTCGCCAGCAGCGGTGGTACCCTTATCAAGCATCTCCTTGAGCTGGTCCAGCACGCCAGGCTCACCCTCCTTACCGTCCAACATGTCTTTGGCCTTATCCAGCAGGCTGGGCTCGCCTTCCTTGCCCTCAAAGATGCCTTTCAGCTTATCAAATATGCCAGCACTGTCGTTAGCAGCATCACCAATCATCCCCTTTATCTGGTCAAAGATATTACCAGCCTCGTTGTTCACTTCGTTAGCAGCCTGTTCGGCATTCTTCATTTCCTCATCCATAATAATCTTTCCTGTATTAGGTAATGATGCCTACTCCCTTTCAAGCGTTTCGGCTTTCTCTGCCCCAAAGTTACACATTATTTAATTATAAACAACATTTCTACCTTATTTTTTCAATTCTCCAAGTGATAGGGCTCACAGCCATAGATAAAAAACAAGACCGGGGCAACAAACTGTGCCTCGGCCTTAAATGACGTTTTATAAGAAAGAAGGGATTGTTTATGCCTCCTCCTTCTTGATGATACGGCGCTCCTTGATGCGAGCCTTCTTACCGGTGAGACCACGCAGGTAATACAGCTTAGCGCGACGAACCTTACCATGCTTGTTGATGGAAATGCTGTCGATAAACGGAGACTCGAGCGGGAAAATACGCTCTACACCGATGTTGTCACTAATCTTGCGAACGGTGAAACGCTTCTTCTCACCCTCGCCAGTGATCTTAATCACCACACCACGGTACTGCTGGATACGCTCCTTGTTACCCTCCTTGATGCGGTATGCTACCGTGATTGTGTCACCCGGGAAAAACTGCGGGTGCTGCTTGTTTGTAGCAAATGCTTGTTCAGCAACTTTAATCAAGTCCATTGTTATGTCATTTAAATCGTTAATAATCACTTCGCAATATTCACAAGCTACACTCTTTCTTGTCAGAGATTACGAAAAGCGGGGCAAAGGTAGTACAATTTCTCGAACTGACAATAAAAAATGATGGTTTTTTCGCCATCATTTTTAGTATTCGCTCTATTCGGGGACGAATCGAAAGGGATTATCGAGTAAGAATATAGTCAATCACTGTATTCACATCAGAAATCCTGACTTCACCATCCTGATCCATATCAGAGCGATAGAGCGTTCCTTGATCAACTTGTTTACCCAACAGAATTTCTATGATAGCTACCACGTCACTGATCGTCACTTCGCCATCACCATCGACGTCGCCAATCACGCAGCCGCCCTCTATCGCAAACGTATTGTGGTCCAGATAATCGATGCGGCGCTGAATCCAGTCGCTCAGGTATTCCAACTCGTTTGCGAAGTTGAGTTCACGTCCAGAGAGGTCACTGCTGTGATTGAAATAATCCTCTTCACGATAAATCGCTCCGCGTTTACGCAAATCGTCGAATGTGGAAGAGAAACGACCAATCAGACGCTCAGGGCTGAGAACACCCCGACGCAACTGCCAGTAGCGCTCGTTGACCTGGTTCCTGAATTCGTCCCACTCCATCAACCGATTGAACAAGCGGTTGTCAGAAAAACGTGACACATCGCCCAAATTGTTCTCAGGTGCTACAACAGGACCATGGTAATACTCGTCATCATTGCTCCAGTACTGCCCCATGACGGCATCGAGATCCCACACCGCAAGGGTAAGTTTCTTATCCACCGCGCCATCATAGCAAGCCCACATGATGTTCTTGCAAACATTATCGGATGCCAGCAGCACATTGATGAACACATAGTAATCCACGAGCACAGGCAAGTCAAAAAACTCACCCACATGCTGCCGGAACTCGGTATCGGTACTTTTCACCACAAAGCTGATTGCATCGCTCAAGATATGGTAATCGGTTCGTGGCACATCGTCCAAATCGGGATATTCCATTTCGAATCCGCACCAGTAGTCGGACGTGTTATCATAAGCTGCCGTGGCGGCAAACAAGGTCTGCCATGACGCGTCCTTAGCTTTCCAGAGCAAGCCATGGAACTCGCCCGTTGCGTCGTCATACTTCTTCAACTTCATCTGTTTGCGGTCCATATACTCAGCCAAGTTTACAAATCCCTTGAACTTTTGATTATCAAAAAGGTCAATGAAAAAACTTCTACAGTAGGATCTTGCATTCGGCTGCACATCGGCATAGTAGGGCTTATGGGCCATGTCAGCCCACAACTCATGAGACACCTTGTTGCGGACTCTAGAGAAGTCAATCACGCCGCCATCAATGCGCCAGTGGTTGTCCTTACGCAAGCCATAGAAGGAGACTTCCATCTTCTCATGATTTTCATCCTGGAATTTAAGATGGTAATTGTGCTTTTTGAACCATGGCCTGTTGGTTGACGAACCAGCCCACTTGATCTTAGCATTCAGTTGAAGGGTTGTGGTGTCTTCAGGAACCTGCATCCAGAACTCGCCCTGGGTATAATCCTCGCCGATATCCCCTACAAGCTTCACGACAGGAAGTGAGGTAAAACGCAGTTTCACGGCATAACCGACGGGATAGACCCAATAGCTGAAAGTGTAGGTAGTATCGCTCTTCAGGTTTCTGAAATACATCTTGTCGGTTACGTACCAAGCATCCTGAGAAACCCAAGAGATAGAATCATCAGGCACAAAACTCAGGGTGCAAGGCTTGCCAAAGTAATCCTCAGGCACGGGCAGCAGATAGGTCTTTGTTCGGTTATCAAAAAACGGCCGCCTTCCATCCAAGATGAACTGAGCATTCATCAGATGGGCCGATGACAACATCAACAATACGATTAAAAAAAACCTTATCCTAATCATGTTCACTTAAAATTATACTTTAATCCTTAATATCTGATTGATTAAACACATTATAACACAAGTAACAAATCGATGATTGCCGTCAAATCCTTTATGGTGACCTTTGAATCGCCATTGATATCCGCATTAGCTTCACTCAACAACGTCATATCATCTGACAGCAAATAATCGATCAAGTTTGTCAAATCTTTGATGTCCACCAGACCATCACAGTTGACATCTCCACGATTGAGAAATGTCACGTGATCAAGATAAACGATGCGACGCCTGATCCAGTCACTCATATATGCAAACTCACTTTCGAAATCAAGGTCATGGCCAGAGATGTCTCGATCGCCGCTCCAGCGTTCCGACTCACGGATAAGCGCGCCAGCCTTTTCAAGATTGGCATAGATGGCAGCATAGCGGTTGATCAAACTGTCCGGGTCAAGTACAGTATGGCGCAATCTCCAGTATCTTAACAGCACCTGGTCCATGAATTCAGGCATCTGCTTCAACTGCATGAACAGTTTATTACGCGATAATAAACAGAAACGCTGAGGCTTGTCAAGGTCATTCTCAGGCTGAATCTCATCGGCGTGATAATAACCCTCACCGTTATACCAGTGCTGGCCGACCGTAGCCTCAAGATCCCAAACGGACAACGTCAATTTCTTATCGACGGAACTGTCATAACAACCCCAAATGATATTCTTACAAGAATTGTCAATGGCAAACAGCACATTGATGAACACAAAATAGTCAGCTAGCACAGGGAGGTCAAAATAATCTCCAACCTGCTGTACGAAAGTCAACGAATCACTCTCGGCGACAAATTTCACGGCATTGGCCAGCACACTGTAGTCAGTGGGATAAACGTCGTCAAAGTCAGGATACATCAGGTCAAAGCCAGCCCAATGCTCCTCATTGTTATCATATTCAGCAGTTGAGGAAAACAAGGTCTGTTCTGTTCCTTCCTTGCCTTTCCACATCAATCCGCGGAAAACGCCATGAGACTCATCATACTTCTTGAGTTTCATCTGTTTGCGGTCAAGAAACTCCGTCATGTCAAAGAAGCCCATGTACTCACCATTCAAAAACATTTCCACATGATGGCCACGGGAATAGGTTTTAGCCTTGGGTTCAGCGTTGGCATAATACGGCTTGTTGCCAAAATCGGCCCACAGCCCGTGAGCGGCCTTGTTGCGGAAACGCAACATATCCACAATTCCGGCATCCAGGCGCCAGTGGTTGTCATTGCGCAGGCCGAAGAACGAGACATCCATCTTCTCCATATTCTCGTCCACAAACTTGATATGGAAATTATGTTTGTGAATCCAGTCATAGGTAGTGGAACCTCCTGCCCACTTAATGCGTGCCTGATAATGCTGGGTCGAAGTGTTTTCTGGAAGTGTCATCGACACCTGCCCCAGAGCATATTCGTCATTAAATGTCCCTTCCATGCACAAGATGGGGAAAAAGGTAAGGCGGATTCTTATTTTGCTCAAGTGATTATTGTGGGCATACAGGACCTCATAGATCGTGTCGCCCTTAACCATCGGGATATCAACGATTCCACCACGCACCATCTTACCAGAAAAGCTCACCCATGATACGGTATCATCGATGACAGCAGCAGCCTTGTAGGGCTGTCCAAAAGTGGACTCAGGCAAGGTCAACAAATAGGTATCGCTCAGTTTGTCATACACAGCACGCTTGCCGTCATAAGTCATGTGTGCCATCAGCGGCAGACACGCCATGTACAGCAAAAACAATAGAGATATATGTCTCGTTTTCATACTTCTATGATAAATATTCTTTTATATACAGTTCACACGAAGCCACCAAGTGGTCATACCATTCCTGACCATAACGCTCAATGAGCGGTTCGCGCAGGAATTGATAGAGACGAATGCCTTCGCGGCGTCCTAAGACCTCGGCGCACTTACATATTTTCCAGCGGTCAAAATTCACCGCGTCATAACCCGGGAAACGCTTGATGCGCACGGGATAGAGATAGCAGGACATGGGTTTGCGCCAGTTGATGCGGCCCTCACGATAGGCCTTCTCGATAGCACACAGGCACATGCCTCCCCTCTCATAGGTGGTGAACACACAATTTGCGCCTCCGACAAGTTGGGTCACCAGTTCACCCTCAACGTCGACAAAGGCAACACCGCTTTCGTTAATCCTTTGCTGAGCCTGCGGCAAGAGGTCATCCCACACTTCGGGCAAAATCGCCTTGAGGCGCTCATATTCATCCTTTGTCAACGGCGCACCCGAATCGCCCTCGATGCAGCAAGCGCCCAGACACGTATCCAAGTCGCAGCAGAAGAACCGCTCAACCAAGTCAAGACTTACCAGTGTCCCATCTATATCAAACATAGCTTTTCCCCTTTAACTCGGTTAATCATTCTCGACAAGTTTCGACAAGGCATGTTCAAGGTCGGTGCTTGAAATTTTCACGTGCAATTCGCCCTTGTAGGCATAGGAGATGTTACCCGTCTCCTCACTCACAACAATTGCTATTGCATCTGTTGCCTGAGCAATACCCTTAGCAGAACGATGACGCAGTCCCAGATAACGAGGAATACTGGTATCGTGAGATACGGGAAGAATACAGCCAGCACTCATGATCTTGCTGCCTGAGATAATCAAGGCTCCGTCATGCAACGGGCTGTTCTTGAAGAATATATTCTCAATCAGGCGGGAATTGATATCGGCCCTGATCATATCACCTGTGCGCTCATAGTCGGTGAGAGGTATCGTCCGCTGCACGACAATAAGGGCGCCAGTTTTGGATTTCGACATGTTCATGCAGGCATACACCACGGGCAGAATCCACTTCTTCTCGTCTTCAATTTCGGACTTGTTCTTGAAGATTTTCGCAAACATCTTGAGGCCTCGCCTCGAACCCAACTCGGTGAGAAAGCGCTTAATCTCGTCTTGAAACAGAATCACAAGGATAAACAAGCCGATGTCGATGAACTTGTCCATGATGGTGCCGATAAGGCGCATGTCCATCATCTTGTACATCACCACCCAAGCCACAACGAACGCCAGGACGCCGACGAAGATGTCGAGCGAACCAGAATCCTTCATGGTGCGGTACAGATAGAACAGCAGTGTCGCCACCAACAAAATGTCAACCAAGTCCTTGATGCTGAACAGTGTGAATATTGATGTTGCCAGTATCATGATTTTTTAACCAGAGAATAATTGCTGCACTGACGCAACAGGGATACAAGTTTCACAGCCTCGGCTGCGGCTTTCACGTCGTGAACCCGCAAGATGTGAGCCCCTTGTTGCAGGGCGAGCGTGTTAATGACCGTAGTTCCATTCAAGGCCTCTTCGGCGACGCAGCCCAGCGGGGTATATATCATGCGCTTGCGTGACACACCGACCAGCAAGGGCGCATTCAGGGCATGGAACGCATGAAGGCGCGCCAACAACTCATAGTTCTGATTGACTGTTTTGGCAAAGCCAAAGCCCGGGTCTGCAATCACATCGGCCACACCCATCTGACGCAGGTCATCGATGCGGCGGGCCATCCACTCCAGAACGTCGGCAGCGACATTATCGTAATCAGTGAGTGATGTCATCGTCTCAGGCGTTCCGCGCATGTGCATGAGCACATAAGGGACATGCAGCCGGGCCACCGTCTGGAACATCTCTTTGTCAATCATGCCGCCCGAGATATCGTTGATGATATCAGCGCCCCACTCTTCGACACAACGGCGTGCCACATTGGCCCGGTAAGTATCCACCGAAAGAATTACATCGGGAGCCACACGGCGAATGATCTGCAGTGCCCACTGCAAACGTTCCATTTCGCCTTGTGCGTCGACCTGTTCGCTGCCAGGACGAGTCGAGCAAGCGCCTACATCGATGATGTCTGCCCCATCGGCAATCATCTGGTGCACACGTTCGATGAGTGAGGACTCGTCATTGACACGGCTACCACTATAGAAAGAGTCGGGCGTGACATTGATGATGCCCATCACCCAAGGGCGGTCGATGGTCACCAGTTTGCCATGCAGATTCAGGCTATAAGTCTTGAACGGTAGCATTGTTGAGTCGTAATCACATTTAAGTCTGCAAAGTTACAAAACATTTCCGAAAAATGGCGTATCTTTGCACTATAGAAATTAACCAATATGGCAACAACGACACAAAGCTACAATTTTGAGCAGGCTCCAATCGGGGTATTTGACTCCGGTTTCGGTGGATTGACGATTCTGCGTGACATCAGGCAGGTACTGCCTCAGTATGATTACCTGTTCATCGGGGACAACGCACGGGCCCCCTATGGCACCCGCTCGCGGGAGTTGGTCTATGAGTTCACCCTGCAAGCTGTCAAGCACTTGTTTGCACAGGGTTGCCACCTCATTATCCTGGCTTGTAACACGGCCTCGGCCGAAGCCTTGCGCACCATCCAACAGAACGACCTCCCCACCCTCGCCCCCGAGCGCCGCGTGCTGGGTGTGGTTCGCCCAACGGTCGAGAAGGTGGGCGAATTGACGCATACCGGGCACATTGGCGTGTTTGGCACACCGGGCACGATTGCCAGCCGCAGTTATAACATAGAGATTGAGGGTATGTACCCGAACTTCAAGGTACATGGCCACGCCTGCCCCATGTGGGTACCTCTGGTCGAAAACCGTGAAAGCGCCAATGATGGCGCAGACTACTTTGTCAAGAAGGACATCAATCTGCTGTTGAGTGAGAGCCCTGAGATTGACACGGTCATATTAGGCTGCACCCATTATCCCTTGCTGATTGAGAAGATTAACAAACACATGCCCGATGGCGTAAAAGTCATCCAACAGGGCCCCATCGTGGCCGAAAGCCTTGCCGACTACCTGCAACGACATCCCGAAATCGAACGCCATTGCAGCCGTGGCGGCACATGCGAGTATTTCACTACTGAGGATCCGGATCATTTCTCGCCGCTGGCCAGCGTGTTTGTCAACGAGCCTGTCCAGGCACGCAGGGTCATCTTGTAGTCGGGGTACAGCGACAAAATGCTGAGACAGAACAATAAAAATGCCGTGACTGAATAACAAAAATGCCGTGACTGAATAACAAAAATGCCGTGACTGAGTCACGGCACAGTTGACCTTTAACGGGATATTTCTTTTATCGTTTATTCGTTCGCATTTGGAAAGAGCGCAGGGTGTAAAGCTTGTCTCCGTCCGATAGGCCGATAGAAAAGTCGGCATTACCGTTCTTTAATTTCTTGGTAGCAACGATTTCGCTCTGATAACGGACGGCTTTACCTGGCCCCAGTTCCTTGACAATGGCGGTTGGAGAGAGGTAAATCTCCTTGGTTCCGCTTACTGTAATGACGGGAGCGATGTCATAGACATAGTCGCGGCCCATATTGCGGATGATAAACACCAATCTGGCATGTTCCCCTGCATCAAGGGCGCGATTGTTGTTCTCATCAACAAAACGCAACTCTTCAATTTCGATGTTGGCAAAGGGACTGTAATAGTTATTCTCACGGTAATCATCCGTGCCGTAATCGTAATAGTAGTCCGACGAGCGGTAGTTACCATCATCGGTTTTAGGTGCGGTGGCTGCGGCACCGATAATGCCACCGATGGCCATGCCGACCACGGTACCCATGTCATGGCCACGAGGTCCATCGGCGATTCCTCCGATTGCCGAGCCAAATAAGCCGCCCAATGAGGCGCCTGTTGCAGTGCCATAGAACTGGTTCATTGATTGACAACTCGACAACAATAAAGTCGAGGAGATCAATCCTGCAAAGAGAGTTTTCTTGTTCATCTTTAATGCTTGGTTATCTTGTTATACGTCAAGCGATTTAATCATCGCCTACAAGCCAATAGCAAGAATTGTGCCAAACCTATGGTCACTTCTTGAAGTCAGTGGGGAGAAGAGTGATCAGAGCGGTCTTTGAACTACCCACGGGGTGAAGATTTAGGATTAGCCGTTTGCCAGTATCCTTGATCAAGTCAATCAAGTTGTTCCATTGATCACCATATTGGGAAAGCTGGTTTATCCACATTCGCTTCACGTTATCCTCGTTGGTGCCGAATGAAGATAGAAACATCGACAAGTTTGCGGGCAATTTCAGATCCACCAAGGCATAACTGTTACCCACCATGGTGAATGAATTGAAGCCCCACTCGCCACCGTAATCTATCGGACACATGTCGTTAAGTTTCTCGACATATTCCTCTAGAGCTACATCCGTGTCATCCTGGGCTTGTCCCAACAGCGGGAGAAACCAAAGAATCAATAGACAAAAAAATTTAAACCTGCTCATAATGGTGGTCATCAATCATTAAACTCACTCGCCACGAAACTCGAGTATATCACCAGGCGTACAGTCCAAGGCACGGCAGATGGCGTCGAGCGTGGAAAAACGTATTGCCCTGGCTTTACCGGTCTTGAGGTTGGAAAGATTGGCTAATGTAATACCCACACGCTCACTCAACCCGCTGAGCGACATGCCACGGCGCGCCAACATCACGTCAAGGTTAACGACAATCATTGATGACGTTTACTCGGCAGCGCCAAACTCAGCATCGAGCTGATCAATAACACCGGCAATCATGCCGTCAACAATTGATCCGCGATAGTCCAGTGCCATTGCATACAACTTGCAGATTGCCATTTCCTGCTCGTTGAGTTCGCCATCGATCATCATCATTGCCACCATATCACGCAGATAGGCGAGTTTGGTGTCCTCGTCCTCGGGCAAGTCGATGGTCACACTGTCGGGGTCATCAATGACTTTATTGAACTCATCGGGCGTGAGTTTCTCACGAGATGCCACGGCCAGCAATACCGCCATCTCGGAGTCGGTCAAGTGGCCATCGGCAGCTGCGAGCATCACGAGGTTCTTGAGTTGGCCCAGTCGCTGCTGGTCATTCTTGTTGTGATTTGCAGAATCCATAATACAAATAATTATTTTGGGCAAAGGTAGTGTATTTTTCCCGAAGTTGGTGTAATTTTGCCCCGATAAAACAAAGAACAAGATGAAAACCATACAAGAAATAAAAGACATGCTCTCGCGCAGCGAGGGAGAAGAGGCGCTCCGTGCCGCAAACGAGATTGTTGAGAGCAAAGGCGTCTCTAAAGAGACTCTGGCCAATGCATACTACCTGCGGGGCAACGCCTATCGCCAAAACGGCAACGTGCGCATGGCGCTCAACAGTTACCTTGAGTCGATGGATCTAGACCCTGACGGGCCCGCTGCCGAGGCCTACCGCCACATCCAGGAACTCCTTGACTTCTACAACAAGGACTACTACAACCCTTAATTTCTACATCAACTGAACCGACCCTCTTTTCACTACACTATCCCAGCTACTCTTTATACTAAAAATACGGTGGTGTCCCGTCTGTCATTGGGGCACCACCGATTATCGTGTTATGGACGGCAGGTGTTAATCCTGTACAATGCGCACGGCACGCACCGGGAAACCGCAAGAGCGTTCAGATGTGTTCCACGTCAGTCCACTATCAGTAAAGTAAATCTTAAATGCACCGGTCGGGAAGGAAACGGTTTCATTAAGGACATGGAGCGAGCGTGACCAGTAGTTGCCGGCCTCACCCAAATGGAACATACTCGTTCCCATACGCTCACCAACGGCAGGCAAGAACATTGTGTTACCGTTAGGACCTGTAATCAGTTGACCATTCACGCCGTTCAACTGAGTCCACTCCCACGTGCAATTCGCCAACAATTCATCGATATCAGCCTTGGACGGCATACGCCACTCTGAACCCATGTTAACATAGGCGGCATCGTCTTCAGGATCCAACTCAATCTTGTTGTCAACGGGACCATAATCAATCTTGGTGTTGTACTTGGAAATACGTTTTTTGCCATCCTCTACATACAACCACGCAGTACCTTCCCACTCATAGTTAGCCTTAGGAGCAGTCTCACCCCATGCGAAGAAGTCACCTAATTCCTCGGGGTTCTTTGCTCCCACGTTGTGCGTTGCCCACAGCGTGCCGTTAGGCAAGCCCAGATCGACGTAATCCACAACGGGAACGGGATCGGGCCATACGCCCGACAGCAGATAATCGATCAAGACCGTCACGTCTTTGATGCTCGTTGTGCCATCCTGGTTAACGTCGCCACGCTCATAATCACTGGTCGGAACATCTTGTGAAGCATATACAGGACGCACCGAATAACCTTGGTAACGCGAGCCATTTATTCTTTGCTTCCCCGTCTTGGTAAAGTATAACTTGGAAGCACTCGTAGGATTGACGGTGTTATTGGAGACATAGAGATCGCGCGACCAATAGTTACCGTTTGTGCCCACGTTACTGGTGGTAGCTGCCGAGCGCTGCCCTGCTGCAGGCATGATGATGTAGTTACCGTTAGGACCGGTGATCTTTCGGCAGTTCACGCCGTTCACCTCTACCCACTCCCAAGTGCATTGATTAGAAATCAGTTCACTGACTTGCGCAGCGGTCGGAATACGCCACTCGGGTCCCCAGTTGACATAGGCGGCATCGTCTTCAGGATCCAACTCAGTTTTGTTGTCAATTTCACCATATTGTTCGCTGGTGTTGTACTTGCTGAAGCGAAGAGAACTACCCTCATAATACACCCATGCGGTAGTTTTCCACGTATAGGTAGTATCTTTGGATACAGTCTCGCCCCAAGCAAAGTAGTCACCATATTCCTCGGGCGCATTGGCGCCCACGTTGCATGTTGCCCACAGGGTACCGCTAGACAAGCCCAGATCAACGAACTCATGAACGGGCCCAGAGGGAGCCGGCCACTCATTTGACAGCAGATAGTCGATCAAGATGGTCACGTCTTTGATGCTCGTTACTCCGTCTTGGTTAACGTCACCACGCTCAAACCTATTGTTGGCAATCATGGGAAATGCCATAGCCAGCACAAGCATCAAAATAGATAATTTTTTCATAAAGTTTACACTATGGGTTCTTTCTCTTAAACTTCAGATCCATCCAGGGAGCAGAACCCAATTAACTCTCCGGTATGGCTCACTTGTTGATTAATGCTTATTCTCTTCTAGGTCATTATAGGCATCCGTGGTTGTGATGAATGTTTCGTTCACGTGCCCCTATAATTAAAATTTGGTCGCAAATATAATACTATTTTTGTGAATCATTCACGTTTTTCATCAATAAACTGCCGCTTGTCGGCCCAAATTTTGTTCAAATGTAGTTCGACAAGCGGCGTAAGGCGTTTTTCCTTGATTCGTAAAGAGGATTCTGACCCTGGGGAGCCTTCACTGAATCATATTTATAAATTTTTATCTTCTTCCAGGTCTTCGTAGGTCTGGAACAGGAAGTCGTTGTATGGGAAGCGGGCGGTGTGAACGGCCTTGGCCTTGTTGTAGAGCAAGCGCTTGAGGCCGTCGATGTTCTGTTGCTTCTTGGCGCTGATAAAGACGCAATTCTCGCCCATGCGCGCCATCCATGTTTCCTGCAGTTCCTCGAGAGGGATATTCTCACGTAGCCTCGGAGTCAGGTCATCCTCATCCTTAGGCACGTGTGTAAACTGGTCAATCTTGTTGAATACCATGATCATCTCCTTGTCACCCGCGTCACACACCTCTTGCAGGGTGCGGTTCACCACTTCAATCTGCTCTTCAAATTGTGGATGGGAAATGTCCACGACATGGACCAGGATGTCGCTGTCTCGCACCTCGTCGAGCGTGCTCTTGAACGATTCCACCAGGTGGGTAGGAAGTTTGCGAATGAAACCGACGGTGTCGGTCAACAGAAAAGGAAGATTAGAAATCACAACTTTGCGGACAGTGGTATCGAGCGTGGCAAAAAGCTTGTTCTCGGCGAACACCTCGCTCTTGCTCAACACATTCATCAACGTGGATTTGCCGACGTTGGTATAGCCCACGAGGGCAATGCGGGTGAGTTTGCCGCGGTTCTTGCGTTGGGTAATCTTCTGCTTATCGAGTTGGGCCAGTTTCTCCTTGAGTAAGGAAATTTTTGTCTTGACGATACGGCGGTCGGTCTCAATCTGCGTCTCACCAGGTCCACGCATACCGATACCACCTCGCTGACGTTCCAAGTGGGTCCACATACCCGTCAATCGTGGCAGCAAGTACTGGTACTGCGCCAACTCGACCTGCATCTTGGCGCTTGCGGTCTGTGCTCGCTTGGCAAAGATGTCGAGAATGAGGCTTGTACGGTCCAGCGTCTTGACCTGAACGGCCTTCTCGATGAAGGCGACCTGCTTGGGCGTGAGGTCATCGTCAAAGATGACCAGGCTGATGTCATTCTCCTCGACGTAGGCTACAATTTCTTCCAATTTACCCTTGCCGACATAGGACGTGCTGTTAGGGCTGTCACACCGTTGCAGGAAAGTGCGCACGGTAGTGGCACCTGCCGTCTCGGCAAGGAATTCAAGTTCGTCGAGGTATTCTTTGGCCTTGGCTTCGCCCTGCTGTGGGGTTATCAGTCCCACGAGGATAGCACGTTCCTCGAGAGCTTCTATTTCGTTAACACGTATTTTATCGTCAATGAGTCCCATAGAGTCACATTTTTTATTATTTGGATAAATTTGACAGCGCCTCAACCATTAATGGTGTTCGGCTTTCACAAATATTGGTGCAAAATTACTAAAAAGCTGTGGTTTTTTATTAATTTTGTCATCATAAAGTGAGAAACCAACTGTTATGCTATTGATATTATGAAACAGACTATCTTACTCTTAGCCCTGTGGTGTACATTGCTGCTCCAAGCCACCACAACCGATTACACCCAATATGTCAATCCGTTTATCGGCACGCAGACCGATTCCACCGGCGCCTTGAGCGGCAGCACGTTCCCCGGAGCCACGATGCCTCAGGGAATGGTGCAAGTGAGTCCAGACACCGAACAGATGGTGACCTGGGATCCCTGCTCAGGCTATGACTACAACCGTGACAGCATCTACGCCATCTCCCACACCCACTTGAGCGGCACGGGCTGTACTGACCTGTTTGACGTCTCGCTCATGCCAGTGACTTGGGATGTCACTCCAGAGTATCTGGCGACAGGCAACTTCGGGCAGACTTTTTCACACGATCAAGAAGCGGCATGTCCAGGATACTATCGGGTTGTACTTCAGGAAAGCGGAGTAAAAGCAGAGCTCAGCGCTACTACCCGTACGGGCATCCACCGCTATACCTTCCCCCAAGGGAAGCCGCAACAGGTCATCCTTGACCTCGACCACTCTACCTTTCGCGGCCAGGCCTATTATAGTGGGCGCCGCAGTTATGACATCATCCAAGCCCAGCTCCGCCTTGTCGATGACCACACGGTGGAAGGCTACCGTGTCATCACCGGTTGGGCCAAGCTGCGCAAAGTCTATTTCCGCGCCGAATTCTCCCGTCCCATCACCGGGCACCTGCTCATGGACGGTACTCGCACAGTGGGCGATGCTACTGTAATCAACGGGCGCACGCTGCGCTGCGCCCTGTCGTTTGACTCTGTAGGTGATAGTCAATTGACAGTCAAGGTCGCCCTCTCGGCAGTCGATATCGACGGAGCACGTCGAAACCTCGCCGCCGAAGCTCCAGGCTGGGATTTTGACCTATATGTCCGTCAAGCCCACGACGAGTGGCAGCGGCAGTTGTCATGCATCGATGTTGACGGCACAGATGAGCAAAAGCAGATTTTCTATACCGGACTTTACCACGTGTTGTTGCAACCTAACACCATGAGCGATGTCGATGGCCGATACATGGATACCAACTATGAGGTACGCCAGATGCCCAAAGGTCAGAGTTACCACTCCACATTCTCGCTGTGGGATACCTTCCGCGCCGCACATCCGCTTTACCTCCTGCTCAAACCCGACCTGGCGGCACAGTTTGTGAACGACATGGTGCGCCATCACGACACCTATGGCTACCTGCCCATCTGGGACCTGTGGGGACAAGAGAACTACTGCATGATAGGCAACCATGCCATCCCGGTCATCGCCGACGCCATTCTCGCCGACCTGCCCGGCATCAATGTCGAGAAAGCCTATCGCGCGATGGTCGAGAGTAGCACAAGGACACACACCAACTCGCCGTTTGACCTGTGGGAAAAACTGGGCTACATGCCCTGCAACAAGCAAGGATCTTCGGTTTCCATCACACTGGAGCAGGCATTTGACGACTGGTGCGTCGCTGCCGTTGCCGCGCGCCTGGGATACCAAGACGACTATCATCACTTTGCCCAAAGGGCGACTTACTATAAAAACCTGTATGATGAAAAAACGGGGTTCTTCAGAGCGCGTGACGACAACGGACAATGGGCAGAGCCATTTGACCCGCTAAGCTATGAGGACAACAGCTTTATTGAGGGTAACGCCTGGCAATACCTGTGGTTTGTGCCTCATGCACCCGAGCAATTCATCAAACTTATGGGTGGCAAAAAAGCATTTCTGAAAAAATTAGATGAGAATTTCAGCCTGACTTCCGTCAACCGTGAGACTAACGGCAACGCCTCGGCGTTTATCGGCCAGTATGCCCACGGCAACGAACCCAGCCACCACACCGTCTATTTCTATAACTTCGCCGATTGCCCTTGGCGCACTCAAGAACTGGTCAACCAAGTGCGCTCCGAATTCTATAATGCCACTCCAGCAGGCTATGCTGGCAATGATGACTGCGGACAGATGTCGGCGTGGTACATTTTCTCGGCATTAGGCTTCTACCCCTTCAATGCGGGCGCTGCAGAATATGTCATCGGCACGCCACTGTTCCAGCATGCCACTCTGCACTTAGCTGGCGGCAAGGAGTTTACCATCATCCGCAAGGGCGACAAGGGTATATTCGTCAAGGAAATCCGCCTCAACGGCAAGCGGCTACAAGGTTTCAAACTCAAGCATCAAGACATCATGGCGGGCGGAACGCTGGAGTTTGTCATGAGTGAGAGGCGCCCCTAGGCATTCGTAGTCCTTAGTTTGGATAAATTAGGCTGCGTCTCAACATAAAAAAAGAATGAATTCTTTTTGTTCTGTATTCGACTTGCACTAATTTTTTATACTGTGGGGATGGAGATGCCGTCGAGCTGGCGGTAGAGGTTGAGGGCATACACGTCGGTCATCGCGCTGATGTGGTCGAGCACGGCCTGCACCTGTTCAAAAAGCGTGGGCGCATGCACGTCGTACTGTTGCGGGATTTTGTTCATCAGCAACTGGGAGTAATTGCGCTCGGGATGCATAACGGCCTCTATGAGTTTTTCGAGCAGCAGGTTGATGATGCGATTGCCCGCCAAGTCCACGTCAACGACATAGCCGGCACGGTATAAACGTTCATGAGCCAGCTCGCTGCAAGCCTGATAGGCCGCGGCGGGCAATGGGTCGATACGGTCAATCAGGCTGCCCTCGAAGCGGCCTTCCATGATTTCGTCCTCGTGGTCGGCAAAGACGGCAGAGCATTGTTCCACAAGCAGGCCGACGATGCAAGAACGCAGGTAAGCAATCTTCTCATTGGGGTCGGCAACACGATCCATGTGCTCACACAGGTGGGCTTGACGCTCCTCGGTGAAGAATCCCAGCAAGAGGTCGATGGTTTCTTCGGTGCCGATAATCCTGAGTTTGTGTCCATCCTCAATGTCCATAATCTGATAGCAGATATCATCGGCAGCCTCAACGATATAGACGAGCGGATGACGGCAATAACAATCCTCATTCATCTTGATGAGTCCCAACTCATCGGCAATGCGAATGAAAATGTCCTTTTCGGTTGTAAAAAAGCCGAACTTGCCCTTCTCGCCGGCATACATCGACGAATAAGGATATTTTACAATTGAAGCGAGCGTCGAATAGGTCATGGCAAAGCCACCGGGACGGCGTCCCTTGAACTGATGGACCAGCGTGCGGAACGAGTTGGCATTGCCCTCAAAGTGGATAAGGTCACTCCATTGCTCCTCGCTGAACTTATCCTTGAATTCCAAGCCCTTGCCCTCAGTGAAATAGGCCCCAATGGTCTTTTCTCCCGAATGGCCGAACGGCGGATTACCCAGGTCGTGCGCCAAACAGGCTGCCGCGACGATTTCGCCGATGTCGCGCAGTTTCTCAATCCAAGGCTCGAACTTGTACCGTGGCATGAGGCGCATGACTATCTCACGAGCCATCGACTTGCCCACACTAGACACCTCCAGGCTGTGCGTCAAGCGGTTGTGCACAAAGATGCTGTCAGGTAGTGGGAAAACCTGCGTCTTGTTCTGCAAGCGACGGAAGGGTGACGAGAACACCAGGCGGTCATAATCACGCTCAAAGTCGCTCCTGACTCCCCCACCCTTGTCATCGTGGTAATGTTCCAATCCTAACCGTTTGTCCGAAATCAATCGGTCCCAATTCATACGTTGTATTGCCATTGTCATTTCTTATTATTGCACAAAATTACGCTTTTCTGCCCAATAGAGCAAAAAAACATAGGAATACCACCAAAAAGCGACCGATTTTTATTTGGTTTGAATTATCATAAAATGATAATCACTTTATGATAAAGACGATACTTTACTCAATTAGAGTGATTTACTTTTCCAGTTGTTCGGCAACCCAGATGACCCACTCATCGATGTTGTCGGTCAAGCGGGCAGGCAGAGGCAGGTCGATGCGCACATCGGGAGCGATGCCCGTTGCATCAATGCCGTATTCGGCGATATTGAAAGTACGTGACATCGGCATCTGGAAGCATATATCAGAGTGCTTTAAGGGTAGAACTGCAACATTAGCATAGTCCAGACAGCCAAGAGTGTTATCCCTTCCATAAACCGTCACTCTATCGGAACAAGTCTTAATGGCCTGCACCATGGACTCGCCACTGCTGGCAACTTTATTATCGATGATGATAGCGGCTTTCTTCACTGACTTGTCCACTTTCCTATAGCGCACAAGATAATAACCACCACCAACGAACACACTATCAGGATTCTGTAAAGACAGTTTTTTAATGCGAGGAGCGTCTGGCCACCCGATTTTCTTAATATAAGCTAAATTGACGGGAGAGATACGATATTCGGCAGTGGGGTTCAAGGCCTCATGATCGTACAACAACTTCCGGTAAGGGTTCCAATTTCTATCGCTGCCACCGCCATTTCCACGAATGTCAATCACCAAATTTTCGCAATGGGATTTCTTGAATTTCTTGATTGAATTCTTGATCCATTTCATATCTGGGTTACCGCCACATGATGGGAAACGTATTAAGAAAGTCTTATCGGTCACCTTGCAGGCGACGGGCATAGGCTTATACTCCATGAGGCTCTCGTAGTGATTTCTCTTTTTACGGACATTGTAATGCTCGGTCCATCCAATCCTGTTGCCCTTATCATCATAATGAAACGCACGAATCGTCAAGTGATTATCATTAAACCATGCCGTGTATTCGGCAAATGCATTCCAGCCCTTGCGTTCCCCTTGCTTAACCTGGTCACGCAGGCGTGTTTTCATCGACTCATAGTCGGCTCGATTGCTGTCAACGACCTTATCGGGGAAACCCGAGTAGTTGTCCTCGACATATTTCACGGCGTAGTCGTAGTCCTCAAGGTGCTGCTCAACCGTCAACTCGGGCGATTGGGCCATAGCCATCAAGCCTACAAACAGGCACAAAACTAAATTCAATACTTTTTTCATGATTATCAATGATTGGTTTTTCTGCTGCAAATTTAACGACACAATACATTCTAACCAAGCGATTTCCTTGAATAATCACTGAAAAGTGTCAAAAGATTTGACAGTTATCACGAATGTGCCACCATATTTCAAGACACATTTATAGTCATTCCAAGAAGATTCACATTTAAAAATGGTTTCAAATGATGGTTGTAATCGTTTTTGATGTATTTTTGCAGTTTGTAACCAACCATTGAATTATGGAGAAGATAAACGTGAAGATTGTGAACCGTGGGCCGCATGAGGTGCCACAATACGGGACAGCGCTGAGCGCGGGGATGGATCTGCGCGCATGGCTGGAGGAGCCGTTGACGCTGCAGCCGTTGCAGCGGGCACTGGTGCACACGGGTATCTATATCGCCCTGCCTGAGGGCTATGAGTGCCAAATCAGGCCCCGCAGCGGTCTGGCCTTGAAACGGGGCTTGACGGTATTGAACACGCCTGGCACGATTGATGCAGACTATCGAGGTGAGATTGGAGTCATTCTGGTGAACCTGAGCAACGAGCCACAGACCATTGAGAATGGCGAACGCATCTGCCAAATGGTGGTCGCCCGCCACAGTACCGTTGAGTGGACCATTGTTGAAGACCTCGACGAGACGGAACGCGGTGCAGGCGGCTTTGGGCACACGGGAACGAAGTGAATCAAATTCTCGGTTGAGAATTTGATGATTAGAGATTAGAGATTAATGAACTTTTCATCATTGACAACCATAACGATGAAACGACATATAGTAATATTGACCATAGCTTTGCTAGCGTTGACCGCTGTTGCGGGCAAAAATGAGCCGGCCAAGAAGGTTGTCAGCTTCGATGACCAACGCAAAGCGGAATACATCTTCGTGCAGGCTCAGAGCGAGAAGCTGAAGAACAATTATGACGCTTTCTATGACCTGTTGGCCTATGCCCATGAGATAGACCCCAACAACACTGCCATCTCATTTTATCTGGGCATGTGCAAGATTCGCATGAACAACACGAATAAGGCGCTGTGTGAAGAGGGTCTGGCGCTGATGAAAGAGCACTTTGAGGCGCAGCCTGAGGACTTGTATGAGACCACCTTCTACAGCGATGCCAATATGCAGCTGGGACATCCCGAGGAGGCCCTCCGTGCCCTCAAGTTGCTCAATGAGCACAACCCCAACAAACTGGAACTGCAAGTGCGCCTTGCCGAAGCCTATTCACACTCTGGCGACTATGAGCAAAGTAACATCACGCTTGACAGCATTGCGGCCATCTTCGGCGACGCGATACAGATCACAGCCTCGAAGTTGAACAACTATAATGCGATGCACGACAGCGTCGGCGCCTTGAATGAAATGCGCCGTCTTCTCGCCAAAGCACCCCAGAGCGCAGATTATAACATATCGATGAGCCATCTGTTCCAGCACTACGGCATGACCGACAGTGCGCTCTACTATCTGGACCGCGCCCAGGAGTATGATCCCAACAACGGCCTCATCTACCTGACCCGCGCCGACTATTATAACATGGCGGGGGACAGTGTGCGCTACGAACAGCAGATTTACAATGCCCTGACTGCCGAACAACTTGACGTGGACACCAAGTTAGGCGTGCTGTTAGGTTATATCCAAGAGCAACTCGCCAAGGAGGACACGACGCAGCGCATCAACAACCTGTTCACAGTCTTGATTCAGCAGCACCCTCACGAGGCCAAGATTCATCAGCTCTACAGCGAATATTTCTACGCCAAGAAGGATTACAAGGGCGCCATCGAACAACTGGGCTATAGTCTGGACGTCAACCCCACCGATGCTGAGGGATGGCGCAATATGGTCATCCTGAACATGATAGACGACAACTATGCCGAAGCCATCAAGGCCTCGGAAAAGGCCTTGGTCTATAATCCCGACAACTTGGATCTATATGGCTATGTCGCCGGTTGTTACTACCAGATGGAGGAATACGACAAAGCCATTGAGACTTACGAAAAGACCATTGCCATGGTGGACTCGGCCGACTACGAGAAACGTTCCGAACTCATCACGGGTCTGGGCGACACTTATAGCGGAATGAATGACTCGGTCAAGGCCATCGAATGCTATGAACGGGCTCTGGAACTCAATCCCGTTAACTCTGGAGCACTCAACAACTACGCTTATTATCTGGCACAACGGGGCCAAGATCTGGACCGAGCCGAACGCATGGCAGCCCTCGCCCTCAAGGACGAACCAGACAATGCGAACTTCATCGACACCTATGCCTGGGTATATTTCGCCAAGAAAGATTATATCAAGGCCCTGCTCTACATCAAGAGCGCCGTCGAGAAGGATGAGGACAACCACCTGCTGGAACACTATGGCGATATCCTGTGGTTCAACGATGAAAAGGAACAAGCCATCGAGCAATGGAAGCGTGCCCTCGAGCAAGAACCGGACAACGAACTGCTGCAACGCAAAGTAAACAACAAAACCTATTATGAAAAATAACATTGTAATCTTACTGGTCTTGGCGGCATTGATGACCGCATGCGGAACCGCTAAAAAAGCCGCCCTTCCCGACACGACCACGACAAGCCCCACCACACCAACGACAGCGACCGCTGACCCTATCAATGCCATCATCACCACCATCGGTGACTGGCAGACGATGCAGACGAGCGGCAACATTCTGTTGAGCGCCGGCAGTAGTTTTTCGTCCTCAATACAGGTGCGCATGCTGCGCGACCAGGCCATTTATATCTCATTGCGCCCCGTGCTGGGCATCGAGGTGGGCAAACTCATCATCACCGCCGACAGCCTCTACGCCGTGGACAAGGTGCACAAGCGCTACATTGCCGAGAAAGTGTCCCTCCTTACGTCGGGCATCCCTGTGACCGTGAAAGAGGTCCAGGACATCTTCCTGGGACGGCCGTTCATCATTGGCAAGGGAACCCTGGGCAAGGAGAATAAGGAAGGGATGAATGTTACCCAAGAAGGAAAGGCCACATCTTTGTCGCCTAGCGAGCATTATAAGGGCTACGGGTACACCTTTACCTTCGACAAGTCGAACCGTATCACATCGCTCGATATCGTGCCTGAAGGCAGCACGACGCCAGCTTATCAGGTCAAGTATAGTGACGTGCGCAGTACTACCACCGGGCCCATCGCTCATGACATCAATGCCAGTGCAAACATCGAGAAAAAGAAGATGGCCATCTCCCTCTCCTACAAGAATATCGAGTGGAACGGCAAGGTAAAGATTGACATGGGCATTCCCGGCAACTACTCACGCATGAGCGCACGCGACCTCTTATCCATGTTCTCCAACTGAGCAGGAGAGCCTTGCCCGTGGCAATAAAACGCCCCCCTTCTGCGTTATGTTATTACAACATAACACTCAATACGTATATGAAATCATCCCATTTCCGCATCATATCACTGCTGGCGTGTTTGCTTTGCACCATCACCCTGTTTTCTCAAGTCAAAATCACGGGTAAGGTTGTCGATGCTTCAGGCGAGCCTATCGAGTTTGCCACGGTGCGTCTGTTGGGCACTGCTGTAGGCACCAATACCGACACCAAGGGCATGTATGAGATGACGGTTCCTAAAGCCGACACCCTGATGGTGGAGTTTTCCTGCCTGGGCTATTCTACCGTGACGCGCCAACTCGTCAAGCCCGAGGGCACCGTCACCATCAACCCCAAGCTGTATGAGAAGACGCTTGAACTGGGTGAAGTTGAGATCACCGAGTACAAGAAGCAGACCAACAGCATGCAGGGTATTGACGTGGAGATGCTCAAGCGCACGCCCGATGCCTCGGGCGGCAGCGTCGAGGCAGTATTGACGACCATGGCAGGCGTGAGTTCCAAGAATGAGCTGAGTTCACAGTACATGGTGCGAGGCGGCTCCTACGATGAGAACAGTGTCTATATCAACGGAATCGAGGTATATCGCCCGCAGCTCATCAGTTCGGGCCAGCAGGAGGGTATGAGTATCATCAACCCCGACATGGTGCGTAAAGTGGATTTCTCGACAGGTGGTTTCAGCGCTGCCTACGGAGACCGCATGTCATCGGTACTCGATATCACTTACCGCGAGCCTGAGGCCTTTGAGGGTGCTTTTGCCGCCAGTCTGCAAGGAGGCAGCCTGATGCTGGGGCACAGCACCAGACATTACTCCCAGATGCATGGCGTCCGCTACAAGCGCAACTCATCGCTCATGGGTTCGCTGGAAAGCAAGGGCGAATATGATCCGCAATATTTCGACTACCAGACAAGCCTGGTGTTCAAGCCCATCGAGAAACTGCGCATCGCCCTGCTGGGTAACGTGAGTATCAACGACTACCGTTTCACGCCCGTAAACCGCGAGACCAGTTTCGGTACCAGTGAGGACGTGAAGTCGTTCACCGTCTATTTTGACGGATACGAGAAGGATAAGTTCCAGACCTACTTCGGCGCCGGTGCTGTGACCTACATGTTCAACAACAAGGGCACCGACTTGACGCTGCAGGCTTCGGGCTATCGCACTGACGAGCTGGTTTCCTATGACATCCATGGTGAATACTGGCTGGACCAGGCCGGACAGGAATTAGGTGTCGGCAAATACCACGAGCACGAGCGCACGCGCTTGAAGATGAACGTGATGGACCTGACCTTGAGGGGCAACGTCGGCATCAATAACAACAGTATATCCTATGGCATCTCGATGCGCAAGGAGGACATCTATGACCGTTCCCGACAGTGGCAGTGGCGTGACAGTGCGGGCTACTCCCTACCCCACATCCCCGACCAGGTCAACGTCATCTTTACCGAGACATCAAGCAACGACCTTAAGACTACCCGCATCGCAGGATGGTTGATGGACACCTGGCGTTTCACAACAGGGGCTGGCTACTGGTCGCTGAATGCAGGTATCAGGTTATCGCACTGGAATTTCAACAAAGAGACGCTGGTGTCACCGCGCGTTAGCCTAGGCTTCGTGCCAGAGCGCAACGGCAATCTCTCGTTACGCCTCGCGGGTGGTGTCTATTACCAGGCGCCCTTCTATAAGGAGTACCGCCAGCAGGTTATGGACTCGCTGAATAACCGTAATATCCTGCTGAATAAGGATATCAAGTCACAACGCAGCATCCAGGTCATCCTGGGCAGTGACTACACTTTCCGAGCCCTCGACCGTCCATTCAAGTTCACTGCCGAGGCCTATTACAAGAACCTGAGCAACCTCATCCCTTACGAGATCGACAACCTGAAGCTCGTCTATAGCGGTGTGAACTCTTCTAAAGGTTATATTGCCGGTATCGACATGAAGCTTTTCGGCCAATTTGTTGAGGGCACCGACTCCTGGCTCAGTTTCTCGCTGATGAAGACCCAGGAAGACCTCAATGGCGTGAAGGTGCCGCGTCCCACCGATCAGCGCTACAGCATCGCCCTGTTCTTTACCGACTATTTCCCCAATATCCCGCGCCTGAAGTTCAGCCTCAAGGGCATCGTCAGCGACGGTCTGCCCACCACGGCACCCCACCTCACCCGCGCTGATTCCTATGTGCGCCAGCCATCCTACAAACGCGTGGATGTAGGACTGAGCTACGAGCTCATCGGCAAGGAACACCGACCCTACAGCGGATTTTTCAGCCACTTCAAGGAGATTTGGCTCGGCCTCGACTGCTTCAACCTCATGGACATTTCCAACGTGAGCAGTTACTACTGGGTGACCGATGTGAACAACATCCAGTATGCCGTCCCCAACTACCTGACCCGCCGTCAGCTCAACGTGCGCCTCTCCGCCAGTTTCTAACCGGCACCGCTCATATTTTGATCCCCGTCTGCACTCAAGCGAACCTCAGCCCATTTTTATCGAGAGGGTTGTCTTAGATTATTTCACAATAACAACTTATGTCCAAAATCCTGTCATTTTTTGAATGGCGGGATTTTGCAATCATTAATCTTTTGATTATATTTGCAGCAATTCTTAACTTTTAATCGTTTAACGCTTATGATACACAAGACAAACCTCTCCTTCTTGCTGCGAGCAGTCCTATTCCAACTTGCTCTGTTAGTTGCCACAACAGTGGTGGCACATGACTTTGAGGTCGATGGCATCTACTACAAGATCACTGGCTCAGAAGTCAGCGTGACTTACCGTGGACAATATGCTACTACCTATGTCGGTGAATACACTGATACCGTGACCATTCCTGAGTCGGTCACCTATAACGGTACGACCTACATGGTCACCTCAATCGACTATTCTGCCTTCAGTGGCTGTACTGAATTGACCAGTGTGACCATTCCCAGTACAGTCACCATCATTAATTCCTATGCCTTCACTAATTGCAGTGGACTCACCAAAATCACCGTTCCTCGAAACGTTACCTCACTCGGCTTTGCGGTCTTCCAAGGCTGCAGTGGATTGACCAGCGTCAGCCTGCCCAGCTCTTTAACAAGCGTTGGATACTATTTGTTTGAGAATTGCACTGCTCTGACGAGTGTTTCAATGCCTAGTTCTCTCACTACCCTCTCTAATTCTATGTTCAAAGGCTGCACTTCGCTGTCATCCATCACGTTGCCCCGTAATCTCACCACCATCAATGAGAGTGCGTTTTCAGGTTGCACGTCTCTGACCAGTGTCACCTTGCCTACCTCAACTGCTACGATTGGTCAAAGCGCTTTCCGTGGCTGCACTGCAATGACAAGCATCAACCTGCCCAACAATATCACCAGCATCGGCCAATATGCTTTCAATGGCTGCACTGCATTAAGGTCAGTCTCCATTCCCAGCTCCATGACTGCTATCGCCGATTATGCATTTCAAGGTTGTTCCGGCATGACGAGCCTCACCTTACCTAATACAATCACTTCGATAGGCTATAATTCATTCAGTGGATGCAAGTTGCTGTCAACCCTTACCATTCCTCACTCGGTTACTTCCATAAGCTATTCGTTTACCAATTGCAGTGGACTGACGAGTATTACGGTTGCCGAGGGCAACTCGATCTTTGATTCTCGCGAGGGTTGCAATGCAATCATCAAGACGGCAACAAATGCTCTCGTGCTCGGTTGCAAGAACACCGTCATCCCCAACTCGGTCACAGCCATCTCCGATTATGCGTTTTATGGCTGCACTGGACTGACTGAAATCAATATACCCAATACTGTCACTACAATCGGCTATTATGCGTTATATGGCTGCACTGGACTGACTGAAATCACACTTCCAGATGGTCTTACCGATATCAGTTCCGGTGCATTCTACGGTTGCTCGGCATTGACAAGCATCGTCATTCCCGAATCAGTCACTTCAATCGGTGGTTCTGCCTTCATGGGCTGCACTGCGTTGGCCGACATCACCATACCCGGTTCAGTAACAACCGTTGGCTATAATGCGTTTAGCAACACCGCTTGGTATATGAATCAGCCCGATGGCCTCATCTATGCAGGAACGACTGCCTATGATTACAAGGGCACGATGCCGGCAGGTACTAGCATCGTCTTGAGAGAGGGCACGACGTGTATTGCCACCTATGCGTTCTTTGGCGACGATGGATTGGTGAGCATCAGTATTCCCAACACCGTCACCTACATCGGCGAAAGGGCGTTTGAATTCTGTGACGGGATAACCAGCATCGTTATTCCCAACTCAGTCAACTACATCGGCAGCTATGCATTTCACAATTGCCCCCGTTTGGCCAACGTCACCTTATCCAACTCGCTAACGGAGGTCGGCTATTGCGTGTTCATGGATTGTACTGGATTGACAAGTATCGTCATCCCTGAATCAGTCACCTCTCTCAGCGAAAAAGCATTTCAGAGTTGTACGGCACTGGCCAACATCGTCTTTCCTGAGTCCCTCGAGTCCATCGGGTATTATGCTTTATATGGCACAGCTTGGGAGAGATTGCAGCCCGACGGTTTAATCTATGCCGCCAATGTTGCCTATAAGTATAAAGGCGAAATGCCCGAAGGAACCAGCATCGTGTTGAGAGAAGGCACTAAAGGCATTGCCAGCCGCGCCTTCAATGGTTTCAGCTCATTGGTTGCAATCACGCTGCCCAACACGGTCACAAATATCGGCAACTATGCCTTTGAAGGGTGCAACCATCTGACTCAGGTAAACCTCCCCGAATCTCTCACTTACATTTCGCACAATGCGTTCAAGGGATGTCCGCTCAGCAGCCTGGTTATTCCCAGTGGCATCACGTGGATTGGCGACAACACATTCCCGAGTATCGTTGCGCCTAAAGTGATTTGCTTTGCGCCAACGCCGCCTCGAGCCTACTACGAAACTTTCTCGTATTCGGTTTACCAAAATTCGACGCTATACGTCCCCAAGGAGTCACTTGAAGCCTATCAAAGTTCTTATGGTTGGTGTTATTTCAAAACAATTGTCGGTTTCGAGACCCAGAACTATTTGTCGGTAGAGGACATGACGGCACTGCATGGCGATACCATCATCATCCCCATTTCGATGACCAACATCGATGACATCACCGCAGTGCAGGCTGACATTTTCTTACCCGACGGGATGGAACTGGTACAGGAAGATGATGAATACCTCATTGAGCCTTCAGATCGCTTGCCGCTCAACACCGTCCTCATGAGCAATGACGTATCCAGCGGCGGTGTGCGCGTGCTGTGCTACACTTCTAATGGGGAACCCATTAGCGGAAACGAGGGAGACCTGTTCTACCTGACCGTCAAGGTTGCTGAAGATGCTCAGGGTGACTATCCCATCACGTTGCGCAACATTGTGCTCACGACGCCTGATCCCCTTGACCTGACCGTTCTTGATGATTCGGCCTACGTGCATGTGTTGAGTTACCTACTAGGCGATGCCAATTGCAGCAAGGCTGTAACGGTGAGCGACATCGTAACCACGGCAAGATACATCCTCGATATGAATCCAGAACCCTTTGATTTCGAGGCCGCCGATGTCAATGCCGACAACAGCATCACCGCCAGCGACATCGTCCTGATCATGCACATTATCATGGATAAGCCCATGATGAACGGACCACAACGGCAGCCCGACATGCGCAGCAACAATGACCGACTGAGTGGCGACAACATCCAACTGAAGCCCGGAGAGACCCGCCGAGTAAGCATCGCCCTGGACAATGCCTTGGATTACACAGCCTTCCAGTTTGACCTCAGTCTGCCTGAGGGCTTGACGGCAAGCGGCTTCAGTTTGACCGACCGCGCTAGTGCCCACTGCTTAGATGCCAACATGCTGCAAAACGGTAATACCCGAGTACTGAGCTATTCACCCCAGCTTGCTGCCATTGCCAACAGTGAGGGCACATTACTGACATTTGACGTGACCGCAGCTACAACTGTAACCGGCGACATTACCGCAAGCGATATTGAGTTCGTTACTCCTGATGGCGGATGCGTTCATTTTGCACCCTTCACCATCGGTGTAAACAACATGACCGCCGTGGATGAGTTCACCACCAGCAAGCAAGTGACGAGGGTTGACTACTTCGACCTTTCGGGACAGCAGCTTTCTCAGCCTGCCACTGGCGTGAACATCATAGTGACCACTTACAGCGACGGAACCCGTTCGGTTACCAAGGTCAATAAGTAAACACGCGACTAACCTCGAGTCAAACAACCGGCCACCGGCTCCACCATCAAGACAACATGGGGAGCTGGTGGTCAGTTGCGTTGACTAACGCGGGTTTATGGCATTTCCAGGTGTCAGTCGATCATCAATGGGGAAAATCCAGTTATCAGAAAAAAATACTATTTATTGGTGCCTGCTTTTTACTGGACATCAATAGTAATAAACAGGCAGTTTATCTGAATCTCCAAGAATATTTTGTGAGTTTTTTAATAAAACTGAAAAGTTTTTGTTACCTTTGTAGGTTGAGAAATGAACATATTGTAATAACCAATAAAAAAGACCAAAATCATGGCAAAACCTTATGTAATCGGCATCGACATGGGCGGTACTAACACCGTCTTTGGCATCGTGGACGCCCGCGGTAACGTAATTGCCAGCAGTTCAATCAAGACTGCTAAGCACAGTGACTTTAATGACTATATCGACGAGTTGCACACCGAGCTGACACGCTTGATGAAGGACAACGAAGTTGAGGACAAAATCAACGGCATCGGTATCGGTGCACCTAACGGCAACTACTACACTGGCTTGATTGACCAGGCACCGAACCTGCCCTGGCCTACTCCCATACCCCTGGCTGAGATGGTGACGAAGAAATTCGGCATACCTTGTGTGATCACCAACGACGCTAACGCTGCTGCCATCGGCGAGATGACCTATGGCGTGGCTCGCGGCATGAAGGATTTCATCATGATCACCCTGGGAACAGGTGTGGGCAGTGGTATCGTTGTGAACGGCCAGATGGTATATGGCCACGATGGCTTTGCCGGTGAGCTGGGTCACGTGATTGTGAAGCGTACCAACGGCCGCGTGTGCGGTTGCGGACGCACGGGCTGTCTGGAGGCCTATTGCTCGGCAACGGGTGTTGCCCGCACTGCCAGAGAGTTCCTGGAGCTGCGCGACGAGCCCTCGAAGCTGCGCGAGTATGATATCGAGGCCATCACAAGCAAGGATGTGTATGACTGCGCTGTTGCCGGTGACAAGTTGGCAAAGGATATCTTTGAGTACACGGGTACGATTCTGGGTGAGGCTCTGGCCGATTTCACCAATTTCTCGAGCCCTGAGGCATTTGTTCTGTTCGGTGGCTTGACCAAGAGTGGTGACCTGATTATGAATCCTGTAAAGGAAGCTTTTGAGCGCAACGTGCTCGGCATCTACAAGGGTAAGGTGAAGATCCTCATTAGTGAGCTCAAGGAGAGTGACGCAGCCGTGCTGGGTGCCAGCGCACTGGGTTGGGAAGTAAAGGAGTGATGGTGCTATGATGAAGAGAATCATCCCCGCAATTATCACAGGCGCTGCCCTGTTGCTGCTCTTCTCGTGCAATGAGAAACCGAGACATTACTCGTTTATCCAGAACATGTCTGATGGCCAGCAGATTGTCGAGAACATTGACGCTAAGAATGATACTGACGCGCTCAACATGTATATCGACCGCATGTCTAAGGTCATCGTTGAGAACATGAACAAGACCGATAGCACAGCCGGACCCCAGATTGTGTCGATGTATGTCGTCTCGCCTGACGGTGACACATTGAACACCAACAAGGAGCTGATGCATGTCGTTGAGGAGCAGATCATGATGAAGCAAACAGCGGTTCCTGCAAGATAAAGCAACAGCTGTCATGCTGAGCCATCAGCTCGGATAAAGGCACAAGAAAACACCCTGCACCTCAATGTGTGCAGGGTGTTTTCTTGTAGTATCTTAAAGAGAGCGGCCTTATCGCGACAAGACCGCTGTCTCTTTGGGTCACGAGAGAGTGTTGTGTATTGATTACTCTTCGGTCTTGGGAGCCTCGGCAGCGGGAGCGGCAGCTTTCTTGCGGCTGCGACGGGTCGACTTCTTGGGAGCGGCCTTCTCCTGGTTCTTAGCCTCGAGCATAGCCTCATTGAAGTCAACGAGCTCAATGAAGCAAGTCTTAGCGTTGTCACCCAGACGGTTACCGAGCTTCAGGATGCGGGTGTAGCCACCGGGACGGTCGGCCACCTTAGCGGCAACGGTCGAGAAGAGTTCCTTGACGGCCTCCTTGTTCTGGAGGTGCTTGAAGACGAGGCGGCGCGAAGCGGTGGTGTCGTCCTTAGTCCTGTTGATCAGGGGTTCGGCATACACGCGCAGGGCCTTAGCCTTGGCGAGGGTCGTGATGATGCGCTTGTGCATGATGAGCGAGATGGTCATGTTGGCCAACATGGCATCACGGTGGGCGCTCTTACGGCTCAGGTGGTTGAATTTCTTATTGTGTCTCATCGTTTTTTACTCTTTTTCTAATTTGTATTTAGTGATATCCATGCCAAAGTGCAGATTGAGTGTGGCCAACAGCTCCTCAAGCTCGCTGAGCGACTTCTTACCGAAGTTGCGGAACTTGAGCAGGTCGGTCTTGTTGAAGACCACGAGTTCTCCAAGCGTCTCGACCTCGGCTGACTTGAGGCAGTTGAGGGCGCGCACAGAGAGGTCCATGTCAACAAGTTTGGTCTTGAGCAGCTGACGCATCTTGAGTACCTCCTCGTCGAACTCCTCGTTACCGTTATTCTCGGTATTGTCGAGAACGATTTCACGGTCGGTGAAGAGCTGGAAGTGCTGAATAAGAATCTCGGCAGCGCCCTTGAGAGCGTCCTTAGGATGAATTGAGCCATCGGTGGTGATCTCGATGATGAGCTTCTCGTAGTCGGTCTTCTGCTCGACACGGAAGTTCTCGACGGCGGTCTTCACGTTCAGGATGGGCGTGTAGATCGAGTCGATGGCGATCACGTCGATGGGGTCATTGGCGTTGCGGTTTTCCTCGGCGGGAATGTATCCCCTACCCTTGTTGATTGAGAGTTCAATCTGGAATCCGCAAGTGGGATCGATGTGACAGATCTCCAGCTCGGGGTTGAGCACCTCGAATGCGCTGAGGACCTTGCCGATGTCACCCGCCTTGAAGACGCTTTGACCTGAAACCTTGACAACGGCCTTCTCGGTGTCGGTATCTTCAACAATGCGTTTGAGGCGCACCTTCTTGAGGTTGAGGATGATGTTGGTGACATCTTCCTTCACACCCGTGATGGTTGCGAACTCATGCTGCACACCGTCGATGCGGATGCTGCAGATTGCGAAGCCCTCGAGTCCGGAGAGGAGGATGCGGCGCAGTGCGTTACCGATGGTAACACCGTAGCCCGGCTCCAGGGGACGGAACTCGAATTTGCCGAACGAGTTGTCGGCTTCCAACATTAAGACTTTGTCGGGTTTCTGAAATGCTAAAATAGCCATGGATAAAAATTTTACTGTTTAGAATACAACTCGACGATCAACTGCTCCTTGATGTTCTCAGGAATATCCTCGCGAACGGGCATGTGCAAGAGCTTGCCACCCTTGACGTTCTCATCCCATTCAATCCAGGGATACTTGCTGTGATTGAAGCCAGCGAGAGCGTCCTGGATCACCTCCAGAGACTTGGACTTCTCACGAACAGCAACGATTTGACCCTCGCTCACCGAGTAGGAAGGAATGTTAACGACCTTGCCGTCGACGGTGATGTGACGATGCAGAACGAGCTGACGCGCTGCAGCGCGGGTGGGAGCGATGCCCAGACGATAAACAACGTTGTCGAGTCTAGCCTCGAGCAATTGCAGGAGCACCTCACCGGTAACGCCCTTCATGCGAGAAGCCTTGTTGAAGAGGTTGCGGAACTGACGTTCGAGAACGCCATAGGTGTATTTTGCTTTCTGTTTTTCGCGAAGCTGAGTGCCGTACTCGCTCATTTTCCTGCGACGGTTGGCACCATGCTGGCCCGGGGGATAGTTCTTCTTGGCAAAGTACTTGTCTTCACCGAAGATGGGTTCACCCAGTTTACGGGCAATTTTAGTTTTAGGACCGGTGTATCTAGCCATAGTCTTTAAAAAATAATTTTTTACTGTTGTGAATTGGAATCGCTTCAGTGCAGCCGCGATTGCAGAGAGGTCGTTAAAAAATGCAATCCATTCACTGATAGAGATTCGCGAAAAATGTTGTTAATAAATACTGTTAAAACAGTGGTTTGTCGGAATAAAGCGCCTAACTCTCTTAGACCCTTCTTCTCTTGGGAGGACGGCAGCCGTTGTGGGGCAGCGGCGTGACGTCGATGATCTCGGTAACAGCGATACCAGCGCCATGGATGGTGCGGATAGCGGACTCACGTCCATTGCCCGGACCCTTCACATAGGCCTTCACCTTGCGCAAACCGAGGTCGTAAGCGACCTTTGCACAATCTTCGGCAGCCATCTGGGCAGCGTAGGGCGTGTTCTTCTTAGAACCGCGGAAGCCCATCTTACCAGCCGAGGACCATGAAATTACCTGTCCCTCACCGTTAGCGAGGCACACAATGATGTTGTTGAACGAAGAATGCACGTGCAGTTGACCAACACCGTCAACGCGAACGACTCTCTTCTTAGCTGCGACTGTCTTTTTAGCCATAGTTCTTGAAAAATATTATTTAGTAGCTTTCTTCTTGTTAGCAACAGTTTTCTTGCGGCCCTTGCGGGTGCGAGCGTTGTTCTTGGTGCTCTGACCACGAACGGGAAGACCGTTGCGGTGACGGATGCCACGGTAGCAACCGATATCCATCAGTCGCTTGATGTTCATCTGAACCTCGCTGCGGAGGTCACCTTCTACCTTGTATTCGTTACCGATTACCTCACGCACTGCGGCTGCCTCGGCATCGGTCCAATCCTTGACGCGGGTGTTCTCGTCCACACCAGCCTTCTTGAGGATTGTAGCGGCTGAGCTGCGCCCGATACCAAAGATGTAGGTCAAGGCGATGACGCCGCGCTTGTTTTGGGGAATATCAACCCCGACAATTCTTACTGCCATATACTAATTTCAAAAATTTTTGCAAAGTTAATACTTTTTTTTATCCCTGACGCTGTTTGAACTTGGGATTTTTTTTGTTAATCACATAAAGGCGCCCTTTGCGACGTACGATCTTGCAGTCCTCGTTGCGCTTCTTGATAGATGCTCTAACTTTCATAATATATTGTGATTTAGTTATTTGTATCGAAATGAGATTCTTCCTTTAGACAAATCGTAGGGGGACATTTCCACTCTCACCTTGTCACCGGGCAAAATTTTAATGTAATGCATTCTCATCTTGCCGCTGATGTGTGCGGTGATCTGGTGTCCATTCTCAAGCTCCACGCGGAACATTGCGTTGGACAAGGCCTCGACGATAGTGCCGTCTAATTCAATTGCTGTCTGTTTTGCCATATAAAATCTATTAATTAACGATTACTGGATTTCTTGAAAAAAGTGATTCTCTTGTTGTTTCAATCAGATGAACCGGTCTCCCAGAACCTCCTTGATACCCTCGAAGGAGGAAAGGATGTCGGCCTTGCCATGATGGATGGCAATGGAGTGCTCGAAGTGAGCGCTGGGCTTGCGGTCGCGGGTGCGTGTTGTCCATCCGTCGCGCTCGGTGATGATGTTCTTGCTGCCCATGTTGATCATGGGTTCAATCGCAATCGTCATACCGTTGCGCAGGAGCGGACCGGTGCCGCGACGGCCATAGTTGGGCACCTCGGGATCCTCGTGCAGCTTGCGCCCCACGCCATGTCCGGTCATCTCGCGGACGACGCTGTAGTTGCGTCGCTCACAGTACTGCTGGATGGCGTTGCCGATGTCACCGATGCGTTTACCAGGCACAGCGTGCTCGATACCGACATAGAGTGACTCCTTGGTCGTGCGCAGAAGCTGCTTGACTTCTTCGGAGACCTCACCGACACAGAAGGTGTAGGTGCTGTCGCCGTTGAACCCCTCGGGGGTGACGGCACCACAGTCACAGGACACGATGTCGCCATCCTCGAGAACGTAGTTCGACGGGATGCCGTGCACTACAACCTCGTTGACCGAGGTGCAGAGCGTGGCGGGAAAGCCGTACAGGCCCTTAAAACCGGGCGTGCAGCCTTGGGACCGGATATACTCCTCAGCGATTTGATCGAGACGGCGGGTAGTGATACCGGGAGCGACCCACTTGGCCACCTCGGCCAGTGTACCAGCAACAACCAGATTGGCCTTGCGCAGCATCTCGATTTCCTCGTCTGTCTTGAGATATATCATAATCAGATTGAATTACTCTTTTTCAAGAAGTCCTGTGTCTCGTCACTTAACGGGAACGACCCTTGATTTTACCGGACTTCATCAGACCATCATAGTGGTGCATCATCAGATGGGTCTCAATCTGCTGGAGCGTGTCGAGAACGACACCCACAACGATGAGCAGTGAGGTACCACCGAAGAACTGGGCGAACTGCTGGTTGACGCCAAAGTAGCGGGCAAAAGCGGGCAGGATGGCGACGATACCCAGGAAGAGCGAACCCGGAAGGGTGATGCGCGACATGATCGAGTCAAGATACTCGGCGGTCTTCTTACCGGGCTTGATGCCGGGGATGAAACCGCTGTTCTTCTTCATCTCCTCAGCCATCTGAGTGGGACGCACGGTGATGGCAGTATAGAAATAGGTGAAGGCGACGATCATGAGGAAATAAACCACATTGTACCAGAAACCGTTCATATCACCAAAGGTGCGTGAGAGCGAACCGAGGAAACCGGCCTCGTTCTGGCGAGCGCCGAATCCAGCGAGGGTGATGGGGATGAACATGAGTGCCTGGGCAAAGATGATGGGCATCACGTTAGCAGCATTTACCTTCAGAGGGATGTACTGGCGGGCGCCACCGTACTGCTTGTTGCCGACAATGCGCTTAGCATACTGCACGGGGACCTTGCGGGTACCCTGGGTGAGCATGACAGCACCAGCGGTAACAGCGAACAGGATAACGATCTCGACCAGGAACATCACCAGACCACCCTGAGCAGTGTTCAGGCGTCCGGTAAACTCTTGAACGATGGCACCAGGGAAACGGGCGAGGATACCCACCAAGATGATGATGGAAATACCGTTGCCGATACCCTTATCGGTGATCTTCTCACCGAGCCACATAATCAACATCGCACCAGCGGTGAGCACGATTGACAGATAAATCATCGTCATGCCAGCAATGTGGGCGTGACCACCGGCTGCGTTAACCTGATACTGGAGGTTCATCAGATAGGCGGGAGCCTGGATCAAGAGGATGAACACAGTGAGGTAACGGGTGTACTGATTGAGCTTCATGCGACCACTCTCGCCCTCGCGCTGCATCTTCTGGAAGCTAGGCACTACCATACCCATCAATTGGATAACGATAGAGGCGGTGATGTAGGGCATGATACCCAATGCGAAGATTGAGGCCTGTCCGAAGGCACCACCCGAGAACATGTCGAGCAGCTGCATCAGACCACTGTTAGTGAAATTGCGCATGGCTTCAAGGTCGCTGGGGTTGATTCCCGGCAGCACCACATGGCATCCAAAGCGATAAATCACGATGAACAAGAATGTGGTGATGAGGCGCTTGCGCAAGTCCTCAATCTTCCAGATGTTTTTTAATGTTTCAATGAGTTTCATTGTCGGGTTAGAGTTTTACGATTGAGCCACCGGCAGCGGTGATGATCTCCTCGGCCTTCTTGGAGAAGGCATGGGCTTCAACCTCAAGCTTGTGGCTGAGCTGACCCTGGCCCAAAATTTTAACAAGTTGGTTTTTACGTACCAGACCAGCCTGAATGAGGTTGGCAACGGTAATCTTATCGAGACTATTCTGCTCGGCGAGTGACTCCAGCGTAGCAACGTTGATGGCCTTATACTCCACGCGGTTGATGTTCTTGAAACCACCCTTGGGCACACGGCGCTGGAGAGGCATCTGACCGCCCTCGAAGCCGACCTTCTGCTTGTAACCAGAACGTGACTTGGCACCCTTGTGACCACGAGTCGATGTACCGCCCTTGCCCGAACCGGGACCGCGGCCGACACGACTTTTCTTCTTATTTGAACCTACAGCAGGTTTTAAATCATGTAATTCCATAATGTTGTTTTCTTGTTTTACGGATTTAAGAATTAATCAACATTGGTGACTTCCACCAGATGACGAACAGCGTTTACCATACCCAGCACTTGAGGTGTAGCCTCGAGGGTGACGGTGTGGTTGAGTTTCCTCAGACCCAGAGCGTCGAGGGTTCTCTTTTGGCGAGCCGGACGATTGATGCGGCTTTTCACTTGTTTAATCTGAATCTTTGCCATAATACTTCAACAAAAATTTAACCGTTAAACACCTTGTCCACAGTAACGCCGCGATAGTGAGCCACGGTAGCCGGGCTGCGCATCTCGTCGAGGGCCTTGAGCGTAGCCTTCACGAGGTTGTGGGGGTTGCTCGAGCCCTTGGACTTACAAATAACATCGGTAACACCTACCGTCTCGAAGACGGCACGCATAGCACCACCGGCCTTCACACCGGTACCGGGGCTAGCGGGCTTCATGATGATGCGTGAACCGCCGAACTTGGCGACCACCTCATGAGGAATAGTGCCCTTGTGAACGGGGACCTTGATCAGGTTCTTCTTAGCCACTTCGGTACCCTTAGAGATAGCGGTGGTAACCTCATTGGCCTTACCCAATCCGTAGCCGATCACGCCATTGCCGTCACCGACAACAACGATAGCAGCGAAGGTGAAAGTGCGACCACCCTTGGTAACCTTGGTGGTTCGGTTGATGGCCACGAGACGCTCTTTGAGTTCGGCGTCGGCAGCAACCTTTACTCGATTATTTTTCTTCTGCATGATGTTTCTTAGAATTTAAGACCGCCCTTGCGTGCGCCGTCGGCCAACGATTTAACTCTACCATGGAACAGGAAGCCGTTGCGGTCAAACACTACGGTGTTGATGCCAGCCTCGAGGGCTTTCTTGGCAACAGCCTCGCCCACCTTAGCGGCGATTTCGCTCTTGTTACCCTCGGTGATGCCCTTGGAAGATGCAGAGCACAGGGTATTGCCGGCTACGTCGTCGATGACCTGGGCATAAATTTGCTTATTGCTGCGGAAGACACACAGCCTGGGACGCTCCGGAGTGCCGCTGATGCGACCACGGATGCGGGCCTTGATCTTGTTTCTTCTATCTGATTTGGATATCATATCGTTTCCTTTCTACTTAATTATTTGGCAGCTGCCGTTTTACCAGACTTACGACGAATAACTTCGCCAACGAACTTAACACCTTTACCCTTGTAAGGCTCGGGCTTGCGGAAGGAGCGGATCTTGGCACAGATTTGGCCAAGGAGCTGCTTGTCGCACGATTCGAGGGTGATGAGCGGGTTCTTGTTGCGCTCACTCTTAGCTTCAACCTTAACCTCGGGCGGCATCTTCAAGTAGATGGCATGTGAGTAACCGAGAGCCAGCTCGAGCACTTGACCGTTGCTGGTAGCGCGGTAACCGACGCCGACAATTTCCAGTTCTTTCTTGAAACCCTGGCTCACACCGACAACCATGTTGTTGATGAGTGCGCGGTACAGACCGTGCTGAGCACGTGACTCACGCTCGTCGTTGGGGCGGGTCACCTTGATTTCATTATCTTCGATCTCGACCGTGATGTCGGGGTTGAGGGTCTGCTTGAGCTCGCCCTTGGGGCCCTTGACGGTGAGAACGTTGTCCTTTTGTTCAACAGTTACGCCAGCGGGGATGGCGATGTGCAATTTACCAATTCTTGACATAGCGCTTCTCCTTTATTAATAAACGTAACACAAAACTTCGCCACCGATCTTCTGGTTCTTGGCTTCCTTGTTGGTCATAACGCCCTTGGAAGTCGAGATGATGGCAATACCTAAACCATTGAGCACGCGGGGCATGTCCTTGTAGCCAGTGTACTGGCGCAGGCCGGGCCTTGAAACGCGTGTGAGGCACTTGATAGCGCTAACGTGGTCGACGTTGTCATACTTGAGCGCAATCTTGATGGTGCCACGGGGAGAGTTCTCTTCCTCGACGAACTTGTAGTTCAGGATATAACCCTGGTCGAAGAGGATCTTGCAACGACACGGTGCTGTGCCTTGATCGCATTCCTCAATCTAGTCAGATAATCTGCAATAGGATCTGTCATTATTGTAACTTGTTTTAAATTGATTCGACGTTGTCGAACAATATTTAATACTTAATGTTGTTAGTTAGAAAAGTGGATGAAAATCACCAGCTGGCCTTGCGCACGCCGGGGATAAGACCGTTAGAAGCCATCTCGCGGAAGTTGATACGGGAGATGCCGAACTGACGCATGTAACCCTTGGGTCGGCCTGACATCTTGCAGATGTTGTGCAGGCGCACGGGAGAAGCGTTGCGGGGAAGCTTCTGCAGAGCCTCATAGTCACCGTCCTTCTTGAGCTGTGCACGCTTGGCGGCGTACTTAGCCACGAGGCGCTCACGCTTGGCCTGGCGGGCCTTCATTGATTCTTTTGCCATAATTTAGCTCTCAATTATTTGTTGTTAAACGGGATTCCGAATTCCTTGAGAAGTGCGTAGCCTTCCTCGTCGGTCTTGGCAGTGGTGACGAAGGTGATGTTCATACCGGTCATCTTGGTCACGTTGTCGATGTTGATCTCGGGGAAGATGATCTGCTCGGTCACGCCTACGGTGTAGTTGCCGCGGCCGTCAAGCTTGCCGTTCACACCCTTGAAGTCGCGGATACGCGGCAGGGCGATGCGGATGAAACGCTCCATGAACTCATACATGCGGTCACGACGCAGTGTCACGCGAACGCCGATGGGCATTTTCTTGCGGACCTTGAAGTTGGAGATATCCTTCTTCGACAGGGTCTGCACAGCCTTCTGGCCAGTGATAGCGGTGAGCTCGTTGATAGCGGTCTCGATGATCTTCTTGTCCTGGGTAGCGTCACCCAGACCCTCGTTGAGGACGATCTTGACCAGACGGGGGATCTGCATCGGTGTGCTGTAGTTGAATTGCTTCATCAACGCGGGAGCAATCTTCTCGTCATATTGTTTCTTCAGCGTGGTACTCATTACTTAATCTCCTCTCCAGTTTTTTTAGAATAACGAACAGTTTTGCCATTCTCATCTTTCCTGAAGCCAACGCGAGTGGGCTTGGGGTCGCGGCCGCTCTTGGGGTCAACGACAGCCAGGTTGCTCAGGTGGATGGGGGCTTCCTTCTTGATAATGCCGCCCTGGGGGGCCTTAGCATTGGGCTTCGTGCTCTTGGACACGATATTGACACCCTCGACGATGGCCTTGCCCTGCTCGGGCAGGATGTTCAGGACGCGACCGGTCTTACCCTTGTCGTCACCAGCCAGAACATAGACGGTGTCACCCTTCTTGATTTTTAACTTAGCCATATAATGTTTATTGCTATTTTAAAGATTGATTAAAGAACCTCGGGAGCGAGGGAAACGATCTTCATGTTGGTGGCACGCAGCTCGCGGGCTACGGGGCCGAAGATGCGCGTTCCGCGCAGCTCGCCGGTATTAGTGAGCAATACACAGGCGTTGTCGTCGAAGCGGATGTAGGAGCCGTCCTGGCGACGGATTTCCTTGCTGGTGCGGACAACGACTGCCTTTGAAACGGTACCCTTCTTCACCTCTGAAGCGGGGATAGCCTTCTTGACGGTGACCACGATGACGTCACCTACCGAAGCGTAACGACGACCGGAACCTCCGAGCACCTTGATGCAGAGGACTTCCTTAGCGCCGCTGTTGTCGGCAACTGTCAATCTACTTTCAGTCTGTATCATAATTAATTACTTCGCTTTTTCGATGATTTCAACTAATCTCCACCTCTTGGTCTTGCTCAACGGGCGGGTCTCCATCAGGCGAACGGTATCGCCTACGTTGCACTCGTTGTTCTCGTCATGAGCGTGGTACTTCTTTGTCTTGTTGACAAACTTGCCATAGATTGGGTGTTTCTCCTTCCACTTGATGGTCACAGTGATGGTCTTGTCACCCTTGTTGCTGGAAACAACCCCAATTCTTTCTTTTCTTAAATTACGTTTTTCTTCCATTGTAGTGAATTGTTGGGATTATTTGTTCTTGAGTTCACGTTCGCGGATCTCGGTCTTCAGACGAGCGATGAGTTTCCTGTCAAGCGTAATCCTTGCCGGATTATCGAGAGGAGAAATCGTGTGCTGGATCTTTTCCTGAACATACTCCTTCTGGACTTGGTCGAGGCGATCCTTCAATTCCTTATCGGTCAGTTCCTTGATATTTTCCTTTTTCATAATCTGGTCAAAGTATTAAACGAGTTGAGTGGGATCATAGTCGCGACGAACGACAAACTTAGTAGCCACGGGGAGCTTCTGAGCGGCGAGGCGCAGAGCTTCCTTGGCGATATCAAAGCTCACACCGTCAACCTCAATGAGGATGCGACCGGGATGAACGGGAGCGACATAACCTGCAACATCACCTTTACCTTTACCCATGCGGACATCGGCAGGCTTGCGAGTATAGGGCTTATCGGGGAAAATGCGGAGCCAGATCTGTCCCTGGCGCTGCATGTAACGGGTCACAGCGACACGAGCTGCCTCGATTTGGCGAGCGGTGATCCACTTGCTCTCCAGGGTCTTGATTCCGAAGGAACCAAAGGCGAGCTGGTTACCGCGCTTGCTGTATTGGCGAGGATGCCCATCACTTGGACGACGATATCTTAATCTCTTAGGTTGTAACATTTTAAAATTCGTTTTTTAAAGTCACACTTCAAGTTACTGGTTGTGACTGGGTTTAACGATTGTTGTTTCTCTTGCCACCGCGGAAACCACGACGCTCGCCGCGCTCTCCACCACGACCGCCGCCACCGCGACGCTCGCCAGCGTTATTGGCAAAGTTGGGGGCTAAGTCGCGCTTGCCATAGACCTCACCGCGGCAGATCCAAACCTTGACACCGATGACACCGACCTTAGTGTGGGCGGGCACGAGTGCATAGTCGATATCGGCACGGAGGGTGTGCAGGGGAGTGCGGCCTTCCTTAAACATCTCGCTGCGGCGCATCTCGGCGCCGTTCAGACGACCCTTGACCTGGATCTTGATGCCCTCGGCACCCATGCGCATAGTGCTGGCGATAGCCATCTTAACGGCACGGCGATAGGCGATCTTACCCTCGATCTGGTGAGCGACGTTAGCGGCAACGAGCTGGGCATCCAGTTCGGGGCGCTTAACCTCGTGGATATTGATTTGAACGTCCTTGTTGGTGAGCTTGATGAGCTCCTGCTTGAGGACCTCAACCTCTGAACCCTGCTTGCCGATGATGACACCGGGGCGTGCAGTGCAGATGGTGATGGTGACAAGCTTGAGCGTGCGCTCGATCACGATGCGTGCTACACTGGCCTTAGCAAGACGCTCGTTGAGATACTTGCGGATCTTGTCATCCTCTACCAGGGTATCTCCATATTTACGGCCACCGAACCAGTTGGAATCCCAACCGCGGATGATGCCTAAACGATTACTGATTGGATTAACTTTCTGTCCCATTTCGTATTATGCGTCTTTTTCAGTGTTGTTAATAGTGTCCACGTAGATAGTCAAGTGGTTGGAACGTTTGCGGATGCGGTAGCCGCGGCCCTGAGGAGCCGGACGGAGGCGCTTGAGCATGGGAGCTGCATCAACCGTGATGGTCTTGATATAGAGCTCACCGCTCTCGGCCTTCTTGCCATTCTTCTGTTCCCAGTTGCTGATGGCCGACTTGAGGAGCTTCTCAACGTCAGTGGCAGCCTGCTTGTTAGAGAAGTGCAGGAGGCCAAGAGCCTTGAAGACTTCCTTGCCGCGAACCATGTCAGCGACGAGGCGCATCTTGCGAGGCGAGCTGGGAATGTTGCGCAACTTTGCGAAGGAGTCGTTGCGGCGAGCTTCCTTCTTCAAGTTAGCTGATTCTCTTTTTCTTTTACCCATTGTATTTAATTCTTTTTTGTTCTAAAAAACGTTGAAATAATCCCGGGCCCATTATTTCTTGTTGTTGCCGCTGTGACCACGGAAGGTGCGTGTGGGGGCGAACTCGCCGAGCTTGTGACCTACCATGTTCTCGGTAACATAGACGGGAATAAACTTGTTGCCATTGTGAACGGCAAAGGTGTGTCCCACGAATTCGGGAGCGATCATGGATGCGCGCGACCAGGTCTTGATCACACTCTTCTTGCCACTCTCGTTCATGGCGTCAACCTTCTTCTCCAGTTTCACGCTGATGTAAGGGCCTTTTTTTAATGAACGACTCATAATTAATCGAATTTAGTCAAATTACTTCTTTCTCCTTTCAATGATGTACTTCGAAGACTGCTTCTTCGGCGCACGGGTCTTCAAGCCCTTAGCATACAAACCGTTGCGGTTACGGGGATGACCACCACTCTGACGGCCTTCACCACCACCCATGGGGTGATCAACAGGGTTCATAACCACACCACGGTTGTGGGGGCGGCGACCCAGCCAGCGTGAGCGGCCGGCCTTACCGGACTGCTCGAGCGCGTGGTCGCTGTTGCCAACCACACCTACGGTAGCCTTGCAAGCTGCAAGGACCTTGCGTGTCTCACCCGAAGGTAATTTGAGGATTGCGTAGCTACCCTCGCGGCTGGTGAGCTGTGCGAAGGTACCGGCGGCGCGTGCCATAGCGGCACCCTGTCCGGGACGCAATTCGATGTTGTGAATTAAAGTACCAACAGGAATCTTGCTCAGTGGAAGCGCGTTTCCCACTTCGGGGGCCACGTTCTCACCGCTCTCGATCGTTGCACCAACTTCCAGACCGTTGGGAGCAATGATGTAAGCTTTGTAGCCGTCTTTGTAGTAGAGCAGAGCGATGCGAGCCGAACGGTTGGGATCGTACTCGATAGCCTTAACTACTGCCGGCACACCGTCTTTGTTCCTCTTGAAGTCGATCAGGCGGAGTTTGCGCCTGTGACCGCCTCCACGATAGCGGGCGGTGAGGTGACCCTCGTTGTTGCGACCGCCGGTGGAGCGCTTACCGACCGTAAGAGACTTCTCTGGTGTACGCTTGGTAATGTCGTCAAATACACCAATAATCTTGTGTCTTTGCCCCGGTGTTGTGGGCTTCAATTTTCTTACTGCCATTTTATATTATAAATTACTATAGAAATCAATAGTTTGTCCTTCTGCAAGGGTGACAACGGCCTTCTTGAAGGCGACGGTCGTACCCTTGATGATACCACTCTTGGTATAGCGCTGCTTGTTCTTGCCAGCATAGTTCATGGTGCTCACGTCAACCACCTTGACATCGTAAAGCTTCTCGATGGCGTCCTTGATCTGATACTTGTTGGCTTCGGGGGATACCTTGAATGTGTAACGGTTACCCTTCTCGGTAATAGCGTTGGCCTTCTCGGTCACAACGGGAATGATCTGAATGTTCTCCATTGTCTGTCCTCCTTATTTTAAGTTGTTGAGCGCATCCACCGAGCTCTCGGTAACGAGAATCATACGGTTGTCAAGCACGCGGTAGGTGTTGATGTCGGTAGCGGTTACCAGACTTGCGTTAGGCACGTTGCGCATCGACAAGTAGAGGTTGCACTCCTGGCCAGCCAGGACGAGCAGCAACTTCTGGCCCTCGAGCTTGAGGTTGCGGGTAATGTTGACAAATTCCTTGGTCTTGGGAGCATCAAACTTGATGTCCTCGATAACCATGATCTGGTTGTTCTGAGCCTTGTAAGTCAGAGCTGAACGACGGGCCAGAGCCTTCATCTTCTTGTTAAGCTTGAAGCTGTAGTTGCGGGGACGGGGACCGAACACGCGACCACCACCATGGAACAGCGGAGACTTGATGTCACCGTGACGGGCACCGCCGCCACCTTTCTGACGACCGAGCTTCTTGGTCGAACCAGCGATTTCACTTCTCTCTTTAGCCTTGTGGGTTCCTTGGCGCTGATTGGCCAGGAATTGCTTAACATCGAGATAAACGGCATGCTCGTTAGGCTCGGCGATGGCGAAAATCTCATCGTTAAGGGTCACCTTGCGACCGGTGTCCTCACCCTTGATGTTATATACTGCGAGTTCCATTATTACATTTCAATAATTACGATTGAACCTTTGCTGCCCGGTACTGAGCCTTTCACCATGAGAAGATTGTTCTCGGGCAATACTTTAATCACTTGCAGGTTTTGAGCGGTGCAGCGCTTGTTGCCCATCTGGCCAGCCATACGCATGCCCTTGAAAACCTTAGCGGGATAAGAGCAGGCACCAATGGAACCGGGAGCGCGCTGACGGTCGTCCTGACCGTGAGTGGTCTGTCCCACGCCGCCGAAGCCGTGACGCTTCACGACGCCCTGGAAGCCTTTACCCTTAGTTGTGCCGATAACATCAACAAATTCAACATCGTTGAGCATTTCTACGGTGAACTCGTCACCTGCCTTGTGCTCTCCATTAAATCCTTTGAACTCGGCCAAGAATCTTTGCGGTTTCACTCCGGCTTTCTTGAAGTGACCGGCCATGGGCTTGGTGGTGTGCTTGTCCTTCTTCTCGACAAAACCCAGCTGCAAAGCCTCGTAACCGTCGCTTTCAACAGTCTTCACTTGAGTGACAACGCAAGGACCTACTTCGATAACAGTGCACGGCACGTTCTTGCCGTCGGCACTGAAAACGGATGTCATTCCGATTTTCTTTCCTAATAATCCTGGCATTTCTCTTTAAATTTTAAAAATACTGTTTGTTAATGCTGTTAATTTAACTCGTTGTTCAATCTCTTGTACTACACCTTGATCTCCACTTCAACTCCGCTGGGCAATTCGAGCTTCATCAGAGCGTCAACAGTCTTAGCGGTAGAACTGTAGATGTCGATGAGACGCTTGAAGGATGCCAGCTGGAACTGTTCGCGGGACTTCTTGTTAACAAAAGTCGAACGGTTCACGGTGAAGATGCGCTTGTGGGTGGGCAGGGGGATAGGACCGCTCACTACTGCGCCAGTGCTCTTCACTGTGCGCACGATCTTCTCGGCAGACTTGTCAACCAAGTTGTGATCGTAGCTTTTCAATTTAATTCTAATCTTCTGGCTCATTGTATTTATAATAATGAATTGTATTATTGCAATAATTCGACGTGACCCATCTGTTCCTTTAGAACCTTGATGGCAATGGGTGTTGCCACGGTGGCGTAGTGCGAGAAGGACATCGTGCTCGTGGCGCGGCCGCTGGTGATGTTGCGCAGTGCGGTAACGTAGCCGAACATCTCGGCGAGCGGGGTGCTGGCCTTAACGATGCGGGCACCGCTGCGGGCACTCTCCATGCCCTCGACTTGGGCGCGGCGCTTGTTCAGGTCGGCGATAACGTCGCCCATGTTCTCCTCGGGGGTCACCACCTCGAGCTTCATCATCGGCTCGAGCAGCACGGGGCGTGCCTTGCGGCAAGCCTCACGGTAGGCCTGCATGGCGCAGAGCTCAAAGCTCAGCGTGTCGCTGTCCACGGGGTGGTAGCTGCCGTCCAGGATGGTCACCTTCAGGCTCTGCAAGGGGAAGCCGGCGAGCACACCGCTGCGCATGGCGTTCTTGAAACCCTTCTCGATGCTGGGGATAAACTCCTTGGGGATATTACCGCCCTTCACCTCGTTGACAAACTGCAGGCTGCCGTCGAAGTCTTCATCGATGGGCTCGAGTCGGCACTCGATGTCGGCAAACTTGCCGTGGCCACCGGTCTGCTTCTTGAAGACCTCACGCACGGTTGCGGCGTTGCACTCCACCTTGAACTCGCGGCGCAGACGGTCGAGGATGATGTCCAGATGCAACTCACCCATTCCACGGATGATGGTCTGGCCAGTCTCCTCGTTGCTCTCGACCTGGAAGGTGGGGTCTTCCTCGGCAAGCTTTGCCAGACCCACTGCCATGCGGTCAAGGTCGTTCTGCGTCTTGGGCTCAACGGCGATGCCGATCACGGGCTCAGGGAAATCCATGGCCTCGAGAGCGATGGCGTCGTTCTGGCTGCTGCACAGGGTGTCAATCACCTCCATGGGGTTCTGACGGTTGCTGTGCATCTGGAACAAGCGGGAAACGCGCTCCTTGTGGCCGGTGCGCACGTTATAGACCTGACTGCCGGCATTGAACTGACCTGAATACACGCGAAAGAACACCAGACGTCCCACATAGGGGTCGGTAGCGATCTTGAAGACCAGCGCGCACAGGGGCTCCTCAAAGAGGGGCTTGCGGGTGATCACCTTGTCGGGGTCGTTCACGTCCGAGCCGCATACCTCACCGGCGTCAGCAGGGCTGGGCAGGTAAGCGCAAACAGCATCGAGCAGTGTCTGGACACCCTTGTTCTTGAACGAGCTGCCGCACAGCACGGGAACCATGGTGCGGTCGAGCGTGGCCTTGCGCAGGGCGCTCTTGATCTCGTCCTCGGTGATCGACTCAGGGTCGTCAAAGTACTTGGTCATGAACTCGTCATCAAACTCGGCGAGCGCCTCAAGCATCTTGTCACGGTACTCCTGAACCTCGTCCATCATGTCGGCGGGGATGTCGGCGGTCTCATACTCGGCACCGAGGGTCTCGTCATGCCAGTAGAGGGCCTTCATCGTCACCAGGTCAACGACGCCCTTGAAATTCTCTTCGGCACCGATGGGCAACTGAATGGGGCAAGGGTTGGCCCCGAGGACCTCGCGGATCTGGCGCACTACATCGAGGTAGTTGCAGCCAACGCGGTCCATCTTGTTCACGTAAGCGATGCGGGGCACCTCATACTTGTCGGCTTGACGCCACACGGTCTCGCTCTGGGGCTCCACTCCGCCGACGGCGCAGAAGGTGGCGATAGCGCCATCCAGCACGCGCAGCGAGCGCTCCACCTCGACGGTGAAGTCCACATGCCCCGGAGTGTCGATCAGGTTGATCTTGTACTTTCTACCGTCATAGCTCCAGAACGCGGTGGTAGCGGCGCTGGTGATGGTGATGCCCCTCTCCTGCTCCTGCTCCATCCAGTCCATGGTGGCGGTACCTTCATGAACCTCTCCCATCTTATGGGTCAGGCCCGTGTAGTACAAGATCCGCTCCGATGTGGTGGTCTTGCCGGCATCGATGTGTGCCATGATGCCGATGTTACGTGTATATTTCAGTTGTGCGTCAGTGCCCATTTCAGATCACGTCGTCGCTAAATCAGAATCTAAAGTGAGCGAATGCGCGGTTAGCCTCGGCCATGCGGTGCATGTCCTCTTTGCGCTTGAATGCGCCACCCTGCTCGTTATAGGCGTCCATGATTTCAGCTGCCAGCTTGTCGGCCATAGTCTTGCCGCCACGCTTGCGAGCGAAAATGATCATGTTCTTCATTGAAACCGACTCTTTGCGGTCGGGGCGAATTTCGGTAGGAACCTGGAATGTGGCACCACCCACGCGGCGGGACTTAACCTCGACTTGGGGAGTGATCTTCTCCAAAGCGGCTTTCCAGATCTCGAGAGGAGTCTTCTCTTCACTAGACATCTTCTGGCCCACGAGCTCGAGGGCGCTGTAGAAGATACGGTAAGAGGTGTTCTTCTTACCATCATACATGAGGTGGTTGACGAACTTGGTTACGCGTACGTCACCGAACTTAGGATCGGGAAGGATGATCCGTTTTTTTGGCTTAGCCTTTCTCATTTTTGTAACACAGTTGTAGTTTTAAGTCTGCTTGGTTGTTTTTTGCTTTGTTCTTCAACGCCCGCCGCTGCGGCGCGTTTACTCAACCAATAAATCCAATCCAATAAAACTGAAAACTAAGTTTGAAATTAATTTTACTTTTGAATTGTTTTAGTAAGTCAGGGCCTTAGTGGTCTCAATGCTTATTTTTTCTTCTTGGGACGCTTGGCACCGTACTTGCTGCGGCGTTGGGTGCGGCCTTCAACACCTGCGGTGTCGAGAGTGCCACGGATGATGTGATAGCGAACACCGGGAAGGTCCTTAACGCGGCCACCGCGTACCATGACGATCGAGTGCTCCTGCAGGTTGTGGCCCTCACCAGGGATGTAGGAGTTCACCTCCTTACCGTTGGTCAGACGGACACGGGCAACCTTGCGCATAGCCGAATTCGGCTTCTTAGGCGTGGTCGTGTAAACACGAACACAAACACCGCGACGCTGAGGACATGAGTCCAGGGCGGGCGATTTGCTGGTTGATTCCAGCGCAGTGCGGCCTTTTCTTACTAATTGCTGAATAGTAGGCATCTTAGTTTGTTGTTTAGTTTTTAATTAATTTGACATTTATTTTTCAGTTTGCTTTCTTGCCCTCCGGAGCCCTTAATCACTCACGCTATCAAGCGTTTACATCGTCATTTTGGCCCTAGCGGCGCAAAAAAGCGTTGCAAAATTACATACTTTTTTCTTAACAGCCAAACTTTTCTTCAAATATTTTATATATAATGTAACTGCATTCACGTATTGCAACAAGCTGAAAACCAGCAATATAACGAATTTTGAGTGGTTTTTGCGCCACCTATTAACCGTGAAATTTATTCAAATTTAACATTATTTAACTTCATTTAGCCGTTTTGACACTATTTTCGGGCCGAAAATGACCGTTTTGGGCGGCTCTACCCTACCACAAATCACAGGGGACAAACACAGTTGTGCTGCCCCCTGATTCATTTACACATTATATATTATAATAGTGCTGTTACTCCTGTTTGTCTTCTTCATTCTGCTGGCGCAGTTGCTCGAGTCCCTTGGGATTGAGGATTGCCAGATATTCATCATACGGGATGAAACGACCGCCCATCGACTTCAAGTGAGGCGTCTCGAGTTGGCAGTCAATCAGCCTGCCACCCAAGCGCTGCATCACCCGTGCCAAATGAATCAACGCCAACTTTGAGGCATTCGGCATCAGTGAGAACATGCTCTCACCGATGAAGCAATCTCTCATAATGACGCCATAGAGGCCTCCCACCAACTCGCCCTGGGCATCCCACACTTCCACACTCGAGGCATAGCCCTGGCGGTTCAAGTGGCGGTAAGCCTTCATCATCTCCTCGCCGAGCCAGGCGCCATTCTGGTAATAACGGCCATCAGCCTCGCTGCAGCCCTTGATAACGCCGTCAAAGTCGCGGTTGAAGGTCACCTCGTAAGTGTGCTTGTTCATCAACGTCCTCATCGAGTGAGAGATGTGAATCTCATCAGGGAAAATCACAAAACGCTGCAACGGGCAATGCCAGGCAGGATATGGCCAGTCACGGAACGAGAACCAGGGAAAGATGCCATAGCTGTAGGCCAGCAATAAACGATCCTCGCTCAAATCCCCTCCGACGGCCAACAGCCCGTCTTCTTCCCCGAGATAGGGGTTCGGGAAAACCAATTCATCAGATAACTGGAAAACCATAGCGCTAATTGATATTGTCCTCCAGCTGCTCTATCACATATTCCCCACCCTGCTTGAGCGATCCAAAGAGGATTTCCTTGACCAAGCGGGTCTTGAGACGGTTGTGGATCACACGATCCATCTCGCGCGCGCCATAAACGGGGCTGTAGCCCTCCTTGAGCAATTGTTCACGCGCATGCTCGCTCAACTTGAGGGTTACACCCTTGCTGGTGAGCATTTCCTGCAGTTCGCGCAACTTCTTGTCCAAGATCAGGCCCGCCATCTGGTGGTCCATATCATTGAAGACAACGATCGATGACAAGCGGTTGATGAACTCAGGCTTGAAGGTCTTCTTGACCTGCTTGAGCATAGCGCTGCCGGCAGTGACCGTAGAGGCAAAACCGACCGACGCCTGATGAGCAAACTGAGCACCCGCATTGCTGGTCATGATGAGAACCACATTGCGGAAGACGGCCTTGCGGCCCTTGTTGTCACTCAATGTGCCATAGTCCATCACCTGCAGCAACAGGTTGAAAATATCGTCATGGGCTTTCTCGATCTCGTCGAGCAGCAGGACACAATCGGGATGCTTGCGCACAGCATCGGTCAACAGGCCACCGTCGTCATAACCCACATAGCCTGCGGGCGAACCGATAAGTTTGGCCACGGTATGCTTCTCAACGTACTCGCTCATGTCAAAGCGCACAAGTTCCACGCCCAGTTCACGAGCGAGAACACGGGCCACCTCGGTTTTGCCAACGCCCGTCGGGCCCACAAACAGCAGTGAGGCGAGAGGTTTGTTCTCGTCGGTGAGTCCTGCCTTGGACATCTGCACGGCCTGAACAACCTGCTTCACGGCATCGTCCTGACCATAGATCTTGTCCAGGATACGGGGCTCCAAAGTTTCGAGCCTGTCATTGTCACTCTCGTCCATTGTGAGGGATTCCACCTTGGCGATTCGGGCAAGGACATTGGCGATTAGCGCCTTGTCCACTCGGCGGTCCTCGCCTTCCTTGCGGTTCATCTGCACCCACGCACCTGCTTCATCTATCAGGTCGATAGCCTTGTCAGGCAAAAAACGGTCGGTAATATGCCGCGCACTTCCCGTGACGGCATACTCCAGTGCGTCGTCGTCATACTTCACTTGATGGAAGCTTTCGTAACCCTCCTTGAGCATCTGCACGATTTTGATGGTCTCCTCGATTGAGGGCTCATCAATGGCCACCTGCTGGAAACGGCGCATGAGGCCCTTGTTGCGCATGATGTAACGGTTATATTCCTCGTAGGTCGTTGCTCCGATGAAGCGCACCTTACCTCCCTCGAGATAAGGTTTGAGCAAGTTGCTGGCATCCATCGAGCCTTCACCGATTTGGCCAGCACCCACGATGTTGTGTATCTCGTCGATATAGAGGATTGCCCCCGACTCGGCAGCGATACCCTTCATAACCGATTTGAGGCGTTTCTCGAAGTCTCCACGATATTGCGTGCCGGCAATCAGTGAACCCAAATCGAGCTGATAGATGCGGCTGCGTTGCAACGACGCGGGCACCTTGCCATCCTGGATGCGCTGAGCCAAGCCATAGACGATTGACGTCTTTCCCACGCCGGGCTCACCGATGTGCAAGGGGTTGTTCTTATCCTTGCGGCACAGCACCTGAATCGTTCGGTCCAGTTCATTGTCGCGCCCGATGAGCGGGTTGTGGTCCGCCAAGTGATCATTGATGCATAACACGTAGTCGCGCCAGGAACCGGTCATTTGGTGCGAATCCTCTTTGGGCTCATCCTCAAACAGGTCACCCTCCAATTCCTCGTCATCAGCATCATCCTGATTCTCATGATGAATGCCATAAGCCTGGTCCAATCGCTCTAAGAAACGGTCCTTGTCTTCGTTCACCAGGGTAGAAAGGCAGTTAGCCGCAAAGGATTCCTTTAAGCACATCATTGACCTGAAGAACAACGGCACATCAATTTCAGACTTGGACTGAAACTCGCTTTCGGCCTCCATGATGTGCAGGAGTTCGCCATACTGGTGGGACGCATAGAGCTGATGATGGGGTTCATCGTCGTCATAATACTCCTGCTTATCAAGGTATCCACGCAACTGGTCCTTGACATCTTCAAGCGGCAGGTCAAGCACGCTGGATTCCAGCACGTCATTAACCACCCTGTCGCCCAATGCGGCAAGGAGCAGATGTTCGGGCATCACCAACTTGTGGCGGCAGGTGTCGGCAAGCACCATTGCCGAGGTGATAATATTTTCAAGATCAGATGAAAATTCCACTTTATGTATTAATCTTGGTTTTAATAACTGTTATTATTCATGAATTACTCTGGCTCACAGGTAATCTTCAACGGGTAGCCCTCATTACGGGCCATCGCAGTGGCTCGGGCCGCCTTGGTCATCGCCACATCATAGCTATAGATGCCCACGATTGCCTGCCCTTCACGGTGAACCTTCATCATCAGAGTCACCGCTTCGTCGGCATGCTTGTTGAACACTTGACGCAAGACTTCGGTCACAAACTCCATGGTAGTGAAGTCGTCGTTGTGGAAAACCACCTTGTATTGCCTTGGTTCCTCGATGATGACGCGTTCACGTGTCCGCGCCCCGGTGCCTGTACCTTGTTTTGGATTATCTGCCATTTCTTCATGTATCGGTTTATACTTTCACAAAAGTACACATTATTTATTGATTTAGCAAATACCATGCCACAGGGATATGCCAGCGCTTCCCGGCCAAATCACATGACAATAAAAAGCGCAGGACTTGACAAAAAGTCCATAAAAACTAACATCTTTAAAAAAAGTTAAGTAACTTTGCGGTGGATGACGAGGAGACAAGCCCAATATCCCAAACGCCGCCTGGCTGCCCGACTGGTAGCCCTTGCTGCGATGCTCGCCTTTTATCTGTTCATGACAGGCGAGCCTGTCGATTCCCTCTACATTATCTACCAGAACACAAGGGCCCAGAACAAGTTACAGGGAGCCAACGACATCTTCAAGCGTCTCAAGCAGGAAGAGTTCACCGATTCACTAATGCAATTCAGTAAGGGCACGAAGCAAGAGGTGGTGGACGCCCATGTCCACTACTGGATGGCCGAGTACTACTATGATCAGGAAGATTTTGAGGAATCACTTGAGGCGGGAAAACGTGCCCTGGAGGTGATGTCTCACGTCAAGGACGATCACTTCAAGAGCGACCTGCTGGGAATTGTCGCCAATGCCCAGTTCAGGCTTTGCCTGTATGACAATGCGCTCGAGACACTATTGAAGGCTTACAAGATAGACAAGAAGCTAGACGAGCCCGAACTCATCAGCAGCGACCTCAACACCCTCGCGGCCATCTGCATTGAGACCAAGCAGGCACAAGAGGGCATCCGATATATCGAGAACGCTATCGCCATCGAGCGCAAACTCAAGCGGCCTGAACGTCTGGCTATCAGATTGGGCCTGGCCAGCGAATTATACATGATGAACAAAGAGTTTGACAAAGCTATGGCAGCCATCAACGAGGCCCACCAGATTGACAGTGAAGCCGAGCACCATGAGAGAGCCGCCATCAGATTGTCACAGAAGGCATCCGTGCTGATAGCGCAGTCCGAGTATGACAAGGCACTGCAGACCGTCAACAAGGCATTACCGGTATTACAGCAAGCCAACAACACCTATTCCATGGCGGTCTGCCACAACCAGCTGGGAAACATCTACCAGCAATTAGGAAATCAGGAAAAGTCTATCGAGCACTATAAAAAGGCCCTTGAATTGAGCGTCAAGTGTGGCTCTCCAAAGAACGAATGTATCGCTGAACGAGGCCTGTGGGAAAGCCTGCGCGAGAGCAACCCGTCGGTCGCACTCCTCCATCTGGAGCGCTACACCACCCTTAACGATTCACTTCATAGCAAGACCGAATCTACACGTCTCAAGGCGGCTAGCCCGTCAATTCTTGATGTGGAATCCGACTTCGACGATCAGCCTCAACGCAACAAGACTTTCTTCATCATCGGTGAGGTGTTGTTGGCGACTATGCTGTTGCTGATGCTGGCAGGATTGCTCTACGCCTGGCACAGAAACAAGAGCGCACTGAAGATGTTCAAAAAGTCCCAAGACCTCAAGAACCGCTTGTTCAGTAATATCACCCATGAGCTGCAAACCCCGCTAACGGTGATATTAGGCGCTGGAGAGAGGCTCATTGAGGGAAACGGCACCTCGGCCGACAACAAGCGCATCGGGGAGATGATTGCCAACCACGGCAATAACATGCTGCACCTTGTCAACCAGTTGCTTGATATTGACACTGTGGCCAATGCCTCGAGCAAACCAGAGCTCAAGCCTGGTGATATCGTGATGTTCGTGCGCCTTTTGGTGGGCAATCACATTGATGAAGCCCATCAGAAACTCATCAATCTGGAATTTCTCTCACCACTGGATAGTCTCACGGTTATCTTTGCGCCCGACCACTTGCGCAAATTTGCCCACATCTTTATTGCCAACGCCATCAAATTCACTCCTCGCAACGGCACGGTAAAGGTCACCTTTGAAAATCCTGAGCATAACCAGATGCGGCTCATTGTCTCGGACACTGGCAATGGCATCCCCGAGAGTGAACTGGAATCCCTGTTTGAGCCCTTCACCAACCAGAACTTTGACGATAATGGGGTATCAACAGGGCTTGAACTATCACTGGCTTACCAATTGGTTAAAACCATCGGTGGCGATATCAAAGTGGACAGTGGATCAGACCGGGGCACCACATTCACCATCACCTTCCCTGTCCAACAAATCCAACCCCAAGACATCATTGACAAAAGAGAATTGCCCCAGTTTGCCGAACAACGAATCCGCCAAACTGAACGTTCCAGACAAAAACCTCTTGTATTCATTGTCGAGAACAATGATGACGTCGCCTTCTTTATGGCTAACATCCTAGGGGAACAATATGAATTGCGCATTGCGCGTGATGGCCGTGAGGCCTTCCGTAATGCCCAGGATCTGGCGCCTGACGTGATCATTACCAACATCATGATGCCTGTCATGGACGGCAAGGAACTCATGAGGAAAATCAGGGACGACGCGGCACTTAACCATACTCCCATCATTGCCTTGACCTCGAGGAGAGATGAGCAGGAGAGGATGTCATGTATCCAGGCGGGCGCCGATGCCGTGCTTGTCAAGCCATTCAATTCCAGCGAGTTGAAACTCGTTATCAAACACTTTATCGCACAGCGTTCCAACATGAGGGAACTCGTGGCCAAGACGAGTTATGACAGCAACGACCAGGTTGCAGCCAGCATGAGCAAGGAGGATAAGGAATTCATTAACCGACTTATCAGTGTCATCCATGCCCAGATGGCCAAGGAAGACATCGACATGGAACATATTGCGGCGGCCCTGTCATTAAGCCGCAAGCAGTTGCGCACTCGCGTCATGTCCATCACGGGATTGACGCCTGTGGCCTATGTGCTACAGGTAAGGCTCAACTATGCCCACCGTCTGATCACAACACAGGATCTCTCACTGACTGCCATCGCCAACAAATGCGGGTTCCAAAATCTCTCGCACTTCTCTAAATCCTTCAAGCAGCAGTTTGGAGTCAGCCCGCTGCAATTCCGCAAAAACATCATCGACAATATCAGCCCTCCATTGGGTAAGGCCTGAGGTTTTTCCTGTTCATTATATAGTATTTACTCATCATGAAACGTATAATCATTATAATCATGTTCTGGAACATACTGTTTGGCAACATGGCCCAAGATCAGGACTGGGCAAACAAGGCGCGATATGCCCGTGCCAACAATGAACTGCTGGCCCATGGTAATCAACCGGTAAAAGTCGTCATGATGGGCAATTCCATCACCGAGTTTTGGGAAGAATTGCATCCTCAGTTCTTCAAGGACAACGGACTCGTGGGACGTGGCATCGGCGGGCAGGTATCAAGTCAGATGCTCGCACGCTTTAGGCAAGACGTTATCAACCTTCATCCGCTCATCGTGGTCATCAATTGTGGCACAAACGATATCGCCGAGAACAATGGGCCCTATGACGAAGACATCACGATGGACAACATCGAGTCGATGACAGAGTTGGCAAAGGCACACGGCATACAAGTGGTGTTATCCTCGGTGCTGCCGACCGACCGTTACAGCTGGAACCCACGTGTAAAAGATGTTGCCCTGAAAATCCGGAACCTGAACCAGCGCATCATTGAGTACTGCAACAGTAACCAAATCCCCTATATTGATTACTACAGATCCATGACCACCGATGCAGTATCAATGATCGCCGGATATACCGATGATGGCGTGCACCCTAACTCAGCGGGCTATGACATCATGGAACTCAAACTCATGGCAATGTTAGAAACTCTGGAAATTTACAACAATAATAAATAACCTACAAATTCACTATTTTATGAGAAAAATCACATTATTCTTCATGGCACTCGTTGCAATGACATCGGTAGCCGGCAACAACATCAAGGCCGTGGACCGTGAAAACCTGGATCCCAACACGGCTCCAGGCACCAATTTCTATCAGTATGCATGTGGCGGCTGGAAACTTAACAACCCGCTCGACCCGCAGTATGCGCGCTTCGGCACGTTTGACCAGTTGGCCGAAAACAGCCGTAACCAGGTCAAGGAAATCATCACAACCCTGGGAACCAACAATCCGCGCGGTTCCATCAAGCAGAAAGTGGGCGACCTCTATGCTCTGGGTATGGACAGCGTGCGCCTCAACAATGAGGGTATGGCTCCACTCAAAGGTTATATCGACAAACTGCAGTCGCTCACCCGTGGGCAGGTCATGGCAACCATTGCCGACATGCATGCCGGCATCGCCGCTCCCTTCTTCAACTCGGCCGTCATGGCGGATCTTAAGGATTCCAACACTAACATGATGTATCTCACTCAGGACGGACTGGGCATGGGCGACCGTGACTATTACCTTGAGAATGACGCCAATACCATGAAGGTGCGTAACGCCTATGTCAACTACATTCAGCAGCTTTTCCAACTCATCGGCTACAAGAAAGGCAATGCCAAGAAGGCTGCCCAGCATGTAATGGCCATCGAGACCGAGTTGGCCAAAGTGGCTATGACACGTGAAGAGACGCGAGACTACAGCAAGCTCTATAACGTGGTTAGTATGGATCAACTCAAGGCAGACTATCCCAACATCAACTGGGCACAATACTTCTCGACCTTGAACATCAATAATCTTGACAAAGTTTGCGTCTTCCAGCCCAAATCCTTAGCCAAGGTCAATGAGATGATGAAAAACCTTAAGGACCAAGATATTAAGGAATATCTCGTCTTTAAGTATGTTGATGCCGCATCGCCCTACTTGAGTGACGCGTTTGCCGACGCTAATTTCGACATGTACAGTCGTGCCATGTCGGGCAAGCAGGTAAAGATGCCGCGTTGGAAACACTCCCTGGATGTGCCCAACACACTGCTGGGTGAGGCTGTGGGACAACTCTATGTTGAGAAATACTTCCCCGCTGACTCCAAGAAGAAGATGCAGCAACTGGTGGACAACCTCAAGAAGGCTCTTGGCGAGCACATTGCCACCCTGTCATGGATGAGCCCCAAGACCAAGGTTAACGCCCTCGTGAAGCTCAACAGCTTTACCGTCAAGATCGGTTATCCCGACAAGTGGCGCGACTACACCAGCCTTGATATTGATCCGGGCAAGAGCTATTGGGAAAACATCATGGCAGCACGTCGTTTCCAGGCCGAGTATGAATATGACCAACTTGGGAAGCCCGTGGACAAAGAGCGCTGGTTCATGACGCCGCAGACTGTCAACGCTTACTACGAGCCTTCGAGCAACGAGATTTGCTTCCCCGCAGGCATCCTGCAAGCCCCCTACTTTGATCCCAATGCTGACGAGGCTTGCAACTATGGTGCAATCGGCGTTGTGATTGGTCATGAGATGACCCACGGATTTGACGATCAGGGCCGCAACTTTGATCACAACGGTAATATGGTAGACTGGTGGACCGCTGAGGATGCTGCTAAGTTCCAGGAACTTGCCAACAAGTTAGGCGAACAATACAGCGCTGAAATTGTTGCTGACGACGTTCATGCCAACGGTACTTTCACCATGGGTGAGAACATTGCCGACCATGGCGGACTGCGAGTTGCCTACAGCGCATTCAAGAAGACCGAGCAGGGTAAGGGTAACGAAAAAATTGACGGTTTCACGCCCGACCAACGCTTCTTCTTGAGCTATGCAAACGTTTGGGCTGCTAACATTACCAAGGAAGAGATGCTGCGCCGCACTAAGGTTGATCCCCACAGCCTGGGTGTTAACCGCGTGAATGTAGCCATCCGCAACCTTGAGGAATTCTTCAAGGCATTCAATATTGAGGAAGGAATGAACATGTGGCGTGATCCCGCCGACCGTGTCATCATCTGGTAAAAGAAAAATACCATCCGGTTTCTTCGTCCCGTACAAATTGTGCGGGACGTTTTTATTTCAGATAACACCCACAATTAACCCACGAGAATTGAATATTTGGCAACAAATCCAGCCCACTGTCAAGGAAAACAAGCCACAACACACAAGAAAACAAAGAAACCGCCTGATAATCAATAAGTAAGATCCAAAACCAGACACATCCACTAGAATCCAGAAAAATTCTAGCGCTCTCTCATTGGTACCCGCCCCCTCCCCCTTCATTAAGCGCGCCAGCCTTGTCAGTGTAATGCGAGCCACCGGCTCGTATATAAAAAACGAGGGAGCCGCTGTCTTAACAGTGACTCCCTCTTAGGGGGCGGTTACCTACTCTCCCACTTTCG
>CACYQB010000015.1 GCA_902776435.1 uncultured Bacteroidales bacterium | reverse complement strand
CGACATTTCTGTTGTGCAAGAAATATGTACAATAAAATGAATTTTGTCGCTTTGCAAGCAAAATCCCACTAAACCCTATAGGTTGCGGATTTGAGGATAGAAAGATAAACCCAGATTTGATCCAAAAAATTGACGATCAAAATCGAATTAAGAATTTTTTAGTCAGTATGCCAGATACTGTATTTTTCACCTTTGTTAATCTTATAGTGTTTTCTGGCCTACTGATATATTATAACTATATTATTTTTACAATAGTTGTAGTGGGTACATTGCTCGCATACTTTTGGGTAATGTTATTTTCACGGAAAAGGAAGGAACTTGATTATTCATATTTCACTTGTTCTTCTATGAATAGAAATAATGTATATGAATTAATCAATGGCATGTCAGAGATCAAAATCAACAATGCCCAACATAATAGAGTTTCCATATGGAATAGTGTACAAGAGAAAATAAATAAGTTGTCTATACAATCTGCATTATTGGAGATGACTATTAATAGTGGTAATACTTTAATATCTCGTTTAAAAGACCTTTCTATTACGGGCATTTGTGCAACGCTAGTAATACAAGAACAAATGACATTGGGCACAATGATGACGATTAGTTATATAGTTGGTCAATTAGCACGTCCTATATCTAATATAATAAATTCTATTACAACTATTCAAGATGCTTCGATTTCTTATGATCGATTAGATGAGGTAATTAATTCAGAAGAGTCAATTGACACCCCTCCAAGTATGAATTCGAATATTATTGAAAAGAGTTTTACACTAAACTTTAATAATGTGTCGTTTAAATATCCCGGCAGCTTTTCGCCTTTTGTGCTTAAAGATTTGTCAACCTCAATACCACACAACAAAGTCACAGCTATTGTTGGTGCAAGTGGTAGTGGGAAATCAACGTTAATAAAATTAATGTTAGGTTTTTATTCTCCACAACATGGTAAAATATGTGTTGGCGACCAAGATTTATCAGGCGTTAACAATGATGTTTGGTTAGAACACTGTGGTGTTGTTATGCAAGCTGGATATATATTTAGCGGAACTGTTTTAGATAATATTGCGCTGTCTGCTGCAACTCCTAATTTGGAAAAGGCTAAAGAAGCTGCTGCAATAGCCTGTATTGATTCTTTTATTGAAAACTTACCTATGGGGTATAATACTAAAATCGGAATTAATGGAATAGAGTTGAGTGGAGGACAAAAACAAAGATTGTATATTGCTAGAGCTATTTATAAGAATCCAGATTTATTGTTTTTAGATGAAGCAACTTCATCGTTGGACGCTAATAATGAATCAACAATCATACACAATCTAGTAAGATATTATAAGAACAAAACAGTGGTGATATCCGCGCATAGACTCAGTACTGTAAAAAATGCTGATAAGATTATATATATAGAAGGTGGTAAAATTATCGAAGAGGGAACACATTGTGAATTATTATCAATGAAGGGTCGATATTATACATTAGTAAAGAACCAACTCGAACTAGATGGTAAATAATATTCAATTGTAAGTCATCAGCAAACCCTGTATTGTGAAATTATGTGATGGAGTCCGAAAGAGTTGGAGGTTTTTTCAAAGAAGTGGGGGTGGTTCCCTGGGATTTTACTGGCAGGTAAACGATGAAAGATGTATGGCTTATCCCGTGAGGTCTCTGCAGTCCGATATAGGATAGTAACAACGAATTCCGAAAAATTGGCCGAGGCCGAAGTGGCCAACTGCGTGCAAGTTAAGGCGAAGGGTCGAAAGGTTTGTAACATCAGTCGAGGATATATGTTCCGATGTAAATTACTTACGAAGCACAATGGCTGACTTACATGATGCTAAGATTGCAGCCCGCCAACATCAGAAGTCCAGAGTGAGCGGAGATGATCTGCAACGACTTCTTTTAAAGCGAGCCACACCGTAATATGTCGAATGGCACGTACAGTGGTGTGAAAGAAAAAGAAGCAAAAGATAAAATCTTCTAACCCCGATAAACCCGATGACATTATAATTGCCTCATTGGGGCAGCTCGTTTATGCACTTGATATTTAATCCGTTGCAATGTTTTTAAATACCAACGAATCTATTATTGCCTTTTGCGGTTATATGAAAAACGGACTTTGTACAATCATTCATGCTATTATTAGTATTTCGCTTGTATTCGAATTGTGTCATGTGAATGATTATAACAAGGTAGAGATATTTTTTGTAATACTTTACTTGACAATACTCCTCTATTATCAATGCCTTTTTTACGGTTTTGAAATCATTACAAATGCATTCATCGATGCCATGATTTTGATGATTGTTTTTCATCATGTACTGTGGAAGTTACAGATTTATCTGGGTGTGAGGTGAAAGAGGGGTTCAGATTCAATTCGTCTACAATAGAGACCTCCAATCCTCTTCGCCTGGCAAAACTGATCATGTGAGCCGTGCCACGACTTTTGCCGTTCCAGAACGCTATCAGGGCATCAGAGGCTCTTGCCATTTCTGCATTGCGTATCATGCCAGCCGCCTTGCCCAAGCCTCTCCATTTGGCAGGATGAAGTTCAACGGTTAGCCCTTGTTCCTTAGCAAACCTTTCACCCATTGTATCAGCACCATGGGCATGGCCGGACACGATGATGACCCGATGTGTCCTCATTTTCTCCTGAAGCAGGGAAAGGCAATGCTCCTTCAGCAACTCGTAGTTACTGAAGGAGCGGCTGCCAGCTATGATGACCCGATAATCGTCCATTTAATTGGCCTGTTGCTCGTCGTCAATTTCCAGATAGAGTGACACTCTGCTGTATCTGTTGTTTTTCGGGTTGCTGAACTCCTGTATGCCCCCAAGTGAAACGCCTTTCATCCTATCTGTTGGCACACCGCGTTTTGACAGCTCCTTCGCTATGAACCTGGCACGCTCCTTGCTTAATGAAGAATTGACATTCTCAGACCCCGTTGCACTGTCGGCAGCACCCGCAATATGTACCTTGAGATTATGCTCGATCGCCACCTTTGCCAGTTCGTCCAGGTTTATCAATTGGGAATTATCTGTCAACTTAGCTTTGCCCAGCTCAAAGAAGAAATATATGGGTATGTTCAATACATTCGGTCTGTCTTGTAGTGAGTAAGGCAAGGCGTATTCATTCATGCCCTTCATGCGAGAACGCAGTGAAAGCAGGCCTCTGTAATTGTTCTTAGCATTATCAGCGTCGATGTCATCAAACAGATAGCCATACTTGCCAAGCAGTCCTTCAATCTCCAGAATCTTTTTCAGCTCATCCACAGTCTTTCGGTCTATATTACGTTGGTCACGAAGATGCTTATTGGATTGTTCCAGCCGTTCAACGTATGCAAGCAGATTGTCGTTCTGGTTGATGTAAGGATTTGCATCAATGGCATGATACCATCGTGGCGTTCCCAAGTTGAATCCGATACCAAGCGTCAAAGACGGCATGTTGTCGCATAGCTTTCCATGTGAGCCATAGCCGTCGAAATCTCGGAACGTAGTGAAGTTCCCCAATTCCCCGGACAGGTAGAAACGTTCCCCGAAATGGTATCGCGCATGGACGCCATAAGTCAGAGCAAACAAATAGCTCCGTGTTCTTTCTTTGTCTGTATAGAATTGGTCAGCGCCATGAACGAGTCCTGTGCCGATAAAAGGAGCAAAGTCAAATTTGGGCAAGCGTTCCGACGGCTGCTGGAGCAAGTTGGCAACATTATACATCAGGTCAGCATGTCCCAATTGGTAGTCTGCTAGGTCGAGGTTACTGTTCTTGTACTTCAAACCCTGAAAAGCTAACCGCACACCAACATCAGGTGTGATCCATTTGCCTACATAGGCATTGAATGAAGGCATGATGCGGTTGAACAGGTCGCCACACCCTACCGGGTTTCCAATGAAAGCTGATGCCCCACCTTGGATACCAATAAACCAGTGCTGACTCGATTTTCCCAGCTGTACATAGTCAGTCGTCAGTGTTGGAGTCAGACGATGTAAATCCGGGTTGTCAACTGTGACCCATAGAAGGCTGTCAATCATACTTGCATAGACGCTTGTCGCCATTGACAAAGCCATAAGTGAAATCAGAATATTTTTCTTCATGATGTAATTGATTTTGATATTACTAATGTTACTGATGTTACTTGTATTACTCATATTGATGGCTATCTGCCTCTTTTGATTTTTCGACCCGCAGGTCTGACCATTGCAGCTGCCTGTATGATGCACCTCATCCACCAGCGCTCATCATCGTCCTCCTTGTCTCGTCCCCATCCAGACATATTACTGCTGCCTCCACCACCACAAGATTCTGCATAGGTCGTGGCCTGACTGATGTAGTTGATGGCCAACAGAAGGGCGCAGTTGATGATATGTTGAGAATTGTTTCTGAGGTCAAAGAAGCCGGACTTATCTAAAATCTCATGTTGTTCCGCATTAAGGGTAGGCAAAAGAGGTTCCATCGAGGACGCCACCATCTTATAATAAGTGGCATTGATGTTTGAGTGAACTATTTCAGCCCTTCTGTCGATGTCATCTCCGATTGATTTAGACATTTCGCCATGCGCTCGCTTCAGTTTTTCAAGTTCCGTTTTGGCATTCGATAGTTCGGATTCCGTTTCGTCCAACATCCTTTGCTTGTCCGCCATCTTCTGATCGATGTCTTCCATCTGTTTACGGAGCTCTTCCATGCGATTGGCTAACTGCTCCTTGTCCTGTCCGTCCTCTCCAAGTTGCTGAGCGATAAGTTTTATTTCTTCGTTTATTTTTTCTTTCCGGGTCTGTAAGTTCTCTATCATCGTGGACAATCCTTTCAGTTTGATCTCGGCTCTACGAATCTGTCTTTGTAATCCTTCTCTAGTATTCTCCAACTGCTGCACCTGGTTGATGAGGTCACGTTTGTATTCCTCTGTCGAGCGATGCCTTGCGCCTGTTTCCGCCTTATTGCTGCCACGTTCAAGCCCCCAGTGACTGTTGACCTCCTCATACAGTTCATTATGAAGTCGTGTAAAAGTTGCTTTTTCTGCCATGGGATTCTTCCCGAAAAAGCTTGTCCATGAAATCCGATGGTTCTTTTCGTCTATGGGTAGGACGGTACAGTGGCAATGAGGATTCGTTTCATCCAAATGAACGTAGAAACTGACGATGTTTTCCTCGCCGAATTTTCGGGCAACAAAGCCATAGACTTCAGCCGCCCATGTCTCAATGTCCTTGGTTCTCGTTAGTTTTGAGTTATCCGCCCCTTTATTGAGATTTAAGTCCTGCTCCCCGAACGCCATTTCCAACATGCGCCCTCTACTGCCGCCGAATATCATCTGGGCAAGGATCCGCTGCTTTCTGCGTGCCTTAGCCCTGGCGTTAGGATTTTTGATACCACGTGAGTTGAGGATGTCTTTCATCCTCTCGTCAATGCTCTTGGACTTGTCTATCGGCTGAATCGTTCCTCCTTTTGTAACCTCGAAGTTCAGATGGGCACGAGTCGGGTCGTAATTGGCAAGGCTGTCTTTGGATTTTCTGTCCCAAAGGTTTTCTGACCAGTTGCGCTGCTGCTCGTTGCTTTCCAGTTTTGATATGCCATCCTTGTTCGGACGCACATCCATTACTTGTTTCTTTTCTGCCATTTTTTTGTGTCTATTAATCACTTTTGCCTGAGCTTGCTCCCCGTAGGAACTCCTTCAGGAGAGGCAGCCTAATGAGTTAATGAATGTTAACTCTTATTAGGCTAAGAGTTTTTATAAAACTCCCTTCCCTTTGTTCGACATCATATCCCTTTGTTCAGAGGAGCAAGCTCCCCATTTGGGAGAGTGAAGTTCCGATCTTTGATTGTGGCTGCCTGCTCATATTCGAGAAGATTGAAGAGTATGCCATCAATTCACTTGATAAATTTCTCTGCTTCGGCACTCTGCGAATAGGCAAAATATTTGCCGAAACGCTCCCGTCTGAGTAAACCCAGATCGATGAGTTCCTGGGTAAATTTCTGGACGCTTGGGCGGCTCCAATGCCATCTTTTTGCCAGTTCAATGTTTGTGACTTTGTACAGTTGTAACCGGCCTTCTTCTTGGGAACAAGGAAATCCATTAAGGATATGCTCAGCTAACCACATGAATGCGTCAAAACGAGACAGCTTGTGATTGTCTTTCGTTTTAAGGATATCCAGAAGAGTTATGTCAAACGTCATCTTGTGGATGGTTCTATTTGTCTGATTCTTTTTCATGACGAATTGGTTTTATTATAGTGTTAATGTTTATTTTCAACTAAAATAGGAGTCTACGAATTTCTTGTCCATTCCTTCCTCATTAAGATGCTTCTCCTGGAAGTCCTCAGATTCCTTGGATGGAAAGAATGTTGCACATTCCAGGATCAATGCCAAAGAGAAAGAAGTCGAGAATGCGTGAGGTGCGAATAGTAGCGCAACGCTTGCAATGGCCAGGAGCCGATACAAGACCTTGTTCCGTCTGGTGGCGAGCATCAGCCTGACAGTTGTTTTGGTTGCAAACATGAAGAATACAATGAAGGAAGAAAAGATAAAACCGTAGTCTTCTGGAAAGACGGCAAAGTATGTGACATGAAAGAAAATGAGCACAAGTTGTGTGATGTTCGTTGCCATCTTTCTGGCATTGTTGTCGAATGCCAAGCGAAGCCATACGATGATGTACGGCGGTTTGTATTTCCGATATAGCAATAAAGGAAGCAATATCAGTAATAAGGGAAATACGAAGAATATGATCTTTGCTACCATATGTGATTTTAGTAATACAAGTAATATGGATAATATTGAATTAACTGTTCTCTGCGTAGATGTCGTAGGCCGTACTGACAAGCTTCAGTTTAAGTGCTTGGAATGATGCCCGACGCACAATGACCTCAATGTCAAACAGGGTCGGCTCACCATTGTCAATCCGCTGGGCAAACGCCTTATCCCTGCGACTGATTTTTGTGATAATTCTGTCGATGTCATTTTCATAAATGTTCCAGATGCTCCGATTCACATGGTTTTTCGGTCGGGTCGTTACCATGACATTAAGGACAAGACAAGTGGACTTGATAAGGATTTTGCCCTGTTGTGTCATATACTGCCTTTTAGCGCGAGGGATGACAGCACGATATTTCGTACTGTTGGCGTTGATCATGTCGGCTATCTTATATAGGAGTTCTGTTCTCATTCCAACAGACAGAATAAGCCAAGCACTTCAGAAACCTCCATGGCCTGAATGAAGTCGAAACTTTTGGCATGTGACGTCAGATCTGATTCCAGCTCACTCTCCATCGTGTCAAGTGAGTCGAAAATGGAAATGGTCAGGTCACTGACATATTCACGGTTATCTGAGACCATGTTGAACTTAAACATGTTCTTTCCATTGGCAGGGCTTGTAAAGAAACAGCAATGATGCAGCTTTGCGTTGTCCTTACTTGTGCCATGATAAAGCAATGACAGTTCCATGTCATCTTCAAGCATATCCATCACGAGGCCGATTGGCAATGCCTCCTCCAATGTGAAATACAATATGGCGGAATCGTCAGTGATGTCCGTTTCTTCGGCTGTCGTGTTTTTTATCAACTTTGGCAGCATGAGCGGCGCTAAGGCCATAAATCTGGTTACTTCGTCTTTAATCATATCTTTGAATATTTAGAGTGTTAATACATACATTTTCAAGAGTTGTTGAGGAAGGAGATAGTTTAAGGCACGTTGGTCAATGCCGAATGTCTTGGCAAACTTGACCGACTTCGGCAGTTGTGCGATGATGTAGTTGAAATGACTATGCTCCTGTGGCGTGAGTGTTGCAATCGAAAACTGGTCAATGCTGATGAACGGCTGAATAATCATCCAGAGATAGGCATTTCCCTGTGATTTGCTCATTGTCTTCTGACTATTGATGTCCGATATGCAGGCGGTGGAGTTTTGCAAAAGCCGTCTGACTGTCCGCATAGACATATAGACCATGGCGTCACGTGCAGCAATCTCTCCGTTTCTCGCAGCAATAAAGATGTTCCGGCAAATCCGTTCCGTTTCTTGTGTGATGTCAGATAACGGCTCGTTATCCATCTCATAGATGTGAACCAGGAATGAGCGGAACAAAATATCCTCCCTGCCGATGAAGTCAAGCATGGCAGCCTTATCATGGATGCCGGATTGAATGGCGTGCTTCAGTAGGCTGCGATATTGAGAAAGAATATCTTTCTTGTCGGATTCTATGACAGGAAGGCTGTCTAATGCGACAAAGAAAGGCTTCGCTTCAATGACGGCCTCGTGCAGCTCATTGTCCTCATGGAATATGGATGTCTGCTCCTTGATTTGCAGAACATCCTCGTATGAGTACCGCCATGTCTCAGTCAGTCTGAGAAACTCAAAACGAATGGAGTCGTGGATTGATGCATAGTCATTTGCACAATGTAAGTCTTTAATGAATGTGGAATCCTTCATCAGAAAGTGGTAAACGGTATCTGAGATCTCCTTCCATACCTTGATTTCTTTACAGAATGATGAAGTGTTGCAGGTCTTTGTTTCTTTGACGGAACTCAGATAATCCTGATATGCTCTTAACGCATCATTTGAAGATCTGAAATCAAGTTTGTCATCACTGGAGCATGATGAAAACAGGAAAACCGACAGGCATAATGAACATAGTTTTAATGTCAAATGTTTTGAGTTTTTGAACGTGTTAAATGTGATCATATCCTTATAAAAAATGTTTGGGTTGATTTACAGGATGCAAAACTACTGTGTTTTGCTCAAAATATTGATATTATTTCCTAATATTTTAATTATTGGTATCATTTTATTGAGAAATAGAACCAAACAGAACCAAATTGCTTATTTGATTGCAAGACAAAGTGTTAAAGTTGACAAATAAAGTGCCTATTAAATAATTGTAATATAACTTTGCGCTCAATATTTGCAGCAAGAAGTACAATATGAGTTGTGTCGGATATATAAACAATGCTCAATATGTTGATAATATTGAAGTGGGGCTTTCAAAGATGAAACAGCTTCAATGTTCCCCTATCCATATTGAGGAAAGGGACGACAATGATCGCCTTGAATGGAAGTGCTTTCTCGGCAAACTCAATGAAGGCGACGCAGCGGTGCTTCTGTCATTTGACAATGCCTTCAAGAATCACACGGATCTGGTGTTTTTCCTGAAATACTGCCTAAGTCGGCACATTCGGATTATTTCTTTGTTCGATGGTTTGGACACCTCCGATGAGTTGTTCCCAAATGGCAGCACCAGGAATGTGCTCTCTGCCATTGTCAATGTGCGTACAGACAAGCGTGATGAAGGTTTTGATGACTTTGAGGCGGAACTCATTGCAGACAAGCACCAGGAGAAGAAACTGAAGAAATACCGCATGGTCATCAATATGTACAATGCGGGTTACAGCATCAAGGAAATCATGTCAAGGACGGGCTATCACGGGAAGAGCAACATCTACAGGATTCTCCACATGTACAATGTGGAGCTGGAATACCCAACGATGGTCCGCACAAGACACCAGTCACCAAATATCATTCAAAGGAACCTGTAAACATAATCGTTATGACAGTTTATATTGCAGAAAAGCCGGACATCGCCACAGCCATAGCGTCTTACTTGTGGACTGATTTTGTCGCCTGTAGGAGCAAGCACTGCTATCAGAAAGATGATGTCATCGTGACATGGGCATTTGGCCACATTTTGATGACGGCTATGCCTGAGGCCTACGGTAAGGAATATGCTGATTTTAAGAAATATCCCATATTCCCGACAGAATGGAAGAAACTCCCCTCGCCAACAGCCAAGGGACAATTTGAATATATCCGCACTGTTTTGAAGAAGGCCGATGTCGTAGTCAATGGCGGTGACCCTGACCGTGAGGGACAGTTGCTGATTGACGAAATATTGGAATATGTAGGCTATAAGGGGGATGTACGGCGCATTCTCATCAATGCCAAAGACAGCGACAGTATGAAACGGGCGTTTGACAATATCGTGCCGAATGAACGGTTCCGTTCATTGTACCATGCAGGCATGGCGCGTGAACGGGCAGACTGGTTAGTAGGCATCAATCTGTCGAGGGCATATACGATCAGTGCCAGGACAGGCGGGAATGGTTGTGTCTGGCGTGTAGGGCGCGTGAAGACACCCACGCTTGCTTTGGTGGTCAATCGGGAAAAGGAGATAAAAGATTTCCATTCCATCAACTACTATGAATTGAAGGCCAACCTCTCAAAGGGCGGCATCCCCTTCACGGCAACATTGACACCGACAGCGGATGCTCCGACTGACTGCGAAGGGCGTATCATTGACCGGAAATATCTGGAGCGGATCAAGGAAGAAATCAAAAATAAAACCGCAAGGGTCACCCACTGCGAGAGGCATAGCCAGACTGAAAGTTCGCCATTGCCTTACTCCATCGATACTTTGCAGGTGGAAGCCAATAAGCGTTATGGCATGTCTCCGTCGAGTGTGCTTGCAAGAGTACAGTCCTTGTATGAAAAGAAGTTCGTGAGCTATCCACGTTCTGACTGTAATTACATCCCATCAAGTCAACACCAGGATGGTGTCCGAATTTTGAAATCCCTTGGCGATTATGGCATGGAGGCTGCACTCCATGCCGACTCCACAATAAAGAGTCGCTGCTTCAATGACAACAAGGTCAGCGCACATCATGCGCTGATACCGACTGGCGTTGTCCCAAAAGACTTGGACGAATGGGAGCGCAAGATTTATGAAATGATAGCCATTCGGTACATCATCCAGTTCTTTCCCCCTTGTAAATACAACGCTATCAAATACGAAATAGAGGCACAAGGATGTATGTTCGCAGGAACTGGCAAGGCGGTTGTCAGTCCAGGATGGCGTAGTGTTGCTAAGTCGGATGACAAGGAGGATGAAGTCAAAGACATTCCAAACCTTGTGGTTGGCGATGAGTTCCCTATACCTGTATATATTATAGAGGATAAGAAGACGGCTCCCCCTAAGCGTTTTACGGAAGGCTCGCTGCTGGCAGCGATGACCAATATCTGGCGTTTTGTCAACCCGGACAATCCTAACAGAGAGAAACTGAAGGAGTGCAAAGGCATTGGAACGCCGGCAACTCGTGATAGCATCATTGCTGACTTGCTCGCCATATCGTCAGGAAAGTCTCATTCGTTTCCCTGTATTCAGAAAAAGGGCAAGGAACTCGTTCCGACTGACTTAGGCGTGGCAATGATCGAGAGCATTCACGAATCATTGACCAAGCCCGACCTTACGGCAGAAATGGAGTATAATCTCTCGGCCATTGCCGATGGCAAGATGGGGTTGGATGACTTTATGGAGCAGACCGAGAGGATGGTTCAGGAAAACATTAAGTTCGCAGAAGAGAGCTCCCCTTGTATGTCATTGACGATCAAGGCAGCTGAAGGTCAGGAGGTTCCCAATAGGGAATGTCCTGTATGCCATCGTAAAACGCTTGTACGCAAGTATTCCCCGAAGACCAAGAAGCACTTCTGGATCTGTCAGGAGAATTCTTGTGTACATCCGACCACTCTGAAACCAATCTTCTATGCGGACCTGCGGATGAAGCCTGTCATCAAGCTTTGCCCGACATGCGGTCTGCCGCTGATAAGCGTGTACAGTAAAAAGAAGAAGCAATCATACTGGTTCTGTCCAAAGTGTAATGAGTTCAAATAATCGCAGCAATACAAACACCAACTAACTTTTTTCATTTCATACGACTAGTTTTTAATAAAACAATGCAGGGGTCACCTTTGGCAGGCCGCCCCTGTTTTTTGTAGCGAAACAAAACCTGAAATAAACCATGTAGCGAAACGTAAGTCACTGATATTTAAAAAGAAAAATGGGGCCGTTCCTGCTTCGCTACATCGCTACAAGAAAATAAAGCAATCTCATATGAAGCTATTATATTTCAGATGAATGAGGGTGGTGATGCAGTCCATGCCAACAATGAATCTGCCTGTCAACGCCAAGTGCGTGGTGACGACTTGTGAATCTTATATAAACCGTAACACAAGCAAAGGTGTGCAAATTATGATCATTTTTTCATCGTCTACAATTGTTTCGTTTTTTGGTTAGCTAAAAACAGTTCTATTGCTTTGAATATATTGGAATACGATTTGGCTTGTTGGTTCTGGCTTAAAAAATTGGCGCGCGAGCAAGCGGTTGCTAACTTGTCGTCGGCACAAAGGTCTGATACCCAGTGAACTTTCTCCAAGAAAAAGCTGTGTTTCTGGAATGCAGGTATATACCGACGGAGGATGTTGGAAACTTCATTAGAATCATTAAAAAATCGACTGGTTTCCAAAAAGTGGAGTAAAAACCAAAATTCGATAGAAGGCATGCTATCACAGATAAATACCTTGTCGTTCGAGGCATATTTATCTTTCATTTCTTTAAGTCGCACGCTTTCAACCGGGTTGATGCGGGTAATGTCAGCATCACAGACGCACACGGCAATGCCGTCGTCTTGAAGGACCAGCTCGATTAGTTTACGCATCTCGTCATAGGATTGATGTGTAAAAAAACGGGGTTTGCAGTCATAACGGAAACCCATAACAGTGCGCAAATGGTCAAAGTACCAGCGTTCTGTCAACCCCTCACCAATTACTGTTATTCGCGAGCGGCGCAATTCTCGTTCCTTTCTTTTTCTTGCCATATTATTTAAACATAAATTTCTGGAACAGCTCCGAATTGACCGTTTTTGTATGATTTTCGTATAGATTTTAATTTGTTCAAGCCCTTGAAGTCAGTTAGGGGGTAGAGTTCCGTATTTCCATCTTCTCTTTTATCAGTAAACCACACTGAATCCTTTCCAAATAGGTCATCTATGGTATCAAGGAGTGGATCATAATGCGTTGTAACCAATAATTGTGACTCATTGTCTTCTTTTTTGAGGAATCTATCTAAGATGAAATCCAAGAGGAAGGGGTGAAGTGATGCCTCAACCTCATCGATAGCCAGAAAGGCTTGATTCTCCAAAATGGTATGGATGGCAGACTCAATTTCGATTACACGTGTAGTCCCTGCTGACTGACTGGTCTCGGGTAAGATGTATTCTTCTTCACCGCGAGTGTTCTTAACGTGAACAACGAAATCTGTCTGAATGTCATTTATAAAGCCTTTAGCAAGAATATCTTCCCGTTGTTTCTCGTTAATGAATTTTGCCTCAGAGATGGCTTTGAGTTGACTCTCGTTGAGACTAAAGGGCGTTTCTTTGACATCTATCCTTGATATGCGCAAGTCGGCCTTCTGAGTAAATGACATGAGATAATTGCGGAAGGATTCATCTTTAAGCATACGGCTTTTGGCGTATCCAGACAGTTCTGTACTTCGATTGATTCCAGGCATGAGTTTTTCATTAATCCATCGGAGGACAGTATCAATACGATCAATATGTAGATTGACCTTTGTCATGGATGCGAAGAAAGACATGTTTTTCCAGCAATTAAGGTTGATGGCGTCAAGTTCTGCAACTTTCAGTTTTACAACTGCGTAGTTAAACTTAACCACGGATTGCCCATCAATGTATTCGCGCCAAAAAATACGAGTTGGCTGGTTGGATTCGTAGAAATAAAGAGACTCGCCTGAAACACGTTCATTGTTAAGTTCCAGTTTGTACCAATAGCGGACACCCTTAACATAGAACTTTATTTCAAATAGAGAGTCCTGCAAGGGTGTGTCTTTGTCAAGCAAGAACGGTGACACTCTAGTAGAAAGATCGTTACGCGAAGGTAATTGTGTCCAGAAATTAAGCAGAAAGTCGAAAACTTCAAGAAAATTTGATTTGCCAGAGGCATTGGCCCCAAAAATGGCGGCGAACCGAAGCAATTTGGTTCCGTCAGGCATTGTGACTACACGGTTAATCGGGTCATCCTTTAACGGCTCAAAGCTGAAAATGGTCTCGTCGCGAAAGGAGAGGAAGTTCTGGAATTTAATTTCTTGTATCATAATTGGTCAGTTGATTTTTGGCTGCAAAGATGCAAATATTTTTTGAGACAAAAAAATAAAATGCTCAAATAATGCGATTTTAATCGGATAATTAACTGACATTTTTGCCGAAATGGACTATAAAGTGACAAACTGGCATGGTTTTATTTGTTGGCACGATAATTGAAGTGAATTATAGTAAATAGTTTAAAATTTTATAATGCATGAGTAAAACACATATTAATATTAACGTTAGACGAGAACTGTGGTTCGCAGCTCATGGAAGGTGTGAGTTTAGGGGCTGTAATAAACGACTGGATGTGAACGGTATTACGATGGATAAGTGTAATATCTCAAACTATGCTCATATTATTGGAGATTCTGAGGATGGTCCAAGGGGCGATAGCAGATCAAAAGAACTTGCCAAAGATCCAAGTAATCTTATGTTGCTTTGCCCAGAGTGCCACAAACTGATTGATCACGAAGGAGTGGAAAAATACTCAGAGGAATTACTGAGGGCAATGAAAAAAGAACACGAAGACCGCATATGGATGGCTACAGCCATACAGCCAGAGAATAAGAGCTTGGTGGTGGCATATGGCCCTAAGATCGGAAAAGATGTTCCGTACTTTCAAAAAGAAGAGCTTCACAATGCTATTTTCCCTGATCGATACCCAGCAACTTTAGATCCTGTGGAAATCCAAATGAAGAACTCGGTGCTCGATGAGGGAGATCCAGACTACTGGCTTATCGAGAAACTTCAAATAGACAAATTGTGTGCAGATAAGGTTCTCAAGGCCATTGAGAATGGTATTACGGCTCACGTCTCTTTATTTCCACTAGGTCCCCAACCGCTTTTGGTGAAACTCGGCACCGTGCTAAATGACAAATACCATGTACGCGTGTATCAAATGCATCGTATACCACGCACTTGGCGTTGGCTTGATGAGGATGTTAAAAACGACATTCGGTTAGAAAAGCCCATTGTCGAGGGTAAGAATCCTGTGTTAGTGATAGCATTGAGTGCCAAGGCCATCAAAGAAAGGATTATAAGGCGTTTGGGTGAAAAAGCAAGTATCTGGGTTATCACATGTGATGAACCAGGGAATGATATGATGCGCAGCGAAGAACAATTCCATCAGTTCAACCGAGTGGCACGAGCAACAATGGATGCTATCAAGACCGCCCATCCTCAGGCTGACAATTTGAAAATCTTTATGGCGGCTCCAGCTTCTTGCGCTGTAGAACTAGGGCGCATCAGGATGCCTAAGGCGGACTTGCCTTGGGTGTTGTTTGATTATAGAGCCGAAACGGATGAAGATATAGAAATACTAACAATAAAATAAAATAGAGTAGAATGCAACGTAATTTAAGTGAGGAACAGAAAGAAGAGTTTAAGGATATTCTTGAAACTCTGGGTGAGTCATTGGACATTAACGAGACTCAATTTGACAATCTTGCAAGGAGCTATAAAGCCGTTGGAGATTTCTTGCAGAATGACCCAACGTTTGAACCTTATACACCAGTTGTGACTCCACAAGGCTCTCTTAGACTGGGAACCATCATTCAGCCTATTAATTCAGACGAAGACATAGATGTGGATTTGGTGTTCCGATTGACGGAGAAGAGTCCACTGTGGACACAGAAGGATTTGAAAGACAAGGTAGGTGCGCGACTCAAGCGCAGTGATCGCTATGCTTCGATGTTGTCACAGACAGAAGGTCGCCGTTGCTGGACATTGCTATATAGAGATAACTCGGATAATCCTAAAGAGAAATATCACATGGATATTTTACCTGCAGTGGCTGACGGAAAATATAATGAAAAAATGGCTCGTTTGTATTCTGATAGTTTTTCGGAAGAAACTGTTGATCAGATTTCTATCCGCATCACAGATAAAAAGGCTTGGGATTATGCCATTTCTACCCGTAAAGAAAACTGGTTGAAGAGCAATCCAGACGGTTATGCATTGTGGTTCGCTAGCCGGTGTAAAGCGGATGAGTCCGTAAAGCTTATGGCTGAGGCCGTTGTGCCGATTGGGAAGTACACGAAGAACAAAACCGTTCTACAACGCATTGTTCAGATACTAAAACGTCATAGGGACATGATGTTCTGCAATAATAAGGATGACAAGCCGATATCCATTATCATTACAACATTGGCAGCTCGCGCCTACAGTGGTGAGAAAAACCTGCTTGACGGTTTGATAAATGTGGTCGATAATATGGAGAGGTTTATCACCAAGAATGAGAAAGGTGAGGATGTGGTGTCAAATCCAGTTAACCCTGAGGAGAATTTTGCGGATAAATGGCCAAGCCATCCTACAAGACGTAATAATTTCTACAATTGGCTTGCTACTGTCAAGAAGGATGTGAACGAGATCCTGAAAGGTTCTACGAGAATGCAGATTCAGGCCACCATGGGGCGCGTGTTTGGAAAGGAAGTTACAACAAAAGCTGCATCTCTTTTGGTCGAACGAAGGAAATCAAAGCTTGCTACTGGTGCTGTTCTTTTGACAAGAACAGGGAAAGTTGCAGCAAGTCCCAATGGGAAAATAATAAACACTGCGCACACCTTTTATGGAGAGTAAGGCGATAACACCAATACGTCAATTTAACTTACTGAAGCATGAATTCCCCGGATCGTCAGGCTCAGTTTATTGTGGCACGATGACTTGGTTTGGGGAGTTCACACCTTCGGCTTTATCAAACACCTATAGGCTGAAGATTTCTTATACCCTCGGTGCTGCCCCGAAGGTATTTATTGTGTCACCAAAACCACTACCATTAGCTGAGGGCGCGAAACGTCTGCCACATACATATATTTTTAAAGATGGCAAACAACAATTGTGCCTGTATTTGCCATGGTCAGGGGAATGGAGGTCATCAATGGTTATCGCAAATACGATAGTGCATTGGGCGGTAGAGTGGATGTACTATTATGAAATATGGGTTTCAACAGGTAAGTGGATGGGTGGTGGCCACGGAAACTGGGATGTCGAAAAGACGGAAACAAATAACAATCAAACGGGCGCAAGGCTTCAGCATAATTAACACAATATAAGTATTTGTTGAATTTGGTTATTTGGATATATGAAAGATAGGCAATCTGGTGTGAGGATATTTTGCTTTAGATGAATGAGGGTGGTGATGCAGTCCATGCCAACAATGAATCTGCCTGCCAGGCCATTGCATGGTGGTGACCTTTGAGTGTCGTCGAAAAAGAAACTCCGTGTTATATGTACGGAAAAGAGAAGGCATGTCTGTTGTCTGACTTGCATTCTCCAGTACATACATCACAGAGTTTCTCGGCGACTCTCACTGGTCATTGTCCAATACTGCGAAGGCTTTCATGCTTGCACGAAAGGCCGAGACGTGATGGACAAAAGCGATGCCAATGGCTGGAAAGTAGAAAGACACAGAAATTTGGCATGGGCGCATCTTGGGTGGGGATGAGTCATCTTCTTGGATAGAATCCTTTGGGTTTTCGTCTGAATGAAGCCAGGCGCATGTCATTCTCTTCGTCTGGATTCATGCTGCTTTCCTGGTTCTTCCTGCCACCTTCAAGCCAATGTACAAGTTCATCTTTGAAAAAAATGAAGTTTTTCCCTCGTTTGGTGACTGTGATGTTGCCACGTTCTACGTGATAGTACATTGTTGATTTCTTCATCTTCAGGAAGTCACATGCCTCGTCAATAGTCATTGGAATATGTTCGGCTGAAGATGTGGAATTGCCGTCTATCCGTTCTCTGATGGTTTCAATTACACGTTCAAGCCGCTCCATTTTGCTGAGCACCTGTGAGACCATCATGGGAAGGTCGTTGAATGTAATCTGTTCTTGCATATTGTCGAAATTATTATGATTCCGATGGCAAAGTAACAGACTGATTCAATGCTGGATGATGTCATCAAAAGTTAAGTCTGGAATAAGTCAGAATAAGTTGTAACAAGCAGGTAAATGTTTTATGGCAAGCTGGCGGATGGGGTATGAAACTTGAAACAGCCTTTGTCCGGGATGTCTATCGGGATGATGCAAGTACCATGCTGTCGCAGGTTTTGCCGGATTGATTTGATTTCAAGATCTCGGAACTCATTGGGGAACGACCGCTTAATAAATATGGCCCGTTGCTCACCATTCCACTTGAAACGTTCTCCGATGTTCCAGGCTAAATGTCTGAGGTCCAATGTTGAAAGTTGACCGTTGGTTATGGACGGCGACGGTGCAATGTCCTTTGAGGTCTCCCAATTTTTGATGTTTTCACAAAAGACATTGAGGTCAGAGGTCTTCATGTAGGGGGCCAGTGTGAGCTTCACGTACTCCAAAACACATGTCATAATTTGACGCTTACGTTGGATGAGCTGCTGCTGATGGCGTTCTCTGATGACCTCAGTCTTATCTTTCTCCGGCTCTTCTGTCATTGAATCGTTTTTTGATCCAGTGACAAGACGCAACTGCTGCTTACTATGAGGGATAACAACTACCGTCTTGCCCATTGCATAACTGATGAATGTCATCCTGATAAGAACCAGCAGCGCCAGGGTAATATATAAGATGGGTGTGAAGGCTTTTGCTTGCTCATACTGTCCGCTGATGAACTTTGAGGGAAGTATGAACCAGTCGGCACAATCAATCCACTCGAAAAGCATTGCTGTATATAAACCCATTGCAATACAGCCTACAACCAAAAAGAAAAGTTCCGTAACCTTTTTGCTCTTCATATCAATAAAATATCAATAATTTGAGCGCAAAGTTACGGAATTATCCACTAATAACAGCAATTATTCCATCATAATTATTGGTTTTGTGGTTAATTGGCTTGTTTCTTCATTGCCTCAATATATTGAGGGGTTTCGCAATCTTTAGCCACAATTCTTCGTTTTCTTGGTTTGAGCCGTTGCTTTTTTACCATCATCACCGAGAAGCATGGATGATATTCTTTCGGCAGCTTCCCGTCTCTTTGGGTCGGCATGACAAGCATAGATTTGTGTGGTTGTGACACTCTTGTGTGCCAGGAGCTGCTGGACAGTGTAGAGATCAGTGCCAAGTTCCACTTGAAGCGATGCGAAAGTATGCCGGAATGAATGGAATGTTATCCGCTTTCTGATACCAGCCTTAGCAAGCCAGGTTTTCAGCGGTTTCCGTGCCATGTCTATCTCAAACCCGTCAAATACGGGCCCATATAAGGATTTTCGTCCCTCAGAGATGAGTTCGTATGCTCCCATGGTGATGGGGATAAGGTTACGTGTTTTAGTCTTTTGTGCATAGAACTCGACATACTTGTTGCCGTCGGCGTATTCCTTGATGTTTTCCCATCTGAGATTGATGATGTCACTTCGGCGCATACCTGTTAAGCAAGCGAAAATTGATGCCTTTTTCAGTACGTCGATGTCACATGGAGTACGGTAAAGCCTGCGAAGCTCTTCCATTGACAGACTCTGCTTGTCAACAGGAATGGTCTTGATTTTGTCCAAGAAGTCATTGGGGTTAGTTCGGATCATCTTGTCACGGTAAGCAATATTCAGGAAGCCACGGAATGTTGACCAATAGCCAGCGACTGAGTTGATGGCCATCGGTCTGCCGTTGCGCATGTTCTTTGCTGTCAGAAGGTATTCGCGGAACTTGTTGCACAGATCAACGTCGATTTCTTCGCAGCGGCACTTGCCGCCAACAAAGTATGAGAAGTGTTCATAGACAAACCTCCACTTGGGGTCTTTGTTTTGAAGCATCTGATAGAAGTAGGCAAGGAAGTCGCCGTTGAATCTTTTTTTGTCAAAAATGTCATAACGTTCGTTCACGATGGACTCAAAACGCCTGCAACGGATGGCTTCAGCTTTTTCAATCATTACCTTATTGAAGTCCTTCTCACGCTTGTTTTGAGGCTTGGGATAAATGTAAATACCAAGTGATTCACGACGGATGGTCTTCATAGAAATGATGTCACGATAGCCTGGATAATAGTCCAGATAGAGGGAAATCATCCCGCATTTGAGGATGCGTTTCCGAAGTGTGATTGTCTTGCAGTACTGCATGTCTTTATTGTTTTATTAGTTTGCAAATGTCTTGACTTATTTTATGCTGATGGCAATCAGCGGATTATAATTGAAAATAATGCTGGGATAAGTCTGAGCTTATTATTTCTTATTGTCCTTCTCTTGTTTATCGGAAAAGTACTTATCGATGGCGGATTTAAGATACACTCTGAACTGGCCGTCTTTGACGCTCGGGATTTTTTTGTATCTGACAATACCATACACAGTCTCCCTGTCAACATGATACTTGGCCATAATCTGCTCGACCATGTAGTAGTCTTCGGCATATTGGAGCCCTGGATTACGTGCAAAGTCAACATGGAGCTTGGAGTAATACGTGATGCCATACTCCTTTTTTGTAGGGATATTGTGACGATGAGTAAAGCTGCGTCTGGCCACAGGTGTCATGTTGTACATCTTTTCTATATCATCTGTGGTGTACCATTCTGTGATAGAGTCTGCTGACGAGTATCTGCTGAATACATCGTCAACCGCTGTCTCATCGTAGAGCAGGATTCCTGCTACCTGCACCCTCGGTATTTTTTTCTGACGCAGTAGGAAGCCAACCCACTTTTTACTTTGTTTGTATCGTGCAGCAATCTCCTCGGCACTAATATAGCCTTCGTACCCATCTGCATCATTCTCTGATTCCACACTTGGTATGATTTCAATGCTACCAGAATGAAGTGTGATTTGCTCTGTTCTTGTTCGGTCTTCCTTTGCTTCTTCAATCTTTGCGTTGAGTTCAGAGATGCTTGTGAATCCATGCATGCGTTCCTTGATTGTCTTGTCAAACTCCTTCCGGTTAATCATTGTAAAAGTACCTCGTTTGAAGCGGTCAATATGATAGGTATGGAGATAATGGCTTACTTGATCTTTTGTGAATCCGTACTTCTCCATCACCTCCTTGAAAGTGTAGTAGAGAGGATCAATAGCTTCACCAATACCTTTCAGGCTGTCGATATGGGGTTTGGAATAGAACACTTCCCTCCGCCTGGTGACCCTTGGTAACTTATGCCGTTTGGCAAAAGAAATGACGGCAGAGTAGGACATGTTGAACTTCTCCATAACCTGTTGGATGGTGTAGTAATTCTCCTTATCAAAGTCCTCGATGAGTTCGGAAAAGTACCTGTCAACGGCAGTTTTTGAGAAGGACACATTGCGTCCCTCGTATATCTTTGGGATGTCGAACTGCTCAATCCGTCGCATGGCCACTTTTCGGGTCACTTGATATTTCTCACAAATCTCCTTCATTGTATAGCTATCGTGCTCGATCTTATGCCTGTGGTTGTTCCGCTTGACATATGCGGGGGCATTGTCAAACATGGCCTCCAAATCAATTCTTCTTACGAGGGTCTTGGCCGGTAGTCTAAGAACCTTGAATTGCCCCTGAGCCATATACCTATATATGGTTGTTTTTCCCACACCCAGAAGCTTTGCAGCTTCCATTGGGCTTAGGTATGGTTTGTCTCCAAGACTTTCAACGATGGGCAACTTGGAGTGTTGTTCCTGCTCGACTTCTTCTTTCATCATCTGTTTCTTTTTTGCCTTGTAAGCCTTGTTAACACAGCTTGAAGAGCAGTAAAGAGTCGTCATTTTGTGTGCTATGAATTGTTTCCCGCACCACTGACATCGTTTCTCTATTTCCATAAATGTGCGTCATTATAAAGGTTTAACTCTGCGGAAAAACCGCCATTTTTGTTCCATTCAGTTCCGCAATTTCCCACTGTGTTCCACTTTGTCCCGTCAGTAGCGTTTTGGATAAGTTTCATGCTGTTCCATGTTTGTCCCAAATATTGCATAATGGAAGACAATTTGAACACAGTTTACACTCGCGGTAGAAATATGATACAAAAATAGTACGAGAAAGTTGAAGAAAAAAATATGCAACCCGAAGTGTTAAAAACGAGTAAACCGCTATAAATTAGCGGTTTACTTCAAGTTGTTCAAAGTTGTTCTGAGTTGTTTCTAAGGCTCTATTTGCCGATGCAGAAGTGGGTGAAGATTTCGGCGAGGATGTTGTCGGTGGTGACGGTGCCGGTGATTTCGCCGAGCCAGTGGAGGCATTCACGGATGTCTTGGTCAAGGAGATCACCGCTGAGGCCGCCATTCAGGGCCGTGATAGCACGGGCGATGGCATCGCGGGCATGCGTCAAGGCTTGGTAGTGGCGGGCATTGGTAACGATGACTGCATCATTGTCCACTTCGGGCAAAGAGGCGTTCTTGACGATGAGGTCGCGCAAGAACTCGATGTCGGCATCACGTTTAGCACTGATGGCCACGACTGGCGTACCCTCGGGAAGAAGGTCATTTAACTCACTCCTTGCGGCAAAATCGTCGTCAAGGTCGGTTTTGTTGAGCACAACGATGAGGGCTTTGCCCTTGCAGTGGGACAGGATGTCATGGGCCATGCTGGTGTCTGCGCTAGTGACGTCAACAATCCAGAGCACGACATTGGCCTTGTCGATAGCTTGCCATGTGCGCTCGATGCCCATCCGTTCAACGGCATCAGTTGCCTGACGGATGCCTGCCGTGTCGATAAAGCGGAACAACATGCCGTTCATCACCACGGTGTCCTCGATAGTGTCGCGCGTGGTGCCATGAATGTTGCTCACCAGTGCTCGGTCGTCACGCAGCAGGGCATTGAGCAATGTGGATTTACCTGCATTGGTCTGACCGACGATGGCGACGGGCATACCATTACGGATGGCGTTGCCGTCACGGTAACTATCGGCTAGGCGGCTGATGAGGTCATGGATTTCGTGTGCCAAGGCTGTCACCTCGCCACGGTCGGCAAAGGTCACATCCTCCTCGCTAAAGTCCAGTTCAAGTTCAATGAGCGACACGAAGTGCAACAACTTTTCACGCAAACCTTTCAACTCTTCGCTATAACGACCGCGCATCTGGCTCATCGCCACATGGTGCGCAGCACGAGACTGTGCCTCGATGACATCGGCAACGGCTTCGGCCTGTGAAAGGTCCATGCGGCCGTTGGCAAAGGCGCGGCGAGTGAATTCGCCCGCCATCGCATGGCGGCAGCCCGCATCAATGAGCGTCTGGATGGCTTGCTGCTGAATCCATGTCGAGCCGTGGCAAGCCAGTTCCACCACGTCCTCACCCGTGAACGAATTGGGTGCGCGATAGACAGTCAGCACCACCTGGTCGAGCACGTCGCCCGTGGTATCGGTCAACTGCCCCAGGTGAACAGTGTGGGTTGACATATCGGCTAACGGTTTGCCCTGCCAGCGCTTCTGAACAATTTCCAACGCCTGAGGGCCACTTACACGGATAACAGCGATGCCTCCCCTACCCTGTGGCGTGGAGACTGCACAGATGGTGTCACTGCCGACACCTGTCAAGTCAATCGTATTCATCGGCGTGGGTAATAAGCGGGCCAGTCCTTAATGTTCTCTTTGCTCTCAATGACATCCTCCACGTCGTCTTCAAGCGATGCGAGGAAGTCATATCCTGTTAGCGCCTCCACCTTGTCGATGGTGGTGGCGTAGTTCGTCCAACTATTGGGCATCTTCTTGTTTTCCATCACGAAGGCGATGGCGCGGTTCTGCTTGGGCGAATACACGACCTTGAAGAAACGCTCGGGCACTGCGATGTCGTTATGTTTGCCGATGCGTTGCATATTGTTGGAGAAGATGGGACCCGTAATCACAACGAGCCGCCCAGCCGTACGAGACCACTTGTGAACCGCTTCCTCGACATGTCGCCACTCGCCATCGTTCATCTCGTCGAGTTGCGGGCAGATGTTGGTCATCAGAAAGCATTGCTCCATGGCTGTCTTGTCCCAACGCATATCCATCGCCGGGGCCATGTGACCTCGGGTATAGCCGCTCTCCTTGTAATCCCACCAATCGGGGCAGCCCTTCACGTCGTAGTCGCGCTCAAACTTATAGTTGGCGCGGTTTTCGGCTTCACGCGAGTCGGCCATCGACGTCATGGTGTTGGTCAACTCATAGGCCACACAGTTGGGCACACGGTAATACTTGTTGAAATAGACCACAATAGACTTGTAGTGCACCGTCTGATTGTCGAGACGTTCAGGCAGTTTCACATCGAGCAACGACGCATCGCCAGTAGATTTATATTCCTTGCCCTCGCTGTGCTTGCTTGACTGCTCCTGCACGGCAGTGCCGTCGTCATAGGCACTCTTGTAGAACGAGTCCACCTGAGCGTTCTCTTCCGGTCTCTCGCTACCGCCACGGCATCCAGCGAGCGCGACAGCCAGCAATAACACACTATAAATCAAATGTTTCTTCATTGTATTCCGTCTGTTAAGTCATCTATTGAACTGCAAATATAACAAAAATTCCGCACATTTTGTTTATTCCCAGTCCTCGACTTTACACTGGCGCTTGGGCATGGCGCTGGAGAAGGTGAGGCCTGTGCGGCGCTCGACCTCGGCAACCGTGACGGCATACTTGCTGATATTGCCGGGGCAGGGACGGTTCTCGTAGATGAAGGCGATGGCACGACCCTGGTCAGGAGCATACAGGACTTTGAAGAAGGCATCGGGGACGGCTATGTTCTGCTTATTCTTCCCTATCATCTTGGGGTTCTTGCCCATGATGGGGCCGGTATAGACCATTAGGCGCTTGTCGCGCTTGGCCCAGCGGTGCACTTTCTCCTCGAGCACGCGCCAGTGGTCGTTGTTGAGTTTGGTGTCCTGGGGGCACATGTTGGTCATATAGAAACACTGCGCCATCGCCGTCTTATCCCAGCGCATGTCCATCGCGGGCGCCATGTGGCCACGGCTGTAGCCGCTGCCGCGGTATTCCCAATTCTCGGGGCAGGACTTGACATTACTGTCCTTGGCGTAGTTGTAATTCTTGCGGGACTCGTGATCAGGTGCATCGGCCATCGAGACCATCGTCGCCGTGAGTTCATAGGCGACACAGTTGGGAATCCTCAATGAGGGGTTAAAGTTAACCCTAATAGATTGGTAGTTGATGACCTGATTGGAAACGCCCTTGGGAATGCCGACCGACAGCAGGGTGTTAGTACTCTGTTGCGGAATGGCTGTTGTCGTAGCGGTCTTGCCAATGGAGGGGACCGTCAGCAACGAAGAAGAAGAAGGCTTGTCTTTTTTTCTAGAATCTCTAGATTTACTAGATGAACTGGATTTTCTTGACTTCCTGTTTTTTTTCTTGGCCTTCTTTTTACTTTTGGCTTGTGCTGACCACTGGGTGGTGATGATGCTATCGCCCATCACTTGAGGAGGCAAAGCGCCTCCCATGACCATTGCTACTACCAGAAACCAAATCTTCAGTAATTGCTTCATCTCATCAACTATAAACTATTCTCTATTATCTGTTAACTAATTGAGCCATGCGTCGAGGTTGACAGGGGATTCCAAACTTTTCTGCTCCTCAGAAGTTAAAAAGGGGAAAAAGTCTTGTCCTGTCCTACGCTCGACCTCATCGACGCTCACCGCATATTGCCGCAGACGGCCGCCACTGTGACCGTTGGGATAGATGAATGCGATAGCCCTCACAGGCCTCACACACGTTGCTATGATAACCTTATAGTAGGCGCTCGGCACCGTCACGCGACCGTTTGAGAGCGTGGTGTCGCTCTCGCTGACAACGGGCCCCGTAAACACCAGCAAGGCGCTATCGCGTGCTGCCCATTCACGCACTTTCTCCTCCAGTTTGGCCCAGCCGCCCTCATTTAGTGCCTTATGCATCGGGGCGACATTGGTCAGCAGGAACGATTGCCGCATAGCATCTGCACTCCACTTGAGGTCGGCGGCAGGAACCAGATGGCCTCGGTCCATTCCGCTGCCAGCATAGTCCTGTAGTGACGGGCACCCCTTCACACCAGTATCAGGCATAAAGTCACCCGAGCGTTCAGTCGTTCCGTTGAGTTCGTTGACAACGAACTCATAAACAGTGCAATTGGCAATGCCCCGCTCGGCATTGAAATGCACGTCGAAGGCATCGTATCTCACCAGTGTATCGCTCATGCCACTAGGCACGCCGACGGTCATCAGACTGTCGCGCGCTCCCTCGCTCAAGGGCACCAGATGTGGAGCATTGTTGTTCACGATGACGCGATACAGCAAAAAGCATACCAATGCCACCGTCAGGCCCCACAAGAGGAACCTGACGGCATCGCCCCATCGTTGCCACAACCGCTCAACCTGCTTGTTCATAGTCACAATTAGCCAGTCAGCCTCATTTGTTCTTTTTATGCAAGAAAGAAAAGAGAAAATGAGTACCGATACAGCCCAAGAGAAGGCAAATGATGGCAATTACCTGAAGCTTGTTTTTTTCTGGGCAGATGCTGAAGGTTAAGGCAATCAAAGCAAATTCGACAGCGAGCACACGGTGCCTTCTGATGAGCAGCTTGAACTGTTCGACATTGGTGATACTATCCGATAAAGCGACGGAGAAGACGGACATCGGATGATAGGCCCAAATGAGTCCTGCGATTGCACCGATGAAGAAGCACAGATATTCTGGCAGAATATCTGTACGCTGCTCAAACGTGTGGGTGGCTACCCCGACGACTACCGAGCAGACCAGAATCAAGGCCGTTGCCATTTCAAAGGCATTCCCCTCGCGTGTGCGCTGCACCTTTGTCTTCTCAAAAGCCCGTTGTATTTCCTCTTTCTCTCTATCTACTTTGGGTGTGGGGCTGTTGACATAGAGCACCAAAGCAGCAAGACCAATGATGGCTCCAAATATAGATGCGACAGTGTCATCAATCACGCCAGTTGAAAAGAGTACCAGAATCACAACCAATGCTACGGCGACAATTAAGGTTGTCAGTTTATATGATGAATTCATTCTGTTCATAGTCGTGAAAAATATAAGGTTGATGATTGTTATTTGTTCTTTTATTCACGTTTCTTGTCAAGTCCACCAAAGAAAAATCCAATGGCAATTACCGTAGCCAGACTGATATGTCCCCTTTTGAATCCGACCAAAGCAAGGACTAACGCGATGGCAAAACCTTAAAGTAGCGAGTAATACAAGGTATTCAATCCCTTATTGCCAAACTAGGTTTCATTGCTGTGGCCTTGCGCAGCGCCTCGGTGATGATCCACTGCAACTGGCCGTTGGTGGAACGGAACTCGTCGGCTGCCCACTTTTCAATGGCATCCATCGTGTCGCTATCGACACGCAGGATAAAACTCTTTGTGGCTTTCTTTGCCATAGTCTGCTAATTCTTTATGCGGGTTATTAATGCGAATTTCGCAAATGGTACTAATTTCACGAATTGTTATAATGCTCGCTAAATCCTTTTATTTATTCGCGAAATTCGCATTAGCCCCGCAGGGTTACATATTCAGGGTGCCGGTGTTGACAACGGGCTGGGCCTGTTCGTCAGCACAAAGGACAACGAGCAGGTTGCTCACCATCGAGGCCTTCTTGTCGTCATCAAGTTCCACGATTTCCTCGCTTGAGAGTTTGTCAAGGGCCATCTTCACCATGCTCACAGCGCCCTCGACAATCTTCTCACGGGCTGTGATGATGGCGCTAGCCTGCTGGCGACGCAACATCACGGCAGCAATCTCGGGAGCATAGGCCAGATAGTTGATGCGGGCCTCAACGACCTCGATACCGGCCAGCGACAAGCGCTCGTTCAATTTGGATTCCAGTTGCTCGTTGATCTCGTCACCACCCGAGCGCAGGGTAAGTTCCTTGGTATCCTCGTCGTTGTCGTCGTAGGCATACTGACCGGCAACCTGACGCAGGGCAGCATAACTCTGAACGCTCACGAAGTTCTCCAGGGCACTCATCAGCCCCTTGGCGTTACCACTCAAGGTGCCGTCGGTCGAAGCCATCGTCTGTGAATCCACCTCGAACAGGGCCTTGTAAGTATCCTTAAGTCTCCATACCATCACCAGACCGATCATTACCGGGTTACCCACCTTGTCGTTGACCTTGATGGGCTCGGCGTCAAGGTTGCGGGCACGCATCGACACTTTCTTGGTGCCGTAGAAGGGGTTGATCCAATAGAAACCAGTGCGGCTGAAAGTGCCACTATATTTTCCGAACCAGGTGGTCACGCGGGCAGTGTTGGGTTCAAGCATGATGAAACCGCCTAATAAGAATAAGGTGCAGATGATGAACAGGGCGCTCACGATGAGCAGTACCGAGGGCAGTGCGCCGTGATTAGGCATGTCGAACAGAATAATGCTCCTGTAAAGGCCCCAAATGGCGAGAATCGGTAACACAATCACTACAAACAGCATCAGGAAGCCGTTCACTGTCACGCCTTTGAAATTAAATTCCTTCGTTTCCATAATCGTAAAAGTTGAAAAGTTAATATTTAGTTTATTAAAATGATATCGTTTTGATATCACAAAGATATATGCAATTTTTGAACCAGCAATGGGCGAAAGACAAAAATTAACAGCATTTAACTATATTACTCGAATATTGATAAATAAATTAACATATATGTTCGAAATGCCCATAAATGAAACCATAAATAATTATTGATGCACAAAACAGAGAAGTACAGAATTTTTCACTATCTTTGCATGTTGAATAGACAAGAACCATTAACAACTGTATATCACTATGACAAAATTAGTTGACAGATTTTTGAAGTATGTGAAGTTCGACACCCAGAGTGACGAACTCACCAACCTCACCCCTTCGACACCTGGTCAGATGGTGTTTGCCAAGGAACTGGAAAAGGAGTTGCACGCCATGGGTTTGAGCGACATTTCGCTTGACGACAACGGTTACCTGTTTGCCACCCTGCCTGCTAACACCGATAAAGCTGTGCCCACCATCGGTTTTATCGCCCACATGGACACTGCCCCCGACATGAGCGGCCATGACGTGAAGCCCCGCATCGTGAAGTATGAGGGCGAGCCCATCGTGCTTTGCGAGAAGAACAATATTGTACTGGATCCCGTACAGTTCCCCGAAATGAACGACTACAAGGGCCAGGAATTCATTGTTACCAGCGGTGACACCCTGCTGGGTGCCGATGACAAGGCCGGTATCGCCGAAATCCTGAGCGCCGTAGAGTGGCTGCAGGAACATCCCGAGGTGAAGCACGGTAACATCCGTGTGGGCTTCAACCCTGACGAGGAAATCGGCTTGGGTGCACACCACTTTGATGTGGAGAAATTCGGCTGTGACTGGGCTTACACGATGGATGGCGGAGCAGTAGGCGAACTTGAATTTGAAAACTTCAATGCCGCCAGTGCCAAGATCACCTTTAAGGGTTTGAACGTGCATCCCGGTGCTGCCAAGCACAAGATGATCAACTCTATGCGTGTTGCAATGCAGTTCGCTATGATGCTGCCCCGCTGGGAGACGCCCGAACACACCGAGGGCTACGAGGGCTTCTACCACCTCATCCGCATGGAAGGCGGTGTGGAGCAGACCACATTGAATTATATCATCCGTGACCATGACCGTGCCCGCTTCGAGAGCCGGAAGCGTGAAATCGAGCACCTGTGCAACAAGATCAACGCCGAGTTCCCCGATTGCACGACCTGCGAGATCAAGGACCAGTACTACAACATGCGCGAGAAGATCGAGCCCGTGATGAATATCATCGACATTGCCAAGCAGGCGATGGAGAATGCCGGAGTAACACCTAAGGTGCAGCCCATCCGCGGTGGTACGGACGGTGCCCAACTCTCGTTCAAGAACCTGCCCTGCCCCAACATCTTCGCTGGTGGCATGAACATGCATGGACGCTATGAGTACGTGCCCATCCCCTCGATGGAAAAGGCCATGATGACTATCGTTGAGATTTGCAAGATTGTGGCTCAATAAACCTGAGGCCATCTTATCATCACAAGACGCGGAGCCCGCCATTGCGGATTCCGCGCCTTGTTTTTCATTTGCACTCTGATTAATGTGCTGAACGGGTGGCGATTTTCTTGCCTTTTTTGTCCCAGGTGTAAATCCAGCTGCCCTTGCGGCTGGTGAACGTGTCGCCCGCAGCATTGAGGACCTCTCCCACGTTGCTCACGCTGAAGGTGTACAACTTCTTCCCCTTAGCGTCATAGGTGTAGTACCAACTGCCGTGCTTGACAATATAGAATGAGTCGCTGTAGGCAACCACTTCGCCCTGAGTGGTGCTGAAAGTGTGCACCTTCTTGCCATTGTCGTCATAGACGTAGTACCACGAGCGAGTGGCCTCGATATGGCTGATTTTCTGGGCCTGGATGCCAGTAATGGCCATCAACATGGCCAGGATGATAAAGATTCTTTTCATAACTGTATGGTTTTATTTGATGAGTTTCATGATTTGTTTTTCGGTAGCATGAGGCAAAATTTGCTTGAGATGTTCCATCATTCGCTCCAAGGATTCCTGGGGTGTGCGTTCACAATGGCATGCATCCTTGCCTAACAATTGTTCGGGTGTCGTCAGGAGCGCCCAGCCCCAACTGTACTCCTTCCCATGCTTGTCACGGGGATAGACAAAGTCCTCGGTAACAATGCGGCAAGCCATCTGCAGGCGCGTAATATATCCGTCGAAGCGACTTCGCATTTTAGGTTCGGTAAAGCCACAGGCACGGCGCAGGTCGCGTGTGATCATGCTACCATGCTCGCGTAAAGTCATCAAAATCGCCTCTTCGATAGAACCTGCTGACGGGGCTGGATGGGCATGGCGACGCCAATTGTACAGGTCGGGCCACCATGAGCGGCTGACGAAGCCTGCCTTCTTGTTGAAAAACTTGCCATAGACACAGTCGCCCTCGGTGACGATGGGGCCTTTCCAGTCCCACAAGGGCCAGTCCCAACTGCCATCGTCAAGCAAGACATAGCGGCAGTCAGGATCCACCGATTCGTCAGCCGAATAGCCTGGGATGCCACTATACAGCAACGGCAGGAACCCCACCTGCTGGATATAGCCCATCAATTCAGTAGCATTATGTATCATCGCCCTTCGCATTATTGTTGTAAAATCGTATCCAACAATGGGTAGATGTCGGACTCGTGGTCGTAAGGGTGGATGTGGAAGTAGGGGTTGCCGGTGAGCATGGCGGACAGTTGCGTTTTGGTCCTGTCGTAGAAGATGTGGCAGGGGATGCCATGGGCTTCGGCATAGGCCAACTCATAGCCCACGCCCAGCGAGGGACAGGTGCACTCTCCAATCAGCATGTCGCTCTCGCGCAGCCATGCGGTGTCCTGGTCATAGATGCGTGCATCACGCTCGCGTCCTTGCTCAGTAAGGCTCAAATTACTCTTGCCCACATGTTCGGTCAGCACGATGTCGGTGCGCTGGATATAGGTGATGATGCGGTTGTAGAGGTCTGCATCCACTCGACCGCCTCTAATTGACCCCGCAAAATAAATCTTTTTTGCCATATTATATCTAATTATCAGCATTCGTTATCTTCAATATCACAAGCGGATGAGCGCTACGCCGGCAAGCATGAGCAAGATGCCCACGATTTTCTGCCAAGTGATAGATTTGCGCGGGGCGCCAAGCCAGCCGCGATGTTCCATGAGCATGCTCAGAGTCAGCTGACCAACGAGCAAAGCCATGGAAAAGACGCCGACACCGACCTTGGGGACAAGCCAGGCGTTGCTGAACACGATGATGGCGCCGCACAGGCCTCCGGTCCACATCCACCAGGGGTAGTCACGGCTGAAGGCCTTGCCCACAAGCTGCGTCTTGCCCAAGCAGGTGCAGAACAACAGCAACGCCATCGTGGCTACGAAGAAGGCTACCGTCGTAGCCTGGACAGGATTGCCCACGATGCTTGACAACTGGGCATAAGCTCCGGTGATGCTGGCCGACAGGCAACCCGAGAGGACCGCCATGAGCTGCCAAAAGGTCTGCCGAGAGCCGCTGCTGGCCGTAGCTGTCTGCTTTGCGGCCTTGAGCCGAGGCAGGATGACTACAAGCGTGACACCGATGATGAGCAGCAGTGCGCCGATGATGCGATTGGCGCCCAAAGGGATGACTTTGGCACCGAACCACCCGAAGTGGTCAATCAGCAGACTGAAAACCAGTTGGCTGAACATCGGGATGATGAGTGCCTGCAACTGCCCAATCTCCTTGAACAAATGGATGGCAATGGTGATGGTCACTACAGCCACGATGCCGACGAACCAACTCCACCAGGGCGCCTCGGCGAGCATCGTCTCGGTGGGCAGGATGGGGATTCCGGCCACGAGCGACACCAGCAGCAAGGCTAAAGTGGATACGGTGAAGGAAACGAGTGTGGAAACGTAAGCCGGTCCTACGACTTGGCGCAGCCGTGAGTTGGCTGCCGTCTGGAAGGGCATCAACAGGCCAATAGCCAGTGTGATCATCAGGAAAAACATTTTGTAAATCTTATTAATTAGGTCACAAAGTTATCAAAATTCGCGACTTAGGCGAATAGTGCGGTTATTTCTCGTACATTTCCAGAGGCTGATCGTCGGGGTCATTGAAGAATACGAAGTGTTTGCCTGTCGTCATATCGGTCCTGATGGCCTCGTGAGCAACGCCCAAGCGGTCCAGTTCCGCAACCTGCTCCTCAATATCATCGACCTCGAAAGCCAGATGCCGCAGTCCTGCCGCCTCGGGATAAGACGGACGTTGCGGCGGTGAGGGGTACGAAAACAGTTCAATGACATATTCACCGTTCAACGACAATTTGGTTAAGTAAGACTGTTGTTCCTCACGCCAATGTTCAGCAATGACCTGACAGCCTACAACGCGTGTATAGAACTCAAGGCTCTTCTCGTAATCGGAGCAAATCAGCGCAATGTGATGTACTTTATTGAGTTGTAACATAATTCAATTGGTTTTTAATTTGAATTAACACGATAGCCCACAGAGATAATCATATCAAGGCTGAAGTAAGGTATTGTTCTATTTACCAGCCTATTCCCTTCGGGTTGAACTTGTGCAATTTTTGCAGAGGTTGATTCACGATCTAATTCACCAATTCTATAGATATTTTGAATATGACGAACAATAGAAGTTCTATCTGTTTGAAACAGGTCAGCCATCTGGGCTTGTGTCAGCCAGACGGTGTCATTTTCTAAACGGACGTCAATTCTGGTTTCCCCGTCTTCGCTCTGGTATATGATTATTTTGTTCTCGTCCATGAAACACAAGATACCTTTACATGATTTCCTCGAGGGCACCTGTTACCGAGTCGATGATGAAGCCGCGCACCGTGATGTCGCGGGGCATCAACGGATGTGTCTTGATGGTGGCTACGGTCTTGCGGACCGACTCGGGGGTGTCCTTGAAACCTTCCAGCCACTGGTCGAGATCGATGCCGCAATGACGGATGGTGTCGAGCGTTTCGTCGGTCACGCCGCGCTCAATCATCTCGTGGTGGAAGTGGTCGTAACTCATGTGGCAGGCACCGCAGTTGGAGTGGGCTACCACCATGATTTCCTGTACGCCCAACTCATAAACGGCAACCACAAGGCTGCGCATGGCCGAGTCGAAGGGCGAAATGACCAGACCACCCGCATTCTTGATAATCTTGGCATCTCCGTTCTTTAAGCCCAGTGCAGCAGGCAGCAATTCGGTCAATCGCGTGTCCATGCAGGAGAGCACAGCCAGTTTCTTGTCGGGGTATTTGTCCGTCATATACTGTTCATAACCCTTGCGGGCGACAAACTGCTTATTAAATTCAATAATCTCGTTAATCATGATTTCTTCTTTTTTTTCGGTTTGGGTTCTGGCAGGGCTTTGCAGGTCTCGCGCACAAGGTTAATGAGATATTCGCGGTCATCCACATCGGCAATCAGGAAATAGTCCTTGGCACCTTCGTAAGGTGGACACAATTCCAACGTGCGCAGTAAGGGCCGCACTGCTTCGGTGGGCTTGAGGTAGAAGCAGTCGTCGCAGATAAGCCCGAAAATCTTGCCATCACAATAGATGCCATAGTCCCCGAACATCTTTTTGGTCATGATCTCGCCAGCCCCAGAACACTGGTCGGCGACATATTGCACAAAGTCCGCTTTACTTGCCATAATAAGTCATTATTCTCTCACGGCCGCGGGAGTCCAGTTTTGGAAAAAACGCAGGACTTTTTCCTTGTTGTACCCCGTGCCCTCTTCCAGGAAACTTGAGTCCTGAATGTGCAACACGTTGCCCTGCTCGTCGAGCACAACAAACACGGGGAAGTTGAATCGGGCCGGGTTGTTGAGGCGCTTCATCATCGCTGCTGACCACTCAGTGGCTTTGCGGGGATGGTAATTCACATGGATATAAACAAAGTTCTGCTCAATGACGCTGCTGATGGTGCTGTCATTGGTGATGAAGTCGGCAAAGCGCAGGCACCACGGGCACCAATTACCGCCCACCTGGCAGATGACGAACTTGCCCTCGGCCTGAGCCTGGGCCACAGCCTGGTCAATCTGCTCCAGGGGGTTAATCTGCTCGTTATACACCTTGGGAAGAGTCGCTTGCTCCTGGGCATTGGCCGCCAATGTGAATAATGTGACGGCAATCAATGCGATAGACATTATCTTTTTCATAATCTTGACATAAATTTCTCTTTATCAACAATAAAACGCAGGTGGGTACCCTCACCTAATAGCGTCTCGCCACTACGGGCCTCCACCTTGAACTCGATTTTCTTGCCATCAACACGGGTAACCATGGCGGTCGCAGTGACGATGTCGCCCAATTTGCTGGGTTTGATGTGAGACGAAGTGATGTGTCCGCCCACTGTGGTACTGCCCTCGGGCAGATGGTCGGCCACAGCGAGCATGGCGGCGTTCTCCATGAGTGCCATCATTGCCGGAGTGGCTAGCACAGGCATGTCGCCCGAGCCCATCTCAATGGCCGTGACAGCCTCGGTGACTGTCAACTGACTGGTATGTGTTAATCCGATTTCAATCATTGTATTCTTTAATTATTTTTTGGGTTGGGTTACTTCGTTAACGAGATAGACGATGCTCTGGTAGGGGATGCCGCCGTTGGTTTCCAAGCCGACCTCGCAGGTGCGGCTGTTGCTGTAGCCCATTTCAATGCGGTTATCCTCTAATTGCTTGCGCAGTTTACGCAAAGCCCAGCGGTTGACCTCAGGATGCGTCCAGCCGCGGTCCCCGGCAAATCCGCAGCAACCCACGCCCTCGGGCAGAAAGACATTGTTGCTGCACAATCGAGCCAAACTGGTCATCTTGTCCACCAGCCCCATTTCACGCGTGGAGCAGGTGATGTGGAGAGCAATGTGACGGTCGATGGGAGTGAACACCAGGCGGTCACGCAAGTACTCCCAAATAAATTCTACCGGTTCATAGAGTTTCATGCGGCTGATGCACTTGCGCATGCGGTGCAGGCAGGGGCTCTGGTCGCACACAACGGGATATTTGCCTTGCTCGCTGGCTTTCCACAGAGCCTTCTCGAGTTCTTCAGTCTTGCGGTCGGCGATATCAAGCATGCCCTTTGACTCCCATATGGTGCCACAGCACAATTTTTCTATTCCCTCGGGAAATATGACCTGATAGCCCGCCTTGCTACACAGCCGCACCATCTCGACGACAAGAGAGTTCTCAACAGGCGAACCTTTTGACAAACCCATTGTCTGGTTGATGCACGAGGGGAAATAGACGACTTTACCCACCACATCTTGTTTAGGCCCTATCCTACCAGCACGCGGCTGACGGGCCTTGCCTGGCATAGCAGGGGTCCACAGGGGCAAGCCTGCCTTGTGTAAAGCACTGGCAACACCATTCATGGCACCAGTCCCCAATATAATATGCCCGAGGCGGGCGGTATCGAGGACGAGACGCAATCCGCTCTTGATGCCCGCAAAATGACGGGCGGCAAATTGGCCTGTCTTATACCCGATACTGCCTTGTGGCAATGCCTCCTGACGCACGAGGTGGGTGATATCGGCCACGTTGATACCCATGGGGCACGAGGTGGCGCACAAACCGTCGCCTGCACAGGTCTGGTCGCCCTGGTAGCGGTATTGCTTGACAAGGGTGGCTAAGCGTTCGGGGGCGGTGCCCGTCTCTCGCAGGTGAGAAATCTCACGTTGTATGACGATGCGCTGTCGAGACGAGAGCGTCAAGCCGCATGTCAGGCAGTTCACCTCACAGAAGCCGCACTCGATACACTTGTTGGCCTTGCGGACGCCCTCGATGGTCTCGCGGGTGCTGTCGTGACGGTCACCTTCGGGAGGAAGGTTAACTTCAAGTCCTTTGAGTTTCAACTCTGGCAGAGGTTTGAAGTGTTTGATGAAGCACTCGGGGTCATCATTGAAGATGACACCTGGGTTGAGCAGATAACGCGGGTCAAAAATCTCCTTCAACTCGCGCATGGCGGCAAATGCCTCCTCGCCCCACTCATACTTGACAAACGGTGCCATGTTGCGGCCCGTGCCGTGCTCGGCCTTCAACGAGCCGTCATACTCCTCGACCACCAGCCTTGCCACATCGCGCATCATGGCGGCATAGCGCTGCACCTCGCTCTCGTCGCTGAAGAGCTGGTTGATGATAAAATGGTAATTGCCCTCAAAGGCGTGGCCATAGATGCAGGCATCACGATAACCGTGGTCGGCGATGAGTTTTTGCAATTTGACGGTGGCCTCGGGCAGGTCTTCGACAGCAAAGGCGACATCCTCGATCAGGCACGAGGTGCCCACGGGGCGCGCTCCGCCCACGCTGGGAAAGATGCCCGATCGGATAGCCCAATACTTCCCATAAACGGCAGGATCGGTAGTGAAAGCAACGGGAATATAGGTCTTGAACTGCGATAGGCAAGCCGTAATGGCAGCAATACGTCGTTGCAGGTCATCAGCAGTCATGGCCTTGGTCTCGGTGAGAATGGCCGTGAGGTTGTGGTAGTCGCCCGGCTGAACGCCCTCGATTCTGCCTGCATCCACATCCCGTTTATATTGCAGATATACGGGATCATCGACCGAGGCCAGTGACAGGTAGTCGAGCATCTCGGCGCTCTTGACCATCAGGTTTTCCTCACTCATGGCGATGTCCTCATCGCCGGATTTCAATTGCTTGAGGGCGACCACCGCCTCGCAACTCTCCTTCATGGTGAAGAAATAGAGCATGGCCGAGGCCTTGCACGGATAGTCATGCAGCGTGTGCATCGTCACCTGGCTGATAAAGGCCAGCGTACCCTCACTACCCACTACGCAATGGGCAATGATATCAAACGGGTCGTCATAGGCGATAAAAGGCCGCAGATTCAAGCCCGTCACGTTCTTGATGCTGTATTTCTTGCGGATGCGGTCGGCCAGTGGCTGGTTGCTGCGGATGCGGTCACGTAGGGACTCAATTCTCGCGATGAAGTCAGGATGGCTCTTTCTGAAAGCATCACGGCTCGCTGCATCCCCCGTATCGAGTACCGTGCCGTCGGGCAGCACCAGTCGGGCCGAAATGAGCATGCGGTCGCTATTGGCGTGGGTGCCGCAGTTCATGCCCGAGGCGTTGTTGGCGACGATACCGCCCACCATTGCCGAGCCGATGCTGGCAGGATCAGGCGGGAACACTCGGCCCAGCGGTTTCAGAATTTGGTTCACGCGAGCGCCCACGATGCCCGGCTGCAGGGTGATGCTGTCTGCGTCAGGGGCTACACTATAATCTTCCCAGTTTTTTCCCGCCACAATCAGGATGCTGTCACTCACGCTCTGCCCCGACAACGATGTTCCCGCGGCACGGAACGTGAACGGCAGGCCATATCGGTTAGCCGCCTGGACAATGGCGGCCACCTCGTCCTCATCCTTGGCACGGATAACCACCTGGGGCGTTAAGCGGTAAAAACTCGCGTCGGTGCCCCATGCCAGGGTGCGTAACTCGTCGGTGTAAACCCTGTCACTGGGCAAGATACCCTTTATGTCATTCAAGAACCTTTTCATAACAATCTAATAATACTTGATGGTGAAAACGCTGGTGATGTTCAACTCTTCACCCCAATGGTCACGATAAACGATGGGAATGCCACGGTAAGCCTCAGGCACTAGAAGCACATCCACCTTACCCCAACGGGGCGGTCCATAATCAAACGACTTGCCTGACAGCACCAAAATGTTGCCCGCATAGTCAAACTCATAAAAACCGCCACCCAGGCACTGGTCATGCGGCAAAAGCAGGTCACGGTGCAAAGTGACCATGCCCAGGCGCAAGTGGCCGCCACTGGTGATGATAAACTTAGGGTGTTCCATGACCGCAAAGATAGTAAAAAAGTTGATGCTTGATGCTCGCGTTGCTCACAGTTTAATGTTTAAAGTTAAATGTTTAATGAGGCATCCGCATTCCTGTTGGCTTCAGGAATGCGGATGCACCTTTAAACTTTAAACACTAAGCTCTAAACTGCGAGCGTTAGCGAGCATAACGGGTATTACCATGAACCACCCAAGAGGTAGTCGATCAGGGCGGTCACGTCGCTGATGGTTACGTTACCATCCTGGTCACAGTCGGCCACATCTTCATCGCCGCCCGTTGCAGTGCCGCTCAGCAGACGGTCGATGAGGGCGGTGACATCGGCAATCGTCACACGTCCATCGCCATCCACGTCGCCACGCTCGAGGGCATTGGGGTCAAAGCCAAGCTGACTATCCATCCAGGCGATGCGGTCACTGAGCCAGTTCTTGAGGTAATCCACCTCATCTTTATAGTTGTCGGCAATATAGTAATTGGGCCAGACATACTCGCCCCAACGTGGCCAAGCCATACTGTTGCGGCGTTCAGCGCCACGGGAGGTCAGCACTGAGGCCAGCGAGTCCACCGTCGCCATCAGGCGGTCCTCACGCAGGTTGCTGCGACGGTATTGCGCCCATCGTTTCTTGAGAGCAGAGGTATAATTCGGGTCGGTATTCAGTTTGTACCACCAGAAGGGGATTAACTGCGGGTCGCCCTCGCTATAGAGTGTATTGTTGTTGCGGTACATCCAGGTGTCGGTGCGCCATCCCTGATAATAGTCAGAATTGCCGTAGGCCAGGTTCATGTCCCACACGACCATCTTGAAACGCGCATCCTCGCTGTCTCGACGCTTAAAGAACTTGCCGCTCAAGCGATAGCCATCCACATTGTGTCCCAGTTCCATGGCAATCTGGTAATCTACAAAATTCTCCATATCCAGATACTCCTGATAATTGGCGGTGCCAGTGGGTCTGAAATTCCACAAGGCAGTCTCCATCTGGTCAATGCGCCCATTGATATAGTTCACCTGGTCCGTAGTCAATTCCTCATAGTCAGGAGACTTGTACTGGAAACTGATGTACGCATCAGGATAACGCTGCCCGGTATTGCTCACGGGGTGATAACGGGAGGTGTAGGTCACCTCGCCATCGATGCGGTTCACCTCCATGATATATCCGCCAGTGAGTTCATCGCCTTCAGCGCCCGGGTCAGGCAGGTCAAGGCGGTGTTTTCCCTTGGAGACGACCTCGGTGAGGATATACACACCATAATAAATGTCATCCAAGAAGACTTCGCAGTAACGGCCCTGGGGCGTATATTCCATCCACGGGCGCGAAACCTCAAAGGCCAGCAAGTCCCTCATCATGCTCTTGTCGGCATAGGGGGCGAGCAGGGCCCAGTTGTTGTCCTTGCCCATGCCCAGGATATCGACCTTCTTCTTGGTTCCGCCCTCCTCCAGCGGCTTATCCAGAGGCCTGAAGGAATAGGGCTTCTTATCACTGATATTAAAAGAGGAACTGCCGCGATAACGGATTGCCACATATCCCTCGTAATCAATATTTTGCCCTGGATGGGCTATAGTATCGGCATAGTTAGTCTGTCCGTCACCGTTGTGAATGATCTTCATGCGCGCGGTGATGCGTTCATCGCGGTCAATCATCTCACCATCCACATCAATCCACACGATAGGCAGGTTGGTAGAGGTCAGCCACACGTTAGTATTGTCGGGCTGAAAATTGTCCCACCAAGAATTGGCACGAGCAGGTACTACCAGTGCCATGACAACCATAGCAAGCAAAAACAATCTTTTCATATTCTCTCTTTCAGGTCTTATCGGTTTTAATAAAAAACACACTGCAAATGTACTAAAAAAATCTTACTGATTATTGTTGCGGGGATGATAGCGGAGGATTTCGTCGCGCAGGCGGGTGCGGTCGATGTGGACGTAAATCTCGGTAGTGGTAATACTCTCATGGCCCAGCATCTGCTGTATGGCACGCAGATTGGCACCGCCCTCGAGCAGATGGGTGGCAAAACTGTGGCGCAGGGTGTGGGGGCTGATGACCTTGCGGATTCCAGCCAGTTCGCACAACTGCTTGACGATGTGGAAAATCATCTGACGCGTGAGCATGGCCCCACGGCGGTTCAGGAACAAGATGTCCTCGCTGCCTTTCTTGACCACTTGATGGGAACGGGTTTGCTCCAAGTAAAGGTTGATCTGCTCAATGGCGACCGTCGAGATAGGCACCACACGTTGCTTATTGCCCTTGCCCTGGATAATGACATACTTTTCCTCGATAAACAACTGCGAGAGTTTGAGCGTCACCAACTCGCTTACACGCAGGCCACAGCCATACAGAGTCTCAATAATGGCGCGGTTGCGCTGCCCCTCGGCCTTGGACATGTCGATGCAATCGATCATGGCATCAATCTCGGCGATGGTGAGCACCTCAGGCAAGTGACGTCCGATTTTGGGAGAGGGCAACAGTTCTGTCGGGTCTTTGTCCATAAATCCCTCCAAGCGTAGGAACTTATAGAAGCCTTTTACGCCGCTGATGATGCGCGCCTGGGAACGCGGCTGTATGCCCACGTCCTGTAAGGAACACACAAAGCGCTCCAGATCATCGGTCGAAGCATGTTCCACCCCTACTCCACTGCCGCTGAGATAACGCATGAGTTTGTCCACATCATCGCTATAAGCCTGAGCGGTGTTGGCACTCATGCCTTTCTCAAGAGTCAGGTAAGCCAGGAAGCGCTTCTTTACATCGGCTATGTCAGTAATGTCTCGCATGCGGTCATTGCAATTTTCCAGGAATGGTATCGGTCAATTTGGGATCATACCCATCGCTGATGGCGACCGAAACATCATCGCCATCGAGAGTCATCCACAGGCGACGGTTATCGCCACCATCGAGCCAATCGACGCGCATGGCAAGCGTGTCTCCCTGCCAAGCATAGGCAGCAATACTGGTGAACGGACGATGCATGCCGACGAACTGAATCCGATTGTCCATGATATAGATGGGACGGACATCATCAGTGGTCATGCGCCACTCTCCACAAGCGGCTACAGCGCGCAGGTCACCCCTGAAATCGGCCATAGTGAAAACGCGGTCATCGCCCTTACGGTTCACCTCCAGCGTTTTGATGCCCATAGGATTTTCCCCAAGCACAATGCGGTGTCCCAACAGCCGCCGCTCCAACGGATGGGAGGCCTCGCCCTGAGGCAAGTCAATCGCTATGGCATCACACGCGGGGAGGGCAGCGGGAATATCACCACTCAACAAGGGCACGATGAGATGGTCATAGAACGCATTCAGTTCATTGCCGTAATCGGCCGCCCTGCCATTGATGACAACCACAAGGTCACACTTGGGCACTACATAAATCAACTGCCCCCCATAGCCTGCGGCAAAAAATGCCTCGGCATAGGGCTTGAGAATCGACTTTGTCTGATAGCCATAACCCGAAAAATAAGCAGAGTTATTGTAGCCAGTGAACCAGGACATGATATAATCCTTCACCTTACGCAGCCATTTCTTGATTTTTTCGACAAAGGACAATTCAGGTTGAGGGGTGGTGCGAATCTGGCGCTTGGTCATCTCTTGAATCCAGTGCATGCTGATCAGTTGCTTGCCGTCCCACTCGCCGCCTTGCAGCATGAGTTGGCCCAACTTGGCCTCACTCTCGGTCTGCAAGCGGAGTCCCCATCCGGCAATCTCCACGCCATCTGGCGCCAATTCCCAGTCGGCATCGGTGATGTGAAGCGGGGTAAAAATGCGCTCCTGCACATACTCCATCAGGGATTTTCCCGTTAATCGGCAGACGATCATCGCCAGGGCATGCGTCACCATCGAGTCATAGTGGAACTCCTTGCCCACGGCCGCAAAATCGCCCTTAAACCACTGCGTCAGCCAGTCATCCTCGCCCATAAAGATAGAAACGTCCTCCTTGCGGCCCGCAGCCATCATGAGCAAGTGGCGCACGGTTAGGCTATCCAGCGCGGGCGACAGTTCGGCTGGCATCTTGTCACGCAGGTGTTTGGAGACCTTGTCGTCAATCGAGAGCAGTTTGTCCTCCACAGCCAGCCCCACGGCCATACCTGTCACCGTCTTGCTGGCGCTGTTGAGCAGATGCTTGTCGGTGGCCCGATAGGGAGCGGCATGCATCTCGCTGATGACCTTGCCGTGTCGCAGAATCATCAGGTGATGCAGTTCGACCTCGGGGTTGGAATCCAGCACATGACACAGGTTGGAAATCAAGACGGGATTAACGCCCTCGGCCTCGGGCGTGGACCGTGGCAATTCGCCCACCTGACCCATCATGGGCAGACAGGCGATCAAGAGCAGGCATATATGCGCCAAACACCGCTTCATTGTATCGTGTAATGAATGGTTTCGGGTTTGGAATTGGGATAGGTGTCACTCACGGTGACTTCCTGCTTCGTCAAGTCGAACACAAATTTCAAACCACTGATCCAATCCACATAGTGAACACGCACCTCTAGCGTAGCCTTTGACGTCCAGGCATAAGCGGTCGCTGCCGTAAAGCCGTGTTTGAAGCCCTGCATGCGGTTAATGGCTCTGATTGAGTAATACGGATAGCCGTTTAACGTGCTGTATTGCCAATTCTGATGTCCCATGGCCAATGTCTCTTCACAGCCATCATCGTAGGCAAGACGCAAACTACCGTCATTGATCGTGATTTGCTTCAAGCCAAAACGGTTATGAGCCAACTGAAGCGACTGGCCCACAATGGCTCTTCTCTGATTGCTCGCACGCTTACCGTGTGGCAACTGCAACATGGCCGTCGCACATCGTTTTTCCAAGCGCTGCTGCAATTTTTTCTCGGGGGGCAGTGGAGCATCTTTCAAGCCAGGCATCAGTTGGTTCCAGATGCACGCCAATTCGGCGTGGCCGTAAAGTTTCATGCCCAGGATGACCACTACAAGGTCCTCCTGAGGAACGACCACGGTATATTGGCCCATCGCACCGTCGGCACGGAACGAACCCGGCCACTTGCTCTGCCATACCTGATAGCCGTAGCCCTGGTTGCCGTCGGTGGGCGGCATGGTCTCCTTGGCTCCACCGTCGATGAGGCGCGAGCATGCCTCTGTCACATAGTCTGCACTGACGAGTTGCTCACCGTTCCAGTTGCCCTTGTTGAGCAGCAACAGTCCCAATTTGGCCATCGTCTCGGCCTGTACCCGCAGGCCCCAACCGCCCGTGTTGATACCGTCAGGGCTGGATTCCCAGTCAGCCACTGTGATGTGCATGGGAGCAAACAGTTTCTTCTCGAGATACTCCAGCATCGTACATCCCGTCACGCGCTGCACAATGGCACTGAGCATGAAGGTACACATCGAGTCATACTGGAACAGACTGCCTGGCTCATTATCAACGGATTTGGCAAGCCAGTCCTTGACCCAGTCCGTGCTATTGTTGCGCATCGTCCCGTCAGGTTTAATTCCTGAAGCCATCATCAGCAGGTCGCGCACCGTCATGGCGGCCATGTTGTCGCTGACTCGGTCACTGCGCTTGTCAGGGAAGAAAGTCATCACCCTGTCGCTGAGCCGCAACAGATTCTCGTCGATGGCAATACCCACTGCCAGCGCACTGAAGGTCTTGCTCGCCGAGTAGAGCGTGTGGCTGTCTTCGGCACGGAAAGGCGAAGGATGAATCTCGGCAACCACTTTGCCGTGGCGCACGACCATTACATGGTGGATGTCACACTCGGGCAGTGCCATCAGGGAGTCCATCATGTTGATGACAGCCTGGGTGCTGATGCCCTCGGCAGCGGGTGTGCTGCGGGGCAGGTCACCCACCTGAGCCGCCATCAATAGCGGCAATAAAGCCAATAATAAAAGAACTTGACGTTTCATGATTCTATTGATAGTGTTTGAGGGCCCGTTCGAGTTCTGTGCGGATAAGGGTTTTCAGTTCCTTAGGCTCGAGGACTTCGATACTGGCACCATGGGACATAAGTTCCTCCTTGAGGTCGTAAGTGATACGCATCTTGTAGGAGAAAATGGAATAGTCGTCATGTATTTCCTCCTGCTGGGAGTGGTGCAACGGCAGGGCGCGGAAATATTTGGCCTGGGTGGGCTCCACACGCAGGACGATGCGCTTGGGATTGTTCTTGTTGGTGATAATGCCGAAACAGTCCTTGAAAAAATCTGCAGGATTGATGTTTTCCGGCATCTTAAAAGTTTCCTGCAAGATGTTGAGGCTGGAGATGCGGTCAAGCGAATAAGTCTTGATCTGACCGTCCTTGACGTTAAGGCCGATGACATACCACAACTGCTTAAAAATCTTGACAAAATAGGGTTCCAGGACTATGCCAGTCGTGGTTGCCGAGCGCGTATAACTCTTATAGGAAAAACGGATGCGGCGGTCTTGCTTCAAGGCATCGATGATGACGGGCAGGTGCTCGCGCGCCGACGGCACATTCTCGAGCATGATACGCCCGCTGACCTCTCGGGCGTTACTCAAAGTTCCGCTCATCGACACCGAGTCCACCAGCCACGACCTGAGGCGGTCGTTGTTCTCCTCATCCGAGTTATCGATATAATACTCAAATGTGGACTTGTCGCACTGGATGTTGATATCAAACATCTCTTCCACCCCATCACGGTAATGGAAGAACGTGCGGCGAGCCAGCGGTTTGCCTTCGCTGATCTCACTGCGTAGCCAGGCTTTGTTCAAGTCCTTGAGCGAGATGCGCCCATAGCGGTTGATGGTATCCACCAGCCACACATAGCGGTTGACGAGGTTACGTGCCATGTTATTTAGGTATTAGGCTTTAGGAATTAGGCCTTAGGTGACTGATGCCCACTAAAGCCTAACAGCCTATTTATTGTCACTTTTTTTGATGAGCAGCGCGAGGCCTAACATCGTCAAGGCGGCATTCAAGAGCAGCAACTCGAAGCCTAAGGTATAGTCAAACTGATTCTTTAACCACATCTGAATAAAGAAACTGATGACAGGGGCGGCAATACATACCACAGGCACCAGACGATCACGAACGGGACTCTTGCACATCATACCGAAGGCAAACAAGCCCAAGATGGGACCATAGGTGTAACTGGCCAACGTATAAACCGCACTGATGGCATCACTGTTACTGATGGCGTAGAAGACGAGGATGACCAAACCCATGCCCGCTGCCATGGCGATATGCACCATGCGACGGGTACGGCCCAAGGTGGCATCATCCTGCTTCTTGTCGGCGCCCAGGATATCAACGGTAAATGAGGTGGTCAACGACGTCAACGCTGAGCCGGCAGCCGAATAGGCCGCAGCAATCAAACCGATGATGAATACCACACCAAGCAACACAGGCATGCCCTCGCTGAAGGCTACCGTACCAAACAACTCGTCGGTCTTCTCAGGCATGGCGATGCCATGGGCACGCACGTGCAGGGTAAGCAAGGTACCCAGAATCAGGAACAACGCAATGACGATAACCTGCAAGAAGACGCTGACGATAAGATTCTTGGCCGATTCGTTGGCATTCTTGCATGCCAGGCTGCGCTGCATCAGGTCTTGGTCAAGACCTGTCGTGGCGATAACCATGAAGATACCAGCAATAAACTGTTTCCAGAAGTAAGTGCCCTCTTTGGGATTATCAAAGAAGAAGACGCGCGACGTGTCATCTCCGGCAACGGCCTTGCACAAGCCGCCGAAATCATAACCCAAACCCTTGGCGACAAAGTAGATACTCAGTACCACCGACAGAATGAGGCAGAAACTCTTTAATGTATCCGTCCAGATAACGGTCTTCACACCGCCCTGCAGGGTGTAGAGGAAGATGAGGGCAATGGTGACGATGACGTTGATGACAAAGGGGATGTGCAGGGGCGAGAACACCAGCAACTGCAAGGTCACACACACCACATAGAAGCGAACCGCGGCACCCAGCATCTTGCTGATGAAGAAAAACCACGCGCCACTCTTGTGGGTGCTGCCGCCGAAACGTTGTTCCAAGTAGCCGTAGATCGAGACCAGGTTACGCTTGTAGAAAAGCGGAATAAGCACATAGGCGATGACAAAGTAGCCCACTATAAAGCCCAGAGCCATTTGGATGTAGCTGAAACCCTTAGTCACCACCATACCAGGCACCGAGATGAAGGTTACACCCGAGATGGGCGCTCCTAGCATGGCAATGGCGACAATGAACCACGGGGCCTGACGGCCGCCACTCAATGCGGTAGCGGTGTCACTCTTGCGAGATGCAGCCCACGAGATGATAAACAACAGAATGAAATAGCCAACTATCGTGGCAAGTACTATCCAGGGAGTCATATTCTAGTTTAAAGTTTAGAGTTTAAAGTTTAAAGAGATTTTACTCATTCATCATAGAGCAGGTAGGGCTTGCGTTGGACTTTGAACAGTTCCACGTCGGCTTTCCAGGTCGCCTTGATCTCGTCGGCGCTCTTGCCTTGGGCAATCAACTCGCGAATGCGGGTGGTGCCCATCAGCAGGTCAAAGAAGTTACTCTTCAAGTAGAACTGATGACCGCCCTTGGTGAGGTTGCGGTAAGCGTCGATAATGTATTCCAGATTGATGCCCTTGGCAATCACCTCCTCGGCATCCAGGTTGTGCAAGTCCACGCCATGGCACAGTTTATCCATCTGGGGCGGTGTCTTGGCGCCAAAGCGGCTCTTGGGTGTGAATTCAAAGCTGTAGCCCGTCATGTCGGGATGGCCATAGACTTGGAAAGGCCAGTCAGTGCCACGGCCCAGACTCACCGTTGTGCCCTCGAAGTAGCACATCGAGGGATAGAGATAGATGGCGAGCATATTGGGCAGGTTGGGGCTCGGTGCGATAGGCAGAGAGTAGCGGGTCTGATGGGTATAGTTTTGGCAAGGGATGACCGTGAGGTCACACTTCTGGCCGTCTTTGAGCCAACCTTCACCATTGGCCATCTGCGCCAACTCGCCTAAGGTCATGCCGTGCACAGTGGGGATGGGCAGGCGCCCCACACCCGACTTGAGCGTCATGTCCAGGATGGGGCCGTCAACATACATGCCATTGGGATTGGGACGGTCCAGCACCACGAATTGCTTGCCATAGGTCACCGCGGCATCCATCAGGTTAATCATCGTCACATAGTAGGTGTAGAACCTGAGGCCCACATCCTGGATATCCGTCACGATGACGTCGAGGCCGTCCATCACCTGCTTGCTGGGCATGGGCGACTTGCCGTCATAGAGCGATGCAATGGGGATTCCGGTTTTCTCGTCCACGCTGCTTGACACATGCTCTCCAGCATCGGCATTGCCACGGAAACCATGCTCGGGCGAGAAAATCGTCACAACGTTCACACCATTCTCGAGCATCAGGTCCAGCGTGTGTTTGTCGCCCACCATACCCGTCTGATTGCTCAACAGAGCCACACGTTTGCCCTTGAGCAGGGGCACATAGGCATCGGTACGGGCGGCACCAAGCACAACTTCACCGCTAGTCTGGGCCGCAACGGCAGGCTGCTGTTCACTGGCCGCAGGGGTGCCCTTCGCTGCCGGATTCACACGGCTGCTGCATGCGTTCAACGTGGTCATCGACGTGAGCGACAGCCACACCACAAGCATCAAAACATAAGTCTTAGTCATACGTTTTATTGTTTGAATTGATTGATTTCCATCGCAAAAATAGATAATTACATTGAAAAATAAACAATCTTCACCCAACAATTTTGCCAAAAAGTGGCACATATCTATCGTTACCTCTTATGCTTTATCCTCACCCAATGCGATACTCATCGGGAATTACAATAAAAATGAGGTATAATAACGACCAGAATCTAATAAAAAATTATTATCTTTGCGCTTGGTCTTCAGCATTTACTGAGAACTCTTGTCATTGCTTTAATTACTGATTATCTAACATCCAACCTAATAATAAATCCAACGACAATGAAACAGATTATTCAACTCACCCTGTTGGCACTGGCCATACTGCTGCCAACAACCACTGCTGCCAAGATTAAGGTGGACGGCATTTACTACATCATCAACGGCAATGAGGCGTCAGTCACTAACACAGGTTTTCTGAATAACTACTCAGGTGATATCGTCATCCCCGAAACCATTACCTATGAAGGGACGACCTATACCGTCACAGCGATTGGAACAGACGCATTCTCATATAGCCCAGGCCTGACTAGTGTCCACATGCCCAATACGGTCAAAAAGATTGGCGACTATGCATTCTGGTATGCTAAAGCAATGACCACAGTTAATATCAGCGATTCGGTAACGTCCATCGGCCGCATGGCGTTTGATAGTTGCCCGTTGCTTGAAAGCGTACATATTCCCAGCGCTGTCACTTTTATTGGACAATGGGGATTCATGGGCTGCACGGGACTGACCAGCATAACCGTGGCCGAAGACAACCCGAAATATGACTCACGCGAGGACTGCAATGCCATCATTGAAACCGCCAGCAACAAACTGATTGCTGGTTGTCGAAACACGGTTATCCCCAGTTCAGTAACCTACATCGGTGACGCGGCATTTTATGGTTGTGCAGAGTTGATGAGTGTGACTCTTCCCGAGGGTCTCACAACAATTGGCAACGGAGCATTTAGGAACTGCATTGGGCTTTCCGAAGTCACTTTCCCTGAATCCCTAAAGACTATTTATAACTCTTCGTTTATGGGTTGTTCCGGAATATCCACTCTCCACATCCCCAAATATGTCAATCGCATCGACAACTGGGCCTTTGCAGAATGTTCCGGACTGACCAGCATTACCGTGGCCAGTGAAAACTATCATTTTGATTCACGAGACAACTGCAATGCCATTATAGATTCCTACCGAGACGAACTGATTGTTGGTTGCCAAAACACCGTAATTCCCAATACCGTTGATTCCATTAATGGCGAAGCGTTCTATCGTTGCACGGGATTGAGGAGTATCCACATCCCTAGTTCTATCAAAGCTATCGCCCATGATGCTTTCTATGGTTGTTCTAATCTCACCGCCATCACTGTTGCCGAAGAGAACCCGGTATTTGATTCTCGCGAAAACTGTAACGCTATCATTGAAACCGAGGGCAACGTACTGCATACGGGCATTATCACATCAGTGATTCCCAGCACTGTTACGGCTATAGGCAACTATGCATTTAATGGTATCACCGAACTGACGGGTATCGACATTCCAATCTCAGTCACGTCAATCGGCGACTACGCATTCTCGGGCTGTACGGAATTAGCGGACATCAACATTCCTGATTCTGTCACTTATGTTGGTGGTTGGGCATTCTACGAATGTCCTAACCTGACGAAAATGTCCATCCCTAATGGTGTTTCTTCTATCGAGCCTAGCATCTTTTCTCAATGCACAGGGCTTACGGAGGTCACGTTAGGTAATGCAGTTACCCAAGTCGGGCGAGATGTGTTCTCGGGATGCAACAATCTAGTAAAACTTACTTGCAAAACTCTCATTCCTCCATCAGTAGAAATCTACACCTTAGATTATCCTATAACTCGTAACGCCACATTATATGTACCTAGGGTTTCACTTGAAGCCTATCAAACGGCTGACCAATGGGAACACTTCGACACGATTCTCCCCATTGAGAACGACATCAATGGTGATGGTGGCGTGTCCATCAGCGACGTGACATCCTTGATTGACCTTCTCTTAAGTGGCGGCGATCTGCAGGATTACATCAGCACAGCAGACGTGAATGGTGACGGCAACATCACCATTAGCGATGTGACTGCTCTCATCGATCAACTGCTCTCAGGAGATAATTAAAAAATCTAAACAAGCATATTTTATCTAGGCAATAGGGACGGTTTGAACCATCCCTATTGTTATCTCTTGATATAAAGAAAAATTTTTTGTATATTTGCAGTAAAAATTACCATGAGGATTGTGGCAAGAGTATTAATGACACATCTGGTAGTAGTATTAAGTTATTTGTTTGTTAAATCGTCATTTCATTTATGTTTAAATTCATTCATACCAGTGACTGGCACTTGGGACAAAATTTTTACGGCTATGACCGCAGCGAGGAACAGCGGGCCTTCCTCAGCAAGTTGACCAGTATCGTACGCAAGCACAAGCCCGACGCGCTACTCGTGAGCGGCGACATCTATCACACCGCGGCCCCGTCTAATGCCACTGTAGCGCTCTACGTGCAATCCATGCTGGAAATACACGAAGCCTGCCCCTCGATGGAAATTATCATCATCGCGGGTAATCATGACAGCGCGTCACGTCTCGACAGTGACAGCAGCCTGTGGAAACTTGCCAGAGTAACCGTGCTGGGCGGCATTGCACGCAAGGAAAACGGCCTTGCCGACCTGGAGCACCACATCATCAAGGTGAGCGACAAGGGTATTATTGCTGCAGTGCCGTTTGCCTATCCCTCGAGTTTCCCCAATGTGACGACCGAGGCTTTGCCCGCCGATCAACGACAGCAAGCCTATTTCCAAGCCCTGCTCAACCGCGCCAACTCCAAAAACATCCACCAGGAACTGCCCGTGGTGCTGATGGCTCACCTTACCGTCAACAGTTGCGACATTACCGGTCACGACCGCCTCGTGATGATGGACAGTGTTGATGTGGGGACCTTGGGACAAGGTTATGATTATGCGGCACTGGGCCACATCCACCACCCGCAGAACGTGACCGACAGAGTCCGCTATTGCGGCACGCCGCTGGCCGTGAGCTTTGACGAGCAATGCGAGCACTCAGTGAGCATCGTCGAGATAGACCAGCACGGCGCCATGCCTCGCATCGAGACCAAACGCATCAAGAACATCAAGCCCCTGCACACAGTGCCGCCCGAGGATCCAGTCCCGTTTGAAGATGCCCTGCAACTGCTCCAGCAACTGGACCCCGAGGAACCTGCCTACATTAGGCTGAACGTGAGTGTGGACCACTACCTGCCTCATGGAGCACAGGAGCGCACCGCCCTGGCGCTTGCCGACAAGGCATGCCGTTTCTGTGAAATCAAGAAAACGCTGACCTCGGAGGTTGCAAATCAGGCAACACAGATGACGGTCGAGGAATTCAATACAAAGGCCCCCATTGACATCGCCAACCAGTATTTCAAGGACAAATTGGGCGAGGAAATGAGCGAGGAGCAGAAGAAGATGTTTAACTATATTTACCAATTGGTCAAGGAGGAAAACAGACAATGAAACTCAAGAAACTCACCATCGAAAACGTTGCGTCCATCGAGTACGCTGAAATAGATTTTAGCGCCAATCCCCTCAAGGACGAGCATCTGTTTCTCATCACTGGAGAAACGGGATCCGGCAAATCGACCATCATCGATTGCCTGTGTCTTGCACTTTACGGGAGCACACCGCGCCTTGAGTCAGCCAATAGGCGCGAAGGAGGATACGAGGATGTCAACAACCACGACATCATCAGGGCCTACGAGCCCAAACAGTTGTTGCGCCGTGGCACCGTCAGTGCCAGCGTGACGCTCACCTTTGACGACAACAAAGGCACACCCTACATTGCGACATGGCAAGTGAGACGGGCACACAAGAAACTCGAAAACAACATCAAGACACCCGAGCGCACCCTCAGGACCGAAGATGGTGTCAACCCACCTGTTGGCCTGCACAAAATCACCGAAATCAATACCCACATTACCCAACTCATCGGGCTTGACATGAACGAGTTCTTTCGTACCGTCGTGCTTGCCCAGGGCAAGTTTGCCGAGTTCCTTAACAGCAATGAGAACGATAAGGCCGCGCTGCTCGAGAAAATGACGGGAACCGAGGTGTTCGCCCAAGTGGGACAAAAGATATTTGAGGTCTTCCGCGACAAGGAGAACCGCCGGAACATCCTGCAAGCACAGTTGAATGACTTCTCCCTGCTCAATGACGAAGAAAAAGCCGTAATCGGCGATAAAATCGAGGAATTGGGCAAGACACATGCCGCGGCTCAGCAACGACACGAAGGAGCCAGAAAAATGACCGATTGGCTCGATGAAAAGGAGAAAAATGAACAAAACCTGTCGTTGAAACAACAAGACCTTGCCCAACACGAGGAAAAGATGCGTGAGCCTGCATTCATCGAGCAACAGCAGTTGGTCAATGATTGGGAAACGACAGCAGAGGCTAGACGCGATATCAGGGATATGCGCCAGGCTCAGCGTACCATCAACGAATTGCAGCAACAACAACCCGCCATGCAGGAGGAGTTTGACTTGCTGTGTGCCGAACTGCGCGCCACCATCAACGATGTCGAGGAGAAACGAAAGAAAGTCGATGAAATCGGCACTTTCATCCAGCAGGAAGCCCCAAATACCGCGATGTATGAGGCCATCAAGACCATCAAGTCCCAAATGAAGCAGCGTAGGGGGGAACACAATAACATCAAAACCTTTACCGAGGCGCTTGAACTTGATCGAAATCGCCTGCCACACGTCGAGTCACAAGAAAAAACCTCGCTTGAAGCCAAGCAGATGCAAGAAGAGCATGTCAAGCAACTGCAAGCCCAATATGACGCCATCAAGGTCGATAGTGTGAATGCCCAAAAGGATGCCGTGACCGAGGCCAAGCAGGCATTAAACCTCTACAAGACCAAACTCGACGCCAACACGCAAGACAGCGCACTCATCGAGAAACAACAGACCGCATTAGCCACCGAAGAAAAGAACCTTGACAAGGCAAAGGCGACTGTTGATAGCAAACGTGCGCTCAAGGAGCAAGCCCACGATGCCCTCGAACGCGAGAAGGACTGGAATGCCCTTATCGAACAGGCGCACAAGTCGCTGCACGAAGGCGATACGTGCCCCGTGTGCGGTAACCGCATCAGCATCCTGAATCCTCCCAAAGGAGAGAACGTCCTCGACCTGTTGAGAAAGCGCCTCAAAGAGGCCGATGACGACTTGCAGCAGACCGAGACAGCCATTGCGGCCTCGACCAAATCCATCAAGCGCATCAAGCAAGAAATGGAGGAGCGCAACGCAGAACTGGAGCGCAAGAAAGCCGACTCAAAGCGGCATTGGGAGAGGACCTGTAGTATGTTGGCCAAATGCGGGAAAAATGTCGATGAAACGGCCGATTCTGAACAAGCCGACAAACTTGTTGCACTACTTGACAAGGACTTGATTGCTATCAACACCACCTTGCAACAGGCCACGGCTCTCAATGAACAAATCACCGCAGAGCGTAACAAACTCACCCAACTGACCAATGCACATAACAAGGCACAAATCGACCTGAATAAGGTACGCGACAGTATCAAGTACCAACAGGAAGCCATCGAACGCAGCAAGAACAAACTCAACGAGATTACTACCGAACTCAATGGGCTGTTCGCCATGCCTGACTGGCAAGAACTGGCCGAGAAAAAGCCCGATTTCATCGAACAGTTGGAACAACAAGCCAACAATTACCAACAACAGGTCAAGCAGGCACAGCAGCTGGAAAACGCCATCAACGTGGCCCGAGCCGTCATCCCTGCCATGCAGGAAAACAAGAACAACATCACAGGACTTACTGACAACGGCAAGAGCAGTGACAAGATTCCCGCAAATCTGGATGAGCAGTGGCGCCAGTTCGAGAACAAAAACCTCAACTGGAATAACCAGTTGAACAATGAGAAAAACAAAGCCGGACACGCCCAACAGGCACTTGACAAGTATCTGGATGAGCACCCGCAGATGACCATGGAGCGACTCACCGAGATTGACCGCCACGAGCAAGGTGAAATCGCCAATATCAAGAAGGCCCAGCAAGAACTTGTTGAGCTACTTGTCCACACCAAGGGCGAAATCGCCTCACTCAAGAGCCAGCAACATGCGATTACCGAGAAAAAGCCCGATTTCATCGAACAAAACCGGGAAGAATTGGCAAGAATCCTCCAGGATAGCCAAGCCCAACTCGAGCAGTTGACCAATGAGATTGCAGAGCACAGAGCATTGCTCAAACAGGATGAGGACAACCGCAAGGCCGCAGGCAAGAAGCAGGAGGAATTTGAGGCCGCCGATGCCGAGTATCAACAGTGGCGGGAATTTAATGCGATGCTGGGCGACAGCAATGGCGCCACGTTCCGCAAGATTGCCCAGAGTTACATCTTGGGCGAACTGCTAGCAAGTGCCAACGGCTACCTGCGCCAGTTCAATAACCGTTATGCCCTTGAGGCAAAACCTGGCACACTCACTATCCTGGTACGTGACCAGATGCAGGGTGACCTCACAACGGTGAGCACACTCTCGGGAGGCGAAGGCTTCATGGTATCCCTGGCACTGGCATTGGCCTTGTCGAGCACGACCGGAAAGATGTTCAGCGTGGACACGCTGTTTATAGACGAGGGCTTCGGGTCATTAAGCGAAAACTATCTTGACAAAGTGATGGAAACATTGAACCGCCTGTATGACATGGGTGGTAAGCGCGTGGGCATCATCAGCCACGTGGAACTGCTCAAGGAGCGCGTCACGACTCAGATTCAGGTCAACCGCGACCCCAAGAACAACACCGTCAGCCGCGTTACCGTCTGCTGACCGCCGATGTCAATCGCACATAAAACAACGCGAACTCGAAGAAAATAAACTGCTGATACTCAGCTCCCCCTCTTGGATAAGAGGGGGTCGGGGGGCGTCGATGCCTCCTAAGGCATGCACCATCGCGGTAGCATCAACGCCCCTGCCCTCTCCCCCTTCTCCGGCACTTCGTGCCACCTCCCCCCAGGCGGGGGAGGAGCTTCCCTCTAATCTTAGAGGGGGAGATGCTAACGCACTGATTCTTAGCAAATAATTTCATCGAACTCACCTTAATACAACAGGGGCGGCCATCGATAGCCGTCCCTGTTTATTTTCATGTACGCTAAGTGTTAAAGCATCTCCAGGCCGTGCATCATGCCACTATAAGAGATGGCATCACGTCCGCGAGGCTCGACATCAATCGTCGTCTTGCCATTCATGAACACCTCGACATGGAAGCGATAGTGATCGTCACCATTATCCACCCTGAAGGTGACGCGTGCCCGGTCTTCCTTGGGATACTCAACCTTGTAGTCAAGAATCGGGCTTGAGAAATTGAGCGCCTTATAGCCACTAGCACCATAGCCGACATTCTGACCTGAACCGACGTAAGGCAGGTAGCAACTTACAGTGCCGTCACGCACAATCATCTTCTGGCCCAGACTCACACTCATTGTCGAAGACGACAAGGGACGCATCGAGCCGACCATCACCATGTACTGGCCTTCTTCAAGCAACGTCTTGATGGCTTGTGCCTGAGCAGGATCAATTGCTGTCTTACTCGAGCCGCAAGACATCATCATCAACGCCACCAAGGTCATAGAAATCAGTATCAACTTTTTCATAACGAAATCATATTTTTAGAGTTATTAATCGGGTTTTTCAACAGATAAACTTATCTATTTATAGGACTTCACAAAGCCTTAATAGTTTAAACATCTGTTAAAATAAAACAACACTCAAAATACCATCTCGCCATCAAAGGAAATGGCATCGTGGTCTTGGGCGATGACATCGATTACCGCTTTACCATTAGTAAACAAGTCGATGCGATAGTGATAGAAATCCTCCTGGTTATTCACGTCAAACTCGATAACCAATCGGTTGCTAGTCGGTTTGGCCATCCTGTAGTTCTCAATCTTACCCTTGAAGTTAAGGCCCTTACCGCCGCCGTAGGGGACACGATAAGCCTCACCGATATAGGGAAGATAGCTATCCACTTCATCCCCGTTCACCTTCAGCTCATAATTGGAACTCACATGACGGGCCATGCCGCCAAGTGGCTTCATCCAGTCCACAGCAATCGTGTACTGGCGGGCTTCTACCGCATTGACCACCTTCTGGGTCATCTGAGCTTGCTCCTCGGCCTTGGTCAAACCAGAGCTTGTGCCACACGAGGAGAGCACTGCGGCAGCCATTACTGTCAATATGAATACAATTTTCTTCATAGCAAAAAATATTAATACATTAATAAAAACACTATTATACTGAATCTCAGATTATCGAATCACAGCAATCTTAGTGACAACGGCTTCACTGCCACCATTAGCACGTGAACAGAGCACCATATAGACACCCGTCTTAACCCGCTCTCCATACTGGTTACAGCAGTCCCATGTGGCCATACCACCCGTTGACTTGAGTTGTCGGATGACGTTGCCGCTGGCATCCGCAATCTTAATCAGCGAATTGTCCATCATGCCTGTAATAGTCACATCACCAATATAATCGGGGCGAACGGGATTGGGATAAGCATAGATGTTGCTGTAATTAGACTCGGCAGGGCTACTGTCACTGAAGTATTCATACAGACCCACCGGCGTTGTGATATAAATGGAGTTGCTGTTAGGATTACAGCACACACGATAAACAGTGTTTGTCGCCAAGGGGCTGTTGGTGGTATTGAATTTCTTGATGATCTGGGTACCATCGGCACTCACAAGGAAGAGGCCGGAGGACTGGGTGGCAATCCACTTTCGGTTAGCGCCATCCACAGCAATGTCATTGACCTGGATACCATTGAGCAGGTAATCGGCCATGCCCGTTCCATCGTTACGCGGCACCTTGATGTGGTTGACCCTGAAATTGTTTGAGAAGGCTTGGGCGGGATTGAACGAGATGACGCCCTCGGTACTACCCATCCACACGATACCATTGAGGTCCTCGGTAAAGCACATGATATAGAGCCAACTGAACGGTTGGCCATCCTGGTCGATGAGTTCGCTGAGCATCACCTGTTGAGGTCGGGATGAGATCTCGCCATTGGAGTTCCACATGATGATAGGCATTTTGTAGTCACCATCATTGAAAATCTTGATATCATATGCACTGTTACGCGTCGAAATCAGGCTGGCATTCTTGGTATGGCCCGAGTTCAGTCCTTCGATGTTGGGAGTGATCCAATCATTGATCGTAACGGCGTTAGCCTTTGACTTGGCAGCGGGAAGTACCATCACGGGATGGTCAGGATTCTCAAACGACTGGACAACCCACACATTACCATTTCGGTCAATGGTGGTGATGGGGTGCATCGCGCCCTGTTCTTTCATCATGGGGCTGTTCGAGGCATCATAGATCAACGCGATCTCGTCATCAACGACCTTGAACAAACCTTTCTGCCAAGTGCTCAAGAAGTAGGTATCAGGTTCACCTGGCATGAACATAATCTGGAATGAACCGTTAACGGGAGCGCCATCGGGCGTGACGTCATCCCATGTCATACCGTCATAGGTATTAACCACAGTGGACTTGTTATCAGTGAAGAAGTAATTGGTGGACGGGCTAGAGACGTAGAGCAGGTCTTTGGCCTTATTGTATGACATCCAGAAGGGCCGGTCGGTAGTCAATGCATTGGGGAGATAATAGTTTGTGGCATCCTCCAGATCGTGCAGGCCAAGTGGGCCAGCAGCCCAAATCGTGCCATCACCATTTGGATTGGAACTGCAGATTTCCCCGTCAGACTCGATGAGCGTAAGGTTTTTTCCCTCCTTGTCGGCCTTGTAGCACTGGCTGAGGTTTGTAACGTAGAGCAAAAAACCATCCTTAGCATTCTGTAATTGAGTTGCCTTATTTTCGATAAGCGTATGAGTTTTGAACGATGCATGGCCATCAGCCTGCACATTCATTGTTGCAAAAAAGGTCCAACCCGTCATACAATAAAAAGTCGAGTCGCTGATCGGCCAAATCCTTTGACCATTCTTGTTGGCAACGTCAAACGCGTCCAACTGCTCATGATATTCATCTGCAAGACCATAATAGATAACCTCATCAGAGCACAACAACAACATCTTGCCCACTTGGGCCACCGACGACAACGACTTGCCATAGAGATGGGACTCCTTGACGACAAACTTATTGTCATCGACCACCACATAGCCAAAATCGGTCGCTAGATAAATCACACCAGGCGCAAAGGTCACATCGTTGATGGCCTTGCTCAATGTCATCACGGCATCCTTGATTTCGGGCATGTTCACGACCGAGCCATCCGATTCGATGATATCAATATTGGAATTGGTGTACACGACGACGAGGTAATCCTTGTCGCTGTTGTAGTAAACCTGCTTAATGACCATATCGGTCAAGTCATTGACAATGCTCAGCGCCTCGTTTTCATCGGTCTGCTTGTCGAGCCTGAACAAATTACCCGACGCGAGGTAGTAAACCCAGTTCTTAGCATCGGCCACAGCAGTCACGTCCCCGCCAAATGCAGAGTGGAATTGCCAGTTACCAACGGCATTCTGGGCGCCAGCAAACAAGGTTGCCATCGCTGCCAATAACAAAAATATCTTTTTCATCGCATCTTATTGATTTAATCTCTTTTTTATCATTAATTAGGCCTCTTGAACAATCTTCACAGCCATCACTTGATCACCATCACTGTGGTCTGTGGGGTGCCCGTTACCGCTGGCTGGCTGCCCTGGGCCGCATAGATGTTGTAGATGCCCGTGGGCACACGCTCGCCATCCGAGCCGCAACCGTCCCAAACAGTGCTGCCCATCACCGGGCCCATGCGTTTCACGACTTGACCAGCACGATCGGTGATGGTGACATAGGAATCTTCCATCAGGTTAGCAATCGTGATCATACCCGTGTAATCAGGCTTCATGGGATTGGGGAAGGCATAGACATTATCGAAGTTGAGGGCGGCGGTGACGCCATCGGCAACGTACTCGGCAAAGCCATTGTTGGTATAGATATATACACGGTTATTCTCGGGGTCACACTCGACCGTATAAACGGTGTTGCTGGGGATATCACTGTTGGCAGTGGTGAAGTGGTTATACACTTCAGAGCCATCGGGAGACACAAAATACAAGCCATTGGCGGTAGCAATCCACTTGTTGTTGTAGCGGTCAACACCGATGTCATTGACGGCGAAACCTTCGCACAAGTACCCATTGCCCTCATCAGACTTGGTCACATAGGGGCTGATGGCCCTGGGCGTCTCATCAAAGACAGTCGCGGGGTCAAATACGAACAGGCCAGAAGTTGAACCTGCCCAAATCATGCCATTGAGATCCTCTTCCATGTGAATCAGATAGGTCCACTCCACCTGGCGGTTATTCTGGTCAATAAATTGCGTGAAGGCAGCCAACTTATAGTTGTTAACCGTAGGATCTGTATTGCTGTTATCCCAGCAGAACATCGTTGACTTGTAATCGCCATCGTTGTAGATCTTGACATTATTCTTCTTGGAGATGATAAAGCGGGAAGCCTGCATCTTACCCGTATTCAGCATCTCCAGGCCCGATGGCTGGAACCAGTCTTCCTTGGTAACCGATGACTTGGCCACCTTGTTCTTGGGCAACACAGCCACAGGGCAACTGGCGCTGCCATAGGAACTGACAATCCACAGGTTTCCATATTTGTCAAAAGCGGGATGGGCTTTATATTTACCCATCAAACTGTTGTTCCTGTTATAGGTAAACACGACGGTATTGTTCTTCACCCTATACAGGCCGTTTTGCCAGCTTGCGCGGAAATAGGTTGCCGAGTCCAGGGGATTGAAAACGAACTGGTAACCTGAACCTGTAGGATAATAAGTGGTGACATCGCTCCAGTTGGTGCCATCAAACACGTTCACGACATTAGATGCCATGCTCTTATCCGTCGTGCGATTCACACGGTTCAGGGCCGAAGTGCACGCAAACAACTTATTCAATGCCGTGTTATACTTGAGCCAATAAGGCTCATCGGTCGTCAAGGCATTGACGGCATAGCAGGTCGTCGAACCGCTTTTATGCAAACCGGTACTGTCATTAATCCAGATGGTTCCGTCACCATTAGGATAGGAAGTGGCGAAGCCCAGCGTCGATGAAGCCTTGGTCGCCGTCTTGCCCGACTCGTTAATCTTATAATAGTAACTCTGGTTGGTGAAATTGGCAATGTAGCCCGTCTTGGCCTTCTGCACCGACACGGTCGTCACGACATCTCCACCCAGCGAAACAAGTCCGGTCACGGTCGGGGTACTGGATGTGAAATCATAGCTTTTTAACCCCTTGGAATTCATAATAAACAGCGACGTCCCGTTAATGGGATACATCCGGGCGCCCTTAAAGGAGCCGGAATAACTTGTGTAATTGCTGATGGGGTTGGCAGTTCCCACAGGGCCATAATAGCAATGGGAGTTGGACAAAATGACCATCGTATTGCCAATCACAGCAACCGAATTCACATTGCCCGTATCACCCATCAGCACATCGTTGGCGACAATCGTTTTGGTCGCCTCATCGATCGTCACATAGCCGTAATCGACAGCCACATAGGCTTTACCGCCAGCAAACGTGATATCGTTGATGGTCTTGCCGGTATAACTTGCAAGTTCGTTGTTATTGAGCGTGTAATTGCGGACATCCACCACCATGTCCTTGAGTTTGCTCACATTGTACACAGCGCCCGCGTTGTCAATGATGTCGATATTACAATTGGCATAAACGACAAAGACCAACTGATTCTGCCAGTCATAATAGATTTGCGAAATCTGGTTGTCGGACAGCATATTTTGCCTGTTCAAGGCAACGGTTTTTGCCGTGGCCTTATCAAACTGGAAGAGGCTACCGCTGTTCAAGTAATAAATCTTGTCACCGGTATCATAGACATTCTGAATCTTGGAAGTCTGATAGCAGCTATGAACTTTCCAAGTGCCGGCATTGCCGGTTACAGCTGCCAGAATAGCCAAAAACAAAAGTATCTTCTTCATCGCCACTAATTGATTTAATCTAATTCTTTATCATTGACAAAGCCTCACACCCTTACCTGATCACCATCACTGTGGTAAGCGGAGTGCCCGTTGTTGCGGGCTGGGCACCCTGAGCCGCATAAATCTTGTAAGTGCCTGTGGCTACACGTTCACCGTTAGCGCCACTGCCATCCCAATAGGCACAACCCATCACGGGACCAAACTGCTTCACGACTTGGCCAGCACGATTGGTGATAGTGACATAGGTGTTCTCCATCAGGTTAGCGATCTTGATCAAGCCCGTATAGTCGGGCTCCATGGGATTGGGGAAGGCATAGACGTTATCGAAGTTGAGCGCGGCGGCAGCACCATCGGCAACGTACTCGGCAAAGCCGTTGTCGGTAAAGATGTAAACACGGTTATTCTTTGTGTCACACTCAACAGAATAAACGGTGTTGCTGGGGATGTCGCTATTGTCGGTGGTGAAGTGGTTATACACTTCAGTGCCATCGGGAGAGACAAAATACAAACCATTGAGGGTGGCAATCCACTTGTTGTTCTTGCTGTCAACGCCTATGTCATAAACGATAAGGCCTTCACACAGGTAACCATTACCCTCATCAAACTTGGTCACATAGGGACTTATCGCCTTGGGAGTCTCATCGAAGACGGTCTCGGGATCAAAAACAAACAGGCCCGAAGATGTGCCAACCCAGATAAGGCCGTTGAGGTCCTCTTCCATGTGATACATATAGGTCCACGACACATGACGGTTATTCTGGTCAATGAAGTGGTCAATCACAGCAAGCCTGTAGTTGTCAACTGTGGGGTCCACATTTCCATTATCCCAGCAGAATAAGGGGCAAGACTTGTTGTTAGTATTATCACCGTCATTATAGATCTTCACATTGTTTTTCTTGGAAACCACAAATCGGGATGCCTGCATCTTGCCCGTGTTCAGTGACAGCAGACCTGAGGGCTGGAACCAGTCACTCTTGGTCACAGACACCTGGGCCACCTTGTTCTTGGGCAAGACAGCCACGGGACAAGTGGGATTGTGATAAGAGCTGACAATCCACAAATTGCCATAATTGTCAAATGCCGGATGAGCTTTACGGGAACTCATCAAACTATTGTCCTTAGTGTAATTGAACACGACCTCATTGTTCTTGACCCTATAAATACCATTGTGCCAAGTAGCGCGGAAATAAGTTGCCGAATCCAGCGGATTGAAAACGAACTGATAACCTGAGCCTTCGGGATAATAGTTGGTGACATTAGTCCAATTGGTGCCATCATAGATGTTCACGACATTATTGGCCATATCCTGGTCAGTCGTTCGGTTCACGCGGTTCAGGGCCGAGGTGCAGACAAACAACTTATTCAATGCCGTGTTGTACTTGAGCCAGAAGGGCTCATCGGTCGTCAAGGAATTGATGGCATAGCTGACGGTGGAGCCACTCTGACGCAAGCCATCACCGTCATTGATCCAGATTGTACCGTTACCATTGGGATAAGAGGTGGCAAAACCAATTACCGAGGAAGCCTTGGTAGCCGTCTTGCCCGACTCGTTGATCTTGTAGTAGAAACTCTGCTCGGTGAAATTGGCAAGAAAGCCGGTCTTGGCCTTCTGCACCGTGATATCGGCGGTGACACCGCTAGCCAGCGTAACGAGGCCTGTCACAGCGGGTGAGCCAGACGAGAAATCAAAGTTCTTCAAGCTCTGTGAATCCATGACAAACAACGAGGTCGAATTATTGGGATACATCCGGGCACCATTAAACGAGCCAGAATAAGACGCATAATGGTTGACGGGGTTTTCGGTGCCCACGGGACCATAATAGCAACGATCGTTCGTCAGGATGACCAGCGTGTTACCCATCACGGCCACCGAGTTCACGCTACCTGACGTGTTATCCATCAGCACCTTGTCGTGGCTGATAATCGTCCTGGTGGCCTCATCGATGACAGCATAACCATCATCGAGAGCCACATAGGCCTTACCTCCGGCAAACGTGATATCATTGATGGTCTTGCCGGTACAATTAATAAGCCCCTTGTCAATGTGAAATACCATGTTACGGGCATAAGCCTCCAGATCCTTGAGTTTGCTCAGATTGTACACAGCACCCGTGTTGTCGATGATATCGAGATTACAGTCCAGATAAGCGACAAAGAGCAACTGATTCTGCCAGTCAAAATAGATCTGCGAAATCTGGTTGTCGGACAATTTATTCTGCTTGTTCAAGACAATCGTCTTAGTTGTGGCCTTATCAAACTGGAAGAGGTTACCGCTGTTCAAGTAATAAATCTTGTCACCGGTATCATAGACATTCTGAATCTTGGAAGTCACATAATAACTATGCATTTTCCAAGTAACGGCATTGCCAGTGATAGCAGCCATCATGAGCATGAGCAAAAGTATTTTCTTCATCATCACTATAATGTTTTATCTATTTTCAATTTATTGGCACCAGGCCATTACTTAATCACCATTACAGTGGCTTGGGGCGTGCCCGTTACTGCGGGTTGGGCACCCTGGGCCGCATAAATATTGTAAACGCCTGTGGGCACGCGCTCTCCATCCGAGCCGCAGCCGTCCCAATAAGCACAACCCATCACCGGCCCCATGCGCTTGATGACTCGGCCGGAGCGGTTGGTGATGGCAACGTAAGAGTTCTCCATCAGGTTGTAAATCTTAATCATACCCGTGTAGTCGGGCTCCATGGGATTGGGAAATGCATAGACGTTGTCAAAGTTGAGTGCGGCAGCAGCACCCTCAGCAATATACTCGGCAAAGCCGTTGTCGGTGAAAATGTATACACAGTCATGCTCAGGATCACACTCCACGGTATAGACCACATCACTAGGGATGTCACTGTTGGCTGTGGTGAAGTGGTTAAATACCTCAGAGCCATCAGGTGATACAAAGTACAAACCACCGTCAGTGGCAATCCACTTGTTGTTGTAACGGTCAACGCCAATGTCATAGACCGTTGAACCTTCACACAAGTAGCCTTTACCCTCCTTAGACTTGGTCACATAAGGGCTGAAAGCTTTGGGCGTCTCATCAAAGACAATCTCGGGGTCAAAGACGAACAGACCGGTCGTCGTACCAACCCAGATAAGGCCATCGAGGTCCTCCTCCATATGCATCTGATAGACCCATGACACCTCACGGTTGTTCTGATCAACAAAGTAAGTTAGTGTTGCCAACCTGTAGTTATCGACGGTGCAATCCTCATTAAAGTTGTCCCAACAGAAGATGGGACTCTTGTAATCACCATCGTTATAAATCTTCATGTTATTCTTCTTGGAAATCACAAACCGGGAAGCCTGGAATTTGCCGGTATTCAACGACAGCAAGCCTGAAGGCTGGAACCAATCACTCTTGGAAACCGTCGTCCTGGCAACCTTATTCTTGGGCAACACAGCCACGGGACAACTAGGATTGCCATGAGAGCAAACAATCCACATGTTACCATAGTTGTCAAATGCGGGATGGGCCTTACAGATATCCGTGCCTATCAAACTATTACTGCTATTGTAATTCAATATAACTGAATTGTTCTTCACCCTGTAAATACCATTTTTCCAAGTGGCGCGGAAATAGGTTGTGGAATCCAAGGGGTTGAAAACGAACTGATAACCGGAACCTGTGGGGAAATAATTAGTCACGTTGCTCCAGTTGATGCCGTCATACACGTTCACGACATTAGGAGCAAAAACTGGGTATATTGTTCGATTCACACGATTCAGAGCCGAGGTGGCACCAAACAATTGATCTGTTGCCGTGTTGTACTTGAGCCAGAAGGGTTCGTCAGTGGTCAACGAATTAACGGCATAACTGGTTGTGGAACCACTCTGACGCAAGCCGTTGCCATCATTGATCCAGATTTCGCCGTCACCATCGGGATAGGAAGTGGCAAAGCCAATAGTAGATGAGGCCTTAGTGGCCGTCGTGCCTGTATCGTTAATTTTATAGTAGTAACTCTGGCCTGTAAAATTGGCCAAGAAGCCGGTCTTGGCCTTTTGGACCGTAATCGTGGTGGGGGTAGTGCCTGTCACCGTAACGAGGCTGGTCATAGCAGGAGAGCCTGAAGAGAAATTCAGACTCCGCAAGTTCTTCTGTTCCATAACGAACAACGAGGTTCCGTTAATGGGATATAGCCTGGCACCTGTAAAAGATCCTGAATAAACCGAATAGTGCTGTATGGGGTCTTCGGTGCCTACAGGGCCATAATAGCATTTGCTATTCGCCATGATGACCATCGTGTTGCCGATTACGGCAACCGAATGCACATTGCCTGTCTGCCCCATGATCTTATTGTCACGGATAATTGTCTTGGTGGCCTCGTCAATCGTCACATAACCGTAATCAACAGTCACATAGGCGATACCATTAGCAAACGTGATATCATTGATGGTCTTGCCGGTATATCCTATCAGGCCATCATCACTAAATGAGAAATTGCGGACGTCAACCACAACGTCCTTGAGTTTGCTCACATTATACACGTTGCCCGTGTTGTCGATGATGTCGATATTACAATTGAGATAAGCGACAAAAAGCAACTGATTCTCCCAGTCAAAATAGATTTGGGAAATCTGGTAGTCGGACAAGAGATTCTGACTACTCAGGCTCACAGTCTTCAGTGTAGTCTTATCAAACTGGAAGAGACTGCCGCTATTCAGATAGTAAATCTTGTCTCCGGTATCATAGGCGTTCTGAATCTTAGACGTCATATAATAGCTATGAATCTTCCAAGTTCCAGCGTTGCCAATGAGGGCCGCCATCACAGCCAATAGCAAAAGTATTTTTTTAATCATCTCTAACTGATTATAATTTATTATCTTTAAAAGACCACTTAAAAGCAAATGGACCCTAATGTTAATAACGTAAAGATATAGGGTTAAATTGTGTTGGGCGGCAATTATACGCACCTACCCAAACGGCTGATTTCCTATATCTTGAGTTTCACGACCTTGGGATCAGGGGACGAGGTGTCATAGGCAAACGATGCCCACGCGCTTGTCACCTGACTCTCATAACGCATCCGGTATTTAACACCAGGCCGCAAACACTTGACTGTCACCTCACCACGAACGGGTTCCCCTAACGATCTACGCCGTCGTATCCCCTTTTTCTCCACAATGGAGCAGCGGTCTTCCTGAATGGTGAAAACCAGGTTTACCGTCTCCTCCGGACCTATGGAGAGGCCTGAACGGGTAAAACGCACCCTGCCGTTATCGAGAGCCTCAAGACACACCACATCCTCATCGTCTTCCACATCTGTCGCTGGTGTGGTAGCCAATTGGACAATATGGGTGCTGGGCGGACGCTTCTCGGTACGTCCCATCAGCAGCCCCACTAGAGCCATTGCAACCACAAAGGCGATTGTATAGAATTCAACCGAATTGATGTCCATATTGATTGTTCCTTAAATTGATGAGGCTCTGTCGATCCTTCATTGAAAACACAAGAGGGCATGCCCGATGCACACCCTCTTGAGCTATCTTACATGTAACGGCTCATAGTCATTACTTGATTACCATCACTGTAGCCTGGGGCGTGCCCGTTACCGCGGGCTGGCCGCCCTGGGCCGCATAGATGTTGTAGGTTCCCGTCGGCACACGCTCGCCATCTTCGCCGCTGCCATCCCATAAAGCACTACCCATCACGGGGCCGAACTGCTTCACGATCTGGCCATCATGATCGGTGATGGTGACGTAGGAATTCTCCATCAGGTTAGCGATCTTGATCATGCCAGTGTAATCAGGCTCGATGGGATTGGGGAAGGCATAGACGTTGTCGAAGTTGAGTGCGCCAGCGTCACCCTCGGCAATGTACTCGGCAAAACCGTTGTTGGTAAAGATATAAACTCGGTTATTCTCGGGGTCGCACTCGACCGTATAAACGGTATTGCTGGGGATATCACTATTGTCAGTGGTAAAGTGATTATACACCTCAGTGCCATCAGGTGAAACATAGTACAAACCATTGATGGTGGCAATCCACTTGTTGTTGTAGCGGTCAACACCGATATCATAGACGGTGAAGCCTTCGCACAGGTAACCGTTGCCTTCGTCAAACTTGGTCACATAGGGAGTGATGGCCTTGGGTGTCTCATCAAAGACAGTTTCGGGGTCAAACACGAACAGGCCCGACGAAGAACCCGCCCAGATAAGACCGTCGAGGTCCTCCTCCATGTGAATCAGATAAGTCCACTCCACCTGGCGGTTATTCTGGTCAATGAAGTGCTTGAATGCAGCCAGTCTGTAGTTATCAACCGTGCAATCCTCATTGTCGTTATCCCAGCAGAACATATATGACTTGTAGTCACCGTCGTTGTAGATCTTGACGTTATTCTTCTTGGAAACGAGAAAACGGGAAGCCTGCATCTTACCGGTATTCAGCGACAGCAAACCCGAAGGCTGGAACCAGTCATCCTTAGTTACAGTTACTTGGGCCACCTTGTTCTTGGGCAATACAGCCACAGGGCAGCTGGCGTTACCAAAGGAGCTGACAATCCACATGTTACCGTAATTGTCAAACACGGGGTGTGCCTTGTAGGTGCCCATCAGACTGTTGTTCTTGTTGTAAGTGAACACCGACTGATGATTCTTCATCCTGTAAATACCGCTCGTCCAAGTAGCGCGGAAATAGGTGGTGGAATCCTCGGGGTCAAAGACGAACTGATAACCGGAACCATTGGGGAAATAGTTCGTTGTGTTGGTCCAGTTGATACCGTCATACACGTTCACAACATTGGGAGCCATGTTCGAAGCGCTCGTGCGATTCACACGGTTCAAAGCCGAGGTGCAAGCAAACAACTGATCCAATGCCGTGTTATACTTCAGCCAGTAAGGCTCATCGGTCGTCAACGAATTGACAGCATAGCTGGTTGTGGAACCATTCTGACGCAAACCGCTACCGTCATTAATCCAGATGGTACCGTCACCATAAGGATCGGAAGTGGCAAAGCCAAGGGTCGAAGAGGCCTTAGTGGCCGTCTTGCCCGTTTCGTCAATCTTGTAATAGAAACTTTGGCCGGTGAAATTGGCCAAGAAGCCGGACTGTGCCTTCTGAACCGTAATCGTGGAAGTAACATTGCTAGCCAGCGAAACAAGGTTGGTCTCTTCAGGCGCGCCCGACGAGAAGTCGAGGCTCCTCAAGTTCTTCTGTTCCAATATAAACACCGAGTTCTCATTGATGGGATAAAGTCTAGCGCCCAAGAATGAGCCAGTTGAACTAGTATAAACGGTATAGTTGTTAATGGGGTCTTCGGTGCCCACGGGGCCATAGTAGCACTTGGCATCGGCCATGATGACCATCGTGTTGCCAATCACTGCGACCGAGTTCACATTACCCGTGTTGCCCATGATCTTGTTGTTAGCGATAATCGTCTTGGTGTTCTCGTCGATGGTCACGTAACCGTAATCGACAGCCACATAGGCGATACCGTTAGCAAACGTGATATCATTGATGGTCTTGCCGGTATATCCCATCAACTCATTGTCAATGAGCGTATAGTTGCGAACGTCAACCACGATATCCTTGAGTTTGCTCATATTGTACACCGCTCCCGTGTTGTCAATGATGTCGATATTGCAACTGAGATAGGTGACAAAGAGCAACTGATTCTCCCAGTCATAGTAGATTTGGGAAATCTGGTTGTCGGACAACATGTTCTGCCTGTTCAGGGCAACGGTTTTAGCCGTAGCCTTGTCAAACTGGAAAAGGCTTCCGCTGTTCAGGTAATAAATCTTGTCACCGGTATCATAGACATTCTGAATCTTGGAGGACATGTAATAGCTATGTTTTTTCCAAGTTCCAGCGTTGCCAGTGACAGCAGCCATCACCAGAAGCAAAACTAAAAGAAGATGTTTTTTAAACATATCAAGTAATTTTAATTTATTATCAAGTAATACTAACATGTTGATAAACAGCGGAATATGTGACAGAGCCACAAATAACCCACTGAATCAAATGCCAAAGATATAAAATAATACCGAGTAAAAGGCAATTTTCCCCTCCTATTCGATGAAAAATCTTTCTTAAAAATTGCTAATTTTCAATGACTAAAAAGAGCAGAGACAGCTCTTTAACGAGTTGTCCCTGCCCTGATTCTCCTCATTGCCTACCCTTGTCAGGTGGCAGTGATTAAGACTGTGCTGGAGCAGCGGCTGCAGCGGCCTCGACCCACTTCTTGACCTCGTCAACGACGGGCACCTTGTAGCCGAGTTTGTACTTCTTGTTGATATCCAACAGGTCCTGGAAAAGTTTACCGGGTTTCTCGAGGGCGCCTAATGCTGCCACGGTGAGCAGACCGGCTTTCTGGATAGGTGCTACCCACTCCTCGGGAATGCCCAGGGCGGTAAAGGCCTCCACCTTGTCGCGGGGCGGCGTTTTCTCGGGACGCATCTGCGGGAACAGAAGCACATCCTGGATATAGCTGTTGCCTGTCATGAGCATCACCAAGCGGTCAATGCCGATACCGATACCACTCGTGGGCGGCATACCGTATTGCAGAGCACGCAGGAAGTCCTGATCGATAATCATGGCCTCGTCATCACCCTTGTCGGCCAGTCGCATCTGCTCCTTAAAGCGCTCTTCCTGATCGATGGGATCGTTCAACTCGCTATAAGCGTTGGCGACCTCTTTACCATTGATCATCAGCTCGAAACGCTCGGTCAGGCCAGGTTTGCTGCGGTGCATCTTGGTCAACGGCGACATCTCAACGGGGTAATCGATGATGAAGGTGGGCTGAATGAATGAGCCTTCACAGAATTCACCGAAGATTTCGTCAATCAGCTTGCCCTTACCCATCGTGTCGTCAATCTCGAGGTTCAGTTGCTTGCACACCTCGCGGATTTCGTCCTCGCTCTTGCCCTCCAGGTCATGGCCGGTCTTCTCCTTGATAGCCTCAAGGATGGGCAGACGGCGGTAAGGCGCCTTAAAGCTGATGACATGACCATCGATTTCGGTCTCGGGCTTGCCGTTGACAGCGATACAGATGGTCTCGAGCAGTTGCTCGGTAAACGACATCATCCAGTTATAGTCCTTGTACTGGACATACAGCTCCATGCACGTGAACTCGGGGTTGTGGTTGCGGTCCATTCCCTCGTTGCGGAAGTTCTTGCCAATCTCGTACACACCCTCAAAGCCACCGACAATCAGTCGTTTGAGGTACAACTCAGTGGCAATGCGCATGTACATCTGGATATTCAACGCGTTAAAGTGGGTAATGAACGGACGGGCTGTAGCACCACCTGCAATAGCCTGCAATGTGGGAGTCTCGACCTCGGTATAACCGGCATCATCCAGCACCCGACGCATCGTTTTAATCACCAAGGCACGTTTCAGGAAGGTTTCCTTCACGCCCTTGTTGACGACCAGGTCAACGTAACGCTGGCGGTAACGCAACTCGGGATCTTCGAAGGCGTCATAGGTCACGCCATCCTTCTGCTTCACCACGGGTAGCGGCTTCAATGACTTGCTCAGCAGTTTCAGAGACCGGGCATGGACACTGATTTCACCCGTTTGGGTGCGGAATACAAAGCCCTGAACACCCACAAAGTCACCCATGTCGAGCAACTTCTTGAACACGGTGTTATACATTTCCTTGTCCTCGCCAGGGCACAAGTCGTCGCGACTGACATACACCTGCACGCGTCCCTTAGAGTCCTGCAACTCAAAGAACGAGGCTTTGCCCATAATGCGACGGTTCATCATGCGGCCTGCGATACTCACTTGACGCGGCTCGGCATCGTCGCTGAAATTGGCCACGATATCGTCACTATAGGCGGTCACCACATACTCGTCTGCGGGATAAGGGTTGATACCCATCGCCTTGAGTTGCTCTAAACTGTTGCGGCGAAAAATCTCTTGTTCGCTTAATTCAAGTACATTCATTGTTATGTCGTTTATTAGGATGATGTTTTCTTCTGAAACTGCAAAATTAGTAAAAAGTCTTTAGACTTCAGGCCTCAGACTTCAGTTTTTGTCCAAACAGGATAAAAACCTGCTGTTTCAACTCCTTGATTTACGGCTCTTGCCGAGGAGGAAGGGGAAGTAGCGCTCCACCATCAGGGCCAACGGATAAAGCATCGCCATCACAGCGAGGGCAATCACCACTTTCAGCAGGATGTTGTCATCGAGGATGGCTGGCCCGGCGAACTTGGCCACGAGCATCTTGATGATGCCGATGAGATAGTTCTGCAGTGCCAGATAGGTGATGCTGGTGATGGCGACATTGCGAGCGATACGGCTCATCAAGTCATGGTCAGCCAGCCACTTACAGATGGCGCTGTACAAGGGTAAAACAAGTATAACCGCCTCAGGAGCCAGGACATAGGCCACACCACGATCGATAGTCAGCGGGGCGAAAATCAGGAATCCCAAGCCCACAACAGCAAGCAATACCCACAGCAGCGAGCGGCTAGCGGCAGAGAAGTCGAACCGCTCCACCAGCGGACCACAACAGTTGCCGACGGCATAGATGGGCATATACAACATCGCCTTGTCAAGGTTCCAGTAGCGGAGCCAAGGCACATCAGGCAAGACAAGCAGTGACAGGTTCAGCAGCAAGGCCAGCACCAGTGGCCAATACCCGCTTAGATATTTCTTAATCGGATAATAGATGACCTGCATGGTGAACAATGCGGCCAGGAACCAGAATGGCCCCAGCACCACGTCAGGTGTGCCCTGGAAGAACTGCCATAGCGGTGTGAGTGTGTCTATAGCCTGTTCCTCGGGACCTGCCATGCGCCGTCCCACGACGAGCCACAGGGCGTAAAAAATGATGAAAAAGGTGGTGTATGGTATCAGAATCCGGCTTGCACGGCGGCGCAGAAAAGTGAAGAAATCCTTCTGCTTGGCAATATTGAACAGGTAGCCGGCAGCAAAGAAGAAGACCGGCGCTCCCATATTGAACAGGGCGACCTCATGGGCGGTGTCATACCGTGGCGGCGTGTGATAAACCACCACGAGAAACATCGCGATGAACTTCAAGTAATCGAGCCAGGCCTTCCTGTTCATAGTTATAATGATGCATTAGGCTTTAAGTGTTAGCATGAGTTCGATGAAAACAAACTGCTGATACTCAGCTCCCCCTCTTGGATAAGAGGGGGCAGGGGAGCGTCGATGACACCCATGGCATGCACTGTTGCGGTAGCATCAACGCCCCTGCCCTTCGGGCACCCCCTCTAATCTTAGAGGGGGAGATGCTAACGCGCTGATTCTTTGTGGAGAATTTCATCGAACTCACTTTAAGTGTTAGGTGTCGGGAAGCGGATGCCACCTGATGCCTAATACCTAAAGCCTAACGCTTATAAAATCAGTCGATGATGTCAAAGCCCGTGTAACGCTGCAGAGCGGCGGGGATGCGGATACCCTCGGGCGTCTGGTTATTCTCGAGCAGGGCGGCCACGATGCGCGGCAAGGCTAAAGCCGAGCCATTGAGGGTGTGGCACAGGTGGGTCTTCTTGTCATCGCCACGGTAGCGGCACTTCAGGCGGTTGGCCTGATAGGTCTCGAAGTTGGAAACACTGCTCACCTCGAGCCAGCGCTGCTGGGCAGCCGACCACACCTCAAAGTCGAAGGTAATGGCACTGGTGAAGCTCATGTCGCCTCCACACAGGCGCAGGATGTGCCACGGCAACTCTAACTTCTCGAGCAGACCTTGAACATGGTCCTTCATCTCCTCGAGGGCGGCATAAGAATCCTCCGGACGCTCGATGCGCACGATTTCGACCTTGTCGAACTGATGCAGGCGGTTCAAGCCACGCACGTCCTTGCCATAGGATCCGGCCTCACGGCGGAAACATGCCGAGAAGGCACAATTCTTCTTGGGCAGTTCTTCCTGAGGGATGATGACGTCACGGTACATATTGGTCACGGGGACCTCGGCAGTGGGAATCAGATAGAAATTGTCCACCTGGCAATGGTACATCTGGCCCTCCTTGTCGGGCAGCTGTCCCGTTCCCAGACCTGAAGCCTCGTTAACGACAAAGGGAGGCTCAATCTCCACATAGCCAGCCTTTCCTGCCTCGTCGAGGAAGAATTGAACCAAAGCGCGCTGCAGGCGGGCGCCCTTACCCACATAGACGGGGAATCCGGCGCCGGTGATTTTAACGCCCAGGTCAAAGTCTATCAGATTATACTTCCTGGCCAAGTCCCAGTGAGGCAGAGCATCCTCGGGCAATTCAGGCATCTTGCCACCCGTTTTCTCTACTACGTTATCCTCGGCGGTCTTGCCCTCAGGCACACCGCTATAGGGAACATTGGGCACGCTAAGCAGGATGTCGGTGATCTCGTCCTGAGCGGCAGACAGGTTGTCGTCAATCTCCTTGTTAGCGGTCTTGAGGCCAGCCACCTGGGCCTTGACACTTTCGGCCTCCTCACGGTTACCCTGTTTCATGAGGGCACCGATCTGTGCGGCCATTTTATTAAGCACAGCGGCGTTGTCGTCGCGTTGTTTCTGCAGTGCACGGCGCTGCTTGTCCAGTTCCACGATACGCATGATGGGCTCGCGACCGTCAAAATGCTTAACGGCAAGGCGGCGAATCACGTCCTCGGGATCCTGGTTAATAAGTTGTAATGTCAGCATTATTAAATTCTACATTATATTATATACGGCATTGATTATTCGATGCCAAAATCAATGGTCTGAGAATCACCAGAACCGCCGCCACGCTTGGGCGTCTTGGGCACCTCAACAGGACGATCCTGGCTGGCGGTCTGCTGGCGCTCCTTAATCTGGCTACGGAAGTCAGGCTTACGGCCAAAGGTGGGATTCTTCTCGATCATGTCGATCATATCGTCATCGTCCATCTGATCAGGCTTGAGAACGATATAACGGCGTGCATTCTGAGCCAGTTCCTGCTTGGTGATGGCTTCCTCGCCATACTCTTTTCGGAGACGTTCAGTATCCGTGATAACGCTATGAGCCTGCACGGGTTCACGGCGCGTAGGTACTGTAGCAACGGGAGCCTCCCGGTCGAGCGACACGTTAAATCCAGCGGCAAGGACAGTAATCTTGATCTGGCCATCCTCGAGGGTGCGGTCATGGGCAGTACCCCAGATCACGTCAACCTCCTGGTCAAAGTTGGCCATGAAGTCCTGAATCTCGGTCGTCTCACCCATGCGCAGGGGAGTATCACTGTCGGGATTGAAATAGACGTTCATCAAAATCTTGCGCGAACCATAAACGTCGCGGTTCTTGAGCAGCGGCGACTCAAGGGCATTTTCAATAGCCTTGGAAACGCGGTGCTCACCCGAGCCGTAACCCGAGCTGATGATGGCAGCGCCACCATTGCGCAAGGTTGTGTTCACATCGTTGAAGTCGAGGTTGATGACACCCTTGACGGTAATCAGATCACTGATACTGCGTGCAGCAGTGGTCAAGGTATCATCGGCCTTACCGAATGCGTTGGTAAAGTCAAGGTCGCTGTAGATCTCAGTCAATCGCTGGTTATTGATGATGAGCAGGGCATCGACATACTTGCCCATTTCATCGGCACCGGCAAGCGCCTTGAGAATCTTCTTGGGACCCTCGAACAAGAAGGGGATGGTCACGATACCAATCGTGAGGACACCCTTCTCGTGTGCAATGCGCGCAACGACAGGAGCAGCACCCGTACCGGTACCACCACCCATACCAGCGGTGATGAATACCATCTTGGTGTCGTCGTCGAACAGTTGAGCAATTTCATTCTCACTCTCCTCGGCAGCGCGTTTTGCCGTCTCGGGGATGTTACCTGCACCCAAGCCGTGGGTCGTGTTCGGACCCAGGAGCACGCGGTTGGGCACCGGCGACTCATTGAGTTGCTGTTTATCGGTATTGAGGACAACAAAGGACACGCCCTCGATATTCTGCATGTACATGTGGTTGATGGCGTTATTACCACCGCCACCAACGCCCATCACCTTGATGATAGTAGGCATCTGGCCCTTATCCTGGAAACCGGAATTCTTTTCCAGCGTTGACATGATGTCCATCCCAGGCTCGCGTGAACTCTGGCTCATGCCACCAAAATTAATATTATTGTCTTCCATATTGTGTTGTATTTATTTTTATGTTAGGGGATTGAGTTCTTAACGCATTGGGATTACTGATCATCTTCATTATCATCCTCGGTCATCAGGCCCTTGAGCCTCTCAGCCCACTTGGACCACGGCTTCTTGGGTTTTGGCTCCTTAGGCTGTTGCTCAGGTGACTTGGAACGGGCAGGCTCTTGATTCTGAGGCTGTCTCGAGGTAGTACCGTCCATGACGGGGCCATCCTCATACTTGTTGAGTTCAATACAGGTCTCACCCATGGGGATGAGATCGGCAGCCTTGGCCAACAAGGAGAACACCTCGATGTATTCCATACGGTTGATCTCGTTGTTGAGGATGTTAAGCGTGGTCGGATTCTGGCCCATGCGCACCTTGACCTTGATGGTTTCCTCGAGCTTCTGCTGCAGGCCTCCCAGATGTGCGCCTCCACCGATGAGGACGATGCTCTGGATGCCGTCGGCCGAAACGCCGGCGTCGGCCAACTGCTGATTGATGTTAGCGATAATCTCACCCGTGCGAGCTGCGATATAGTTAGCGGCCTTGCGGGCGCTCACGCCCTCGATGACCACATCGCTCACGTTGCTCGGGTCAAGGGGATTATTGATATTCTTCTTGACGTTCTCGGCGGTCTCCTCAAGCACATTCAGACCGTTCATCACATCACGAGTCAAGTTGCGTCCACCCAGGGGCAGGGTGTTCAAGAAGATAAGCGCACCGTTCTTGTAGATAGCCACGGTCGTGGTTTCGGCACCCATATCCACAAGCATGCAGCCCAATTCACGGTCACTGTCGGTCAAAATCTGGTCAGCCACCGCCAGCGGGGTAACGATATAATCCTTGACGGGGACGCCAAAGGTCATCAGGCGGTTCAGATTAAGCTTGAGCGCAGGTTTTGCGACAATGAGGTTGACCTTGATTTTTATGGAAGAGCCAAACTGGCCGACAGGGTTGGTTGTTTCCACCTTATCGACATAAAACGCACGGGGAACGATGTCCACTGTGTCATGATTGCGTATGGGGGTGCTGGTTGCATCGTGGATGATGCGGTCAATGAGCTCACGGGTGATGGGCTCGGCAGAACCCACGCTGCGGTTCACCTCGCTCACGCTGCTGTGCAGCGACCTGCCGCCCACGCCCATATAGACCTGGGTAATGCGGCCGTCAACCATACCCTCAAGGTTCCTGAGGATGCGGTTAATGCTGCTCTTGATGTTTTCCACATTCTGAACAATACCGTATCTCACGCTATTGAGATGCTTCTCCTCCTGTAAGTGCTTTACACTCAAGTATCCAGCCGATGTCTTCTCGGCAATGGCTCCAACAATCTTGGAACTTCCGATTTCAAGTGCTACAATATATTGGTTCTTTTCCATAAATGATTGATATGTAATATTTTTGTTTTATTTTGGTTGTTAATTATTCTAGTTGGTGGACTTGGCCGCAGGTTTGTCTTTTTTGGTCTCCTCTTTCTTGGCCTCTTCCTGCTTGGGCTCTTCCTTTTTCTTTTCCTGCTGGGTAGCAGGCGCGGCGCCTAGTGCCATGGTCTGGAAGTCAGGAGCCTGCTCGTCGTCCGCTGGATCAACGTCGAGAATTTTCTGAACCGCCTTGACGCGCTTAGTGGCCACAACCTGGTGGTCCCACTTGACCGATATGGTGTCATAGGTATTCCACCCTTTCTTGGGCAAGACCTCGCCGTAGAACAGCTTGAGTTTGGCAAACTTGTTTTCAAACCCAGTAGCATTGCCGATATTGACAACATGGCCGCTGAAGTTGGGCACGATGATGATGTTGTTGGTGTCATTCACCTGAAACATCGTCACCAGCGAGTGCAGTAATGAATCCTTCTCGATAAAGTCGATGAGCGGCAACAGACGCGTCGCAGGGTACTTGCGGGTGAAATGACCTTGCACCACGGGTACGTCGCAGTGATAAAAACTTGATGCCCCCATGCGCTTACCGGCACGGTTGACATAGTAGGATGCGTCACCGTCAAACACGCGCATCACCGGCACGAGCTGGCTGACACGGATCAACAGGCGGCCGTCCTGGCACTTCACACAATCGGCATTCTCCAGATAGGGGGATTTCCGCAGGGCTTCCTCGATGCTCGAAGCGTCGATCTCACCCATATGCTGCCCTATGACTTCGATGCCTTGGCCCTTCAAGTCGCTAAGGACGCCCTGGGGCGTGACAAACGATGTGCTGTCGGCGTTGATGACCTCAACTTCAATCGCAGAGCACAATTCACCCTGTGACTTACCGCGCGCCCACAGAATACCTGCAGTGAGCGCAATCGCCAGGATGAGCAGAATGCTATTTTGTATCAGTCGTTTCAACGTTCTTGTTTCTTGAATTCATCGCATATTTGAGGCAGCAGATTGGCGATATCACCAGCACCCGCTGTCAATAAAACGTCAAAATTACTCAAATGTATTGACTTAATCAAATTTTCTTTCGAGTAAATGACTTTTTTAGCACTTGTTATATTTTCCAGTATCATTTCACTGGTCACACCCGGGATGGGATCCTCGCGGGCGGGATAGATGGGCAACAGAATCACCTCATCGGCCAGCGAGAGCGCCTGGGCAAAACCAGGAGCGAAATCACGGGTTCGGGTGTACAGGTGAGGCTGGAAGATGACCGTCAACTGCCTGCCTGGATACAGGTCCCGCACCGACTTGATGCTCGCCTGCAATTCGCCGGGATGGTGGGCATAGTCATCAATCATCACCTTGCCATGCTCGCCTGGTTCCTTGAGCCAGAACTCAAAGCGGCGCTTGGCACCCAAGAACGTGGCCATGGCATCACGCATTGCCTCTAGCGGAGTATCCACCAGCCGGCAGGCAGCCATAGCGGCAATGGCGTTCTCGATATTGATGTCAACCGGCACACCCAGGTTGATGTCTGCCAAAGTTTCCCATGGCGTCACCAGGTCAAAGATGATTTCACCATTGCCCTTGCGGATATTGGCGGCATGGAAGTCACCCTCGTCGCGACTGTAGGTATAGGTCTTCACGCTCTCGCCCACCCTGGGCTTCATGGCGAGGCCTGTGTGGATAATCAGATAGCCACCAGGCTGGATAAGTTCGGTGAAATGGGCAAAACTCTCAAGATAATTCTCGGCCGTGCCATAGATGTCGAGGTGGTCGGGGTCGGTCGAGGTCACCACAGCCACATAGGGGTGCAGGTGATGGAACGAACGGTCAAACTCGTCGGCCTCAATCACCGAATAAGGGCTGGTGGTTGACAGCAGGAAATTACTGTTGTAGTTACGCAGCACACCGCCCAGGAAAGCGTTGCAGCCAATGCCCGAACTGTGCATGATGTGGGCTGCCATGCTCGATGTGGTGGTTTTGCCGTGCGTACCCGAAAAGCACAGGCCACGGGTGTGCTCGGTAACGATGCCCAACAGAGCAGCGCGCTTGAGGACATTGAAACCATGGTCACGGAAATAGGTCAATCCCTGGTGGCTATCGGGTACCGCGGGCGTATAGACCACGAGCGTGCGCTCCGGGTCACGGCAGTAGTCGGGAATAAGGGCAGGATCCTCGTCAAAGTCGATGTGGACACCCTCTTGACACAACGCGTCAGTTAACTCGCTGGGCGTGCGGTCATAGCCGGCTATCCGCTTGCCCATGGCTAGGAAATAGCGCTCCAAAGCGGCCATTCCGATGCCGCCCGCTCCCACAAAATATAATGAATCAAAGTCCTTCATATCTACTTGTATTATAACAGGTTATGCTTTATCGCAATTAATGATTTTTTCCACCTCGTCAACGATGTGCTCAGCGGCATTGCGCAATGCCATTTTCTCGACATTCATGCCAAGCGAGGCCGTCTTTTCAGTATCAGCCACGGTGTTGAGCATCGTGTCCACGAGTTGGGATGAGGCGTCGGCATCGGTGACCATGATGGCGGCATCATGTTTTACCAGAGCCAGGGCATTCTTGGTTTGATGATCCTCGGCAACATTGGGTGACGGCACCAGGATGGCTGCCTTGCCCAGGAGTTGCAGTTCAGAGATGGAGCTGGCACCGGCACGCGAGACAACAAGGTCTGCAGCACGATAGGCCATATCCATGTTGCTGATGAAGGGCATCTGCACCACATTCTTCACGCCCGAAGCCTGCAAGGCCTCACGGCACTGCTGGTCATAAATCTTGCCGGTCTGCCAGATGACCTGGACATTATAGGTCTCACCTATTTTACTCAGGCCATCCATGATAGCATTATTGATGGTGCGGGCACCCAAGCTACCGCCGATGATGAGTATCGTCTTCTTGTTGGGGTCCACGCCCATGGCCTGGCGGGCCTGTTCGGGAGTGGCTCCGCAATCCAGCAAGTTGCGCCTGACGGGATTACCCGTGAGGACAATCTTGTCGGCAGGGAAGAAACGTTCCATGCCCTCGTAGGCGACACAGATGCTGTCGGCCTTGGCCGCCAACAATTTGTTCGTAACCCCCGCATAGGAATTCTGCTCCTGGAGCAGGGTGGGAATGCCCTGTTTCTGTGCGGCTTTAAGCATCGGGCCACTGGCATAACCGCCCACTCCGATGGCGATATCGGGCTTGAAATCCTTTAGGATTTTTTTTGCCATGCCCATGCTCTTGAGCAAGCGGGCTACCACCTTGAAGTTACGCAACAGATGCTTGCGGTCAAAGCCGCTCACGGGCAGACCGATGATATTATAGCCCGCAGCGGGCACTTTATCCATTTCCATGCGCCCCTCGGCACCGACAAACAGGATTCTTGCATCGGGATAGCGACGCTTGATCTCGTTGGCGATGGACAGAGCGGGGAAGATGTGACCTCCCGTACCGCCGCCGCTCACCAGCACATTGATTTGTTGATTATTTCCAGACATTTTTAGCAGGTATTTCAGTTGGGTTCTCGGCATCCAGACCCTCGATAATGGGAGTGTCTTCAACCTTATTTTTCTTGTTTCCGTAGTTTGCGATGGTGCGGCTCACACTCAGCATCACACCAAATGCGATGCTGATCACGATGATTGACGTACCACCCTTGGAGATGAGGGGTAAGGGCTGTCCCGACACGGGGAACACGCCCACATTGATGGCCATGTGGAACAGGGCCTGGAACGTGATAAACGACGCCATACCGATGACAAGCAGCGACGGCAACACACGCTTGCTGCGCCGCACAATCATCGCTGCCCGTCCCAGCAGGGACAGGTAGAGCAGTAGCACAAATATTCCGCCCACGAGTCCCGTTTCCTCGACAATAATCGAGTAGATATAGTCACTGAAGGCCAGCGGCAGGCGACTGCACTCACGGGACTTGCCGATGCCACAGCCGATGGCTCCGCCATGGGCCTGAGCCATGCGGGAGAACATCTCCTGCTGGTTCTTGGGCGTGATGGGGCGGTAAACCAGCGAGTCGCTGTGCCACCACTCCCTGAGTCGGCTCTTCCATGTACCGGAGCGCCCCACTTCGCCGCTGGAAGCGGAACCTTCTGTTGATGGCATGGTGACCATCATTTCACGCTGATTCTCATTGAAGATTTCTTCCTTCTTGTCATTGTTGTGCTTGATAATCACGAAGAAACCAAACATGATGCCAAAGATGACCATCAGGATGCCGATTTTCTTGAAACGGGCACCACCGATGAGCAGCATCGAGCCACTGATGGCGATAAGCAGCAAGGTGTTGGTCAAGCCGCTACGGATCATTAAGGCGCCATAGATGCCCACGGCAAAGGCCGCTGCGATGAGGCCCTTGTTGCTGATATCCTGATTCTTTTGGGACTTGGCAAAGACATAGGACAGGATAGTGACAATCGACAACTTGGCCAACTCGGCAGGCTGCAACGTGAGCAGGCCAGGAATGATGGTCATCGCACGGCGGGCACCATTGATGATTTCGCCGAAGAACATGACATAAATCAAACTGATCACCGTGACCACCGCCAGTCCAGGTATCATCAGATACAGGAACAGCGGTTTGTTGTAATCCAGGCGCTGGAGCCAGATTACACCTATAGCACCCGCGCCCAAGAAGATACACTGCTTGATGATGGGCACATAGATGCCCTGAGCAGCGATTTCACGGCTCGACGCGCTATAACTCTCCACGATGGAGATGATGATCAGCATGATATAGATGCCCCAAATCCACGGGTCACCATACTTCTGCGAAATCTCGGTATATTTTTTTGTCTTTTCGTTAGGAGACATATTGTTGAGTGAGATTGAAATCCATTAATGCGATAAATTGGTTATGCTTTCATCTTCTTTACACACTCCTTGAACTGGTTGCCACGGTCGGCCATGCCGTTGAACAGGTCAAAGCTGGCACAACACGGCGAGAGCAGCACGGTGGAACCCTCGTGAGCCAGTTGACGGCACTTGTCCATGCACTCGGGCATGCTGGTGGCATCGGTAACCACAGGCACCTTGCCATCAAAGAATTCATGCAACTTGGCATTGTCCTTGCCCAAGCACACGATGGCAGTCACCTTCTCCTTGACGAGGGGCTCGATCTGGCTATAGTCGTTACCCTTGTCAATGCCTCCCAGGATAAGTACACAGGGTTCATTGACACTCTCGAGGGCATACCAGCAAGCGTCCACGTTAGTCGCCTTGCTGTCGTTAATATAGCGCACGCCATCGACAGTATCGACGTATTCCAGGCGATGGGGCACAGCCTCGAAGTCGGCCAGCGCTTCACGGATGACGTCCTTGCGGATATCGAACACCTGGGCCGACAAACCTGCCGCCATGGTGTTATAGACATTGTGCAGCCCCTTGAGCGAAAGTTGTTCGCGAGGGATGTCCCAACGGTCACCATCGACATTGAAATTCAGCACACCGTCATGAACCCAGGCTGCAGCAGCCGCGTCATCATCGGCCGTGAAACTCAGCAACCGTGATTCAAGGTTGTGCTGACGCAACTGTGAGGCGATGATGGGGTCGTTCTTCCAGAAGATGAAGGAGTCATTGCCCGTCTGGTTCTGGGTGATGCGGAACTTGGCGGCAGCGTAATTCTCCATCTTGAAGTCATAACGGTCCAGATGGTCAGGCGTGATGTTGAGCAGCACGGCCACATTGGCCTTGAACTCGTACATGTTGTCGAGCTGAAAACTGCTCAACTCGATGACATACACGTCATGGTGCTCGGTAGCAACCTGCAAGGCCAGGCTGCGCCCCACGTTACCGGCCAGTCCCACGTTCAGGCCTGCCTTCTTGAAGATATGGTAAGTGAGCTTGGTGGTCGTCGTCTTACCGTTGCTGCCGGTAATGCAGACCATCTTGGCGTCAGTATAACGGCCAGCAAACTCAATCTCGCTCACGATGGGGATTCCCTTCTCTATCGCCTGAGCCACCATTGGAGCCGTGTCGGGGATACCGGGGCTCTTGACGATCTCGTCGGCATTGAGGATTTTCTCGGGGGTGTGACCACCCTCTTCCCATGCGATATCATATTGATTGAGCAGGTCCTTATAGGCCTGACCGATGTTGCCGGCATCGCTCAGCCACACGTCCATACCCTTTACACGGGCCAGCACAGCGGCTCCAGCACCGCTCTCGCCTCCACCCAATACTACTAATCGTTTAGTTGCCATTTATCTAGTCGGAGTTACTTGATGGTTTAACGTATCTTGAGAGTCACAAAGGTCAAGGCCGCCAACAGGATGCTCACCAGGAAGAAACGCATCACAATCTTGGCCTCGGGAATACGATGATCAGGTGTCTTGATCTTGTAATCCCACGTGAGTTTGGCGGGATCGGCAGTGAAGTGGTGATGCAGCGGCGTCATCTTGAACAGGCGCATGTTTTTACCCTTGTGACGCTTGACATACCACACCTGCATGATGACCGACAACTCCTCAATCAGGAAGATGCCACACAACAGGGGGATGAGCCATTCCTTGCGGATGAGCACGGCAAACACGGCGATAATGCCTCCCAAGCACAGGCTGCCCGTGTCGCCCATGAACACCTGGGCCGGATAGGAGTTATACCACAGGAAGCCGATTGTCGCACCGATGAATGCCGCGGCATACACTACCAGTTCGCTGCTATCTGGGATGTACATGATATTCAGGTAAGATGAATAGATGACGTTGCCACCCAGATAGCACATGATGGCTAGGGCAACGCCTATAATTGCCGAGGTGCCTGTCGCCAGGCCGTCCACACCGTCAGTCAGGTTGGCGCCGTTGCTCACAGCAGTGATCACGAAGATGGTCACCAGGATGAACAGGATCCAGCCACCCAATTGCTTGTACTTGCCCATCCAACCAGTGAAGTAAGCATAGTCAAAGTTGTGGTTCTTGACAAACGGCAGAGTGGTCTTTGTCGCCTTGACGGCCTGTGACTTGTGGACCTCCACCAGTTCGGGGGTCTCGTTGCGGTTAGTCACATGCACGTTCTCGTTCATCACGATGGCAGGGCTCAAATACATGGTCAAACCCACGATGATGCCCAAACCCACCTGGCCGACAATCTTGAATTTACCCTTGAGGCCTTCCTTATTGTGGTGGAAAACCTTGATATAGTCGTCGGCGAAGCCCAATGCGCCACACCACAACGTGGAGACAATCATGAGCAGCATGTAGACGTTGTTGAGTTTTCCCAACAGCAGACAGGGCACCAGAATCGAGATGATGATGATGATACCGCCCATGGTGGGAGTTCCCTGCTTGGCGGAATTGCCACCCAACTTCTCCTCACGCTCCTTGTCACACATCTGGCGTTCCTTGAGCTTGAAGATAATGCGACGGCCGATCACAATGCCGATGAACAGCGAGAGGATGAATGCGAAGCCTGACCTGAAAGTGATATACTCAAACAGGCGAGCGCCACTGACGTGGTGATACTGCTCCAGATAATGAAAAAGATGATATAACATATCCTGGTTGTGAATGGGTTAATAATCTCTTATTTGGATTCGACGGCAAAGACCTCCAGCACTTGCTCGCGGTCGTCGAAATGGTGTTTTACACCCTTGATTTCCTGATAATCCTCATGGCCCTTGCCAGCCACCAGCACAACATCGCCTGGCTGCGCCAGTTGGCATGCCGTGCGGATCGCCTGACGGCGGTCGGTAATCGTCAAGGTCGTCAAGCGGTTCTCGTCGGGCAGACCGACCTCCATCTGACGAAGGATCTCGTCGGGATCCTCATCACGGGGATTGTCGCTGGTGAGAATCACGCGGTCGCTGCGCACTGCAGCCTCCCTTGCCATAATGGGACGCTTGCCGGAATCGCGGTTGCCGCCACAGCCACACACGGTGATGATGCTGCCGGTGGTACCCACCACCTCACGGATGGTGTCGAGCACGTTGACCAGGGCATCGGGAGTGTGGGCATAATCCACGATGGCGGTGTAACCTCGCGGTGAGCGCAGGGTCTGGAAGCGGCCGGCTACAGGTTCGAGCAGACTCATCTTGACGAGCACCTCCTGGGGATCAAAGCCTAGCAGCAGCGATGCACCATAGACCGACAGCAGGTTATAGGCATTGAAGCGGCCCGTAAAGAGCACTTCCACCTGGTTGCCGTTGAGTTCGAGCGTGGTGCCGTCCAATCGTGATTCCACGATACGGCCCTTGTAGTCGGCCATGGAACGCAAGGAGTAGCGGAACTTGCGGGCACGGGTGTTCTGCAACATCACCTCGCCCACCTTGTCGTCGGCATTGACGAGGGCAAAGGCACCGTCGGGCAGCATGTCAAAGAACATCTTCTTGGCCGCGATGTAGTTGTCCACCGTCTTGTGGAAGTCCATGTGGTCACGGGTGAGGTTGGTGAAGATACCGCCAGCAAAGGTGATGCCCTCGATGCGGCGCTGCACACAGGCGTGGGAGCTTACCTCCATGAAAGCGTACTCACAGCCGGCCTTTACCATCTCGTGCAACAGGCGGTTGAGCGTCAAGTGGTCCGGGGTGGTCTGCTTGGCGTTTTCCTCGCGAGTGTCGATGATGTTCTTGACGGTAGAGAGCAAGCCGGCCTTGTGGCCCATGAGACGTGCCATCTCATAGAGCAGCGTAGCGGTTGTGGTCTTGCCGTTAGTGCCGGTAACACCGACCAGGCGCAGATTCCTTGACGGATGGTCAAACCACTCGTCGGCGATGTGAGCCAGGGCGACGACACTGTTGTCCACTTGGATGTAGGTTACATAGTCATGCAACTTGTCAGGCAATTCCTCGCACACGATGGCACGAGCGCCGACAGCGATGACATCGGCGATAAAGCGGTGAGAATCCACGGCAACGCCCTTAACGGCGACAAACAGGACACCCTCACGGGCTTTACGCGAGTCATTGATGACATCGGTGATTTCTATATCGGTGTTGCCCACCACCTGGATGGGCTTGATAGACGTGATCAGTTGTGATAATTTCTTCATGTTTTATTATGGGTTAGGAATTTCTTAATCTTAAACTAATTTTCTGGCCGCGGGCATACTGCGAACCGGCCGAAAGGCTCTGGCTGGTCACCATGCCCGATCCGGTGAAGTTCACGATGAGTCCGGCATCCTCCAGAATCTTGATGGCCTCGCGGATGCTCAGGCCGATGACATCGGGCACGCCCTTCTCAATCTTGGCGGGGCGGGCATAACAATGGGAGGACTTCACGGACAGGCCATTCTTGACATTCTTGGCCGAGCGGTCACTCATCGAGGCAAAGAACGTGGGATAACTCTTTACGTCCTTGTCCTCGTTGGAAGCCTTGGACTTCTTGGAGTCTTTACCGGCCTTGAAGTCTGTGTTGCACTTCAGCAAGCCACGGGCATACATCTTGTGGGCCACGTTCCTCAGCACCATACCACTGCAGGCGCCTGCACCCCTGTCAGCACCCAGCATGAGCACGATGCATGAGTATTGGGGTTTGTCATAGGGGAAGAAGCCGCAGAAGGCGAGCCTCTTCTTGCTGCCGTACGAACCGCCGATAACGTCATAGGCGGTACCGGTCTTACCGGCAATCTCCACCTTGTCGTCTTGCACCCAGTGACGGGCGGTACCATGGTCACCCCACACCACATCGTGCAGCATCAGACGCAACTTGCGGGCATTCTCGGGCGAGCACACCTGTTTGCGGATGTAGGTCACGGGGATGATGGAGTCTGGCTCTCCCTCGCGTGAAAGTTTCTTGAACAGGTGGGGACGCACATACTTACCGTCGTTGGCAATGGCATTGTACATCGCCAGCGTGCACAATGGCGGGATGCGCGAGCCATAGCCGTAGGCCTGGCGCGACAAGGTCACGCGGCCACCGTTCTTGATGGCGGCATCCTGGAACCACGGCGTGGTCTCACCGGCGATACCCGAATGGAAGGGCTCGAAAAAGCCCATCTGCTCAAGACGCTTGCGGAATCCCTGCGGGTCCTTGTCGTACTTCTTGACAATCAGTTTGGCCATACCTATGTTGGACGAGGTCTCAATGATCTGCCGCGGCGTGCGGGTGGCTCCACCGTGGCTGTCGGTGATGGGATTGCCGCCGGCATAGGTCCATGACGATCCCGTGACGATGGGTTCTTCGATATTAGTGACGATACCGTCCTCGAGCGCTACCATCATCGAGATGGTCTTGACCACTGAACCGGGCTCATAGCCCAAAACCGCATGGTTCACACCCTCGACATAGTTGCCCGTGGTCGGGTCACGTTCCAGGTTGCTGATGGCCTTGATTTCGCCAGTGGCCACCTCCATGAGGACGCAAGTACCCCAGTCAGCGCCCGCCTCGAGGCACATCGCATTGAGTTCGGTCTCCACGATATCCTGCAACTGGACGTTGATGGTCGTGGTGATATCATATCCCTTGACGGCGGGAACGCTCTCGGCACGGACGATGCCATTGGTGAGCTGGATATTGCGCGCCTTGCCGGGTTTGCCATAGAGCAGCGAGTCCAGCGCCATTTCCAGACCGGAGTGGCCATGGATGCTGGAACTCTTCTCATTCTGGCCCACATTACCGATGCTTCGAGCGGCCATATTGCCATAGGGCTTGATGCGGCGGTTGTGCATCTCGTGATAGAAGCCGTTCTTGTTCTTGGGACGGCGCAGGAACGGGAAATGACGCACACGCTCATACTCCTTGTGGGTAAGCATCCTCGGGAACAGTTTGTAGGCACGGTTCTTCCTGGCCTTCTTGCCGGGTGCAGGATTGGTAGCCGCTTCAAGAATGTGCTTGCGGTCTTCCAGTATCTTGGTCTTCCACTGCTCGGCAGTCATCGAGGGGTCAAATGCGGCCAAACTGTCGCACAAGGGGCCGATGTCCTTCATCAGGGTGTCTTCCTTGATGCCGTCGGTAAACCAGTCGATGCGGGGCACGTAGTATTGCAGGTTGGCTGCGAGCACGGTCCCGTTATCGGCGAGCAGTTTGCCACGCTCGGGCTCAATGGGCGTGGTGATGGTCAAGACCGAGTCAGCCTTCATCTGCCAGGCCTTGGCCTGGACGGTTGTGGTCTTGAACAGGTCCCAAATAATCGTGATGGAGAACAGGAGCATGAACCCCACAACGATTCCGTACCTGACGAGGATATGTCGCTTGTTATTCTGTTTCATTGATACAACGGTTAACTGGGGATAGGATAGTTGACAGTTTACTTGGATTTCAATTCAGTGGGGGGATCGTTGGGAGCTTCCAGGCCCAGGTGCTTTTCCCTCATGAGCTTGGTCATCTCGCTCTCGAGTATCATCGAGTTATAGTCGGCACTCGCGTTCACAAGGTCGGTCTGAGCATTGGCTAGCTCGACTTTGAGGTTCATCACCTCCTGCATGCTGCTTTGGCAGACAAACTTGTTGGCAATATAAGCCAGCGTCATCACCACCAGGGCAATGATATATACTGCGTTACGCTTGAAGAAGTCAAGCGAAAAGAATCGGCCTTGGATGATGTCTTTTCCGGCCTTTTTCCCTTGTGCTGCTGCGTTTTTTTTCTCACTCATCGGTCTTGAATTGATGCGTTAAGGGTTGTTGATAGGTTGATTGCCTCTTGCCGGGCGCTCCACGAGCTCGGCGATGCGCAGCTTGGCACTGCGCGAACGGGGATTGCGTGCCACCTCGGCCTCACTAGGCGCGATGACCTTACCAGTGACTACTCGCCACGGCGTGTTGACACGTCCGTAGAAGTCCTTCTCCTGCTTGCCCTCGAAGTTGCCGGTGCGCATGAAATTCTTGACCAGCCTATCCTCGAGGGAGTGATAGGTGATGACGGCAAGCCTGCCACCGGGATTGAGCACCTCGGCCGACTGCATCAGCAGTTTGCGCAGGGCGTCGAGTTCTCCATTGACCTCAATGCGTAGGGCCTGGAACACCATCGAGAGTTCCTTCTTCTCCTGAGAGGGCTTGAGCAGAGGACGGACAACCTCGACCAACTGTCCAGTCGTGGAGAGCGGACGGGACTTGACGATGGCCGCTGCCAAGCGACGGGACTGTCGCAACTCGCCGTAGAGGAAGAGCACATCAGCCAGGCGATCCACGTCATAGGTGTTGAGCAGGTCGCGGGCGGTGAACGACGCGTTGCGGTTCATGCGCATGTCCAGCGGAGCATCGGCCCGGAAGGTGAAGCCTCGTTCCACGTCATCAAAGTGATGGAAAGACACACCCAGGTCGGCCAGGATACCATCCACGCCGTCGATGCCATAGTAGCGCAGGAAATTCTTCAAGTAGGCAAAATTTCCGTGTGCAAATGTAAACCTGTCATCCTGCAGGCGATTGGACCAAGCATCCATATCCTGATCCATTCCCACAAGGCGGCCATTGGGTCCCAAATGCTCCATAATGGCACGGCTGTGACCGCCACCGCCGAAGGTGACGTCCACATAGGTGCCATCATCTTTGATGGCAAGCCCGGCTATCGTCTCGACGAGCAGGGCTGGGATGTGATAAACTACTTGTTCCATTGCTTACTCAGGTGTGTTAACTTTTGCCTCGCTTTTTTGAGGACTCCAAAGGTACAACATTTTTTTCGATAATTTACAATCGTAAAATCAAAAAATTTGCAATTTTAAAAAAATATTTTTCAACACCCCCTGTTAATAAGTTTACCATGCTTGATTATCAGAATGTTACACAAAACTTGTCAATAATTTACAACTGCAAAAAGTTCTAAATTGGGCCTATCTTGAAAAAACTATCCGAAACCGATTAAATGAAGCGAAACATTTGTCAATTTCTGAAAGAGGGCAAAACGATGAAATTTTAATAGAATTTATGATTTATAAATACTTTTTCAGTAAAATTTTTAATACTTTTGCCATGTAATTTTCAGACAAGAACCAAAATTTGGTAAGGATTAAGACCACTATGTTCCAGGTATCAAATCAACACGGATTTGCGATGGGTTTAGTCGAGAAGACACCCACGCCGTTTTACTACTACGACATGGACGTGCTGCATGCCACGCTAGCGGACATTTCCCGCCATACGGCAGGCTTCCCGTACCATGTTCATTATGCCCTCAAGGCTAACGGCAATCCATTTATTGTCAAAGAGATAGCCCAGTACGGATTAGGGGCAGATCTCGTTAGTGGCGGCGAACTCAAGGCGGCTCTTGAGGCTGGTTTCAAGCCCCAGGATATGAACTTCTCGGGGGTGGGGAAAACCGACTGGGAAATCCGCATGGGACTCTCCTATGACATCGGCAGTTTCAACGTGGAATCCATTCCCGAACTCGAGGTCATCAACCAACTCGCCGACGAAATGGATAAGACAGCCCATATAGCCCTCAGGATCAACCCCGACATCGATGCCCACACCCACAAATATATCACAACAGGCACCGCCGACAACAAATTCGGCATCAACATCGAGAAACTCGAGTCGGTCATCGAGCATGCATTAAGGCTGCCCAATATTCACTTGTGCGGACTACATTTCCACATCGGCTCCCAAATTACAGAGATTCAACCCTACTTCATGTTGTGCGAAACCGTCAACAAGTTGCTGGACCATTACGAAGCGAGGGGCATACATTTTGAAATGATCAACGTGGGCGGTGGTCTAGGCATCGATTATTATCATCCCGACAGCCATCCCCTACCCGACTTCGAGCAGTATTTCAACACCTTCAAACAGCATCTCAAACTAAGACCTAACCAACAGTTACACTTTGAGTTAGGAAGGTCTATCGTGGCTTCTTGCGGCTCTCTTATCTCACGCGTCACCTTCGTCAAGGAGAACCGCAATAAGCAGTTTGTCATCCTTGATGCAGGCATGACCGACCTGATCAGGCCCGCCCTCTATGAGGCCCATCACGAGATACAGAATCTCACATCGAGAGAGACGGAACAAGCGACCTATGACGTTGTCGGTCCCGTGTGCGAGTCGACCGATGTTTTCGCCCATGACCGTGTCCTGCCTGTTACCCGCCGCGGCGATCTTATCGCCATCCGTTCAGCAGGAGCCTATGGTGAGTCGATGGCATCAACATACAACATGCGCGCACTGCCTCACAGCGTGTTCCACTCAAACAAATAACCGCCACGACAGGCCCGATAACACATTGACATCCTGCTCCAGCAAGGGGAAAACACATTTTCAGAATCGAAAAACACTATTTTAAGCCTTGCTTCTAAAAATATGTAAGTATTTGTTTAACAAGTACTTAATTATGCTTATGGTTTTTTTTTGAAAAATATTTACCGAAACCTATAGCAACATGAAAAAAAATGGCTACATTTGCAATATGATATAAATCTCTCACATCATGGAAAAAATTGATACTCTGGACAAGAAAATTCTTGAAATTGTAATGAACAACGCACGCATACCGAGCAAAGATGTCGCTCAGGTTTGCGGTGTTTCACGCGCGGCAGTTCATCAACGCATCCAGCGTCTCATCGATGATGGGGTCATCACTGGATCGGGTTATAACGTGAATCCCAAACTGCTGGGCTATTCAACCTGCACTTTTATCGGACTGACGCTCGAGCGCGGCTCCATGTACCGCACCGTGGTACCCGAACTCCTTAAAATCAAGGAGGTGGTAGAGTGCCATTTCACTACCGGTCACTATACCATGATGATTAAGGTCTATGCCCGTGATAATGAGCACTTGATGTCACTGGTCAACGACCGCATCCAGCACATCGACGGCGTCGCAGCCACCGAAACCCTTATCTCTCTGGAACAAAGCATCAGCCGTACGTTGCCCATTTATTATAATGAGTAACTGACGGGCTCCAACCCATAAACACCAGGGGAGCAGCGCATCTCGATAGAGGCATTGCTCCCTTGGCACTTAATTACCCACTGAAAATGTGGCACATGCGAGTCCTCTCACATCACACCATAGAAAAAATGACACAGTATTTAGATGCTATCTGATTTTATTTGTACCTTTGTCACCATCAATTTATCGTACACTCTACAACCTAAACAAAAATAGCAAGACTACCAATGAACAACAACCGATATTGCGTAATCATGTGCGGTGGTGTGGGGAGCCGTTTCTGGCCCTTCAGCAAAGCGGAAAAACCTAAGCAGTTTCTCGATTTCTTCGGCACTGGACGCAGCTTGCTGCAGACGGCGTTTGACCGTATGCAAGGCATTGTACCCGTGGATAATATCATCCTCATTACCAATGAGATGTATGAGCCGATTATCAAGGAGCAACTTCCCGAAATCGACCAGCGCCAGATTCTGCTCGAGCCCGTGCGCCGCAACACTGCGCCTTGTATCGCCTGGGCTGCCCACCACATCAAAGCCATCAATCCTGATGCCAAGATGATGGTAGCGCCCAGCGACCATCTCATCCTGAACGTGGAACGCTTCCGCGACAGCGTGGTTAAGGCATTTGAATTTATCGAAAACCGCGACGCCCTCGTGACCATGGGCATCAAACCAAGCCGCCCCGAAACGGGTTATGGCTACATTCAGGTGGGCGAAAACATCGAGGGTAACTTTTCCGCCGTCAAGACCTTTACCGAGAAGCCCAACGAGGAGTTGGCACGCGTGTTCCTCAAGTCTGGTGAGTTTTTCTGGAACTCAGGCATGTTCTTCTGGAGCGCTGACAGCATCTTAAAGGCGCTCAACGACTATTCCCCCGACGTCAACATCGTGTTTGAAAGAGGCGAAGAGTACTTCGGCACCGACCAGGAACAGCAGTATATCGATACCCACTTTGAGGAGAGTCCCAGCATCAGTATCGACTTTGCCGTGATGGAGAAGGCGCCTAACGTCTATGTAGAGACAGTGGATTTCGGCTGGAACGACTTGGGCACCTGGAGGTCGCTGTATGACCACTCACCCAAGAACCGCGACGGCAATGTCACCCAGAACTGCAAGGCATTGATGTTCAACAGCCACAACAACATCGTTGCCATCAAGGGCGACAAACTCGTGGTAGCCTCAGGCCTGGAAGGTTATATCGTTGCCGACGTTGACGATGCGCTGCTCATTGTCCCCCTCGAGGAAGAGCAGAAGATCAAGCAATATGTCAACGACGTGAAAACCAAGTTTGGCGACAAATTCCTCTGATTCATCCCACGCACAATAGAGCTGGCTGTGCCATAATAAGACTCTGAATTTTTAATCTGTGCCTAACGGCCGAGAAATTTACAGCAGATGAATTATAACACAGCCTCCTGATAAAACAATTCACGGGGTTCCTGCATGGCAGGGGCCCCGTGACGTTTCAGTATCTAGTGAAGTCTGGATCAGAAAGGCGTGTTACCGTTTGGGTTTCCAGCGGGTTGCTGGGGTTGTTGTTGAGGCTGCTGGGGAGCAGTGGTCGGACGGGCAAGCAACTCAAAGGTATCAACATAAATCTCGGTGGTGTAACGTTTTACCTGGTTACGGTCTTCCCACGCGCGAGTGCGCAGGCGGCCTTCAAGATAAATCTGTGTTCCCTTGCGGATGTAACGCTCGGCCACCTCGGCGTTCTTTCCCCACATCACGATATTGTGCCACTCGGTACGCTCGGGGACCTGGACGCCATTGGCATTGGTATAGGCCCTGTCGGTAGTGGCCAGCGTAAACGATGCTACGGGCTGATTTTGTGCGACATAACGCACATCTGGGTCTTTGCCCACACGGCCCAACAGAATGACTTTATTTACTGACATAAGACTTAATGGTATATGATTTTACAATGTATATTATATATTAATAATGTATCACTCTTTTAACAGCCGGTTGCCTTGAGGGTAAGCCCCACTCGCTCGTGCAGCCCGAACAACAGGTTCATCACGTGAACCGCGGTTCCTGCATTGCCCTTGAGCAGGACATCCATCATGGCATGGATTGTCAACAGTCCGTTTGCCGCGTCCTTCTCGATGCGCATCAAACACTTGTTCGTGTTCTCCACATCGGCAGTGACAATCGGACGGTCAACCATGAACACAAAATGATGGTCGCTATAATACTGTTCGTAAAGTTGGCGCACCATCTCCACCTCCATGCCACATGAGAAGCACACATCCACGGCGAGCGTGCGGCGCTCGGCTAGCGGCGCGAAACTCATCTCAATGGGTTGGTCAAAACCTGGCTGGCATTGGCGCAAGGCGAGAGCAACTTCTCGCCGCTGCTCTTTAACCCACTGGCCGGCATCCATGCCGTCAAGGGTGAGAGCCCTGCCGCCATCGACACATGGGAACCCCAGGGGTCCCACCGCCACATTCACGGTCAGCGGACTGTTAAGCATCTGGTTGCGGGCCATCGGCATCAACGCAATCAACGATGCCACAGCGGCATTGCCCGGAACGGTCACCATGCGCGCCTCGTGCACGAGCACGCGACGTTGCATCTCACTCAAGCCGTAGGTCCACGGCTTGCCTTCTCCATGATCAAGGTTATGGTTACCACTCAGGTCGATGACACGCGTCTCGTCAGGCAATTCTAAATTGCTCAAGACGCGGGACTGCAGATCACGCGGGTCACAAGTGAACACGACGTCTGCGACATCGTGTTTTCCTCCCTCATTCACCACAAGGTCACTGTCGCCTATGATACCTGGCACAACCTCGTCAAGGCGCACAGCCCCACCGCTGGCCCTGGTAGCCCAGACCAACTCCACATCAGGGTGGTTGAGCAATACCCTCACCAGCTCGGCAGCACGCACATTGTCACATCCGGTTATCCCGACCTTAATCATCTGCCACCGTCATTAGTGATAGCTTATGGCAGGAGATGATTATTGGGCATGAACTGCTCAAAGACGGCTCTTGCTTGCTCTTGTGTAACTCCCTCGGCAAGGATTGCAACCACCGTGTCGGCACCAGCGATAGTTCCCAGCACCTCAGGCGGACGGCTCATGTCGATGTCATAGGCCAAGCCAGGAGCATAACCATTGCGTGTTTTGATAACGGCTATGTTGCCCGAGAACGTAACGGATACCATACCCACCTGCTTAGCGGCGTGCGTATCTGTCTGTCTCATGCTTAACAACCTATCTTGCAACTGGTTGCTATCCGGGATGATGTACATGTACGTATTGCGATCGGTAGCCACCTTAGAGATCTTCAGCGCCTTCAGGTCGCGAGACAATGTAGCCTGAGTCACATTGATATTGTGCTCACGCAGCATGTCAGCCAATTCACTCTGACTGCCGATGCAGTTCGTCTTGATCAAATCTGTGATCAACTGTAAACGGTCACGTTTTCTTTTCACGAGTACTTTCTTTTTTCTTGGTTTTTTTGTTAATGTTGTCTCCATTAGAACTATATACTTAAAAATTGGTTTCAAATGCAAAGATAATGTCATTCTACCAATCTCACAACATATTTATTGATTTTTTTAGTCAACATACAGCAATTTGATGAATTTTCATAACATATTCATCAGATTCAGTAAGCCAAAATCTAACAATACACCCATTTCAAGCCCATTGATGGCCTAATGGGACTGAAAAAAGACGGGCAAAAAATGCATTATGCACTATTATTTCTGGCGGCCTGTCGCTTCAGGAACCATCCATTGGGGGTCTTGCTGGAATTTCTGCCAGGCGGCAAGGAGTTGTGGCTTGCAGGCAATGATGAGGCGATGCCCATCGGTGAGGTTGGTCGGGTTTTTGTCAATGCGTTCCAGATAATCGAGCAGGTTGAAGCACATGGTGTATTGGCCTGCGGCAAGCAGGGCTTGAGGCTTGCCGGCGGCTTTGTCCTTAGAGGTGAACCACAGGGTGGTGCCCATGCTGGCAGCAAGGGTGCTGTTCTGCTGAATGGCTTCGCTTGGCGCTAAGTACAGGGGCAATTCCATTTCATTTTTATCTTTCCTCTTGCCCTCGGAATTGGGCAAGCGGTCTTCCCACTTTTCCTCGGGACGGAGTTCATAGACGGTTGACGTTATCCTGCGGTTTTCCCAAGCCGGGTTTTCATACAGCACCTGGTAATTCAACTGTCGCATACGTTTCAAGAACACCTCGCTACTCAACATCACAACCGACTTGGCGCGGTTCATCAACATGGCCTCAAGAGTGGCAAACTTCGTGTGGCTAAGGAAAGTAGCATTCTTGCCGATAAAGGTCTTGCTGATTGCATCAAACATCTTGTTCTTCAAGCAGGCGCCAGCGACATTGGCAGCGGTCACGATGGCCAGAATCACAGACATCACTCCCGTCCAGAACCCACTACCCAGCACAATGGAGAGGATAAACAGGGCGATGATTACCCCCTCGGCGATCAGGCCATAGTTACGTAACCGTCCGATGGTCAGTTTGCCGGCACCCTTTGACAGCATCTGTTCGCTGGGCTCATAGCCGTTCATGTAAGGAGAAGTGACATCGCTCACGATAACCAGGTCTAAGGCTTTGTCGGTGCGGCTACAGTCCTCACGGTAATCTCTCCTGCGCTGCTCGGCAAGCACAATCGACTCAATGCCCTGATTATCGGCAACGCCACCATCCATGATGCCAAAACGTTTAGTGATGGTTTTAGCGATGTCAGGATTTTGCGACACCTTGAAGTCATCAGGATACATCATGGGCTCAAAACCACTCGGGAAACAAGACGAGCACGCCAAGGCCTCTCCAGCAGTGATGTGACGCGCTACCTTCAATCCAATGATGTTCTTGGAATTGCCAAACAAACCGTAATACAGCCTCTCGCCAGTGGTCGACTTGCCCTCAGTAACGCGGAAACGGAACGGCAGCGCATGGTTGAAGTCAGTGGCCAACGCGGTGTAGTCCTTGACGGGAATATGCTGAATATTGTCGATGATATCACCCATTGTGGCATGGTCGAACAAATACTCGTCATAAATACCCGCCATGATCTTAATGAGCGAGGCATTGCGGTTGGCCTTCTCGGAACTCATCCCCTGTAATGCTGTCACTACAAGGTCCTCATTGCACAAGAAACCGAATAACTCGCTAACCATCTCATCAATGGACTGGCCGTGAGCCAAGGCCAGCATATACTTCACTGCCGGAATCGTGCCGCCAGACACCGAAGACAAGGCCGTCACACAGCCTAATAGCGTCCGTCCGTCTTCCAGCCTAATCGAATTCAGGAAAGATAATGAACCCAAATCAAAGGTAGCGGCTCTATAACCACCACCGGAAAATGTCATGCCTATGTTCAGTTCGTTTTCCATATCACCGCTTCATGATTATCGACAAAAGTAAGCATAATTATCGGCAAATCCAAATCCATAGCCCGTAAAAAAGGCAAGCCCCCATTCGCGTTGGGAGCCTGCCCTTATCATTTTAATCAATAAACAGATTCAATTAGTCACCTTCGCCACTCAACAGCAGGTCGATCAGAGCGGTCACGTCGGCGATGGTCACACCGTCTCTCTCGTTCACATCAGCGTTAACGGGACTGTAGTTATCGGTCTCAACATCGGTGTTGCCGCTAAGGAGAGCGTCGATCAAAGCGGTCACGTCGGCGATGGTCACCTTGCCGTCCTTGTTCACGTCACCCAGCTTAACCGTCGGCTCAACAATCGTCTCAAATTTAACAATTTGAATCTTCAGTTTGCCACCATCCTTGCAAATAACACCATAGACATTGTAATTACCGGCATCAAAGTTATGGTTCCACAAGTAGCTAGTTACATAAAGATTCGAGCCGTCTTGCAGCGTATAATAGCGTTGTGGGAGAAATGGGGTACCACTACTTCCAGACGTCGCATTCTTGATGACAACATAGGCGTTGAGCATGCTCTCATCGGGGAAGGCGGTGAGCTCCTGAGCTTTAGCCAGCTCGGCATTGGTACCGTTGGCACTAAGGCCAGTTGCATCGGTGAACCTTACCCAGGGGTCAACGATGGTGGCCTTTTTGGCCTTCCAACCCTGGCTCAGCACCTGGCCGTTCTCAAGGGTGGCATTAACCTTAATTTGACCATAGCCGCTCTCGTCACGCAGGAACACGTAGCCTTCCTTGCAGACAGTAACAACAGCGTCGCCGTTGAACGTGAACTCAGCATCGTCCTCCAGCGCATTGGCTTCGGCCAAGGAAGCTACAGTTGTTTCGTCACCACCCTGACCGGGCTCATAGGTAAAGGTAGCCTTGGGCAGATTGTGTTCCGTCTCATAGTAGTAAGATGTGCTCCATGAGTAGGTGTATGCAGCAAGGCCCACAGCGTAATCGAACGCTTGAGCAATAAACTTGGTGGTCTTACAGCCACCTGCAATGGTCAACACTGTCTCAATCAGCAAATTGCCACCATTGTAAGCAAAGGGCTCATCAAGAACAAACACCAATTCGGTTTCGTCTTGAACAGGATATCCAATAGCAACAACGGTTGCTCCAGTTACTAAGTCAGTGGACGTGAAACCATTCTGCTCAACCTCTTTGAGCGCAAGCTGAAGATTGCCTTGACCCAGGCCATTAAAAGGAGCAGCAGCATAGAACCTGATCTCCGTTATCAATCCACCCTGCATGTCAGCGAGCATTTCAGCAGGATAGATGGTCTGGGTGGTGGCACCCTGTGTATCCATGTACATGCCATAGAACGGTGCAAACTCAGCTTCAGCACTTCCGTTAGCAACAGTCAGGCTAGCGGCCTGGGCAGCAAATGCCATAACGGCCACAGCGATTAAAGATAACAATTTCTTCATAATCACAAAATTTAATTAATATATATTAGTAAACACAAATAATCATTCATCTTTGCCAAATGAGTATGGTTATGCTCTGCAAATGTAGTGACAATAAATGACATAAACAAATTTTTTTCAAGAAGAGTCAAGGCAATCTTTTCCTAATAGAATTAGGGCAGGTTCGACGAAAATAAAGTACTGATAATCAACTGAGGGTGTGTCATAATTCATTTGTCGCAAATTGAATCGCGCTTCGCGCGAGAACCTTTAGCTCGGCGAAGCCAAATTAAGCAAAATTATTAATAAAAT
>CACYQB010000014.1 GCA_902776435.1 uncultured Bacteroidales bacterium | reverse complement strand
CGCAACGCGCACAATCACCTTCATGGTGGGCCAGAACATGGCGGCCAACATCGTGGCCGACAAGTTGCCCGCCTACGTGGATGATGTGGTGAACTTTGATCTCGACGCTGCCAACATGAACTCCAATGCCAAGTTCATCTTCCGTGTGACCGACGCTACCGGCAAACTCATGTGGATGACGAACACCGACAGCTTCCCTGTGACTTGGGATATGAAGGACATGAACGGCAACAAGGTTCCTGCAGGCTTGTACCGCTACTTCGGCACCTACAATGATGGGGCCAACTATGGTGGTACGCCCATCAACAAGCTCATCGTCCTTGACCCTGTCAAGACACCCACGAAGTAATCCATCGCTGCCAGTGAGGCAGATGTTATAGACATCGTGCGGGCGGTCCCTGTGACCGAGCCCGCACGATGTTTTTTATGACACTGAAGTGAGATTGAAGCCGATGGCAAAAAATCTTTGGGACTGGATGTTTGTCAGTCCAAAAACTTTTCGTATTTTTGTCGGCTATAGGCAAGTATGATTGCTTGAGAAATGTTATTATCGTTAAGGATTGATAATTAAAATACTTTAGATATGCGTAAAAAATCGATATTACAGGTTGTTTGCACAGCCATGATGCTGTTACTGTGTTCTGGCATGGCAAGTGCGCTTAACGTGTCTCATTATGCCACTCAGTCTAAACTCGCAACGGGTAAGTGGGTTAAAATTTCCATCCCCGAGACGGGCGTGTATGAGATTACCAATAATGAGTTGCGCGAAATGGGTTTCAACAATCCGTCATCGGTAAGGCTTTACGGCTTTGGCGGTAACCGCATCAGTGAAGTTCTCAATGGTTTGGCAACCGATGACTTGGTTTCGGTGCCCCTGATGCGCACTGGAGACAAGATCTGTTTCTATGGCAACGGCCCCATCCGTTTCACTTACACCAACTACTCGACTAATCCTCGCTTCTCACGCGAATTCAATCCTTATGCCCAGGAGGCTTGTTATTTCCTCACCGAGGACGGTTCTGCCGATAATCTGATTGCTTTCAAGCCTCTGGTGACACTTACTTCCTATATTGACAAGCCCACCAGCATGACTTATCTCTACCACGAGAAAGAGTTGATTTCAATCGGTAAGTCGGGCAAGGAGATGATGGGAGAGGATTTTCTCAATGACCGTCTGCTCGTTGACTATTATCTGCCTAACCTGGCTGACAGCACCATTATGGTGCAGACGGCGTTAGCTGCTTATCCCGATAGTAATGTTTCTTATGCTAACGCTTTGATTCATAGTGGAGGTGCGACCGATATGACGGTTTATTCTTCAAGTATGGCCCGTCTCGAGGTGCCCACTAGTATGGAGTTTTACTCTACTGCCGCTCCTTACGGCCTTGTAAGGTTGACTCATCCTGCTGAGCATGGTCAGTTTGAGCCGATTGTCACCAGTGATTCGGCGGATAACCCACTCAGTATTGCGCGTCTCGACTATTTTATCATCACTTATACCCACGACAATATCATCAGGGAAGAAGATGACAACCAGACGATTATGGCTTACGCTAAGCCCAAGGGCACTGAGCGTTTCTTGCTTCCCGGGGCAACTTCATCGACGGTAGTGTGGCTGGTGAATGATACCAAGTCTCCCTTGATGATGCATCTCGAGCCCTATAATGATGCCAGTGGCAATGGTTACTCGTTCTGCTCAACTTCGTCGAGCCGTGCCGTCTATGTGGCTTTTGACCCTGCCAAGACGTTGAAGAAAATCTCCAAGTTTGAGACGGTTGCTAACCAGAACCTGCATGGTATGGAAACGCCCGAGTTGCTCATTCTCACCGACAAGATTTTCCACGAGCAGGCTGAGCGCATCGCCGAGCTGCACCGCGTGATTGACGGCATTGACGTGGCTGTCGTTGACCAGGATCAGGTGTTCAACGAGTTCTCGAGCGGTACGCGTGACGCGATGGCCTACCGCCTGTTCTGCAAGATGCTCTATGACCGCAACCCCGAGAAGTTCAAGCATCTGTTGCTCGTGGGAACTGGCTCGCTCGACAATCGTGAAATCTTTGGCGAGCATCCAGGATTCCTGCTCACTTATCAGAGTGATAACAGCAATTCTGAGAGCAATTCCTACACCACCGACGATTTCTTCGGTTTCCTTGCCGACAATTCTGGTACAGACCTGGCTACCGACAGGCTGTCAATCAGCGTCGGACGTATTTCCTGCGTTGATGTTGAGGAAGCCAAGAACGATGTGGACAAACTCATCGAGTACTACACTAACCCCGACTATGGCGTGTGGCGCAACAATACGATGGTCTTCTCGGACTCTCCCGATAAGGGCAAATACATGTTCCACGGTGAAGGCTACAAGAACCAGATTGACAATGCCCTGTCAACCGGTATGCATGTATCAACGGTTCACAATTCCATGTATCCCCGTTCCACAACGCAACCTAACACCGATTTCACCCGCAGGGAGGCTGTAGTAGGCAAGCAGAAACTCTCCCGCATCTTCAAGAGCGGTGTGTATTTCGGCACTTATGTGGGCCATGCTGGCGTTACGGGTTTCACCAAGTATAACAAAATGTGGGTGACCACCGATGTGATCAATACCCCGATGCGTTATTTGCCCATTATGACGACCGCTTGTTGTGATGTCGCTCGATTTGACGGAGACCAGCGTGGCGTGGCCGAACACATGTTCCACATGAAGAATGGTGGTGCCATTGCCCTGTTGACGGCTTCGCGCACGGTATACAGCAATTACAATGACAGACTGAATACCCGCTTTATCAACGCATTGTTCAGCAACGCCACTCAGGGAAGGATGCCGACTTTGGGCGAGGCCTTTGTGGAGAGCAAGCAGTATGATGAACTCAATAAGTTGAAGTTCTTGCTGCTGGGTGACCCCGCCATGAGGATCAATTACCCTGTGTCAAGGTTCAATATCACCAAGATCAACACGACTAACATGACCAGTACCAATGCCATGGCACAAATCAGCCCGCTGATGAGGTTTGACATCGAGGCTCGAGTGCTGGATGGCAATGGCAATCTTGATAGCGGTTTCAACGGTGATGCCACAGTGACGCTCTACGATAAGGAGGATTACTTCACTACTGTCAATGATAAAGTGAACGGTGTTTCCACTGATCGTGATATCTATACCGACCGTGAGAAACTTGCCGAGGTGAGCGGACGTGTTGTCAACGGTGTGTTCCATGGCCAGATGATCGTTCCCGAGCATCCCGAGGCCAGCAACGAGACGGTATTGCTCCGTGTCTATGCCCACCAGGACAACAGTTCAGTAATGGTCAACGGTTTTACCAAGAATATCACGATGTTGCCCTATAATGAGCAGAATGCCATCGAGGATGATACGGCTCCCGTTGTCAACTCTATGTTCATCAACGATGAGATTACCTTTGTCAATGGTGCCATTATCGCTCCCGATGCCATCCTCTACATCAGTGCCAGCGATGACCAGGGTATCAATGTGCAGTCCAACTCGGTTGACCAGGGTATGAACCTGATGCTCGATGGCGGCAAGGTTTCATATAACGATGTGAATTGCTTTGTCACCACCGACGATAACGGCCGTGTGGTCAATGTTGAGTATCCCTTGAGCAACCTTTCCGAGGGTCAGCACACGCTCACGTTCACCGTCTGCGACCTGTTAGGCAACCTCGCCACTCGCACAATTACGTTCATCGTGGGCCAGAACATGGCTGCCGACATTGTGGCCGACAAGTTGCCCGCTTATCTGAATGATGTGGTAAGCTTTGACTTGAAGGATTCCGAACTGAGTGTGAACACCAATTTCATTGTGCGTGTAACCGATGCCACTGGCAAACTCATGTGGATGACAACTACCGACAATTTCCCCGTGACCTGGGACATGAAGGACCAGAACGGCAACAAGGTTCCTGCAGGTCTGTACCGCTACTTTGGCACCTATAATAACGGTACCAATTATGGTGGTACGCCCATCAACAAACTTATTGTCCTTGACCCTGTCAAGACAGAGATGTAATTAAAGGATTATTGCTATGCGCAGGCTGACTTCATTTCAAGTGGTTTTAACGGCCATGATAGCACTGCTGTGCTCCAGTGTGGCCGAGGCATTTGACGTGTCCAAGTATGCCATCCAGTCCAAATTAGCAACGGGTAAATGGGTAAAAATCTCTATCCCTGAGGACGGCGTGTATGAGATAACATACAACGAGTTGAGGGACATGGGGTTCTCTAATCCCGCCAACGTCAGGATTTATGGCAATGGTGGTTACAGCATCAGTGAGAAACTCGATGGCTCTGCTATCGACGACTTGCAGCCCGTGCACGTCTTGCGCACTAGGGATAAACTGTGCTTCTATGGCAAAGGACACACGCAGTTCTCCTTGACTGGCGGCGCAACCCTGGCTCGCTTCACGCGTGCATTTAATCCCTACTCTCTGGAAGGATGTTATTTCCTGACCGAGGAAAGCACCACCGAGTTGGGCATTACCGCAGCCGAGCAGGTGGTTCCCGAGAATCCCGTGGACAGCTATATGTGCCTCAACTACTTCTATCATGAGAAGGAGCTGGAGTCTGTCTCCAGGACGGGAAGGGAAATGCTGGGCGAAGACATGCTGTTGAATAGGGTGCAGATTGATTTCACCTTGCCTGAAATTGCCGACAGCACCATCATCGTGAATACGCAGGCTGCCGCAGTTAACAAGGTGTTGTCCTATATCAATACGGCGGTCACCTGTGGCGGTATCACCGATACTGTTCCCTTCTCTTCGCTCGCGTCACGCATCAATATTGCGGGCAAGTATGATTATTACTTCTTCTCTTCGCCCTATGCTGCTGTCAAGCTGTCGCGGCCATTGGAACAGGGACGTTTGGAGCCTTACTTGACATTTGGCTCCAACACGGATGATGACCTCACCCTGGCGAGACTGGACTATGTGATATTGACTTACTTGCGTAACAATGTCATCAAGGCAAACCAGGATAACCAGTTGCTCATGGGCTATGGCAAGGTCTTGGGCAACGAGCGCTTTATGTTGCCTGGCGCTGCTTCATCAACGGTCGTGTGGTCGGTTACCGATCCTTCTAACCCGCTTTCGATTCCTGTTGTCAGGTATAATGAGCACTCAGTTCAAGGGTATTATTTCTCTTCCAAGAATGAGTTGAATGCTTTGTTTGTTGCATTTGACCCCACCAAGCAGTTGAAGAAGATTTCATCCTATGAGCCTGTTGGAAATCAGAACCTGCACGGGCTTCAGACTCCCGAACTGCTCATTATCACCGACAAAATGTATCATGACCAGGCCGAGCGCGTGGCAGCGCTGCACCGCGCTGTCGATGGCATCGATGTGACGGTTGTCGATCAGGATCAGATTTTCAACGAGTTCTCCAGCGGCACACGTGACGCGATGGCTTACCGCCTGTTCTGCAAGATGCTCTACGACCGCAATCCTGACAAACTGAAGAATCTGCTTATCTTCGGTGGCGGTACGATTGATAACCGCGGGGTTTTAGGTGATGTCAAGGGGAGTCTGCTCACCTATCAGACCGTTAACTGCAATACCGAGGACTTCTCCTATACGTCCGACGACTTCTATGGCATGCTGGCCGACAATTCGGGTAACAATATTGCATCCGATAAGCTGTCGATTGGCGTGGGACGCATGAATTGTAACAACATGGACGAGGCCGTTAATGATGTGGACAAACTGGTCGAGTACTATGCTAACCCTGACTATGGCGTGTGGCGCAACAACTCATTGGTCTTCACGGATGATTCCAAGAATAACAAGGGTGAGTTCACCTTCCAGGGTGAGGGCTATAGGTACCAGCTTGACAATGAGAACACTGGTATGCACGCCATGTCGGTACATGGTGCCCAGTATCCCCGTGATAGCGTGAATTACGCTTACATGTCAGGCTCGGGACTCTCTGCAATGCCTGCTACGACTGCCAAGGAGCAGTTGACCCACTGCCTAAAGAGTGGCGTCTATTTTGGTATCTATACGGGCCATGCCGGTTCCATCGGTTTTACCAAGGCTATTGATATGTGGAACAATGGTGATGTGATGAGTACTTCCTATCATCACCAGCCCATCATCGTCACATCCTGCTGTAATGTTGCCCACTTTGACTATGGGCGTCCCGGTGTAGCCGAGTTGATGTACCACAAGCGGGATGGTGGCGCCATCGCATTGGTTACCGCTTCTCGCATGGTGCTCTCAGGAGATAACGACGCGCTGTCCACCCGATTCATCAATCAGATGTTCAGCCACCATGAAACGGGCAAGTTCCTGACCTTGGGCGAGGCATTGCGACTGGCCAAGCATCAGATGGGCTACACCAATTACAATAAGATGAAATTCTTCTTGCTGGGTGACCCGGCCATCAAGATCAACTATCCTGTCTCGCGTTTCAACATTGTCAAGGTGAATAATACCGACGTGACCGACACTACCGCAAGGGCGCAACTCCGCCCCCTCAAGCGTTTCACGGTCGAGGCTCAGGTGATGAACAACGATGGTCAGTTAGACAATACCTTTAACGGCGATGTCACGATGACGTTGTACGACAAGGCGGTCCTGTTCAATACCATGTCGGGTACCAGTCTGGGCTCGATCGTCCAGCGTGATATCTACTTCAACCGCGATAAGTTGGGCGAGGTGACGGGACGTGTGGAAAACGGTATTTTCAGGGGCACTATGGTTGTCCCCAGAACCGTCAAGGCATCTAATGAAAACGTCCTGCTGCGCGTGTATGCCCATCAGGACAATTCATCCGTCATGGTCAACGGCTTCACCCAGCAGGTGGTCATGTTGCCCTATAGCGCCAGCAGTGCCCTCAATGATACCGAGGCACCTGTCATCGATGCCATGTACATCAATGACGAGTCGTCATTTGCTGATGGCGCCATGGTGGGATCTAAATCGATGGCCTATATCACGGCCAGTGACAATGAGGCCATCGACCTTCAGATAGGTTCAGTAACCAATGGCTTGAACCTGATGCTTGATGGTGGCAGACCTTCCTTTGACGATATTGCTAGTTACGTTACGGCTGGTCAAGACGGCAAGTCTATCAGTGTCAATTATCCCTTGGAGGACCTGTCCGAAGGCTTGCATACCCTTACCTTCACCGTCACCGACCTGATGGGGCAGCGTGCTTCACGGACCATCACATTCATGGTGGGGCAGAAGGGCGCCTCGACTCTGGTGGCCGACAAACTCCCTGTCTATCGTGGCGAGACGGTCAACTTTGATGTCGAGTCAACCGTCGATGGCAGTCCTGAGTATGTGGTGCGTGTGACCGATGCCGTCGGTAATCTTGTGTGGAAGACCACAACCACCAGTTTCCCCGTTTCTTGGCCAGTAATCGACATGAAGGGCCAGAAGGTGCCCGCTGGTTTGTACCGCTACTTTGGCACCTATAATGACGGTAAGAACCACGGTGGAACGCCCATCAAAGACCTCATCGTCCTTGACCCCGTCAAGACAGCCAACTGATTTAGCAGGTCACCATAGGGCTATAAACAATATTGCGGCTGCATCCCAACAGGATGTAGCCGCAATGCTTGTTTCGTCGTTTGTAATCGGAATTATTCTCCGGGAGCGATAGCACCAGTGGGGCAAGCGTCAGCGCAAGTACCGCAGTCCAAGCAGGTGTCGGGATCGATCGAATAGATGTCGCCTTCCTTGATTGCGTCGGCGGGGCATACTGACTGGCAGGTGCCGCATGCTACGCAGCTATCAGAAATTACATAAGCCATAGTAGTGTGATTTTAAAGTGTAAAAGTTATTAATAAATTAAATAGTAAACAGTGCGACAAATGTACTGCTTTTATTTGATTCGATAAGCATTTTTTGATTATTTTTCTTTTGCGACTGTAGTTTTTTTGTGATTAATGCCTTTTTCTCACGTAAATTTTGTACCTTTGATGTGAGAGAAACATGAAAGTTTAATTGACACCTATTTTTTTTATTGCAATGGACTCCATCGACTGGAAAGAAGCCTTAGGCAAAGCGTTCAATATGCCTGTACCTGATGACAACAATTCACCCTCCGAGGCCCAACATCAAGAGCCGAAGGGCGATGCCTTGCAGCAGCAGGGAAAAACGCGTCTCGACATCATTCTTGAGCGTAAAGGCCGTGCCGGCAAGCAGGCTACCATCGTGACTGGTTTCGTCTGTGACGACGAGGCTCTCAAGGCTGTGGCTTCGCGCATCAAGTCGAGCCTCGGCGTGGGCGGCAGTGCCCGTGGTGGCGAGATTCTGATACAAGGTGATTTCCGCCAACGGGTTCTCGACCAACTCCTGTCCATGGGTTTCAAAGCCCGCATCATTTAATCCGCAATCTATCTCACACACATTACTCACTATTGTCAACATGATGAACGACAATCAACGCAATCTGCTGGTCATGAAGGCATCGGCAGGATCTGGAAAAACCTATAACTTGGCTCTGCAGTACATCAGGCTGTTACTCTTCACCACTGGCGAGGACAACCGTCTCGTGCCACGCCGTGCCAAGGGCGATGATCGCATCATCAATGCCCACCGCCAGTTGCTGGCCATCACTTTCACCAACAAGGCTACCGACGAGATGAAAGAGCGCATCGTCAACGAACTCTACAATCTGGCTCAGCCGGACGCCAAGAGCGATTATCTCCAGGGCTTTGTCGAGCAATCAGGGCTGAGTGAGGCCGAGGTGAGGACGCTGGCACGCAAGGCGCTCAATGAGTTGCTGTTCGACTACAGTAACTTCAATGTGAGCACCATCGACTCGTTCTTCCAGACCATACTACGCAACTTTGCGCGAGAACTGGACCGTGACTTCAATTATGATATCCAGCTCGAGGAGAAGTATGCGGTGCGCGTGGCAATACACAATTTCCTGCTGTCTCTTGGCCAGAAAGACAAACCCACCCAAGTGGATAAGTGGGTGCAGGATTATCAGCGCCACCAGATGCGTGGAGATGCCGAATTGAAGAGTTGGCGCTTCTTTGACGATGGCGGCAGTTTCTTCAAGTTTGCCAAGCAGATGAATAGCGAGCTCTTCCGCAACAAGATGGAGGAAATCCGTGACTACCTGGGACACAAGGACGAGAATGGTGAGTTTGTGAGCGATTTCAGGAAAATCGGTGCCTTCAAGAAGTTTATCCATGACACCATTCAGGATGTCAAGGGCGGAGTCAATCAGATTTTGGACGATCTTCGCGTCGAGTTGAATCCTTATGCCGACGGACTCAAGTACTCGTTGAAAAACTGGTATAATGCCGATATATACAGCCCGTTGAGTTCGAGTTTGCTGGGCGCGGATTTCGATAAAATTGCAGGCCAGTTCAAGTCGGGCGTGAATCCATCCAGCGATGTCGTGACCAGGGTGTTGGACCTGGTGACGCGTTATTTCAATATCGCGCTTCAAGTCACTTTCTATGAGAAGGTGGAGAGCAAATTGGGCTTGTTGGGCTTGATTGCTATGGTCGATGTTTTTCTTGAACGTTACCGTCACGAGACCAACTCGATTCTCATCGGTGACACCAACCAGCTTATCGGTACCGTTCTTGAGAGCGGTTCGCCCTTCGTCTATGAGCGTGTGGGCACCATGATTGCCCACTTCATGATTGATGAGTTCCAGGACACGAGCACCAAGCAGTATGAGAACTTCCGTGGTCTGCTCAAGGAGAGCCTGGCTAATGGCAATTTCAATATGCTCATCGGTGATGCCAAGCAGTCGATTTACCGTTTCCGCAATGCTGACCCCACGGTCTTCCGCGAGAAGGTGAATACCGACTTCTCCCGCGACTACTACATGCCGCCAGTCGAGGATGGTGCCCCCTCATCGGTCAATTACCGCAGTTCGAGAAACATCATCGAGTTCAACAACAGCCTGTTTGAATTCGTCAGGAGACGTTATGCGGGAAATGCGGCTGTGGAGAGTTCCTATAAGGACGTGAAGCAGGGGATGCCGCCTGATATCGACGAGAAGAAGGTCCCGGGCTTTGTTCGTGTGGTTACCGGGAACTATCACCTGTTTAATGGCTCGGAACAGGCCGATATCCTTTCCATTCTGCCCGACTATCTGCTCAAGTTGAACGAGCGTTACGCATGGGGGAAAATGGGTATCCTGGTCAATGCCAACTCCGAGAGTGACAAGATTGTGGAATGTATCCTCGAGCACAACCGCAACAACCCCGACAAGCACATTGATATCATCTCTGGAGAGTCGTTGTTGTTGAATAATTCGACTGTTGTCCGTCGCATCATCGCAATGCTGCGCTTCATCGATATCAGCCAGTTCGGCGCGGGCGAAGAGGATGATGATTCAGCGGCTTTGTTGGAGGAGAAATCCGCTGCCAGAATGTTGCGTAAACGGGCTGGTGACCAGCGCCTTTATACCGCACTTGGTGAATTCATCAAGTTGCAGGACCCCGCATCTAGCACTGATGCGGACGCTAACGGCAAGATCTTGGTGAAATGTCTGCAGGATCTCGATGTCCAGGATGGCGCCGTCGGCGCCAGCGAAGACAACGCCCAGGAGCACTTCGAGGCGCTGTTGCAGCACTTGTTGCCGTCTAGCCAGGAATTGACCACGCTGGTGAGCATCGTAGAGACGATTATTGCCTACTTCCGCGCTGATCAGGCATCAGGCGGCGATATTGACCGTGAGACGGCATTTCTGCTGGCTTTCCAGGATACAGTCATGCAGTTCGCCTCGATGCGCAATGGTGGCAGTCTTAGGGAATTTCTCAAGTATTGGGACGAGAAGAAGGGCACCTTGGCTGTCAACTCGCCTTCGACCAGCAATGCCATCAACATCATGACCATTCACAAAGCCAAGGGCTTGGAATTTGATTGTGTGCTGATACCTTTTGCCACCTGGCAAATCGACGACAACTCCAAGGAGCAGGAATACTGGATGCCGCGAGAGGCCTTTATGGACACCCTTACCTATCCTGATGCCTGTGACAAGGAATTGGTGCCGCCGCTCATGAATGTGAACAAGTCGGCCTTGACCAAGATGTATGACGGCGGCCTTTTGGGGCCCAAGGCCCGGGCGTTTGTCGAGGATCAGCGCACGGCAGTCATTATCGATAACTTGAACAAGACCTACGTGGCGTTTACGCGTCCACGGTCCGAACTTCACCTCTTCTGCGACACGGGTAGCACGGGCAACGATATCAAGGCCCTGTTCCAGGATTTTGCCGCCGACGAGGAAGCCAAGAATACACTCACCCCCATCTTGGCCGCTGATGGTACCCCGACAGGATGGTACGAGCGGGGTGTGATGTCCTCGCGTGAGGAATTGGACAATAAGCGCACCGAACCCCCAAAAAAGGCCATTCAGTGTTCCATCAACACTTACCGCGTTAGCGATTCCGACCTGAATCTGAGCGTGAGGGTTGACCGTGCCTCCAGTTCAAGCATCGACTCCGGTATCAGGCTCCACAGCGTCATGAGTGGCATTCGCGACCGTAATGACGCCCAGCGTGTTATCGCCACCGCCATCAAGCACGGCGTAATTACCGACGATGATGACGATCCCTGTGGCATCACCAACGTCAATCTCCACGTCTTGCGCCCCATGATGGACCCCGAGAGCCCTGTTTATGACTGGTTCGATCCTGCCAATACCATCTATAGTGAGCGCACTATCACCACGGCCATCGATCCTAATGACGAGGAGAAAATGAAGAAGCACCCCAACGGAATCGATAACCTGCGCCCCGACCGCATCATCATGCGCCCCGATGGTCAGATACTCGTCATCGACTACAAGAGTGGCGACCTGAACGAGAAGGAGGACCTCAGGAAACTCAACCGCTACCTAGCCAAACTCCGCCTGATTTTCCCTGGCACCCCCATCTCCGGCCGCCTCTGGTACACCACCCACGACCTCATCATCCCCACTTCAATAGACTAAGGTACCTATTCAGACAACCATAACAACTCTGATACAACATTAACAACTTTCAGATTGTTGTTATGGTTGTAACACGGGTTGTTCTGGTTGTTTGAAATAGGGATGCGGATGCCTTTGTACTGATTGAATTCCTTGTTGTTTTATAAATATTGTTGTTTAAGTTGTGGGAGTTGTCTTCTAAAATGACTACCTTTGCAGTTTGAAAATTAAAAATACGAGTAACTATGTCGATTGATCAGATACTTGCACAGGCTACCGCACAGGCGGTAAAGGAGTTGTATGGCGTGGATTTCCCTGCCGAGAAGATTGTACCCCAGACCACCAAGAAGGAGTTTGAGGGCAACGAGACGATTGTCGTATTCCCGTTCCTCAAGGCGTCACATAAGGCGCCCGACGTGACGGCACAGGAGATCGGCGAGCACATGCTGGCCCACTGTGACGCAGTGGAGAAATTCAACGTCATCAAGGGTTTCTTGAACATCACCATCAAGCCGTCGTTCTGGACTGGCGTGCTCCAGCATGTGGCATCGACGCCCAACTATGGCTTCAAGGCCGTGACCGAGGACAGCCAGCTGGTGATGATTGAGTACTCGTCGCCCAACACTAACAAGCCGCTGCATCTGGGGCACGTGCGCAATAACCTGCTGGGTTATAGCCTCTCGTGCATCATGGAGGCCAATGGCTATAAGGTAGTCAAGACCAATATTGTCAATGACCGTGGTATCCACATCTGCAAGTCGATGCTCGCTTGGCTCAAGTGGGGCAACGGCGAAACGCCCGAATCGACCGGCAAGAAGGGTGACCACCTGATTGGTGACTTCTACGTGGCCTTCGACAAGCATTATAAGGCCGAAATCAGGGAACTCGTCGAGAAGGGTATGAGTCCCGAGGAAGCCGAGAAACAGGCTCCCCTCATCCAGGAGGCTCACGACATGCTGCGCCGCTGGGAGGCTGGCGACCCCGAGGTGCGTGCCCTGTGGGAGAAGATGAACAATTGGGTCTATGCCGGCTTCGATGAGACCTACAAGCGCATGGGCGTATCGTTCGACAAGATCTATTACGAGAGTGACACCTATCTGGTGGGCCGCGACACTGTGCTCGAGGGCCTCGAGAAAGGTCTGTTCTATCGCAAGGAGGACAATAGCGTGTGGGCCGACCTCACGCCTGACGGACTCGACCACAAACTGCTGCTGCGCAGCGACGGCACTTCGGTCTATATGACTCAGGACATCGGCACTGCCCAGTTGCGTTATAAAGACTATCCCATCGACCGCATGATTTATGTGGTAGGCAATGAGCAGAACTACCACTTCCAGGTGCTCTCGCTCCTGCTCGACAAGTTGGGCTTCAAGTGGGGCAAGGACCTGGTACATTTCTCTTACGGCATGGTCGAGTTGCCCAACGGCAAAATGAAATCCCGTGAAGGCACCGTAGTTGATGCTGATGAATTGATGGACGAAATGATTGCTACAGCCACCGACATGGCCAACGAGCCTGGCCGTCTCCAGGGCGTGCCCGAGGACGAGCGCGACGATGTGCTGCGCATGATTGGCCTGGGCGCCTTGAAGTACTTCATCCTCAAGGTGGACCCGAGGAAGACCATGCTGTTCGACCCCAGCGAGTCCATCGACTTCAACGGCAACACAGGTCCCTTCATCCAGTACACCTACGCCCGCATCCAGTCCGTGCTGCGCAAGTGCTGTGAGGACTACAAGGCTATGGATATCAGCGCAGTGGCTCCGAATGAAAAAGAGACCTCACTCATCCAGCGTCTCGCCGATTTCACCACTGTTGTTGCCGATGCCGGACGTAACTACAGCCCCGCGCTCATCGCCAATTACGTCTATGACCTGGCCAAGGAGTATAACCAGTTCTATCACGACTGCAGCATCCTCAAGGAGCAGGACACCGCTGTGCGCTGCTTCCGCCAGTTGCTGAGCGAGACCGTTGCCGACGTTATCAAGCGCGGCATGTCCCTCCTCGGCATCGAAATGCCCAACAGGATGTAATCAAGCAACCTGATGCCCGTTGAATAGAGGTTGGCATGAAAATTGCAGATACAACTGAAACTGAAAACTGAAGAAAAATATGAACAACTGGAATGAATTTAATGAGAGCGGCTATAGCACCGCCGTTCAAGCCGAGAACGAAATCACGCTGAAGCGCTATGTCGCTGGTGTGATGCGTAAGGTTTATGGCAAGATGACCTTGGGTTTGCTGGTTACAGCGATCACCTCGTTCTTGCTGCTGTCGACACCCGCCGCTTTGAGCCTGCTGTTCAGTTCTACGGCAACGATTTGGATTTTGTTTGCTATTGAATTGGGAGTAGTGATTTATCTGAGCGCTCGCATCGACAAGTTGAGTACAGGCATGGCAACGACTCTGTTCTACCTTTATAGTGCCCTGAACGGCGTTGCCTTGACACCCATCTTCCTGGCTTATACGGGTGTGTCGATTGCCACGACGTTTGCCATCACGGCAGGCACCTTCGGAGCAATGACCATCTTCGGCTATGTCACCCGTCAGGACCTTTCCAAGTTTGGCTCCTACCTGTTTATGGCCCTGTTCGGTTTGATCGCGTGCATGCTTGTGAACTTGTTCTTGAAAAACTCGATGTTTGACATGCTCATCAGCGGTGCTGGCGTGCTCATCTTCGTCGGCCTCACTGCATGGGACACCCAGGCTATCAAGCGCATGTGTGCTCAGGCCGATCCCTCCGATTTGGGTAAGGTCGCTACGATGGGCGCTTTGAGCCTCTATCTCGATTTCATCAACCTGTTCCTGCATCTGCTTCGCTTCTTCGGCAGCCGCAACTGATGCGACAGGATGACCTCTCATCATAAACCCCGACGACGATTCAACCGTTGCCGGGGTTGTTTTTTATTTGGGTAGTTTTGTGCGTTTGGGATAAAGTAGTATTTTTGTGGTGTTAATAACCATAATTATATGAGGATGACAATGAAACGTATTTATAGTATTGTACTGTTATTGATGCTGCCCGCAGTGATGATAGGGCAGGGGTGGCCGTCGAACTATGGCGGCGTGATGCTGCAGGGGTTCTATTGGGACTCCTATAGCGACAGCCAGTGGACTAAACTGGAGTCGCAGGCCGACGAATTTGCCGAATTTTTCGATCTCGTGTGGATTCCCCAGAGCGGTCATTGCAGCGGATATAACTCGATGGGATATGACGACTTGTATTGGTTCACCAACTACAATAGTTCCTTCGGTACCAAGGCCCAGTTGCAGTCAATGATCAACACCTTCAGCAGCAAGGGCATCGGCACCATCGCCGATGTGGTCATCAATCACCGCAAGAACGTCTCGAACTGGGTGGACTTTCCTGCCGAGACCTATAAGGGTGTCACCTACCAGTTGAAGTCCACCGACATCTGCCGTGATGACGATGGCGGTGCGGCCTTGACATGGGCTACCCAGAATGGCTATTCCTTGAGCGCCAACAACGATACGGGTGAGGACTGGGGCGGAATGCGTGACCTGGACCACTCGAGCGCCAATGTCCAGAAAAGCGTCAAGGCTTACATCAAGATGTTGCTTGACGACCTGGGCTATGCAGGATTCCGTTACGACATGACCAAGGGCTATGCCGCCCAATATACGGGTATCTATAACTCCTATGCTAATCCCACCTACTCCGTTGGCGAGTACTGGGACGGCAACCTGAGCGCAGTGAAGGCCTGGATTGACGGTACCAAGGTAAACGGCGTGGTACAGAGTGCCGCCTTTGACTTCCCGTTCCGTTACACCATCCGCGACGCGGTCAACAATAATAAATGGACTAACCTGGCTGGTACAAGCAGGGGCTTGAATATGGAGTCCAATTACGCTCGCTATGCAGTGACCTTTGTTGAGAACCACGACACGCAGTACCGCAGTGCCAGTGACCCTCAAGATCCCATCAAACAATATGTCGAGGCCGCTAATGCCTACATGCTCGCCATGCCGGGTACACCCTGCATTTTCCTCAAGCACTGGATGGACTACAAGGAGAGCATCAAGCAGATGATTTATGCCCGCCAACTGGCCGGTATCACCAACACGAGCGCGACAGCCCAGCAGGCATCAAATTCGTCGAGCAACTATTATGCGCGGTCCACCACGGGTACGCGTGGAACCTTACTGGTCGCTATGGGCAGCACGAGTTATGCCATCCCGTCAAGTTATGTGCTTGTGGCCAGCGGCACCAATTATCGCCTGGCATTGAGCAAGAGCACCGGCACGGCTTGGGCGAGCGTTCCCAGCGGCGTGCGTCAGGATCCCTTTAACGTCACCTTGACTGCAGTAAGTCAGAACGCTGGAGCCCAGATCGTCTATACCCTCGACGGCACCGACCCCACCGCTACCAACGGCACCGTGATTGCCAGTGGTGCAAGCGTCTTGATTGACAAGTGCTTGACCATGAAGGCAGGCTTACTCATCAATGGCGTGGTTTCGGGTGTCATTACCCGCAACTACACGGTCATCAACGAGAACTATGACTCCTACGAGATTACCGTCTTTCTCAAGGACCCGACGGTCGCTCCCAACAACTGGCCGAGGGTTACCTACTATTGCTGGGACAGCAACGACCAGCAGCAATGTGGCAACTGGCCCGGTGAGGTGATCACCGACACCCGCATGGTGCATGGCGAGAAGTTCTACTACAAGACCTTCACCATCACAGGTAGCCAGTATTATGTGAACTTCGTGTTCAATCAGGGTGGCAGCACGGCAGGCAGTCACCAAACCGTGGATGTGACGGGTGTGAGGGAGACCTCCTTCTTCGAGGTGACGACTCAGACCAACAAATACCAAGTGAGCAACGTCACGGACACTTATCTGCCTTATCTGAATGATGATTTCCAAATTGGCGATGTGAACCGTGATGGCAATGTGACCATCAGCGATGTGACAGCTTTGATCGATTACCTGCTGGGTGGTGACGACTCCTCAATTGATGTCCAGGCTGCCGATGTGAACGGCTCAACCGACGTCACCATCAGTGACGTGACGGCCTTGATTGACCTGTTGCTGAGTGGTAATTGATATCTCTCACAGCCAACATCGGTAATAACTTTACTGAGGCCTAATACAATAAAAGGCGGTTTTCTTAGTTAATTAGGTAAAAGAGAATTGTAATTTTCCTGATTAGAAATGAAACTGACAAAATCAATATTTGCCATCGCGCTGATGGCTACCGCATTAACTGCTTGGGCCCAAGACGATATCAAGAACACCGAGTTCAACCCCGTGACCACGGGTGTTACGTCGTTGAGTATCACCCCCGATGCGCGTGGTGCGTCGATGGGTGACCTGGGTGCGGCAACCGAACCCGATGTCAACTCCCAGTTCTGGAATCCGTCAAAGTATGCTTTTGCCTACAGTCAGGCTGGCGTATCGTTATCCTACACCCCCTGGCTGCGCAAGATTGTCAATGACATCTACTTGGCTAACTTGTCGGGCTACTATAAGATTGGTAGCAGTGACAATCAGGCGGTAAGTGCTTCGCTGCGTTACTTCTCGTTGGGCGAAGTAATGGCAACCGACGGCGAAGGTGCGACCTTGGCAACAATCAACCCGTTCGAGATGGCGTTCGACTTGGGATATAGCCGCAAGTTGAGTGAGAAGTTCTCGATGGGCGTTGTGCTCCGTTACATCTATAGTGACTTGGGTTACAGTCAGATGAATACGGGTGAGCAAACCTCGGGTGCCTCAGCTTTCTCGGCCGACTTGTCGGGCTACTATACCACTTTCCCTGTGATTGGCCGCAACGAGTGCCAATGGTCGTTAGGTTTCAATGTATCAAATATCGGTTCCAAGGTGTCCTATAACAAGGGTAATGACCCCGCTTATCTGCCTGCCAACCTCAAGATTGGTACGGCGTTCACCTTCCCCCTGGCCGACTATAACAACCTCACGCTGTCCGTTGACGCCAACAAGTTGCTGGTTCCCGCCAAGCCCCGTCTGGCTGACTATGAGGACGCGTTGGCCTATGATGATGCCTTGCAGGTATGGAAGGATAAGTCTTCCATTTCGGGTATCTTCGACAGTTTCAGTGACAACTTCGCCAAGCGCATCACCTACTCGGTGGGTGCCGAGTATGCCTACAACCAGCAGTTCTTCCTGCGTGGTGGTTACTACTACGAGAGCAAGTATGCCGGTAACCGTCAGTACTTCGGCCTGGGTGCCGGTTTCTCGCTCAACGTCATCAAGATTGATGCCAGTTACATGATCGCAACGGCTCAGAACAGTCCTCTGGACCAGACGCTGCGCTTCAGCCTGTCATTTGACTTGGACGGCATCAAGAATCTGTTTGGCCGCAACTAAACAAAACTAATTATAACTGCGAATTACACGAATTAAACTAAATAGAGCATCCGCTGCGAGGCTTTCGTTTAATTCGTGTAATTCGCAGTTTTTTAACCTATAATAGAAGATATGTCGCGCATCGGAATGGGATTTGATGTCCACCGCCTCGTCGAGGGGCGTGAACTGTGGCTCGGGGGAGTGAATATCCCCTGGGAAAAAGGCTTGTTGGGCCATAGTGATGCCGACGTTGCCATCCACGCCTTGTGCGATGCCCTGTTGGGGGCTGCAGCCCTGCGTGACATCGGCTATCATTTCCCGGATACCGACCCGCGATACAAGGGCATCGATAGCCGTCTGCTGTTGCGCCATGTGATGCGATTGCTGGGTGAGAAAGGTTACTGTTTGGGCAATTGTGACATCACCATCTGTGCCGAGCAGCCCAAACTCAACCCCCACATCCCTGCCATGCAGCAGGAGTTGGCGGCTTGCATGCAATGTGACCTTGATCAGGTTTCCATCAAGGCCACTACGACCGAGAAGCTGGGTTATACGGGCCGGGGCGAAGGCATTGCCGCCTATGCTGTCGCCCTTATTGAAAAGAAGGCCCCTAACACCTAAAGCCTAAAGCCTAACACCTAGAAACTATGACTCAGGCACAACTACAACGCCGCATCCCTTATCTAGACATCCTGCGCGTTGTCGCTTGCCTGCTGGTCATCCTCATCCATACCCCCATCAGGCAATATGACGCCTATTACAACTCGCCTTCTATTGCCAGTGCTGCCTATACAGTGCTGGTGGCGGTGAATTGTAATCTCTTCTTCATGATAACAGGCGCCTTGCTGCTTCCCGTGACGATGACAAGCAAGCGATTCATCAAGCGCCGCTTGCGGGTGGTCTTGTTTCCGCTCATTGTGTGGACCATCGTCTATCTGCTGGAGCATGCCTTCCTGTTGCACAACTTTACCCCGCGCCTGCTGGCCTCTATCCTGTTCAACCCCGTTGAGGGTTTGCTGTGGTATGTCTATGTGCTGTTGGTCATCTATGTGACCTTGCCCTTGGTGAGCAAGTGCATCGAGGCCATCGGCAAGCGGGGTGTGGAGACCTTGCTGGTGCTCTGGGTGCTCTCGTCATTTATTCCTTATCAGCACGGCATCTTTATCGAGGCCTCACAGTACAGCCACAACATGTTTGGCGCTTTCGCCAACTACTACGGCTATGTCCTGCTGGGCTACTACATGCACAATTACGGCTTGCCCATTTTTTCGCGTGCCCATGGCTTGAAGTGGGCCTTGTTGCTTTTGTTCGGCATCGTTGTCATGCCCTTGTTCGAATTCTTGGCCCAGGGCAATTTCGGCATCACCTGGCAGCAGCACATCGATACGGTGACAAGCGATATCAGCGTGAACAACATCGCCATGGCGACCTTGCTTTTTGCCTTGGTGCAGCACTTTGCTCCCAAGCAGTATGACCGGAAGGATCACCCGTCCGCTGCTTTTTGGTGGCCCACGTTAAGCGTGTGCACATTTGGCATCTACCTGTCCCAGATGATTATCCTGCGTCAGGTCATTTGGCCCTTGACACCCTGGCTGGCCCGTGCCCACTGGCTCGTTGACTCACTGGTGAGTGGCATCTTTACCTTTGTCGTTTGCTTCCTTTTGGTCCTGCTCATCCGCCGCTTCCCCTTCCACAAGTTCGTCATTGGCAAGTGATTCTAGGCGAGCCTCTGCAATATTTGCGTTTTGTTTTTTTGCTATGTCTCCAGTTAGGGTTATCTTTGCATAATCACTGACTGCAAAAATCTATATATGATAAAATAGCGCAACTGATGACGACAAGAAAGAGATATACAGCGTGTCACCGCCTAATTGTGGCGGCAATCATGATGGCATTGATGACCATCCCCATCACCGCACAGACTATGAACCAAGATAAAGAACCAATGAAACGAGTAACAGGAATCGGAGGCGTCTTCTTCAAGTGCAAAGACCCTCAAGCGATGAAGCAGTGGTACGAGAAGCATCTGGGAATTCCGCAGGACCCCTACGGCTACACCTTCAAGTGGTATGAACAACGCGACAGCGACCTCGTGGGTCGCACCGTGTGGAGCCCTTTCCCTGAAGGAACCGACTACTTTGGCGACCCGAGTCAGCAAGTCATGATCAACTATCGCGTGGATGACATCGAGCGCCTTGTGGAGCAGTTGCGACAGGAAGGCGTGACCATTGTCGATGACATCCAGGACTATGAGGGTATTGGCAAGTTCGTCCATATTCTTGACGGCGAGGGTAACCGCATCGAACTCTGGCAACCCCTCGAGGAACACGACAAGTAATACCTCATCCATTTTCGCCGGATATAATTTTGGCGAAATGCCATGAAAATCTAAGGTCTAAGGCCTCAAGTCTGAAGTCTTTTTTGTACCTTTGTGGGCTCAAATCTAATAGGTTTTATATTTAATTGATGAAAGAGATTGAAAAACCTGAAAAAGGTAACCAGATTATAGAAGAAGCGGCGCAGGCAGAGTACAAGTATGGCTTTGTGACCGACATCGAGACGGAGGTCATTCCTAAGGGACTTGACGAGGATGTCGTGCGTCGCATCTCAGCCCTGAAGGGCGAGCCCGAGTGGTTGCTGGAATTCCGCCTGAAGGCCTACCGCCACTGGCTGACACTCAAGGCACCCACATGGGGCCACGTCCATGTTCCCGAAATCGACTACCAGGACATCAGCTACTATGCAGCCCCGCGACAGAAGAAGCAGGGCGAGGTCAAGGAGATTGACCCTGAGCTGAAGAAAACATTCGACAAGTTAGGTATTCCCCTCGAGGAGCAGATGCGCCTGAGTGGTATGGCAGTGGATGCCGTGATGGACAGCGTGAGCGTCAAGACAACTTATCGCGAGCGCTTGGCCGAGTTGGGCGTCATTTTCTGCTCCATCAGCGAGGCGGTGAAGGACTATCCCGACCTGGTGCGCAAGTACTTGGGTAAGGTGGTGCCCTATACCGACAACTTCTATGCTGCCTTGAATTCGGCGGTCTTCAGCGATGGCTCGTTTGTGTATATCCCCAAGGGCGTTCGTTGCCCGATGGAGCTGTCTACCTACTTCCGCATCAATGCTGCCCAAACGGGCCAGTTCGAGCGCACACTCATCGTGGCCGATGATGATGCCTACGTTTCTTACCTGGAGGGTTGCACTGCTCCGATGCGTGACGAGAACCAGTTGCACGCCGCCATCGTCGAGATTATCGTCGAGGACCGTGCCGAGGTCAAGTACAGCACCGTACAAAACTGGTACCCTGGCGACAAGGATGGCAAGGGCGGTATTTACAACTTGGTGACCAAGCGCGGACTGTGCCGTGGTGACCACAGCAAACTCTCCTGGACCCAGGTCGAGACAGGTAGCGCCATCACTTGGAAATATCCCAGTTGTGTCCTCAAGGGTGACCATTCGGTGGGCGAGTTCTACAGCGTGGCGCTGACCAACAACTGGCAGGAGGCCGATACGGGCACTAAGATGATTCACTTGGGCAAGAACAGCACAAGTACTATCGTCAGCAAGGGCATCAGCGCCGGACATAGCCAGAACAGCTACCGTGGTATGGTCAAGATTGCCCCCAAGGCAACGGGATGCCGCAACTTCACCCAGTGTGACAGCCTGCTGCTGAGCGACACCAGCGGTGCCCACACCTTCCCCGTTATCGAGGTGGGTAATGACACATCGGTGGTAGAACACGAGGCCACAACGAGCAAAATCAACGAGGATCAGATTTTCTACTGCAATCAGCGCGGCATTTCGACCGAGGATGCTGTGGGCCTCATCGTCAACGGCTATGCCAAGGAGGTCATGGCCAAGTTGCCGATGGAGTTTGCCGTAGAGGCCCAAAAACTCCTCAGTGTATCCCTCGAGGGCTCGGTAGGCTAGGGTTAAAAGTGAAAGACCGTTTTAATGGTCAGCAACTAAAAAACTAAGGACTAAGGACTTAAAACTAAGAACTAAATATGCTAATAATTAAGGATTTACAGGCCTCGATTGAGGATAAACAGATATTGAAGGGTATTAACCTGACCGTTAAGCCCGGTGAGGTGCACGCCATTATGGGACCCAATGGCTCGGGCAAGAGTACTTTGAGCGCCGTGCTCACGGGCAATCCTGCCTATACCGTCACGGGCGGTAGCGTCGAGTTCTATGGCAAGGACCTGCTGGCACTTTCTCCCGAGGACCGTGCCCATGAGGGCTTGTTCTTGAGTTTCCAGTATCCTGTCGAGATCCCGGGCGTGTCGATGGTCAATTTCATGCGCACCGCCTTGAATGAGAAGCGCAAGTATTTCGGTCAGGAGCCGCTGAGTGCCGCTGATTTCTTGAAACTCATGCGTGAGAAGCGCACCATCGTGCAACTCGACAACAAACTCGCTTCGCGTGCCGTCAACGAGGGCTTCTCAGGCGGTGAGAAAAAGCGTAACGAGATTTTCCAGATGGCAATGCTTGAGCCGAAACTGAGCATCCTTGACGAGACCGACAGCGGATTGGACATCGATGCCCTGCGCGTTGTGGCCAATGGCGTGAACACCCTCAAGAGCAAGGACAACGCCACAATCGTCATCACCCACTACCAGCGTCTGTTGGACTACATCAAGCCCGACTTCGTTCACGTGCTCTACAAGGGACGCATTGTGATGAGTGCTGGCCCCGAATTGGCCTTAGAACTCGAGGAGAAGGGTTATGACTGGATTAAGGAACAAGTCGATTCACAGCAATAACGCGACACATGAACGCACTCAAGCAATATATCGACCTGTATGATGAAAGCCGCGAGGCTATCGAGCAACAGTCGCCTGCGTTATTGAATAACCTGCGCCGCGTTGCTCGGGAGCATTTGGAAACGGCTCGCCTGCCGCGCAAGGGCAGTGAGGACTATGAGGCGACCGACCTCGAAGCGGTCTTTGCCCACGACTATGGCGTGAACGTGAACCGTCTGCCCTTTGATGCCGACCCCGCCGAGGCTTTCCATTGCGATGTGCCCAACATGAGCACCTGCCTGTACTACAGCAGCAATGACGCCTTCCACAGTAGCCCTACGGCCGAACGCAACATCGGCCAAGTTGTGGTGGAGCCTTTCAGCATGGCGGCAGTGGATTATCCCGAATTGATGAATGCCTATTATGGTCAGTTGGCCCGTATGACCGACCCGACGGTGGCGCTCAACACCCTGTTGGTGCAGGATGGCTTGTTCATCTATGTGCCCGACGGTGTCGTTGCCGAGCGTCCCATCCAGCTGGTCAATATCTTTAATGCCGCGCTCGACATGATGGTGCAGCGCCGTCTGCTCATCGTTGTCGGCAAGAATGCCTCCATCAAGCTGTTGGCTTGTGACCACACGCAGAGCCCCGACTACCATTACCTGAACAATCAGGTCGTTGAGATTGTGGCCATGCAGGGCAGTACCATCGATTACTATGACATGGAGGAGAGCACGCCCCTCACACGCCGCGTCTCGTCGATCTATGTCGATCAGCATGAGGGGAGCAATGTACTCATCGACGGCATCACGCTCATTAATGGCTTCACCCGCAACAACTATCATGTGGAAGTGAACGGCGAGCATGCCGAGACAAGGCTGCTGGGCATGACCATCGCTAGTGGGGAGCAGCATGTGGACAGCCACACGTTCATCAGCCACAACGCACCTCGCTGCCACAGCAACGAGATGTTCAAGTATGTGCTCAATGATTCTGCTGTTGGCGCTTTCGCCGGTAAGATTTTGGTCAAGCCCGATTGCCCGCGCGTCGAGGCCTATCAGGGTAACCGCAACATCTGTGGTGCTCCAACGGCCAAGATGTACACCAAGCCTCAACTCGAGATTTACACCGATGATGTCATGTGCTCTCACGGCTCAGCCGTTGGCCAACTCGATGAGGACGCCTTGTTCTATATGCGCACTCGCGGCATCGGTATCGATGAGGCCCGTCGCCTGTTGATGCAGGCCTTCGTCGCCGACGTTATTGATGGCGTGCGCCTCGATGCCCTCAAGGACCGTCTCCACTATCTGGTAGAGAAGCGTTTTGCTGGCACCTTGAGCAACTGCTCCAGTTGCATGGCCGCTTGCCGAAAGAACTAAAGATTTTGGACAGTGTGTCATACCTGTAACTGTGATTATGCGTAGCGCGACATAAATGCTACGAATGAATTATGACACAGTCTCCATGTGATAATCATAATAATATGGATATTAACAAGATACGCGAGGATTATCCCATTCTGCAACGCCACATCGAGGGACGGCCGCTTGTCTATCTCGACAACGCTGCCACATCCCAGACGCCCCGCTCCGTTGTGGAGGCCATCGACCAGATGTATTACCACTACAAGGCCAATGTGCACCGCGGCGTGCACACGCTCTCCCAGGAGGCTACCGACATGGTGGAACTCACTCGTGAGAAGGTGCGTGCCTTCATCAATGCGGGCAGTGTCGAGGAGGTCATCTTCACTCGTGGCACGACCGAGGGCATCAACCTCGTCGCTTCGTCGTTTGGCCAGATGCTCGAGAATGGTGACGAAATTATTGTTACCGTCATGGAGCACCACAGCAACATCGTGCCTTGGCAACTCATCGGCCAGCGCAAGCGTGTGACCTTGCGTGTCGTGCCCATCGACGACAGCGGCCAGGTGGACTTGGAGGCTTACGAGGACCTGTTCAGCGACAACACGCGTTTTGTGGCCTTGGCCCATGTGTCAAATGTGCTGGGAACAGTCAATCCCGTCAAGCAGATGATCGCCATTGCTCATCGTCATGGTGTGCCCGTGCTCATCGATGGTGCTCAAGCCGCTCCTCACGTCAAGGTTGATGTTCTGGACTTGGATTGTGACTTCTATGCCTTTTCAAGTCACAAGATGTATGGCCCCGCTGGCGTGGGCATCCTCTATGGCAAGCGTTATTGGTTAGAGAAGATGCCTCCTTATCAGGGTGGGGGAGAGATGATTGGACAGGTATCGTTTGAGCGCACGACCTTTGCCGACCTGCCCTTCAAGTTCGAGGCTGGTACGCCCGATTTTGTGGATATCGCTGCCTTTGGCGCTGCGATTGACTATATTCAGGGTTTGGGCATCGAGAATATTGCCGCTCATGAGCATGAATTGCTCAGAGCCGCTGTCGAGGGACTGAACACAATCGATGGTATCCGGTTTTTCGGCACGGCCCCTGGCAAGAGTGGTGTGGTGTCCTTCCTTGTGGGTGATATCAACAGTTATGACATGGGCCTGTTGCTTGACAAACTGGGTATTGCCGTTCGCACAGGTCATCATTGCGCCCAACCGTTGATGGCGCGATATGGTGTGACGGGTATGGTGCGCGCTTCGTTCGCGGTCTATAATACACTTGACGAGGTCGCCGCCTTTGTCGCCGCCACCCACCGTGTCGCCGCCATGCTCCAGTAGCATAATATTGAGCTTAACCCCTAAACGCTATAAGAATTATGAGGAACCTTTTTCTGTTGTTTGTATTGATGCTCTTGTCTGTTGGTGCGGCTTCTGCTGATACCTCAACGACAATGGTGAGAATGGGCAATTCTGATGATGTGGCCTTGTCATCCATCATCGAGAAGGGCTTGCCCGTGCTGTATGTCATGACTGTGAACCAGGAAGAGCCCACGTGTGAATATGTGTCGGCGCCATCGGGCAGTATGGGGCGTACAATCCGCAATGCTACTAAGGTGCCGGGACGCCTCACCATGTATCAGCGTCTTGACGGAATCGACAGCGTGGTCTATGATAGCGGTGACTATGAGGATGATGTCAGTGGCATGACCATCAGGATCCGTGGCAACACAAGCGCCTATGCCGACAAGAAACCCTACAAAATCAAATTACAGAAAAAGAAGGATTTGCTCCTGCGTGGTAACGAGGATAAGTTCAAAGATAAAGACTGGCTTTTAATCAAGGACCACTACCTGTTTGTCACCGCCGGTTACATTGTCAGTGAACTGTTGAACATGCCGTGGACTCCGGGACACAGGTTTGTCAATGTGGTTCTCAACGATGAGTATCGGGGTGTGTATCTGTTGTGCGAATCAGTGAAACGGAATCCCGATTGCCGCATCAATGTCGATAAGAACACGGGATATATCTTTGAGTGTGACCCTTACTGGTGGAATGAGGACGTGTATGCCACCTCAATCACTTCTCCAGCCTATAATTTCACGTTCAAGTATCCTGATAGTGAGGATCTGCTGCCCGAGCAGATGACGTACTTCCAGGGTATGGTCAGTGATTATGAGAACAGTTTGAATCGCACTGACTATCCAGACAAAATTGATGTCATTTCGTTTGCGACTTGGTGTTTGGCTCATGATTTGATGGGTACCCAGGACTCCGGCGGCGCCAATCGCTTCTATTATAAGTATGATGATACTGACACTACTCGCATTGTGATGCCTGTCTTGTGGGACTTTGACATGGTAGAGCGCACCACTTCGCAATGGTCCCGTTGCCACGTAAGCCATTTTGATAAACTCTTTAATAACTCAAACCCTCAGTTTGTCGATGAATTTGTATGGCAATGGCGTCAGGTAAGCACTACTTTCTACCAAGACTTTGTTGCTGCGATGAACGCCTTTTCGTACTCTGACGAGTGCCAGGGGTTGAGGGCAAGCGAGCCGCTGGAATTGCAGCGTTGGAATTTCAATTTGGTGGTCGATACCTGTGTTTATGACCGCAAATACTGGTATCAACGACGTGTCGCGTGGATTAATCCCGTTATCAACGCGCTCAATCCGGTGGGCGATATCAACTTTGATGGTAAGGTCCAGATTAACGATGTCACCAGCCTTATTGATTGGTTATTAGGCAGTGACAGCCCGGCCCTGCACGCCTATGATGTGAACGGCAACGGCACCATCACAATCTCTGACGTGACCGCCCTCATCGATCTCCTCCTCTCCAGCAACTAATCCCCCACCATTCTAATAGCACATCTAAAATGCGAAATATTTGGAGTGCTACTTCAGATTTTCATCGCATTTCTGAAGTAGCACATCAGTTTTTCAGTAGTTTTGAATGAAGGGTGGAACGATTTTTGCAGTGAAAATAGTGAGTTCGTGAGACAATGAAGGGTTGCATGAAAGGCTTTAAAGTGGTTCTGACCTTCAGGCGACCTTGAGAATGGATTTAAGGGACCTGGCAATAGTATTATGAAACGAGAAGAAACATATATTCCTTACAAGGAGAGAACACCTAAGGAGTTGTGCCGGGACATCAATATCAAGGCCGAGAAATCGTTTCTCAAGAAGGATAAGTTTGGCCTGCTCTTTTTCATTGTGTTTTTCTTAGGTTTTGTGGCTCTGCACTTCTACTACAAGACGAATGTCGCTATGTGGTTTTGTGTCGTCGTGGAGGGCGCCATCTTGACGGGGGGCTTTTTCATCTTCAAAACCTATCTTCCCAAGGATGATAAGATTCGCCTGCTCATTTGGGCTGTGGCTCTGCCAGTGTGTCTGGCTCTGGCTTGGAACGGCAAGATGTATGTGGATTGGGGACTCGGGGCCATTTTTATAGGGGCTATCGTAGTGGTGACCTCTATTTTCTTCAAGATCAATCAAAAATTGATTAACGAAATGAATCTTGCCTCAACCCCCAAGCAGTTTCTACCTGTGGCCAAAAGACTGAAAAAGTGTGTAAGGATTAGAAATATTATCGTAATTAGTCTTCTATTTTGGCTCCCTGCCTTGACGATTAATGAGTTTCTTGGCCAAAGGATCATTGAGTGTTTAATTTGCTATGTAATCGGAGTTTGTTTTACCAGTAAGGATTTCTGGATAGATTCCGATTTCAGGGAAGATGTAGAAGAACTGGAGTTCCGACTCGAAGAATGAGTTTAAGAGATGGGTTGCTATTGAATTAAAAAAGAAAGACTAGGTTCACACCTCGTCTTTCCTTTTTTAGTGTTCTGAAGCCTAAATTCTTTTAACTAAACCCAAATGTAGATGGTAATTAGATTGGCAATAAATGATTATTCTTTTTGTGTTATGCTTTGATTTTGACGATACAAAGTAAAATAATCATTCTCAAGTGACAAAATAAATTCTATCAATTGCCATATTTTCTCTGCTAACACGACATTTAGGCCTTAGGTTGGTAATCGCGTCCTACTACTTTGCATAGGAAATTGCGCCCTAACAATGACGCGAGGACTCCTAACTTATTCTTGCGCCTGACGTTCTTATCGAGGAGGCAACCCCAACGCAGTCGCTTGATACCTTTCCAGCATCGGTCTTGCAACTCATGGTAGTCGCCCTTAGTGTCCTGATGGCTTAACAACAGGATGTTAAAGTAGGCGCTCAACAGGCGGCTGCGCACAGCCTTCAAGTACTTCGGGTCCTGCTGTTCCATGAGTTGTTCCAGATTCTCACAGATGTCGAGCACATCGGCCCTCTTGGGCGAGAATGCGCCCAGGATGCTGCTTGGGCGCTGGCGGTAGCCGTAGAGTGTGTAATTGATTTTCGCCACGCGGCCACACTTGAGCAGCAAGGGATAGATGATGGCGAGATCTTCATAATTCTGCCCCACGGGATAGCGGATGCCTTCAAATAGTGACGCGTCATACAAGCGGCCCCATGCCGAGTGGGTAAGCCCTTGCTGGTAGAATATCAGGAGTAATGCCCTGTGCTGGGGAAAACGTGCCGCTACGGGTTGTTCTCCCTGTGTGGGCCATGATGGTTCGCTGTCTGAGTCAAAGGGGGTGTAGTCGCCGATGACGAGGCTTGCCTGGTTCTTGAGCATGGCTTCAACCATGACTTTAATGGCCGAGGGGTGCAGCACGTCGTCGCTGTCAACCATCGTCACCATTTCGCCCTGCATCACGTCGAGCGCTGAATTGCGGGCTGCCGACAAGCCGCCGTTGGCCTGATGGATGACGCGGATGCGTTGGTCTCGAGTGGCCCACTGGTCGCACAAGGCTCCGCTTCCATCGGTGCTTCCATCATCCACCACCAGAATCTCAAGATTAGTATAACTCTGGTTCACAATACTATCCAAGCATTGGTCCAGATAGTCCTCCACGTTATATACGGGAACGATAACTGATATGAGCGGTTCCATTCTTGGTAAGTAGATTAAAGATAATAGTTAGTAGTTTTAAAAGTTAATAGTTAATAGAGAGTTGTGGATCAGATGATAGCGAAGTAACATCTCCCTATTAACTATTAACTGATCATTTCACTTTCCACTCAAAGCCGTCTTTAGTGTCCTTGACCTCAAAGCCAAACTCACTGAGTTTGTCACGGATCAGGTCGCTCGTCGTCCAGTCCTTATTGGCCTTGGCGGTGCGGCGCATCTCCAGCAGCAGGTCAACGGCTTGGCGGTAAGGCTCAAGGTTCACGCTGTCACCACCTTCCGAATCATCGCGGATGCCGAGCACATCAAATAGGTAGGTCTGGAAGATGCTCTTCAACTCGTCGATGTCGGCCTGTGACAGGCTGGCGTGGCCGTCATTGGCCTGGTTGATGACCTTGCAGGCATCAAACAGGGTGGCGATAACCGTCGGCGTGTTCAAGTCGTCGTTCATCGCGTCGGCACAACGCTGGCGGAAATCCTCTAACTTCACCGATGACTGGGCTGCAGCGCTGAGGGCATTCAGGCGGTGCCAGCCATCGAGCATGCGCTCAAGGGCTTTCTCGGCTGCTTGCAGGGCCTCGTTGCTGAAGTCCACTGTGCCACGGTAATGGGCCTGAAGGATAAAGAAGCGGATGGTCATGGGCGTGTAGGCCTGGGTCAAGGCCGGATGGTCGCCCGTGAAGAACTGCTCCAGAGTGATGAAGTTGCCTAACGACTTGCCCATCTTCTGCCCATTGATGGTGATCATGTTGTTGTGCATCCAGTAGTGCACCATTTCGTCACCCTGGCTAGCAACAGCCTGGGCAATCTCGCACTCGTGGTGGGGGAACACAAGGTCCATGCCGCCGCCGTGGATGTCAAAGTGCTTGCCCAGGTACTTGCGTCCCATCGCTGTGCACTCGCAGTGCCAGCCGGGGAAACCGTCGCTCCAGGGCGACGGCCAGCGCATGATGTGCTCGGGCTGTGCCTTTTTCCACAAGGCAAAGTCGGCTTGGTTGTGTTTCTCGCCCACACCTTCGAGTTCACGGCTGGCGTTCATGATATCATCGAGGTTGCGTCCTGAGAGCACACCGTAACGGTGGTTACGGTTATAGGCTTCGATGTCAAAATAGATGCTGCCATTGCTCTCGTAGGCATAGCCGTTAGCCATAATCTGCTTGACTAACTCTTCCTGCTCGATGATATGTCCCGTGGCGTGAGGCTCGATGCTGGGTGGCAGCACGTTGAGCGATTGCATGGCGGCATGGTAGCGGTTAGTATAGTACTGGGCCACCTCCATGGGCTCGAGTTGTTCGAGCCGTGCCTTCTTGGCAATCTTGTCTTCGCCCTCATCGGCATCATGCTCCAGATGGCCCACATCGGTGATATTGCGCACATAGCGCACCTTGTAGCCCAACTGTTGCAGATAACGGAACAACACGTCAAACGTGATGGCAGGTCTGGTGTGACCCAAGTGCGGGTCGCCATAAACCGTGGGACCGCACACATACATGCCCACCATCGGCACATTAAGGGGCACGAAATGCTCCTTGCGCCTCGTCAGGGTATTGTAGATGAACAAGGGATGTTCCATTTTCTCTCAGTTTTTTTAGGTGTTAGGTTCCAAGTTCTAGGGGTAGGAACCCTAACTTCTAACTATGCTTGTCCCTTGGGCAGGGGGAAATCCATGATGTTGCTGTTGCCGCCGGCAGGACGGTTGATCTTGATTTCGCCGAAGTTCTGCTCGTAGCGATGGATGTTATCCTGCAGGGCGAGCATCAACTCCTTAGCATGCTGGGGAGCCATGATGATGCGGCTCTGTACACGTGCTTGGGGCATATTGGGACCACGCAGGATCATATCGATAAAGAAATCGTTGGGGCCATGGGCAATCATTGCCATGTTAGCGTAACGTCCTTGAAGTTCTTCCTTGGGAATTTCAATCTTAATTTGGTTCTGATTTTCGTTTGCCATAATTGTTATCGAAAATAATAAATTAATGTGTTTATAATATAGATGATTATTTATTGAAATCGTATTGTCCGATTTCGGGATATGTCTTGTCATTGAGGAACACCCTCAAGCACTTGAAGGTATCCCGTTTCCACAACGCACCCACCTTGAACGACGCGTAGCAGTCGCGCCAGAAGGTGCCTGTTTCCCCCCTCAGGTCGTGAACCAGGTAGCAGTCCACGGTGTCATTGGCCAGGGTTGCGCCGTCAGCGACGAGCATCATGGTGCGTGCCTTGTCGGTATATTCCACCTGGCAATGCAGGTTGATGAATTCGCCGGTCCGCCACAGGCTGCGCAACTTTATCTCGTGGCGGGGCAGGCTGTCGGGACTCGCAGGGGTCATGCGCAGCGAGTCGCTGAAGATGGCGTTGCAGCCAAACACGTCGATATTGCGGTTGGCACTTCCAGTGCTCTTGTCGGCAAAGTCATAGCGAAGCAGCACACGCTGATGGGTCTTGATCTCCTTATCGACTGCCACACTCGATTGCAGCATGACCGAAGCCGAATCGCCATGTCCCAAGTACTCAAACATGGCACCTCGTTCATTCTGGCCCAGGTAGGTCACGATGTCATAGCGGTAGTCGGTATAGGCGCGGTCTATGTCCTCCTGCTTGTTGCAAGAGGTCAGCGCGATGAGTACCGCGGCCAGCAATATGGACACTTGTTTCATCATGCGGTGCGGGTTGTCTGGTTAATGATGATGCCGTCGCTCATGTGGAGCGTGCGGTCGGCTTGGGCGGCAAGGCCTTCGTCATGGGTGACGATGATAAACGTCTGGCCCAGTTCCTCTCGCAATTCAAAGAATAGGCTGTGGAGCTCCTGCTTGTTCTGGCTGTCAAGGCTGCCCGATGGCTCATCGGCGAGGATGACCTTGGGGCTGTTGATGAGTGCTCTTGCCACTGCCACGCGTTGGCATTCTCCGCCGCTCAGTTGTGAGGGCTTGTGGTCGAGTCGGTCGCCCAGGTGCATGCGCTCCAGCAGGCGGCGTGCGCGGTCATAGGCATCATTGCGGTGGTCTCCGCCCAGCAGAGCGGGGATGGCGACATTCTCCAGCATAGTGAACTCGGGAAGCAATTGATGGAACTGGAATACGAAGCCGATGTTGCGGTTCCTGAAGTGGGCCAGTTCCTTGTCCTTGAGTGACAGCACGTTCTTGCCCTCGTAGCGCACTTCTCCCTGCTGGGGAGTGTCCAAAGTGCCGATGATTTGCAGCAATGTGGTCTTTCCAGCGCCGCTGGGGCCTACAATTGAGACAATTTCGCCCTGGGCGATGTCGAGGTCAACACCCCTCAGCACCTCCAGATCACCATATCGTTTGACTATGTTTCGAGCCTCAATCATTGTTGCCAACGTTTCAAATGAATTGCAAAGATAATAAAAAAAGTGGGAATCAGACATGATATACTGAAAGAATTGTGTACCTTTGCAGCCACATTTGAGATAACATATTATTAATAGTGGAAAAATTTGGCTGCTTGCAACCACTTGAAAAAATGCTAAAACTGCGATAATCAATCATCTTTATCGGTACTCTTTAGCGTTCATCTTCCACAAAAAAGTTTTTTTGGTACAATGAACAGTAAGAATTATCTATTCACGTCCGAGAGCGTGTCCGAAGGACACCCCGACAAAGTCGCCGACCAGATCAGCGACGCCATCCTTGACAAGTTCCTAGCCTTTGACCCACAGGCCCATGTGGCTTGTGAGACACTGGTGACCACTGGCCAGGTCATCATTGCCGGCGAGGTAACCACCAATGTCTATATCGACTTGCAGCGCACGGCGCGCGAGATGATAGAGAAAATCGGCTATACCAAGAGTGAGTACCAGTTCGACGCCAATTCATGCGGCATTCTCAACAGTGTGCACGAGCAGAGCGGCGATATCGCCCAGGGTGTGGAGAAGGCCGAGGACAACAACGCAGACCAGGGCGCTGGTGACCAAGGCATGATGTTCGGTTATGCCTGTAACGAGACACCCGACTTGATGCCATTGACACTTGACCTGGCTCATGCGCTCATGTATGAATTGGCCGACATCCGCCACAATCACCTTGAATTGATGCCCTACCTGCGCCCTGACAGCAAGGCTCAGGTGACCGTCGAGTATGACGGTGACACACATCGCCCCGTGCGCATCCACACCATCGTGGTGAGCACCCAGCATGACGACAATGTGGACCAAAAGCGCATCGACCGCGATGTGCACGAGATCCTCATTCCCAGGACCCTGGCCCGCTATAGCGACGAGATTAAGGCTCTGTATGATGACAAGACCGAGGAATTTGTCAATCCCACGGGTAAGTTTGTCATCGGCGGGCCTCACGGCGATACGGGCCTCACGGGCCGTAAAATCATCGTGGACACCTATGGCGGCCGCGGTGCCCATGGCGGTGGCGCCTTCAGTGGCAAGGACCCCAGCAAGGTGGACCGCAGCGCTGCTTATGCCTGCCGTCACATTGCCAAGAACGTGGTAGCCTCTGGCATCGCCGACGAGGTGCTCGTGCAGGTGGCTTATGCCATCGGTCGTGCTAAACCCGTCAGCTTCTATGTCAACACCTACGGCACCAGCCATGTGGACATGAGCGATGCCGAGATTGCCGCCGTTATCGAAGGCATGAGCGAGTTTGACATGCGACCCAAGGCCATCATCGAGCGCTTGAACCTGCTCCGTCCCATCTACACCGAGGCGGCAGCCTACGGCCACATGGGCCGCAAGTGCGTGAAGAAGGTGAAAAAGTTTGAATCGCTCTACAACGCAACTGCCGAGGTTGAGGTAGAACTCTTCCCATGGGAAAAACTCGACATGGTCGAGAAACTTCGCACCGCCTTCCGCGTCAAGTAACAGCGGTCAAAGGTGGGTTAGATAACAAAGCGGGTCACTCCTTAAGTTGAGCGACCCGTTTTGTTATTGGATAGAAATAGTAGTAGTTTTTACTTGGCCTTCATGGCTTCCTTGATCTTGGTCTCGAGTTCTTCGGCCAGTTCGGGGTTGTCGGCTACCATTTGCTTGGCGGCGTCACGACCCTGTCCCAGTTTGGTGCCCTCGTAGGAGAACCAGGCTCCGCTCTTCTTGACGATGCCGAACTCTACACCCAGGTCGATGATCTCGCCCACCTTGCTGATGCCCTCACCGAAGCGGATTTCAAACTCGGTCTTGCGGAAGGGGGGAGCCACCTTGTTTTTCACGACCTTCACGCGGGTAAGGTTGCCCACAACCTGGTCGCCGTCCTTGATCTGGCCGGTGCGACGGATGTCCAGACGCACACTGCTGTAGAACTTCAGGGCGTTGCCGCCAGTGGTGGTCTCGGGGTTGCCGAACATCACGCCCAACTTCTCGCGCAACTGGTTAATGAAGATGCAGCAGGTGTTGGTGCGGCTGATGGTGGCGGTCAGTTTCCTCAGCGCTTGGCTCATCAGGCGGGCCTGCAGACCCATCTTGCTTTCACCCATTTCGCCCTCGATTTCAGCCTTGGGGGTCAAGGCTGCGACACTGTCGATCACGATAATGTCGATGGCGCTGCTACGGATGAGCTGGTCAGCAATTTCCAGGGCCTGTTCACCGTTGTCGGGCTGCGAAATCCACAGGTTGTTCACGTCGACACCCAGCGACTCGGCATAGAAGCGGTCAAAGGCGTGTTCGGCGTCGATGATGGCAGCGATGCCGCCCATTTTCTGAGCCTCGGCGATGGCATGGATTGCCAGCGTGGTTTTACCTGATGACTCAGGACCGTAAATCTCGATGATGCGGCCGCGGGGATAACCTCCCACGCCCAGCGCATTATCCAGTCCGATGGAGCCGGTGGGGATGACCTCGATATCCTCGATGTGGTCGTCGCCCAGTTTCATGATGGACCCGCTACCGAAGGTCTTGCCTATCTTGTCCATAGCCACCTGCAGGGCTTTGAGTTTCTCGGGGGAAACCTCCTTGCGTTGCGGTTGGTTGTTCATTTCCTCTTGGTTAACGATTTCTTCTGCCATAAATCAAATGTATTCAGTTTTTTTAAATGATGTTGATATTCTTTGTATAGGTGCAAAGATACAACTTTTTTGGCAATTTGACAATGTTGTGGTTGCCCTATTTTCTGAGAATGTAATCAATGAGCTCGGTCACGTCGCCGATTGTGACTTCTCCGTCCTTATCAATGTCGGCAACAGTTATATCTGTTGGCAGACTGCCCAGCAGGATGTCGATGAGTTCGGTCACATCGGCGATGTTGACCTCCCCGTCACCGTTCACGTCGCCGACTTGGACTGCGGGACGGACAAAGACGTTGGCGTCCACATAGGCCAGGCGTCGCCTGATCCAATCAGCTATGTAGTTCAACTCGTCATCAAAGTCGATGCTGCGGCCATAGAGGTCGCTGTCTCCGCTCCACAGAGCGGTCTCGCGTTCGGCCGCGCCACTCTGCTTGAGCAGGTCGATAGCTTGCTGGAAACGTGAAATCAGGCTGTCGGCATCCAGTATCGTATTGCGAAGTTGCCAGTAGCGCTCGATGAGTTGGTCGTGGTAGTTGGTATGGTTAAACATGTCGAGCAGGGCGACATTATTGATCCATTTGATGGGACGTTCGGGCGAATAAGTGCTGCTTGTCCATTCCGGGAAGTGCTGGGAGCCGAAGGTGTTGTCCAGATCCCAAGGCGTCATTGTCAACGGCGGGTTGAGGGCCTTGTCGTAGCAACTATAGTAAATGTTGATGGATTCGTTACCCAGGGCCTGAATCGTCACGATAAAGATGAAATAGTCCATCATGACGGGCATGTCAAAGTAGTTGCCGATGGAATCGTTGAGCATTGTCCAGTTGTCATAGGTGTCCATCGTATTGATAAACTGGATGGAGCGGGCCAGGGTACTCCAGTCGGTGGGGCATACTTCTTCAAAATCGGGGTAATCCAGCTCGATGCCGTCCCACGTGGGCTCGTTGTTGTCCCAGGGTAGGGGGTAGGACATGGTGGCTGTACGGCACCAGGTGCGTGAGAACCACAACTGGCCGTGGAATTCATTGTTGATGGTGTCGTGTTTCACGAGCTGGAGCTGCTTGCGGTCTACAGGTTCCATCAGGCCATAGATGCCGCGGTACTCACCGTTGAGGAAGACCTCGGTGACTTTACCTCGTGAGCCGTTGATGGCCTCGGGCTCCAATTCCTGGTACCAGGGCTTCGCCGACATGTCCAGCCACAGGTCGTTGCAGATGCGGTTGCGCAGCCTCAGACGGTCGGCCTGGCCAGCGTCGAGTTTCCAGTGATTGTCCTTGCGCATGCCGTAGAAACTGCGGTTCTTCTTGTCTCCGTTCTTGTCCAGAAACTTGATGTTGTAGTTGCGCTTGTGTTTGTCCTCGTTGTTGGAGTAGTGCCCGCGCCACTTGAGTTTGGCGCGCATGTCGTTCTTGCTGGTCGTGTCAGGGCCGTTGATGGATACCGTACCCTCGACATACTCATATCCGAATTCACCGTTGAGCTCTATCACGGGCAGGAAGGTGAATGTGATCTCGCCGCTGATGGGTTGTCCCTCGGCATCGATGGCGGCAAACGGGTACCGCTTGCCTCCGGTAATGTCACGGAATGTCGCGGTGCCGTCGGCACTAAGGCCGATGCCGTTAATCGTGAAACCGCTCCATGTGCTGTCCGGCTCCACTACGGCATCCCAATCGGTGTTGAAGCACTCTTGGGGAATGCTGCACAGCCAGACGCCGTTAGGCTTGTCCTGCACGGCCTTGTGGCCATTGATGTAAAAGGGTTGACCCCACGCGAGGCAAGTCGTGAACACACTTATCAGTGTGAGCATTAATTTGTTTTTACTCAATTCCAACATGATATAATGAAAACTATGATTCAAGTGATAGTCGATTTTTTCACGTAGCAATTTATAAATGGCAGATTTATAAATGTGTTACATGAGCCTGCAAAATTACAAATAATATTGGATTTTATAGAGTGGCTATCGCTTGTTTCATGATCAAAAAGTTTTTTTTAGGGAGAGTTTAAATTTTTGGCGTCCAATTTGGGCGATTATTGAAAAAAAACGAGTACCTTTGTCCAATTATAGACGAAACAATTCATTATTAACCATTTAATCTTTTCATTGCAATGAGGAAAATCTTTACTTTATTCACCATGTTGCTGCTGGCAACTACCGTATGGGGACAGACCGTCGTGACGTTTATCCCTGGCGAGACTGTCGGCAACAATGAGACAGCCCAGGGTGCTGACCAGATGGAAAAGGACGGTATCACGATTGCAACGACCAGTGGTGGCTTGAAGGCCGCTCAGTATCGTTTTGCCAAGGGTTCCGTTACTACTGTTTCTTCAGCCATTGGTAACATCATGAAAATCGAGTTCACTTGCTCGGCAAGTGGTACCGAGAAGTACGGCCCTGGCTGCTTTGCTGCACAGACGGGTTACAGCTACGAGGGTAACGTGGGCACTTGGACCGGTTCAGCCGCTAGCGTGGAATTCACGGCCGAGACCAATCAGGTGCGTGCTACCAAGATTGTTGTCACCGTTGACGGCGGTGGTCTTGCCAATCCCACCATCAATCCCGCTGCTGGCACCTATTATGGCCCCATCGAGGTGACCATTACCTGTGGCACGGGTGGCGCTAAGATTTATTACACCACCAACGGCAGCAATCCCACCACCAGTTCCACTCAGTACAATGCTCCCTTCACTTTGAGCAGCAATGCTACTGTTAAGGCCATCTCGGCCAAGGACGGTGATGTCAGTGACGTGGTTGAGGCTACCTACGAATTCGCTACCGCAACGCCTGTGGCAAATATCGCCGCTTTCCAGAATACGGCAGACGAAACCGTGGTTAAGTTCAATAACCCTGTGAACGTGCTTGCACAGAACAAGAAGTACTTGTATGTGAAGGACAATTCAGGCTATGCTCTCTTCTTCGGTGAGACAGGTCAGACTTACAAGAATGGTGACGTGATTCCCGCTGGTTTTGCTGGAACTAAGACCACCTATGCTGGCGAGCCCGAGTTGGCAGTTGTCAGTGGCTTCCTGCCCGCTTCTGGCAATAGCCCCATCGCTCCTGAAGAGATCAGCGCTAACCAGGTGGGCCACAACATGTTTGCTCACTATGTGAAGTTTACCGAGGCTACCATTGCTAAGGTGGACGACCGCAATTATGTATTAACCGATGCCAATGGTAATACCTGTGCCATCTATTTCGGCTCGATGGGCGTGAGCGCTCCCAGTGACTTGGATGCTACTTACGACGTGATTGGCGTTGTCGGCTCCTATGGCAGCGAGAACACTGTTTATCAGTTGCTCCCCACCAGCATCAAGAAGCACAATCCTGGCATTTTCGGTTGGGGTTCCATGCAAGGCACTCCTGACAACGAGGATGTGACTTTCGACTATGAGTCGATTGTAGTCGCTATCAGTGGCAAGTACATGTATGCTATGGATGATACGGGCTACGGTCTTGCTTACGGTGAACGTGCCGGCAAGACTTATACCCCTGGTGATGTAATCCCCGAGGGCTTTGGCGGCAAGAAGATTACCTACAAGGACGAGCCCGAACTCGCCGAGACTCATACTGGTTTCGAGGCTCCTTCAAGGCACTTGACCAAGGACGAGCTCCATGCTCTGGCCAAGGAAATCAGCCTGCCTCAGGTAGGTCACGATACTTGGGCATGGTATGTACTGTTGAAGCAGGTTTATATTGACACCCAGAAGAGCGTCTTCAGGGATGCCAATGGCAATGAAGTGCCCTATTACAATAACACCTTCAACTGCGCCTTCCCCGCTGACCTGTCTAAGCCCTATGACATCTATGCTGTTGTAGGTAAGCACAACGACTATCAGATTCTGCCCCTTGAGGTGAATGTGGAAATCCCCGAGGTTGATGTTCCCTGCATTGAGGACCTCTATGGCCTGAGCAGCGGTCAGGTGGGTCACTTCACCCAGCCGCTGACCACCATCTATCAGAATGGTGTTAACCTGTATGTGAAGGATGAGTGCGGTATGTACAGCCTGGTTTATGGCAGTGTTGCATACAATGACTTTGCCAATGGTGACTTCATCAATGACGCTAAGGCAACTTGGACCGAGTACCAGGGTGCTAAGCAGATGGTTCCCGTGGGCGACACCTTCGTGAAGGCTGGCCATGGTGCCGCTGTTGAGCCTGAGATGATGCCCATCGAGGAGGTTTCTCAGGACAATGTTCACTTCTATCTCGGATTTGAGAACGTACAGCTGACCGCAACCGATGCCGCCAATACCTATAACATGGTAGACGAGACTGGCGAGATGCTCGTGTTCAACAAGTTCAACCAGTCTGTCACAATTCCCGAACTGAGCGCTGACAAGACCTATGATGTAAAGGGCTTCCTGACCATCTATAAGGGCCAGCTCGAGCTCTATCCCATTGTGGTGAAAGAGCACAGCGATTATCCCGTTGGTGACGTGAACGGTGACGGTGAGGTAACCATTGCTGATGTCAATATGCTGATTGATATCATCCTGGGTGCTGAGGACAATAGCGAGGGCCGCTCCGATGTGAATGGTGACGGCGAGGTTGGTATTGCCGACGTTAATTCCGTTATCGACATCATCCTGAGCTAATCCATCCATCTGAACTAGCTTATGCAGCCGTTAAAACTGATAACTAGTCCCCAGCAAGGCATCTTGCCAGACGCTTTCCCCTTATGGAGTGTCGGGGTTGTTGCTGCACTATGGATTTGATTTTCTATCGGGGCTCACACTGCGTGGGCCCCGTTTTTTTATAAACTAATTTCCAATATATCTATCAAACTTGTCCCAATGAAGAAAATCTGTTTATTACTCTTTCTCTGGCTTGTGACTGCGATCACGGCAGGGGCGTGTGTCGTGGTCTTTGATCCCACTATTGATGTGGGCACAGGCAGCACCACAGCCGGTCCTTACTGTATTGAGAAAGACGGTATTTCTGTCTGCATTTCCAACGGTATCGTCAGTGCCAATCACTACCGTGTGTATAAAAACTCGACCATTACCATTTGTTCCACTATGGGTGAGATTACGTCTATTGAGTTTGAGTGTACAGCGCAGGACGATGCCCAATATGGTCCAGGTAATTTCGTGACCAGCGCGGGCAGCTATAGCTATGAAGGCTATACAGGACTATGGGAGGGTCGCGAGACGTGCGTCACCTTCATTGCCGAGGGCAATCAGGTGCGGCTCACCAAGATTGTTGTCACCTTTGATTGTGCCGCTGTGATGCCTCCCGTCATCCGTCCGGCGAGTGGTACTTACTATAACCCCATAGAGGTGACGATGACCTGCCCGACCAGTGGCGCGCATATCTATTACACGACTAACGGGAGCAACCCGACACCCGCTTCGACACCTTATATGGCTCCCTTTACCCTCAGTGCGGGAACCACAGTCAAGGCCGTCGCAGTCCTTGACGACGAGATCTCTGACGTGACGGCAGCAACCTATGAGTTTCTTGAAGCAACCGAGGTGAGTTGTCTCTCGGATGCCCTTCTCGCTCCTGACGGGGAAGTCATTTTTATCCCCAACCCCGTGACGGTACTGGCTCAGAATAATAAATACTTGTTCGTCAGGGACATGACGGCTTATGCCTTGATTTATGGTAATACCGGCCAGACTTATGTTCAAGGTGATATCATTCCTGGTGGCTTCTACGTGACCAAGTCCTTCTATAATGGTGAGCCCGAATTCTCCGATCCCCAAGGTTTTCAACCCGCTATTGGCAACACGCCTGTTGAGCCCGAAGAAATCTCCGGTGGCATCGGACATGAACTGTTTGCCCATTATGTTGTCTTGCACAACGTGAGCATTGTGAAAAATGGCACTCAATATATCATCATCGACGAGGACGGTAATGAGTATCCCGCTTACTTCGGTTCAATGGGATTTCCAGCGCCTAATGACCTGACAGCTAGGTATGATGTATATGCCATGGTGGGCTCCTATGGCCGCGAGAATACGATTTACCAGTTGTTACCCATTTGGGTTGATAGAATGCCGCCTATTGAGCCCATCGGCTTCGGAGACTTTTTTGACATCGTTGCTGACCCCGAGAATCCTAATCCCGAGGTCACGATGGGATATGACGCGACCGTCTTGCACCAGCAGGGTAATTATCTGTATGCGAAGGACGAGACAGGATTTGGTATGGTCTATGGTTCTGTTGGCAACTCCTACTTGCCTGGTGATGTGATTCCTGCAGGTTTTGGAGGCAAGGTGAAAGAATACGATTGCCATCCCGAGTTGGAACAGCCCACAGGCTTCCAGCCAGCTATCGGCCATGTTGAACTTGTCCCCGAAGAGATCACGCTCGACCAGTTGGACGACGTCCATTGGGGACATTATGTGGTCATCAAGCACGTGAAGTTTGACCTTGAACGCCGAGTGTTGTACGATGACAATGGCAATGAGACTCCTTATTACAATCGCTTCTATGTCAATCTTCCCGCAGATTTATCTCTTTACTATGACGTGTATGGCATTGTGGATTCCTATAGTAAGAACTGTATTTACGAACTATTGATTACTGACTGGTTCCCGAAACCGATACCTGGACTTATCCCGTGTTTGGAAGACCTTTATGATTTGCCACAGGGTGTAATCGGCCAGTTCAGCCTTCCCCTGATTGTGGTCTACCAGAATGGCCCTAATCTCTATGTGAAGGACACTTGCGGCCAGTTTGGTTTGATCTATGGTAACGTGGGTGGCACGTTTGCCATGGGCGACTCTATCATTGGCTATGCCTCATGGACCACTTATCAGGGCGCACGTCAGCTCACGCCTGCGGAACCCTGGTCATTAGTCGGACATGGTCCCGAAGTGGAGCCTGAGGAAATGCCAATTGAGGAACTCTCTCAGGACATGGCACACTGGTATCTGTACTTCGAGGACGTGAAAATTGTGCTCGGCGAAGACGGCAGTCTTTACATCGATGACGGTATAGAACTGCTCAAGATATGGGATAAATTCCATGTCCAGGTCGAGCCGGGGCATGATGGTTCTTATTATTACCCCTGTGACGTGAATTGTGACGGAGAGGTGACGATTGCCGATGTTAATGCAATTATTGATGTGATACTCAATGGCTTGCCCGAAGGCTACACCCTCAGAGACCTGGTTGATGACATTGATTTTGATGCGACCTATGATATCTGGGGCTTCTTGACGCTGTACAGGTATGACCTCGAACTATATCCCACTCGCATTGTGAAACATGGTTATGGTATTCCTTGGCCGATAGATGACCCGCGATACTTCGACGTTAATGGTGACGGCGAGGTAACCATTGCCGATGTCAATTGGTTAATCGACTGGATCCTCAGCCATTAGAACCAACATACATGCATGTGACAAAAAACCGCCTTTAAAGGGCGGTTTTTTGTTTTACTTGAAAAAGCGGCCGACGACGGGCAACTTGGCCAGCATCTGTCCCAGTTTCTCCTTGCGGTAGATCAAGCCCACAAAGAGGCACAGCAGCACCGTGCGGTAGGCCAGGGCGAGTATCGTGTTCTCCACGGGGAGCATCATCGCGGCAAACAGGACGGTCGCTACTGCGACATAGAGCAGGATGTCGCGCAACGGATACTTGATGGGATAATACTTCTGTCCCACGAGGTAGCTCAGCACCATCGCAGTGCCATAGCCGGCAAAACCACCCCATGCACACGCCATGTAACCGTACTTGGGCACAAAGATGACGTTGACCAGAATCAGCACGGCACAGCCGATGCCCGAGAACCATGCGCCCCAGATGGTCTTGTCGATGAGTTTGTACCAGAAGGACAGGTTGAAGTAGATGCCCATCATGATCTCTGCCGCCATGACGATGGGCACGACCTTGAGACCTGACCAGTAGTCGGGGGCGATGATGTACTTGAATACGTCGATCCACGCCATCACGGCCAGGAAGGCCAGCAGGGTGAAGATGATGAAGTAGCGCATCGCCTGGGCATAGGTCTCGCGGCTGTCCTTTTCCTTACTCTTGCCGAACACAAATGGCTCGTAGGCGTAGCGGAAAGCTTGGGTAATCAGCGCCATAATCATTGCAATCTTGACTGCCGCTCCATAGATGCCCAACTGCGACTGTGTATCGGCCTGATTGCCGTAAATCTTGGGGAACATCATCTTGTCGAACGTCTGGTTCAAGATGCCTGCGATGCCCAGCACCAGGATGGGCCAACTGTAAGATAGCATCCGCTTTAGCAGCGACCAGTCAAACTTGTACTTGATGCCCGTGAGTTCCTTCCAGAAGAAGAACGTCACCACACTCGTGCAAGCCAGATTGATGAAGAAGGCATAGCCCACGCCCACGGTGGGGCTATAGATCTTGCCGATAAGGTCGGGATAACTCTCGTACAGGGCCGGCAGGGCGACAAAGTAGAGCAGATTCAAGCCGATGTTCAGGAAGATGAACAGCAGTTTGAGTGTAGCAAACTTAATGGCCTTGCGCTGATAACGCAGATAGGCGAACGGTATGCACTGGAAGGCGTCAAGTGCGACCACAATGGCCATGACTCCCACATACTCAGGGTGGGCACTATAGCCCATCCATCCCGCGATGCCGGGCAGGAAGGCCAACACCAGCAGGACAAACAACAGCGAGGTCGTCCCCACGCTGATAAGGGTTGTGCTATAGACGGTGTTGGGGTTCTCCTCGCTCTTGTTGGCGAAGCGGAAGAAGGTCGTCTCCATGCCGTAGGTGAGGATGACCAGCAGCAGTGCCGTGTAGGCATACACGTTGGTGATGACGCCATAGCCTCCCGATGCGGCCGAGAGCTTGGCGGTATATAGCGGCACGAGCAGGTAATTCAGGAACCTCCCGATAATGCTGCTCAGGCCATAGATAGCGGTGTCTTTTGCCAATGATTTCAGATTTGCCATAATCTTCTCCTATAGTATCTATAGCATCTATAGTGCCTATAGTCGCTAAAATATCTCTTATCTTTTATCTCTTATCTTTTATCTCTTATCTTTTATCTCTTATCTCTTATCTAAAATATGCTTCCCACTTCGCCGGGACGGTCGCGCTTCAGGTGGTTATAGGCCAGGGTGGTCGCCTCACGGCCGCGCGGGGTGCGGTTGATGAAACCTTCCTTGATCAGGTAGGGCTCATAGACCTCCTCGATGGTGCCCGCGTCCTCGTTCATCGCTGTGGCGATGGTGTTCAGGCCCACGGGGCCGCCGCCAAACTTGTCGATGATGGTCAGCAGGATCTTGTTGTCAATCTCGTCCAGGCCATATTTGTCGATGTTCAGCGCCTCCAGGGCATAGCGGGCTATCTCCAGGTCGATGCGGCCGCTGCCTTTCACCTGGGCGAAGTCGCGCACGCGGCGCAGCAGCGAGTTGGCGATACGGGGCGTGCCGCGGCTGCGCAGGGCAATCTCGATGGCGGCCTTGTCGTCGATGGGAACGGACAACAAGCGGGCCGAGCGGCGGATGATGCCCTCCAGCACCTTGTGGTCATAGTATTCCAGGTGGCAGTTGATGCCGAAGCGGGCCCTCAGCGGCGACGTCAGCAGGCCGCTGCGGGTGGTGGCACCGATGAGCGTGAACGGAGCCAGCGTCAGTTGTACCGAGCGTGCACCCGGGCCCTTGTCGATCATGATATCGATGCGGTAGTCCTCCATCGCGCTGTAGAGGTACTCCTCCACGATGGGGCTCAGGCGGTGGATTTCGTCGATGAACAACACATCGTTCTCATCGAGCGAAGTGAGCAAGCCAGCCAGGTCGCCCGGCTTGTCGAGAACAGGACCCGACGTGACCTTGAAGCCCACGCCCAGTTCGTTGGCGATGATGTTGCTCAACGTCGTCTTGCCCAGGCCCGGAGGGCCATGGAACAGCACATGATCCAGCGACTCGCCACGCAGCTTGGCCGCCGCGACAAACACGCGCAGGTTCTCGATAATCTTGTCTTGCCCCGCAAAGTCCTCAAACCTTACAGGCCTCAACGCCCGCTCAAAATCCTGATCCGTCTTGAGCTGCTCCCGTCTGATGTCAAATTCCTCCTCCATACCAAACCGCAAAGGTACTATAAACTTTTTGTAGAACCCACATTTTTCCCTAAATTGTGCACCCACAAACAATCCCTAGTCAATCTAGCCCATCTAGAAAGGAGTGGAATGGACACGCACGTGTGAACAGAGTGAAATATGTGGAATTCGTGTAATTCGTAGTTTGTTTTTCGTGGTTTTTTAGAGGTAGGGAGCGGTGATGCTGGTGGGGCAGGCGAGCATGGCGCGGGGGGTGCCCTGGTAGATGATGGTGCCGCCCAGGTCGCCGGCGCCGGGGCCGAGTTCGATGACGTGGTCGGCCGCCTTGATGACGTCGGTGTTGTGTTCAATGACATAGACCGTGTTGCCCATATCGACCATCTGTTCGAACAGGTCGATGAGGTGGCGCACGTCCTTGAGGTGGAGGCCGTCGGTGGGCTCGTCGATGACAAACACGCCGCGCTGGCCACCTGCCTCGATAGGCATGGTGTATTGCTGGAGGTAGGATGCAATCTTCAAGCGTTGCAACTCGCCGCCCGACAGGGTGCTCAGCGCTTGGTTGAGGTGCAGGTAGTGCAAGCCGACGTCCATCATGGGTTTTAACTTCTGCTCAATGACGGTGCCCTTGAAGAATTCGCTGGCGCGGCGCACCGATAGGTCCATAACCTCTGCAATGTTCTTGCCGTCGAGGGTGTACTGCAGCGCCTCGCGGCTGTAGCGCAGACCATGGCAGGCCTCGCAGGTCGTCTCGATGTTGTCCATGAAGGCCATCTCGGCGATGACCACGCCCTTGCCGCCGCACACGGGGCAGCCGCCCTTGCCGTTGAAGGTAAAGTACTGTTCTTTCATCTTGTGGGCCTTGGCAAAGCGCTTGCGGATATCGGGCGCCACATCCATATAGGTCGCTGGCGTGGAGCGCAGGCTCACGCCGATGTTCTTCTGGCTGACATACACCACGTTGCCGTGTTCGCGGCGGAAACACTCCATCAGCGAACTCTTGCCCGAGCCCGCCACACCGGCTACCGCGGCAAATACGCCCAGGGGCAGGTCGATGGAAACGTCCTTGAGGTTGTGCAGGGTGGCATGGCGCAGCGGGAAGGTCGCCTTCATTTCGCGCGGTTGGGCCTTGAAATCGCCGTGCTGGCTGAGCATCTGTCCCGTACTGGTGCCGCTGTGCAGCAGTTCCTGGTAGTTGCCTTCAAAGATGATGTTGCCGCCCTGGCTGCCTGGTCCAGGTCCCAGATCGACGATGTGGTCGGCAATGCCAATCATCTCGCGGTGATGCTCGACGAGCAGGACCGTATTGCCCGCGTCACGCAGGCGGCGTACTGAGTGCTTCATCTTCTCGATGTCGTGGTCGTGCAGGCCCGTGCTGGGCTCATCCAGGATATAGAGCACGTCGGCCAGTGAGGAGTTGATGTATTTGGCGATTTTGCAGCGTTGGGCCTCACCGCCCGACAGGGTGCCCACACCGCGCTCCAGGCTCAGGTAACCCAGCCCGATTTCCTCCAGTGCCGTGAGGCGTGCGCTGATGGCCTGCTTGATATCCACGGCCAGTGGTGAGGTGAGCGCCTGGACCCACTCGTTGAGGCGCGTGATAGACATGGCACAGGCGTCGGCGATGTTGATGCCCTCGATTTTGCACGAGAGCACCCGTGGGCTCAAGCGGGAACCGCCGCAGTCTGGGCAGACGCCCATATTGAGCATCGGGTTGAGCACGGCGGCATGGAGCAAGCCCTCCTCGCTGTTGATGATGCTGCGGTACATGCGCGGGATGATGCCTTCATACTTGGCCGATTTCGGCCAGTTGGAGGGTGGATTCTTGAGGCGTATCTGCGGGCTGTTGAGGAACAGGTCGAGCTCCTCGGGGCTGTAGTCCTTGATTTTCTTGTCCAGGTCGAACAGGCCGCTGTGAGCGTAGCGAATCCAGCGCCAGCCGCCCTTGCCGAAGGCGATGTAGTGAATTGTGTCCTCGTCGTTGAGGCTCTTGTCGAAGTCCACCAGCTTGTGGATGTCCAACTCGCGGATTTCGCCCAATCCCGAGCAGCGCGGACAGCTGCCCTCGGGGTGGTTGAAGCTGAACGACTCGGCATAGCCCACAAAGGGCTGGCCCACGCGCGAGAACAGCAGGCGCAGCAGGGCAGCAATGTCGGTATAGGTCGCCACGGTCGAACGCGAGTTCTGGGCAGGCTTCTTCTGGTCGATGACGATGGCGATGGGCAGATTCTCGATGGCATCCACGTGGGGACGGCCGTACTTGGGCAGGTACTGCTGTACGAACGACGGGAAGGTGTCATTCAGTTCCCGTCGCGACTTGGCCGCAATGGTGTCGAGCACGAGCGAACTCTTGCCCGAGCCCGAAACGCCCGTGAAAACCGTAATCTGATGCTTGGGAATCTCCAGTGAGATGTCCTTGAGGTTGTTCTCCCTCGCTCCCTTGATAACTATCTTGTCGCCTTTCATGCCTGCAAAGGTAGTGATTTTTTAGCTATTTGCTATCAGCTTTTTTGCCGTTAGCCATGAGCTGTGCACTACAAACCTCTAACTGGGTTATCGCAGCAGGCGATAGAATTGCCAGGCGTAGATGAGTTCGATAATGACGATGATAGCATCCAAGGTGATGTCGCTCAGACCGATGCCCAGCATGTACCAGGCAATGGGGAGGAGGAAGATAACGAGGATGCGGACAATCATCCAGATGCCCAGGCGTTGCAACAGCCCGCGGTACCAGATGATAATCAGCGCTCCCAGCGGCAGGTAACACAACGGCAGTGCGCAGGCAACGACGAAACTGACCTCAGGCAAAGCCTCCTCAAACATGATGGCGACGAAACTGATGATGTTGAGCGCTATGACAATGATCCACAGTGCCGAGAGCGGGTGATACAGGCGCTTCATGCCGCGCATCGTCGCATAATACATCGTCACCATGCCCACGGTGTTGATGAGGGCAATGGCAACCGAAGCATGCTCTTTAAACCAGCTGTCGATCTGGGTGATGGTGCACACGGCTGCTGCCACCATGATGATGAAGGCTGCTATGATAACCCACTGGGGCAGCCCGGAGGTCAGGTGGTTGATGATGCGCTTATCATTTCGCGTATAATCGAAATTGTCGTCGGTTTGGCTATGCATTTGTGTAGTTAATGTTTAGTTTGATGGCACAAAGGTAATCATTCTCTTTTAAAACAAGAGGCTTAACAATTGGCTGAAACAGCAGATTTTGATATAAAATGGGTGATTTGGTCGCTTTGATACCAATTTTGTCGGTGTAGAATGGTTGTTTTCGCCCAAATGGCGCTGTCTTGTTTAAAATATTAATAACTTTGTAGCTAAATTTCGAAATAAGGAAACGATTGATATATGCAAGAGGCTCTCATCCTCAAACTCATCATACTGGCACTGGCCGTCACATTTATTGCAGTCATCATTGCTTTGGTGCTGTCTTTTAATGTGACTCAAAAGCTGATGAAGCATAATGCTAATCTGGTGGGCCAGGTCAAGGAGAGCGACCAGCAGCAGGCATCGACCCGGCAGGCCTTATATGAGACCGAGCATGAACTGCATGAGGCTGAGGCACAGCTCAAGATAGCCCAAGACAGAATCAATGACATGTTGCGTCAAGCCAAGCAGACAGAACAGTCGGGCCAGTCGTTACAGCAGGAGATCAATGATGTGGCCAACGTTGCCGACATGACCGATGAACAGCTGATGAGCTGGATAGACACGCAAATGGAAAAATTGGGACTGTACAAGAACCCTGATGTAACGCTCAAAGAGATTGCCCAGACGCTAGGCTTGACCCAGCGTCGTGTGACTCAGGCTCTCAAGGTTCGAAAGGAAGGCAACACACTCGCAGAGTACTTGAACACCAAGCGTCTGTTGAACGGTTGCCGACTGCTGGTGGAACAGCCCAACTGGACGATCGACGCTGTGGCCCACGAGGCGGGCTTCGGCGGGACGACCACCTTCCGCACCATCTTCAGGAACCGGTTTGGCATGTCGCCCAAGCAGTATCGCGAGAAAAAACGCCTGATAGAGGGCTCCCAAGAATAATAAACATTTAATCAATCATAAAATTTAGACAGAAATGAAGAAAGTAAGATTTTACATGGCATTAGTAGTGCTCGTCTCCATTAACATGACGATGGCTGCACAATTCACCGAAGCCGAGCGCATCACTCATGGCGTGCTCAGCGGTCTTAACTCAGTGTTGGAATCTCAGGAACGCAAGCAGAAGGCCGAACTTTATGCTAAAGAGAAGGCTCAGTTCAAATCTGCCTTTGACGATGCAATGGATGCTGCTCGCGAACTGGAAGAAGACGGCAAATATGCCGATGCCCTTGCCAAGTATGAGGAAGCAGCTGTGTTGAATTGGAAATATGGGTACAGTGACCAGCGTAGCCTTACCCGCAAAATCACCAGCCTGTATGTGCCTGCTGGCCGCACCGAAGAGGGCCCCAGTATCCTCAACAACAGCAAAGTGACGCTGCCTGACTATTCGGGTTACCGCTTCATGAGAGAGAACCCGATCTGCAAGCCGAGCAAGCAAGCCGAGCGTATTCAGATCTTGCGTGTATGCTGCTCCGACACCGAGACGCGCATCGAAATGGAATATGAGACCGCGTCAATGAATGCCAATCCCTACATTGATCCCGATGCCTACATCAAGGGCAAAAAGAGTGGCAAGTTGAGGATTGTGAGCGCCCAGAACATCGGCGTCAAGCCATCTACAACCAGGGTTGAACAGCCTTATCAGAAACTGCGTTTTGCCCTCATTTTCCCACCTCTGTCACTTGAGGATTCCGAGTTTGAATTCAAGGAGAGCAAGGAGTGGCATTTTAAGAATATCCCGTGCAAGTAATAACTACCACTTTATAATAACGTGAGTTCGACGGAATTGTTTATCGGTATTCAGCGCGTTAGTACCTCCCTCTCTAAGATTAGAGGGAGTGCCCGAAGGGCAGGGGCGTTGATGCTACCGTGACGGCGCATGCCTTGGGTGGTTTCGACGCCCCCCCGGCCCCCTCTTATCCAAGAGGGGGAGCTGAGCTTCAGCATTTAAATTCATCTAACTCGCGGTAACTACCACTTTACAATAAAAGAGGGAGGGCCAATTTCCGGCTCTCCCTCTTTGTTGTTATTAACTGGATATAACTCAGTTACTTTTTGTATTTGTACTTCACGCCCAGGTTGTACATGATGAAGGCCTGGATGTCGGTGTACTCGTCGATGATCTTGCTGATGGGCTTGCTGTGGCCGTGGCCAGCCTTGCTGTCGATGCGGATGAGCTTGGGCTGGTCGCCGGTGTTGCAGTGTTGCAGCTCGGCGGCATACTTGAAGCTGTGGGCAGGCACGACGCGGTCATCGTGGTCACCGGTGGTTACCATGATGGCGGGGTAACGGGTGCCGTCGTTCTTGATGTTGTGCAGGGGTGAGTAGCTGCGCAGGTAGCGGAACATCTCGGGACTGTCGTCGCTGCGGCCGTAGTCGGGAGCCCAGTTCCAACCGATGGTGAACTCGTGGTAACGCAGCATGTCCATTACACCGACTTGAGGCACAGCACAGGCGAACAGGTCGGGACGCTGGTTAACCACAGCGCCGACGAGCAGACCGCCATTGCTGGCGCCGTTGCAAGCGAGCTTCTGGGGACAGGTGTACTTGTTCTCGATGAGCCACTCGGCGGCAGCGATGAAGTCATCAAACACGTTTTGCTTGTTCATCTTGGTGCCGGCCTGGTGCCACTCTTCACCGTACTCGCCACCACCGCGCAGGTTAACGTAGGCGCAGATGCCGCCGCAGTCCAGCATAGCAAACAGCGTGCGGGTGTAAGTGAAACCGGGATTGAGGCTCACATTGAAACCGCCGTAACCATACAGGAACGTGGGACGCTGGCCGTCACGCTTGAGACCTTTCTTGTAAACGAGGAACATGGGTATGCGCGTGCCGTCCTTGCTGTTGAAGAATATCTGCTCGGTTACATAGTCGTCGCTCTTGAGGTTGACCTTGGGTTGGAAGAAGAGCTCGCTCTTGCCCGTCTCCAGGTCATACTTGTAGATGGCACCTGGGAAGGTGTAGCTGGTGAAGCTGTAGAAGACCTCCTTGGCGTTCTTCTTGGAGCTGAAGCCTACCGAACCGAAGGTGGGCAGCTGAATCTCACGGATGAGCTTGCCGTCGGCGCTGTAGAGGTAGGGGTGGCTCGAAGCGTCCTTGTCGTAGGTGAGGATGAACTTGTGGTCGGCCATGGCCACGCCCGACAGTACGGCATCCTGCTCGGGAATGAACTCGGCGCAGCTGGCGGGAGACAACGTCTCGGCATCGTAGGTGACAATCTTGCCCTTGGGGGCGTTCTCGTTGGTCATCACATAGATTTTGCCGTTGTCGATGCCGACGATGCCGCGCTCATACTTCATGCCGCCGATGAGCTGCACATAGTGAGGATTGCGGTCCTTGAGGTCCTTGATGTAAATGTCGTTGCCCTCGGCATCGCTCTTCCACAGGATGACATAGCGCTCGTCCTCGCTCACGCTCACCTGGTGGAAGTGCAGGGGTTCGCCCTTGTCCTGATATTCCACATAGTCCTCGCTTTGGGGAGTTCCAAGCTTGTGGTAATACACCTTCTGGAACTCGTTCTTGGACGACTTGGCATCCTCGGGAGCGTCATAGCCGCTGTAGAAGAAGCCGTCGCCCAGCCACTGGGCATCGGTGAACTTGGCCCACACGATGTGGTCATCCAGCACCTTGTCTTCCTTGAGGTCTTTCACATAAATCTCGTTCCAGTCACTGCCGCTGCGGGTAATCACGTAGGCCAGGTAGCGGCCGTCGTTGGAGAAGTCCAGTTGCTGCAGGGCCACGGTACCGTCCTCACTCAGGGTGTTAGGGTCGAGCACCATCTTGTGGTTGCCATCGGCCTTGTACTCGTAGAGGACGCTCTGGTTCTGCAGGCCGTCGTTCTTGAAGAAATAGAATTTGTCCTTCACCTTGAAGGGAGCACCCATCTTCTCGTAGTTGGCGAGTTCGGTAATGCGCTTCTTCACGTCCTTGCGGAACGGGATTTTTGACAGGTAGTTCTGAGTCACCTTGTTCTGGGCGTTCACCCAAGCCTCGGTCTCGGAGCTGCGGTCATCCTCGAGCCAGCGGTAGGGGTCGGCTACTGGGGTGCCAAAGTAAGTGTCCACCGTGTCCAAGCGCGGGGGATCGGGATAGTTGATACGAGCCTGCGTCGTCACAGCCGACGCTGCAATTAATGCACTGCTCATGAGTAGAATCCTTTCTTTTCTCATTGGTTTGTTATTGATAGTTATGTATAAGTTAATAGTTTGCTTCTCTCTTGTGAGAGATTGATTATAAAGTTACAAAGGTAATGGTTTTAGATGATAAAACGTTTATGGGCGGGAAAAAAGTATTACCTTTGTGCCAAGAATTTTATCTTTGCTGGAGCAAATATCATATTTTATTAATTTCTAATTTCATATTTATAAACTGATGATGAAGTATATTACAAAACAGCTGCCACTCTTGCTCGTAGCCGCTGCTTGGACCACCCTGATGTCGGCCCAGGCCACGCTGGCATCCCCTCTGCAGCGGGCTCATGTCGAGAAAATGTCGATTACGACCCAGATGTTCCTCGATGAAATGGAGCAGGGCTTCAGTTGTGAAGAGACGCCTGACATGAGGATGAACATGCCGGGCATACCTGAATGGATAAAACCGCAGGGTCGGCTCTACGCCACTCCGAGTGTCATTGACGGCAAGGCCTTTGTTCCTGCCTTTGTCATGGTGGAATCCAATGGTGACATTGCGGCCTTGAAGGCTTTGGGCGTTATGGTTGAGACGGAATATAAAAACGGGCTCCTGACCACCATGCTCCCCGTAGAACGCATTAGCGAGATTGCCGCTCTCGAGGGCGTAGTGCGCATCGAGGTGTCACCGGTCATGACTGAAACCACCAACCTAGCCCGCGAAGCCACCCATATTGATGACTTGCTGACTTACTCTAGCGAGGCCATAGCTGCCGGGTTGCCTCATGGCTATGACGGCAGCGGGGTGGTTGTGGCAGTGATAGACGGCTGTATCGACTTCAACCACATCGCCTTCAAGGATAAGGACGGAAATTGCCGCATCAAGCGTGCATATTGCTACAATGGCTCCTTGATAGACTATTATGGCACTGGGGACTTGCCCGTGGATTATTCAGCGAATTCTAACCACGGAACCCACACCAGTTCGATTGCGGGCGGTTCGAGCGTGATTGTCGATGGCACTGACATCACAGTCACCGACGACCATGCCAGTGCGACCTATGGTGGTATGGCTCCTGGCTCAGACCTCTTCCTGTGTGGCTTGAGGGGCACTAATGCCACCCATATCGCCAATGCTTTCAACAAGATTTGCAATTATGCTGATAGTGTTGGGAAACCTGTTGTGATCAGCAATAGTTATGGTAACAATGTCTTCAACCGAAATGGCGAAGGACCGCTGGGCGAAGTTATTTCGCAACTTTTCGGTGAAGAGCACCCTGACCGCATCTGTGTGTTCGCTGCTGGTAATAATGCTGGAAACAGTGCTGGCGGACCCGGTGGAAACTATGTCGGTGGCAGCGCTAGCTATGAAGCCCCTTTGGGTACTATCATTACCTCTCATCCCATGCCCATTGAGGAAGGCTGGCGAATATACGCAGGCGAGTATTTTGCTGACGCGTTTACCCGTGCCCACGATGCGACAGGTATCGGTGTGAACATCCACATTCTCGATAATGCAACGGGTGAAATCGTGGAAACGCATAGCCTCACGAATAGCGACGGAAACCAGACTTTGACCATTGACCCTGCCTATTTCACTAACGGTAGCAGTGGTGGAGCGAAAATCGTGGTTTACTTTGATTACTCTTCAAAGAATGGGTGCAAAGAGGTCCTGTTGAGGACAACGACAGGCTTCTATGGTATGGACTACTCGTTGGCGGTTGAGTATTACCCTATTGGCGGTAGCTCAGATATCATCGACGTCTGGTCGGCGGGTAACTATACGTTCTTTGACAACTACTTGACTACGCCGGGTCACACGTGGGTTCAGGGTACCGATGACATGTGTGCGATTGCCAACGCTTGTTATCCCGAGGTGATAACTGTAGGTTCCTATGTCACACGCCCCGATGAGGACAGCAATACGTTGGGTGATATTTCCGACTTTTCGGGATATGCGGTCGAGGGTATGGGACCCTTAGGAAACATGATTCCGTGGATTACGGCTCCTGGCGAGTATCTGGTTTCGGCCTTTAACAGCTGGTACCATCGCACCGATAGCGCATATCTTGTGGTGCCCAATCCGACTTATCCCTATGGCCGTATTGGTGGCACTTCAATGGCTACGCCCACTGTGGCCGGAACCGTTGCCCTGTGGATGCAGGCTGCTACCGAGTGTGGCAAGCACCTCACCCTGGGCGAGGTCAAGCACATTATGAAAGAAACGGCCATTAAAGACTGGTGGGTAACCGATGGACCTAACAGCAGCCACTTCGGAAACGGCAAGATTGATGCCCTGGCTGGCATCAAGTACATCTTGACCGAGTATGGTGGCCACGTTTATGATGCCGGTGATGTGAACCATGATGGCGACCTGACCCTCAAGGACGTCACAGCATTGATCGACTACCTGTTAGGATCGGAGGATTCAGCATGCCCCATTTGTGCTGACGTGAACAATGATTCTGCCATCACCATCAAGGATGTCACAGCACTCATTGATATTCTGCTAGATGCTGAATAACTGATAAGTAAGATAACAACAATGCCTCCAAAAGTTTCATAGTTTACTTTTGGAGGCATTTTATTTGGGTAGTATCCTAAGTGTTATTGCTCTAGGGAAGAGATGACATTAAGGAGGGTTTGGCCGACTTGGGCTAGCGTGGCGGGGTCAATGGCGCCCATGGTGTCATTGATGGTGTGCCACTCGGGGCAGAAGCCCGTGGGGCTGTCGCTGCGCAGGTCGATGATATCGACGCACGGGATGCCCGCACGGTTAACGAAGACGTGGTCATCGGTAACGGCTCCGCCCTGGGCATTGATGAAGTGGCTGCCTGCCGCGCATTTCCACACCAAGTCAACAAAGCCGCCGGCATACTGCGTTGAGTAATACTCTCGGGTGAAGGTGGCATCACTGGCGCCCACCATGTCGAGCAAGATGCCGAACAGGGGCTTATAGCCTTTCACGTGAGGATGCTGAACCCAGTACTGGGTGCCCAGTCCCCATGACTCTTCGTTATCATCCTCGCCCATGTCCTCGGCATCAACCAGCACGATGTCCACACCGATGGTTGGGCTCTCAGCCTTGAGTTGGCTGGCCAACTGCAGCAGTACGCCTACGCCGCTGGCTCCATCATTGGCGCCCATGACTGGCTTGCTGTGATTAGCAGCATCAGGATCATTGTCTGCCCAGGGGCGGGTGTCCCAATGGGCGAGCAGCAGCAGACGCTGGCTGGCTTCGGGATTGATGATGCCGATGATGTTCTTGATGCCCATCTTGCCCTCGGTAGCGGTCTGGACGGTACCTGTCTGAACCATGACGGTGTCGCACGAGCCTTTCAGCGTGGATTCAAGCCACTCGGCACACTTGGCATGAGCGGGAGTGCCAGGCACGCGTGGCCCGAAGTCGCACTGCTGGCGTGTTAAGGCGTATGCACCCTCTCCGTCAAAGGCTTTGCGGATTGCCTGTGCCGCCGAGGTGGCCGTGTCAGGCGAGTTGGTCTCGCTAGTCGTCGAGGTGCCCGTGCTTCCGCATGCTGCCATGATGGCGGCGAGCACTATATATAATAATGTCATTCTCATGATAATAAAAAAGATGTGGTATGTCTTGATCCGCTGTGATGCGGATACGACATACCGCATCCTTGATGTTGTTTTAAGATACGGTGGATAGATTACTTACCTTCCTTTGCGGGTGCTTCCTTTGCGGGTGCTTCCTTAGCAGGAGCGGCCTCCTGGGCGGGAGCAGCGGCAGCAGGAGCCTCCTCGGCCTGAGTGCCGAAGTTGGGAGCCTGAGTCTCGCTGGTGGGTAATTTCTTGATCTGGGGAGCGCCTTCAACAATGCTGGGGGCGGTTACAAACGCCGAAGCAATGCTCAACACGCAGATGAACGCTGCCAGACCCCATGTTGCCTTCTCAACGAAGTCGGTGGTCTTGCGAACACCCATAAACTGGTTATAACTATTCACATTGGCAGCAAGGCCGCCACCCTTAGATTTTTGGATAAGGATTACACCGACCAACAAAATCGATGCGATCACAATCAGAATTGCAAAAATAGTGTACATTTTTTCTTATTTTTTGTCGTTTAGTGTCTCATTTAAGACCAATTTGGTCAAAAACCGAATTTGGTCTGCAAAGTAAATACTTTTTTCTGGATATTTCAAACTTAATTGCTTAATAATTTCAAGAGCCTGAGAATATTTGTGTCTGGAGATATACATTTTAGCCAGACTTTCACTCAGCATGGAGTCATCAGTTTTGGTAGGATCATCGATGGATTCACCAGCGATTTCAGCCTTTTCCTCCTCGTCGATGGGGGTGGCAAGAGGCGTTTGTGCAGCCTGCTCGCTCAACTGCATCTGCTCGGCAATGAACTGGTTGATGAGTTCGTCCTGGGAATCTCCGCTAGTGGGTTGAGTGCCACCGCCTTCGGCCTTCTCCTGGGCGGCGAGTACGTCGGCATAGTCGGGCTGGGGGTTGAAGATAGCGCGGCTGATGGCCTCGACCTCGCTGGGGCTTGTCTTGCCGTAGTTGTCCAGAAAACGGTCGATGGTTGTCACCGTATCGGGTGTCTCGGGCAGACCTTCAGGGGGATAGAAACTGGTCATCAGGCCGGTGTCCTCGCCCAGCATGAGTCCTAAGGCATGGCGATCAGGAAAGGATATGGCGAGTTTGGCGAGCACATCCTCATGGCCTTTAACGCCGTTTCGCTTGAGGTACAGCAGGGCAGGCAGCACACTGTAAGGGGCGTCCTGCTCGGCTTGTTCCAACCACTCTCTTGACAACTCGTGAGTCTCGTCGGTGGCCAGATGCTTGATATCCTCAATCCAAGTCGTTACACTCATGAATCAGTCTTATAACGTTAACCTCTAAACATTATACTTCATATTCCGTGCCAACGCGGAATGTGACATTACCAGTCGCCTAGTGTGGCATTGAAAATCAGGTCGGAAAGGTCCTTGCAGATTTGGTTGCACAACTCGTCCTGCACGTCGACCAGCAGTTCGCTGCTCGAGAAATCTCGATAAGCGCTGAATGATAAGTCCTTGGTCAAGGCCTGGTTCTTGTTGTTGATATATTTCACGCGCACACTGATGGTGAGTCGCGTTTGGCTCGCGTATGCGTCCTCGCCAACGGCTTGGGGCGACAACTGGTAGTTGGTGATTTCGCCCTCCATGCGCAAGTCGGCATTGTTGCTGTCGATGACGCGCAGACGCGTCTGTTGGGCAATCATGTCCGTCATGCGGTTCTCAAACATGGACTGCAATGGTGGGTAAACAAGCGCAGCACGGATGGGGAACTCGCCAAACGAGATGGTCTTGTAAACATTGTAGTCGATGGACGCGCCATTGAGCGTGTACCTGGGAATGCAGGCATTCCAGCTCAGCGCGGCCATGACTAGGGTGAGTATGAAAAGGGCGCGTTTCACTATCGTTCGAGATTGTATTGCTTGATTTTCCGGTAGAGGGTTCGCTCCGAAATCTTCAATTCCTGGGCGGTGAGTTTGCGGCGGCCGTTGTTGCGGCGTAGGGCGTTCTCGATGGTTTCGCGTTCGGTCTCATCGAGCGTCTTGACGGTCTCGCTTTCCACATCCGTAACCTCGTCGATGCGTCCCAGCTCCTCGGTTTCGTGCTGCATGTTGCGGTATGGTGAGGACATGTTTTCGCTGTTACCGTATTCAAGCAGCGGATTGGTGTCGCGCTTGAGGTCGTGAATGCTCGATGATACGTGTGACGTTGGGCCAACGCCGTCCATGCGTTTCTTGAGGGCTTCGATTTCGGCGCGCATCGACAGGATCAGGGTGAACAACTGCTCACGCTCAGAATTGTAGTCGAAGTTGGGTTGCGACTGTATCGTCAATGCGGTCTCGCGGTTGCTGGGCATGTACTGACTCAACGTGGCGGCATCGACCGTATTGCCCGACTCGAACAGGGCGACCTGCTCGATGACACTCTTCAGCTGGCGCACGTTGCCGGGCCAATGGTAGGCCTTGAGCAGATTCTGGGCGTCGTCGTTCAGGGTGACAGGGGCTGTGCGGTTTTCGGTGACGAAATTGCGCAGGAACAGCCTGGCCAGCAGTATGATGTCGTCCCCGCGGTCGCGCAGGGGCGGCACGTTGATCTGAACCGTTGAGAGGCGGTAGTAGAGATCCTCGCGGAACTTACCGTCCTTGACGGCCTGAAGCATATCCTTGTTGGTGGCGGCGACCACGCGGATGTTCGTCTTGCGAACGGTGCTGTCGCCCACACGCAGGTATTCACCGTTCTCGAGCACACGCAGCAAGCGGGCCTGGGTGCTCATGGGCATTTCGGCAACCTCGTCTAGGAAGATGACGCCGCCGTCGGCTTCCTCAAAGTAACCTTTATGGTCGGCGATTGCACCTGTGAATGAGCCCTTTACGTGGCCAAATAGTTCACTGTCGATGGTGCCCTCGGGGATGGCGCCGCAGTTCACGGCGATGTATTTCTTGTGCTTGCGCGGGCTGCTCTCGTGGATGATTTTGGGGAATGACTCCTTACCCGAGCCGCTCTCACCGATGATGAGCACGCTCAAGTCGATAGGAGCCACCAGCATAGCGCGGCGGATGGCGGCAAGCAGGGCGGATGATTCGCCCACGATGCCAAAGCGCTGCTTGATAGCGCGGATGGTGCTTTCATTTACTGTTGCCATTTCTTCATTTTATAAGTTTCTGCTTTCAGGAATTTCCCTAATTCCTCGGGCGTGGTATATTGTGCGTATTCCTCGGGCATGATGGGATCATGCACAGAGACGCGGAAGTTATAACTCTTGCGGCGGAACATCTCGGAAGGTAACCTCAATGTGCGCAGTTTCCAGCTGATGACGCCTAGGACGAGCGAAATCCAACTGTTGTGCCCGTGAATGTAAATGGGGATGACGGGCACTTTGAGTTTCTGGATCAGGCGCATGATCACGGGTTGCCACTCGCGGTCCTCGACACGCAGTTTCCAGGTCAGTTTGCTCACGGCGCCAGCGGGGAAGAATCCCATCGGATGACCGGCCTTGACGTGTTTCATCGTGTCACTGATGCCCTGCATCGACACGGCGCGCTTGGCGGGGTCGTCGCTGGCCAGGGCATCGACGGTAATGAAGTTGGGCATCATGCCGCCAATCTTGCTCAGCATCATGTTGACCATGAACTTGTAGTCGGGCCTATGGGTGCCGATGATGTGAATCATCATCACACCGTCTGCGGCGCCAAAGGGGTGGTTGCTCACAGTGATAAAGGCCCCCTCGGGCAGGTTGTCGAGCACCTTGCCGTTATTATAGGTGATAGTAGCATTCAGGTCCTTAAGCACACCCGTGCAGAAGGGAACACCCGGCGTGTGGCAGTTGTGCCCGTGAATCCAGTTGGCGTCGTCCATATCAAGCAGGTGAAATAACCACTTGACCAACTTGGGCTTGCCGTCAAAGAAGGGCGCCATCTTCCTGATGTCATCATAGTCCAGAATGTCGGGCTTGATTGGGGTAGAGGGCTGGGCCTGTTCCTGTTGCTGGGTTTGTTGGGTCTGCTCCTCTGGTTTGTTTTGTTCTATCTTGTTTTCTTCCATTATTAGTCGATAAATTTTTGGGCTGCAAAGTTACATACATTTTTCGTGAACTGACATCAAAAAACGTTAAAAAGTGACATTTTGGCAGAAAAATCGATAGCTATGGAAATCTATTTGTTTGATAATAATGGTTTATGTTTTTTTATTACCTTTGGGGGTTAAATTGAACATCTATAATTTAATCCAGAAGGTAATAACCGCTAAAATTTATATTTTTATGAAAAAAACATTTTTTCTTTTTGTGATAGCATTGATGGCGTCATTTGGTGTGCAGACTTCGGCTGCAACCCTGGACGAAGCCCTCAATGTCACTGGTGGCAATATCAATTTTGTGTCTGATGGTGAATATCCATGGATCGTGGTGACGGAGGATGGTAGGACCTTCGCTCAATCAGGCAATGCGGGTGTGCATTCCAGCAACTCAACGCTCACAGCCACAGTCACTGTGGCGCGTGCTGCAACATTATCGTTTGATTTCAAAGCGTGGGGCGAGGGCACGTCAACGGTCTGGGACAAATGTGAGTTTGTTCTTGACGGAGAGACACAATTCACTTATGGGGCCTATAAGAATGATTGGCAGACTACATCGGTGAGGATAGATGCAGGAACTCACACCCTGATGTGGAGCTATGTCAAGGACTCCAGCCTCAATCCTGAAGGGGATTACTTTGCGGTGGATAATGTTGCGGTCATGGCCGATGTCATCATCATGCTAGGTGATGTGAATGGTGATGGCAACGTGACGATTAGCGATGTGACAGCATTGATCGATTACTTGTTGAGTGGTGACGAAGGGAGTGTCTTAATGATTAACTGTGACGTCAACAAGGATGGAAAAGTGGCCATCAGTGATGTGACGGCTCTCATCGACTTGCTGTTGTCGGGAGAGAGGAATCCTGTGACTTGTGTGGTCGAGGGTATTGCGTTCACGATGAAGCCTGTGCCGAGTGGCTCTTTTACTATGGGAGCGACGGCCGAACAGGACGAAGCCTATGATTGGGAGAAACCTGCACATCAAGTGACGTTGACCTCTCCTTACTATATAGCCGAGACCGAGGTGACTCAGGCTTTGTGGCTGGCAGTGATGGGTGAAAACCCGAGTTATTTTACTGGCGACTTGCAACGTCCCGTGGAGCGGGTGTCGTGGAATGACTGTCAGACGTTTATTGCCAGGTTGAACCAGTTGACGGGCAAGACCTTCCGCTTGCCTACTGAAGCCGAATGGGAATATGCTGCTCGTGGTGGCAACAAGACCGAGGGTTATAAGTATGCTGGCAGCAATAACATTGACGATGTGGCATGGTATAGCGGTAACTCTGATAACACAACCCATCCCGTTGCCATGAAACAACCTAACGAATTGGGTCTGTACGACATGTCGGGTAATGTTTTGGAATGGTGCCAGGATTGGTATAGCAGATTTACCAGTGAAACCCAGATAGACCCTGTCGGGCCTGCAACTGGCTCTGATCGCGTGTACCACAGTGGTTGTTGGGAATACCCCGCCCACGGGTGCCGTGTATCCTATAGGTATTACAGTTCGCCGACCTATGCTGGCAGTAATCGCCTAGGGTTCCGGCTCGCCATGTAATAATCTGCTTCCGGTATAATAGAAACAACCCTGACTTGCGGCAACGAAGTCAGGGTTGTTTTTGTTCCGTAGTGGATTGGCGGACGTCAGTCTTTTTTCTTCTCGGGCTGAGGTTGTCCGGGATCCTTATAGGGGTTGGATTTTACAAAGTCACTATCGCGCTCTATCTTGGTGACGACATGGCGGGAATTGCCGCGCCACAGGACTTTGCCCTTGTATTCATTATAGGTAAGGATGAGTCGTTGACCATTCTTGGCCCATCGCATGGCCTCTAAGGCAAGGCTGTCGTTGGGGATACTGAAACTGAAGTTGCTCGTCATGGCAACCAGCGTATCCTCGATATAGCTCTCGCTGATCATTTCTCCCTCGTAGGTCTTGAACACGGCACCCTCGTTGCTCACTTGCATAATCCAGCCCTTTTCCTGGCTCGTGCGGTAGGGGTGGAAATAGTGCTGCCACATCCACCATCCCAGAAACGCTGCCATGGCAAGGATAATGAGCACCAGTATCATCTTGACCGTGTTGCCGCGGCGCTCAATGGTGGCCTCCTTGATTTCCCGTTCTTCGCGTTCTTGTTCAGTCTCTTGATGGGACTGTTGCTGCTCTTCGGGAGCATTGTCGGTGAAATAATCGTCAAAGTTGTCGTCCATAGTCCTTGGTTTTGAGTTTTAAGTCCTTAGCTATTTTGCTTAGAGTTTGATTTCGTCATTGGTGGTATCGACCACGGTCTTGCCGCTCTCGATGCGGTTGCGGTCAATCGTCATGCTGATAAAGGCGTAGATGCCCAGCGCGATAATCAGCACCTGCTGGAATCCCCACACGAGCATGGCAAATGCCGAAGCGCGCGGGTCAAAGTGTGAGGGCGAAAATACGCCAATGCCGTAGAGCGACAGACCGAAGATGGTGGCTACATGCCACGCTCCCAGACCGCCATTGGTGGGAATACCCATGCCGATACTGCTCAGGACAAAGACCACCAGCACGGCCAGCACGCTCAAGTTGCTGGTGAAGTTGAACGCTTGGCAGGCAAGGTACAGTTGCAGGAAATAGCATCCCCAGATGAGGATGGTCAGTAGCAGGAACCACCACTTGCCATCCATGCGGCCGATGCCGGCAAAGCCTTCCCACAGGTTGCGGGCCATGAGCTGGATTTTCTTGATGATCTTGTTTTCGGTCTTCATGACCAGCAGCCATCCCAATGCGATGATGACGATGGCCGTTCCGAACCAGATGCGGGCGTCACTCGCGATGCTCATGAAGTTCTCCTTCATCTGCGGATAAGCGTCAAAGAACTGTCCGAAGGCCCCCTGCGCCAGCAGGAACGTGACCAGCGTCAGCAAGAGCACGGTGGCGGTATCGGTCAGACGGTCGGCTACCATCGAACCCATGACCTGGGTCACCGAGGCCTTCTGCCTGTTGGCAATGTAGCCGCAGCGCCACACTTCGCCCAGGCGGGGAAACACCAGGTTGACGGCATAGGTGCCGAAGATGCTGTTCAGCACTGCGCTGAACGAGGGTTTCACGTCGATGGCCTTGAGCTGGAGGCGCCAGCGCAGTGCGCGGAAGATATGGCTCATGATGCTGACCACCGCCACTGCTGAAAACCACCAATAATTGACATCGTTCTTGAGCGTGTCCATCATGCTTGTGACGTCCACGTTCTTGTACAGGAAATACATCAATCCAACGCCAATGACGAGAGGAATGCCGTATTTTACCAAATAGGATATTACCTTTTTCACGTTTTTTCTTTTAATGTTGAGTTAAATAGTTCCGTGCATTGCTTCAAGTCGCCAAAAAATCGCTATCTTTGCAAATTACTTACGGACTCTATTGAGCCTGCAAAGGTAACAATAAATGAGCAAACATGCGGAAAGTTAGAGCAAAAAAGTCACTGGGACAGCATTTCTTGACCGATTTGTCAATTGCTGAGCGTATCGCCCACACCTTGGACGACTTCAAGCACCTGCCGGTGCTCGAGGTGGGACCAGGGATGGGGGTGCTCACTCAGTTCCTGCTAGACATGGGCCTTGACTTGACTGTAGTGGAACTGGACAGCGAGAGTGTGGACTACCTTGAGGCTGCTTATCCGCAACTGCACGGGCGTATCATCGGTGAGGACTTCCTCAAGATGGACCTCAAGCGTCTGTATGGCGACCAGCCATTCTGCGTTATCGGCAATTATCCCTATAATATCTCGACACAGATTTTCTTTAAGATACTGGAATACCGTGACCAGGTGACCTGCTGCAGCGGTATGCTGCAGCGCGAGGTGGCACAACGCATAGCCGAGCCGCCAGGCTCCAAGACCTACGGCATCCTGTCGGTCCTCTTGCAGGCCTGGTATGATATCGAGTACCTGTTCACTGTCGATGAGCACGTGTTCAATCCGCCGCCCAAGGTCAAGAGTGGCGTGATTCGCCTTGTGCGCAACGACGTGAGCGACCTGGGCGTCGATGAGCGCATGTTCAAGCGCATTGTGAAAGCCTCCTTCGGTCAGCGGCGCAAAATGTTGCGCAGTTCCCTAAAACCGATATTCTCAGCAGATCCCACCGTGATGGAACGTGATGTGTTCCGACAACGTCCGGAACAACTGAGTGTTGAGGATTTTATCGACCTGACGCGTCTTGCCACGTCAATAGAGAGGTAGGCAATAGGTTTTAGACAATAGTAAAACTAAAACCAACTAAAATTGAAAACTAAGAACAATGAAAGAATTTACCGAAGAATATCTCCAGACGCTCAATGAACTCATTGACAACAAGAATGAGGAACTTGTGCGTGCCAAAATACAGGATCTGCACCCTGCCGACATCGCCGAACTGGTAGGAGACCTTGATGACCAGGAGGCCTTGTTCATCATGCTCTTGCTCGATGATGAAACGGCCGCCGATGTCCTCGTGGAACTGGACGAGGACCAGCGTCACGACCTGATGGAACTGATGCCCAACGAGGAAATCGCCAAGCAGGTGGAGCAGATGGATGCCGATGATGCGGTAGACGTTATCCAGGAGCTGGACGAGGAGGACCGCGAGGACGTCATCAGCCACATCGATGATGTGGAGCAGGCTGGTGACATTGTTGACCTGTTGCAATATGACGAAGACACCGCCGGTGGTTACATGTCTACCGAGATGGTTGTGGTCAACGAGAACATGTCGATGCCCGACTGTATCAAGGCCATGCGTCTCCAGGCTGAGGATATGGACGAAATCTACAACGTCTATGTTGTGGACGATGATAACCGGCTGAAAGGTATCTTCCCCTTGAAGACCACCATCACCAACCCCTCAGCATCCAAGATCAAACACGTCATGGAGCCAGACCCCCTGAGCGTGCGCACCGATACCCACATCGAGGACGTTGCCCTCGATTTCGAGAAATATGATCTTGTGGCAATGCCCGTTGTCGATAGCATCGGCCGTCTGGTGGGCCGCATCACGGTTGACGACATCATCGACCGTGTGCGTGAACAGGGAGAGGACGACTATCAGTTGGCATCAGGTATCTGGGGCGACATCGAGACCGACGACAACGTCTTCCGTCAGGTGCGTGCCCGACTGCCGTGGCTGCTCATCGGTCTGGTGGGTGGTATCATCAACGCTCTGATTCTGGGCGGCGGCGAGGGCGATGCCGACCTGTTGCGCATCTTGCCGGGCCTGGCGTTGTTCATCCCCTTGATTGGTGGCACGGGTGGTAACGTGGGCACTCAGTCGAGCGCTATTGTTGTGCAAGGTCTTGCCAACGGCAGCCTTGACATCAAGCATGTGGGCAAGCACTTGTTCAAGGAGTTCAGTACTGCGCTTATCAATGCGCTCGTGATGGGATTGCTCATTTTCTTGTATGCACACTTCTTCCCAGTAGATAATGACCCCACCAAGTCCCATATCGCTGCTGCTGCGGTAACGACTTCGCTGTTCCTTGTGGTCATGTTTGCCTCATTGTTCGGCACAGTGGTGCCTCTGGTTCTGGAACGGATGAAGATCGACCCTGCCATCGCGACTGGCCCCTTCGTCACCGTGACCAACGATATCGTCGGCATCACCATCTACATGGCCATCAGCGGCTGGCTCATCAACGTCTTCACCACCTTCATGGGCTAAGATTATCTATTAACGGAAATAGATAACGGGCAGTGTCATAATTCGTTTGTCACTAATTTCTCGGCCGCTAGGCCGATCAAAAACGTAGAGGCCTATTATGAAGTGAACCCCTTGTTGCCTGTAGAGTGGTTGTGGCGGTGGTGTTATCGCTTGAGGATGCTGTCGATGCGGTGGGTGAGGGGGCGCAACGTGATGAGGCTGTCGGGCTGGAGTTGCGGTTTTCTGAAATCGGAAACTACAGGCTCTTTGCCGTCAGAATCGTCGTCGCGGGTGCGCTCATCGGTGAAAGCCATGACTTCCTTTTCACTGATGCCGATCAGTCTCATGTTCTTCTTGTTGAGGTAGCGGCAATAGGCTGCTACATAATCCAGCCAGTTCTGACGAGTGTGGAAAGTCTCTATCATCTGCCTTACGGAGCTGTTGCTGAGGAGCTTGGTGTGGGTGTGCTCGCCTGGTTCCATTTTCGCTATCACATCGTTAATGGTTGATGCGTATTCATTGACCCAGTCGTTCCAGTATTTCTCCATATCATTCATCTCAGAGAAGCAACGGCCCACGTTGTCGATGAACTGGAAGTTGCCCAGGTTCTTCCACGTCTCGATGTTGTTGCCGAAAATGTTCTCAGCGGTCTTGTCTCGGGACATAAAGTCAAGGACTACAATCATGTTGATAGGGTCCTTTATTTCATCGATAGGGATGTCGTCGAGCTTATCGACAGGCAGATGCAGCATCCATGTTCCGACGGAGTCACGGAGGGCCATATCCTTGGACATTTGTTCAAGTTGTCTGGAGAAGGTTTCGATGTTACTCATCACCATCATTGCCGACATCTTGCGGTCATTGACGCGTTGCCGATATTCAAGCAGGGCCGCAGTACCAAATGTCAGGACAATCGAGATGGTGGTTGCCAGCACGGTGAGAAATACTTCTCTCATGGTTGAGCCTTTGGCCCAAGCGCGGGCAAATGAAGGTATTCTAACTTTAACTTTTGGAGGTCTCATGTTTGTGTATTGTTTTAGTTATTGATTGTCTGTTGTTTTGCGCAGTTCCCAGAAGGCGACTGCGGCTGCTGCTGCGACGTTGAGTGAATCCACATTGTGTTTCATGGGGATGCGCACGACGTGGTCGGCTGCTGTGATGGCTTCACGGGAGAGGCCGTCGCCCTCGGTGCCCATGATCAGGGCTAGGCGTGGCTCGCGTTTCAAGATGGGATTGTCGAGCGTGATGGAGTCGTCGCTCAAGGCCATAGCGGCGGTGCTGAAGCCCAACTCATGCAGGTGTGGGGTGACAGGCTCTTCAATCCACGTCCACGGGACAAGGAACACCGAGCCCATCGATACGCGCACGGCGCGACGGTTCAATGGGTCGCAGGCAGTGGGTGTCAATAGAACGGCGTCGATGCCCAGGGCGGCTGCCGAACGGAAGATCGCGCCGATGTTGGTCGTGTCGGTCACGCCGTCAATCACGACGATACGGCTGGCATCGTGGCACACTTCACTGGCGGGGCGGGGCAGGGGACGACGCATGGCGCACAGCACGCCTCGCGTGAGCGTGTAGCCCGTGAGCGATGCCAGCAGGTCGCGTTCGCCCGTATAGATGGGAATGTCGCCGCAGCGTTCGATAATGCTGGCGGCATCACCCGTGATGTGGCGCCGTTCACACAATAGCGACAACGGCTCATAGCCGGCGTCAAGGGCAACGTGGATCACCTTGGGGCTCTCGGCAATGAAGATACCCTTGTCCGGCTCCAGACGGTTGCGCAGTTGTGCTTCGGTCAAGGTCCCATAGACCTCAATCCCAGGCTGCTCCAGCGATGTGACTTCAATAATCGGCATGATGATGCTCGTGTTGCTCGCAGTTTAAAGTTTAAAGAAAAAGCGTGCGGATGCCCTCGTTCGTTCGTTCATTCGTTCGTTCACCCGTCTCCACGGCGTCAGCCGTTTAAAGGAGCCGTGCCGGCGCCCTGGATGGCGCGGACTTGGCGTTGGAACTCGATGGGGCGCTTGATATATTGCAGGATGATGGTGCCTGCGCCTGTGCCTGAGACCTTGACGGTGCCGTAATTGAACACCCGGCCCCAGAATCCCTGCTCGACGAGGATACTCTCCACCTTGCCAATGACAATCTCGTGGGCATGGCGGTGAATCCAGCCGTAGCTATGGAAAAAACGCTTGTCGCTGACAAAAATCGTCGTGGTCAGGTTGCGGATGAGCCGACCCAGATGCAGGTAGGCCCAACGGGTAAGCCGGGGCTTGTAGAGAATGTTTTCGCCAGGGGCTATGATTTTGCTGATTTTCATAACTAATCCTAAAATTTGTTTCTTATAGTGCAAAAATAGTGCAAATTCCACATTATTTAGTAATTTCGCAGCAAAATTTTGTGCAAACCGAACGGCATGAAAGATATTTCAATGGCTGAGGTGCCGCCAAAATTATTTAAATTTTGTGCAAACCGTATGCCATGATACCTTTTTCAATGGCTGTGGGGGCGCCAATATCATCAACATTTTCCAAACATATCAGAGTAATATGGTTAACGACACAGAAAAGAAAAAAGATAAGAGTGAAGAATATGTAAGGCAAACCGGCTCGCTCAAGGAGCGCTTGGGACGCGTGAAAAAGACCCGCTGGTGGCGCTTCGGCATCGTGGCGGTCATCTACGTCTTGTGGACCATCTGGGTGGGTAACCCCTTGCTGCTGTTGGGTTTGCTCCTGCTTGCCGACATCTACTTGACACAGTTTATCCCCTGGGGCGCATGGAAGGGCCTGAAGAACAAGACCCTGCGGACCATCATGAGTTGGGTAGACGCTATCGTCTATGCCCTGGTGCTGGTTTATTTCCTGTTCCTGTTCATCGGCCAGAACTACCAGATTCCCTCGTCCTCGCTCGAGAAGTCGCTGTTGACGGGTGACTTCCTGTGGGTGAACAAGGTGGTCTATGGTCCCCGTGTGCCGCAGACGCCGCTGCACTTCCCGCTGGCCCAGAACACCCTGCCCATCCTCAACTGCAAGTCCTATATCGAGACTCCGCAACTGGATTACCACCGCCTGAAAGGCCTGCGCAATGTCGAGCGCATGGACATCGTGGTGTTTAACTTCCCTGCAGGCGACACGGTGGCGTTGAAGATGCCCAACCCCGACTATTACACCTTGTGCCAGGAGCGTGGCCGTGACGCGGTGCGCAACAACAAGGACGTCTTCGGCGACATCATCTATCGCCCTGTTGACCGTCGTGACAACTACGTGAAGCGCTGCCTGGGCTTGCCGGGCGAGACTTTGCAGATCCGCGATGGCATCGTCTATGTGAACGGCAAGGCCGTGCCTCAGCCCAAGAACGTCCAGTACTTCTACTATGTGGAGACCGACGGCACCTATATCGACGACGCACTCTACGAGGAGTTGGGTATAAGCGTTGAAGACCGCCATGCCCAGGGCACGCAATATATCCTGCCGCTCACGGCTCAGATGAAGAAGACGCTCGAATCCAAGCCTTGGGTAAAGGTGATTGAGCGCATCCAGCCCACTGAGTCCGAATCCATCATTACCTATCCTGTGGGCACCGATTACGGCTGGACCCATGCCAACTACGGCCCCATCTGGATTCCCAAGAAGGGCGCCAAGGTCGATTTGACCCTGCAGAACCTGCCGCTGTATGAGCGCTGCATCAAGAACTACGAGGGCAATGACCTCGAGGTGAAGGGCGGCCAGATCTTCATCAACGGCAAGCCTGCTACGAGTTACACCTTCAAGATGGATTACTACTGGATGCAGGGCGACAACCGCGACAACTCGCTCGACTCCCGTTACTGGGGCTTCGTGCCTGAGGACCACATCGTCGGCACGCCTGCCATCATCCTTATCTCCTTTGACAAGGACCACAGGCTCTTCGACGGCGGCATCCGCTGGAACCGCATCTTCAAGATGCCTAATCCTGATAAAATTTAGGTTTTAGGCTTTAGGTGCCAACTAACAACTAAGGACTAAGGACTAATTAGGCTTTAGGCTTTAGGTTTTAGGCTTTAGGTGTTGGCGGATGCCAACTAAGGACTAAAAACTAAGGACTAAGGACTTACAACTAACAACTAACAACTAAAAACTAAAAACTCTCTATGTCATCGGCAACAGCAGTCGTGATGGGTAGCATGTGTGCCGCCAGTGTGCGGTGCTATGCCGCTGCCTTGCGGGCTGGCACGTTGCTGATCGACCTCGGCGAGACGCGTCTGCCCCTGCGTCACAGCCACCACCGCTACGTCATCGACGGCCCCAACGGCCTGCAGACGCTCACCGTCCCCCTCGTGGGCAGCACCAACAACATGATGACGCCATTGCGCGACGTGCTCATCTCGGAGCATGGCGACTGGCGTCGTCTGCACTGGGGCGCCTTGTTCTCGGCCTACGGGCGTTCGCCTTACTTCGACTATGTGGCCGATGACCTGTCCCGCGTCATTCACGGCCATCAGCGCTACCTGCATGAGTTCAACAGCCAGTTGCACGAGGTGATTGTCGATTTCATGGACCTGCCCTTGACGACGCACGTTCTCGACCAGGCTGCGGTTCCAGCTGGGACCCTGGACCTGCGTGGCCGCATCGCGATGAAGAAACCCGACACCCTGCCGATCGCCGATGTGCCCTACTACCAGATGTGGCAAGGCCGTGGCGGCTTCAGTCCCGGCTTGAGTATCCTGGACCTGATGATGAACATGGGACGGGAATCGATACTGACGCTCATCGAGATGGCTAAGGGTATATAAAAAAAGAAAGGTCTAGGCAATCACTGCTGAGACCCTCATAATTACTAATACTTGAAAACTATATTTACCCCATAAAAGCATTTATCTTTGCCATCTAACAAAAGTGGATTAGATGAACACTTCATTTTTCACATTGCAAATTAAATAAATATTTCTCTAATAGAGGTGCGTTTATTGTTTAAAAAATGTGAAAAACCGCAAAAAACGTTCTTTTTGAGGTCTTGGCCCCTGTTTATGCGGAAAGGTGCCAGGGAAATGGGACGAAAACCTTGCTTTTTGCCATTATTTCAAAAAAAGTCTATAATCGGTTTTGGAAGTGAATGCTTCACAAGCCGGTCCTATAGCTCAGTTGGTTAGAGCACCTGACTCATAATCAGGGAGTCCTTGGTTCAAGCCCAAGTGGGACCACAACAAATCGCCGACGCTTAATGGTGCCGGTGATTTTTGTTTTTTGTTCGTCCGTTCGTTCGTCGGGTATGTGCGTGCCGTTATGCCGTCTGCGGGGTGATGACGCCGTGGATAGTGTCGATGTACTTGGCCAGGGGCAGCATGTAGGGGGTGAATACCGACAGCTGCTCGTCGAAGGGCGACTCGTTAACGACAATCTCCTTGGTGATGTCACCGTTCTCGCACACATAGGCGATAATCGTATTCAGGAAGTCCTCCTGTTCGGCATTCAACTCGTTCCCTGAAATGAACTCCGAGAACCGTCTCACCGCATTCTTGCGGTCAACGCCGACCAGGGAGCGCACAAACATGGCTACATTGCCACCGCAGGGCATCCCATGGGTGAACTTGTCGTAGTCATCCTTGCTGCCGAGTTCTTGCCACAGGATGCGTTCAAGTTCGGTAAAGTCGGCTGCGGTGAGTTGTTCCATGTCGTATATCTTCTGGAGCACGGGCAGATTTCTGTTTTGCGACAGGAAGTCCAGCACGCTCTGCTTGTAGGACACACGGGGTGTGATGCCCTCCATCGTACCCTCGTCGCTGATTTCGTCCTCGATATCCACGGTGAACCATTGCCCGCCTTGCCCGATGAGGAACTTGATGAGGTCTCTCAGGTCGTTCCTGACCTTTTCAAGCCACTTGAGCGACACGTTCTGCCAGGCCACATCGGTCAACACTTCCTTGATGGTGCCCATCTTGGCCTGCACCTGGGGCAGGGTGGCTTTCTCTTGCAGTTTCTCGGCAATCGTCTGAACGGAGTGCACCGCTTTGTTGGCATTGCCTTCCCCGCCTATCAGCGACAGTTCAATCAGCATCACCAGCACGTCAAATTTCTTGGCACTCTCGTCGAGGGTGTTCTTGGGCAGCAGGGGCGCGATGACATTGCTCAATGTGTTGACATCGACTTCCGAAATGTAGGTCCAGGCATTCTCGTCCTTGAAGTGGCTCACGTCGGCCCACTTTTCCCTCACTGAGATATGGCTGTCGCTGAGCGAGGCGACCTGTTCTTTCAACAGCGTCTTGATTTCGTCGTGCAGCCCCCGGGCATACTCGTCTTCTTGCCATTGCTGATGCTGCAGGTGGAACGCTATCTTAGCCCTGATGCTGAAAATCTTCTCGGTCAACGACGGTGCAGCGGCTGCTGTCTGCCCGTCGGGGTTCTTGTCGAAATACTCGAAGTTCCTGCACCAGTCGAAGATGTAGAAGTGCTCCTTGTCTTTCCCTGGCCCGAAGATGCCCTGCGACAAGCGCGTGCCTCGGCCAATCATCTGCATGAACTTGATTCTACTCTTGACCACCTTGAAGAACACAAGGTTCAACACGTCGGGAACGTCAATGCCCGTGTCGAGCATATCGACCGAAACGGCTATCTGCGGGTTGCCGTCCCTGATTTCGAACTTGTCGATGAGGTCCTTGGAATAGGTGACATAGTTGTCGATGAGGGCACAGAAGTCCGATGAGTATTCAGGATAGAGGTAGTAGAACCGCTCGACGATCATTTCGGCGTGACGGTGGTTGTAGGCAAAGATGATGCTCTTGCCGATGCGTTCCCCGCTCTGCACCTTCAGGCCGTTCTCCATCAGGTCTTGCAGCACGCGGTCGATGGTGTCGAGGTTGAAGATGTAATTGAATATCTCCTTGCTCTCGATGTCCCGGTGCTGAGGGTCTCCTTCGATGGCCTTGACGGCCTGTTCATACTCCCATACCTTCTCGAGTTGTTCCTTTTCCTCGGCGCTTAGGTTGTTGTACTTGATGCCCTCCTTGAGGATGAGCGAGCCGCGCTTGAAGCCCTTGTAGTTGACCAGGTAGCCCTCGGCCACAGCATCCTCCAGTTCGTAGGCATAGTTGGGCACGCCCTGTTCCATCTGGAAGGTCTCGTATGTGCTCTTGTCCACCTCGTCACGGGGTGTTGCCGTCAAGCCCACAAGCAGGGCGTCAAAGTAGTTGAAGATGGCTGAATACTTGCCGAAGATGCTGCGGTGGGCCTCGTCGATGATAATCAGGTCGAAGCGCCCGACCGAGAAGGCTTTCTCGTCGGTGTCGATGTAGTTGATCATCGTCTGATAGGTCGAGAAGGTGATGCGGGCGGTCGTGTCGGGGTCTTTGTCCTCGCTCAGGACGGAGGTGGTCATGTGGGGCAGCAGTTTCACGAAGTTCTTGTGTGCCTGGCTGACCAGGGGAATCCTGTCGGCAAGGAAGAGGACGTTTTTCACCCATCCGTTGCGTGCCAGCACATCGACCAGCGAGATGGCGACTCTCGTCTTGCCCGTTCCTGTGGCCATGACAAGCAGGCCTCGACGGTGCTTGCTGTTGAAGTGTTCACACACCGCCTTGATGGCCATCTTCTGGTAATGGCGGTCGGTGATGCTGTCCTTCACGCCGAAATCGGCGATATCGTGCTGCTTCCTTTTCAGCAGGAGCAGTTCCAGGTCGGCCTCGGTGTGGAAGGCGTAGAGGGGGCGGGGAGGGTAGCCCAGCCCATCGATGATATGTGTCTCAAAGCCGTTGCTGTAGTAGATGACGGGCTTCACGCCGTAGCGCTTTTCCAGGCACTCGGCATACAGTTCGGCCTGATGTTTGCCCTTGACGGGTGAGACGCTTGTCCGCTTGGCTTCAATCACTGCCAGGGGCAGACCGTTGCTGCCGAACAGCACATAGTCACAGTAGCCCTTGCCCTCATTGTTGGGCATGCCTTCGACCTCGACTTCGATGCAGGCCTTTGAGGGCTGGATGGCGCCTTTGGTCTCCAGCACGTCCCAGCCTGCCTCTTTCAGCATCAGGTCGATGTAGAGTTTGCGTGTCTCGGCCTCGGAGATGTCCGATTCCACTTCCACCACGGGAGTCTTGTCCTCGACGGCCTCTTTGTCTGCCGCCTCGACGATGGCCGATGTGGGACTTACCTCAACCTTGGGGGGCGTGATGACCGTTGCCTGGGGACTGCTGGGGATTAGGTTCCTGTCAAACGGGACAACCTCCTTGATGAAGGTCAATTTGTGCAATATCGCGGCCACCACATTGTAGAGGTTGAGCAGGCAGAAGAACGATTCGCCACTTGACACATGCTTGCCATGAGCCCCGTTGTTGCCCACCTTGCGGACGTAGTGAACGGCCTTCATTACCCGCTGGTCGCCGATGAACCCACGGAACACCTCGCCATCCACAAGTTCAAACAGGGATACCCGCTCGGGCACCTCGATGTTTTTCATCACATAGAGTGCCCTGACGATATACTCCAAGGCCTTCCTGGCGCTGACGGCACTCAGTTCAGGATTACTCACCTGCATTTCCTCGGCCGCCGAGCAGAAGCGATGCAGGTCAGTCAAACCCAATTCCTGTAGATAGTCGAAGTTCCTCATATTCTATCCAAAGTATTTATCCATCGCGTAGTCAAACATCGTCTGCGTCTCCACAATAGACTGTTGAACCAACGCCTTCTGCCTCTCAATCGCCTCCACCTTCTCCGCAAACTCCTGCTGCAACGACAGAGGAGGAAGGCAAATAGAGAGAGCTTTTATAAAAGCCTGATTCGCCATTTTGAATTTTCCATCACCTATATTCATGAACTCATCATATTGTCCCATAAGATGATAATAGACAAATTCAGGTATAAATGATTTCGGCTTTTTCAATTTTATAAATGCTATATTCTGATTGATAGCAGTATTTGTCTTTAATAATGCAACTTTACCAATTGTCGCACCGACCAAAGCGACAAGGACAGTCCCTGATTCAACCATTTTTGCACTTGAATGATTCAGACCATCTTCAGTAATAAACTTGCCATCTGTTTTTTCAATAATACAATTTTGGCACATGTTTGAACCAATCCATGGTATGTCACCGCCTTCCCAATAATCAGGAACTGCTTTGGATGGAGTGCCTCCTGAGCCAATAATAAAACAATCTTCCATTTTTTTGACTTCCCATCCTTTGGGATTGTCGATGGGGTCGCCAAACATGGTGTAGAAGATGGACTGTGCGAGTTGGTCGTATGCTTTGAGTTGTTCTTTCTTCTTCTCGATAATGCCCTGTAGCAAGTCAAGTTCCGCAACAATCCGCTCCTGCTCCGCAATCGGCGGCACAGGAATAGGGAAACTACCTAATGTTGAAAGCGGAACATTCAATCGAACAGTTCCCTTGGCAAATGTGTTTATGTAGTCATGGACAATTCTGCTTTTAAAATAATAAGAGAGATAATCTTGCCTTGCTATTGTTGTGTTTACCTCAAAGACATTATAGATTGGACTAACTATCACGTATTGCTCACAATGCTGCCAATCAATTGAACCGACATTAATTCTAGATGGATTATATGCAAAGCAACCATAGGGTACAATCTTATATGAAGACTTATCCTTACTTGCTACCTCTTTCCCGAAATAGTCCCGGCAAAAGCCCTGACTATTGGTAACACTGTATACAGGATAATCGTTCTGGTCTTTATTCCTTACAGAATATTCTTTTATTATGTCTTTGATAAACATAATCATAGTTTCTTATATGTCCAGTCTTGTTTGTTCATTGGTTATTGGTCGTTTGGTGCAAAGTTACAAATTTATGTTTGAATGGGGCAGGTTTTGTGGTGGAATAATGCTACAGTCTCATGGGTGGTTATCTCAGGATTGTGGCGCTGCCGTTGAAGGCGCAAATCTCGGCGGCCAGTTGGTTCATGTTATGGAAGCGGCTGTAATCGGTGTCGGCAGGCACCCCGTTAACCGCTGCCATCGCATCGAGGCCCCATGGAGCGAGAATGAGCAGGCTGCCGTTGGCGCAGGCCTCAAATCGCGTTCGTTCGGGTTTCCAATAGTCGGTGATGGGTTCTTTCTGGATATGGATGAGCGGATAACCGTTCTTGAGGCATTCGTTTTTCATCATCAGTTCGCCACGTGAGATGCCGGGGGTGACCATCACGGTAGCACCACGCATGATGGCATCGACCCACTGCTGATGCTGGCGGGCATAGTCGGCCGTGGTCTCGTAGGGCTCCCTGCTGGCGGGATGCAGGCGGTGGCATTGCACCTGTACCTTGCCGGGCCACCGCAGCAAGAAGAGGTTGCCGAAGGTGCCATAGTCACGCCCCCCAATCTGGACATGCAGGGTGCGCTGCATCAACTGTGGCAAGGCTCGCCGCAAAATGGCGCGCCGCGGGTTATCGTGGACGTAGGCGATCATGGCCTGGCGGTGGCGCTGGTCGAGGCACACCGTGTCATCGTAATTCTCGTCGAATAGCGGTCGCTGCTCCCTGCCCACCAGGGCGTAGTATTCCTGCCGCTGCCGCTTGGACATGGAACGGATGAGCGCGCCCTCGTTGTCGTAGAGGCGGGCCTTCTCGCGCAGCCATGCCGGCACTTGCTGGCTGCTGCAATCGACCGATATCGGGCGGTTGACCGAGGGGCCGTGCCCGTGTTGCCGCTGCCAGTGGCTGGTGCATGCCGCCTTGAAGGCCTGCATGATGTCGCCCAGGCTCCACTGCATGGGCTCCAGCACCTCGAGCACGCCATGGAAATGGTCGGGCATGCACACGCAGGCATGCACTGCCACACGGTTGCCATGGGACACCTGTTTCTCGGGAATGGTCTCCCACGTCTGCTTCACCACTTCACCCAGCGGTGACAGGGCGACATGGGGGTGCTTGACATCTTTGCCCAGCCTTCCAAGCAACGGCGCCCTCTCGCTCACTACCAGCGTGATGAGGTAGGTGCCCCGGCCGTAGTAATCGTGGCCCGGGTTGCGAGGGCGATAAGATGCCTGTATCATTATGATAGAAACTTCTCCCTGAACTCCGCCATGGCATCGTTGATGTCCTGTTGCAGGGAGGCTATCTTGTCGAAGATGACTTCGGGGGCTTCATATTCGACCTTGACACGCTCCACTTCCTTGTATTTGTTGATGGAGAGGTCGTAGTCGTTGTCGCGGATTTCCTCGACAGGGACAAGGAAGGATTGGTCCTTGCGGGTCCTTGTTGCCTCGGCATCCATGTTCTTGAAGCGGGCGATGACGTCGGGGATGTCATTCTCGGGGCACTCGGTACGCTTCTGGTCCAGGGTGTAGCCATCGGCCTTCATGTCGTAGAACCACACCTTGTCGGTGCCGCCCGCATTGGTCTTGGTGAACACGAGGACTGCCGTGGAAACTCCCGAATAGGGCTGGAACACGCCCGAAGGCATCGAAATCACCGCTTGCAGCCGTTGGTTGTCGATGAGTTCCCGTCTCAAGGCCTTGTGAGCCGTGCTGTTGCCGAACAATACGCCGTCAGGAACGATAGAGGCGCAGCGGCCACCTATTTGGAGCATACGGATGAACAGGCTGACGAACAGCAATTCGGTTTTCTTGGTCTTGGTGATGGCAAGCAGGGACTTGCTCACCGCCTCGTTGTCGAGACTGCCCGTGAAGGGAGGATTGGCCAGGCACAGGGTGTAGCGGTTCTCGTCGGTGTTGTCGGTCGAGAGGCTGTCGCGGTATTGGATGTCGGGGTTATCGACACCGTGCAGCATCAGGTTCATTGCACCGATGCGCAGCATGGTGAAGTCGGTGTCGAAGCCATGCAGCATCTCGTTCTTGTAGTGGTGGGCGTTCTCCTTCTTCAACAGTTCGGACTTGTAATGCTCACGCACATACTTGGCACTCTCGACGATAAAACCTGCACTGCCCATAGCGGGGTCGCAGATGGTGTCCTTCAAGGTGGGCTGCATGATCTCGACCATCATGCGGATGATGTGTCGGGGTGTGCGGAACTGACCATTGTTGCCCGAAGCAGCCATCTTGCTGAGCACATACTCATAGACGTCGCCCATCGTGTCACGGTTGTTCATGTCCAGGTGGTCGATGCCCTCGACAATCTTGGTGAGGGTGCGGGGACTCTGAATCAGGAAGGTCGCATTCTCCATGAAACGGCTGTAGGCCGACTCCTTGCCGCTGCTCAACGTCTTGATGAACACAAACACGTCCTTGCTGACGATGCGGTACATCGTCTCGGGGTCATAGTGCTTGAATGTGCTCCACCGCAGGTCTTCGTAGGGGACGTTGCGGTCGGTCTCGGGGTTGTGCCACGCTCCATAGCCGATGGTCGGCTCGGACACCGCCACACCCATCGCGTTGGCATTGGCCTCCTTGGTGCGCTGAGCGTCGTCGAGCATCTTCATGAAGAACAGATAGGTCATCTGCTCGAGAATGGTGATGGAATTGGTGATGCCACCTGTCCAAAAGGTGTCCCAAATGCTGTCTATACGGTTTTTAATCTCTCCTGTAATCATTGGCTTGGTGTTCTTTCATTGAACCACAAAGATAAGTAATATCTTCCAAAACGGACGAACGGACGGACGAACATTTTCGAGAAAGCACATGAAAACGCAGGGAATTCATCCCATGTCACGATCCCAACATAGATTACGCGGACTAAACGAGTAGGCCATGAGGGATGCCGATTTGTTTAATCCGCGTAGTTGATGGTGATGATTTTGTCGGGGGTTAGTTGGCGTAGAGCATGTTCAGGATTGCGTTGAACTGGCTCTCGCTCTTGAGTCCCTCGTTCTTGAAAAGCATGATCTTGTCCATCACGCGATCCAGGTAGTCGATACTCTCGTTTTTCTCCTTCTTGTTATAGATTTTCCAGTACTTGGTGCCCTTGAGGCCCTTCTCGAACTTCTTGTAAAGATCGCTGGTCGAGGACAGGTATTTCCACTTGTTGGTGGTGAGCTGCTTTTTCATCTTTTCCATGAACTCCTTGAGGTCCTTAGTGTACTCGCCGTACTTCTCCACGAGTTCTTTTTTCTTGATGACTTCCTTGGTCTCCATGCCGTTGAAACTGTCGAGCGCTTCCTCTACATCGCCCTTGTTGTAGGGGTTGTACAGGACGTCGGAGATTTCCTCTTCATAGACCAGCTCGTCGCGCGTGGTGAATTTGTCTTTGCGCATCTTGGTCTCGTTCTTGACTTCCTTCTCGAGTGTCTTCTTGCGTGACTCGAGGTCCTTGAGTTGGGACTTGAGGTTGTCGATCTGGTCCTCGAGATTCTTGATGGAGTCTTCTTTCTGCTTGATGTTCTTCTCGTGCTGCTCAATGTCTTTCTCGAGCTGGAGCACGTTCTGGGTAGTCTGTTGTGCCACGGCATGAGGTGTCATGGCTGCAATCATCACGACGGTCATCGACATGACCAGGAATCTGAATTTGTTCATATTGTTGGTCTTTTTACTTGATTGATTTGTTGGCAAAGATAGTAAAATGTTTCGGGTTTTCGATTTCCCCTGGTATTTTTTTATTTGTAGATGTTGTATATAAAAAGCGAAAGTGCACTTTTTCACAAAAGCACACCATCTTCATAACCAAAATTCAAGTATATATGTTCTTGTTGTTTGTTGCTCTTTAATCAGTGCGATAATTAACAGATGACACTTATACATTAGTTTTATTACGCATTGCAAAATTAGTGCCTTTATTTGGAATATCCAAATTATTCTCAATAAAAATTCCAAATAATTATGGTGAATACCCCTTTTTTATCTGTAAAACAGCAAATTTCACCTATTAAAACTGGTATACCGTATTTTGTAGGATATTATTTCTCGCGGAAGAACAGGTTGATGGGCGTGCCATGCAGGTTCCAGTGCTCACGGATTTTGTTCTCCAGGTAGCGCTTGTAGGGATCCTTGATCCACTGCGGCAGGTTGCAGAAGAAGATGAACGTGGGCACGTGGGCTCCCTTGAGCATGGTGATGTATTTGATCTTGACATACTTGCCCTTGACTGCGGGAGGCGGGAAGGCGGTGATGTCGGCCTGCAGGATGTTGTTGAGCTGCGAGGTGGGGATTGTCAGGCGGCGGTTGTTGTGCACGTCGATAGCTGTCTGCAACACCTTGTGGATGCGTTGCTTGGTGAGCGCCGAGCCAAAGATGATGGGGAAGTCGGTAAACGGGGCGAAACGGTCGCGGATGGTGGCCTCGAAGTGGTCAAAGGCCTTCTGCGACTTGTCCTGTGCCACGTCCCACTTGTTAACGAGCACGACGAGGCCCTTGCGGTTCTTCTGGATAATCGAGAAGATGTTCACGTCCTGGGACTCGATGCCGCGGGTGGCGTCGATGAGCAGGATGCACACGTCGCTGTTCTCGATGGCTCGGATAGAACGCAGTACGGAGTAGTACTCAATGTCCTCGTTGACCTTGTTCTTCTTGCGGATGCCGGCGGTGTCCACCAGGTAGAAGTCAAAGCCGAACTTGTTGTAGCGTGAGTAGATGCTGTCGCGCGTAGTGCCGGCGATGTCGGTGACGATGTTGCGCTGCTCGTCCATCAGGGAGTTAACCAGGGATGACTTGCCGGCATTGGGCCTGCCCACGATGGCAAAACGGGGCAGTTCCTCTTCTAGGCTCTCTTCGGCCTTGGCGGGCATCTTTTTCACCACCTCGTCGAGGAGGTCACCGGTGCCATTGCCATTGGCGGCCGAGATAGAGAACGGCTGTCCCAACCCCAGGGCATAGAATTCGGCCTCGGCATACATGCTCTGGTTGTTGTCGTCCTTGTTGGCCACGACGATGACGGGCTTGGAGGTGCGCCGCAGGATGTCGGCCACATGGTCATCCAGGTCGGTGATGCCGTTCTTGATGTCCACGACAAAGAGGATGACATCGGCCTCCTCGATGGCCAGATGCACCTGCTTGTTGATTTCCTCCTCAAAGATGTCTTCGCTGTTCACGACCCATCCGCCGGTGTCCACGACGGACATTTCCATGCCGTTCCACTCCATCTTGCCATACTGGCGGTCACGCGTCGTGCCGCTGGTGTCGTTGACGATGGCGGCGCGCGTCTGGGTCAAGCGGTTAAACAGTGTTGACTTGCCCACGTTGGGCCTTCCCACGATTGCTACTAAACGTCCCATATCAGTTGTCAGTTATCAGTTGTCAGTTATCAGTTGTCAGTTTTCAGTTCTATTTATTCAATGTAGCCAAAGGCGCGCAGTTTGTTCTCCTGGTTGCGCCAGTCCTTCTCAACCTTGACATAGAGTTCAAGGAAGACTTTCTTTTCAAAGAAGGTCTCGATGTCCTTGCGGGCCAGTGTGCCCACCTTCTTGAGCATCTTGCCTTGATGGCCGATGATGATCCCCTTCTGGCTGTCGCGCTCGACATAGATGACCGCCATGATGTGAATAGCGGTGTCGCTCTCGTCAAATTTCTCTACGATGACCTGGGTGGCATAGGGCACCTCCTTGTCATAGGTCAGCAGGATCTTCTCGCGCACGATCTCGGTGACAAAGAAGCGACTGCTGCGGTCCGTGAGGGCGTCTTTGCCGAAGTAGGGCGGACTCTCGGGCAGGAGTTCCACAATGCGCTTCATGATGTTATCGACGTTGAAATTCTCCAGCGCGCTGGTGGGGAACACCTCGGCAGTGGGCAGCAACTGCTTCCACTGCTCGATGATGCGCATCAGGTCATCATTGCCCTTCAAGAGGTCGATTTTGTTGATGACCAGCAGGATGGGGATTTTCTCCTTGGCGACGCGATCCAGAAAGTCCTGGTTCTTGGTCGGGCTCTCCACCACATCGGTGACATAGAGCAGCACGTCGGCATCGACGAGGGCGCCGGTAGAGTATTCCAGCATGCTCTGTTGCAGACGGAACTTGGGCTTGAGCACACCCGGCGTGTCGCTGAAGACAATCTGGTAATCATCGCCATTGACGATGCCCATGATGCGGTGGCGCGTGGTCTGTGCCTTGCTGGTGATAATGGACAGGCGCTCGCCCACCAGGCGGTTGCTCAGTGTCGATTTACCCACGTTGGGGTTTCCCACGATGTTGACAAATCCTGCTCGATGCATTCTCTTGTAGTGATTTTGAAAGTGTTTGTTGTGTATTGCGCTGTGTCATAATTCATCTGCTGCAAATTGAATCGCGCTTCGCGCGAGAAATAAAGCAAAATTATTATTAAAATTAAAATCTATTTTGTTTAATTTCTCGGCCATTAGGCCGATAAAAAATCCAGAGACATTTTATGACACAGTTTCTGTTTGTTTCTGTTATCTCTAACCGTTTATCTTTACTCAAAAAGCATCGCTACTCTCGTGTTGTGCTTTCTTGAGTAGTGATGCTTCGTTGATATGTCTGTCCGCTTTACAGCGACCAGATGAGGTAGAGAGCACCCCAGGTGAATCCTGCTCCAAAGGCGGTGAGGACCAACTTGTCCCCCTTCTTGATGCGATGCTTGTTCTCGTCAAGGCACAAGGGGATGCTCGCAGCGCTGGTGTTGCCGCGATGTTCGATGTTGACCATCACTTTGCTCTCGTCGATGCCCAGGCGAGCGCCGACGGCTTCGATGATGCGCAGGTTGGCCTGGTGAGGCACGAACCACTGGATGTTCTCGTTGGTGAGGTTGTTGCGCTTCATGATATCCTTGCTGGATGTGAGCATGTCGATAACGGCATGGCGATATACAGCGCGTCCCTCCTGATACACACAGTGGTAGTTGGCGTCGACCGTCTCGTGGCTGGTGCGCAGTGCCGAGCCTCCTGCCTTATAGACCAGGTGCTCGAGTCCTGAGCCGTCCACATGGAAGATGCCATCCATGACGCCGACGTTCTCCTCGGTGGGTTCCAGCAGCATGCAGGCTGCAGCGTCACCGAACAGGGGGCATGTCGCACGGTCGTTATAGTCCACCATGCTCGACATCTTCTCGGCCGACACGACGATGACCTTCTTGTAAATACCCGCACGGATGTAGGCCGTAGCCTCATACAGTCCCACAAGGAATCCGGCGCATGCGGCCTGGATGTCATAGGCATAGCATTTCTTCTCAATGCCGACGCCGTGAGCGATGACCGATGCCGTAGAGGGGAATCGGTAATCGGGATTGGATGTCGGACAGATGAGCAGGTCGATGTCATCACGGTTAGTACCTGTTTCCTCAAGCAGCTTGTTCACTGCCTGAATGCCCATCCACGAAGAGCCCACGGGCTTCTTGAGAATGCGGCGTTCCTTCACGCCGACACGTGTGGTGATCCACTCGTCATTGGTATCGACCATCTGCGAGAGCATCTCGTTATCCAGCACGTCGTCAGGCAAGTAGGATGCAATGCCTGTAATCTTTGCGTTCAGCATATGCTTGAAAGCGTTTCTTGTATCGTTAATGGCTTATAGCCACATGTTTTTAAATTCAATATCCCAAATGTGGATGAATACTGTACGGTTTCAGCCCATTCAGGATATCTCTTTTGCTTGAATCGCATGAACCGTCAACGCGTCTTGCTCGGCGCGTTGCAATCGGCGTGATTGCGATTTAGGCTTCCTCCTTGTTCATCACGTTCTTGCCACGGTAGTAACCGCACTCGGGGCATACGGTGTGATAAACATGCCATGCACCACAGTTACTGCACTGAGCGATGGTCGGAGCCACAGCCACGTCATGGGTGCGGCGCTTAGCGGTACGAGTCTTTGACTGTCTTCTTTTAGGATGTGCCATTTTCTTGTTGTTATTTAAAAGTTATTGTTCTTTCAGTTTTTTAAGCGCCTCCCATCTGGGGTCGGTGCCGGTTGTTTCACTCTGGGTGTCATCGGCATCGTCGGGGACAACCTCGGCGAGATGACTGTCGAGCAGGTCAAGCATGTCGACATTGCAATCTTCCTCGTTCTCATGACAGTGCGTCATCGGTATAGCGAGTAGCACAGTGTCGCGCACGATGGGCGCGGCATCCAGCTCCCGCCAGTCCGATGGCACAATCAAGAGCTCGTCGTTGCTGTCGTCAAGCTCGGTGCCCATTTGCTCCACGTTCAGGCAGTAGTCAACTTCCACCGGCAAATCCAGATCATCGAGACATCGGTCACAGGGTATGGTCACTGTGCCGTCGCACGCGATCTCCAGGCGGTAAGTGCTCTCGCTCTTGCGGGTCACGTTGAGGGTGACATCGACGTCGGCGTGGCGCACTTCGTTCTGCTCGTCAATGTTGAAAAACGACTCGTCCAAATGACATTCAATCGCATGAGTGCCAAATGGTAACGTCTTGAGTTTCAACTTCAAAGCATCTACCATCTCCTGAATTTTTCGTTAAAGCGCCACAAAGGTATAACATTTCCCGCTAATATTCAACGTTTTTGCAACTTTTTTTTAAATTGTATATTAGCAATCAGGGTTCGGATTGTGGGCTGGATTGGGAATTGAAGATGTGGTCATAGATGAGTTGGGTGCCGCCCAGGTGGGACTGGATGTATTCACCAGCAGTCTTGCCGCAGTGCAGTCGCAGGGGCTCATTTTCCAGTAGCGGGTCCATCGCAGCCGAGAAACTGTCGGCATCGTGGATGCTCATGGCACCGTCCAGGGCGATGAGGTCGCTGGCCTCTTGGAACTTGTGGTGCTTGGGCCCGAAGATGACGGGGATGCCATAGACGGCCGCCTCGTTGATGTTGTGGATGCCTGCACCGAAACCGCCTCCCACGTAGGCCGCCTGGCCGTAACGGTAGAGCGACGACAGGAGGCCGAAACTGTCGATAATCAGGCAGTCGGCATTGGCCACGTTCTTGGGCGTCGCCTCGCTGTAGAATCGGGCAGGGCGCGTCAGTTTGGACATGAGCACATGCAGGCGGTGGCGGTCAAACTCGTGGGGCGCGATGATGAGTTTCATCTCGCGGTGGGCATTGAAGTAGGGGATGATAATGTCTTCGTCCGGTGGCCAGGAACTGCCCATGACGAGGGTGAACTTGGTGTTCTCGACAAACTTGGCTACGAGAGGGAACTCCTTGGCGGCGGCGCGCACGTCAGCCACGCGGTCAAAGCGTGTGTCACCGGCAATGACTACATTGTCAACCCCGATGCTGGCCAGCAGGTCGCGTGATTGCTCATTCTGGACGAACAGGGTGTCGAAGCACTTGAGCATCTTGCGGAACATGCCGCCCCAGGGACGGAAGAATATCTGCTTGGGACGGAAGATGGCCGAAATGATATAGGTGGGAATGCCTCGGTGCTTGAGGGCGCTCAGGTAGTTGCCCCAGAACTCGTACTTGACAAAGATGGCGACTTTGGGCTTGACGATGTCGAGGAAGCGCTTCACGTTGGCCGGCAGGTCAAACGGCAGATATACCACCGTATCCACCATACTGAAATTCTTGCGCACCTCGTACCCCGAGGGCGAGAAGAACGACAGCAGGATGCGGGCGTCGGGCTGTTCGCGCTTGATTTTCTCGATAAGCGGACGACCCTGTTCAAACTCGCCTAACGATGAAGCATGAATCCAGATGTAGCCTCCGGCTGGGTCCAGTTTACGTTGAAGGGTGCGGAAACAGCGGCGTTGCCCTCTGAGCATCAGTTTGGCTTTGGGGTTACGGATGGCAGCAATCTTGACTGCGTTGCGATATGTAGCTACACCTATATTATATAATGGATCCATTGGTCTTAGTTTTGAGTCTTTAGTAGATTTGTTGCAGGTGGCCACTCTTCAGGTAGTCGTGGTCATGACGACGCTTCCACAGGTTGCTGTCGATATAGAAGCGGCAGGCTATTTGTTGCCAGAAGCCCGTTTTCTTGTCCGTGGCATGAAGTGAGAATGACCCTGTCAGGTCAACAAAACGGTTGTTCACGATGTGGAAGACGAGGTCGGTGCGGCTGTAGGTCTTGTGGTTGAAGTAGGGGTCGCCCTGGATGAGTTGGCTGCCGAATTTGTCGTACAGTGGCATGAGGCGTTGGCCCGTATAGAAGGTCTCGTCCAGTTCAATCCAGCGCCAGCGTGCAGTTGCCGTGGCGATAAAGCCTGCAGGCTTGTCCCACTGCTCGGTGCCACGATCGCGCTGCATGCCGATGAGGGCTCCTGCCGACAGACGCAGCGAGTCGAGCGCAGTGCGTTGCGACAGGTCGAGCGATGCCATGGGATTGATGATGATGTCATCGTTGACGTGTTCGCTCTCGTCGTGGTTGCGGGACATCGCCAGGTGGCTGTACTGGACGTGGCCGCCAAGGCTCAGTGGCCCGGCAATGCGCCAGTCGTTGTTAGACATGATGGTAAAAGCCTCGCGCTGGTGCTCTGTCTGCATCTGACGCCAGTCCACCAGGAGTTCGGAATAACCGGCCGGCTTGATGAGTTGCGCCATGATGCCGCGGATGTTGGGCTGGCAATAATTGAGCGAGTCGCTCCACATGTAGCGCGGAGCGCGTTTCACCATGAGCGTGCGTGGCAGCAGGCCCGCGGTCACGTGCCATCCGTTGTCATCGTTGTAGCGGTAGTAGAGCGTGGGCAGCACCTTGTAGCCCTTCATGTTGTCAATCATGGGCTGGTACCACGCGACACCGCCCTTGAGCACATGCCGGCCTTCCATGAGCGATACGCCCAGCTCGGGGGCCAGGCGTGTGAAAGCAAAGGTCTGGTCGGGTGAATAACTGTCGTCGCCGCCCTCACGGTTGTTCAGCAGAATACTGGCATCAACACTCCATTCCACCTCCTGGGCTGCAAGAGGCGGAATGGTGAGAATGAGAGTCAATATGGCGAGCAGCCAGTTACGCATCAGCGGGCAGTTGGATGCTTTCGATGCCAGCGTTGAGGCGGGCAAGGGTCTCGTCGTGGCCTATCAGTTTGGTGATTTCAAACATGTGCGGACCACGGCATTCTCCGACGACGGTCAGGCGGAAGGCGTTCATCACGTTGCCCTTGTGGTAACCGTTCTTGTCAATCCAGTCCATGACGGCGGCTTCACAGGCTTCGGCGTCTTGCATGTCGGCGGTGTCGAGCAGGGCGGCCAGCTCGCGCATGAGTTCAGGCGTCTCGGGTTTCCAGCGCTTGCGGATGTCTTTCTCGCTGTAGCTGGTGGGACGGACGAAGAAGAACGAGGCTTGGTCCCAAAGGTCGCACACGAAGTTGGCGCGGCTCTTGACCAGTGCCACCACTTGGGTGATATACTCGTCGCTGAAGTCGGCCACGTTGACACCATGCTGCTCGAGCACGGGCTTGAACAACTGGGCCAGCTCGCTGTCGTCCATATTCATGATGTACTCGTGGTTGAACCACTTGCCCTTCTCGAAGTCAAATTTAGCGCCTTTGCGTGAGCAATGGTCAATGGAGAATTCCTTGATGAGTTCCTCCATCGAGAAGATCTCGCGGTCGTCACCGGGGTTCCAGCCCAGCAGGGCCAGGAAGTTGACTACGGCCTGGGGCAGATAGCCGGCCTCGCGGTAGCCGCTGGAACGTTCGCCGCTCTTGGGATCATTCCAGTCGAGCGGGAACACGGGGAAGCCGAGGCGGTCACCGTCGCGCTTGCTCAACTTGCCCTTGCCGTCGGGCTTGAGCAACAGGGGCAGGTGGACGAATGCGGGCATCGTGTCTTCCCAACCAAAGGCCTTGTACAGCAGCACGTGCAACGGAGCACTGGGCAGCCACTCCTCGCCACGGATAACGTGGGATACCTCCATCAGGTGGTCATCAACGATGTTGGCCAGGTGATAGGTGGGCAGGTCGTCGGCGCTCTTGTAGAGCACTTTGTCATCAAGGATTGAAGAGTTGATGGTCACGTCGCCGCGCAACAGGTCGTGAACCACGACGTCCTGGTCGGGCTCGATGCGGAAGCGCACCACCCATTTCTCACCCTTGTCCATGAGGGCTTTGACCTCCTCGGCGGGCAAAGACAGCGAGTTGCGCATCATGCCGCGTGTCTTGGCATCATACTGGAAATTCTTGATTTCTTGGCGTTTGGCCTCCAGCTCTTCGGGGGTGTCAAAGGCGTAGTAGGCACGGCCGGCGTCAATGAGTTGTTGCGTGTACTTGCGGTACAGGTCGCGGCGCTCACTTTGCTTGTAGGGGCCGTAGTTGCCGCCTTCGCGCACGCCCTCGTCGATGCCGATGCCCAGCCATTGCAGAGCCTCGTTGATATATGCTTCGGCACCGGGCACGAAGCGTGTGCTGTCGGTGTCCTCGATGCGCAAAATCATGTCGCCGCCATGCTGGCGGGCAAACAGGTAGTTATACAGTGCAGTACGCACGCCGCCGATGTGAAGCGGGCCTGTGGGTGAAGGCGCAAAGCGCACTCTTACTCGTCTTTCCATCTCTTGTCTAGTGTATATCTTGTTATATTTATATTAATGAGTTGATTACAGCAGCAGGTCGGTGATTTGACCTATCGACTCATGGTCGGTCTGGTCGATGTGGCAGGGCGTGACGGTCGCATAGTGGCGCTTGAGCCAGTACATGTCGGTGCGATCGTCATTTTCGTCAAGCATCTCGTAATCCCCGGTCATCCAGTAGTATTCACCGCCCATGGGATGCTCGCGTTTCTCCCATTCGTTGACCCAGCGGCCCAGGTCGCTGATGGTTACTTTGAGTCCCTTGACGGGTCCCTCAGTGATGGGCGGGATGTTGACGTTCAGGCAGATGCCCTCGGGCAGGCCCTTGTCGAGCACGCGCTCAAGCACTTGCTCGACCACTGGCTCACAGACGCTGGTGTCGGCCTGGCGGGTGAACACGCCATAGGAGAACGCCACCGAGGGAACGCCATGCATGATGCCCTCATACACACATGCCATCGTGCCGCTATACAGCGAACTGATGCCCATGTTGTAGCCGTGGTTGATGCCGGCAAGCACCAGGTCGGGCTGGCGGTCGCTCATCAGTTGACTGATGGCGAGTTTCACGCAGTCGGCTGGAGTGCCGCTGATCTCATAGGCCGTGAAACCCTCGCGGTGTTCCACCAGATGGGCCCGCACGGGAGCGTCAAGGGTGATGGCGCTGGACTTGCCGCTCTGGTGCACAGCGGGTGCAGCGACAAACACGTCGCCATAGCGTTGTGCCACCTTGATGAGCGAGCGGATGCCGTTATAATGGAAGCCGTCATCGTTGCTGATGAGGATGAGTGGTCTCTTGTTGTCCATGAGGTTTGTTTTGTTGAATTTGGGTGCAAAGATAGTGCAAGTCGAATACAATAGCAAATTTATTTGCTATTGTTGAGGCGCTATCTTGTGTGACCGCAAAGTGCAAAAGTTGTAACTTTTTTATGGAGATTTTGTAGAAATAGAGTAACTTTGCCCTATCAAAACCGATTCAAATAACCAAACATTATGAGACTGATTATCGAACCTGATTACGAGAATGTGTCTAAATGGGCTGCACGTTATGTGGCAAAACGCATTAATGAAGCCAAGCCCACTGCCGAGAAACCTTTTAAGCTGGGTTGTCCCACAGGCAGTTCCCCCCTGGGAATGTATCGTGAACTCATTGCCATGAACAAGGCTGGCAAGGTGTCCTTCCAGCATGTGATCACCTTCAACATGGACGAGTACTGCAACCTGCCCGAGGAGCATCCTGAGAGTTACCACTCCTTCATGTGGAACAATTTCTTCTCCCATATAGATATTAAGCCCGAGAACGTGAACATCCTCAACGGCAATGCGCCTGATATTTTGAAGGAGTGTGCCGACTACGAGGCCCGTATTCAGGCTGCCGGAGGCATTGACTTGTTCATGGGTGGCGTGGGACCCGACGGACACATCGCTTTCAACGAGCCTGGCTCATCACTCACTTCCCGCACCCGCCAGAAGACGTTGACCCAGGACACCATCATCGCCAATAGCCGCTTCTTTGACGGCGACCTGAACAAGGTGCCCAAGACTGCCCTCACTGTGGGCGTCGGCACCGTGATGGATGCCCGCGAGGTGATGATCATCGTCAATGGTCACGGCAAGGCACGCGCCCTGCAGCAGGCCATCGAGGGTGGCGTTTCCCACATGTGCACCCTGAGTGCCCTGCAGATGCATCCCCATGCCGTCATCATCGCCGACGAGGCTGCCGTCGATGAACTCAAAGTGAGCACCTATCGCTACTTCAAGGACATCGAGAAGAACAACCTCGATCCCGACACCATGCTGTAAACGATACAGATCATACACTTTTTCACCCTATAGCCTCTATGCTATGCCAATAGAGCTATAGGGTGAAATTTGTTTTTCTCAGAGAAAGAGTGGAAAGGAGTATGGGCGAGGGTTGCTGGTAGCGAGGTCGCAGGAGTGGTTGCTGGTTGCAAGGTTGTGGGTGAGGTTGCGGGTTGCGAGGTTGTGGGTGAGGGTTTGCAGGCCGTAGATGAGGTTGCGGGTTGCGAGGCCGTAGGTGGGGTTGCGGGTTGCGAGGCCGTAGATGAGGTTGCGGGTTGGCAGGCCGTAGGTCTGCACAAGGCCGTCGGCCTTGAATTGAGTGAACCCCAGGGCGCACAGGCCGAAGGCCTTGTGTGGCCTGGGGATGCTGATGCGTCGTGGAACGGGCCCCATCGGGGGCCACTCACGTCAGGCGATAGTCATTCCAGGCTATTCCTGCATTCTGCAGGTGTTTGCGGTATTCATCCTCGAAGGATTCCCGCTGATGATGGCTTCGCTGATTGTGGATGTAATTGGCTACCATGTCCTTATCGCGCAGAGCATAGGTGAAAGCTCCATATTCCTTTCCCCAACCCGCAAATTGCGGAAATATGTCATGATGCTGTTTGATCCACTGACTTGTTGACAACTTGATATCACGCACAAGGTCGGATAAACGCACTGATGGATGGAGGTTGATCAGGAGGTGGATGTGATTCTCAATGCCATTTATAGCGTAAAGCGTAGATTGGGAATTCTGCACAACGCGTGCAATATAACGATACAACTGGTCGCTCGATGCGAGGGGTAATGTCATCTCACGCCTGTAGGTATTGATGACGATATGATAAATAGCTGTAACTGCACTCATGATACGTTTTATTTACGATGGCAAAGTTACAATAAAAATCTTGATGAGGAAAATGGGGCGTTGCTGGGCGTGTGTGGCCCCCTTCGGGGCCCGTCCTGTTTGTGGCCTCTCTCCCCAGGCCACACGAGGCCTCCGGCCTGTGCGCCCTGGGGTTAATGCAAGTCAAGGCCTACTGGCCTTGTGCAGGCCTCTGGCCTGCGTCGCCTGCGTCACCACTGGCCGTCAGCCTGCGCTGCCCGGGGCGCCGTTGACCTGTTTTTCGGGGGGTAGGTATACAAAAAAAAGCTGCTCGAGCCTAACCGGCGGGAACAGCTTCAAACTCTCTTGTTGTAAAAGTCTTGCTTACTCAGCGGGAGCAGCCTCCTCAGCGGGAGCAGCCTCAGCCTCAGCAGGAGCCTCAACAGCAGCGCTGTCAGCAACAACAGCGGTGGTGTCAGCGGCGGGAGCCTCTTCTACCATAGCGGTGGTGTCCTCAGCAGCAGCCTCGGTGGCCTGCTCGGCATTGTTGGTGCATGAAATCATGCTAACGCTAGCGATAACAGCAAGAGCTAAAACTAACTTCTTCATTTTCTTTTGTAATTTTAAATAATAAAACAATTAATTTTCTGTTGTTAAAATCGGGTGCAAAATTATAACAAAAATTTCACCTGCAAACTTTTTTCGTCTTTTTTTTATTCACGTTTTTTGCCGAATGCAAAAATTGATTTATTTTTTCGCTTGTTAACTACTGATAATCAAATAGATAACAAAACGGATGCCTGTAAGCGGGCATCCGTTAAATTTTGTTAAGGCTACGTATATACCGTATAAAATCCCTTGATTTCGGCTCCGAAATCAGTTGCTGTAAAGGTATCGTTTGATGCTCCGTTTGGGCGTTTTGTCAAATTCTGTAGCCATCAGTTGGATCCTGGCGATGCGTTCGTAGGGGGCTACCAGTTTGTTCAACTCGGTCCGGATTTCCTCCATTAGCTCGGGCAACTTGTCACGGGTAACGCCCAACTGGTCCATGGAGTCGTAGTCGGGATAAACAAGTGCGACGAGTTTTCCCTCACGCATGACGACGAGGCTCTCGCTCACGTAGAGCATATTGTTAAGTTTAGCCTCGATTTCCTCGGGATAGATGTTCTGTCCACTGGAGCTCAGCAGCATGGTCTTCAACCTGCCCCTTATAAATAATGTACCATCGGCATTCAGGGTGCCCATGTCGCCGGTGTGCAGCCATCCGTCCTCGTGCAGCACCTTGTCGGTGGCCTCGCTGTTGTGGAAGTAGCCCTGCATGACGTTCTCGCCGCGCACGCAGATTTCGCCTGGGATATTCTCGGGATCGTCGCTCAGGATCTTGCACTCCATGATGCCCGGCAGGATGCGACCGGCACTGTGGGGCACGAACTCGCGCCACGGCGTGTGGCTCACCAGCGGACCGCACTCGGTCATGCCGTAGCCCACGGTGAACGGGAACTTGATTTTGTACAGGAAGTCCTCGACCTCGGCATTGAAGGGTGCACCGCCCACGATGACCTCCTCAAATGCGCCGCCGAAGGCTTCGATGAGTTTATCTCGAATCTTGTCATAGATGCGCCTGTCCAGATAAGGCACGGCCAGGGCCCAGCGCAATGTGCCCTTGCTGATCATGGGCACAATCATCTTGCTGTAGATTTTCTCCAGCACGAGAGGCACGGTGAACACCACATTAGGTTTCACTTCGGCCATCGCTTTGACCAGAATCTTTGGCGAAGGAATGCGGCCCAGCAGGGTGATGTGGCCACCCACGGCCAGCGGAGTCAGCATGTCGAAGGCGCAGCCGAAGGCATGAGCCAGCGGCAGGAATGCCAAGTCGCGGGAGCCCTTGAAGTGCAGACCGGAGTTGATACCGTACACGATGTTACCAGCCAGGTTGTTGGCGGTGAGCATCACGCCCTTGCTGAATCCGGTTGTTCCGGAGGTGTAGTTGATTTCGACCAGTGAGTCATTAGGCACGTCGGCATAGTGGATGTGATTACGATAGAAGCCCTCACCATATTCTGCGCTGAAAGCGGCTTCCAGTTCATCCTTAGCCTTGGTGATCACCTCCTCGCCGTCTTTCACGGCCAGCAGTTTCTTGTCCTCGAGTTGGAAGACGGCGCGCACGCGCGGCATCTTGTCAAACTCCAGGTTCTCCCAGATTGACTTGCTGATGAACAACATGGTGGCTTCGCTATGGTTGATGATATGCTGGGCGTCGGCAGGGTTGAACTCCTGCAGGATGGGCACAATCACAGCACCATAGGTGATGGTACCCATGAAGATGGTTACCCAGTTAGGGATGTTCTTGCCGATGAGGGCGATGCGGTCGCCTTGTTTCACGCCACAGCCCTTGAAGAGCAGGTGCAGCTTGGCAATGTTGCGGGCAAAGTCACCGTAGGTGAGGCGCTCGCTGGTATTGTAGTCAGTTAATGCAGGCAGTTCCCAGTTGTCGATGAAACTGCGCTCATAAATCTTGATCAGGTTTTCCTTCATCATAACGGATACGGGTTTATTACCTGCAAAGATAATCAAATAATTCCATCCACAAATAATTCCATCCACAAATTATATTGTGTATGGGTGGATGGGTGTATGGGTGGATGGGTGTATAGGTGTATGGGTGGATGAGTGTATAGGTGTATGGGTGGATGAGTGTATAGGTGTATGAGTGTAAAAGGGATGCGGATGCCAACTTATAAAACTTAGCGGCTTCGCGACTTAGCGTGAGCTGCCTGCGGATTATGCAGATTATACGAATGGCATCCTCACTCCTCACTTCTAACTTCTCACTTCTCACTCCTAACTCCTAACTATTTTACTAGTCTCAGGCCGACGTAGTTGGCGTTATCGGGAACCCAGTGGAATCGGCAAGACACGCGGCAGTTCCTGGCGTAGTTGATCCAGCTGCCTCCGCGGTGCAGGTGCTCGGTGCCCGTCTCGGGACCTGTCGGGTTGATCTGGGCCTCTTCGCTATAGGGGCCGTACCAGTCTTGGCACCATTCCCAAACGTTTCCGCTCATGTCATACAGGCCCAACTCGTTGGCCTTCTTGAGGGCCACGGAATGTGTGCCGTAGTCGGGGCTGCTTTCGCCCACGCCGTCACAGGCGTTGTCGTCCCACCACGCAATCTCGTTGATGTCGTTGCTGCCGGCATATTTGTAGCCCTCGGTCATGTTACCGCCACGGGCGGCATACTCCCACTCGGCCTCGGTGGGCATGCGGAAGTTCATGCCCGTCAACTGGTTCAATGTGGCGATGAATTGCTGGCACTCATCCCAGGATACCGTTTCCACGGGGCGGTTCGCGTCGCCCGTAAAAAAGCTCGGGTTACTGCCCATGACGGCTTGCCACAGTTCCTGCGTCACCTCGGTCTGCCCGATGCTGAACGAAGATACTGTCACTTCATGCGTGGGCCATTCGTCGTTCCAGGGATCCTCGGTGCCGTGGTCGGGCGTCGCGCCCATCGTGAACGTGCCGCCCTGCACCTTGACCATCTTGAATGTCACCCCATTGACGGTAATCACTTCGTAATTCTTTTCGGGCAACGGTGCTCCGCCCAACAGCGCATCAATCAACGCCGTCACGTCCGAAATCGTCAGTTTCCCGTCACTATTACAATCCGCATTCAATAGATTATAGTTTGCAGAACCACCCCCGAGCAGCACGTCAATAAGGGCGGTAACGTCACTGATGGATAGCTTTCCGTCATTATTAACATCTCCTGGCAAATCGGAGACTTCAGGGATAGTCACCGCACAAGATTCATCAGCAAAAGCAATCTCGCTGCCTGCAGTGGTTGTAAAAAGGGTGTTTTTCAGTTGAAGCGTTGCCGGACCTGTGAAACTTGCGCTAGCCATCACGTTGAAAATCACTAGTGATCCGCTGTTGCCATTGTAGGCATTGATGCGGGGCGAATAGGACATGATACGGATACTGCCGTTAGGCTGCAACTGTGCTGCTATATTGTGGTCACGCGCCTTTCTGTCTGTCAAGTCAAAGATATAGTCTCCGTCTTCCTGTTCGATAGCCAGGCCGCTGGGCAGGTAAATGTCAGTTTGGAATGCGGTATAAGCTGTCTCATTATCGAGCAAGATGCTCACAGTGTAGGAATCACCAGGCGTAATTGTGAAATCCTCGATATAAAAGCGGTCGGTAGCTGTGGCACACAACGCGATGGCCACTAAAACTACAAATGATAAATATCTTTTCATATTCTTGTCTTTATAAAACTACGGATTACGCGAATTATACGAATCATTGATTTTGTTAAATCGGATGCCAATTAGTTTAATTCACGTAATTCGTAGTTAAAAATGATGTTTTGTTTAGCGTATGATTTTGTTGGTAGAACGGGTTCCGTCGGTATAGGTGGTGACGATGAGGGTCACTCCATCGACTGGCTCGGTGATTTGTTGGCCAGCGAGGTTGAAATATTCAACCTTGGCAATGGCCCTGCCTTCAGCCACCTCGTTGACAGAACTTGCGTTGTTCACCCCGATGGTGAAGGTGTCGAGTTTCACGGTCTGACATGTGGGGGTCACCAATTCGATGCCGTCCACGGTGATGATGTCAGTGACGGTAGCCACAGCGCTCACGTCAAAGGTCAGCAAAGCACCCTCATGGCCGTTGATGCTAGTCATAGCAGGCGAATAGCACAAAGCGCGGATCTTACCGTTCTGGAGCGTGTTCACGTCAAAGGTATGGCAGCCTGCGCGGTCAGTCAACTTGACGTTGCTTGCCGTCAAGCCAGCAGGGAAATTCAGGTCGAGCTGGAAGGCGCTGTAGTCCATTTCGTTGTCAAGCATGATGCTCACCCTGTGGGTCTCGCCAGCAGCAAGCGTGATGTCATTGCCGCTCATGCAATCACCGTTGTTCCATAGGGCTGGAGCGCGCAGCGGAGCCCTCAGCGTTGGATTGAGCACCATCCAGGCGATGCGAGATACGTCGGTCACGGTAATTGTGCCATCGGTGTTCACGTCAGCAGCTTCGAAGACGAACGGTTGGGGATACATTTCTAGTACATATTGCGAAGCGACCACCACATCGGTCACCGTTACAGTGCCGCTGCCATTGGCGTCACCTAAGAGATACGATTTTACGTGAATAGTTGCAGCCACATCAGGTGCAGTAAGTTCCTCAAAGTCACTAGTGGTGAACAATGTGTTACGCATGCGAATAGTGTAATCGCCCTCGGCATCGTCAGTCACCTTGACAGTGATATAGAACAAATCGTCGCCACTGTTGCCTGTGAAAGGCTTGTAGTTAGACGAATAACAAATCACTCTGACTGCACCGCCAGAAATGTCATTGCTCATTAGGCTATGAGTTCTGGTCATACGGTCGGACGGGTCAATGAGATATTCACCATCCTCTTTCAGCAATTCCAATCCATCGGGTATGACGATGTCCGTTTGGAACGAGATGATGCTGGCAGTATTGGTCATCTTGATAGGGATGACAATGGTATCACCGTGAAAAGCCTCAACATCAGCCATTGACAGGTAATTGTCATACTCGCTCATGTCGTCGGTAACAGTCACCACACACGAAGCGCTCAAGTTACTACCGTCGGTTGTCGTAGCCGTAATAGTGGTAGTACCAGTCGCTAAAGCTGTCACAAGGCCATTCCCGTCAACATTTGCTACAGCCGGGGCACTGCTTGCCCATGTCACGGCTTTGTCAGTAGTTTCGTCAGGCAGGACAGTAGCAACCAACTGGGACGAATTTCCTGCCATTAGGCTCATCTGCGACTGATTGAGGGAAATGTCCGTTGCCAGCACTTCTTCCTGCATTCCAAGGATGGTAATAAACTGGCCCCAACATGGGTCTGCCTGATAGGCCCTAACAGAATTTATCGGCACATATAACGGAGAATGATTATAGACATTGGTCATGAACATCGCCATATCATTCCATGTCGGTGGTATTGTCGCCGCACACTTAACTTCTTCAATTGTAGGATCATTGCCAAATGCTTGTACACCGATGGCAGTGAGTGTTTTCGGGAGGGATACAATGCCAGTCAAACTTGAACAGCCGTTGAAAGCATAGTCGCCTATTGAAGTCACCGTATTACTCATAGATAAGTTTGTTAGCTCTGAACAATTACAAAACGCATAATCCCCGATAGATGTGACGGAGTTGGGAATGGTCAAGGTGCCAGTTAGTCTTGAACAATTGTTAAAGGCGTTGTCGCCAATGGAGGTGACAGAATTGCCAATTGTCATGTCTGTTAGTCCGGAACAATTATTAAATGAATAATTGCCAATGGAGGTGACGGAGTTGGGGATAGTCAAGTCGGGCACTTTTGTTAAGCTATTTGCAAAATATGCTGGAATCCTCTGAACATTATCTCCAATATTTATGGTCGAAATATTTAAGTTATTAAATGGCTGTTCGCTTTCTGTTGAACTAAAATCAGCACAAGAAATGGCATTGAAGTTGAGCGTTTTCAATGATGTGCATCCTTGGAACGCAGAGCATCCGATGGTGGTGACAGAGTTGGGTATGTCAACACTAGTCAATTTTGACAAGCCATTTGCAAAATAGTTTGGTATTTTCAGCACATTATTGCCAATTATGATAGTCGAAATATTTAAATCATTAAAAGGTTGATATATTTCTGTTGAATGGAAATCATCGCAAGAGATAGCATTGAAATAAAGTGTCTCTAGCGAAGAACAGTAGTGGTACTTACAACTTGTTGTGGGTCAATGGATTCCTGTTAAAATGGTAGAAAAGTGATTACGTAGATTCTGTAAAGGGAGGAAAACATGCAGATTTAACATTTTTAACTTTTATAAACTCTTCGCGAATTCAACTGGCAAGTGAAAATTACAGTTGCTATCTCTCATGAAACGTTCTTAGGCATCCTGTGATTCTACCTGTATCATCCAAAGTATAAGTACCGCTAATGACAAGCCACATGGGGAGATTTGGTATACTTTGATAACCATGCAGTCCGATGATATTTTTCTCACCCAGTACATACCACATAATCCTCTTGTGATGACTGGCAAGATAATTCATCAGTGCATCCTTCCTCACTAATAGATAATTTCTCGATTCTTCAACTGCTCCCTCATCAAAACAGATTACCTTACCTTCTTCATCCACAAACACACCTTCCTTGTCACCATGTCGCATCCCCATACCGTCAAATAATTGCTTCGAGGGTACAAGGCAATAGAAAGCCTCTTCTTTAGAATGGTCTTCTCCCGCCTCCCACAAATAACCGATACTTGTTACTTCTGCATGGCCAATGAGCCGATTCGTATTCCTGTCATAAATGTCCTTCTTAGTCAGCCCCTCTACATCAAAATATTGATAGGCTGGCGACCAATAATACTCCCGATAGAACATTTCGTACCTGTCACTACATTCCGGCATCCATCTCCCCCCGAAGTTCTGTTTCGTTGCCCATTCGTAAATACGAGGAAATTCTTCTTCATCAATGATACAACTTCTTACCTGATACCATAGCTTTTTGTAAATATCATCTTCACTATGGGGCTCTGTCCACTCTGGATGGCATTCCAAAGCTAACCAAATGTTCCCTTCAGAATCCTTCACCTCTATAATCGGTTCAGCAGCTGGTATATCATCATTAATGTTAAGCCAGTCAGCCATTTCTGGCTCCCAGTTATCATACAACCCTCCATACCACCAGTAATCATCGCGAGACTTTGTCCTTTGCTGGTTTCCTTCCCTTCGAACAAGTGTTGTCGGGTCTATATCACGAACAAAAGGATCCCATGGGCCCTCATATCTTACGACGTGGTCACTCCATACATGTTCCAATTTTGGGAAATTATCTGCTACCCTGGCCAACAGCTCATGCAGGACCAACCACTGATATTTCTTACCTATCCGCTCATTGGGCACAGTTGAGCGCCCTCTTCCAGAACCTACATTCTGGTCAAATGCGCCATGCTTTTCTTCTCTATACCCATACTTGTCGATAATGAGTTTGATGGCTAAATTACTCAGACATTCTGCGTCTATTTCCCAATTGCTTAATGCACTTTGGAATGTATATCTGCCGAAATCACCATATGAATAGCCGACTGTCGTATGTTCCGTAAACATAGAGGTTAGCATACTACACAATCCTGGATAATCCTTATATCCACCACATCCCTCATATATGGCTTTTATTTCCTCGTCTGGCACAGTCTTATAATCAAAAGAACTATGATAAGGAGGCCGTATCTTGTTCACATCAACATCCAGTTCTACATCTATTGAAATAGCATATTCTATAACCTCTCGTGCATAGTCCCGAAGCAACACATGAGGATATACATCGGCCAGATGCTCTTTAGATTTCGATCTCACAGCACATCCTAAAGCCACTGCGTAAAGTCTTTCATGTATATACGGATCATCCACTGTCGAGAACTTCTCCAGAAGTGGCACCAACACCAGCATCCTATTGTGAAGAAGTTGAACAAGGGCTTTTGTTGCTGTATCACGGAGTTGCCTGTTTGTACTTGCCAAAAACCAAGATAGCAAAGTAGCACCCAGTTCTACCGATTTCTCATCTATATCATCCTCATCACTTTCATTCCATGCCCAATTAATGATTTCTTCAATTCTTTTATTGTTAAAAGCACCATAAATACGCGATAATGCAGGTACCCACATGGCATCCCTGTCTGCCAACGGCATAGGTGCGAGCATCTTGTGCAGGTAGTCTGCATTATAATAGTTTCCCGCATAATAGCCAATCTCCATCACGGTTCCGATAAGAAGGTCTTTGAATTGATCTTCATCCATGAACTCTACAAAGTAGGCATCAAGATGCGAGTCTATAGTGCTTTCATCTCTCCATATCAAACTGGAAAGAACCGCATGTACAACGGCTTTACTCCGACGGAAATTGGGCAATGCATCATATAATTCCACACCTTTACGCTCGGGCAACATAATGGCAAGTGATTCCAACAAGCCCCCAATTCTATAAGGTTCCTTTATCGTCTGAACATATTCCTCCAAGGCCTTAAAATCAAATTTCAATTCGTATAGAAGATACCCAGCCTGAAGTATATTTTCGAATCGTTCGTATGTGAGGTATATACATTCCCCATACTTGCCTGCATCTCTATAAAAAACATTTTTACTGAAAACGCCTTCTGATATTAGACAATCCAACAACTCTCCTTCAACGAAAACACGTGGACAAATATCCGATAAAAGTTCAGCTGCACTGTCAATAGGCATTTCATGCCGTCCTTCTTTAGCTGTATATGCTATAAACCTTCGCACTGCTTTCTCTACGATTTTAATCGACGACGGATATAACTTATTCTTTCTGAGTGACTTCTCTACACCATCAAAAAACATGTCCATGACCGATGTAATACCCTTTATCCCATCGGGAATCTTCCTATAGCCATTGTTCTTCATGCCTTCACAGAACAAACGTAGGAACAATGGATTCCCGAATTCAGGATTAAGGAATGGTATTGTCGGATACAACAGGTCGTATTCCTTAAAGAACAACCGTACAGCCTTTTGTGTGTTAATGCCGAATCCATGGTGCCATGCTCTCACACAGTAGTCATGGCCGAATTCTTCCCATGGAAGTATGGCTGGTTGGTATGAAGAACGAATACTCAAAACAAGTCCAAGCCACGGATGACGTCTGATTTGATCAATGAAACTGCGGATATTATTTGGCCAAATAGCCAACCCATGTCCTTCATTGATGGCATCTATGAAAATGACAATACGGTGTCCTGTTATCTCCGCCTTAGCTTCGAGCATTTCTAACAACACGTCTGAAGTTCCAGTAAAGTGAAGCATTTTCATCATCTGGGTAAGAGGATCCTCGTCGGTGATGAATTTCTGTCCCAAAAATAGCAGGTTCATCTGCTTTTCTTTCTCCCGCCGCAGTACGACATCAGCCATCAGATGAGACTTTCCTACGCCAGCATCTCCTTCCAGAATCAAGACGGGGTCATTTATCAGCCTCATGACATCCTGATGCAAATCGTTGTAAACATGTAGGACATCAACACCTAAACCATATATTCTACTATACTTTCTGTAGGATTCGTCATTACTAATATTATTATCAACAACTATATTGGCAATGTCTTGAACCGCTTCACCCAGCGTCACCAGTGCTGTCAAAAACTCATTCAGTGCGATTCTGTTTATACCTGCAACAGGAGTTCCCTTTATTTGCCTGATGGCATTCCTAACACTTTCAACCTTTTCAAGGACATCATGGCAATACTTGTTCCTTTCTATTTTTCCGCAGGCAACCTCTGCTAATCTCACTTCATCTTCTAAGAAATATTCCAGTGATTTCCCTCGCGAAAGCACATCGAAGTATTCCGCAGCCTCAACTTCTATATTCAGCTTAGGCAGATACCGCTTGCCCAAGTCTTTGATGGAGTCAGCATTAAACCGTATCAAGTCTTCATCGGTAAATTCATGCCCTCCAAACCAGAATCGAAGCATACCTTGATTTTGAGGTTTCTGAATTCTTTCTATTAAGTCCGATGCCCACCAAAATTCAAATACGACTTGAGGATTGAGTTCTGTCCATCTTTCCACATAGCCATCAATCCGCTCTTTCATGCTCATCCTGCCCTCAACATGAGCATCTGACGGATCCGTTGGAACTGCCATAATATACCTCGTTAGATGGGGATGAGTCTTCAGCGCTTCTTCCACAGAACCATCTATTTGTTGATACTGTGAATTATCAAAAGCCTTACAGAAATATTTAGCCTGCCATGCCACTTCACTCTCATCTTCAAGAATCCAGTAGCACTCTACCCCTCCATCAGGTTTCCCATTGCGTACAAATCTCTTTGTGCACGGAATCTCTTCTTTGCGTGCCAGTTGGCAAACAAATTCCTCAAAGCCGTCCCTCGCAGACCCGTTCATGGGTCTAATATTATTGAAGTCAAGATTCAACATATTTATTCTTCTTCAATAGCACCACACATCATATCATCAGTATATTCTATCTATTAACTATTCTTGCTATTACTCATTCACAATAAACCTTATTTCGTAATAAGCTCTTATCACCTTTCAAACCTTCATATATCATATCAACCCCAACTGCCTTGCAATATCTTGCGTCAATTTTGCCAATGGCCTCTTCATGACATCCTCCTCTCGGTCATAGTTGCCGATAATGAATCTGTTTGTGTCCTGAGGCTTTATTTTGTAGACACCAGACTGTTGCATGGCTTCTACCATCTTAGCATTATATATCCTATTACGCCAGATCACATCTTCCACTTCTGTTTTGAAATTATTATAGAGCTTCTGTACATGAAAATCCTTATCATAGTCAGGTCTCAATCCCGTTGTCTTATCCACAAAATCTATTTTCAGTTGCTCAGCATCCCAAGTCAGCAGATAATTCAACAGAGACATATCATCAAGCAGGAACTTATAGGGATTCAGCATATCCCCTACTTGAGCATACATACACCAGTCCTTTTCCGTATATGACTTCCCCTGATTGCATGTCGTACAACAGGGATAGAGGTTGTAGAACGCCACTGCCAGGTAGGGGTAATGGTTCTTGGGCTTCCAGTGGTCTATATTATATGTAGAACGATAAATGCTGCTCCTGTCCGTTTTTCGTTTTTTAGCTGATACGGCATATTGCGCATTACAATACACGCATGCACGAATGCCCATTTTCCTTACGCACTCAGGAAATAACTTTTGTTGCACCACATCATACTTCAATGCCGCAACTATATGCATATAAAATGCCTTCTCCTTCGGACTACCCCCATCATCCGACAGTAAAAACCGATGTGAGAAATCTATAGCCCTTGCTCCTCCTTTATCAAAAAGAGCGAAATGCTGCTGGTGAAAATTTGTATAATTCCATGGTAGCATTTCCAGTATAGCAGGCAGATTCCTAATGATACGCTCCACGTACTTGGCTTCATTCCCTGTCAACTGACTTTTCAGATGACGCAGACTACCAATTGCTCCCTCTTGGTTCAACAGGCGCATAGCATAATCCTTTGCCATCCCCCTTATCTCGTCAGTAACCAGAATCTTCTTCATTCTTGATGTCTAAGTGCTTCAAGTTCTCGAGTAAGCTCGGCTATTTTCTCTTGTTTCGATATAACTTCACTCTCTCTGTATGCTTTTATTAGTTGCGTTCGCAACAGCGGCTCTCCTATCTTTTGTATAAAACTGAAGGCACGTTCTGGTGTCCATTCTATACTTTTATACATCGGCGGACACTTTTGATACTCATCCCTGTTTGGAAATAGGTATCTGCATAGTGATACAACACTATATTTTGAAAACTCTCCCATAAAACCATGCTCCAAAAAGAAACTCTGTCGCAGGATGTCATTGATATTGGCTCCAAAAGGATTATCCACATCGGTAGGAGGAGATTGATGGCCGTCTGCCATATACAGGATGTTTTCAATGGGAAAGTCACTCAGAATAAAAGGCGAGTGCGTCACTATCCAAATATTGATGCTTGAATCATTGTTCAGCCGCAACCTTGTCAACATCGTTAAAAGCTTGTGTACAAACGTCCGTTGGTATTCCGGGTGGAAACATATCTCCACTTCATCAAGAATAACATTAAAGTACTTGTAACGGGGGGAGGGGCGTTTCACAGATCGTAAGTTCTGCAAATGGTAAACAATGGTACTGGTTGAGAAAATGAACTGCCGTTCACCACTGCTCATTTTTCTCATTGGAATAATCCTATTCTCTCGGGCGTTACCCTCTTCATTAACTGGCATATCCTTTTTCTCCAACATAATCTCATACGAGAAGATACTGGGAGGGAGTACTTCTATGATTTGTTCAACAGAGTTTAGTTGACAATCATTCCAATAATGCTCTGCATATTGCTCCAAATAAAAACTGTTTCCAAGTTTTATTTTTCTATTACGAGACAAATTATCTTTCTGGGACTTCAAAATATACCTTGTTGCTCTATAAGCCTTTAGTCCAATATGCCCATTTTGATTTTTCACCTTCTTAGCCAGAGTTCGCATTGGGTTGATATATTCTGCATAAGGTGCAGGATTCAGAATCTCCACAAAGTCGAAGCTCGTATTGTCTTCCAGCAGTATCGCATCCTTTTCTTCTGAGTATGTGGGATATTTCTGCGCGATATTAATAATCTTGCATATCAGATATATTTCTGCCGTCAGCAGGTCTATATCCTTATTCAACTTGTAGTTAATGCCAAACGTCCTTAATATCTCCTGCTGAAAGTTAAGATCCTTGGCTGTCATCACCTTTCTGAATAAATCAAGTATAGCCTGAATTTTAGTCCTTTTATTCTTCAGATTGTTTTCAATAGTCGAAACTTGTAATCCTTTCGATTTCACAGCCAGTACCTCTGCCAGTCTCTTATTATCAAAGTAACTGCACACCACATCGGGATTAAAAGTATATTTGATAGTGTTCAACGAGTAACCATCAATATAATCAACTCCTTGCCGTTTATAGTAAATGAGCAGGGCCTCCATCCGTTGATGGGTTAGTCTCATCTCTCGGTTCATGTCCACCTTACCCTTGTCCCTGAAAGGGTTCAGTACGATTGGACACATATAACCATCATTTTTATGAAACAGACCGTTAATCCAAGCAAGGCTTGATGAATGTGGACTCACAGCCTTTTTATCCTGCCATTCCGTATTCTCGTCTTGGTAGTCCTGTTCCACATATGCCTGCATGCTATAGTTCACCACAATGGTATAAAACAATTTCTTTGCAAGTTCTCGATAATCATCAATGGATATAGTCATTGAGTCCTCCTTGGGATAGCCAACTTTTGTATAAGTCACGCTTGGTACTTCCACTTTAGCAGATACTATCACAGTACCATTCGCCACCTCGCCATCTTCACCCATTTCTATCCATGTCACCGAAGTGTCTTGACAGCATATCCTGTATCTATGCCCGTCCATTTCGTAGTCCATGTTGGCACATAAACCATATACATAACGTAAAGGATAGGCTCCTGCTCGTTGGATATTGTGCAATAACACATAACTTAGATTGTTTACCATACGGAATATCAGTTCCAGCAATGATGATTTTCCGCTGCCATTCTTTCCAACGATGGCATGCAATGAGATATTCTTAGCAAAGAAATCTTTATGAGCAGGTTTTTGAAACTCAAACGCCTTTTCTGTCTGAAGATTCTTCCTCAGATTTCCGTCACATTCTTTATATATCCGTATAGAATAGATGTGAAACATGATGGTCTTTCTTATAATCCAATAATCAGAACCTCTTGCCTGTCAGTATTGTTTCTGTTCAGAGCAAACGAATGATTCCCCAAATTGCATATTAACACATGATTCTTGTACTGCCGCATTACATTACATAATTCCTCGATTGAAGGAAATCCGGCTGAGGTATAAGACAATGCAATTATTGATTGCTGATGTCTGTTCAATAACGTATTCAGGTCTTCAAGATAATGGTTTCTCTTTTCAAATTCGGGATTCTCACCAAACCTGATTTCTTTGTTTACTTTTACTTGATTAATCTGATTGGGGATGTTTTCGTAGTGCATCAGCCCTTCCAAAAAATGGTATCGGTTGTGATAGGTAATGGCAGCACTCCGTTTCTCACTGAAATATGGTGTGTCGATATAGACAAGGTCTGCATCCCTATTGCAATGTAAGGCAGACATGTTTGTTACCTCCACATGTGGCAACTCTACAAACTGGAATTCATTCAACTCCCGAGTGAATTTCACAAACAGGCTTTCAAACGATTGCTCCCACGTGGTTTTATTTCCAAAGTTCGCCTCTGTAAAGCCCGTCCTAAGATTCAGATTCTTTCGATGGAAAATATTGAAAGGACGCTTAATTATACAACTTTGGAACAACACATAATAAGCACTAGATTTTTCGGCCTCATCAAGATAGGTAATATTCTGAACCACAGTGTCTATAATCCTGTTCTCGTCCCTTGGATAATATATGTCGTCAAAGTAGTCCTCTATAATGGTTTGGTATTCTCTGTTGGGTTCTCTCTGAAGAAGCCTCAGCGCCTGTGCTTCCGAAAAAACGCCTTTCGGAGATTGGAGCAGGGCTTTAGCTATTTCACAGTTAAATGAGAGTATGTCATTATACACCACCGTTTTCCCGCTCTTTGCCATATAATATGAAACGATACCTGTTCCACCAAACAGGTCAAGCATGGTATTAAACTCTATGTGGTGCTCTGCCAAAGCATCCCATATTTTTTCAACCACCCTGCGCTTCGAGCCATAGTATCTTGTTACAGGCAACTTCATTTCAGCAGTTCTGCCATCATGGCTTTTAATTTTTCGTATTCGGGTTCTATCACACAATGCAGTCTGATGCCATTAAAGCGAGCTATCGGTATGAAAAAATTGGTCGCAGTACTTCCTTCGACATTCATGAAATAAGAATAGGCTTCCTCCACAGTATCATTCATATAGGGGGCTGCAAGCAGATATTCAATTTGTATAGACGGATAACTATCTGTCATCACCTGATGAAACTTAGCTATCTTGCTCACAGTTTCCTCTATATTGTATCTATTCAGTGTCGTCTTATTTTCTATGAATACGATAGTACCATCTTGTCTTCTTACGAAGTTGTCTACTTCGATATAAGGGGATCTTGGATTTTCACTCAGGCTTAATTCCACATCATGAAGCGTCTCTATCCCCAGTTCCTGCAACACTTCCTGAAACAGGTCTTCAAAATAAGTACTGGCAAAATAGTAACTATACTGCGGTTTGAGTGCATATACGGTCTTTATGCTAATGTCTTCCACACCGCCTGCCTCTGTTTTCTTCTGCCTATCCTCAGTCTCGACATTTACCCAGGCGTGAAGATTATAATTTGTTCCGTCCTTCTCTGTATTATATATACCAAGCATAGTCTGTTTGTTTTGGACTTGCTCTTCAAGATGTGTTCCTGTAAACAGTATCTGGTTGTTCTTGTCTATGAACTCCTCTATATTATATACTTCCTCGAAAAACTGTCGGTAGGCTTCTGGGACAGTTTGTCCTTCTTTTTTTATATATAGGTTGTATTGCAGTTTGGCGATTAACTGCGCAAATTCGCTCGTTTTGAAAGCTGCTTTGAATTCACCACTTTGTTCCCTATAAATACTAATGCTCTTCTTCTTATTTACATAGATGTCACTCAGCATTTTCCAGAAATAGTTTTGTTTAGCATCTTCCTTAACATACAGGTCAATTCCTGTCAGTGGAAAAACAAAGTCACCAATCATCAAACTAATCCCGTCAATGTTTAGAAACTTTACCTCTCCACACTCAGTTCCTTCATTTACGCCTAACTCCTTGCTCAGTTTATTGTTAATCCATATTGATTCTGGATCAACAGGAAAGATCTCGTAGCCTTCTAAAGCATTCATCGGAATAACAGTCGCTTTCAGCGTGCTTTCCTCATTAGCTTTTACTGCTGCGCCAAAGTACTGGTCATTCAGTAGTTTAACAAGGGTTTCCTTTAAATTACAAACTGGTCCATATTTGACCAAATCAAGAAACGCCTTCATCATTTCCGCTCTCTTTATCCATGCGATGAGGGCCTGAGCTGGCTTGTTCCGCGAAGGGGCTACTAACAGACCTTTCGGTTCATACAAGAGTTGAATAACTGTACCGTCTAATTTATCTAAATTAGCATAAAGGAAACCTTTCAGATAGCGAGATATCTCTATCAAAAACAATTCGTCTGTCATATCTTCATCAAGAGCATCCCGTCCAGTGATAGCTCTGATGTCAAAAACTTCTCCAGCCCATTCATTGAAAAGACGCTCGGCATATGTTCCTTTTGCAACATCCAAAACGAGGTGATAAACTGGCGTCAAAAGCTTATCTATATCAATTGTATACGTATAGACAGACCATAAACTTTTACTTTCCCATTTCATACGCCTATTCAAATACGTTTTGGGTAACAATTCCTATCAGATGGAAAATTTCGTCTTGCTTATCAAAATTCACGCGGTAGATATCCAAGAGCACAAAAAGTTGTTTCGGGTCATAGTCTATCAACTTTACTTCTGCTCCCTCTATATTGAGTGTTGCATGGGTCACATTCAATTCTATTGGCACAAACACAACAAAACGCTTGATGCCACGTTCATCCATAAACTCTTGTATTCTACCACGAATTTTGGTGTCGTCGTTGAACAAAAAGAAAAAGGCTCGTTTAGAAACAGGATCAACGAAGGCTTGATAGTCCCTCCTCAGTAGATTATCATTAACATTCTCATACTGTAAAGCCTCCAAATAATATTGTAATGGGTCAAACAGTATTCGTGAGAGGTTTTTGAAGCCATGTGCCTGCTCCGCAGCTACGTAAGCATTTTTGTATAATTCCTCTACCTGTCCATCTTTCTTCAACTCCTCTTCAAAATTTAATGTAGGTTTCTCACGTAAGGCTTCGGCGATGGCACGAATGGCAAAGCGATTACTATCCAAAGGCTTGCGTGATATTGTTGATACCACCTCATCTACCTTTGAAACATTAACTTCCACTTGTAGCAACTCAGCCATAAGCTTAACCAGCTCGGACAAATCATCTTTTCCACTGATTTTGCTTACCTCCACAACGTCTTGTTCTATCCGTCCCCATAGGGGTTGACTCATCTGTGCAATATTGACAGCTTGTGTCATCGTTGCTATCAGATAATGCCCCTTGATCTTGTTAAACAAATCAACCAGTTCACGATAGGAATTAAAGAAATAGGCCATACGTCGTGTTGACTTATCGTGAATCTTTTCCAGTTCATCCACAGCAAACACTACACGATAGCCAATCTCTGCTAAAATATTCAAAAATAGCACGAGAACCTCACGACGATTGAAATCTGTCAATTTCTCCAGACCATACTTTTGGAATGCCCCAATAGAATAGAGTCTTCCTGTCCCCAAATACACTAAATTTCTAACGGTATCATCGTCCTGTCCGTTCTCAAAGAGTTTTTCTGTATAGTCATGTATATGGGCAAAGTCTTCCTTAAAGTCATTGGCCAGCGTTGCAGGGGTAAATCCGTCTCTTTCTCGCAAGGTCTTTATACCCTCCACAAGTTCTTTCATGCTGTTGTTTTGCAGATGCCGCAGCAAGAATATAAAAATATCCGTCTGGTCTACATCTGCACGACAATAAAGCAGATGAATGTTTAACTCAGGATGACTTTCAAAGTATAGGCTAAGATACTTTAGCACATTGGTCTTACCATCACCATACTGAGCCTTAACAACGGTTGTGGTCATCCTTTCTCCGTCTATACCTTTGAGCTTATCTCCGATATGTTGCTTCAGACCTTGCTGGTCAATAATCACAAAAGGTAGGTCTGGCACTTTTCCCTCTGTCCAGTCCTTCCTGATAATCTCCATCTTTTGCGGATCGATGGTTAATTTATTCCAAAGTTCTCTATACTCCATAGTTCTTGGTCATCTTAATTTTTATAACAGGGGCATTCCCTATATAGAAACGCCTCCGTTGCTCTATAGTCGATACAATATTTATAAAGAAAATGTTCCTTACCAATTTTTCTTCCTGATAAAACTGAGTGAGAAAAGATTGAAAGCGGTCATAGCTCATCCCCATCTCCTTGCTGATGTCATACAGATTCACAAAGCCGCTTTTGTCTTTGTTAATTTTAACCGAGTTCTGATAAGTCGTCACAAAAGCGCTCTTCTGCTCAATGAATTTTCGACGCTTTCTCAATTCTGTTGTAAATTCTTTAACATGAGCTTCAATATCTATGAAAATCGAAAGGAAATCGCTGTTTTCTTTAATACTATTAAGCAGAGCTTTACCCAAAGTTCCTCTTTCGTTAACAGCCTGTAGTAATTCTACCCATCGTTTTCTTACTACATAGTAATTACTATGACTTTGTTTTGTGTAATCAAAGTTTGCAACAGGGTAATACCGTTGCATAAACTTAAATATCTCTACGTCCATCTTCAGTTCATACTTCATAACAGGCTTTTGTAGAAGGCACATTGCTAAGAAGAAATGACCGTCGTTCTGCAAGATATGCTGGACATACATTTTTCTGTCAGTGGTTGAAATGCTGCTTTTAAGTGCTGTCTTAGTTAGTTGGTTGGGGTTCCAATTTGGCAACGCGGCGCTGTTCCCCACGAAATGTAGTTTGTCGTCTGCCAAATTCATATAGTAGCTGGCAGCTTTATATGTGCTGTAGATTTTAGTCTCAACACCACGTTCTCTTTCTGACGACAGGACTTTTCTTAACCTTTCCTCCTTCTCTCGGTTCTCTATCTGAGAAAAATAATACCAAACTTCTTCTATAGATTCTTTCGATGGCACCCCGTCACTATCTTGTGGATAATTTGTATGCAACCATTCAAGCAGAGTGAAGTAGAAATCTGTTGTTTGTTCCTTACAATTAATATACTTTTTACGGCTCTTTTGCCTAAGGCTTATGAAATAGCAAACCCATTTCACAATCCATAAAGGCCTGTGAAATGGACGATGTAAGCTATCCAGCACCTTGTAT